>CALUUZ010000001.1 GCA_944324075.1 Candidatus Mailhella excrementigallinarum
TCCGACTATACCTTCACCAATCCTCTCCTGGCAGACAGAATGCTCGACGTTTTCCTCGCGGAAGACGGGAAGGTAGCCGTGGAATGGCGGAACAAGCGATAGGGCATTTCGCCATTGAAATGCTCTGCGGAACCGGGTAGAGCGAAACGCATCCCTGCTCTCCCTGTCCGTAAAGCGCTCCGCGCTGGCGGTCGGGGGCACCGTGGCGCACCTCTCCGGCGTCGCCCGGCCCGCTTGCGGCGCAAGGCCCGGCTTCGGGCGCGAAACCTGCGGCCCGGAACACGGGGGAGGCCGGCCAGCAGGATATGTTCAACCGCAAAGCGCTCCCGGAGCGCTTTGGGCAGTCCGGGAGGGGCCGGAAACATCCGCGGATGTTTCCGGCCCCTCCTTCATCTCGTTTCGGTCATGCTGATCCGGGCTCGCTGTGTCCTGCTACAGTTTCACTCCCAGAGACGGCACAGGCGGTTCGATCTCGTGCGTCATGCGGTTGCGCAGGTCTCGGCGGCACAGTTCCATCACCCACATCCAGAACGCATGGCCGAAAAACTCGGAAAAATGCTCCGCAAAGGGCTGATCCCACGGCGCGGGCACCGTGCCCATGAGCGGCATGAGCACAACATGGAAGGCAAACCACACGGCCACACCGAAAACCGTTCCCTGCCACAGCCTGATAATCGGCCTGTATTCGGCAATGACCGCATATATCACCCCAAAGGCGATGGAAAAGCCGAAGTGTACGGCAAAACTGATGATCGGGCGGGGGTTCCCGTTGTACAGATAGGTCAGATGCGTGAAGTCGAACGACATGCCCATCTGCTGCAAGAGCTGCTGGGGCGGATTGGTGGCGTCACGCAGAGGCGTGCGCGGCGGAAAAGGCACTTCCCATCCGAATTTCACAATGGCGCCGATAATCCCTATGATAATGCCGATCAGCACGGCCAGCATCACCCTGCGCCGGAATTCTTCCGATCTTATATATTCATTCATCAAAAATTCCTTTGTGTTTTGAGACCTCCCCCTTCAGGGGGAAAAGAGGAGTTGACAAGACGGCGAAGCCGCTGAAATCCTTTTCCGTACCCCCTCCCTTCAGGGAGGGGCAATCCGCACGCCCCCTGTCCGTCGGCTGCTTCAGTCAGTCGGCGGACGGGGCGACTGTGGATTGAAACATGGCTTACCCCCGGTGAGAACAGTTTAACCCGGCCCGGCTCATACTGCGGGCCGACGCGCCCTTGCCGCGTTCCGCCGCTGACGCATCTGCAGAACAGATCAGCGGCTCTCAGGATGAAAAGGCTTCAGGCCCTTTCCTCATATGCATTAGCCCCGGAGGCGGAACGCTTCAATGATTTGATCCGGAGAGCCATGCCGCGCAAGGCGTCAGACGGCGGCTCCGCAGCGACTGCGCCGCCGTCTGACCGCTCTCCGCGCCCCGGCAGTCATTGACAAAAGCCCGCATTCCGGGGGATTGTAGCAGAAAATCCCGCCTTGCGCGGCGGCCTGCGGTCCCCGGCTTCACAGGACGGCCATTCCCGCGCCCTGCTCTCCCTGAGCGTTTTCGTTTTGAAAATGCTCCCGGTTCCGAGCGGAACGGGATTCATCCCTGCTCTCCCTTTCCGCAAAGCGCAACTGCGCCCACGGCCGGGGGAGCCGGAGCAGCCGCAATTCGCTTGCGGCGTCAGGCAGCGGCGGAAGCGTGAAAACCGCATGCCGGAAACCTGTATTCCGGCCGGCAGACACGTCCATCAGCAACACGCTCTGGAGCCGATGCTTCAAACCATAGAGGAATGTCTGATGAAGTACCTCATCCTTGAAGATTTCTCCGGTCAGCCGGTATGCTTTCTCTTTCCCCGCCGCGTGGATCATGGCGATATGCGCGATCAACTGCCCTACGGCAAGGTCATTTCCGCCGGATATGCCGAACTCCAGAACGGTCATTTCGTATGTTCCGGGGGGTCTCAGGAACTGAACGCCCAGGCCCGCCCCGACAAGGACCCCGTTCTGCTGGCCGAATCGCTGCGCCATCGCAATACCTAACCCCGCTCCGGTCATGGCATGTTCCTGCGCCGCGCCGCATCTTCCTTCCGTGCTGATCAGCGGCGCGGGAAGCGGCTGCGGCAAGACAACCGTTTCGCTTGCGCTTATGGCCGCATGCCGGAACAGAGGTTTTCTCGTGCGCCCGTTCAAAACGGGCCCGGACTTCATCGATCCCGGCTGGCATGCCGCCGCGTGCGGGCTTCCTTCCCTGAATCTCGACCCATGGATGCAGGCGTGGAAGGAACTTCCCGGCAACGCCGCGCGTCAGTTTCTTCTTCATCCCCGGCTTGTCCTGCCCCGGGCGGAAGTTCCCCGCGGCTCCGTTCCTGAAATCGCCATTATTGAAGGCGCGATGGGGCTGTATGACGGGCTTCCCGGCCTTGCCGCCTCCGCCGCGGATGTGGCGCTTGAACTTCATGTCCCCCTGCTGCTTGTCATCGACGTCCGGGGCATGGCCGCCAGCGCCGCCGCCGTCGCCAGGGGCCTGGCCGGACTGCGGCCCGGTCTCGCCGTGGCCGGCGCTCTTTGCGTCATGGCCGGCAGCGTACGGCACGAAAAGCTCCTGCGCGCGGCCTTTGCGGAATTCTGCCCGGATATCCCCCTGCTGGGAGTGATGCCCCGCACGGAAGACATCACCCTGCCCTCGCGCCACCTTGGACTGACTCAGGCCGGAGAATTCCGCGGAGATGCCGAAAGCGCGGCTTTCTTCGCCAGACTTGCGGAACTGGCGGAATCTCACATCGATCTCGACGCCCTGTTCGCCCGTCTGGGTGTTTCCCCGCGGCACATGTCTCCCTCCAGGGCCGGATATTCTTTCCCCGGTGCGGCAAAAACGGGCTTCCCCCGCATACGCATCGCCCTCGCACGGGATGAAGCGTTCAGTTTCTGGTATCCGGAAAGCAGCCTTCTGCTTGAGGAAGCCGGCGCAGAGCTTGTTCCCTTCTCTCCCCTGCATGATGCGGGGCTGCCCCCGGGATCGCGCGGACTTATTCTTCCCGGCGGTTATCCCGAACTGCACGCCGAACGCCTTTCCGCCAATGTTTCCATGCGCGAGGCAATCCGCGCATTTGCCTGCGGGCATGCAACGTACGGCGAATGCGGCGGCTTTCTCTATCTCATGGACTTTCTGGAAAAAGACGGAACGGCCTTTCCCATGTGCGGATGCCTGCCCCTGCGCGCCCGCATGGAACCACGCCGGGCCGCCCTGGGATACAGGGAAGCCCGCGGACTGGCAGGCCCGTGGGAGAATCTGACCGTACGCGGACATGAATTCCACTATTCGCGCGTCATCGAAAAGCCTGACGGACTTTCCCCGCTCTGGGAGCTGCGTTCTCCCGCCGCCTCCTCCGCCCGTGCTGAACATGAAGGCGCAGCCCTCGGATGCATTTCCGGCTCATATGTTCATCTGTCAATGCTTTCCCACCCCGACGCAGCCCGGTGTTTCGTCGCCCGCTGTCTTCCCCGGCAGAACGATCTCAACAAGGATATGTCATGACACTCCCTTCCCATCCACTTGCCACCGACAATCGACAGGCCGCGGCGCTGATTCCGCCGGACGACATTGAAGCCCGTTCCTTTGTCATCATCGACGGAGAAATTCCCGAACCGCGCCCCTTCACCGGCCATGCGTGGGAAATCGCCCGGCGTCTGGTACACGCCAGCGGCGACATTTCCCTGCCCGGCGATCTCTATCTGCCGGAAGACGCCGTACGGCGCGGCGTGCGGGCTCTGCGGCGCGGCTGTTCCATATTCACCGATACCCGCATGGCAAGCTCCGGCATTCCGACCCGCCGCCTCACTCCCCTGAACTGTTCGGTGCGGTGTCTGCTTGACCTCCCCGGTGTGGCGGACAAGGCTCGATCCGATAATATCACCCGGGCGCGCGCCGCCATGCTCCTGGCCGGAGAAGCCCTTGCCGACAGCATTGTCGCCATCGGCAACGCTCCCACCGCCCTGCTCACTCTGCTGGAACTGCTGGATGAGGGGCTGCCCGAACCGGCCCTGATCATCGGCATGCCCGTGGGGTTCGTGAACGCGGCGGAATCCAAGGAGCTGCTGGTTCACAGCGGGCATCCCTGCCTTGCGCTGCGCGGACGCAAGGGGGGGTCCCCTCTGGCCGCCGCCGCAGTCAACGCCCTGGCCGTCATCGCGGACAGAAAGCAGTAGCTCATGGACGCGCTCACAGTCAGCCGGGCGGAATCCGGGCAGAAGCTGCTCAACTTTCTCCAGCGGCGCATCGAAGCAGCGGCCGGAGAACTTCACAAATGGATCCGCAGCGGCCAGGTACGCGTCAACGGAGGCAGATCGAAAGCGTTCGACCGCGTGAGCGAGGGGGATCTCGTGCGCGTTCCGCCCTTCGCCGCGCTGAAAGCCCCCGGCTCCGCCTCTCCGGTCCGCCCCCGGCCCGCCTCCGCAAACGCTTTCGGGGACGCCGCCATTCTTCCCGTCATATATGAAGACGAGGATATTCTTGTTCTGAACAAGCCTTCCGGCCTGCCGTCGCAGGGAGGAACCGGCCATGCGGACAGCGTGGCTTCCCTCCTCGCGGCGCGGTTCCGTCATGCGGAGTTTGTTCCCGCCCCCGTGCACAGGCTGGACAAGGATACATCGGGACTGCTGATTGCCGGCAAAAGCTACGCCGCGCTGCGCCGACTCAGCGACGCTCTGGCCGGACGGACGGAAACGCCGCCGCGCAAGGAATATCTGGCCTGGGTGTGGGGCAGCTGGCCCCACGCCGGGGAGAGCGAACTGCGCGACCGCATGGAGAAAAACCGGCAGACGGAACGCATGGAAACAGGACGGACGGAAGGGAAGGAGGCGCGGAGCATCGTCCGGGCTCTGGAAACACGTGACGTGCAGGGGCGGACGGCAACCCTGATGCTGGTGCGGCTGCTCACCGGCCGCACCCACCAGATCCGCGTCCAGTTCGCCTCTCGCGGGTATCCTCTGGCGGGAGACTCCAGATACGGCAGACCGGACGGCGAACGTCTCAGGCTCCACGCCTTCCGGCTGACACTGATGAAAGAAGGCCGCGGAACATCGTCCCTCAGCTTCCGCTGTCTTCCCTCATGGAACAGCCCATGGGAACTGTCGGAAAGCGTTGTTCACGCTTGCGGTTTGTGCAACCCGACTCCGTGAGTGTTCTCATCCTGAGCTTGCGCCAGCTCGGCCAGTGCGGCAAGATGTCTGCCATCCGTACCGCAGCAGCCGCCCCATATGCTCACATCCATGATATCCCGCAGCGCGGCCATCTCCTGCGCCCATTCTTCCGGCGGAGATGTCACTGTTCCGTCCGCACCATCCAGAACCTCCATATCCAGAGGCGACGCGTTGGCCTGGATGCCGCGAAAACGCCGCTGCACCGCATCCGTGCGGTTGAACGGCCGAAGCAACGCCTCCCGCACCAGACGGGGATGGACGCAGTTTGTCATATAGCATAGAGGAGCTTTGCATCCGGCCCGCGCGCACGCTTCGTCCACCCGGCATATGGCGTCGGACAGCGCCGTCCCGTCCGGCAGGCGGCCGTCACGCCGCAGGGTAAAGCTGAAAAGACAGGGCAGGCCCGTACTCCCCATCGCCGCCGCCATGCCTTCCGACTCCGGCAGGGCGGGCATGAGCGCCGCATAGAGAAAATCGACTCCGGCCCCGTGCAGAGCTTCGGCCTGCCAGGCATGGAAATCCCGCGCTTCATCCCTGCCGGGCGCGCCCGCTCCGGTATAGGCGTCGCCCCGCGATCCCATCAGCCCTCCGATGTACATCACATATCCGCTCTCTGCACGGATTTCTTTCAGCAGAGCCGTGTTCGCGGCGAACAGCTCCGTCCCGTATCCGCCCTCCTCCATACGCTCCCGTCCCGCGCGGCGGGTCGGCGTCGCCGCAAGGAAAGGAAGACCGTGTTCATGGGCGATGCCCAGGTATTCCCCCCACAGCGTCCGCAGCGCCGCGCGTCCTTTTTCCGTCAGGCACAAAGCCGCCATGGCCACATGAGGGTCAAAAGTCAGGCCGTATTCGGATCGCAGGCGTGTGCCCAGCGCCCCTTCCATGAGCAGCGGGCCGGACAGGGAAAACCCGCCGGGTATCAAGCAGCCCCCCGTCCGGAACAATGCGGAAACATCCGAACCCCCGTATCCGGTTCCGCCGCGTTCAGCGGCCCGGCAATATGCGTGTCCATATCGGTCAGCCTTCCTTTTCCGTCAGCCGGACGCCACTCGCGCCGGAAGCCGGAACCCTGCGTCCGATACGGAATCGAGCGCAGGGACGACTCGCTGCGCTCGATTCCGGAAACATTTTCAAGGGTGAAATGCTCTAGAACATGCCGGGCACCCGGATTCCTCCGGTCAGGTTGCTCATTTCTCTCTCCATGTTGGAGCGGGTCACGCGCACGCCTTCGTTTACGGCGCTGAGAATAAGGTCCTGAAGCATTTCCACATCGCCGCCCTCCAGCGCCCTGGGATCAATGGCAATGGCCCTGAGTTCCTGGCGGCCGTTCATCACGACCTTGACCATGCCGCCTCCGGCGGAGGTTTCCACGGTTTTTTCCGCCATTTCCTGCTGGAGCTTGAGCACCTTGTTCTGCATGACCTGCGCCTGACGCAGCAAATCGTTCATATTGGGCATGGGATTGTCTCCTTGTGTTATCAGGTTGGAAATTCCGAATACCGGACAGTTTCAGTTCCTGTCCGCCTGAGCGCAGTGCACGAGCGTTGCCCCGAAAATACGACTGAGTTCCTGTACCACGGGATGATCCTGCATTTCAGACCTGAGTTCCGCCGAGGTGCGGCGCTCCGTACGCGGGGGCATGAACTCCGGCTCCAGAGGCCGTCCGGCCCAGCTCTCCGCCGCCTGCCTCAACATCTCGGCATGACGCTGAAGCTGAAGGGAAACCGTCTGCGACCGGGGATGCAGGCGCAGACGCCCGTCCTCTATTTCTCCGGCACACTGGCGAAGCAGATTGAGAGGCACACCCTCCCGGCCTTCGCAAAAGGTCAGAAAGTCTTCCCATTCAGGCTTCCCCCCTCTCTCCTCCGTATCTGTCCCGGAGGGGGCGGACAGCGCCGCAGGCCGGGAACACTCCGGCGACGGAACGACTGCACGCCCGGAAGCTGATCCGACCCCGTCTGCCGGACGCTGCCGCTCCGCACCGTCCGCAGCCTTCAGCGCAGGGTCGCCTCCGGCGGGGATCTCATCCAGCCAGGGGGGAACATCATCCGTCTTTTCCCGGCGGACAGGCTGCCGCGCAGGAGACGGGGCTTCCGGCACACGGGACGGAGGAGCAAAACGGCGCGCGCCTTCCGGCGGCAGGAAACGGCGCGGCGAAACCGCTGTTTCCTCCGGCCTTTCCGGGACAGACGCCGGAGAAACGGCCCCGGAACGAAAAGAGGACGCTGCGGAACTTTCGGATGATGCCGCCGCTTCAGCGAAAGGGCGGCGCGCTCCCGCGCTTTCCTCCTCCGCCCGGCGCGGCATGTCCTGCCCGGACCTTGCGCCCGCTCGGCTTTCCGGAATTTCAGAAGAAACCTGAGGAGAAACGCGTTCTCCTCCTGCCGGAGCGTCCGGATTCAGATCCCCCAGAGGAAGCAGGCGGGGCAGCAGAGCAAGGTTGAGCAGCAGAAGTTCCAGCCCCGCGGCAGGCTCAAGGCTGGTGAGAATACGGCGCTGGCTTTCCAGCGTCATCTGCCACGCGGCGTGAATATAGGAAAGAGAGAATTTTCCGGCCAGCCCTGTCAGGCGGACGGCTTCCCGTTCGGGAAGCTCCAGCTCGGAGGCGGCTTCCGGCCCGGCCTGCCGGATGAGGAAAAGATTGCGCCACAGCCCGCCCAGCTCCCGCAGAAAAAAGCCCATGTCCGCGCCCTGCCCCAGCAGCTCGCGCACCAGTCTGGCCACAGCCAGAGCATCCTGTCCGGCCAGCGCGTCCAGCAGGCGGTCCATGACTTCCTGACCGGCCAGCCCCAGCACTTCGCGGGCCTGCGCCGCGGTGAGGGGCGTCTCCGCTCCGCCGCCGAGAGCCAGGGTCTGGCCCAGCAGCGACATTGCGTCACGCACGCTGCCTGCCGCCCGGCGGGCGATCAGGCGCGCGGCGTCCTCTTCAAAGGGACGCGCCTCCCGTTCCAGCACCGAACGGATATGCGCCTCCAGCGTGGCCTCGGGAATCTGGCGGAAGACAAAATGCTGGCAACGGCTGACAATGGTCACCGGGAACTTGTGCTGTTCCGTCGTGGCCATGATGAACGTGACGTGCGCGGGAGGCTCCTCCAGAGTCTTCAGCAGGGCGTTGAAAGCCTCCTTGGTGAGCATGTGCGCTTCGTCGATGATGAAAACCTTGTAGCGCCCTTCCAGCGGGGCATAACCAACGGCATCGCGCAGACGGCGCACGTCATCGATGCCCCGGTTCGACGCGCCGTCGATTTCCACCACGTCCACGAAGCTGCCCTGCGTGATGCGGCGGCAGGCGCTGCACTCGTTGCATGGCTCCCCGGCGGGGGCGTGGACACAGTTCAGCGCCTTGGCGAAGATACGGGCCACGGTGGTCTTGCCCACCCCGCGCGTCCCGCTGAGAAGATAGGCCGGGGCAACCCTGTCTTCCAGCGCGGCGCGGGACAGAATGGATTTCACCATATCCTGCCCCACGACCTGCGCAAAGGTCTGGGGGCGATAACGCGCGGCAAGGGAGGCGGCGCCTCCCCCGCCGGGCAGTCTGCTCTGGGCGTCGTCGGCCATGCGTACTCTCGTCCGGTTCTGCGGCTAGAATCTGTAGTGGGTGAGCCAGTGGGCGTACTTTTCGTTTTCGCCGTGCGCGGCCTCGAAGAATGCCTTCTGAATGGCCTTGGTCACCGGACCGGCATGCCCTTCCCCTATGATGCGGTCGTCCAGCTCTCGGATCGGGGTCACCTCGGCGGCGGTGCCGCAGAAGAACGCTTCGTCGGCGGTGTACATCTCGTCGCGGGTGAAGACCTGTTCCACCACCCTGTAGCCGAGATCTTCTGCCAGACACATGATCGCGTCACGGTTGATGCCCTCAAGAATGGAAACGCCGGGAGTGGTCTTGAGTACGTTGTTGCGGACGATGAACACGTTTTCGCCGGTGGCTTCGGACACGCAGCCGTTGACGTCGAGCATCAGAGCCTCGTCATAGCCGCTCTGCACGGCTTCCATCTTGGCCAGCACGGAGTTGACGTAGTTGCCGCCCGCCTTGGCCTTGCCCATCAGGGTATTGGGATGAATGCGGTTGAACGAGCTGGTCTTGACGCGCACGCCCATTTCCAGCGCTTCCGCGCCAAGATACGCTCCCCAGGGCCAGGTGGCGACGATGACATGAACGGGATTGCCGGGGAAGACGCCGAGAGGGCCTTCCCCCACCCATGCCAGGGGGCGGATATATCCGGCGGACATCTTGTTGGCCACCATGGTATCGATGACCGCCTTTTCCATTGTGGCGAGATCATAAGGGCAGGTCAGTCGCAGGATCTTTCCGGAATTGACAAAGCGCTTCATGTGTTCCTTCAGGCGGAACACGGCGGAAGTGCCGTCGGAACACGCATAGGCGCGGATGCCTTCAAAATAGCTCGTTCCGTAATGCAGGGCGTGCGTAAGCACATGGATTTTGGCTTCTTCCGACGGGATGAGCCTGCCGTCAAACCAGATGTAAGGGGTGAGTTCCAAGCCGGGCATAGTATATCTCCTTGCGAAAACCCGAAAATATCGCGCCGCTCGCGAAAATGGGAAGAAAAACGATACGTCCGGCGACACCGCAGGTCAAGCCCGGAAAGTCTGTCGCCCTGTTGCAGAGCCGGGGTGATCCTCCTTAATTTTAAACCCGGCGGGGGATTTACGGAAATACATTTCTTCCGCATAATCTCCGCCGTGCCGCGGGTTCCATGCGGAAAGCCGCCGAATCCCCCTCAACCGGAGTCCCCATGTCCACAATCGTGCCGCGCTCTTGTCCGCCGCGCCTTGCGTCAGCCGCCGCGCGAATTCTCTTTCTTGCCGTCATCCTGACGCTCATGACGCCGCTGTCCTTTTCCTCCGCGGCATCCGCGGCGAAACGCCGGAGTGACGCCGATATTCTTCCTCCGCTGACCTCTCCGCTGGATTTCACTCTCACCGCGCACGGCTCGGGCGAAGGCCCTACCGTCCTTATCGTGGGCGGCATTCAGGGCGATGAGCCGGGCGGTTTTTCCGCCGCTGCGCTGCTGGCCACCCATTACCGTTATGACGGGGGCACCGTGCTGGTGATTCCCAATCTCAATTTCCCCAGCATCATCAAGCGGTCGCGCGGACTCCACGGCGACATGAACCGCAAGTTCGCCGCCCTGCGGGAAAACGATCCCGAATACGCCACGGTGCGCCGTCTGCAGAGCATCATCACCCGGCCCGAAATTGATCTTGTGCTTAATCTCCATGACGGCAGCGGCTTCTACCGCCCTGCCTGGGAATCCCCCACGCACAACCCCGGGCGCTGGGGGCAGAGCGTCATCATCGATCAGGAAGAACTCCCCGGAGCCGCCTTCGGACGCCTGGGCGAAAACGCCCGCGCGGTAACGGAGGAAGTCAACGCCCGTCTGCTCGCCGCCGCGCATGCCCTGCATGTGCGCAACACCCGTACGGGCGACGGCGACACGGAAATGGCGAAAAGCCTGACATGGTTCGCCCTGAATCACGGCAAGGCCGCCTATGGCCTGGAAGTAAGCAAGGATTTCGGCGTAAAGGAGCGGGCGTACTATCAGCTCTGCATGGTGGAGGCATTTCTGCGCATCGCGGGCGTGAAATTCGAGCGGGACTTTCCCCTGACTGCCGAAGGCGTTCTCGGCGCCCTGGGCCGCGATGTCTACGCGGGCTTTATGGACAACCGGCTGGTTCTGCCGCTTTCCGGCGTCCGGCGCAATCTTGCGGGCAGCATTCCCCTGCCCGAGGGCGGAGAAAAAACTCTCAGCGCCAACATGCCCATCGTGGCGGTAAGCGGCGAGCGCGGCAGACTGACCATTCACTACGGAAACAATATGGTCACCAGCTTCCGGCCGGAATGGCGGGAAAGCGACAGATCCATCGACGCCGTCACCGTGCTGGTGGACGGGGAGGAACAGCGCGTGCGCTTCGGAGATGAAATCCGCCCCAGGGAAACTTTTCTGGTCAAAAGCATGCCGGGCTTCCGTGTCAACGCCATCGGCGCGACGCTCGGCCCGGACGAAAGCGATATCACCATCCGCCGCCGGGACTTCCGGGAAAGCTATTCCCTGGATACGGCAGGCGACATCTACCGGGTGGAAATCTACCGGGGAAACCGCTATGCCGGAACCTTCACCGTGCGTTTCGGCATCCCCGGCGTCAAGGTGACCACGCCTCTCACCCTGCCCGCGATAAAGGGCAGAGAATCCAGCCTCGGCTGGTAAGCAAAAGGTCTGTATGCAACGCATTCCCGAACCGCTCAAGGAACTCGTCGAACAAATGGCGCGCCTGCCGGGCCTCGGCCCAAAATCGGCCATGCGCGCGGCCATGACCCTGCTGAAATGGCCGGAGGCAGAAACGCGCCGCCTGGGCAGGAACCTTTACGAACTGCGCGACAAGCTGCATCTTTGTTCCCGCTGCGGCAGCCTGTCCGACAGTGACCCCTGTTCCGTCTGCGCCGACCCCTCGCGCGGGCGCGACAGCCTCTGCCTCGTGGCGGAATGGGACAGCCTGCTCGCCATGGAGGAAGGAAACTTCTACAAGGGACAGTATCTCATTCTCGGCGGCCTGCTCGCTCCGCTGGATCACAGTCCGGCGGAGGCGCTGGACATGGACAGGCTGACAAGGCGTCTGGCGGAAGGTGAGGTCAGGGAGCTTATTCTTGCTCTGGGCGCCACGGCTGAAGCCGAAGCCACCGCCAGCTATGTGCGCGATGAGGTAACGCGGCGTTTCCCGGAAATCAGGGTCACCCGCCTGGCTCAGGGGATTCCGCTCGGCGCGGAAGTCAAGTTCATGGACCGGGAGACTCTTCGGCAGTCTCTGCGCTACCGGCAGGAACTCAACTGAACCGCCTTCTCCCGGAACATTTCGCCATCGAAATGCTCCGCGGCGTCGGGCAGGACGAAACTCCGCCGCGACGCTCTCTGTCCGGCGCCGCCGCAGGCCGCCTGCGTCTGCTCCGGCGGAGACATAAAACCCGTGAGCCAGAACACCGGGTCCTGGCTGGCAGATATGTTCAATCGCAAAACGCTCGGGAGCCTTTCATGCCTTTCTTCTTCGCCCCCCGGGAAGCCCGCACCACGCTTCCCTGCCCGGACTGCGGAGCCGCTCTGGATATCCGCCGCACCTGCCATGAAGCCTACATGCACTGTCCGGCATGCAAAAAATCCTTTGAGCTTTCCCCTTTCATTTCCCGCATGGACGACGCCATGGAAAACTTCCTTGAACATCTGTATGTTGATCGGGTATGACGCGATTTCATCGCAGTATCGCGTCGGGGAACCGAACGATACGTTTCCTTCGCTCTCCCCATTCCCCGGATTGCGCATGACCACGGCCTGCCTGCGTCATCACGCGGGCGCCATGACCCGTCTCAGGAGGAAGAATGTCCGCTCCCCTTCTTGACATGAACTTCGGCCTGCGCTGTGTGGCCGGAAATGAAGCCCTGTTCCGCAGGCTGCTGGACAAATTCGCCGATCAGCATGCGGAAGACGCCGCAAAAATAGCGTCGGCACTTGACGCGGGAGACAGGGAACTTGCCCATCGCCTCGCCCATACCCTGAAAGGCGTGGGCGCAAGCCTCGGTCTCCTGCTGTTGCAGGAAAAAAGCACGGAAATGGACGCCGCGTTCAAGGCAGGACAACCCCCGGATGCAATCCGCGCCCTGCTTCCCGGTCTGGCCGATACGCTGCGCGCCTCCGTGGAGGCCGCGCGCGGACAGCAGATCTAGAACGTTTTGCTCTCGAAAGTATCTGCCGGCCAGCCCCTGTGTTCCGGCTCGCAGGCTTCACGCCTGAAGCCGGAGCTGTACGCCGCAAGTGAATTGCGGCGACACCGGAGAATGGGGGCGTCGCTCCGGCGTCCGGCTCCGCTCGACTCCGGGAGCATTTTCAAGCCGAAAATGCTCCAAAGCCCGGCATATGAGATATTGCTCAGGATGGCGAACCGTTCCCGGCATCATTTTTTCCCGCGGAACCGGGACGCTGTTTCTCCCGAGCCTTTCCTTCTCCCACCCCGACGCGGGGGCAGAATCCGGCCATTTCGCAATGTCCGCAGTCCGGCTTCCGGGCATCGCATACGTCCCGCCCGAACCAGACCATGCGGTGATTCACGTCGCCCCAGGCATGCCGGGGGAAAAGCTCCATGAGATCGCGCTCGATCCGTACCGGCTCCTGATGCCGCGTCAGCCCCAGGCGGTAGGATATGCGCTTGACATGCGTATCCACAGCCAGCCCCTCATTGATGCCGAAAGCCCCCCACAGCACCACGTTGGCTGTCTTGCGGGCCACGCCGGGCACAAGGATCAGCTCCGCCAGCGTCCGGGGAACTTCTCCGCCGTGCATCTCGACCACCCTGCGGGCCGCTCCCAGCAGGTTCCGCGCCTTGCTGTGATAGAACCCGGCGGAGTGGATGACTTCTTCCACCTCTTCCTGCGTGGCGGAGAGCAGATCTGCCGGACGGGGCCAGCGGCGGAAAAACTCCGGCGTGATGGTGTTCACCCGCGCGTCGGTGCATTGCGCGGCAAGTACCGTCGCCACCAGCAGTTCCCAGGCATTTTCATGGACAAGATGCGTCCCGGGCGCGGGATAACGCGCCTCGAGAAGCTCCCATACCCGCGCGGCGCGGGCCGCCAGTTCCCCCTTGCCGATTCTTTTTCCCGCCATGCCGAACCTCCCGAAACATGCCATGATTGAAATATGTCCGCCGGCCGGGCAGATCTCCCGCGCGGCGATGCCTCCCGACCCTACGCGCCGCCTGAAGCGGGGATTTCTCCCAGCTCCTCATATATGGCCTTGTGCGCCGCGCAGAACATATCCGGAGAAAGACGTTCCACCACCTTTTTTCCTCCGGCGGCGAGTTCTCCGCGCCGCTCCCGGTTCCGCATGAGTTCCCGCATGGCTTCCGCCAGTTCCGCCGGAGTGGAGGGCGCAAAGCGCAGGAACGCGCTTCTGTCCGGATCGAGTTCCTCATGCCGGGGCAGGGACGACGCCATGACCGGCAGAGAACGGCTCCACGCCGCCAGCAGCACGTCGGCCTGCCCGCGCGCATCCTCCATCGGAGAAATCACCGCATCGCACAGGCCCATGACGGCATCTCCGTCCTGCGCACCCAGCAGCGCAAGACGTTCCCCCACCCGCAGATCCTCGGCTTCCGACAGAAGCGGGGCAACGTCCGGCAATTCCCCCGCAACCCGTACTTCCCAGGGAGAGGACTCTTCCAGAACGCGCAGCCTGGCCATGGCGGAAAACAGGGCAGGCAGGCCGCTCCCCGGGCCGGGTTCCCCCATCACAAAAAACAGGAAATGGGAAGAACTTCCGTTCTTCTGTCCCTGCAGGGCCGGATGCCCGTGCGGCAGAGGAAAAGGAAGTTCCCCGGGGCGGGGGGAAACGGTTTTTCTGACCGGCAGCGCACAGGGAAGCACGCTCCGGATGAGCGGAGGCACTCCCATGCCCCTGCCCGCGCCGCGCGGGGCCAGCCAGACCGCGCCGGAGGAAGCGCGGGCCGTCAGTTCCTCCGCCAGCAGTCCGGACGGTGTTACAAACGCATCCACTTTCCTCAGTGCCTTCATATGGGAACGGGCAGAAACGGAAGGAGCATCCTCAAGCGTCTGCACAAGGCGGAATCCCCCGGAACGGCGCAGCCACGCGGCCTGTCCCAGTGCCTCGGTTCCGAAAAGATGGACAATGCGCGGCGCGCGGCGGGAAAGTATGCGGCGGAGCGTCAGATACAGACCGAATCCGGAAATCCCTTCACGCACGGTTTCCACGGGAAGCCCGCGCTCACCGCATTCACGGGCAAGCGCTCCCCCGGCGAAACAGACAGTTGCGGCGGAAACGCCCGCGCGCACCAGTCCCTCCGCAAGCAGGAGCGTCCGCTCCCCCCGTGGGGGAAGCGGGGAAAGAACCGTCCCCGGCAAGGGAGCTGAATCCGGGCGCAAATCGATCAGCACAATGCACATTTCCTTACCATAAACACCTTTGCCGGAGGGCACAAGATGCAGATGCCGCGTTTTCCGGCATGACTCCCCGCACACCGGGTCCTCGCGCGTTTTGTTATTGAAAATATCTGCCGGCCAGCCCCCATGTTCCTGCCCGCAGGTTTCACGCCTGAAGCCGGAGCCGCATGCAGCAGGCGAATTGCGGCGATGCCGGACAGGGGGCGCCTTGCGGACGGAAAGAGCAGAGATGAGCCTCGTCCTGCCCGGCTCCGCTTCCAGTGGCGGCCGCTCCCAACGGCACAGAAAAAGCTCCGAACCGGCAAAACCGGCCCGGAGCTGCAACTCCGCACATACGGAAGGGGACTTCACGCGCGCAAGTTCACATTACCCTGTTTTTCATTTTCCGGAATCTTTTGCCGCACCCCTCCGCAGCGCATTTGCCGCCGCGCGGCAGGATCGCCCTGCGGACGGTTTCCATGTATCGCGCTTCCGGCGGCTAATCGCCGCGGCATCAGGCGGCACGGCGCGGGGGAAGGAATTCCTACAGATGGAAGACATCAATCAGCAGGGCGCTTTCCTCTCCGTTCCGCGGCGGGAACACCCGGGCGCGCACCTTGTCTCCCTTCTTCAGCCCGTCGATCCCCTTCTTCGACTCCGAGTGGAAAATATCCGCATAGACGTTTTCCACCAGCGTGCCGTCCCCCACGGAAATTCTGGCCAAAGAACCGTCCTTGCGCTTGAGTTCAAAGGTCCTGGCCTTGAGATCCACGCTTTCCACCACACCGCGCTCGGTGAGCAGCAGCGGGAATGTGACAATGATATCTGCGGCGGGGATGATGGTAACGGTGGCTTCATCCACGGTTTCAGGCAAGGCGGCGCGGGCGGCGTCGGCCTCGGGAGTGGAGGCGGGAACCTTGGCCGTCACCACTGTCTTGTGCGTCTCGGCGGCGAAACAGGGTGCGGCGGAAAACATGCACGCGCAGACCAGGCACAAGGATGCGCCTGCTTGAACCAGCATTCCGGTCTTCATGATAAACCTCTCTCGGATTCAGGACTTGAGAAGCGGTGTGCCTCCGGCCAGCAGAGCCTCATGCAGAGCGGAGCGGAGCCTGCGCCCCGACGGACCGGGGCGCCCGTTTCCCACGGGTTTGCCTTCGTAGCGCGTGACGGCCACGCACTCCGGACCAGTCCCGAATATCAGGATTTCCGAAGCCGCGTACAGTATTTCTTCCGTTATATCGGTGATTATCACCTCCATCATGGTTCCGGCGATTTCCATGGCCAGCAGGGCAGTCGTGCCCGGCAGCGCATGCGTGAAACGCGGCATCAGAAGACGCCCCCGTCCGTCGATCACTCCCACGTTGGCAATGGCGGCCTCGGCGAGAAAGTCGTGCTCATCGAAGGAGAAACTCACATCCACGCCGCGCTCGCGCGCCTCACGGGTCATGAGAGCATTGGGAAGGTAGTTGGTGGATTTTATGCCGGCCAGCCACGGCTGCTTGGCGGGAATGGAACTGCGGCATGCGGTAAGCCCCTTCTCCCAGAAGGATTCAGGCAGCGGGCGGCTGCGCGTGACAATGACGAAAAGGCTGCTTTCCGGACATTCCGCCGGATCCACGCCCATGCCGCCGCACCCGCGCCCCAGCAGGATTTTGACCGCGCAATGCTCTTCTCCTCCGGCCGATGCCGTGCCGATTACAATATCGCGCAGTTCGTCCCAGCCGCAGGGAAGTTCCAGCCCGAGAACCCCGCAGGAACGCCGCAGCCGCTCGATGTGGGCGTCCAGTTCCAGAATGCGGCCCTGCGTGACGTGCAGGCTTTCAAAAACGCCGTCACCCCTGTGTACCATGTGATCATCCAGAGGAAGCAGCATAAGGCGGGGATCGCGGCACAGAGCCCTCAGCCGATGATCATAAAAGACAAGCACCTTGTCTTCCCCGGGCCGGGGCTGCCCGCGCAGACGCCCGATCCATTCTTCCGAGTTCAGTTCCGTCAGCATCTTCAAGCCCTTTTCCTCCGCTGCCCGGGCAGCACATTGAATTGAATGGCGCGGCCGGGAACACCCTCATGGCCGCAAAGCATCCCGACCATCCCCTTCGGATCAGCGGATGCTCCGGAAGGGGAACATCTTTACCGCGAAGCAGACGCTGCCCAGCGTAGCGCCGCTTCCGCCATGCGGCAAGTGCATACATCGTTGCAGAGTTGTGTCAAAATATCCTTGACCGCCGGAGGCGCGCAGCGAACCGTGGAGACCGGCCGAATGGCGGCCCCGCAGGAGCCGTGCCCGTTGCCGGGCGGAGCGAGGCTTACGGGCATCGAGAGCAGAGATGGCGAGTCCCGCCGCATGGCAATGCGGCATCCCGGGACGTTTTGCGTTTGAAAATATCTGCCGGCCATATCCTCATGTTCCGGCCCGCAGCTTTCACGCCTGAAGCCGGAGCTTAACGCCGCAGATGAATTGCGGCGACACCGGAAAAGGGGCGTCGCGGCATAATCCCGCTTTGCGTGACTCGGCAGAGCTTTTCATGAGTGAAATGCTCCGGGGGCGAGGATACTTCCAACACGGTTCCACAACAGAGCGCCATCATTCGCTCTGTTGTAGAATAGTGTTGAAAACAACCTTGACCGCCGGAGGCACGCCGCGTCAGCGGCGTATGGAGCGACGCCCCCCCGCTGACCTTCTTCCGTTCGTCGCTCGTAACCATGCGCGGCAGGCAAAGCCTGACCGCGCCCTCGCTCCTCTCTCCATGCTCGCTACGCTCGCGCCTCCGGCGGCCAATGCGGCATGGAGGGGGGCGAGGAGCGGAAGAAAAGGTTCGCGGAGCGGAGCCTTCGGGCGGCTTTGCCGCACGAAGGCGCAAGCGAGCCGGCCGCGGATACATGCTGCCTTTCGCCCGTGTGGAACACGGGCTGCCTTTGCGGCAACGTTCGTTGCCGCCCATGCCGGAGTAAAGGAACACGTCACGCACAGAGCCATCAACACGGTTCCACTACAGAGCGCCATCATTTTTATTCTTGACGAATCATGCTTTTTTGATTAAATGGGTTTACAAAGGAAGAAGTCATGAAACGTTTTTCCGTCACCTCCATATCCCCGTCTCTCAGAAAGCTGGGCAGTCTCCTGTTCATCTTTCTGTTCCTGTGCGGAGTGGGATATCATACCACGGAAATGGCGGAACTTCACCAGGCCCAGGCCAGAGGCATTCCCGAACAGGCCGGCATCATTCAGGCTTCCCTCGCTCTTTCCGGTTCACAGCTCGCCATGCCGCGCGTGGCGGAAGTAGTTACGGAACTTCGTCACTCAGAATCTTTTCTGCCCTTACCGGTTCTTCTTCCCAACAATGTGGATGTTGAACGTCCTTCCGCCATCATCCTCTCTCTGCGGAACAACGTCAGCATTATTCCCCAGCCGTGTCGTCCTTACGGCCTGCTCCCTCTCCCGAACGCGCCACCAGTTCTGTCCTGAAGGTTTTGCCGTCAACCGTCGTACAGGCTGTTTTCTGCTTCGCAGGAATGTGCTTGTCCCTCAGTTCGCAATCCATCTACCCTCAGGAGCATGATTATGTCTCTCGATGCCACCGTACTGCTTACCTGTCTGGCATTCCTGGCGCTTTCCGTCGGTCTCGGCCTCTTCGGGGCACGTCTCAACAAGTAATTCGCGTTATGGCCTGATTATCCCCGGGAGCGGCCCTTTTGACAGTCTGCCGCTCCCGGGGGGGGGGTCAGCTCCTCTCTCCGATAAACCGGACAAACGCGGGGAACGGCACTGAAGAACATGCCTGCGAGGTTCCGCCCGGCAGGATATGTTCAACCGCAAACGCTTCTTGTCTGATGACAGGCAGCATCCGCCCCATCGGCGGCCCTCGGTATCAGCCTGCTCCGTTATCCGGGGATGCATGAATGCGGCGTGAGGACTTCGCTCCGAAAGTCGGATTACGATAAACATCCAGGCTCAAGAATCCGTGGCCGCGGCAGACCGTTCCGAACATATCGCCTGAAAACGGCTTTCCTGTCTTCATATTCATATTTCCGGATTCCCTTTCCCCTTTTCTGCTCAGGACAATGTCATGAAGCGCTTTTCCCTCACCTCCATATCCCCGACATGCAAACGGCTGGGCAGCCTGCTGATCATGCTTGTCCTCTGTATGGGAATGGGACGCGCCGTCGCACCTTCGCAGGAAGGCCCCCGGAATCTTGCTGTTTCCCAGCTTTCCCTCAATCAGCTCGTCGCACAGTTTGAAAGCCCCCGCTTTCTCATGCCGCGCATTGACGTGCAGATACGAAACGCCGGGGAATATTATCCTCTCCAGCTTTTTCTTGCTCTGGCGGAAATGCCGACAGCATGCCGAAGCTGCACGAATTCTCTCCTTCGCGCAACCAGCGCGCCTCCCCTGTCTCTCCCGGGTGAGCCGTACGGCATGCTGCCGCTTCCTCACGGGCCACCAGTTCTCTCCTGAACCGACATATCCGACTATCAAGGGCATTCCGCGACAATCGCGGTCTTCATGCGCCATTTCAGTCAACTGTCAAATTTTCAGGAGAATACCTATGGTTTCCGAAGTTCTTGTTGCGGTCTTGTGCCTCGTATTTGTAGGTTTTGCCATTGTACTGGGCATAGCCGGCGCACGCAGCGGCAAAAAACATTCCATGGCCGAAGCCGGAGATACCGACAAGTCATAATCCGTCACAGCCGGAGAGTGCACGCTGAAAGGTCTCGCGCGGCATTCTCCGGCTGTTCGCCGTTTCCGTGAAAGCAATCCGCTATCCTGCGGCATGGACGTATGGACAACACCTTTCCAGAACGGAAATATCCGTGGAAGCAGACACGGCGGGTTCCTGCGCGATACAGGACATGCAGCCTGCCTGCGGTATGAAACATGCCGCGGTCGCCCCATCTGCCTCCTGACTCCGCAGCCGACGGACAGGGGGCGTGCGGATTTCATCGGTTTCGCCGTCTTGTCAACCGCTCTTTTTCCCCTGAAAGGGGAGGTTTCAAACAGCAAAGGAATTTTTGATGAAATTCGCGGCTTGCCGCCTTGTGCGGCAAGCCGCCGGGAGGCGCGCCCTCCCCTGCCTCCCGCCCGTATCCCGCCCCTCCCGGCGGGATACGGGGTCAAAAGTCTTGTCTGCTTTCCGCATGCGTCCTCCGGCCCCCGCAGGGCGCACAGATACGCTCTCTTGCAGAACCGCGCTGAAGACGCTGCGCGAGATGTACGCCTCTGCCCGGCAGCAGGCTGTTTCAGATACCGTTCTGCAACACAGCCTGCAGACACCGCACTTGACGAAAACAGGTTGAAATCTTACATGGAGACAGGATATGCGGCGTTTTCCGCCCATCTTCCTCCAGTTCTCGGCCGGGGGACAATGATGCCGTGTGGTGCATCACTGTGCCCATGCAAACGTGTAACACATCGCCTCAGGAGGGCATCATGGCGGCTACCGTTCTTTTGACCTGTGCGGGATTTCTGGCTATTTCCGTCGTTTTCGGCTTTATCGGAGCCAAACTGAGCGACTAGAGCGTTTTCGCTTTGAGCATGCTCCCGGAGTCGAGCGGAGCGAGACCCCGCCGCGACGCCGGAGCAGCCGCAATTCACTTGCGGCGTACAGCCTCGGCGGAGGCGTGAAACCTGCGGGCCGGAACATGAAATCTGGCTGGCAGTTCTTCAATAACAAAATGCTACGGAGTCGGGCAAGGCGGCATCCGCCGCAATGCCGGGAAGACTCCGGTTTCAAGCGCGAAACCTGCGGCTCGGACACAAGAACCGGCTGGCAGGCATGTTCGATGACAGCATGCTCCCATGGAGCGCAGAAAAGCCCTCTCTTTTTACGGAGAGGGCTTTTCTGCGCTCCATGGGAGCATTTTACCTGATGTGAACCGCCTTCCCGAACAGGGAAACCGCGTTATCCACTCCGGGTTACAGGAACATATCCGGCCTGCGCACGGACACGAGATCCCGCTCCAGCAGCTCTTCGGCGATCTGCACCGCATTGAGGGCGGCACCCTTACGGATATTATCGGCCACAATCCAGAGGTTGAGACCATTGGCAATGCTGTCGTCCTCACGGATACGGCCCACGAACACGGGATCATCTCCGGCCGCGTCCACGGCAAGCGGATAGATGTTCTGGGAAGGATTATCCAGCACACGCACTCCCGGAGCAGTCGCCAGTATCGCCCGGGCATCCCTGCCGCTCAGCTTCTTTTCCGTTTCTATGTTGACCGACTCCGAATGACTGTAGAATACGGGCACGCGCACGCAGGTGGCTGTCACACGGATCTTCGGATCTTCCATGATCTTCACCGTTTCGTTCACCATCTTCATTTCTTCCTTGGTGTACTCGTTCTCCAGGAAGACATCAATGTGCGGCAGGCAGTTGAAGGCAATGCGGTGGGGGTATACCTCCACATCCGGTTCCTGCATGTTGAAAAGCTGACGCACCTGGTGCTCAAGTTCATTGATTCCCTTCTGACCTGTGCCGCTCACCGCCTGATATGTGGATACCACGACCCGGCGGATGCCCGCCGCATCATGCAGGGGCTTCAGCGCCACAACCATCTGAATGGTGGAGCAGTTGGGGTTGGCGATGATGCCGTTATGCTCCTCCAGAGCGTGCGGATTCACCTCCGGAACAACCAGCGGGCAGCGTTCATCCATGCGCCAGGCGCTGGAATTGTCTACCACCACACAACCGGAGGCGACGGCATGGGGAGCGAAGGTCTGGGATGTGCTTCCCCCTGCGGAGAACAGGGCAAGATCCACGCCCTTGAAGGAGTCGCTGCTCAATTCCTGCACGGTGAGTTCTTCTCCGTCCTCGCCGAATGGCACCTTCCTGCCCGCCGAACGCGCGGAAGCCAGCGCCACTACCCGGGAAGCGGGAAAGTTGCGCCCGGCCAGAGTATTCAGCATTTCACGCCCCACGGCGCCGGTAGCGCCGACCACGGCCACAACGAGAGATTTTTCCATGTCGCTTTCCTGTGTTTGACGCGGCATCACCGCAGCAAGAGCGCGCCCGGATCCGAACGCGCGTTTGTCACTCCTTGCACCGGGGGCGGCGGCCTGTCAAGTTCCGGGAACAAATTCCCAAAACCCGGAAGCTGTTCATGCAGCCCTGCGGGGGCATGTACCGCCGGTCGTTCCCCGGAAGCATTCTCAAAACAAAAGGCTCTGTCATGGAACCGTGTTGACGACGTTGCGCGGAACGTATCGTTTTACTCCGGCACAGGCGGCAATATTCAGTGCCGCAGGGCAGCCCGTGTTCCACACGGGCGCAGGACAGCATGTGTCCACGACCGGCCCGCTTGCGTTTTGCGCGGAAAACGCTGCGCTCGCACCTCCGGCGGTCAAGAATATGTTCAACACCATTCCATGACAGAACCAAACAAAAAAGCCCTACTCCGCCCGGAAGTCTCCGCTTTTGCCGCCGCTCTTGTATACCAGGCGCACGTCACGGATAACCATATCCTTCTGCACGGCCTTGGCCATATCGTAAATGGTGGCCGCCGCAACCTGAGCGGCCATGAGAGCTTCCATTTCCACACCTGTCCTGCCGCTGACGCGCACCTCGCTTTCCAGCAGCACGGAGGGCGGTTCATCCCGGATTTCAAAACGGATGTCCGCATAGTTGACAGCCAGAGGGTGACAGAGGGGAATCAGTTCCCAGGTGCGCTTGGCCGCCATGATGCCCGCTACCTTGGCCACAGCCAGCACATCGCCCTTGGGCAGAGCGTCGCGTCTGAGCAGATCGAGCGTCGAGGCGCTCATTTCCACCACGGCGCGGGCGCGGGCCACGCGCCGCGTTTCCAGCTTGCCGCCCACATCCACCATGCGCAGGCTTCCGTCTTCCGCCAGATGGGTAAAACCGGGTTCGGCCTCATGGCGCAGTCCGTCCCGCCCGAGCGCCGCGTGGACGGAATTGAGCAGCACGCGCAGAACAGCGTCGGGATCGAGATCGGAAGTGTCTACCAGAACAGCGTCGGGAGCCGGGCGCAGGGGGTCCAGCGCCCGTCCGCGATCCTGTTCGTCGCGCTGAACTATATCATTCAGCACCGTATTGAAATCAGCCTCCAGACCTCTGGCGAGCAGTTCCCTGAACCGGCGTTCGGCCCGGACTTCAGGCCGCGCATCGAGAAAAAACTTGCGCCGCGCGCCGGGAAAGACTTTCGTCCCCATATCGCGGCCTTCAGCCACCAGGGAGACCCCTTCCCCCAGCTCCTGCTGGGCCTTCTGCAGCTCGCTCCGCAGCACGGGCAGTCTGGCCACCAGAGACGCCAGTCTCCCCGCCCGTTCGGTGCGGATTTCCTCGCCTACGGGTCTGCCGCAGCAGCACAGAATCCACGAGCCGCCCTCCCCCCGGCGCAGGGAAAAGGCAAAGGCGGCACAGCGGCGACGCAGCTCCTCTTCCGGCAGATCGGCGGCTTCTGCTCCCAGGGCAAGGCCAAGCGTGCGGTACATGGCCCCCGTATCAAGGTAGGCGATGCCCAGTTCGGCGGCCAGACGCCGGGCCAGAGTGCTTTTGCCGACTCCGGCCGGGCCGTCCATGGTAATCACGAAAGCCTTGCTCATGTTCATTTCCCCAAACGCCGCACGGCGCAATGTTGCATGGTGCTGGAGGGATATCCCGGAGACCGGGGGCGGCCCGCGGAAAGTTCATGTCCGCGGGACCATGCGCTCCATCGGAAAAACTCCGGCCGCGCCGCATCACGCGCGGAGGAACTCCCGGCACAGTTCGAGAAAAAAGCGGTTTTCCTCCTCCCGTCCCACGGTGACGCGCAGCCAGTCCGGCAGATGATATGCCCCGAGCCCCCGGATGATCATCCCCCGCTCCAGCAGACGGGCATGCAACTGCCTTGCCGTCATCTTTTCCGCCGGAGGGGAAAACATGATGAAGTTGGACTGGCTGGGAATGACGGAACACCCCATGCCCTGCAGTTCGCGGGAAATCAGTTTCCGTCCCTCACGGGTGAAGCGCAGGCTTTCCCGCCGGAACGCGTCGTCCGAAAGAGCGGCCAGCGCGGCTTCCTCCGCGAGGATGTTCAGGGAAAACGGCAGACGCACGCGCCACAGGTAGTCGGCCAGCCGTTCAGGCAGGATGCCGTAGCCGATACGCAGACCGGCCAGCCCGTAAATTTTGGAAAACGTGCGCAGGATCGCCACATTGGGCAAACGATCAAGCGCGGGCAGCAGCGACTGCCCCTCGTCCGCGAACTCCATATACGCCTCGTCCACCACCAGCAGACAGGCGGGGGGCAGCGCGCGGGCCAGATCCTCCAGACGTTCGGGCGCGGCCAGGCGGCCGGAAGGGTTATCCGGCGACGTCACGAATGCCAGCGTGGTATTCTCATCCGTCAGCTTCAGCATGGCCTTGAAATCGAAATCGAAATCACTCCCGAGCGGCGCACGGCGCAGTTCCACTCCCGCCATTTTCGCCTGCGTGACATAAAGCCCGAAACAGGGGGAAAACGCCACCGCGTTGTGCGTACCGGGAACGGCGCGGATTCTGAACAGCAGATCGATCAGTTCATCCGATCCGTTGCCGACAAAAATGCGCTCCGGCCCGACCCGATACCTCTCGGCAAGGGCGCTCACCAGGCGGGGATTTCCCGCCTGCGGGTAACGATGCGCGCGGGAAAGCGCGGCAAGCAGCGCTTCACGCGCGGAAGGCGGAACGCCCAGCGAGTTTTCATTGCTCGCAAGCTTGATTACCCGCTCAAGGCCATAGCGGAGACGTATCTCCTCCATGCTCAGACCAGGTTCATACGCTTCAAATTCCGCCACATCGGGCCGCACATCCGTGCAGCGGGCAAAAGAAGCACTCTTCCGCAGTGCGTCCATTTGTTCTGTCATGCCGCAATCCTGAAAACGGGCGCGCGTTCCGCCACGGAGCCGTGTCCGTGGCGGAACGCGCCAGATTGTTCATATCGTAGCCGACTGTCATCCGGAACAGCCGCCGTTATCGCCGGCAGAGGATTCTTTCCGCCGACGGAAGGAATCCGCGCGGAAAACCCGCATCAGGCGGATATCCGGATCTTCCGCATGCTACCTGGATTCTTCCTCAGGCAGATCGTCGGCGGGACGGATAGTCAGCACCGGGCGGGAGGAATTCTTGACCACCTTTTCCGCCACGGAACCGAACAGAATACGGTCAATACCCTTGCGGCCGTGAGTCCCCATGACGATAAGATCGGCATCCTCATTTTCCGCAAGACTGAGGATCTCCTCGGCGGCATAGCCGACGACGACTTCCGCCTTTACCTGCACATCGGGGAAGTGTTCGGCCACGAAGTCGGCCATGGCCTTTTCCGCTCCGGACACGATTTCCCCCACAAAACTGTCGATGGTGTTGGGCGGAACGTGGAATCCGGTATACTGGGTCAGAGTGGGAGCGGCATACACGGCAACAATGCTCGCCCCGGACATCTTCGCCAGCATGGTCGCATATTCGGCCACCTGCCTGCTGTGCTCGGAAAGGTCAAGAGCGCATACAATCTTCTGCAGCTTCGCCATGTCATTTCTCCTGCGTTTGGCCCGGGAAACGCCCCGGACCGATGTATGTCGCCGGGAGGCAGGCGACAATCCGCGCCAATCCTGTCCGACGTTCAGATAATAGGGCTTTTGCGCCGCCTAGACAAGCCCCGGGGCAAAGTGTGCCCTGCGGGCAGAAAATGCCGCCCCGCCTCACGCCGCGGAGCGGCATTCTTTGCCTGCCTCCTTTTTTTAGCGCAGTAAAATCAACGGATTGGACATATTGCCTTTTCTGGCATATTTCTTGCTTGTTTTCAGAACAAACAAGGGAGGCTCCATGAACATCAACACTGAACTGGAACGCCTTCGGGCGACTGAACAGCTCCAGCGGGAAGCGGGGGGAGCGGCCGCGCAATCCGCGCCTGCGGGAGATTTCGGAGCCCTTCTTGCGCGACAGATGGGACGGGGAACAGCTTCCGGCCCTTCGCCCGACGCGCTGCGCGCGCTGGGCGACCCCCTGCGGCTTGCCAACCTCGACGTCATGACGCTGGGCGACTTCGACGGAGCGGAAAGGAACGGAACGGACGACAGCCTTGTCGAAGCCCTGACCGGCGGTCTGAGCACGACGCTGGACAGTGTCGACCGCTATGCTTCCATGCTGAGCGGCCGTAACGCCGACGCCCTGAAGTCCGCCTATGGCGAACTTGACGCGCTGGATTCTTCCCTCGCCGAACTGCGCAGGAATCTGGGCAGACTGTCCAGGGCCGAACCGGAACTGGAAGGCATGGTCAACGAGCTGGAAGTACTCGCCGCTGCCGAACGGATCAAGTTCGACCGGGGCGATTACCTGTAAAAACATGTCGCCGGCACCGGAAAAGCCCCGCCGTCAGTGACGGCGGGGCTTTTCCCGAACCTGCGCCACCTCTCCGGCGCTGCCGCGGCTCACTTGCGGCGTACAGTTCCGGCTTCGGGCGTGAAATCAGCGATCCGGAACCGGACTGCCCCGGCAGCATATCTTTTCAGATGCAAGACGCTCCGGAGATTCAGCCGGAGGCATGCCGCCGCAGAACATCTCGCAGGGCCTGCCCCGAACCCTGTATTCAGGAATGCTTATGACACAGCCCACCGTTCCTCCCGCTCCGCACGCCGATCTGCGCGCAGCCAGAGGGCAGGCCACGCGCGCCCGTCTGCTGGCCGAGGCTCTGCGTCTTTTTGCCGAACGGGGATATGAGGGGGTCAGCACCCGCGCCGTGGCTCTGGCGGCGGAAAGCAACGTGGCGCTCATAGCCTTTCACTTCGGCAGCAAGCGGGGCCTGTACGAGGCCGCTGTGGAAGCCGTGGCGCGGCGCACGGCGGAAGCCATTGCCCCCGCTGAGGAAAATCTGCGCCGGGGCATCGCGGAACTTGCGGACAGACGCGAGGATCTGCTCGCCCTGCTGCGCTCCGAGGTGCAGGAGTTTCTGGCCCGCCTTCTGCCGGAAGAGCGCACTCCCGGCTTTTTCCCCCTGCTGACCCGCGAAATGCATGAGCAGGGAGAACTTTCCGTGCGGCTGTGGAATATTCTGCTACCCGCCCTGCGGACCGTGGAAGAGCTTCTGGTGGCCGTCAGTTCTCCTGAACAGCGCCCCCGCGCGCACCGCCGCCTTTCTGCTGATTGATTCCATGATGGGCATCGTCCGGGATTACGATATCTTCCGCCGTCACATGGACGGCGGCCAGAACTCCGCACAGGACGCTGCCCTGCTTGCGGAGCTGCTGTGCCGGGGCATCGAGCCGGGCTTTGCGGCGCCCTCTTCAGGCAAGGCATGTTTCAATCCACAGTCGCCCCATCCGCCGGCTGACTGAAGCAGCCGACGGACAGGGGTCGTGCGGATTGCCCCTCCCTGAAGGAATTTTTGATGAACCCGCATCCTCCCGGGGAGGACTTTCATGCGGAACGAATCTCCCATACCTTCCCTCCGCCCCAATGGTTCAAACAACATATGGGCGAACATCCTTCATCTTGCCGCGCGTCAGGCCTTTCCGGCGGGGCATCCCCTGGAGCTCCGGGGAAGCGCGCTGACCGATTTCTACTATATTGAAAAGGGCCGCCTGCTCATCACCTATACGTCACAGAACGGGCGGGAACGTCCCATCCTCACTCTCGGCCGCGGCAACATCTTCAACGCCTCCACAGCACTGACCGGTTTTGACAACCCCGATTCGCAATACCTCTGCCTCGACGATACCGTACTCTGGCGCTTTCCCGGCTCGCTACTGACCTCTCCCGACTTCGTCCGGCAGTATCCGGAGCTTGTGATCAATCTGATGCAGTCACTGGGAAACAAGAATCTCCAGATGCATGAGACCCTTTCCTACACCGGGCCGGACGCCGCGCTGGTGCAGCTTGCCCGCTGGCTCTCCCGCATGGCGGACAACCACGGCGCGCTGTCCTTCCGCCCCGGTCTGACCCAGCAGGAACTGGCGGACATGCTGGGAGTTCATCGGGCCACACTGGTGCGCTGCATCCACGCTCTGCGGGCACAGGGCATCGTCAGCCGCTTCACGCGGAATGCGCTGGATATCACCGACCCGGCAGCCCTGCGCAGGATTGCGGAACAATAGAGCTTTTCCCGGGCTGACGGCAAACCCTGCCCTGATGTTTCAGTCCGCAGCCGACGGACAGGGGACGCGCGGATTGCCCCTCCCTGACGGGAGGGATTGCGAAAAGGGATTTCAGCGGCTTCACCGCTGTGTCGGCAGCACTTTCCCCCGGAGCGGGGGGCTTGGAGTCATAAGGCAATTCCTGATGAAAAGGCACATTCCATCAGGATACCCCGCCTGATATCATTTCTCCGTGAAATGCCTCTCCCCCAAGGAAAAGACAATGAAACTCCTTGACATTGGGATCAGTTATCAATAGCGTTTCGGCATGTTCCGGCGCGGCCGGAGAAACACTGTTTCACGGGAGAGAAACAATGCCAAGATTCATGTGGTTCATCATCGCGACCGCGGGCCTCATCGTGGGCTACCTCATTTACGGCCGCTTTGTGGAAAAGGTTTTCGGCCCCCAGCCCCAGCGTCCCACTCCGGCAATCACCCATGCCGACGGCGTGGACTTCGTGGCCATGCCCAAATGGAAGCTGTGGCTGATTCAGCTTCTGAACATCGCGGGCGTCGGTCCGGTGTTCGGCCCCATCATGGGCGCGCTTTACGGCCCCGCCGCCCTGCTGTGGATTGTGCTGGGCTCCATCTTCGCCGGAGCCGTGCATGACTATTTCTCCGGCATGCTGTCCGTGCGTTACAACGGCGCCAACGTGCCGGAAATTGTGGGCTACAACCTCGGCAAAATCGCCCAGTGGGTGATGCGCGTCTTCGCCGTGCTGCTTCTGCTCCTTGTGGGCGTGGTATTCGCCACGGCACCTGCCGGCCTGCTGGCCAAACTCACTCCGGAATGGCTGGATTTCAAGGTCTGGCTCGGCGTCATTTTCTTCTACTACTTCCTGGCCACCATTGTGCCCATCGACAAGATCATCGGCCGCATCTACCCCCTGTTCGGCGCTCTGCTCCTGATCATGGCGGCCGGCATTACCCTGATGCTGTTTGTGGACGATTCCGGCAAGTTCTATCACTGGGCGGAATGGGGCGTGAACCAGCATCCCTCGCAACTGCCGCTGTGGCCTCTGATGTTCATCACCATCGCCTGCGGTGCCCTCTCCGGCTTCCATGCCACCCAGTCGCCGCTTATGGCCCGCTGCGTGGACAATGAACGTGAAGGCCGTTCCGTGTTCTACGGCGCAATGATCGCCGAAGGCTTCATCGGTCTGGTGTGGGCCACGGTGGGCATGACCTTCTATCAGGACCCAGCCGCGCTGGCCGCCTCCATCAATGCCGGCACCGCCAGCAACGTGGTATATGAATCATCCCGCGCGCTCATGGGCTCCTTCGGCGGTCTGCTCGCCATTCTGGGCGTCATCGTGCTGCCCATCACCTCCGGCGACACCGCCTTCCGCGCCGCCCGCCTGACCATCGCGGACATGATCCGCATGCCGCAGCTTACACCTGTCAAGCGTCTGACCATCGCCATTCCCGTGTTCATCATCGGCATCGCCCTGTCGCAGATCGACTTCAACATCATATGGCGCTACTTCGGCTGGTCGAACCAGACTCTGGCCGCCATCATGCTGTGGGCTGCCGCCGCGTACCTGCTGCGCCGCGACAGACTGCACTGGATCTGCACCGTGCCCGCGGTATTCATTACCGCCGCCAGCGTGACCTATATCTGCTATGAACCCAGCATGGGCTTCGGCATGTCCATCGGCGTATCCGAAATCATCGGCATCGTCTTTTCCGTCATCTGCCTCGGCGCATTCCTCGCCATCGGCCGCAAGCCCGTGGAAGGCGCGCCTCTTGACGTGTAATTCTTCACGCTGGCGCATCATGGCCAGAGCGTTTTGCGACTGAAACCCCCTGCAGGCGGGACTCCATGTCCGGCCTGCAGACTTCACTCCCGCAGGCGGCGACACCGGAGAAGGAGAGAAGCGGTGCGTCTCACTCTGCTCCGCAGAGCATTTCAAGAGCAAATGCTCTGGCATGAAACAGCCCTGACCCCGGACTTCCGGCGGCAAGGCCCGTCGTGTGCATACGACGGGCCTTGTTCATGTGCCCGGTCTCACGCCGCTGTATGGCCGACTCTCTTCCAGAACGGGAATGTTGAGAGCATGTCGGTTATGAAATGCTCTCCTTCAGTCGAGCGAGGCGAGACTGAAGCCGCGCCGCCGGAGCAGCCGCAATTCACTTGCGGCGCATGGCTCCTGCGGCGGCGTGAAACCTGCGGGCCAGAAGCCCGGGTCCGGCAGGCATGTTTCATGCATGCGCGGCTGTAATTTTTTGTAACGTTTTCCCGTCGTTCCCGCTTTGACATGCCGCTCCGGCAATTTTATATACAGACAGCACAAGTATTGTCCCACGGTCGTGCCGCGCATGACCGTCCCCCCGTCCCGGGCCACCCGAATTTCGGCGCGGCGCGCCGCTCTGAAGGGACACCTCTCCATGGATACCGACTGCACCCTTGATTCCTGCCCGGCCTACGGGCTCGGAAGGAAGGCTCTTATTGTCTATCTCGCCTTCCTCAGCGCCTTCACTCCGCTTTCCACCGATCTTTTTCTTCCCGCCCTGCCCATCATGGCGGAATACTTTCAGGCAACGCCGGGGCTTACCAACCTGACGCTGATGGGCTTCATGTTCTTCTTCGCGCTGTCCATGCTGGTCTGGGGGCCGCTCAGCGACAAATACGGCCGGCGTCCCGTCATTCTGGCCGGACTGACGCTGTATCTCCTCTCCAGCGTGATGTGCGCGCTTTCCTCCGACATCTGGATGCTCATCGGCGGACGCGTCATTCAGGCGACAGGCAGCGGTGCCGTCAGCGCCGTGGCCATGGCCATCACCAAGGACGTGTTCAGGGGCCGCACCATGGAAAACGTGCTTACCACCATTCAGACCATGATGCTTATCGCGCCCATGATCGCGCCCGTCCTGGGGGGCTTTCTGCTGGCCCTCAGCTCCTGGCGCGGCATTTTCTGGGCTTTCGTCATCTGCGGGGTCGTTGCCTGGCTTGGTCTGCTGCCCCTGCGCGAATCCCTGGAGCGCCCAACGGAAGGCCCGGCCCTCAAATCGCTGGGCCGTATCGCCTTCGTACTCGGGCACGGCCGCTTTTCCGCCCTGCTGGCGGTCTTCTCCGTGGCCAGCATGCCCATCATGGTCTTTCTCGCCACATCAGCCTATGTGTACCAGCGGAGTTTCGGCGTCAGCCCCCAGATGTACAGCGCCTTTTTCTGCGCCAACGCGCTGGCCTCGGTGCTGGGCCCCACACTTTACCCCCGCGTACTGCGCGAACTGCCGCAGCGGGGTCTGATCACCGCCTGTTTCGCCGCAGTCGCGGCAGGCTCCGCGCTGCTGCTCCTGTTCGGTCATGCCGGGCCTTTCTGGTTCGCGGCCCTCATGCTGCCCGTCACCTTCTGCTCCACCGCGATCCGGCCGCCTTCAACCATCATTCTCATGACCATGCTTGACAGCGATACCGGTACGGTGGCCTCTCTTATCGGCAGTGCGGCCGTTCTCTGCGGCAGTTTCGCCATGCTGGTCAGCGGCCTGTGGACAGACCCCCTCGTCTCCACCGCCGTCATCAGCCTGTTCGCCGGGCTGTTCTGCCTTGCGGGATGGCTCATCCTGGGCCGGAACGCGAAGCGCGGGTAAAGTATTGCCGCCGGGATGCATATCTGCGGCCGGCGACGCCGAGCCTCACGAAACGACGTCGCCGCCCTCCTCCGCAAACTTCCCTTTCCCGCGCTTCCGGCTTTTTGAATATTCGCCGGAGCATTTCGCCTTTGAAATGCTCTGCGGAGTCGAGCGGAGCGGGACTGAAGCCGCGACGCCGGAGCAGCCGCAAATGAATTGCGACTGCTCCGGTGGAGGCGTGAAACCTGCGAGTCAGAACACAGGGCCTGGCTGGCAGATATTTTCGAGAGCAAAACGCTCTAAACTCTGATCATCCCTGCGGCAAAGGATGACACAGCGTCCCCCTCCTGCGCGGGAGAAGCCGAAGCCGCCGGCAGGGCGAGCCATTCCTTCCAGTAGCGCAATGCCTTGAGAAAGCGCGTCAGTTCCGCCTCAAAGAATTCATAGGGTATGTCTCCGCGCAGAATCACATGCAGAGTAAAAATCTCGCGCGCGGCATCCAGTCCGATACACGCGCCGCCGCTTTCCGCGCCGAGGCAGTTGGCCGTCAGCAGGCGGCCGTATGCCTCTTCCCTGCCCGAGGCGGAGCCCATGTCCGCCATGATGTACAGAGAATCTCCAGACTGCTCAAAATCCACAGTATCGTCATCAAAGTGGACGCGGCAGGTTCCCGCCTCGCCCAGTTTCAGGGAAACGCCAAGTTTCGCGCCGAGTCCGGCCACAAGTTCCGCTGCATTCATCGAAAGTTCCTTTATAAACGGCGAAGCCGATGCAATCCTTTTCCGCACCCCCCTCCCTCCGGGAGAAGCAGCCCGCGCGCACTCTCCATCGGCCGGGGCGGCTGCGGATTGAAACATTTTTGCCATCCCCGCAATGCGGACAGGGTTCGCCGGGAGAAGTTCCCCTCCGGCGAACCCTGCGCAAAGCTACTCTTCCATCCTCACCACGGTGGAAATAATGCTCATGGCCGAGGACACCGAGGCGTATTCCGCCTGAAGCGCGGCCATTTCCGGAGAGTCGTGACGCACGCGGCTCATGCTGTGCTGGATCTCCGTCAACTGCGTCTCACCCCGGGCAAAAAGCGTCCGCATGCGTTCCGGCTGTCCGCGCATGGCGTCCGCAATATCGGGATTGCGATCCAGAAAGGCTTCCCGCGCGAACCGGTTGACGGCCGAAAGCTCATCGGACCCCATATCGCTGAATTCCTGCGCGGAAAAGACTTCATGGGCGCGTTCGTCAAGCTGCGCTCCGACGGAGCGGAACAAGCCGAAAAGCTCGTCAGTACCCAGTTCTGTCTCACTCAGGCCGTTCCGCAGGCCTGACGGGGCCATGCGCTCCGCGACAGCCGCGCAGGAACGCAGGAAGCCGGCCTTTTTCAGCGTGGAACTGGTCAAGACCTCATTTTTCCAGTCCGCCGCAAGCTCCGGCGAGAGGCCGAGTTCATCAATCGACGCATACAGGCCCCTCTTGCCCGCCAGGAAGCGATCCACAATGCTCTGGTAACCGCCCCTGATCTGTTCCGTGGACGGCATGGCATCCGGGCCTGTTTCCCGCCTGCCGCACTGGTCGTGGATATCCTTGCGCAGATAACCAAACCTTCCGCTCTGATCCACTTCCCTCAGATCGAGCCGCGCCCGTATCTCTTCTTCACCCAGGCCCGTGGCGGCGGCCATTCCGGCGTATATATCGGCCATTCCCTGATTCCAGGCCGTCTGGATATCGTTTTCCACCCGCAGCAGAACGCCCGCTTCAGGCAGGCTGTCCAGAAGCGCCGCCACGGCGGCCCTGTCTCCGGCGCCGGCAATGGCGTCCGCCAGCTCGGGATGCCGCTGCCGCAGGGCATACGATACGGAGGAAAGCCCGTCCGCATCCACATTCAGGCCCATGCGCCGCGCCATTTCTCCCAGCAGCCCGCGAAACGCGCCGTTCGCGGCGGCGTCATGGGCGCGAGCCTCAAACAGCGCCGCCAGATCGCCGGATGTGACGGGCGTTGCGGAAGCGCGTATATCTCTTGCCAGAAGAGTGGATACTGCGCTGCGTTCCCCGGAGTTCCATCCGTTCAGCGCCATGGCGCTGTCTCCGACAGGCAGGCAGTCCGCTCCGAAGCGTGCCCGCATGTCCGCAACGGCATGATCCAGCGCCAGAGCATGGGCGGGGGGCATCTCCGCCCTGCCCAGCGAAGCGGCCAGACTTTCGTTGTGTTCGGCAGGGCGGGGCAGACCGAGCAGCATACTCTGCGCGCACAGCGCGGAATTCATCAGATGCACCCCCTGCTCCAGCAGATTCTCGCTGGAGGAGCCGCTCAGTTCCATCCCCTTGCCAGCATCAGCCGAAAGCATGTTCATCAATCTGTCCACCAGGTCGGGCCGCGCCGCCAGTGCGTCACTCAGACCGGGCACCACATCAAGCATGGCCTGCGCCGCATAAAAACGCGCATCGCCCTGTCCGTCTCCGCCAAGTTCCGCCCAGGCTTCCGGGCCATAGTGAGCATGCAGGGCACTCGCGACTTTCGCCCCCAGGCTTTCCATCAGGCCAAGAATTTCCCGATCTCCGAATTCTCCGGCAGGAGCGTTCAGCGCTTCCAGCAGACTGCGGGCGTTGACACCCGAACCCACGGCATGGAAGCTCGTGAACATATCCCCCTTGTCCAGTGTGCGTTCGCTCAGCGCCTTGCTTTTCCAGTCGTCCGCAAGCCGTGGGGATAATCCGAGCCTGTCCACCGAAGCGAAAAGCTGCGCCTTCTGGTTCACGAACCTGTCCGCAATGTTGCGGAAGGCGGCGACAAGATCGTCGCCGCGAGCGGGGTTTTCCCCTTTCAGAACGTCCGCGGCCAGATACACAAAAGAATTTTCCAGCTTGGTGAAGTCCGTCTGCTGCCGGACAAGCGCCTCACTCAGCCCGGTGGCCTGCGCAAGGCCGCTGACGGCGCTCTCCTGCGCCCGGGCCTGGGCGTCCGCCACGGCATGGCGCAGCCGCACGTCGTCGGCAATGCGGGGCATAAACGCTTCCAGCCTCGCGTCAACGGCGGCGCGATCCGCGCATGCGGACAGCGCCGCGGACAATTCGGGAGAATCCCGCAGCAGACTTTGCCTGATGAGGGCCGGTTTCGCGCCAGCGTAGCCGATTTCCTCGCAACACGCACCTATGCGGGCTTCCAGCACCCGATTCGCCATCAGGGGTGTCCCCTTTTCCACGATCAGCGCGCGCAAGGCCTGGGGAGAAACCTCTTCCGCAGCAGTGCGCAGGGCGTCTTTCACTCCTTCCAGCAATGCAAGTCTGCCGGGCAGCGTTTTCAGCGTCATGCCTTCGGGAAGAATATCCGCGCCGAAACGTGCGCGCAGATCGGCAAGGGCTTCACTGACCGCCGCCTGATGGGCCGCAGGCAGCGTTTCCTTGCCCAGCCCATCCGCCAGCCCTCTGTTGAATGCGTCGGCCCGGGGCGGAGCGGGAGGAAGATGCTCCCCCGCCACCCTGGGCCCGGGAGCCTCGCCCGCGCGGGCATGGCGGACCAGAGCGCGGATGCCTTCGGAAATACCCAGTGTGGCAATCCCCAGAATCACGCGCCCCGCGACGCTTCTGGCGGAAGGCCGCGCTCCCCGCAGCTCGGCGGGTGCATCCGCTTCCGCCCGGGGGAGCACCCCCTGCATACCCGGCTGCTGGACACCCGAGCCGCCGACCTGGTTAATTTGTGACATAACCATTCCCCTTTCATAATGAATTCATGCGGGATTCAACCCGTATCCGGCCACGGCGCAAACCTGTTCCAGAGAACGGCGGACGGGAGAACGCCTGCCAGGATTCCAGCAGTATATGTCCTCCTTCTGCCGCTGCATATGCCAATAACATTGGCATATGCCCGCACCTTCACCATACTTGATGCAAAACACATGCCAAGAGCCTCACCCAGGAGGAATGTCCTTTTCCCGGTATGGGAGAAGAGAAGCGGAAGCAGCGCCTTTCAGGAACGGAGCAGGGGAAAGCGCGGCTTCATGACGGCGCGGACGAACCGGATGCGGATATGTGCCGCTCCCGTCCATGCGGAAACCGGACTGACCCGGCAAAAGCGCTCTCCGGCGCAGCGGCACCCATCGCTTTTTACAGCAGAGCCGGGAAATTCCTGCTGAAGGGAACTATTGCCTCATGACACGACATATTTCGTATTCCGTGTCGGGCTCATTCACGGCGGCTGCTCCGCCGCGCCATGCTCTCGCACGGCGACCGGCACACCGAAACTTTGGAACATTTTGCTTATAAAATGCTCTGCTTCAGTCGAGCGAGGCAAGACTGAAACCGCGCCGCAGGAGCAGCCGCAATTCACTTTCGGCGCATGGCTCCGGCGGCGACGTGAAGCCTGCGGGCCGGAACACGGGGCCAAGCCGGCAGATATTTTCAAATGCCATACGCCCTGGATATTTCGGTGTGCTACGCCCCCAGATACGCCTGCTGCACGCTGGGGTTGGCAAGCAGGTTCGCCGCGCTGTCTTCCATGACAATGCGCCCGAGTTCCAGCACATAGCCGCGCGAAGCCAGCCTGAGCGCAGCACGGGCATTCTGCTCGACGATAAGAATGGTCACGCCGCTCTCATTGACCTTGCGGACAGTCTCGAAAATGGCCCTGACCATGAGCGGGGCCAGGCCGAGGGACGGTTCATCCAGAAGAAGGACACGCGGCTGCGCCATAAGCGCGCGGGCAATGGCCAGCATCTGCTGCTCTCCGCCGGACAGGGTCCCGGCCAACTGCTCGCGGCGTTCATACAGGCGGGGAAACAGCTCGAAAATCCAGTCCCGCGTGCGGGCCGCGGATTCCCTGTCCCGAATGGTGAAGGCGCCAAGGCGGAGGTTTTCCAGCACGGTAAGCGCGCCGAACACCCGGCGTCCCTCCGGGGACTGAGCCAGCCCCCGGGTTACGATTTCATGGCTGGGCAGCCTGTGGATATCCTCGCCGCGCAGGCGGATTGCCCCGCTCATCCAGGTGGCGAGTCCGCTGACGGTCTGAAGCGTTGTGGTTTTGCCCGCGCCGTTCGCGCCGAGAATGCTGACGATTTCGCCCTCATCCACATGCAGGCTGACGCCGTGCAGGACTTCCACCCTGCCGTATCCGGCATGCAGGTTGTCCAGTTCCAGAAACATGCTGTCTCCCCTTATGCGGGCGCCGTCTGCCGGCCCCCGGCGCTGGAGTCAAAAGGATTCAGTCATCCTGTCCGAGGTAGGCCTCGATGACGCGGGGGTCATTCCGAACCTCTCCGGGCAGTCCGTCGGCTATTTTCGCTCCGTATTCCAGCACGACCAGTTTCTCGCACACCTTCATTACCAGCCCCATGTCATGTTCGATGAGCATGACGGTAATGCCGCGATCCCGGATGGCTCTGATCAGCCGGACCAGAACGGCGGTTTCCGGCTGATTCATGCTGCCTGCGGGTTCGTCCAGAATGATCAGCGCAGGATCGGATGCCAGAGCCCGCGCCATTTCCAGCAGGCGCTGATTTCCGTAAGAAAGACTCCCCGCCTCTTCGTCGTGACACTCCGCCAGGCCGACGAATTCCAGCTCGCTCATGGCGCGTTCCCGGGCCTCTTTCTCCTCGCGCCGCTGGGCCGGAGTGCGGAACATGGAGGCCAGCATGCCGGAACTCATGCGGCAGTGACGGCCTGCCAGAACATTTTCCAGCACGGGCAGAGAGGGGAAAAGCCGGATGGACTGAAAGGTGCGGGCAATCCCCATGTCCACGATGCAGTGCGGCTTGCGGCCCACCAGCGACTGCCCGCGGAAGAGGATTTCACCCCGATCCGGCGTATAGTTGCCTGTAATCAGGTTGAACACCGTGGTTTTGCCCGCCCCGTTGGGACCGATGATGCCCATGACGCTGCCCTGCTCCACGGAGAAGGAGACGTCATTGACCGCCACAAGACCGCCAAAGGTCTTGGTCACGCCGGAAAGATTCAGCAGATCGCTCATGATGCCCCTCTCCCGCCTGCCGGCTTTGCGTCCGTTCCATCATCCGGTCCGTTCAGCGCAGATCCGCCTGCCGGCCATGTCTCCGCCGCTCCGGAACGCCGGGAAGCGAAAAAGCCGCTCACGTCATATCGCCGGGGCGCAGGGGGCAGGATGCCCTGGGGTCTGATGATCATCATGATCATCAGGGCCAGACCGAACACAAGCATGCGCGCCTGCGCGAAATCGCGGAATATCTCGGGCAGGCCGAATACCAGAAAGGCCCCGAGAATCACGCCGGTAAGACTGCCTCCGCCCAGGATGACCGCCGCGAACAGCAGCACCGAATCCCAGAATGTGAAGGAACTCGGTGAGATGATGGTCATCTTGGCGGCGAACAGCGTGCCTGTCATGCCTGCCCAGAAGGCTCCCAGCACAAAGGCCATGAGCTTGTAGTGAGCCACATCAATGCCGCAGCCTTCGGCTGCGATGTCGTCTTCCCTTATGCAGGAGAGCGCCCGCCCGAAGCGGGAGTTGTGCAGCCACCAGAACAGCAGGACGGTAACGCCCACGCCGCCCCAGATCAGGTAGTAGAAGTCGATGCCCTTCCTGATCTTCATTCCGAAAATCTCGGGCCGCGCGATGCCGAAAATGCCGTTGGCCCCGCCGGTCAGCCCGCCGGGGTCATTGGTCAGCGTAATCCGCACAATCTCCACAATGCCGATGGTTACCACCAGCAGATAATCTCCGCGCAGGTGGATGATGGGCCGCGCCACAACCAGAGCGAACAGCGCGGCCGCCGCTCCCGCCGCGGGAAGCAGCCAGAGCACCGGAACTCCGAAACGGGTGTTCAGAATGGCCGTGACATATGCGCCCACGGCATAGAAGGCCGCATGCCCCATGTTGAATATCCCGGTCTGTCCGAGAATGACATTAAGCGAGAGGGAGAGCATCACCCCCAGGCCTATGCTCACAAATACGTCAATCCAGTACAGATTCATGATCCGGGGCAGCACGGCCATGACCGCGACGGCAAGCAGTACGGCGGGAACGCGCAGCGCGGGCGGCAGACGGAACCTGCGTCCGGCGTCCGTTCCTCCGTTCCGGGCCTTGTTCAGAACATCCGGCGCGCTCATAGCTTTTCGGCCACCCTTTCGCCGAGAATGCCCGTGGGCCTGATGATGAGAATGAGAATAAGCACCAGGAAGGAAAGGGCATCTTTCCAGGCCATGGTCAGATAGGCCGCCCCCAGAGTCTCAATGAGTCCGAGCAGCATGCCGCCCAGCATCGCGCCGGGAATATTCCCTATGCCGCCGAGGATGGCGGCGGTGAATGCCTTGAGCCCGTAAGAAAACCCCATATCAAAGGATATCTGCCCGTAGGTCAGGCCGACCATCACGCCGGCCACACCGCCCAGCCCGGGACCGATGAGAAAGACCAGCGCGATGATGCGATCCACATTGATGCCCATCAGCCGCGCCGCGCCCTGATCAATGGCCGCCGCCCGGATGGCCGTGCCCAGCCTGGTGCGGTTGATGAACCAGTACAGAGCCAGCATGAGCAGCACGGACGCGGCGATGATCACAATGCGGATGGCCGGAATCCCCATGCCGAAAAGGTGGAGAATGGTGTCGGGCCGCATGGTTTCGGGGTAGACATAGTACTTCGCGCCCCAGATGAGCATGACCGCGTTCTGGAAAAAAATGGAAGCTCCCAGCGCGGACACCACGGCGGAAAGTCTCCCCGCCGAGCGCAGAGGCCTGTACGCCGCGCGTTCCAGCAGCCAGCCGAGCAGGGCCACCAGCCCCATGACCATGACGGCCACCAGCGTCACCGCCGCCCATGCGGGCACCTTTCCCGCCAGCCCCAGACTGACGAACAGCGTCATGCCGAGGTAGGCCCCTATGGTGAACAGATCCCCGTGCGCGAAGTTGATCAGCTTGAGCACCCCGTACACCATGGTGTACCCGAGCGCCACCAGGGCATAGATGCCGCCGATGGCCAGCCCGTTCACAAGTTGTTGCAGAAATTGATCCATGTGTGATCCAAGAAAGTTCTTCGGGCCGCTTCTTCCGCAGCCGCGCAGTGCCGGGAGAGGTGCCGCTCCCCCGGCACTGCGCCGGGCAAAGCCCTGCATGGGAGCATTTCGCGTTTGAACATGGCGCCTGCCGGGACCCCGTGTCCCGGCCGCAGGTTTCGCGCCTGAAACCGAAGCTGTACGCCGCGAGTGAATTGCGGCTGTCCGGCATCGCGGCGCCCTTATCCGTCAGCGCAAAGCGCTTTGCGGATGAGGAGAGCAGAGATGAGTCCCGTTCCGCTCGACTTCGCAGAGCATTTCAGGAGCGAACCCCCTATTGCTTGATGACGAATCTGCCCTCGGGGCTGACCGTATAAAGCTGATAGAGATCCCCCACGCGATCCCCCCTGGCGCTGAAGGAGAACGTGCCGGTAATGCCGGTATAATCCTTGAGTCCGGTCTTCAGATATTCGGCCATGGCTTCGGAACTGCCGTCCGTATGGCGCAGGGCTTCAACCAGCACGTTGAAGGCGTCGCCCGCAAGCAGCGCCCATACGGAATTGGGCAGACTATTGTACGCTTTGGTGTACGCTGCAATAAAGGCCTTGCCCTTTTCCGTCACCAGATCGGCGGGAACGGGAGGGCTGAAGAACAGAAAGCCTTCACAGGAGGAAAGCCCGGCAATCTGCACGAGGTCGGCGTTGTTCACGGAGTCGCCGCCCATCATGGGCACATTCCAGCCCATTTCCTTTTTCTGACGGAGCAGCAGCCCCGCTTCGGGGTAATAACCGGGGTAGAAGAACAAATCCGGTTCGGCGGCACGCAGTCTGGTCAGAATGGGAGAGTAATCGCGCTCCTTGGGCGTCAGCGCGTCGAAGAACACCACCTGTACGCCTTCCTCCTCCAGCACGGCCCGCGTTTCCTCGGCCAGCCCCTTGGAATAGGAGGAGTTGTCATGCACAATCGCTATCTTTCCGTAACCCAGATTCTTGATGTACTGAGCGGCCACCCTGCCCTGCTCGTCGTCGCGGGGGCTGGTGCGGAAGAAATATTCCATGCCCTTTTCCGTAAGACGCACGCTGGTGGCTCCGGTGGCGATATGCAGTATTTCGGATTCGTCCAGAATGCTCTGGGCCGCTTCCGTAACTGCGGAACCATAGGTGCCGATCACCGCCGACACTCCGGCAATGGCCAGCTTCTGCGCGGCGAGAGCGGCAGTGCGGGGGTCCCCGCCGTCGTCTTCGACCACAAGTTCAAGCTGCCTGCCGTTGATGCCGCCCGCTGCGTTCACTTCATCAGCGAGCAGACTGACGATCTGCTTCATATCCTGGCCTTCGCTGGCCCAACTGCCGGTCAGAGGACACATCAGACCGATTTTGATGGTGTCGGCGTGAGCGGCAAGGGGCAGAACCAGCCCCAGAGCGCCGAGAACGAGGGAGCGCAAAAGTTTCATAAGACAACATCCTGTGAGAGGGTGTGGAGACTCAAGGCGGAATCATATCGCGTATTCAGGAAAAACGAAAGTCCCGCGCGGCGTCCCCCGGCGGGAAATATCCCTTCTCCGTTCCGAATGCAAAAAAACGAACATCACTGGAGACTGCGTCAGTCTCCGCGTATGTGAAGCAAAAGAAAATCCCGGAATGTTCCTTACATAATCTTCCACATGCTCTTTTACAGCATTATAACCTTGCCATATGAAGGCAAGTGCCATAATAATAATTCTGCCTGCTGAAAATTCTATCACTGAGGATGTTATTATGGAAGATTACCTGAAGCATGCCCTGGAGATTGTCAAGGCGCAGGCCTCTGTCCGCGTCATGGAAGAAGATGCCATTATTTCCATGGTAAGGGCCGTGGCCGCAAGTCTCAAACAGCTTGAAGAAGAACCCGAAGCCGTTGTCGAAGAGCGCGTCCCTGTCATGGAGCCCTCAAAGTCCATCAAGGAAAAATCCGTAACCTGCCTTGAATGCGGAAAAACCTTTAAAATCATCACCAAAAAGCATCTCGCCACGCATTCCCTCGATGCGGCAGGCTATCGTGAAAAGTGGGGATTCAAAAAGAATACTCCGCTGGTGTGCAAGGAACTGCAGCGCGAACGCCGCAAGAAGATGAAGGACATGCAACTGTGGGAAAAGCGCCGTATTGTGCGCGGCGCGAAAGAGGAATAGCGGCGTCCGGGCTTTACTGCGAAAAGGGGGACAGGCCTTTGCCTGTCCCCCTTTTCGCAGACGAAACGCCGCCTGTTCCGCGTCATTCCGCCTCATGCGGCATCGTCAGAGAATATCTGACCGGAGCGCGTTCGAGCAGTTCCAGAAAGGAAGCTACCTCTCCGGCGTCTCCAACCAGCCGCACTCCGCTGTTCTGCTCCGCGCCGGGCAAAGGCTGGCTGCCCATCAGCGTCGCGAATACGCGGGCCTTTGGCCCGACAAGCCTCGTGGCGCTTTTTTCCGTCTCTTTTTCCTCGTGCGCGTGCAGGACGCCGTTGCGTACATCCACCGTCCAGGATTTTCCCCGCCCCACGCCGTCGGTAAACTCCACCGCAAAGCGGATCTGCCTGCCGCCAGCGCGCAGGCCGTCCAGCCGCACGGCCAGCGCGCGGAAGAAATCCTCCGGCGGCAGCATGGCAAGCTGCCCCCCCTTGCCCGGCTTGCGCGGCTCGAATGCCGGGCGGGGTTCCACACCGCGCAGCTCCTGCGCCGCGCTCAGATAAAAATTGCGCCAGGGGCCGCTTTCCGCCTGATAGCCAAGCTGTTCCAGAGCGTCAGCCTCCAGCTCTCTGGCCTCCCTGTCGGAAGGATCGGCAGACACCACATGATCAAGCACCTGCGCCACCCAGCGGTAATTCCCTTCGGCATAGTCCGCCCGCGCGCGCTTCAGCACTTCCCGCGCGCCCCCCATGTACTCCACATATTTTTCCGCCGCCCTGGAAGGAGGCAGGGGGTTGAGCCTTGCGGCATTGCCGTCGAACCATCCCAGATAATAGGTATACACGCCCTTTATGTTATGGCTCAGGGTTCCGTAATACCCGCGCAGGGCGAAAGGCTGTTCCAGCTCCGGCGGCAGGCGCAGTTCTTCTGCAATTTCCTGCATGGAAAGCCCCCTGTTGGCAAGGCGCAGAGTCTGATCATTAATATAAAGATACATATCCCTGCTCAGCTCCACGGCCCTGCTTACCCGTTCCTTCCCCCACATGGGCCACAGATGTACGCCGTACAGCACTTCAGCCTTGCCGCCCCAGCGTTCGAGGGCGATATCCAGAGCGGAAGCCCATAAGAGCGGATCGCGCGCCTTGGCCCCGCGCAGGGTGTACAGGTTATGCATGGTGGAGGTGCAGTTTTCCGCAACGGTCAGAGCCTTCAGTTCGGGAATGTACCAGTGCATTTCCGAAGGAGCCTCACTTTGCGGCGCAAGCTGGAATTCAAAGGTCAGCCCGTCGATTTTCATTGTCTGACCATCGCCCTCCACGCTCTCGGTGGGGGGGAGCAGGGCCATCCTTCCGGCGGAATTGCCCAGCCCGAGGCCGACGCCCACATGGCCGCGCGGTCCTGCGGGCAGCAGACTGCCGTACATGAACTCCGCGCGGTTGCGCATGGCGGCCCCGGCCATGGCATTTTCCGCCACTGCCGCTTCCAGAAAGCCCGCCGGAGCGATGAGGCGAACCCTGCCTTCAGCCAGATCCCCGGGACTGACGACCCCCAGAATGCCTCCATAGTGATCCACATGGCTGTGGGAAACGATCACCGCACGGATCGGCCGCCTGCCGCGATGCCTGTAATACAGTTCCAGCGCGGCGCGCGACGTTTCCGCCGACATGAGAGGATCGGCAATGATGATCCCGCTGTCACCCTCGATGATGGTCATATTCGCCAGATCCGCGTTGCGGATCTGGTAGAGCCTGTCCGTCACACGGTACAACCCGTCGCACATCACCAGCCGGGACTGCCGCCACAGGCTGGGATTGACCGTATCCGGAACATCCTCCGGAGAAATATCCGCCTTCAGGAAGGCGTAAGGCTCAAGGTTCCAGACTACCCGTCCGTCCTTGTCCGCAATGCGCCCCTTATCCGGCAGGGGAGCAATGAAACCGCGCATGGCGTCCTCGCAGCTCTGCCTGTCGCTGAAATCCAGCATCGCGCGCACCCGGGCCTGTGCCTCGCGGGTGGCTTCGGTCGCTCCCCGGGGCACGCTCTCCGCCTGCGCGACGAACGCCGTCCCGGCCGTCAGCACGGCCGCCAGAGCCGCCGTCACAAATTTCCTCATGCCGATCCTCCTTTTTGCGCCTTCCGCTTCAGGCTTTCACGGCGAAAAGGCGCGGTGCAATTTTCAGCTTCTGCCCCGCGCCTAGCAAATGTAATGCCAAAATAAAAAGTCTGTTATTCCAATGGGAGAATCACTTTATTTTCCGAGGCTCCGGTACTATTTGACGAGATACGCCATATTTGACGGATAAAGGGAAAACAGAGCCTCCGCGCAAAGCTGACAGGAAGAGCGGACAGGACTCCGGGCTTTCGCCTCTCCAGACCGTTTCAAGCCGGACGGCGCTCTTTTCCCAGTCCCAGTTTCCGCATTTTGGCCCGCAGGGTACTCGGATTCAGCTTCAGGAGTTCCGCCGCCCCTCCCCGTCCGGTCACCCTGCCTCCGGTCATTTCCAGCACTCCGGCAATGTGCGCGCGCATGACGGACTCAAGGGAAAGATCGTCATGCGCCGTTTCGTGCGCGGCCGCCGCTCCGGGCAGCGGAGCTTCTCCCGCGCAGATTTCAAACGAGGGCATGAAGCGGCCGCTCCACAGTATGACGGCGCGGGCGACGGCGTTCTGCAGTTCCCGGATATTGCCCGGCCAGGGATAGGCGCACAGCTTCCGCAGATTGTCGGCGGAAATTTCCGGCATGTTGCCTATACCCTGCTTTTCGCACTGACGGCGCAGAAAGAAGTCCAGCAACAGGGGGATATCTTCCGGCCTGTCCCGCAGCGCGGGAATATGGATCGGAAAAAGATTAAGCCGGTACAGCAGATCCTGGCGGAAATACCCATCACGGACCATCTGCCGGAGATTCCGGTGTGTGGCGGCAATAATCCGCACATCCACGGGGATTTCCGTAGTGCCGCCCACCCGTTCGATGACGCCTTCCTGCAGGACGCGCAGCAGCCGGGCCTGCGCCGTAAGGGGCAGTTCTCCCAGTTCGTCGAGCAGCAGCACGCCGCGATCCGCGCGCTCAAAGCGCCCGCGATGCATGGCGTCCGCGCCGGTGAACGCGCCCTTCTCATGCCCGAACAGCTCACTGTCCACCAGATTTTCGGGAATGTTGCCGCAGTTCATTTTGACAAAGGCTCCGCCATGCCGTGCCGAACAGCGGTGTACAATATTGGCGGCGACCTCCTTGCCGGTGCCCGTTTCCCCCAGCAGCAGCACGGGGAAATCCTGCCGTCCGGCCATCCACAGCATATGCAGGGTTTTCTGCATGCCCGGCAGGTTTTCCAGCTCCAGATATCCCGGGTCATGGCGCCGCGCAGCGGTCTTTTTCCCTCCACGGCCCGATTTCCAGTATTCACTGAACAAATCGACAAGCGCGAACATCCGTGCGCAGTGTATCTCCTGAAAACGTCCTTCCCCCTGCGCCACAATGCCGAACACGGCAAACTTTCCGTCCGCGAAGGTGTTGCGGAAAAAAAGAATGGAAAAACGTCTGCGCGGCAGGGAGTTGCGCAGCAGCGCGATAGTGATGGCGTGATCGTCCTGGTTGCCGATGCGCACCATGGGCCCGTGCGACACGGCCGCAGCGGCCCGGAGATATTCCCGCTCATAGGTGCCGGACAGAATATCCCTGCCTCCCACCTGGGGATACACATGCAGCCGCCGCTGCTCCTCGATATCCCGTGGTTCGGTAATCAGCAGGAAGGAAACGGGAAAGAACGGACGCAACATGCCGAACAGATTTTCCAGACAGCCCCGGCTGTTGCGCGAAGACCGGAGCGCATGCCTGATATCGTTGCGGGCGCTGAGAATCTCCTCCAGTTCGTTCTGCGGGCACTGCGGCGCGTGAAGGTATGTTTTCATGCTCTCCCCTTATACTCTCAACAAGCTTATTAAACCTCTCTTTTACTCGTCATATATGACATATCTTATCAAATAACGCTACTGACACTTTCATCCTGAATCAACTAACCACTTGTAATAATTATTTCTATCATTTTGGCACTACTATTGCAAAACGGAAGACGATTATTCACTTCACCTCTTACCTGCCACGTCAGGAGAAATTCATGAACAGACCCAAGCGAGTGATGGTAGTCGGCATTGACGGCGCGGTTTCACATATTGTGGAAGAACATATCAAGGAAGGCATCCTGCCCAACTTCAAAAAGGTATATGAAAATGGCGTGAAGAGCCTGAACAGTCTCTGCCCCATGCCCACCATCACTCCTCCGAACTGGACCTGCATTTCCACCGGCGCGTGGCCCGTGACCCACCAGATTACCTGCTACTGGCGGCATATTCCCGGCACCACGCCCACCAGCAGCAATACGGAAATGAACTTCAGCGGCGAGCGCATCAAGGCGGAAACCATCTTTGAAGCCGCGGAGCGGGCGGGCAAGAAGTCTCTGGTGATCAACTACCCCACCAGCTACGGTCTGCACAAGCGGCTGAAGAATTCCGTGGTGGTGGGCGGTTCCGGTCTCAGCGTCGGCACCATTCAGGACAACGAAACATCCGCCAGACTGGGCGCGCCCTACTCCGGCGGACAGTTGTTCTGCGACGACCTCATCGTCAGTTCCCGCTATCATCCCGGCGGCATCCTGACCGAAATGAAGGACGCCGGAGACTGGAAAAACGTGGACGACATGGGCGACGACCCCATGGAAATCGAATTCGACGTGCTTTTCGCCAAGAGTCCCTTCAGGATGAAGCGGCACACCTGGTATTTTCTGGTGCGCGACATGAACGGAGACGGCTACGACACCGTCACGCTTTCCCCCACCCGTGATTTCAGGGACGCCTTCTTCACCGTTTCCGGCAGGCAGGAATGGAGCCCCCGCGTTCTGACCAAAGTGCAGCTTGAAGACGGCACGGAAAAGGAAGTGGCCTTCCTGGGCAAGGTGCTCAATCTGAGCGACGACGGCCTGGACTTCGACTTCTATCTGACCCAGATGCTGAATACCGACGGGGACCTGTGGTGCTTCCCCAGGGAAAAGGCCGCCTGTCTGCGCGACATCGACTGCGTGCCCACCACCAAGGCCGGCTTTCTTCTGCGTCTGCTGGGCTGGTACGACGACGAAATGTTCTCCCAGCTCATCGAGATGCACAACCGCTGGCTGGGCGAGTGCATCGTGCGCCTGATGCGCGACACCCCCGACTGGGACATCTGCTACTTCCACACCCATCCCACGGACTCCGTCTATCATTACCTGATGACGGAACTTGACCCCGCCACCTGTTCCTCAAAGGAAGCCAACGAGCACGCCTGGGAATTCCACCGCCGCCTGTACCGCTCCACCGACGCCATGCTCGGCAAGCTGCTGGAGGAAGTGGGCGACGACACTCTGGTCATTCTGGTGTCCGATCACGGCTCCAAGGCGGACGGCACCACCTTCAATCCCACCGAAGCCCTGATCGACGCGGGACTCATGGTGGTGGACGAAAACGCCGAGCCCAGCGAAGCCATGAAGACGGCGCTGAAAAACCTCTCGCCGGAACAGGCCGCAGCGGCCCGCAAGGCTCTGGCCGAACCGATCATTGAAAAATCCAAGGCGTTCCCCCAGCGCTCCTGCTTCATCTATGTCAACCTCAAGGGGCGCTATCCCGGAGGTATCGTCGAGCCGGAAGACTATTACAAGGTACAGCGTGAAATCATCGACGCCCTGTACACCTATGTCGAACCCAGGACGGGCAGGCGTCCCATAGCTCTGGCGCTGACCAAGGAAGACGCCCTGCTGCTCGGCATGGGAGGCGAACAGTGCGGCGACGTGGTGTACACCTGTTACCCCGAATACGGCGCGCAGCACGGCCCGATCCTGTCCACGGCCAAATGGGGCATAGGCGATCTGCACACCATGTCCGTGTTTTACGGCCCCGGCATCAAGAAGGGCTTTGAAATGGAACGCGCCACCCAGCTTGTCGATATCGTGCCCACCATCTGCTACATGATGGGCATCCCCTACCCCACCACCTGCGAAGGCGCGGTGCTGTATCAGGCGATGGAAGACCCGGACGCCTATACCGTGAAATAGCGCTCATGCGCGGGGCGTCCCGAAGATGCCCCGCGCACGGACACATACGGAAAGAACCATGCGCGCCGAAGAAATCGAACAGAACATCCTTTCCCTTGTGCTGGCCATGATCCGGGCCAATGGCGTTGCCGTCGACTGCATGGAACCTCTGGTCCTCATGGCGAAGCTGAAGCGAACCAGTGAAGGCAGGGGGGTGGAACGCATCAGCTGGATGCGGTCTCCCCTGCTCGAAATACGACGGCGCAGAACGCCGGAAGGCACCCTCTGGACACTGCACAACCCGGATGGACTCCAGCTTCAGGAAATGCTTCAGGAATCTGCCGCGTCCTCGGATACCGGAATATGAACCCCGACCGGCAGAGCTGCTCAACAGAAAAGAACGACTCAAGGAGACTATAATCATGGCCAATCAGAAAAAGACCCTGCTCGTGTTCACCTCCGTCGACGCCGACGTGCTGCGGAACGGCAGCGCCGCGTCTCTGGAAAAACTGCGCCAGAAGGGAGCGCTCGTTCCGCTGACCGTGGAAAGGGATCTCCGGACGGAAGCCGGGGCGGGCGCCGCTTCCGGCCAGATGATCTGGGACGCCGCCGCGGAAGCAGGGCTGGTGGTTGAACCCATCACGGAAGAAGGTTCCGACTTTTTTGTCGCCGACGCGCCTACGGAGGCGGAACTGCTCAAAGTACTTGATGAAGCCCTCGCCCTCAGCAGCAAAAAACTGCTTATCGTCGTCGCCTGCCCCTCTCTCGCCGTGTTTTACGGCCTGGGCATCGAACGCGGCATCACGCTGGAAAAACCGGTTCCCGCCGCTTCCATCGCGCCCACCATCGCCTGGCTGGGCGATCTTCCCCTGCCTTCCGGTGTGGAAGCGCCTGCAGCCTACAGGGTGATCAAGGGGCTCAACTTCAAGATGCGCGAAGTGCGCAAACTTTTTGAAACCAACGCTTCCATGATGGAAGCTCTGGAACGCGGCAGCCGCAAGCCATGGGAAAAGCATGACTGCGCCTGATTGCGGCGCGCGCCGTTTTTCGGGCGGGGCATGACAGTACCCCGCCCGAAAGCCTGAACCGCACCCGGCCGCGCGAGTCCCCCCGCTTGCGCGGCCATGCTGAAACATTTCCCATTATCTTCAGGAGCGAAACATGCAGCTTTCCGTTTCCTATCAGCGCAACGGCGATCTCCATACCATCCATACCGGCGGCGCCGCGCTGGGCGACATCGTCATCGACAACTCCAGAGTGCCGGCCGAACAGCGCGGCGGCACGGCCAAGCAGCTTCTGGGCGCCTCCGCCCTGTTCTGCTTCTGCGCGGCCCTGAATTCCGCGCTGGAAAGCCGGGGCGTCCGCTATGAAGACCTCCGCGCCACCGCGACGCTGGATGTGGACACCAATGCCGGCGGTCAGAGCCGGGTGCTCAGGATCACCATTGATGCCTCCCTCTCTCTGGATGAAGAGGACGAAGACACCTTTGAACGTGTCCGGAAAATCATGAGCCGGGGCTGCCTGGTGACGGGTTCACTGCATGACGGCATTGAAATGGCGTATAATCTGACGCCGAATTACAGAGAAGACTGAGCCGCCCCCTCTTTCACGACACTGCTTTCCCTTTCTTTGTGCCGCAAAGCACAAAATCACCTCCACATTAATGGAGAATGTCGTCATGAGCAATGACAATACCGGCCTGACCTGCAGCGGCCCCGACGACGCATGGCCGATTCCCAGAAAATATGCGCTGTACACCGCGGCCATCATATTTCTTCTCGGCATGTTCGATCTGATCAGCAGACAGGTCATCGTCTCCCTCTTCCCGCACATCAAGGAGGAGTTTGCCCTCAGCGACAAGCAGCTCGGCATGCTGGTGGCTTCCGTCAATGTGGCCATTTCCCTGCTTGTCGTACCCACGGCCTATCTTGTGGACAGATGGAGCCGGAAAAAGATGATCTTCCTCATGGGCGTCGTATGGAGTCTTTCCACGCTGCTCGGCGGTTTTGCCACCAGCTTTTCCCTTCTGCTCATAGCGAGAATGCTGTGCGGCTTCGGTGAAGCCGGATATCAGCCCGCCGGGCAGAGCCTGCTGACGGCATGCTTCCCCCGGAAGTTCCGCGCCACGGCCACGGCCATCGTGACCTGCGGCATGACCATCGGCGCACCCATCGGGCTGGTGGTCGGCGCATTCGTCGCCGAACACTGGGGCTGGCGTCATGCCTTCGGGGTTGTCGCCGTTCCCGGTCTGCTGCTCTCCTTCCTCGCCCTGCGCATGCATGACTTCAGGGTGGCCGATGACAGCGGGGAAAAGGCTGCCCGGCGCGAAAAACGGAAAGGCCAGTTCATCCCGGCAGTCAGAAACATCCTGAAAACTCCCACCATCGTGTGCGTCATCCTGTGCGCCGTATGCATCCGCCTGTTCAACAGCGTCCTCATGACATGGCTCCCCACCTATTTCACGCGAGTTGCGGAAGTGCCCATGACCACGGCCAGCAGCTATGCCTCTCTCATCATCCTGATGAGCTCCCTTGCCGTGTTCTACGGCGGGCCGCTGCTCGACTGGCTGAAGAACAGGAATGAACGGCTTGTCCCCGTATGGCTGACCTTCGTCATGTTTCTGAGCGGATTTCTCAACTTCACGGCCTACACGTTTCTGCGGCCGGGCAGCCTTGAACAGGTGGCGCTTCTCGTCATTTCCGGATGTTTCTTCGGGACGCTTCTCGCGGCAGGTTCCTTTCTCATCCTTGACCTGACTTCCGCCACGTCCCGCGCCACGGCCATCAGCCTGATGATCCTGTCCCAGAACCTGCTCGGGTACGGACTCGGCCCCATCGTCACCGGAACCCTGTCCGACATGTTCAGCATCTCCTTCGCCATGACCGTCGCCTCCACGATTCTCTTCGTGGGCGGGGCGATCTACGCCGTCTGCATTTTCACCTACCCGCGGGACAAGGAAAAGGCCGAGTGCGTGGACATAACCTTCCACGCCTAGAGCATTTTCGCTTTGAAAATGCTCCCGGAGTCAAGCGAAGCGAGACTGAAGCCGCGACGCCGGAGCAGCCGCAATTCACTTGCGGCGTAGAGCGACGGCGGAGGCGTGAAGCCTGCGGGCCAGAACGCAGGATCCTGGCTGGCAAATATTTTCAATAACAAAACGCTCTAGGCGTCGGACAGCATCCGCTCACGAATCCCTGCCCCGTCCCGTATGCCGGCGCGCTCTTCCCGGTATCCCGCTGCACGCCGCGTCACACCCCTTACATGGAGAGGGTTATGTTTCAAAACACAAAGGAACTTTTGATGAAAAAGCTCATCATATCGCTTGCGGCCGCCTTCATGCTGCTTTCCCCTGCCGACTCGTCCGCCGTGGAAGTCAGGGTTCACGGCAGATATCTGTGGTCCATGTCCTTTCTCGACCACATGAACACCATCGATCCTCTGAACAGGGAGGTTCAGGGCAGTCAGTTCCAGGCATACCAGCGTCTGCGTCTGTGGTTCGACATGGCCGTATCCGAAAACCTCACCGCAGTGCTGAACCTTGAAGTGCCGCGCACGCTGCAGGGGTCTCTGGGCGTCGGCGGCCCTGGCGACGAAGTCACCGCGCGCGAGGCATATCTCAGCTGGAAGGTGCCGAACACCGAATCACGGGTGAACATGGGACGCTTCTGGTTCCACATGCCCTCCTACACCTTTGATACCCCCATCCTGAACGAGCCCATCGACGGCGTCATGGTCAATGTCCCCCTGGGCGACAGCCATGATCTGAACGTGGCATGGCTGCGCCCGCAGGCGGAAACCGCGGCATGGGGCACTGCGCACACTTCCGGCAGCTCGGCGGATTTCGGCTTCCTCAGTCTGACCGCCAGCTATGAGAATCTGAAAATCACCCCCTGGATCATGGGCGGCAGCATCGGCAGCAACGTGTTCAAAAACACGCTTTCCGCCACCCCCGGCGCGCAGTACAACCCCCAGACTCCCTACACGTCCTACCCCAGGGCGGCCATGCGCTACGGCCAGCAGGAAGGAGCCTGGGCTCTGGGTTTCTTCGGGGACGAAACGCCCGCATCCGGCTCCACCACGGTATGGATGGCAGGTTTCGGAGCCGAGCTGGGCATGTTCGATCCGCTCACCGTCCGGGCCGATTTCTATTACGGCGGCAACGACGCCTCCGGAGGAGCGGCGCGCGAGGGCTGGTATGCCGCGCTCGGCGCGGATCTGAAAACCTCCGCCTGGGGCACGCCGTTCATCCGCGGCTGGTATGCCTCCGGCGATGACGGCGGCACGAAGAAAAGCGGCCGCGCCCCGGTCTTTGAAGGCATGGGCTACTTCAACGCCGCCACCGGCTTCTTCTACGACAACACCCTGCTCTGCCCCACCATTATCAACCGCAACCCCAACGGCACATGGGGCGTACAGTTCGGCATAAAGGATCTGGCTCTTTTCTCGCCCAGGATCACGCACCAGCTTTCCGCCACATGGATCAGGGGCAACAACTCGGTAACCCGCGCCCACTACAGAGCGCCGGAAGGCTCCTCCAAAAAGTTCGCCCTGGCCTATGAAGACAGCCCGGTCGGGTACATGACCACGGCGGACTCCGCCCTTGTCCTCGACTTCATCACTGAATGGCGGCTGTACAGAAACCTGAGCTTTGCGCCCCTGTTCTCCTATATCATCAGCGATTTCGACACCAGTGAGGATCGCTGGGGGGCGAAGTACGACGCCAACGGCTTCCGCTGCACCCTGAGCTTCAACTACGCGTTCTGAAACATGACGCATTGAAATGCGTCCAGGCTTTCTCCCCGCCCTTTGTCACCGGAAAAAGGGCGGGGACATTCAAGGCACAAACTTCAGCAGGGCCAACCATAAAGGAATTTGTGATGAAAAAATCCGCAGCCGCCCCCGCAGTTCTTCTCGGCCTGATAGGTCTTTCCATCATTCTGCTGTCCATGACCGGCGTGCTTGACGTCTCGTATGACAGGGACTTCGCGCAGGGCGAAATCGACGCCACGCGCGTGGATATTTCCCCCAAGCTCACGGGCCGGGTACTGGAACAGCTTGTGGATGACGGAGCCAGCGTCAGAAAGGGAGATCTCCTGCTGGTCATCGACAGCCCCGAAATGGAAGCCAGGGTCAATCAGGCCCGCGCGGCGCTGGCTCAGGCCAAAGCCGTCCAGGCCAAGGCGCACCGGGGAGCCCGCGACGAGGAAGTGCGCCAGGCGGAAACATCCCTTTCCGAAGCCCAGGCCGCGCGGCGCATCGCCCAGCAGACGTACGAACGTGTCCGCCAGCTTCATGCGAACAAGGCCATTTCCTCACAGGATCTTGATGAATCCAGAAGCCAGCTTTCCATTGCCCGGGAGAGGGAGGAACGCGCCGCCGCCGCGCTGGAAATGGCCCGCACCGGCAGCCGCATAGAAGATATTGAAGCCGCCGACGCCCAGGTGGATCTGGCACAGGCCGCACTGGACGAGGCGCTGGCCACGAGCCGGGACATCCGCCTTTCCGCCCCCATGGACGGCGAGGTGAGCAAGGTGCTGGTGCGTCAGGGCGAACTGGTGACCCCGGGCTACCCCGTGGTTTCCCTGGTGGATCTGAACGATGTATGGTCCGTGGTGCAGCTGCGCGAAAAGTATCTCAACCATGTGAAGATGGGCGGCGTTTATGTGGGCACCATACCCGCGCTGGGCGACAGAAAGGTCAGGTTCCGCGTCACCTACATCTCACCTCTGGGAGACTTCGCCACATGGCGGGCCACCAACAGTTCAGGCTCCTATGACATGAAAACCTTCGAGGTGCACAGCACCCCCGTGGAACCCGTGCCCGGACTGCGTCCCGGCATGAGCGTCATCTTCTCCCTTGAAGACAACCCTGCTGAAAACTGAGGCCGGCCATGCACGGACTTCACGTCCTTCTCTCCTCCGTCAGAGCGGAAATGCAGTCATGGACGCAGCGCCCTCCCATGTTCTGGCTGCTGTTCGGCGCGCCGCTCATCGTGTTCGCGCTGCTCTGGACGCTGTTCGGCACAGGCGACATGCGCAATCTGCCTGTGGCGCTCTGCGATCTGGACCGCAGCATCACCTCTCACCGTCTGGCGCGCTGGATTGAGGGCTGCCCGAGCATGAGCGTGACCCATATGGTCAACACGCCCGAAAACGGCGAAAGGCTCCTGCGGGAGGGCAGGGTCTACGCATTCATTCTCATTCCCAAGAACTTCGAGCGCGATGTCCTGCGCAAGCGGCCCGCACACTTTACCGCGTGGCTGGACGGGCAGAACATGGCCGCGGCCGGCCTGCTCAAACGCGACATCAGCGACGTGGGCGCCGCCTTCTGGAAGCAGCAGGACAGCGAAATGCGCGGAAATTCCGGCATACCGAGGGAAAGCGCACTGATCCAGTCCTCCACCGTCACGCTGGATCTGCGCCCCATAGGGAACCCCGCCACCAACTACCGGGTTTTTCTTCTTCCGGGACTGCTGCCCGCAATCATTCAGCTTGCATCCGGCATAGCTTCCGCCTGCTCGCTGGAAAATCTGCTCAATCCGCTGCGCGCAAACCGCGTCTGGCCGGGAAGGGAAAACGGCGCTCCGGGCGCCGCCGCCATTCTCGGTTCCCAGCTCGCTCTGATGCTGTGGTACGCCGCGCTGGGCGCAGGCCTTTCCGCCCTGCTCTTCCTCAACGGCGATCTGCTTCTGCACGGCGGATTTATCCGCCTGCTTCCGGCCTGGCTGCTCATGACAGCCGGTTCGGTAGCCCTCGGTCACCTGATTTATGCCATCCGGCCCTCCCTGGCCGAAGGACTCAGCCTGATCTCGGTTTATTCCTCCCCCGCCTTCGCCTTTGCCGGACTGACATTCCCGCTTCAGGCCATGCCTTTCCTCGGACGATACTGGGCCATGTCCCTTCCCATCACGCACTACCTCGACTTCCAGGTTCATGCCGGACAGCTCGGATCGACGTTTTTCAGCCAGTTCCCCGCGCTTGCCGCCATGGCGCTGCTGACCCTTGTCTTCGGCGGTCTGGGGCTGACGCTCACTGTACGCCGGGGCGCGCTGCTCGCCGCAAAACTCCGGGCCATCCGGCAGGAAGGAGCAACCGCATGAAAGCTCTGCTGAACTTCCTTTTCGGGCTGCGCGGCGCGTTTCTCGCCGCGGGGCGCGACCTCATGGGCAACAAGGCCGCGCGCACGGTCATGATCGGCGGAGTGATCTTCTATTCCCTGCTGTATCCTCTGCCCTTTCACAACGAAGTGCCGCAAAAGCTGCCTCTTTTCGTGGTCGATCAGGCCCGCAGCGATCTTTCCCGCCAGCTCATGCGCATGATCGACAGCACGGAAGGCGTGCGCGTTGCCGCCGTGACGGATTCCCCTCAGCTCGCGCTGGAACGCATGAAAGGCGGTGACGCCACGGCCGTCCTGATCATTCCCGGCGATTTCTCGCGCAACATCATGCGCAGCGGCAAAACCATTCTGCCGCTGTACTGTGACGCAAACTATCTGCTTTCCTACCGCGTGGCCTTCACCGGCGTGCGCCTCGCGGCGGAAAATCTCGGCGCGGGCGTGCGTGTGGAACGCTATCAGAAAGCGGGGATGCCGCAGCTTTCCGCCCTTTCCCTCCAGGTGCGCGGGCAGGCATCCGTCTTCACCCTGTACAATCCCGCGGGCAACTATTTTCTGAACACCGTGCCCGCCGTCTTCGTGGTCATCCTCCAGCAGATCATGATCATCGGCTGCGCCATGATGTCCGGCAAGGCATGGAGCAGCCCGACACCCGGGGAACACGGCAGAGACGCGTGCGCGACGACCGGCCGGATTCTGCTGTGCTGCTGCCTCTTCTTTCTGCACGCTTTCTATTATTTCTGGCTGCTGCCCATATTTTACGATGTGCCCCGGCCGCACAGCTTCGTGCTGCTTCTGCTTTTCCTTTTCCCCCTGTTCTGGGCGGCCGCCTCACTGGGCTGCTTTTTCGGACGCCTGCTCAAAACGCCGGAAATGGTCTTTGTGGCCATTCTCCCCTGTGCCCTGCCCATGCTCTTTCTTTCCGGAGCCGTGTGGCCTCCGGAGGCCATGCCCGCTCCGGCGCGCTTCGCGGCGCAGTTCATGCCCACCACTCCCGGCATCGTCGGCTATCGCCTGATCATGGGGCGCGGCGCCGGCTTCGCGGAAATCATGCCGTTGTGGCTTCAGCTCTGGGGGCTGGCCCTGGCCTATTACGGCCTGGCGATCTTTCCGGCGCGGCAGAAAAAGCCTGAACATCAGGGTCGGGCAGAGCTTCTGCCGGCTGATTCCGCGCCGTCCGACGCCTGACTCCCGCGGACGGAACAACCTGTTTCTGAACTACCATACCCCTGCAAGATTCTGGAGGACATATGTTTCAATCCACAGTCGCCCCATCCGCCGACTGACTCCGCAGCCGACGGAGAGGGGTCGTGCGGATTGCCCCTCCCTGAAGGGAGGGGCTGCGAAAAAGGATTTCAGCGGCTTCGCCGTCTTGTCAACTCCTCTTTTCCCCCTGAAGGGGGAGATCTCAAACCACAAAGGAATTTTTGATGACCACCACGTCATTTCAACGCGCAGGCGCGGCTCTCTGCCTGGCTGCGGGGCTTATCCTGTCCGGCTGCTCGCTCGCGCCGGATTACCGTCGGCCGGAAATGGACATCCCTGAAAACTGGAACAGCACGCCCTGCGGGAACCCCACGGCAGAAAAGGGGCTGGAAGTCCGATGGTGGAAACGTTTCCATGATCCCGTGCTGGACAGGCTGGTGGAGGAAACCCTGCTGCACAACCAGAACCTCGCGGAAGCCGTCGCCGCCGTCGATCAGGCCCGCGCCTATCTGGGTATGGCCCAGTCCCGGTATTTTCCGACCATCGCCGGCTCGGGCCAGGCAGGGCGCGCCCGCTATACGGACGAAGATGTCGAATACTGGTCGGGGGCGGGGCTCAGCCAGCTCCTGACAGGGCTGGGGAACCCCACCGAAGGCACGAATCGCGTCAACAGCCAGGTCACCCTTGCTCTCCAGGCGGCCTGGGAAATCGACCTGTGGGGCAAGGTGCGCAACACCTCGGCCGCCATGCGCGAACAGGTGCTGGCCTCCGAAGCGGGACAGCGCGGCATGATGCTCAGCCTTGCCGGACAGACGGCCTCCGCCTATATCAGTCTGCGCAGTTATGACGCCCAGCTTGCCATAGCCAGACGCACGCTGGCATCCCGCGAGGAAGCCGCAAAGATTTACAGCTCACGCTACAAGGTGGGCGTGATCAGCGAGCTGGACTACATGCGCGCCCTGACCGAAGTGGATACCGTGCGCGCCAGCCTGTACACCGCCCAGTATCAGGTAGCCATGGCGGAAAGCGCGCTCATGGTGCTCACCGGCCGCTCTCCCCGCGACATTTTTGAAGCCGCGCCGGAACGGGGGCTGGAAATCGACGCCATGCCCGACGCCCCGCAACTGCCTGTGGGCCTGCCTTCCGATCTGCTGGAGCGCCGTCCCGATCTCGTGGCGGCTGAAGCCATGCTCAAGGCGGCCGATTTCAGGATCGGAGCGGCCAGAGCCGCCTGGTTTCCGTCCATTTCCCTGACCGGCCAGCTCGGAACCCAGAGTACCGAACTTGATCAGCTCTTCAACCAGACATCCAAGCTCTGGGGCTTTGCCGGAAACATCAGCCTGCCCATCCTCACCTTCGGGCGCATCTCCGGCAACGTCAAGGCCAGCGAAGCGGCCCGGCGTCAGGCCGCAGCCGCATATGTTCTGGCCGTGCAGAAGGCGTTCAGGGACGTGCGCGATGCGCTGGCTGTTCAGGATCGCACCGCGCATGTGGTCAACGCCCTGGAGTCCGCCGTGAACCGTCTGCGCACGGCCACACGGCTGGCGCGCCTGCGCTACGACAACGGTTACGCCTCCTATATGGATGTGCTGGATGCCGAACGCTCCCTGTTCGGAGCGGAAATCCAGCTTGCCGGGGTGCGCGCCGCCCATCTTTCCTCCGTCATCCATGTGTGCATGGCGCTGGGCGGCGGATGGGAAGAGGAACGCGCCGCAGCGGATGTGAAGAAAACGGCGCCTTCCGGAACATGAGACTCTGCCGCGGAGCGGACCTCCACGAGGTTCGGGAACAAATTTTTTCTTGGGCAACCAGACAAATCATGATATTCAGCAAAAAGGAGTCCGCCATGTTTCCGCAACATCAAGCATGCTGAAATCACCCGGCCATGTCCAGTACATCCCCTTTTGAGTTCTCCTGCCGTCTGATGGCGTTTTCGCATCTTCCGTTTCTGCGCATCCGCATGGAGGACGGCTTCATTCTGAGCGCCAACCCCGCATTTGAAAACACGTTCCATCATCCTTTTCACCGGTCATTGTGGGATCTTCTTCCTTCAGGCGCGGCAGGGCTTCTCTCCGGACAATGGGCGGCCCTGCCGGATGATGATGCGGATGCGGCGCAGGGACAGGCGGCGGGAACATGGCTGTCCACATCCCTGTCCATTGCCGGACAGCCCGACGTGCCCGCGGCCCTGCGTCTTCTGCGCGCCAGCAAACGCCTCGGTGAAGCCCTGCTGGAATTCCGGAAGACGGATCTTTCTCCGGAAAGCGATATCCGCTGGCCCGGCGATCTGAGCATGAACTTTCCGGGTTTTCTGACCGCCAAGGACGACAAGGGAAGAATCATCGCCTGCAGCCGGCGCTTTTCCGCTCTGCTGGGCCTTCCGCCCGAGGATATCGCGGGGAAGACCTTCGAGGAACTGCTTGCTCCGGACGCAGCCGGGAAATTCGCCCTTCTCGAAGAACAGGCATGCGGCGCGCGCTGCGCTCTGACGCGGAATATGACATGGCGTCAATCCGGAGATGACGCCGCTGCGCTGGCTGTCGGCTGCGAGCCGATCTTCGGCCGGAATGCGGATCTTGCAGGCTTTACCTACACGGCAGAGGATCATTCCTTCCGGGATGCCGCCGCACACAGCCTCGCCCGGCACGAGCGGCTGCTCGGCATCAGCGGGCTGGCGGCCCAGAATCTGCTGGAAAGCTTCGGCGGAAGCATCGAAAAGGCCGTAAACCGTGTGCTCGCCATGCTCGGTGAAAATCTTGAAGCCGATCGCGCGTATATCTGGCTGTTTCTGACCGAACCTGTAGGCAGCGGCAATCTTTTCGCCGCCCAGATGTACGAATGGAGCAGAAATCCCGAATTCAGGCAGGAAGGCGAGCAGGGCGCTCACGTCCACGCGGCGAGCGCCCTGCCCGAACTGCTGAACATGTTCCGCAGCGGGCGCGGCTTTCGCGGCTCCTCGCGCGATCTGCCTCCCGGTGAACGGGCTGTGCTGGATGCGGAAAGGACATTCTCCATCATGCTTGCGCCCATTTTTGTCAAGGGGGAGTTATGGGGGTTCATCGGCGCTGACGAATGCCGGTCAGCCCGGCTCACAAGCACGGCGGAAGAAAATTTCCTGCGCACCATGGGCAATCTGATCGGCATGGCCATGGAAGGCCATGCCATGCGGGCGGATATCATGGATTCCAACAGAGAGCTGCGCCGCGCCGTCAGAAACGCCGAACTGGCCAGCCGCGCCAAAAGCGAATTCCTGGCCAACATGAGCCATGAAATCCGCACGCCGCTCAACGCCGTGCTCGGTCTGGCCCATCTTGCCCGTCAGGAATTGTCCCCGGGAAAAGCCAGCGACTATCTGGACAAAATCGACGACGCGGGAAAGCACCTCCTGCACCTCATCAATGACGTGCTGGACATGTCCAAGCTGGAAACCGGACATGTGGAGCTGGAAAAGGAGCCCTTCTCCCTGAGCAGGACCGCAGGCGGGCTTGTGGACTGTCTTGTTCCGCGCGCCAGAGAAAGCGGGCTGGATCTGCGCCTGACCATCGACGCCGATGTGCCCGACCGGCTCATCGGAGATCCCCTGCGTCTGCGCCAGATTCTCGCCAATCTGGTGGGCAATGCCCTCAAGTTCACCGAACGGGGCGGGGTGGAAATACACGTTGCGCTTGCCGAAGGCACGGACGCGGGACTTTCCGGGGATCAGATCCGTCTGCTCATCAGCGTGAAGGACAGCGGCATCGGCATCCCTGCGGAAGCCCGCGCACACCTCTTCGATTCATTCAGGCAGGCCGACTCCTCCATCACGCGGCGTTTTGGCGGAACCGGTCTGGGACTGGCCATCTGCGTCGAACTTGTGAAGCTCATGCGGGGAACCATTGCCTGTGAGAGCGAGGTCGGCAAGGGGTCCACATTCCAGTTCACCTGCCTGCTGGAAAGGGAACGGCCGGAAAAGGCGGCGGAAGCGGAAAAACAGGCAGCCCGCCCTGCGGAAAAAACTCTCGCAGGCCGAAAGATTCTTGCCGTCGAGGACAATGAAATCAACCGGCTCATTCTTTCCTCCCTGCTTGAAAACCGCGGCCTGCAGGCCACTCTGGCCGAAAACGGCAGGGAAGCGCTGCGCCTGCTGGACGAAGCATGGCGGGAGGGCGTACCTTTCGAGCTTGTCCTCATGGATGTCCAGATGCCCGAAATGGACGGTCTGACCGCAACCCGGCGGCTTCGGGAAGATGAACGTTTTCGGGATGTGCCCGTACTGGCCATGACGGCCCACGCCTTTCGTGAAGACAGGGAAAAAAGTCTTGCGGCGGGGATGAATGCCCATCTGACCAAGCCAATCTCTCCCGATGCCCTCTATGATGAACTCGCCCGCTGGCTGCCGTGAACAAAGCCTGCGGACTCTCTTCATCCCGAAAGGGAGGAGATTTCAAGCCACATGGAGAATGTTCAGTGTTCCATCAACCCAAAATCCATGAGAGCGTTTTGTCATTGAAAATATCTGCCGGCCGGACCCTGTGTTCCGGCTTGCAGGTTTCACACCTCCATCGGAGCTGTACGCCGCAAGTCAATTGCGGCTGCTCCGATGTCGCGGCGGAGTCCCGCTCCGCTCAACTCCGGGAGCATTTTCGATTTGAAAATGCTCTAAACCATCATTCGGCAGCCATACCATGCTAAAAATTCTCTTTCGTCTTGCGGCTCCGCTTCTGTTCTGTGCCGCTCTCTGCATTCCGGCCCGTGCTGTTTCCGGTTCCGATGCGCTTCTGCTGGATCGCCTCCAGCGCGAATGTTTTCTCTACATGTGGGAACACGCCTATCCATCGGGCATGACCTTTGAGAACAACCGCTATGCGGACGGCCCCGCCACCATCGGAGGCACGGGCTTCGGTGTTTCGGCCATCGTGGTCGCTGTCGAACGCGGCTGGATCACCCGCGGGCAGGCCGTGAAGCGTCTGCTCACCCTTACCCGCTTCCTGCGCGACAAAACCGCCCGCAAAAGCCTGCACGGGGCCTTTCCCCACTGGGTGAACGGCATCACCGGCGAAACCATGCCCTTCGGGGCCAAGGACATCGGCGCGGATATCGTGGAAACGGCCTTCCTGATGCAGAACCTGCTTATCGCCCGCGAATATTTCGACGGCAGGGGGCCGGAAGAGGAACTGCGCGCCATAATCACCCGCCTGTGGGAAGATGTGGAATGGGACTGGTTCGCCGCCGGGCCGGGCGGACGCGAAAAGCCGGAAAACAACGGCATGTACTGGCACTGGAGTCCGGAATACGGTTTTGAAATGAACATGAAGGTGTCCGGCTTCAACGAGTGTCTGGCTCTCTACGTCATGGCACTGGCCTCGCCCACTCATCCCATCCCGCGCGAAGCCTACGCCTACTGGAAGTCCACCGATGAATACCTGCCGAAGAGCGGCAACGGCTACACCGTGGAAGCGGCCATGCCCTATACCGGCCCGCTGTTCATCACCCACTATTCCTTTATCGGCATTGATCCGTTCCGCATCGCGGACGACAAGGTACGCAGGGGCTACGGCATCCGCAACGTCACCCAGGCTCTGGTCAACCGCGCCTATTGTCTGGAAAGTGCGCCGAAGGAGTACGGCTACAGGGAAAACCTGTGGGGCCTGACCTCCTGTGACGCCCCCGAAGGATACACCTTCAACGCTCCGGGCAACGAGCACGGCGTCATCGCGCCCACAGCCGCCCTGTCCTCCCTGCCCTATGCGCCGCATTACGCCATGCAGGTGCTGCGAGAACTGTACGGCCCGCTGAAAAAGGACATGATCGGCCCATGGGGTCCCTATGACTCGCTGAGACCCTCGACCGATCCGGCAAAACGCTGGTATGCCCGCACCTATAACGCCATAGATCAGCTTCCCATTGTGTGCATGGTGGAAAACTACCGTTCCGGCCTGCTCTGGAAGCTGTTCATGCGTACGGAAGAAGCACGGCGCGGTCTGGAACGGGCCGGAATGGCGGAACCGCATCTGCCTCCCGGCTTTCCGGAAATGGTGATTACGCTCAAACCCGCCCGGGATGCCGCAGGAACCCATATTCCGGACGCCTGCGATCTTGCTCTTCATCCGGATCGCGGCGTGTACGAAATACGCTACCGGGCCGAGGCAGCCGGAACGGCGGAATTCCTCCTGCGTGACGCGCGCGGCAGAACGCTGTGGTCCGCCGTCATCAGCGCCGCCCAGGGCGCAAATCTGCTTTCCATTCCCCCTCTGCCCGCCGGAACGGCTGAAGAACACGAGATTCTCACCCTGCACATGAACACGGGCAGCTCCGAACATGAACTCCCCGTCCGACTGCACGGGAGCGCTTTCTCCATTGAGTAGCGCGTTTTGCTCCCGAAAATATCTGCCAACCAGACTCCATGTTCCGGCCCGCAGGTTTCACGCCTGAAGCCGGAGCGTTACGCCGCAAGTGAACTGCGGCGACACCGGGGAAGGGGGGGCGTCGCGGCTTCATCCCGCTTCGCTCGGCATCCGGAACATTCGGGGGAGCATGTTCAAAACGAAAATGCTCTGAAACACCCGAACACACGACGCGGCCCTGTGCCGTTTTGCCGCACAGGGCCGCGCCGTGTTATCCCTGTTCTCTCACTCTTCCGGTTCGTAGCAGACAACGCGGCAATGGTTCTTCACATAACTGTCGCCGTCCAGTATGCGTTCAGCATGCGGTCTGACAATCTTCCAGCGCAAGCCGCCCGCTCCGCAGCCCAGCGGAGGAATGGCGATGTCAGTGACCTTCCTGCCGCCGATCTGGGAAACTATCGATTGATAACACTTGATGACCCAGTCCAGATCCGCCCTGTCCTTCCAGTGAAACTGCGTAGCCGCATTGAAAATGTACCTGGGCATGTCCCGGCTGGTTTCATACACCCAGGTATTGCCCGGACGAATGATTCTTGAACCGCACAGCTTTTCGTACTGCCGGAACATGTTGGGGTATTTTTCCCTGAATACGGCTCCCGCGCCGATATCCATGTTTCCGGCGCAGTTGACGTCATTGACGAGAACTTCATGTTCCCCCTGAAAGATATCGCCCGTCGTAAACGTAATCATGTCTGACACCTCTGGCGACGCATGTTCCGAAGCATGCCGCCCTCAAAGCGTTCACTGTTGAAAATATCCGTGGGCCCGGACACTCCATTCCGGCCCCTGTTCGCCCGTTTTCAGGCATGTCGGCAGGATTCCGCTCCAGATACACATATACGCCGCAGGCAGGAAGAGTCAACGCGACAGGAGAGTTCGCTCTGTTGCAGAATTATGCTGATGGCCCTGTGCGTGACGTGTTCCGTTGCTCCGGCATGGGCGGCGTTCGTTGCCGCAAAGACAGCCCGTGTGGAACACGGGCCAGAGGCAGCATGCTCCATCCGGCTTCAGACGTGAAACCAGCGGATCAGGACATGGAGGCCGACAGATATGCCTAACCGCAAAACGCCCTGAAACGGCATGCTGAAGCTGTCTTTTTCATTTCGGAAAACTGCCGAACGCCTCACCGGTTCCGCGCTCCGCCTTCTGGCGCTGCTTCTCCGCATACATGAGCCGGTCGGCTTCCTGCACCATGCTCTCCACATTCTCCGCCTGCCGCCCCCATACAGCCCCCAGAGCTATGGAACGGGGAAAACGCTCCTCCCCTTCCTTCAGCATGCTTCTGATCTTGGCATTAAACAGAGCTTCCGGCATATTCTCACACAGGAACACGAACTCGTCCCCGCCGATGCGGAAGATGTCCCTGCTGCGAAAATGCTTGAGAAACAGCTCGCTCAGGGTACGGATGTATTCATCTCCACGTTCATGCCCGAAGGTGTCGTTGACATATTTGAGATCGTTGAGATCAATGAAAATGACGCCGAGACTGCCGTCGGCACGGTCCTTCAGGGCGCGGCACGCGGCAAGATAGGCGTTGCGGTTGCCCATGCCGGTAAGGGGATCGCGCAGGCCGAGGAAACGCAGCTCCTCCGCGGCCCGGCGTTTGGAAATCTCCACATCCACAAAATAGGCCAGCGAATGCAGCAACGAGAGATCACGCCCATCCATGCGCGGATTGTCCACGCCGATGAAACCGCCCGGCTTGCCGTCCAGATGCAGCGGCACCACAAAAAGCCGCCGGATATTCTGCGGTTCAAGTATGGCGTGGATTTCCGGGTACTGTTCCCGGACGAGGGCCATATCCTCGATAATGACATCCTTGCCGGTCTTGAACTGCTCAAACCAGGGGCTTACTTCCCCAAACGGCACATGCTGCAGGGAATTCCGCTGGGGCACGACCCCCGGCGCGCACCACTCATGCGTATTGCTGAGACGGGGGCTGTCTTCCGAATATACGTCAAACTCAAAAACATAGGCGCGATCCGCCCCGTACTGCCTGCCCACCAGATCCAGCACCTTGTCAATGGCCGAAGACAACTGTTGCTCCCGCAGCAGGATACGCACGCATTCCACAATCGTCCGCTCAATCTCAAGCCTGCGCTGGGCGCTTTTTCTCTGCTCGGCCTGTGCCGTAATATCCACGGCCACTTCCAGGTGTACAGCCCGCCCTTCCCAGAAAACCAGCTTGTCCTTGACCAGAAAATGCCGCCCCATTACCGGATTGGCATGTTCCCAGACATAAAAGGAATCAAAGGAAAGCCGATCAAGAGGGCAGAATGGACAGGGAGTTTCCAGCCCCTGAAAGAGCTTGTGGCACTTGCAGCCGTGAAAGCTCTCTATGCCCAGCCTGCGCTGACCAATCGAATTGAGCCAGAGCACGTCATATGTCTCGGGATCGCTGACATAAATGATATCTTCCAGCGATTCCGCCACAATGCCGGGCAGGCAGGGAGAAGTTTCGGACAGGCGGGGACAGGTATTTTCCATCTTTCCTCTGGACGCAGAACATGGGGCAAATTCCAGGGCAGCAATCCAATTGGTTCAATATAGCTCCTGTCGAGGCAGAATTCAATCTCATGTCGTCAGACGTGGATACAAAATATATAGTGTAAAACCAACGAGATGTCCTGATGATATTCCAGAATTCCAGGCCGGACAGCAGGTCTGCTGTTCATCAGCACGTTTTTCGTCATGCCTGCGCCTTCTCACCGTCCCGTATCCCGACAAATCGGCCGCGAAACTGCGCATGTTCGGAGCAGACCGCCTCTGGACTGTTTTGTGTTTGAGAATATCTGCCGGCCGGATTCTGCGTTCCGTCAAACCGGTTTGACGGCGCAGAGCGAGACTGAAGCCGCGCCATCGGAGCAGCCGCAATTCACTTGCGGCTGCTCCGATGGCGACGTGAAACCTGCGGGCCGGAACATGGGGTCCCGGCCCGCAGATATTTTCAACGGCAAAACGCTCTGGACGGCGCACCCCCGCGAAGCGCGGGTTTGTCATCAGTCTGAGGCCCGGAAAACCGGACCTGTCAGTCACATGGTCTCTTTCAGGGTTTCTTCCAGGGCTTCCGCAAAGTTCTCCAGATCCGCCTCGTCAATGTTCAGCGGCGGCAAAAGACGCAGAGTGCGGCCGTAGGCCAGATTGAGGACAAAGCCCCTTTCCAGCAGGCGTTCCCACACCTTCCGGCATCTTTCCTCATCCAGATTCAGTTCCACGCCGATAAGCAGCCCCTTTCCGCGCACTTCACGCACACTGCCGGGCAGTCTTTCCCCCATCTCGCGGAAGCGCGCCCGTGCCCGTTCGCCCAATTCCGCCGCGCGGGCGACCAGCCCGTCGCGCTCCATGATTTCCAGCACCCTGAGGCCCACCGCCGTCACCAGCGCTCCGCCGCCGAAGGTGGTGGCATGACTGCCATGGTCAAATCCCTGCGCCACCTCATCCGTGGCCATCATTGCGCCAAGAGGCAGGCCGTTGGCCAGCGACTTGGCCGAGGTAAACACATCCGGCTCCACGCCGTAATGCTGAAAGGCCCAGAATTTCCCGCTGCGGCCCATGCCCGCCTGCACTTCATCCGCCATGAACAGCACGCCGCGCTCACGACACAGATCGCGCAGGGCTGTCGCATACTCCGGGTCCAGCGGGAATACCCCGCCCTCACCCTGGATCATCTCCACCAGCACAGCCGCGGTATCCGGCGTCATGGCCCGCTCCATGGCGTCGATATCACCCCATGCCACGCGGGAAAAACCATCCGGCAGAGGAGTAAAGCCCTCGGTATGCTTGCCCGTGGCCGCCAGTGCCGCCATGGTCCGACCGTGGAAACAATTCTCCAGAGTGATCACCCGCCAGGCGTTCCGCCCCTGCACAACCTGCTGATAGCGCCGCGCGATCTTGATTGCCGCCTCGTTGGCTTCCGCGCCGGAATTGCAGAAAAAGGCCTTGCCCGCATGGCTGGTGGCAAGCAGCTTTTCCGCGAAGTCCAGTTGTTCTTCCTGATAAAAAAGATTGCTCACATGGATGAGCTTCCGGGCCTGACGCGCGATGACCTCCGCAATTTCCTCATTGCAGTGTCCAAGCCCCGTCACCGCAATGCCCGCCAGCAGATCCACATATTCCCTGCCGTCCGCGTCCCACAGACGCGCACCCTTCGCCCGGACCACCGACAGGGGGTAACGGCTGTAGGTGCGGCACAAAAGCTGTTGTTCCCGTTCCCGGAATCTTTCCAGCGACTCGCTCATGCCAATGCTCCTTGGAGCGTTTTGCGGTTGAACATATTCCTGCCGCCGAACCCCATGTTCCGACGCGCAGGCTTCATGTCTGAAGCCGGGGCCTGATGCCGCAGGTGAATTGCTGCGAAACCGGACAGGGCCGCGCACTCCGCCCCCGGCCGTCAGCGCGAAACGCCCTGCGGACAAGGAGAGCAGAGATGAATCTCGTCCTGCCCGGCTCCGTGCAGCACTTCAATGGCGAAGCGCTCCATCCCGGAAAAGGCTACCAGTTCAGCGTACCCTTGAACGCGCGGGCCAGTTCCTCAACATCGTGGGCGAACAGGGGTTCATGCCCGGATACAAAGGAAAGACCTCCTTCCCGCACTTCACCGATGCGCGAGGCGCTGACGCCGAGCTGAGGAGCGAAAAGCTCCTCAAAGGCCGGAACCCCGGCCGCAGGCACGGAGACCAGCAGACGGCTGGCCGACTCGCTGTACAGGCGCTCTGTCAGGGTCAGGGATTCCGCGATCTTCATGGCATCCACATCCACCACCGCGCCGATACGTCCGCCGATGCACATTTCCGCCACCGCCACCGCCAGCCCGCCGTCGGAAAGGTCATGGCAGGCGGAGACCAGTCCGGCCTGAATCGCCTTGTACAGCGCGCGGTACCGGGCCAGAGCGGAAGGCGCGTCCACGGTGGGAACACGCCCGCCGGAAAGCCCGAGTTCGGACATGACTTCCGCGCCTGCCATTTCCCTGCGAGTAATGCCCAGCAGGTAGATCCCGTCCCCGGCCCGCTTGAAGTCGGAAGTGACGCTCCGGTTCACGTCATCCACAACGCCAAGCACGCTGAACAGCACCGTGGGCGGGATGGAGATCCTGACCCCGCCGCCGGTATAATCGTTCTTCATGGAATCCTTGCCGGAAATGCAGGGCACGCCGTAATCAAGACAGTAACGGGCCAGAGCCTGGCAGGCCCGCACCAGTTGGGCCAGCTTGTAGCGGCCGTCCGGCGTTTTCTCCGACTCCACGGGGTCGCACCAGCAGAAATTGTCCACCCCGGCCATGCGGTCGGGGTTGCCGCCCACGGCCACGGCGTTGCGCACGGCTTCGTCAATGGCGTTGGCCATCATCCAGTATGTGTCATAATCGCTGAATTTGGGGCAGATGCCGTGGCTGAGCACGATGCCGGCCTCACTGTCCAGGCGCGGACGGAGTACGGCGGCATCCGCCGGGCCGTCCTGCCGCAGCCCGACCAGAGGCTTGACCACACTGCCGCCGCGCACCTCATGATCATACTGGCGGATGAGATATTCCTTGCTGCAGATATTCAGGCGGCCCAGCATACGCGGCAGAAGCGCGGCCTGATCCGCTGAGGACACGTCCACACGCGGCTCCATTTCCGTCCGGGGGGCTTCCCAGCGGGCGTTCAGCTCCATCTGGGGCACGCCCTTGTGCATGAATTCCATGGAGAGCGCGGCGACGGGCCTGTCCCCGAAGGTGACGTGAAACACTCCGGAATCGGTGAACTCGCCCAGGGCCGTGGCTTCCACGTCCATGCGCTTCGCCAGCGCCAGAAACTCCTCCAGACGATCCGGGGGAACAGCCAGCGTCATGCGCTCCTGTGCTTCGGAAATGAGAATTTCCCATGGGTTCAGGCCGTCATACTTGAGCGGAGCCAGGGCCAGATCCATGCGGCAGCCGCCGGTATCCTCGGCCATTTCCCCCACGGAGGAGGAAAGCCCTCCCGCGCCGTTGTCGGTAATGGCGTGATACAGCCCCATGTCGCGAGCCCGCATGATGAAGTCGTACATCTTGCGCTGGGTGATGGGATCGCCGATCTGCACCGCCGTGGCGGGAGACCCCTCGTGCAGCTCCTCGGAGGAAAAGGTCGCCCCGTGGATGCCGTCCTTGCCGATGCGCCCGCCCGCCATGACGATGACGTCCCCGGGCAGGGCCCTTTTCTCATAGCCGGGCTTCCCGTGCAGGCTGCGGGGCAGCAGCCCGACGGTGCCGCAGTATACCAGCGGCTTGCCGAGAAAACGCTCGTCGAACACGATGGAGCCGTTCACCGTGGGCACGCCGGACTTGTTGCCGCCGTCTTCCACTCCCTTGCGCACGCCCTCCATGACGCGGCGGGGATGCAGCAGGCGCGGGGGAAGCTCAGCCGTATGGAAGGGCGAGGCGAAACAGAAGACGTCGGTGTTGCATACCAGCTCCGCGCCCATGCCCGTGCCCATGGGATCACGGTTCACGCCCACGATCCCGGTCAGCGCTCCGCCGTAGGGATCAAGCGCGGAAGGACTGTTGTGGGTCTCCACCTTGATGCACACGTCATAATCGTCGTTGAAGGCCACCACCCCCGCATTGTCCGAAAAGACGGAGCGGCAGAAATCCCCCCCGCCGCGCCGCTTGCGCAGCGTGGCGGTCGGCCCCATGACAAAGGTTCTGTACAGGCTGTCGATTTCTTCCGTGACCCCTGCGCCGGCATCCTCATAATGGATTTTTGCGGCAAAAATCTTGTGCTTGCAGTGTTCTGACCATGTCTGGGCCAGCACCTCCACCTCGGCATCGGTGGGGTCGCCCCCCAACCCGTAGAGCGTACGGGCTTCGCGCACCTCGGGCCGGGCGAACCAGTCCCGGATTTTCCGCATTTCCGCAAGGCTCAGAGCCAGGGTATGTTCCCGGCTGTAGCGCATGAGCGCGTCATCGTCCATGGAGGACAACGGCACCACGTCCACCCTGTCGGAAGGAGAGCCGGTAACGGCGGCGGCCCGGGCTTCAAAGCCGGGTTCTTCCGCCCACTCCTCCGCGCTCTTGATGCGGAAACGCTGGATCAGCTCGTTGGCAAGCAGCCCCCCGGCGATGCGCTCGGCATCCCCGCGGACAAGCGGACATGAGGGATTCCCCCACAGGTGATACTGAGCCGAGGTGTAGGCGGCAATGCCGGCGCGCTCGCGGCCCAGCACCAGAGCGGCGGTATCGCGGGCGGTATGCCCTTCATTGTCGGTCACGCCGGGCCGGAAGCCCACCTCGATCACGAAGTCTGCCGGACGCCCCTCGAACTTCGGCGTCATGGGCGCGAGGGAAGCCTGCTGCAGCACGGGATCGTGCAGCGCCGCGCCGTCCACCAGCGCCCGCGCCTCTTCGGGACTTACACCCTTCAGCGTGAATACCTTGATCACGCGGGCGCTGTCCACGGACAGGCCAAGCGCCTCGCGGATTTCCGCGGCGACACGGCGGCCGACGGCATCGTCATGACGGGGATGAACACCGGTTTCCACACGAAAAAGCTGCTGCATGGACGATATCCTGACGTTTCTGCCTGTCCTCCAGGCGTGGCGAAAAAATGGAATTTAACATATTAATGCCCGGACGCCAAGAAGCGCCTGCCCCCTTCGGGGCGGACTCCCGCGGAACGTGCGGCGCTGCCGGGCCAAAAGCTATTTTTCCCGGTCGCGGATAAAGGGGATGACCTCCCGCAGGACATTCAGTTCCGGCCCTTCGGGCAGCAGGGCCAGGCAGGCTTCGGCCCTGTGCAGATACTCATCCGCAAGGGAACGCGCGGCCGCATCATGGCCGCGTTCACGTATGTCTGCGGCGATACGCCCGATCTCCTCGTCACTGAACGAGCCGGAAGCGAATTTCTCCCCAAAGGCGGCGCGTCCGGCTTCATCCAGTTCCCCGGCATAGCGCATGATCGGCGGAGTAAACTTGCCCTCGCGCAGGTCGCCGCCGCAGGGCTTGCCGGTAACGGCGGCATCGGCAAAGTCCAGGGCGTCATCCACCATCTGGAACGCGATGCCCGCATACAGCCCGAAATCGGACAGCGCCTCCACCCGCCGCGGGTCAGCCCCCGCATACAGCGCGCCCAGGCGGCAGGATGCGCGCAGCAGCCAGCCCGTCTTGCCCGTCACCACCTCGACGTATTCGGCCTCGCCGTGAGAACATGACCCCTGGAGGGCGATTTCATGCGCTTCTCCGGCCACGGTGCGCATCATGGCATCGGATACGCATTCCACCATCTCCGTCTTTCCGAACACCGTCACCTCACAGTCCGCCAGCGCGAGCATCGCATCCCCGGCGAGCAGGGCCGGGCGCAGGCCGAAGCGCGTATGGGCGGAAGGTCTGCCCCGCCTGGTGTCGGCCTCATCCAGGATGTCGTCATGCAGCAGGGAGGCCGCATGTATCATTTCCGGCACGGCGCAGAGCCGGTACAGCCCGGGGTCATCGCGGCCGAGCAGACGGGACGCGGTCAGCGTCAGCAGGGGACGCAGCCGCTTGCCCCCCGCAAGCAGCACATATGCGCCTATTTCCCGCACCGGAGCGGGCAAAAGTTCAACGGCCCTTTCCAGCGCGCAATGGACGCGCGGCCGCTCCTCTTCAAACAGACGAATCAGCGACAACTCCTGCTCTTGCATCAGGGAGGCTCCTCGCCCGCGTCTGCGGGTCTTTTGACGTTATGCTCTCCCTTACCGGGGGGAGACTGCCATTTTTGAGCGAAAAGCGTCCGGGGCGCAAGCATTTTCCCGGGCGCGAGCGGATTCGCGCGAAGGAGCTTTACAAGGAGCCGTCCTCCCCGCTACTCTGGGCGCAGGCCGGAGCATTCCGGCGCAACCTCTTTGCGGTGGAAAATCATGCAGTTTGACGCAGCTTTCTTTTTTGCGGCCCTGGCCCTGGCTCTCGTGCTGGAGGGACTTCCCTGGGCGCTGGCTCCGGGCCGCACGCGGGAAAGCCTGCGCCTTCTGCTCGATCTCCCGCCCCAGGCCCTGCGGGCGGGCGGCGCGGCGCTGATCGCGCTGGGCATTCTGGCCGCCGCGCTGGGCATCTGTTTCAGGAGCTGATGGAATGCAGGAAACAACTGGAGCCCTGATCCTTGCCGCAGGCAGGGGAACGCGCATGCCTTCCCCCCGCCCCAAGGCGCTGCAGACGCTGCTGGGCGAAAGCATGCTCGCGCTGATACTGGAAGAAACGGCAAAACTTTCCGGCCTTGCCGGCATATGGACGCTCGTCGGCCATCAGGCCGAACTTGTGCGTGCGGAAGCGGAACGCGCGGCGGCCGCCCTGCCGCCTTCCCGCGCGGACGCCCCGCGCATCTTCTGCATCGAACAGAAGGAACAGCTCGGCACGGGACACGCCCTGATGACGGCTCTGCCCGAAATGGCCGGACAGGCCGAGTTCGATCGGCTGCTGGTGCTTAACGGCGACGTCCCCCTGCTTTCGGCCCCGCTTCTGGCCCGTTTCATGCAGGAAGCGGGAGACTGCGACCTTGCCTTTCTTTCCCTCGAACTCCCCGATCCGGGCGCATACGGCCGCGTGGTACGCGACAGGGAAGGCCGCGTCCGGGCCATTGTGGAAGCAAAGGACTACGATCCCGCCCTGCACGGGGCAGACCCGCATGAAATCAACTCCGGCCTGTATCTCATCCGGCGCGGGACGGCGGAAAGCCTGCTGCCCCGCCTGTCCAGCGACAATCGCGGCGGCGAATACTATATCACGGACCTGGTGAAGCTTGCGGCGGACGAGGGGCTTGACGCAAGAGGCATTCTGCTCCCTGCCGGAGACGGCGGCGAGGCCCTGCTCGGCGCGAATACCCCGGCCGAACTGGCGGAAGCCGAGCGTCTGCTGCAAAAACGCCGGGTGCGCGAACTGCTGGAAGGAGGCGTCATCCTGCACGCGCCGGAAAGCATCCGGGTCAGCCCTCTGGCGGAAATAGAGACGGGCGCGGAACTTGCCGGTCCCTGTGAAATATCGGGGCGGAGCATAGTCCGGCGCGGAGCGGTCATCGCCTCCCATTGCGTACTCCGCGACGCCATCATCGGCGAGGACTGCCGCATCCATTCCTTCTGCCACATCGAAAGCGCCCGGGTGGAGGCCCGCTGTCTGGTGGGGCCGTATGCCCGGCTCCGTCCCGGAGCGGTGCTGGAGGAAGACGCGCACATGGGCAATTTTGTCGAGATGAAGAAAGCCCGTCTGGGCAGAGGCTCCAAGGCCAGCCATCTCAGCTACCTCGGCGATGCGGAAATAGGGCCGGGCGTGAACATCGGAGCGGGCACCATTACCTGCAACTACGACGGAACCCGCAAGCACCGCACCGTTATCGGCGCGGGGAGTTTCATCGGCAGCAATACCGCTCTGGTTGCTCCCGTGGAACTGGGCGAGCATACGCTGGTGGGAGCCGGATCGGTCATCACCCGCGACGTGAATGCCGGAGAACTTGCCGTGGCCCGGAGCAGGCAGGTCAATCTGCCGCGGAAAAAGTAGAGGCTGTTATCGCGTGATATTGAGAATGGCCCCGACCGCCGGGGCGCGAGCGCGGCGTTCTGTGAAACGAGCCCCGCCTGGAAGCGGAAGAAAGTGGCCGCGCAAAGGCGCAGGCGAACCGGCCGCGGATGCATGTTGCCGCCCGTTCCGCGGCAATACACAGCCCGCGCAGCAATATCAGCATTGTCATGGAGCATTTCAAGCGCGAAATGCTCCATGACAGAACATTTTCAGCAGCCTCGGAAGAAATCAGTTTCTCTTCAGTTCCAGCGCCTTCTGGATCATGGCGTCAAGGGTGGTGATGGTTTTGCTGTTGCTCTGGAAGCCCCGCTGGGTGATGATCATGTTGGTCATTTCCCGCGACATGTCCACGTTGGACGTCTCCAGATAGCCGCCCATGATCGTGCCGTAGTTTTCCGTGCCGGCCTCTCCGTATTCCACGTTTCCGGCTTCTTCTCCAGCGGAATAGAGATTGTTTCCCTCATGGCGCAGGCCATCCTCGCTGGCAAAGCGGAAAACCGGAATCCTGTACAGGGACTTTGTCTGGCCGTTGCTGTAGGTGGCCACGATATCGCCGTTTTCCTCCACCTGCACATCGGAAAGCTCTCCCGTGGGGTAGCCGTCCTGCCTGCTGGAAATCAGCGAGGAAGCGACCGGCAGATTGCTGGTCTGCTGCGTGCCGTGCGAGGGAGAACTCATGCCGGGCAGGGAGGATATGGATGTTCCCACTCCGGCCGCGCTGGCGGGCATGTTCTCCCATGCGTCGGACCCCGCGGTCAGCCCCAGATTCAGAGCCACGGTCTGCGGTTCGCGATCCGCAAAGGCAAGCGAAAGCTGCGGCGTGCCGTTGACCAGCGGCGCGGCAGTCCAGTTGTTCAAGTCCTTGAGATCCCCGCTCCCGGGAGTGAACGCCGACATGTTCGTCAGTTCTCCGCTGCTGGAAAAGGTCAGCGTGCCGGCCATGAGCAGCCCCGCTCCCTCGCTGCCCTGCGCAGCCGCCCTGCCGTCCGCCGCGGGATCCATGGCCACCACGAATTCCACGACTTTCTGCCCGTTCGCTCCCGGCGCGGCGTCGAAATACACCGTCAGATCACGCGCGGTCCCCTGGCTGTCATACACGCGCAGGGGCTGCTTGTAGTCCGTTGCCGTAAGCGGCGGCGTCTGCCCGCCGTTCCATGACTTGAGCAGGGAAAAATAGGGGTTGTCCGGATCGGAAACGCTGTCATTGGTGACATTGAGATTCATCAGCGCCGTCAGGGACGTGGTGGCCCTGGGCGGAGACTGTGTCACTCCTTCCGCGCCGAAATCGATCTCGATGGGCGCAAGGCCGCCCACAGGCTGGCCGTCTTCCCCCAGCGCAAGGCCGGTCACGGATTTGCCGTCGGCGGAACGCAGCGTGCCTTCCGCATCGAAACGGAAGTTTCCCGCCCGCGTATAGTAGACGTTCTCGCCGTCCGACACCTGGAAGAACCCCTTGCCGGTAATGGCCAGATCCGTGAAGGAATTGCCCTGTTCATACGATCCGTCCGTAAACAGGGTGCGCGTAGCGGCAAGACGCACGCCCATGCCCGTCTGATGCCCCACGGGAATGGAATCTCCCGCCTGGGTCGTCGCGCCGGCCGCGCGCGTGGTCTGGTACATCATGTCATCGAACAGCGTGGACTGCTGCTTGTATCCCACGGTGCTCACATTGGCCAGATTCTGCGCCACGGAACTCATTCCCGCGCTGTGGGCCCTGAGCCCGCTGGCTCCCGAATATAATCCCTGCATCATGGCACGGACTCCTTGCTGAAAAGATGCGGACGCGGCGGCAAATTTTGCCGGAACCCGACTCCTGCTCCAGCACATAGCACAAAGCGTGCCAAAACTGCCAGGGACCCGCTGACTTATTCTGTCAGCAGTCTGCGCCCGTGCGGAACACGGGCCGCTTTGCGGCGGCCGTCGTTGCCGCCCATGCCGGGGCAAAGCCGCGCGTCACGCACAGCGCCATCAGCGCAGCCCTGCGACAGAGCCCGGCAAAAATCGCTTGACAGCCGTCCCGCCTGCCTCCATGCTTTTTGCTCCCTTTATTCAAGGGTATTCAGGAATCAAGGAGTTCAGCCATGCCCTGCCGCCTGCTCAAAGTACAGTCCGCCGACGATCCCGCGGCCCTCGAGTTCTTCCGCACCCTTGCCGGAAGGCATGATCCCGGCGACGCGGTGGAAGCGCAGACGCGCGCCATTCTGGCCGATGTCGCCGCCCGGGGCGATGAAGCCGTCATCGAACTGACCCGTCATTTTGACTGTCCGAGCTTTGCGGCCCCTCTGGCCGTGTCGCAGCAGGAACTGGAACGGGCGGCCTCGACCATCGCCCCCGACGAGCTGGACGTCATTGCCGAAGCCGCCGCACATATCCGCGAGTTTCATCAGGCCGAAAAAGAGCGTTCATGGTTCATGACCCGCCCCGACGGCACCGTGCTGGGGCAGAAGGTGGAAGCCGTGGAACGCGCGGGCCTGTATGTGCCCGGCGGGCAGGGCGGCAACACTCCGCTCATTTCCAGCCTGCTCATGGGGGCCGTGCCCGCTCAGGTAGCCGGAGTGCGGGAAATCGCCGTGGTTTCGCCTCCCCGTGAGGACGGCTCGCTCAATCCCTACATTCTGGCCGCCGCGTACCTGCTGGACATCACCGAGGTCTACCGCGTCGGCGGCCCCTGGGCCATCGCCGCTCTGGCGCAGGGCACGGCGAGCATCCCCGCCGTGGACGTCATCGCCGGGCCGGGAAACATCTTTGTCACCACAGCCAAGAAACTTGTACAGGGCAAGGTGGGCATCGACATGCTCGCCGGGCCGAGCGAAATTCTGGTGCTGGCCGACGACGGCGCGCAGGCCGAATGGATCGCGGCGGACCTGCTTTCCCAGGCGGAACACGACAAGCTGGCCTCGGCCATCTGCGTGACGGACTGCGCTCATCTGGCCGACCGGGTGCTCGCCGCGCTCTCGCGCCGTCTTGCGGATCTTCCCCGCGCGGAAATAGCTTCCGCCTCGCTGCGTGACTGGGGCGCCATTATTCTTGTGCCGAGCCTCCAGACCGGCATAGGCATGGCCAACGCCATCGCGCCCGAACACATGGAAGTCCTCACCCGCGACCCATGGAGCATCATGCCCCGGGTACGCCATGCGGGAGCGCTGTTCCTCGGCCAGCATTCCGCCGAAGCGGTGGGAGACTACTACGCCGGGCCGAACCATGTGCTGCCTACCATGGGCAGCGCCCGCCACGCTTCGGCCCTGGGTGTGCAGACATTCTGCAAGAAAACGAGTATCATTTCCGCCACAGCGGCATTCACGGAACGCCACGCATCCTCCATCGCCCGGCTTGCCCGGCTGGAAGGGCTGGAAGCCCATGCGCGCTCCGTGGAGCTGCGCGGACCTCGCGTCTAGAGTGTTTCGCCATCGAAATGCTCTGCGGAAGCGTGAAACCTGCGGGCTGGAATACAGGGTCCGGCCGGCGGACATCTTCAATGGCAAAACGCTCTGGAACTGTTTGACTTCAAACATGCTCCGGAAGTTGAAAGGAACGCTTCAAAACCATAAAGGATCTTCCGATGACCTATCCCGTCGTGACGCAAACAGACATCAGGGAATTTCCGCTGATTTCGCGCGGCAAGGTGCGCGATATTTATGATATCGACGATGAGACGCTGCTTATCGTCACCACGGACCGCATGTCGGCCTTTGACGTGATCATGAGTTCGCCCATCCCCATGAAAGGCGTGGTGCTCAACCAGATCACCCTGTTCTGGATGAAACGCTTCTCGCACCTTGTGCCCAACCACATCAGGGAAGCGGACGTCAACCGTTATCCCGCCGCCCTTCAGCCCTACAGGGATGAACTGGCAGGCCGCTCCCTGCTGGCGAAGAAGGCCAGACCTCTGCCGGTGGAGTGCATCGTGCGCGGCTATCTGGCCGGTTCCGGCTGGAAAGACTACAAAAAGACGGGTGAAGTGTGCGGGCACAGGCTGCCGGCGGGTCTGCAGGAATCCTCCCGGCTGCCCGAACCACTCTTCACGCCTTCCACCAAGGCTGAACTCGGACAGCATGACGAGAACATCAGCCTGCAGGAAGCGGAAAGGATTCTCGGCACGGACAGGGCCCGTTCCGTGGCGGAACTGACCATGAGCATCTATCGTCAGGCCGGTGAATATGCCGCAGGCCGGGGCATCATCATTGCCGACACCAAGTTTGAGTTCGGCATGGTGGGCGACCGGCTGACCCTGATCGATGAAGTCCTCACCCCTGACTCGTCACGCTTCTGGCCCGCCGAGGGATATGCTCCCGGCCGGAGCCAGCCCAGCTTCGACAAGCAGTATCTGCGCGACTGGCTGGAGGGGCAGCCCTGGGACAAAACCCCGCCCCCGCCCGCTCTGCCCGGAGAAGTCATCAGAACCACCACGGAAAAATATCTGGAAGCCTATCATATCATCACCGGAAGCCACATTCAGTAAACGCACGCAGGAGGCTATATGCTGCTGAAAGGAAAAAAGGCCCTGATCATGGGCGTTGCCAATAACCGTAGCATCGCCTACGGCATTTCATCCGCCTTCGCGCGTGAAGGCGCACGTCTTGCCTTCAGCTATGCCGGGGACGCGATCAAGAAGCGCGTCGAACCCATCTGCGAAGAACTCGGCGGGGAATTCACCTTTCCCTGCGATGTGAGCAGCGATGCGGAAATCGCCGCCGCCGCCGAAAAGGTGAAGGAAAAATGGGGAAAGATCGACGTGCTGGTTCATTCCGTGGCCTATGCTCCCAAGGAGGAACTCGCGGGCCGCTATCTCGACACCTCCCGCGACGGCTTCAGGGTTGCCCTCGACATCTCCGCCTATTCGCTGGTGGGTCTGTGCCGCGCCTTTGAGCCGCTCATGGACGAAGGCTCCTCAGTTATCTGCATGACCTATTTCGGCGCGCAGAAGCTGGTTCCCAACTACAATGTCATGGGCGTGGCCAAGGCTGCGCTGGAAGCCTCCGTGCGCTACCTTGCCTCCGATCTCGGGGAAAAAGGGGTACGCATCAACGCCATCAGCGCCGGCCCGATCAAGACCCTGGCCGCCTCGGGCATTTCGGATTTCCGCGTCATTCTTGACCATATCGAAAAATTCTCGCCCCTGCGCCGTAACGTGACCATCGATCAGGTCGGCAACGCCGCCCTTTTCCTGGCCTCGGATCTGGCCTCCGGCGTGACCGGCGACGTGCTGTTCGTGGACAGCGGCTACCAGACCATCGGCCTGACTCCGGTCATGGCTGAAAAGCACTGATGTTTCCGGTGGCGCGGCAAGGCCGCGCCACCGGAAACTGTCCCCTCCCGGGATTCCTCCTTTTGGGGTTGACGTTCTTCCGGCTTGTGAGATAAATCATTTCCCGGCAGAATTACGGAGCCAATCCTGTCCCCGAACCCTGTACCCCCGCCCGAACCCTATCCCCCTGGAGGAAGAGCCATGGAATACGCATGGCTGATGCTCATCCCCGTGACCGCCCTTGCCGGTGCGCTGTGGTGGGCCAAAAGCCGCTCCTGCTGATGCGGCCACCAAGGGCAGGACGATGAAGGAGCCTGCTGCCCCTGGCCGGGAGCCGGGGAATATCATGAGAACACGGAAGGAAAAAACGCCTGACGTGCCCGCCTTCACATGAAAACAGCCCGCCGGAAATTTCCGGCGGGCTGTTTTCATGTGAAGGCGGGCGGCTTCATGCTCAACCTTTGCCTTCCCCATCGTCGCTCTTTTTGCCGTCAGCCCTGGGAGGCCGCCACGAACAGGCGTCACGCGCCTGGCTTCCCTGCCCTCAGGAAGGCAGAATGCCTTTCCTGCGCAGGAAAATGACAAGACCCAGCACTGCGACGATAATCAGAATGTCACCCCATGAACTCATGTCAACCTCCTTGCCGGGGATTCATGCCCAGGGCATTTCGTTCCTGAAATGCCCTGCGGAGTCGAGCAAACGAGACTCATCTCCGCCCTCCTTGTCCGCAAATCGCTTCGCGCTCACGGCCGGGGCGCCGCGGCGCCCCCCTTCCCAGGTATCGCCGCAATTCACTTTGCGGCGTCAAGCTCGGGCTTCAGGCGTGAAGCCTGCGGGCCGGAACACGGTATCTGACCCGCAGATATTTTCAAACGCAAAACGCTCCAGAAAGCGGCCGGTTCCCGGAAGGAGTATCGCTCTTTCCCGTGCGGCGGACAAGAGCATGATAGAACAGGCTCCCCGGCAGAGCGCAGCTTCTCATTGCCTTGACAATGCTCCCTCCCCTGTCGCATTCTGCGCCCCTGCCTTCCGCCCTTTTCAGAAGAAAGGGGCAGTCATGTTTTTATAACACATAAAAATATAAAGGGAATGTATGATTCTGGATCGCCTTGAACATATCGCCCGCTGGCCTCTCGGCACGGCATGGGCGGAAATAGGCGCGGAACTCGGACAACTGGCGGCCGAGGGAGCCGGACTGCCGGAGGGCGAATATTCCCTGCCTCACGGCGCGAAAGCTTTCGTGCAGACGTATGTCAGCCGTGATCAGGCAGAGGGACTGTATGAGAATCATCACATCATGGCCGATGTCCAGACCGTGCTGGACGGAGAGGAATACATGCTTGTCGCCGACGCGGAAGGGCTTGCCCCTGATGCCCGGCGCGGCGGCAGCGACACGGAATTCTTTCGGGAAACCCCGCCTGCCTCGGCTCGTGTTCTGCTGCGGCCCGGAATATTCGCGCTGCTGCTGCCGGGGGAGGCGCACATGCCCTGTCTGGCGGCAGATCGCCCCGCCACGGTGAAAAAACTGGTGGCAAAAATTCCGGCTGTGCTGCTCTCTCCTGCCCCGGAACGGTGATCGGCTGAATCTGCACGCCGTCCGGGCCGTCTTTTGTCCAACCTTCAAACATACACAAGCGTAAAGGGATTTCGCATGGATTTGTTTGATCAGGCATCCGAACTGGAACGTCTTGAACGTGAAACCGCATTGCAGAATGCCCGCAAGGGCACATATCAGGAAGGTCCCGAATGGATCGACGGCGTGCCCTGCTGCCGCGAATGCGGAGACCCCATTCCTGCCGCCCGCCTCCGGGCCATCCCCGGCGTAGGCCTGTGCAGGACATGCCAGGAGGAGCTGGAACTGAACGCCGCAGACTGACACCGCCGTCCACGCGAAGCCCCCGCCGCCCGAATCCGGACTGCGGGGGCTTTGGTATTTTTATTCGGCTCTCCTGCTGCGTGGTATCGGAATACCCCTGCCCGCCGGAAGCGCGAGCGGGTATCGACAAGGCCATTCGGGCGTCATCGGGAGCCTGCGGACGCAATATTTCGCGGAGTCCGGGGAACGGCAGCCGTCAGAGCATTTTCGCTTTGAAAATGCTCCCGGAGTCGAGCGAAGTGAAACTCCGCCGCGGCCCCGGCTTCACTTTTTCACGGCCTCCGTCACGGAGTCCGCCAGCCGCAGGAACGCGGCTTTGGCCGCGCTGTCCGTATCCAGCGCCACAATGGGTCTGCCGAGATCGGCGGCCACCACTGTGGCCGGGTCCAGCGGAATCGCTCCCAGAAAGGTCAGTTCATCCTGTTTTGCCAGTGCTTCGCCGCCGCCCTTCCTGAACAGATCGATTTCCCCGCCGCAGTGCGGGCAGACCAGCCCGCTCATGTTCTCCACAATGCCGAGAACGGGAGCCTTGACCAGACGAAGGAAATCCAGCGCCTTGCGCACGTCCGCAAGGGAAATTTCCTGCGGCGTGGTCACCACCACGCAGCGCGCGTCAGGGATGCAGTCCATGATGGTCATATGCTCGTCGCCCGTGCCGGGAGGAGAGTCGATAACCAGATAATCCAGCGCCCCCCACTTCACGTCGGAAAGGAACTGCTGGATTGCCGAAGTCTTCTTGGGGCCGCGCCAGACGACGGCGCTGTCCTTCTCGGGCAGGAAGGATTCAATGGAAATGTAGGAAAGCTCGCCGCCTTCCGGACTGCCGGGCACGGGACAGCGCACCGGGAGCAGCCTGCCCGCGTCGTCCGCGAGCACCTGCCCCTCGCAGCCGAGCAGATGCGGCACGCTGGGGCCGTGAATATCCACGTCCAGAATCCCCACCCTGTTGCCGCGCATGGCAAGCGCCACGGCCAGATTGACGGTGACGGAACTCTTGCCCACGCCGCCCTTGCCGCTCATGACGAAAATCCTGTGTTTCACGCCGGACAAGTTATCGGCAATAACCTTGAGCTGGTAATTATGGGTCATGGGAATGGACGCATGACCCTGCTGACCGGAACATTCGGACATGTCTGTCTCCTTTGCAGATGAGTGTCTTCATTTGCGCCGGATCGGGGGAAGGAGTCAAGCGGGGGCTGAAAAAAAACGCGAAAAACTTTTCGTTCCGGGTCTTGATCTTTGCGGCAGGAGTATTATGCTCAAAAGAGCAAAACATACCGGAAAAGATACCCTGCCCAAACCGCTGCCGAGACTGTCATGCCCAGACCAAGATGCTGCCGTTTCATCGAACGCGACCCGCATGTGCGCCTGTTCAAGCCGTGCGGCGTGATCATGCGCGATCTGCCCGTGGTGGATCTGCCCGTGGACGGTCTCGAGGCCATGCGTCTTGCCGATCTGGAAGGCATGACCACGGAACGGGGAGCGGAACTGATGGGAGTTTCCCGGCATACCTTCGGCCGCATGCTGGCGGAAGCCCGGCGGGCCGCGGCCGAAGCACTGGTGCACGGGCATGCCCTGCGCATTGCCGAAAGCGCGAACGTGCGCTCCCGTCCTCACGACATTATTTTTCCGAAGGAGCACAAAGCTATGAAAATCGCAGTTTCCAGCGAAGGCCCCGGTCTCGACTCCATGGTGGATCCGCGTTTCGGCCGGGCCGCCGGTTTTGTTCTTGTGGATTCCGAAACGCTGGACAATACATACCTGGACAACGGTTCCTCCCAGGTGCTGGCGCAGGGCGCAGGCATTGAAACCGCGCAGCGCGTTGCCGATGCCGGAGCGGAGGCGGTTCTCAGCGGCTATGTCGGCCCCAAGGCTTTCGAGGCGCTGAAGGCGGCGGATATCCAGATTTGCCAGAACCTCGACGGCCGCACCGTGCGCGAGGCCGTGGAACTGTTCCGCAGCGGCGGCGCTGCCGCCGCGGACGCCCCGAACGAGGAAGGACGCCACCATTAACCGGGGGAAATACCATGCGCATTGTATTCGCCAGCGGCAAGGGCGGAGCGGGCAAAACCACGGTGACGGCCTCGCTGGCCGCGCTGTGGCCTCGCCCGGTCATCGCCGCCGACTGTGACGTGGAAGCGCCCAATCTGCACCTTTTTCTTGCGCCCGATTTGCCCGAACATGCGGCAATCACGCTGGACGTGCCGGTGCTGAATGCGGAAAAATGCACGGCCTGCGGGGCCTGCAAGGATATCTGCCAGTATCGGGCCATTGCCCGCTTCGGCAGGAAGGTGCTTGTTTTCCCCGATATGTGCCACGGCTGCGGCGGATGCTTCGCTGTCTGCCCCGAAGGGGCGCTCGATACAGGCAAGCGCGAACTGGGCGCGCTGGAGGAAGGCACTTTCTCCGCCGCCGGAGCGCGGGGACGCTTCATCATGGGGCGGACACGCATAGGCGAGGCCATGACGCCTCCCCTGCTGCGGGCTCTGCTGGCCCGGTTGGAGAACATGACTGCCCAGGCCGGAGATGACGTCCTGATCGACTCCCCTCCCGGCGTGAGCTGCCCGGCCATGACCGTGGCCGGACGGGCCGACATGGCGGTGCTGGTGGCGGAACCCACGCCGTTCGGCTTTCATGATTTCAAGCTGGCGCACGCGGCTTTCGCCCGGACCGGCGCGGAACTGGCCGTGGTCATGAACCGTTCCGGCATGGAAGGCAACGAGGCGGGGGATGCCGCGCTGCGGGCCTGGTGCGCGGAACGGCGCCTTCCCCTGCTGGCCGAACTGCCCTTTGACCGCGCGGCGGCGGAACAGTATGCCGGAGGCGGACTGATTGCCCGGACGTCCCCCCTCTGGGAAAGGCGCTTCCGCGCTCTGGCTGAAGCCCTTCTGCAACGCGCGGAACAAGGAGGACGCCATGCGTGAGATAGTCGTGATCAGCGGCAAGGGCGGCACAGGCAAGACTTCCGTGTGCGCGGCCCTCGCGCATCTGGCCTCCGGCGGGATGACGGACGCCGGAAAGAACATTGTCATCTGCGATCTCGACGTGGACGCGCCTGACCTGCACCTTCTTCTCTCTCCCGCGCCACGCCGCAGGGAAGCCTTCATTTCCGGCAACGAGGCGGAGATCAGCCCCGAAGTCTGCATCCGCTGCGGCAAGTGTGCCGGACTGTGCAAATTCGGCGCTGTTCTGCATGAGGAAGACGCCTTCGTCATCGACCCCATGCGCTGCGAAGGCTGCGGCGTCTGCTTCCGTCTCTGCCCGGCCGGGGCAATCGCCTTCCCCGAGCGCGAATGCGGGGAATGGTACATCAGCGATACCCGTTTCGGGGTAATGGCTCACGCCCTGCTCAATCCGGGGCAGGAAAACTCCGGCCGTCTGGTCAGCCTGCTCAAGCAGCAGGCGCGGGAACTCGCGCGCGAAAACGGGGCGGAAACCATTCTGTGCGACGGCTCGCCCGGGGTCGGCTGCCCCGTCATCAGCTCCCTCTCCGGCGCGACGCTGGCCGTGGCGGTGGTGGAGCCAACACCGTCAGGCGTCCACGACTTTGAGCGGGTGGCCGCATTGTGCGACCATTTCCGCATTCCTGTGACCCTGATCATCAACAAGGCCGATCTCAATCCCGCCGAAACGGCGCGCATACGCGCCCTGGCCGGGGAAAAGGGCCGGACGGTCGCCGCCGAACTGCCGTTCAGCCCGGACGTGACACGAGCCATGATCGCGGGCAAGGCCCTGACGGAAACGGATTCCCCTCTGGCCGGGCTTCTTGCCGGGGCATGGAAAACCATCGACGGACTCGCCGCTCAGGCGGCCTCCCATAAGACACCCAACCTTTAACATTCCGAGGATCATACCATGGACAAGAAAATCATCGCCATTCCCTCCGCCCTGCCCGGCGGCCTTGACGCGGGCATGGGCATGCACTTCGGCCACTGTGAAATCTATACCATTGCGGAAGTGGAAGACGGCAAGGTTGCCTCCGTTCGTACCCTGCCTCCGATCCCCCATCAGCAGGGCGGCTGCCTCGCCCCGGTGAACTATCTGGCCGGAGAAGGCGTCAACGTGCTGCTGGCGGGCGGCATGGGCATGCGTCCCCTCATGGGCTTCAATCAGGCGGGCGTGGAAGTGTACTACGCGGGGAACTTCCCCACCGTGGGACAATCCGTGCAGGCCTTCATCGAGGGCAAGCTGCCCGCGTTCACGCCCGAACACTCCTGCGGCGGGCACTAGAGCGTTTCGCTGTTGAAAGTACCTGCGGCCGGGCACCCCTGCCCGTCTGTGCAAAGCACTTTACGGACAAGGCGGGCAGAAATGAGTCTCGTCTTGCGCGACGCCGTGGAACATTTCAATCGTGAAATGCGCCGGGGGGGCCTGCCAGCGTGGTTTCGGAATTCGGAATACGTCAGGCAAAGGAACTGATTTACTTTGGATTGAGCACGCGGGAGACGCGGTGAACCGCGAAGCGGCTCAACCGTGCGGCAAGCCTGCGGACGTTGAACGGTGAGCGAAAGCTGACAGGATAGAACAATACGGGAAGGCCTGCGTGCCGGAACAGGGGAGGGGATTGGCAAGGGGAGGTGTCGGAGGGGAGGATGAAGCCCGCCCCTGACACACCTCCCCTTGTCCCTGCCCGGAGGGCGGAAGGCCAGAGCCTTTCGCTTGTGAAATGCCCTGCTTCAGCCGGGCAGGGCGAGACTGCTCCGATGGAGGCGTGAAACCTGCGGGCCGGAACACAGGGCCTGACTGGCAGATATTTTCAATGGCAAAACGCTCTGACGAAGCCCAAACAGCCGATCTCCGGCACTCAAACCTCCGCACCGCCCCTGCCCTTCTTTCCCCGTGCAAAAAAAGACGCCGCCTGAAAAGGCGCCGCAAGGATTCCCCATGACAAGTACCATTCTCATCGTCACCTCCGACGCCGCAAAATGGCAGCCCTGCCTCCCTGTCTTCGGGGAACACGGCGCGGACGTCACGTTCGTCAGCTCTCTGGATGCCTGCAAGGAGGCCCTGCGCGGCAATCCGCCCCGCCTCTATGTTCTGGATCTCGGTCTGGAAGGAAAAGAACTGCGCGCGGCGCTCATGGATCTGCTCATGATCAATGCCGCGGCGCACAGCGCAGTCACCACCGGCATGGAGGCAGACGCCTTCCACGACGCCATGGAAGGACTCGGCATCCTGACGGGTCTTCCCCTCTCGCCCGGGGAGAACGACATCCGCCATATGCTGGATCTGCTGGCAAAGCTGTAGGCTATGCTCCGCAACGGACGGCGTCACGCATCAGTTCCGCGCCGCCTGCAAGGGGGAATACGGAAAACGCGCCGTTTTCAATAACGCCATAGCTTCGTGGAAAGTCCGCCTTGGGCAGGCTTGCGCTGCCGGGATTCCAAAAGTGGATGCCCTCCCGCCCTTCCGCCCGGGGAATATGCGTATGCCCGGAAAGCTGCGCGGACCCGGCAGCGAGCCCGGGGAAGGTGCCGCCGGCGGGCAGAGCGTGGCCGTGGACGGCGAAAATGCGCACCCCGTCCGCAAACAGCCATGCGCTTTCCGCCAGCGGGAACGGCAGCATCATGGCGTCCACCTCCGCATCGCAGTTGCCGCGGACGCACATGAGCGGCAGGCTCCGCTCCGCAAGCCACTCTCTGAACATCAGCGCCGTCTCCGCCGGAGCATATTCCTCCGGCAGACGGTTGCGCGGACCATGGTACAGGATATCGCCCAGCAGAACGAGCATGTCCGGATTCAGACGTTCCGCCGCCGCGCGCAGGCTTCTCGCGGCAGCCAGTGAGCCGTGTATGTCCGATGCAATGAGCAGGCGCATGGTTGTTTCAACCCACATTCGCCCCACCCGCCGACTGACTCCGCCGCCGACGGATGGGGACAGATGGGGGCGTGCGGAGCGCCCTTCCCTGAAGGGGAAGGGCTGTCGAAAAGATTCCACCGGCTCCACCGCCGTGTCAAGGACTCTTTCCCCGGGGCTCTGTTGTAGAACCGTGTTGACGGCGTTGTGCGTGGCGTGCGGCCTTGCTCCGGCTTGAGCGGCAACATTCGTTGCCACAAGGTCAGCCCGTGTTCCACACGGGCGAGAGGCAGCATGTATCCACGGCCGGCTCGCTTGCGCCCTTGTGCGGCACAGCCGCACAAAGGCTCCGCTCCGCGAAACATTACTTCCGCTCCTCGTCCCCCTCCATGCCGCATGACCATGCGGCGGGGACTCGTCGCTCCAGGCTCGCTACGCTCGCGCCTCCGGCGGTCAAGGTGTTTTTCAACACTATTCTACAGCAGAGCGTTCCCCGGCGTTCTGTTCTGCTGATCAGGCGGTCTTGTCCCAACCCTTGAACCCTTCGCCCACGACTTCCGACACGTCGGCGAAGATGAGGAAGGCCCCGGGATCGACCCTGCGCACGAAATTTTTCAGGGCGACGCTCTGCCGCCGGTTCAGCACCACGATGAGCAGACGCAGGTCTTTGCCCGAATAGGCGCCCACGCCGGGCATGACCGTCGCCGTTCTGTCCAGCTCTCGCACGACAAATTCCGCAATTTCTCCGGGTTTCCCGCTGATCACGGTGACCTGCGTGCGCCGGTTGAAAGATTTCACCACCCTGTCGATCATCAGGGATTCCACATACAGCAGCAACGCGCCCATCAGGATGCGCTCCACGTCCACCACCACGATGGAAAACACCAGTACCGAAGCATTGAGGTAGAAGGACACTGCGCCGATATCCACCCCGCGGCGCTTGCGGGCCACCATGGCGATGATGTCCGTACCGCCGCTGGAGGCGTCCGCCCGGAACAGCATGCCGAAGCCGACGCCGCCCACCATCCCGGCCAGCACCGCTGCGAGTATGGTATTCTCCAGCACCGGATATTCGAACATTTCCATGACGGGTATGGCCGCCGCGCTGAGCGCCGTGACATATATCGTCCACAGGGCGAAACGCGGAGAAAGCGCCTTCCAGCCCCAGATCAGCAGAATGGCGTTGACGATGCCCACCACCCACGCAGGAGACACCCCCCAGGCGTATTCGGCAATCAGGGCGATGCCGATGACTCCGCCCCCGGCGAAACGATAGGGCATGGTCAGCGCTACAACGGCAAAGCAGGTCAGCAGCGTGCCCACAGTCACGCCGAGCAGCGTATCGCGCTCCGCGCGCCACAGTTCCGCAACATTCAGTTTTTTCGGCATGCCGCCCTCCTCCGGCAGGCACGATACCCCGCCCCTCCTCTTCCGGCAAGCCGCCCGGATCTGGCAATCCATATCAATGCCGCGGCTCTGTTGCGTTGTGCTGAAAGTGCCCCTGACCGCCGGATTAACGGGAAAAGAGGATTTTCCCTCCTCACTGCCTGCGGGCGATCCCGCTCCGCAAGCACGCAGGGAGACGCGTTAAGCTGCATTTCTCTGACCAGGGCCCCGCCGGACGGGACGATCCCGAATCGGACGGCGCCCTTGCCGAAAATGGAGCCGCCGCGGTCTTACAGAGCCAGAAAACCGGTTAACTTCCACCAGGGAATGAGCAGCAGGAATACCACAGCCAGGTGTATGAGCGTCTTCACCGACATGAACCTGATGAAATCCTTCATATGCATCATGCCGAAACTGAAATAAATCAGAAAAATAACAGTTTCATACGGCATGACGACCTGAATGCTGGCCTCATTCATCAGGATGTAAAGGGCAAGCGGATTCAGAGCTATACCCTGCGCAATCTGAGCCAGAGGCAACGCGAATGTGACATTGATCGCCATGGGCGTCATGACGAAATTCAGGATGAAATAAGCAACATAGACCATGAACAGGATCAGAGCATGGCTCTTTCCCTCCATAAGCGGCACCGCAATCCTGCCTACAAGTTCCCCGATGCCTATGGCTCCGGCCACAGTACCGATGGAAAGACATCCGGCGGCAAAGAATATCATGCTCCAGTTGACATTCTTGAGATCCGTCTCGTCCGCCACCTTCAGTCCCGGCAGATACATGAGAAAGGGAATGACCGCAAAGCCCCACAATACATCAATTTTATGAATGGACTGCGTGAAAATGAACGTCATCAGCAGCAGAATATCAACCAGTACGCGCTTCTCGTCGGCAGACAGTCTGCCCATGGCTTCATATTCCGCCTGAAAATATTCCCTGCCGTTCAGTTGAACATTTCTGCCGAACATTCTGACTATAACCCAGAACAAGGCCACATAATACACAGCCAGGGGAAAACAGCGATACAGATACTCAAACCAGCCCACGGTCATGGGACCTGTCGCCGCTTCTCCCAGCCCGAAGAACAGAAAAACCGTCGTGTTGAAGAGAAAGCAGCTCGGCAACACCGCAGCCGCCGCAGCGGCCAGCATGATCCCGGCCGCTTCAGGCCCTTTTTTCAGATCAAGCGAAAGGCATATTCCGTAGGCAAGCGCGGCAATGGGTACGGCCGCATTGTCATTCGGAATGAGCAGGAATATGATTGCTCCGGCAAGGGCTATGCCCCAGATGATGCCCTTGTAGCTTGCGCCGGTCAGCAGTATGCACTTGTAGGCGATGCGGCGCAGCAGCCCCACCTTCTCCATGAGATTGGCCAGCAGAAAGCCGCCGATGAGCATCCACAGAATACTCATGCTCCAGGGCTTATAGGCCACCTCCGCCGGCACTCCGAGGATCAGCACATATGCTATCGGCAGTAATATGGTGACAACGGTGCCGTTGACCTGCTCAAAAATGAAAAACAGAATGGCAGCAAGCGTAATGGACAGAAAAACTTTCAGATCTGCGGTCATGATTTCATTGACCGGCAGCAGCAAAACCAGACAAGGCAGAATGATGGTCACCAGCCAGTATATCAGCAGTTTTCCGGAAACAGCGCCTTCATGGTTCATAATGTCTTCTCCGGCATTCAGGGTATTTCCCCCTGCTCGCTTTGTGATTGAAAGTGACTCCAGACAATGCCTGAAACTGATTCATGGTCTTGTGCCCCCGGCGGCATCCCGTTCAACTTCCGCCAGGAATCCGCTACAAGCTTAAAAAGCCGGTGAACTTCCACCAGGGAATGAGCAGCAGGAAGGTAAAAATCATATGCGCTGCCAGCTTGACGGACATGAATCTGATGAAGTCACGCATGCAGATCATGCCGAAACTGAAGAAAATCAGATAAATTACCACTTCATAAGGCAACAGAATCTGGTCGCTCGCTCCCCCCATCAGTGAGTAAAGCGCAATCGGATTCATCCCGATATCCTGGGCAATCTGAGCCAGCGGCAGAGCGAACGTCACATTCACAGCCATGGGCGTCATAATGAAATTAAGAACAAAGTAGCCTGCGTAGACAAAAAACAGCACCAGCGCATGGCTTCTGCCTTCCAGAACCGGCACGGCAATTTTGGCAACAAGCTCGCCTATACCGATAGTTCCGGCCACCGTGCCGATGGAAAGACATCCGGCGGCAAAAAATATCATGCTCCAGTTGATATTTTTGAGATCTGTTTCATCCGCCACTTTCAGACCCGGCAGATACATGAAAAACGGAATGACGGCAAAACCCCACAGCACGTCGATATGATGAACAGATGCTGTGAAAATGAACGTCATCAGAATAGCAATATCAACCAGAACTCTCTTTTCATCCGTCGTTATCTTACCCATTGCCCTGTATTCGGCCAAAAAATAATCCTTGCCGCTCAGTTGTACGCCCTTACCGAAAAGTCTGTTGATGATGTAAAAAAGCAGCGCATAGTAACCGGCGTTGGGAAACATCTGATACAGCCATTCAAACCATCCCATGGTCAGCGGGCCGGTTGCAGCCTCTCCAAGCCTGAAAAACATGAAGATGCCGGTATTGAAAAGAAAACAGCCCGGCAGCAGAGCCGCCACGGCGGCCGCCAGCATGATTCCGGCGGCGGCCGGGCCTCTTTCCAGCTTCAGGGAAACACATATTCCATAGGCCAGCGCGGCAAGAGGAACAGCCGCATTGTCATTCGGCATCAGCAGAAAAATGACGACACCCGCAAGGGCTATGCCCCAGATGATGCCCTTGTAGCTTGCGCCGGTCAGCAGTATGCACTTGTAGGCGATGCGGCGCAGCAGTCCCACCTTTTCCATGAGGTTTGCCAGCAGAAAGCCGCCGATGAGCATCCACAGGATGCTCATGCTCCAGGGCCGGTACACCACCTCAAGCGGAGCCTCCAGAATCAGAACATAGGCTATCGGCAGCAGAATGCTCACAACCGTGCCATTAACCTGACCGAAAACAAAAAACAGGATAGCGGTAAACGTAACAGCCAGAAAAACTTTCAGTTCTGCGGTCATGATTTCACTGGCCGGCAGCAAGAGTATCAGACACGGCAATATCGTCACAACCCAGCAGATTATCGACTTTCTGGAATCAGTCATAAGCTCAATCTCCCTCTCCAGTTGCAGCTATCAAAGCGTCCACCATGAGCGCAGAATTCACGGGCCGTCCGGACAGATTAAACAATCAATCCAGGCAACGGCCCTTTTTCTCCTCCTGTTATGCCTGCCTGCGCTCCCGCAGTCCGAAAACAAACCCGCCGTCAACCCTGGCTGCGGTAAGAAAACTGTCCATGTATTTGGGATCCGGGAAAGGAAAATCCGTCCGAATATGATTGTATCGTGTTTCCCTGCGTTCCAGGGCGCAGCGGGCGATGGTTTCGCCGATATCCAGAAGCTCGAACACTTCCGCCGCGCGCATCAGCTCATGAGCGTTGGCGGCCTTGATTTCCGCCGTGCAGCGATCACGCAGATCACGCAGATAGTTCAGCCCGGCCGTCATCATGGTTCCGGAACGCTTTCTGCCGTCCCCCACGGGAATATAGTCCGTCATGATCTGGGCCAGCGCCACGTTGGCTTCCTTCCACGGCGCTCCGTTCCTGCGTTCGTACAGCGAACTGTAGAATTCCATGCTCCGGCGTACCGTCTCGAGAGAGGCGATATCCCCCGCCGGCGCGGCGCGTTCCCCGGAGGCGACAGCCTTGCCGCATTCCCAGCCGAATACCGAAGCGGCGGCCACCTCGCCCCGCACATTGCCCATCAGATCTCCGGCGGCATACAGGCCGGGCACGGTTGTTTCAGCCCGCTTGTCGATCTCCGGCCCCTGTCCCAGCAGGCCACACTCGTATTCCACAAATTCAACGGCATGCCTGCGCAGATCAAGGCCATGCCTGTCCATGTATGCGCGCAGGCTGGTCAGTCCCTCGCTGACGAAGTCGCGCATCATGCACTCGTAATCTTCCTCGGCTATCTGCGAACAGTCGATATAAATGGGGCCGCGACCGTTGCGGCGGCTTTCGGAAAAAGCTCCCGACCACAGGTCGGCGGTAATATCCCCGCAATCTCTTGTCGGAACGGTAACAAACGGCCCCATGGGGGTGCCGTCCGGGAACTTGTACACCCCGATCCAGGTAGCCTTGCCGCTGCGGGTAAAATAGGCCGGCCCCACATGCCCTCCGTTCAGTTCCATATTTACAAGCCGTGCCCCGGCGCGCAGGGCATGGGCAATGCCGGAACCGACGCAGGCGGGACAGGAAGTGGAGTTGAACAGATACCCGGGAGTTACGGTCGAATTGTACAAGCGTGTGGTCATCCCCGTAGCCAGCAGCACGTTCGGACTGCGAACCAGCGTGAAGGACGGTTCATCCCGGCTGGTATCCAGCGCCAGAACCCCCGCGACGCGTCCCCCGGATACCGCCACATCCAGCACGCTGTGATGGTTCATCACTTCCGTACCCAGCGCCCTGGCCTTTCCGTTCAGCACGGCCTTCTGGTTATGACCGTCATACTTGAGCCAGATGCGCGGCCTGCCGGGGAAGGCATGCCCCCGGAACTCAAAGCCGCCGTAAGGCTTCATGTTGATGCCCCACTCATGCCAACGGCGGACCATCTCCCCGGACTTCTCAAGGAAAAAGAGGGCGAGGTCGCCGTCCATGCGGTCGCCCACCATGCTCAGCATCATTTCCCGCAGAATCCTGCGGATATCCGGGCCATGAACCTCGGGGAGATAGCAGAAGAAATGATCGTTGCCCCCGCAGCCGCTGCCGCTGCGCCGGGTATCGGCCTTTTCCAGCAGCGTCGCCTTCACGCCGGCCTCTCCGGCGGCGATGGCGGCGGAGAGGCCGGCAATGCCCCCGCCCACGATGACAAACTCGGAATCAATGACCTTCTTGACGGGGATCATCTCACGCACCTGCCTTTCTGTTGAGGGTGGCGGCATCCGTTTTCAGAATCATGTAATGCAGGGGGAAACGCAGCTCTATGGCATGCTTGGGGCAGTCCAGCGCGCAGGCATTGCAGTGCCAGCATTCATCGGGGTACATGACCACGGGGATCTCGCCCCTTTCCCTCTCCAGCCTGAACACCTCGTCCGGGCAAATCTGGGCGCAGGTGCCGCAGGCGATGCATTTTTCGGGATCAATGACGGGAGGCATAGCTGTCTTCTCCTGTTTTTCCGGTTGACTCACGGCGCGGGGCGAGACGGCCCCGCCTCTCTCCATGCTCCGGCGCTTCACGCCGAATCTTCTTGTGAAAAAAACATCTCGGACTGACGACAAATCCGTTCCGCGGAGTTTGCACCGTCCAGGCCGCCTTGCGGCTTGACGGAAAGCCCCGAACATCTTTGTCCTCTGACAAACAGCTCTTCTGCAGGTTCCATGCCAAATCAGAATAACAACATAATATATTGTAATAACAATATATATTTATTCATGCCCGAATTTTTGAAAGATATATGATCCGAAAACAAAACACTTGTGAAACAGTATATCCGGTTATCGGACATCACGGATCGACAGGTCTTCGCATTCCCGATACACTCTCCACACAGGAGAACACCCATGCTGCGGAATACACGAAATCCGGCCTTTGCTGCGCGCATTCTTTTCCTGTGCGCCATGACTCCGGCACGCGCCTATACCCCCGCGCAGGCGTCCTTCCTCTGCGGCCTGCCCCTGCCCGAAGCGGAACAGGCCCTGCTTGACCTTGAGCGGAACGGGCTGGCTGTCCGGCGCAAGGGGGGGGCGTGGGGCATCGCGCCGGAGACGGACGCAGGCGGCCTGGCGGAAATCGCAGCGGGAGAGGACTGCACCGAAAGCGCGCTGAAATACTGCCTTCTGCTGTACGAGGGCAGGGATCTGGATGCCGTGGAATTCCTCCTTGCCTGGACGGAAAACCGGCAGTCTCCCCGTCCCGCCTGGGCGTTGAGCTTTGCCGCCGGAGAAGCCATGCAGACGCTGCAGCATGCCTCCCCCCACGGTCGCAGCAAGCGGGAACTGGCCCGCTTCATCGAGCTTGCCATCCGGGTCTATTCGCTGGCGGACGCGCAGGAACTCGCGCCCCGCCGGATGAAAACCCTGCTGCTCAAGGCCAGAGGCGTGGCGTTCATGCAGAACAGCGCCGGCAGCCTCTATATTCTGGATACGATCCTGGCCGTGCGCAAAACCCTGCTTTGCAATGCGGATATGGAACCGTTCGAGGAGGGCAGAGGAAGACTGCGCCTGCCCGACGGATGCGGGGAAAATTCCCCGCCGGACGAAATGAGGGATGACTCCCGCTCTCTGGCCGCGGCCATGCCCTATATCAGCATGCACAACTATCTTCAGGGCAACGCGCGGCAGACTCTGGATCACTTTTCTCTCACGAGCGGACAGGAACAGCCGGTTCCGGCCGGAACGGACGAGAACAGCGTGCCGCAGGGAGTCTTTTCCTCCGCGTTCGCCGCGCTGGCGGCAGTGCAGTCCGGAGACTCGCCTCTGGCCGTATCCATCCTCAGAACCTCACTGAGCGGCAACGCCCACAGCGCCGGATGCGCCGCGCGAAGCTGGCTGCACGCCCATCTTGCCACTGTATGGCTGGCGGCGGGCAGACCTGATGAGGCGCTGGATCATGTGGATGCCGCATTGTCCATCGGCGTGGCGCGCAACATCCAGTGCTGGATGGCGGCATATACGGCCCTTGCGCATTACCATGTGCTGTGCGGTCGGCCCCGCGCGGCCCGCCGCGTGCTGCTGGCGGCGGTGGAAACGGCCGGAAAGCGGAACTACCGATGGGGGTACAACTCGCCCTATTTTCTCGACATGCTGTACGTTTTCCGCCGCAGCGCCCTGCCCGATCTGCCGGGTTACGATCTGGAAAAGGAAATAGCTTCCTGCGTGGAAGGGACCAATCCTCTGCTCAGGGCAGTGGCCAACCGCATCCGGGGCGACATGCTGCTCCGTGCGGGCGCTCCGCTGCGGGAGGTTCAGCTCCCTCTGCTCAGGAGCCGGGCCTTTTTCAAGATCCAGCAGCTTCCTGCCGAAAAATGCAAGACCTGTGCCGTGCTGGCCCAGGCATGCCTCACGGCGGGAGAACGGCCGCAGGCATTGCGGTATGCCATTGAAGCATGGCCCTGCCATGAACAGTTTCTGCCGCTGGGCATCTACTGGTCCCCGGAGCTGGAAAAGCTGCTGCCCGCTCAGCGCGGGGCGGGGATTCCCTCCGAAGATACCGGAGAAAGCTGGCGGCAGGATTTCTTCAGGTCACTTCTGACCCTGAACCCCGAAAGTCATGAAAGTTTCCCGCAGGAGGCGCTCAGATGCGTGGCGGCGGCTTTTGGAGCAAGCCGGGTTTGTCTCTTCGACACGGACGACGACGGACGCCCGAGGATGACGCACGCCCTGGACATGACGCGGGAACCGGCGACCGGCCGGGACAAGGGGCTGCCGCTCTATCTGGTGAAGGAGTGTCTGGAAGGCGTCCCGCTGCGTCTGACAAATCCGTCCGGCACGGGACAGGCGGAGAACCGGATACTCTGCATTCCCGTTCCTGACGGGGAAGGCCGTTTTTACGCCCTGTATGCAGCGGGGGAAAAGCTTTCCCGCGCCGGGGAGCCGGATGAGCCGTTCCTTCAGCTTTCCGGGGAATATCTGGGCGTGCTGTTCCGCCGCCGGAACGAGGCGGCGGAACGCGTGCGGGAAACCTCGCGCATTCTGGCCGCGCAGGAAGAGGAAGGTTCCGCCCGTTCCCTTGTCTATTCCAGCAGGGCCATGCGTGATGTTCTGGAGCAGGCGGATACGGCAGCGCGTTCCGGCGCTTCCGTACTGATCTGCGGGGAATCCGGCGTGGGCAAGGAGCTTGTGGCCCGGCGCATTCATGAAAAAAGCGGACGCCGCGGTCCCTTTGTGGCGGTGAACCTTTCCAGTCTGCCGGAAGAACTGTTTGAAAGCGAAATGCAGGGGTACGAGCGCGGCGCCTTCACCGGCGCGTTCCAGCGCAAGATCGGGCTTCTGGAAATGGCGGACGGGGGCACGCTGTTCATCGACGAAGTGCCGGACATTTCCCCGCGCATTCAGGTAAAGCTGCTGAGGCTGCTGCAGGAACGGAATTTCATGCGGCTGGGTTCCACGCAAGTGCTCCATTCGGATTTCCGCCTGATCGTGGCGACGAACCGCAATCTTTTCACCGAAATGCGCCGGGGGGCCTTCCGCAGCGATCTTTTTTACAGAATATGCGTGATCCCGCTGTTCATCCCTCCCCTGCGGGAACGTCCCGAGGATATCGACGCGCTGATCGCGCACTACCTGAAGGAATTCTCACGCGGGCGCACCGTGCCCGGCATCGACCCGGCGGACGCCCTGAAACTGCGCGCCCATGCCTGGCCGGGGAATATCCGCGAATTGCGCAATGTCGTGGAGCGGGCCGTGATTCTGGCGCATGACGGCAGACTGAACTTCTCTTTCGACAGCGGACGCTTTGGCGCGCCTTCTCCGGAATATGCGGAACGTGCGGATGAAGAGACCCGGACGGGGGAATCCCGCGAAACGGGCAGCGCGGAAAGGATGATGCGCGAAATGTTCTCCGGCCTGCCCAGCGCCCGCGATCTGGAAAAACAGTATATCACGACGATACTGCGCATGACCGGAGGAAAGATATCGGGAAGGGACGGGGCTGCCGCATTGCTGGGCATGTCCCGCTCCACGCTGTACGACAAGATGCGCGCCCTGGGGATACGCTCCGCCGGACGCGCCGGAAAAAACGTGTCGTAAGCATGCAGGCCGCCCCATGAACGCATATCTGAAATGCGTCTGCGGGGCGGCAGGTTCATCGGGTCATGTCCTTCACGCACCTCATCGCAGGGCCGCCGGAAGCCATGTGGCCGTGGAGGGAAAGGCCAGCACGACAAGAATGCTTATGGCCAACGCAATGACAAAGGGCACGGACGAACGGTACATGACCGAGAGCGGCACGTCCGCCAGCCCCTTCATCACAAAGAGATTGATCCCGAAGGGCGGCGTGATGCCCGCCATGTTCATCATCAGGGCCATAATCACGCCGAACCAGATCAGATCCCAGTCATAAACGTGCGCAATGGGCACGAATATGGGCACGCAGACCAGAAGCAGCGGCATGGCCGGGATGAAGCAGCCCAGAAAGAGCAATACCACAATAATCGCGCACATGGTCAGCCAGCCGGGCATGCCCGTGGAAGCGATGGCCCCGGCCAGAAGCTGCGGAATGCGGCTCAGGGTCATGAATGCGCCCAGCGCCGTGGCCCCTGTAAGCACGGTAAAACACATGGTGATGAAGCGCGCGGAGGAGCTGAGGCTCTCCATAAAACTTTTCCAGGTCATCCTGCGCAGGAGCAGGGCCAGGATCAGCGTGCCCGCCGCGCCGATGCCGCCGCCTTCGGTGGGGGTGAACATTCCGCCGTAAATGCCGCCGATGACCAGCACGAACAGCGCGATGATCGGAAAGGCCGCGCGGAGCGAAGCCAGACGAACGGCAAGCGGTTCCTTGGGCAGACGCGGCGCAAGTTCCGGCCTGCGGAACACCATGACCCAGATCACCAGCATGAAGAAAAAGGTGCAGATGAGGCCGGGAAAGACTCCGGCCATGAACAGATCCGCGATGGACTGCTCGGCCAGCACACCATAGAGAATGAACGTGGTGGAAGGCGGAATCAGCGCGCCGATGGTGGAGGAACAGGCCAGCGTGCCCACGGCCAGCGTGTCGTCGTACCTGTTGTTCCGCATTTCCGGCAGGGCAATGGCGCTCATGGCGATGGAGCCGGAAAGCACGTCGCCCACCACTGCGCCGAAGGCGGCGCAGGCGCACACGCTGCCCTGGGCCAGGCCGCCGCGCAAATGCCCGAGCCAGCGCCGCGCGCAGGTGTACAGATCCTTGCCGAAATCGCCGTAGAAACAGAAATATCCCATGAGCATGAAGAACATGAGCGGAGCCCAGGCATAACTGGCGGAAGTGGCGTACATGGCCTTGCCGTACATGTTGACGGCGGCGGGCAGGCCGCGCAGCATCCCGGAAAAGATAAAGCCCGTCGCCATGAGCGCAAAGGCCACGGGCATCCCGGTCAGGAACAGGGCGAACATGACCACGATGCCCAGGATGCCCAGCGTCACGGTACTCATGCCCGCCATGCGGTGGGAAGAGAACTCCCATGCGACGAGAACGGGAACGACGGCGAGAAAACACGCCAGAACCGCATCCTTTGGGGAGTTTCGCGTCGTCTTTGCCATAGCTCTGATAACGTCCCAAAGCAATGTCAGAAGCAGAGTGAAAAAGCCGAAAGCGACAAAATAGATAAACGGCTTCAGAGAGATCTGAAGTACAGCGGTAATGGAGGACGTTCTCTGTCCATACCGGATGGATGCATAAACGCACAGCACCGCTACAACAACAGACCAGAAGGCAGTGACAGCCTCCCATATGCTCTGCCAGCGGGGCGTCATGGAGGCGGTAAGCACATCCATTACCACATGATTTCTCGTCCACTGGGTATAGGCAATGGACGAGAATACTACAACCACCATGAACAATTCCGTGGCTTCCACCGTGCCGTTCAGTGAATTGTGAAAGAAATAGCGGAGAAACACGTCGGCAAAAGTCAGCGTGACCATCAGCATGAACACTGCCATGCCTGCGGCGCTGAGCAGCCTGCAGAACTTCTCATACCCGCGGACTGCCGGTTCGAGGGACTGTTCCAGGCGTTCAAAGATATTAGCATGTTGTGCGAGCATGGAAACCTCGGTGCTGGGCCTGCGGCGGCCATGAGGCCGCCGTCGTTGATATGCGGAGTATCGCAAGCAGTTCTTTCAGTTCAGATATTTCGCTACAACAGCATTCTTCCATTCGGGGTCGTACTGTGCTTCAAGCTCACGAAAACGCTTCAGCATCTCCTCGCCGGGAAGTCCATTTTCGTTCAGTTCATGTACCCACTGCTCGTCCGCAGATACCATCAGTTCTCTTGCTTTGGTGTAATCCTCATCTGGCAGCATGTGGATGATGCCACCCATTTCCTTCTTCCATGTTTCCAGACAGGAGTATTGATCACTCGCCCAAAATTCCGAGAACAGTCTGTCAGCGTATTCTCCGGAAAGATCATCAATAATTTTTTTCAGGTCATCAGGCATGGAGTCATAGATATCCTGATTCATGCAGCAGTAAAAATCCCCGCCCGCGATGGAAAGCAGGGTCACATGCTTAAGCAGATCGCCCAAGCGACGGGTCACCATCATGTTAAAGTCTACCATGCAGCCGTCGATGATGCCTTGTTGAAGCGACATGTAAAAATCCGCCATGGGAATGGATACCACGGAAGCTCCAAGCGCCTTGAGCCGTTCCACGGCAATAGCTCCACCGATGACCGCAATCTTCATGCCCTTAAGTTCTTCCAGACTTTTCACCGGAGTCTTTGTTCCGAGTACCGTGCCCATGCTCTGGCCGTGCGTGAACAGCAGCTTCACGCCATGACATTCCTCCATAACCTGTGGAAAGCTCTTCTGCATTTCATGCAGTATAACAGTAGGATTTTCTATGGCCCGGGCAGGATCCGGCACGGACCAGACCCTTTCAAAAAAGGGAAACTGCCCCACCGCGACGGTGAACAGAGATTCCGTCATGTCAGCCAGACCATCGCGCACGGCATCCATGGATTCGGATTGTTTGCTGATGGCTTCCGCAAAATACGGCTCGACCACGATGCGCCCGTCCGAACGTCTGGTCAGTTCGTCGCACCATGGCTTTATGGCATCTTTCCAGCGGGTATGAATGGGAGGTATGGGCAGGTTGAGACTCAGCACATATTCCGGGTCCGCCAGGGAAGTTCCGGGCAGAACGGTCAGACACAGGGCCGCGGCGGCCAGATTGGCGATCAGTTTCCGCATGATTGATCTCCGTACAGACCGGCTCGAGTCCGGCCGGAATGTGGTTCCGGCCGGAACCGGTTTTTTTGGGGGGATTAAAGCAGGGTATGCAGGGGAAACTCGAAGCTGATGACGCCGCGCCCGCAGGCCACGCGGCAGCAACCGCAATGCCAGCATTCATCGGGGAATGCCACGCGCGGGGCATTTTCCCCCATTTCCAGAATATATCCGGGGCAACTTGCAAGACACTTCTGGCACCTGATGCATTTTGTTTCGTCAAAAACCGGAGGCATATCTTTTCTCCTCAGAGTTGCGTGTAACGTAATCAGTCATTCCAGTGAAAAAAGGGAGTTCCGGATCCATCAAGGCGGGTCACAAGGCATTTCGCCAGCGCGGGATCAAGGTCGGGATAATCGGCGCGGCGATACATGGCGCGTCCTGATTCCCTGCGCTGCATGCAGGCCTGAACATAGCAACGGCAGAGTCTGAACAGTTCCATGCTTTCGTGGGAACGCATGAGTTCGCGCAGCGTCGACGCCGCGATACGCGGCATGTAGGCAGCCAGAGTCTCAAAGCTCTTCAGTGCCTGCTTCATGCTCCCCTCGGTGCGCTGATAGCCCACATAATAATCCATGATCTGCCGGATACCGTCCTCGAACACATTCCATGAAACCGTACCTCTGCCGCCATTCTCCAGAGGTGCATAAATTTCTGCGAGGCAACGCTCCATCACATCCTCCGGCAAGGAGGGCATTTCCACCCCGGCAGCCTTGTGCGCGGCAAAACCGCCGGCTGTATAGCCAAGACACATCGCACCGGAAAAACTGTGAATGATGTTGCCGTTAAACAGATTTTCCACGTCCGTTTCCTGTGTGGCGTCGCTGCGTACAATACCCCCGATCATACGCTCGCCTATCTCCACTTCCAGCGGTGTCCTGGTAAAGTCGATTTTTCTGGCCTCACAGTATTCCAGATAGGTTTCCTTGTCGCCGGGCATGAGGTCATACTGAAGATGCCGCGCGTCTTCCGCTGTAAAATGGGTCATATCCATGAAGAACGGGGGGCCGTAGCCCTCCAGCGTTTCCTGAAAGGTCCCCATGACCTGGTTGCGGCGCAGGCCGTTTTCCAGCATGGGATCATACTTGCCCATGAAACGTTCGCCCCTGGCGTTCAGCTCATGCCCGCCCATGTTGTTGATGCCGTTCATGCCCGGCGCGCCCCAGCCCTTGGGCAGCATGGTGGCCATGTCGGAAATGTCGAGATTCAGTACGGACGCCCCCGCCTTCAGCGGCAGCATAATCTGACTGCCGGTCACGAAAGGGGAAAACCACTGATTGAACGGCTTATGCGAAGAATTGTTGGACACGCGCTGCGCGGTAAGCCCCATGCACAGTACGACCGTCTTGCAGCGTACGGTGATGACATCGCCCTTGAGTACGTCAAATCCCATGCACCCGGCGATGCGGTTCCCGTCTTTGAGTAGGTGGGTGACCATGAAATGATCCAGCGGTTTGACACCAAGGTTTCTGATGTATTTCGCCAGCAGCGGCTTGACATTGTAGCCGTGGTTGATGTGAATCCACCACGGTCCGGGCTGGCCGAAGCCCACCGACCGCATATAGCTGCCATCCGGGTTATGCATGAGTTCCACGCCCGCATCTTCAAGAATCTTGATGCAGGGCTTCATGGCATCATAGAAATTTCTGACATGGTCACGCGTCAGACCGGAAACAGGGGTAGCGTAATAGGCATACAGATCCTCAAGGCCATCATGCTCCACCTCATCGAGTACAGCCATGAAGTGATCGTTGCCGCCGCCGAGGCAGCCCGAACTTTCCAGCTTGCCCTTGTCCGCCAGCAAAACCTCCGCACCTGCCCTGCGGGCCGCAATGGCAGCGCCGCATCCTGCGGCGCTGGACCCCAGCACAAGCACATCGCTCTCATATGACCTTTTTCGCATCTCCATAATGTCCTCCTTGTTTCAGTTTTTTTACAGACTGATGTCATGAGGGACATTTCAAAAACCAGGCCATAGATGATAATACATGCTATATTAGAGTATTATATTACATATAAAACAAAACTCACATAAAACAGTGTCAATTATGACACTGTTTTTCAGCACAACTTGTCACTTTATGACAAATATGACAACATTGCTATGTCAGCCTGCCACACCTGTCCCGCATTGCGCGTTCAGAGAGCCTGCAAGACAATGGATTTCTGAATGCATCAGGAGTTTTCATGATTATTCCGTCCCTGCCTCCGGCAGCTCTGCCGGAAATTCCATCCGATCTTCCGGCCTTTACCCTCAATGCAGGAGGAAAGGTGACTTCGTGGAATGCCGCCTGTGCCCGGCTTACCGGCATCACTGCGCGGGAAATCCTGAATACCGGGGAACAATGGCGGGCTTTCTACCTTTCCCCCCGCTCCTGCCTGGCTGACTTCATCCTTTCCGGGAGAATCGAGGAGCTACGCCGAGAATATCCGACCACACTGCGGCAAGGGGCTTCCGGCGAGGCTTCATGCCTTCTGCATATCGAACGGACGCTGGAAGGCGAATCTTCTATATGGACTCAGGCGGGTCTGCTGCGCGACGCTTCCGGCGATGCCGTCGGAGCATATCAGATTTTTCAGACCGTCAGCCTGACCCAGATTGCAGCCTTCTCCCCCATTATCCAGGCGTTCATCGACAAATTCCCTCTGCCGGTCGCTCTGGTACTCAAACAGAAAATCGTGGCCACTAACATGGCCTATGCGCAGCTTACGGGGTACGATTCCCCCGAGGAAATGCTCGGCATGCCCATAGGGCTGTTCATCGACGAGTCCGACAGGGAACGCTTTCTCAACCTAAACGCCAACAACCACGAGGGAATCCTCTCAGGAGGGACATATTACTGGAAATACCGCGTCAGGGGAGAAGTGCGCCATGTGGAAGGTCATCCCTCGGTTTTCCCCTGGGGAAAGGAAACGGCCCTCATCAGCACCATTGTCGATATTACGGACAAAATCCGCAAGGAAAAGGAACTGGAAAGCGAACGCGCCCGCTTGGAACGCGAAAACGCACGGCTGCAGGCAAGGATCGGCGGACAGAACGAAATCTTTCTCGGCAGGGGACCGGCCATGCGCAAGACCATGAATCTGGCCCTGCAGATGGGAAAGACCGACACCAGCCTCGTCATTCTGGGAGAAACCGGCACGGGCAAAAGCATGCTGGCCCGCGTCATACACGATGTCAGCGCGCGGCGCGATCAGCCCTTTGTCATGGTCAACTGCGCGGCCATTCCGGAGCAACTGCTGGAAAGCGAATTTTTCGGATATGTGAAAGGGGCCTTCACCGGAGCGCAGGGCAACCGGCAGGGGTTTCTGGGCGCTGCTCACCGGGGAACCCTGTTTCTTGATGAGGTTGCCGAACTGAGCCTTTCCATGCAGGCCAAGCTGCTCCATGCCATCGAAACAAAAAAATATACGCCCGTGGGGGGAAACAGGCCGCTGGACGGCGACGTCCGCCTGATCTGCGCCACCAACCGCGATCTTGTGCAGATGGTCAAGGACGGTGCCCTGCGGGAAGATTTCTTCTACCGGATCTTTGTGGTGGATATCCCCATCCCGCCCCTGCGCGAACGGCGGGAAGATCTGCCCCGCCTCATCGAGTTCTTCCTTGCCAAGTTCAGCCCGCTGGATGTGCGGCCCCGCATTCCCGACGACCTGATGAAACGCTTTCTCGCCTACGACTGGCCCGGCAACGTGCGTGAACTCCAGAACGTGATCCTGCGCTACCTCGCTACCGGGCAGGCCCAGTTCATTTCTCCGGCGCGGGAGGGCGTTTCCTCCTTCCCCCAAGAGAGAGAGAGAGAGAGAGAGAGAGAGAGAGAGAGAATTCCGCCCCGCCGCCGGGGAAACGCTGGAGCTTGCGCTGGCCCGCGCGGAGCGCGATATCATCCTGAGCGCGCTGGAAAGCTGCGGCGGCAACAAGCTGCGCGCGGCGGAGCATCTCGGCGTCAACCTGCGCACCTTTCACCGCCGCTGCGCAAAACTCGGCATTGTGCGGCGGCTTCCGGGGCAGCAGGGCTGACACATTTTCGCCTTGAAAAGGCTGCCGGGGCCGGGCGGAACAAGATTCAACCCCGCGTTCTTCATCCGCAAGACGCTGTGCGCCAGCGGCTGCCGTTCCCCGGCTCCGCTCCGCGAGATATTGCTTCCGCGGCCTCCTGACGGCGTTCGAGCGGACTTGCCGATACTCGCTTCTCCCCTGCCGGCATCTCCGCTTCCGATGCCCGTGGCCTCGCTCTGCAACGTGCCTGCGGTGAGCAGGGATATTCCCAGCCCGCGCACGACTTGCGGGAAACACTTTTGTCAGCCTTTCCTCAAGCAGAACCCCAGAGAAAAATAATTTCCCTATAACAGCTCATTTTTCAGTATGCGAAAAAAAGGACAATGAACAGTTCCGCCTGTTCATTCTTTCCAGCCATGTGCATGAGCTGTGCATGCATCCGCAATACAGGAATGGCATGAACATGCTCCCGGAGCAGAGTGAGACTCCGGCCGCGGCATGAAACCCGAGGCTCGGAACACTGGGCCTGACCGACAGATACGTTCACTTGCAGAATGATCCGAATGAGAAATGCAGGCTCGCATTTCAAAGGAGAAAGACTATGTTTCAATCCACAGTCGCCCCATCCGCCGACTGAGTCCGCAGCTGACGGACAGGGGCCGTACGGATTGCCCCTCCCCGAAGGGAGGGATTACGGAAAAAGATCTCATCGGCTTCGCCGTCTTGTCAACTCCTCTTTTCCCCCTGAAGGGGGAGGTCTCAAACCACAAAGGAATTTTTGATGAAAGCACCCGGAAAACATTTCCATGGAGCCCCTTTTACAGACGGAAAGGCCGCCATGCCTCATTATGACGATGTGACGGAAAAGGGAGCCTCGCCTGTCAGCGCCTCCCCTACCCCGCCCGGCCGGGAACCCATGACCGCCGGAAGCATGAAAACCCCGGAAAACACGTCTGCCAAAATCAGGGATATGGACGAGTTCAGGGCTCCGCCCGAAGGCATGGGGCTGACCACGGACAAGGGAACCAGAATCGCCGACAATCAGAATACACTGAGCGTCGGCCCCCGTGGTCCCCATCTTCTGGAAGACTTCCATTTTACCGAAAAACTGGCGCATTTCGGCCGCGAGCGTATTCCCGAACGCGTGGTGCATGCCCGCGGGTCGGGAGCGCACGGCTATTTTCAGGTCTACAAGCCGCTCCCGACGCTTACCAAAGCGCATTTCCTGAACAATCCCCAGGAAAAAACCCCTGTATTCGTGCGCTTTTCGACGGTTCAGGGATTCAGGGGATCGCCCGACACCGTCCGTGACATCCGCGGTTTTTCCACAAAATTCTACACTCAGGAAGGAAACTTCGACCTGGTCGGCAACAATACGCCGGTCTTCTTCATTCAGGACGCCATCAAGTTTCCCGACTTTGTTCACGCGGTGAAGCCGGAACCCCAGAACGAAGTGCCGCAGGGGCAGAGCGCGCATGACACCTTCTGGGACTATGTTTCTCTCCAGCCGGAGACGCTGCACAATGTCATGTGGGCCATGTCCGACCGGGGCATTCCCCGCAGCCTGCGCATGATTGAGGGTTTCGGCATCCACTCGTACCGGATGGTCAACAAGGACGGCAGGAGCTGTTTCGTCCGTTTCCACTGGAAGCCGACATACGGCGTTGCTTCCCTGATCTGGGACGAGGCCCAGATTCTGACCGGACGCGATCCCGATTTTCATCGCAAGGATTTGTGGCAGGCCATTGAAGCGGGCGATTATCCGGAATGGGAACTCGGCCTGCAGATTATTCCGGAAGAAGATCAGTTCAAATTCGACTTCGACATTCTGGACGCCACAAAGCTGATACCGGAAGAGCTGGTTCCCGTGCAGATTGTCGGCAAGATGACATTGAACCGCAACCCGGACAACTTCTTTGCCGAAACGGAACAGGTTGCCTTCTGTCCCGCCAACATTGTGCCCGGCATTGACTTTTCCGACGATCCCCTGCTGCAGGGCCGGGTCTTTTCCTATGTGGATACCCAGAGGCATCGCCTGGGCGGCCCGAACTTCAACGAACTGCCCATCAACCGGCCTGTATGCCCCGTTCGCAACCATGAAAGGGACGGCTTTTACCGCACCCGGATAGATCCGGGCGCGAACTACGAGCCCAATTCCATAAGCGGCAACTGGCCCCGCGAGGTTCCCCCGGCGGCGCAGCACGGCGGATTTTCAACCTGTGCGCGGCCTGTGGAGGGAACAAAAATCCGGCAGCGCAGCGAATCCTTCGGGGAATATTTCGCGCAGCCGCGTCTGTTCTGGTTAAGCCAGACAGAGCCGGAACAGCAGCATATCGTCAACGCCTTCAGCTTCGAGCTGGGCAAGGTCATGCGCCCGTATATCCGGGAACGCGTGGTGGATCTCCTGACCAGGGTGGACTCCGCGCTGGCTTCCGCCATAGCGGCCAATCTCGGCATTGAACTCGGCGCCGAACAGATGAAGCGCGACATGCCGAAGGCGGTAAACGGTCTGAAATCGGACGCCGCGCTCAGCATTTACGCACGGGGCGGGCAGGTGCTCAAGTCGCGCCGCGTCGCGCTTCTGGCGGCGGACGGCGTCAGCGGCAAATCGGTGCAGGCAGTCAGCGAGGCATTGCGGGCGGAAGGAATCCATCCGCAGATTTTCGCGCCGCGCATGGGCGCCGTCAAAACGGCCGAAGGCGGAGAGCTGACCGTGGACGGAACCATTGAAGGAAATCCTTCCGTTCTGGTGGACAGCGTCATCGTCCCCGACGGGGAAAAGTCCGTCCGCACGCTCATGGCGAACGGCGATGCCAGGTATTACCTGAGGCAGGCGTTCAAGCATCTCAAGGTGATCGGCCTTTCGGGACATGCCGAAGCCATGCTTGAGGCTGCCGGACTGGATGCCTTTGCAGACAGGGGGCTTGTCGCGGCAAAGGACGACAAAACCCTCATGTCCGCCTTTGTGAAGGCCATGAGCGGCCACCGCATCTGGGAACGGGAGAAGAAACTGGGCGATTTCGCGGCATGACACCGCGCCCTCGGGCATATATGAAGTCTGATTCTTTCAGCGGCCCTGCCGGGACAGGCGCCTGCCGCGGCTGCGCAACAAAAACAAGAGGAGAATTCCTATGATGGATCATGAAAAACTCGCAGACAAGGCCGCCCATGCGGCAAAATCGGCCGGGGACTATCTGGCGGATGTCAGGGATTCCATTGTGGATACCGCCGGAGAAGTTGCGGACGAGGCAAGGGAAATGATGAGCGACGCGGCGGAATTTGTGCAGAAAACGTACAAAAAAGCCGCAGACAAAGAAAAAGATATCTTCTAGAGCGCTTTGCTCTCGAAAATATCTGTCAGTCAGAACCCCATGTTCTGGCTCGCAGGTTTCACGCCTGAAGCCGCATGGATTGCGCTGCTCCGGCGTCGCGGCTTCAGTCTCGCTTCGCCTGACTCCGGGAGCATTTTCAAAGCGAAAATGCTCCAAAGCGGCATTGTTCCGAATTTTCAACAACAATCAGCCTGAATGGAGACACTGCCATGAAATACGGCATAATTGCTTTCTGCGGCGGCCTGTTGACGGTCTGCTCCCTGGCCCTTTCTCCCGCGTATGCGGAAACTTCCTTCACGCAGGCCGTCAAGGAAGGATACCACGACATAAAGGACAGCGTGAAGGAGAACTTCGGCGCCTATACCGGAAATGACAAGCAGGACGCCCTCAACTTCGCCGAACACCGCAAGGAGGATCTGAAAAAGTACCATGACGCGGTGCGCGAAGCCCGCGATGACTACCGGGAAGCCAGACATCGCGATCAGGAAGCCTACCTGAAGTATCACAAGGAACTTCCGGAAAAGGAAGATATCCAGGCGGATCTGCAGCTTCCGAAGGCGGATTTCTAGCGCCTGCGCGGGCAGACGCTGCAAAAGCCGTCAGCTTTCTGCAATCCGATGCCACTGTAACATGGCGAGCCTCATGAAAGGGAAAGGCTTCCCTTCGGAGTGAAGCGGCAGGACAAGACAAAAAGGCAGAAAAAACTTCCGCGCGCCATTCCGCAGGCGGGCCTTTCCCCCAGGGGCTGCGAGACCTGAAATAATGGAGATACAAATGTTTCAATCCACAGTCGCCCCATCCGCCGACGGACTGAAGCAGCCGACGGAGAGGGGGTCGTGCGCATTGCCTCTCCCTGAAGGGAGGAGGTACGGAAAAGGATTTCATCGGCTTCGCCGTCTTGTCAACCACTCTTTTCCCCCTGAAGGGGGAGGTCTCAAACCGCAAAGGAATTTTTGATGAACGGAATAATGGATCAAATCGGCGCACTGGGCGGAAAGATTTCCGACGCGCTGGGCTTGGGAGAAGACAAGCAGCCTGATATGAGTCAAAAACTCAATGAACTGATCAAATCCTCCGGCGGACTTGGCGGCCTGCTTGGTTCAGCGGCTATCGGGGGTCTGCTCGGAACCCTGCTCTCCGGAAAAAGCGTGCGGGAGCTGGCCGGCGGCGCGGTTGTCACAGGCGGCACGGCTGCTGCCGGAGTAATGGCGTGGAAGTATATCCAGAAGTGGATTTCCGACAAGTCGCCTTCTGGTGAGGAAGACCGCAATCCGGACAGCGGCAGGCCCGATACGGAGCAGAGCGGCAAGAATGAAGCCAGTGCCGGTGAAGGCTCCCCCGTTGACTCCGCCCTGCTCCTGCTTGAAGCGATGATTTTCGCCGCGCGGGCGGACGGAGACATTGACGACGAGGAAAAGGGCCGTATTTCCAAAAAGCTCGAATCCCTTTTCGGCAACGCGGATATCAGTGAGGCGTTCAACGGGCTGCTGAGCAAGCCTGTTGATGCCGAGGATCTTGCCAGACGCGTGCAGTCGCCCGAACAGGGGCGCGATCTTTATCGTCTGACCTGCGCCATCATCGGCCCCGACAACGAAAAGGAAAAAGCCTACCTCGACAGTCTGGCCAAGGCTCTTGGTCTGGCCCCCGAAGAGCGGGAGGAACTGGAAAAGGCAGGAGGGGAAGCACGGGGAAAAGCCGCCTGACAGCCCTCCTGTTCCTTGTGACTCCTCCGCAAGCCTGCATGGAAACGCTTTAATTCAGTGTTTCCTGAACTGACAAAGGGCCGCCGTTCCGCAGGGGACGGCGGCCCTTCCGGACTGATGACAAACACCGCTTCGCGGTGTTCGCGCCGTCTAAGCCATAACATGGCTTGACGGAAAGGCACAAAAAACAGTCGCTTACGGCGCGGCAGAGCCGCGACCTGCTCCTGATTTTTGGACGCGTTGACGTTGTCAACGCTCTCAAAGGGCCACCGTTCCGCAGGGGACGGCGGCCCTTCTTCGTCACAACGGAAACGGCGATGCAGCCGCAATTCACTTGCGGCGTCAAACTCCGATGGAGGCGTGAAACCTGCGGGCCGGAACATAGGGTCCCGGCTGGCAGATATTTTCAATATCAAAACACGCTAGGACCTGAGAGCCGCGGCTTCGCGCTTCTGATTGCGCGCATGCAGCCCCAGCACGACTCCCACCAGCAGCACCAGGCTGGTGCCGAGGCTGAGGGGCAGATTGCCGTGGGTAAAGCCCGCCACAAGATACCCGGCCATGCAGCAGCCGGCTACAAGCAGCGCATAGCCGAGCTGTGTGGAAACATGCTCCACATGATTGCAGCCTGAACCGGCGCTGGACAGGATCGTGGTGTCGGAAATGGGCGAACAGTGATCCCCGAACACGCTTCCGGCCAGAGTGGCGGAAAGGGAAACCACCAGCAGTTGAGGATCAAGCGCCTGCGCCACAGGCACCACGATGGGAATAAGAATACCGAAGGTTCCCCAGGCCGTGCCGGTGGAGAAACTCAGGAAAGCCGCAATGGCAAAAACGGCGGCAGGCAGAAGAGCGGCGGTCATGCTTCCCCCCGTTACCACGCTTTCCACAAACTGCGGCGTCTGAAGAAGGTCACGGCATACCCCGCTGATCGTCCAGGCCAGCACCAGAATGATATTCGCGGGCATCATGGTCTTGATGCCTTCCACGCAGCCCTCCATGAATCCCCTGTAGCTGATCAGACCGCGCGGCACGAAAAGGAAAAAGGCCACGATCAGCGCGGCAAAGGAGGCGTACATCAGCCCGGTTGCGGCAGAACAGTTGCCGAAGGCCGCTCCGAGCGTATGATATTGCGGATCTTCGCCGAAATAGCCTCCGGTATACAGCAGGCCGAGTACGGCAAACACGATCAGCGCGCCGATGGGCAGCAGCATGTCGACAAGCCGCCCTCTGGAAGAGGACTTCAGCATCGTCGAGTTATCATTGGCTATGCCGAGGTCGCCCTTCTCCGCCCTGAGTTCCGCCTTGCGCATGGAGCCGAAGTCATAGCCGGTGACGCAGATCATAAGAACCATGACTATGGAAAGCAGCGCATAGAAATTGTACGGAATGGTGGAAACAAATGCGGCAAAATCGCTTTCAAAGGCGCCCGTGGCGCGGAGATTGCTGCCCACGGCCGCGGCCCAGCTGGAAATGGGCGCGATAATGCAGATGGGCGCGGCGGTGGAGTCGATGATATAGGCCAGCTTGACGCGGGAAACCTTATAGGTGTCGGTGATGGGCTTCATCACCGTGCCCACGGTGAGACAGTTGAAATAGTCGTCGATAAAGATGAACACGCCGAGTCCGGCGGTGGAAAGCAGCGAGGAGCGGCGGCTCCTGATCTTGGTGGCCGCCCATTTGCCGTAGGCGACCGAACCTCCGGCCAGCGAGATGACATACACCAGAGCCCCGAGCAGGGAACAGAAAATGATGATGGCAAAGTCGATCTTGTTCAGCATGGTGCTGAACATGGTCTGCACCGGCCCCACAATGTAGGATTCGGAGCCCGTACCCACGGTATAGATAACCGTTCCGGAAAGAATGCCGATAAGCAGGGAGGAAAAGACCTCCTTGCTGACAAGCGCCAGCGTGATGGCGATAATCGGGGGAAGGATGGAAAGCCATCCGGCATAATAGGGGTCCATGTGAGCCTCCGTTGGGAAATGCGGGTCAACAGGCGACAATGCCTTCGCGCAAAACGCCCGTGGCACAGGATTCGGAGTAAAAACGCTATAAAAAAAGACCGCCGATGTATAGCCCTTTTTATGCAGAAAGGCATGGGAATTACGGCGCAAGATCCGCATGAATCCCGGTCTTCCGCGGGCCTATGCATTCCGCCACGGGCAGAACGCCCGTTCCCCCAGACAGCACAGGGCATACAGGGCAAGGCCGAGCAGACTCATGCCGAGAATGCCCACAAACATTTCCGGAGCATCCCCCCGCCCCCAGGCATCCATGATCCGGAACCCCAGCCCTGAACGCGTGGCAAAGGATTCCGCAAGAAACAGGACGGCAACGGCCGTGCCTACGGCCACCTTGAGGGAGGTGAACAGACCGGGCAGCGCCGCCGGCACATACACATGCCGAAGCGTCTGCAGCAGCATGCCGCGCCCCGCTCCTCCCGCCGTCCCGGCAAGGGAGCGGAATACCTTGCGGCAGGCCGGGTCCAGCCCCATGGCCGTGCCCCGCACAATAACCAGAATCTGATACCCCGTGGTCAGCGCGATCAGCAGCACACGAGGCGCATCCCCCAGTCCGAGGAAGGTGAAAAAGACGGGAAGCAGCACGATTTTCGGCAGGGGGTAGGTAAGAAACACCAGCGGGGCGGCCACTGCGTCCGCCCGGCGGCAGTGGCCCATGAGCAGCCCGGCGGGAAAGGCCACGCACACCGCCAGCCCCAGCCCCAGAGCCAGCCGCCAGGTACTCATGCCCATATCCGCCCAGAATGCGGCCGTGCCCAGCGCACGCAGGAACAGCGCAAATGTTTCGCCGGGAGAAGGCAGCAGATCCGGCCCCAGCGCCAGAGCGCCCGCCTGCCAGACAAGGCAGAGCGCGGCAGCGGCCAGAGCATATCGCAGCGGAACGGCGCATCTCATTCCACACCCTCCGGCTCGTCCTCTTTCCGCAGGGAGGACCCACTCAGCGCCGCATGCACACGGCGGCTCATATGAAAAAACTCCGCGCGTTCCCGGCTGTCCGGCTTGCCGGACAGGGGATTTTCCAGCCAGGCGGCCGCCCGCGCCGGGCGGCCGCCCAGCACGAGAACGCGCGTTCCAAGAAATACCGCCTCTCCTATATCATGAGTGACAAGCACGGTGGTGCAGCGGCGGCGTTTCAGCAAACCCAGCAGAAAATCCTGAAGCCGTTCCCGGGTCAGGGCATCCAGAGCGGAAAACGGCTCATCCAGAAACAGAACATCCGGTTCGGCAATAAGCGCCCGCCCCAGCGCCAGCCTTTGCCGCTGTCCTCCGGAAAGACTTGCGGGCCAGCGTTTTTCCAGACCGTTCAGCCCCAGCTCGTCCAGCATGGCAAACGCTCTTGCCTCGCGCCCGGCCTTTCCCACGCCTGCCAGTTCCAGCGGCAGGGTCAGGTTGGCGAGAACCCTTTTCCACGGAAAAAGTCCGAGATTCTGCCATACAAAGGCGGAACGCGGCCTCCGCTCAACGGAGTCTCCGGAAGTCCCTTCCATGAATCGGATTCTCACCCTGCCCCGGCTCGGTTTTTCCATGCCGGAAAGCAGACCCAGCAGCGTACTCTTGCCGCAGCCGGATTCTCCGATCACGGCCAGCCGCTCCCCGGCGGCAAGCGTGAAGGAGAGCGGTTCCAGCACAGGGCCGGAGCCGTAGTCCCGTGTCAGATCCTCGGCGGAAAGTTCAAAACTCATGACGAATGCTGGTGGCCGCGGACGCCGCGCCTGCCATGCGGCAGAAACGCTCAGGGCCTTTCATCACCGGACTGCATGGGAAAGATGATCTCTTCATACGCGGGAGAACTCTTAAGCATCCCGCGCGACATCATCCAGCCTTCCACCCGTTCCATATCTTCCCGCGTGGGCAGGGGAGGCATGCCGTCCGGCGTGCCGAACAGGTCAAAACGCACCATCTTGTAAGACGCGGCGGCGGCTTTGGGCAGCAAACCCTTTTCCACCATGAGCGCACGGTATTTTTCCGGATCGGCATCTATGCGCCGGGCTGCCTCGCGCAGGGCGGCGCGAAACGGTTCCACCACTTCGAGCTTCAGATGCCCGGCGCGCAGGGCAATCACGGCCAGCGGCTCATCAAGCCCGGTGTCATCCCACACCGTCCGCGCTCCCCTGGTTTCCACCATGGTGGCCAGAGGTTCGGGCAGAAGCGCGGAGTCCGTCATGCCGCCCAGCAGCATCTGAAGCCGTACGGGAATCTGCCGCACTTCCCGCATGTTCAGCCAGCTTTCCGGCAGTTTTTCCTGCCCGGACATACGCCACAGCAGGTAGTCGATAATGGTTGAGCCGGACATGGCGGTATCCGTGCCCTTCATGTCGGCCAGGCCTTTCAGCTCTCCGGCCCGTTTCGGGCTTACGGCCAGGGCAAAGCAGCGCTGCTCCGGCGAGGAATGGGTCGTGGTGGCGATGACCGCCTGTCGCGCCCCGCGTTCATTCTGCATGAGCACGTTGAGCAGATCGCCGAAATGCCCGGCAAGTTCTCCGGCCCGCATGGCGGCCCCCAGCTCCAGCGCGCTCTGAAAAGGCACGATTTCAACTTCCAGCCCCCGCGCGGCGAACAAGCCCTCATCCGCGGCAACGTGCAGGATCACGGAATCCGCAGCGGGCAGTGAGCCTATTTTCAGCGTCTCGGCCCGGACTGCTCCGGCGGACAGCATGAAGACAAAAAATATTGCAAGCGCGGTAAAACAGCGGCGCATGTGGCCTCCCGAAAGTAAAACAGCATGAAAAATTACCTTGGGAGTTTATCCTTAAACCCGGTTATCGTAAAGAGCGGGCAAAAATTGGCTCTGTTGCAGAATAGTGTTGAAACTATCCCTGACCGCCGGGAACGTGGTTCTTCCCGGAGCGATGCCGCGCCCCCAGCTCGTGCGAACGCCATTGACTTGCCGTTTCAGGCCGCCTACAGCTCAGGGCATGCCCGCGAAAGCAGCTTCGCGGGCGGAACGCGCAACAGGAGAAAGGAATATGCGCTCGTTCGGAAAACATCTCATGGTTCTGGGCATGATTCTGGGCATGGCGGGAACAGCTTCGGCCTATCCTTCCGTCTTTCCCACCGGAGTCACCATCAACAAGCCGGACAAGACGTGCAGCGGCTACACCGTGCTGAACCCGCTTCGCGCCACGCCGCACGGCGTGCCGCTCATCGACATGAACGGAAAGGTTGTCCACAAATGGATGAACGTGGAAGGACAGCCCGCCAAGGTTCTGCCAGGCGGCAACCTGCTCGCCACGCTGGTGCACTACGACCCTGCCGACTGGCTGTCCCGGAAATCGGAAGGCTTTACCGTGGCGGAACTGGACTGGGACGGAAACGTGATCTGGAGCTTCGACAGATATGAACAGCGCAAGCCCACAGCGGAAATGGTCAAGGTTACGGGCGACACCTACTGGAGTTCCAACGCGCACCACGACATCCAGCGCGAGGGGAATCCCGTGGGCTATGACGTTCCGGGCATGAGCTATGTCAAGGACGGCAAAACCCTGATCGCGGGCTTCAAGACCATCGACGGCAGGGACACCGCCACCCTGTATATCGTGGACAGAGCCGGAAATATCGTATGGGAATGGATCTACAGGGATCATGAAGAGGAGTACAAGGCCAGGGGAATAGCCGACTTCCAGAACACCGCCTCATGGGTCGGCCCGAACAAGTGGTATGAAAGCGACCCCGTCAGGTATGCGGCCTTCCATCCCGACAACATCATCACCGACGACGGACAGGAAGTCATTTACATCATCGATCACAAGACCGGAGGCGTGGCCTGGCAGTGCGGGCCGGACTATCCCGACGATTCCCCCCTGCGGCTCATGGGCATGCATCTGCCCGAAGGCGGTTTCAAGGGCCTTCCGGCGGGCGGCATGATGCACCACGCGCACATCATCCCCAAAGGGCTGCCGGGTGAGGGCAACGTCATCGTGTTCAACAACGGCCTGCCCTTCTCGCAGGTGCTGGAGTTCAACCCCATCACCCTGGAAAAGGTATGGGAATACTCCGGGCTGGCGGAAGGCTACGCTCCGAACCACTCGCTTGCGCACAGCTTCTTCAGCGCCACCATCAGCGGCGTTCAGCGCCTGCCCAACGGCAATACCCTGATCTGCGAAGGCAATGACGGAAGGATATTTGAAGTCACGCCGGATCTGGAAATCGTCTGGGAATACATCGTACCCTTCATGTGGTACGGCACGGCCAGCGGCTTCGGCGACGCGGAAAACCATTCCGCCATGCGGGTGAAGCCCACAAACTCCACCTACCGCGCCTACCGTGTGCCCTATTCCTACATTCCGCAGCTCAGACACGATCCGGAAAGGGAAGTTATCCCCGCTGATCCCTTCATTTATGACGACGCCCTGCGCAACGCCGGAGCGGTGGAAGTGGAGAACGAAGAGTTTACGCCCTTCAAACGGTATTGACCTGCCGGCAAGAGTTCCGATGCCGCGTCTGCAGACAAAACGGCGAAGCCGCTGAAGCCCTTTTCTGTACCCTCTCCCATCAGGGGGACAATCCGCATCCCCCCGTCCGCCGGCTGCGGAGTCAGTCGGCGGACGGGGCGACTGTGGACTGGGACATTATAATTCAAAGACAATTCTTCAGCTTTGCCTATACACCATTCCTCCCTTGCCCTATAATCCATGACGGAAAAGGGGAGCCTTCGCCACATGGCTTGCCTCGCCCGTCCAGAATACGCAGGGGGAACGCCCGTGACCCATGACCTCAATCTTGTCTTCACTCTTGCCGGAGGGCTGAGCGCGGCCCTTGTCCTCGGTTTCATCACGCAGAAGCTCCGTCTTTCCCCTCTGGTGGGCTATCTGCTGGCGGGCATTGCGGTGGGCCCGCACTCCCCCGGCTTTGTGGCCGATGCCTCCACAGCTTCACAATACGCAGAAATAGGCATCATTCTGCTCATGTTCGGAGTCGGTCTGCACTTTCACCTCAAGGATCTGCTGGCCGTACAGGCGGTGGCCCTGCCCGGCGCGATTGTCCAGATCGCCGTCTCCACGCTTCTGGGGGCGGCCATGGCCCTGCCCTTCGGCTGGAACTGGCAGGCCGGGGCCGTTTTCGGCATGGCCGTTTCCGTGGCGAGCACCGTGGTACTCACCCGCGTACTGACCGACAACCGCGCCCTGCATACGCCCACAGGCCACGTCGCGCTGGGCTGGCTGGTGGTGGAGGATCTGTTCACCATTCTGGCACTGGTGCTTCTGCCCGCCCTGCTGGACGGCACACGGGGCGATTCTTCGCTATGGTCCGCTCTGGGCGTTACCACGCTCAAGCTTGCGGCGCTGGTGGCCTTTACCCTGGTCGTGGGGCAGAAGCTCATCCCCTGGCTGCTCGGCTTTGTGGCGCGAACGGGCACGCGGGATCTGTTCACTCTGGCCGTGCTGGCTCTGGCGCTGGGCATTGCCGTGGGTTCGGCGGAATTCTTCGGTGCGTCCATGGCCCTCGGAGCTTTTCTGGCGGGCATGGTGGTAGGCCAGTCCGACTTCAGCGCGCGGGCGGCCTCCGAAGCCCTGCCTCTGCGCGACGCCTTTGCCGTACTGTTTTTCGTCTCCGTGGGCATGCTGCTCGATCCCGGCGCTCTGCCGGAAATATGGCCGCTGATTCTGGTCACCACAGCACTGGTACTGCTCGGCAAGCCGCTGGCTGCGCTTGCTGTCGTCCTTCTGCTGCGCCGTCCTCTGAGTCAGGCGCTGGGCGTGGCTGCGGCACTGGCCCAGATCGGAGAATTTTCCTTTATTCTGGCCGCGCTGGGCACAAGCTACGGCATCCTTCCCCCGGAAGCCACCAATGCCGTCATTGCCGCTTCCATCATCTCCATCACGCTCAATCCCCTGTTGTACCGCGCCATCCCCGGTCTGCTGCGCCGTCTGGCGAAATACGGCATCAGCGCGGGTCACGTCGCCCCCCTTGCGGAAGAAAACGGCGCGCCCCCCGCGCCCGCCGACAGACAGCGCATCGTGGTGGCTGGCTACGGCCCCACGGGCCGCAGCATCTCCCGTATTCTGCGGGACAATGACATCGACGTGGTTGTAGTGGAAATGAACATTGACACCGTGCGCACCCTGCGGAAAGCCGGAATTCCGGCCATTCACGGCGACGCCGCCCAGCACGAGGTGCTGACCCGCGCTGGCGCGGGCATGGCGGACGCGCTGGTCATCTCGTCATCCGCCATGCCCGCGAAAGAAATCCTCAACGCGGCGCGCGCGGTACGGCCCGGCATCCGGATTCTTGTTCATACCGCCTTTCTGCGGGATGCCATGAAGCTGCACGAAGAGGCTGGCGTGGCCGCGTTCTCCGGCGAGGGGGAAGTCGCGCTGGCCATGTCCATTCACCTGATGCGCGAATTCGGCGCAACGGAGGAACAGATGGAAAACGAGCGCCGCCGTATCCGCGCCGCGCTGAACAGCGACGACAGGAAGGATGCCGCGGGGGCATGAGCGGATGGAGTCTGTTTCAGCCTGAACCCGTTCCCGAAACCGGATATGCGTTCTTTTCCCTCTCCCGCTCTCGCAGGCCGCCTCCCCGCCCTTTGAAAAAAGAAGCTCAAAAAGGAAAGGAGAGAACTGTTGACGGGAAGGAATCTTCCCGCCATTGATAGCGGAGCATTTCGCCATTGAAATGCTCACAGAGTCGAGCGGAACAAGGCTCTGCCCCCCCTGTCCGGTGCTGCTGCACCCCACTTGCGGCACAGCGATTCTGCGCCGCAGGAGCCTGCGGGCCGGAACGCGGAAAGCGGCGTCCTGTTGTCCCCCGCTGCCCGATCGTATTTCACATTGAAGGAGGCCGTCATGCAGACCTTCCTTTTCTCGCCCACCCCGGAAGACACGTCATACCCAGAAGACACCGGCAGAGGCATAGCACAGATTCTTGCGGAGAATCCGCCGCTGGGCGAAGGCATGATGCGGCTCCATCATGCCCTGAACACCATTTTCACCTTTGATCATATCCTGCTGACCTATGCCACGGAATACAGGGAAGAAGAGCAGTATTTTCTCTTCCCCGATGTATCCGGCACGGAAAAAATTCCTCTGAACAGCTTCCGCGAACAGCTGCTGGTGCTGCGCAATGGTCCCAAAAAGGTAATACGGATCGGCAATCAGGATGATCATGGCGTCACCCTCGGGCTTATCAGCCGGATATTCCCCGGTTCACGCTTTTCCGTCATGATCATGCGCGCGATACTTTCCCGGCAGCTTATCTGCTCGCTTTCCTTCATCCGCATAAGAAAAAGGGGGACTTTTGAGCATCAGCATGTCACTCTGGCATTTTCCCTGTTCGACATGCTGATGGACTATTGCAGACGGCAGGTACGCCCCAGCCGCAGACGCGAGGCTCCCGAGGAGGACTCAAGATTCCTTTCAGTGACGGAGTTGCCGGGAATGAAACAGGTCACGGACATGATCTGGCAGGTAGCCCGTCAGCAATGCCCTGTCCTGCTTCTCGGAGAAAGCGGCACGGGCAAGGAAGTTGTGGCGGAAACGCTGTATCGGGCCTCGGCCCGCGTGGACGCTCCGTTCATCAAGGTCAACTGCGGAGGAATTCCCGATTCGCTGATCGACAGCGAACTGTTCGGGCATGAAAAAGGAAGTTTTACGGGAGCAATTCATACCCGCAAGGGAGTTTTTGAACGTGCGCACAGGGGAATGCTTCTTCTTGACGAGATCGGCGAACTGCCGCCTGCGGGCCAGACCCGCCTGCTCAGAATCCTTCAGGACGGCGTGCTTGAACGCATAGGCGGTTCCGAGGAACAACAGATTGATATCAGAATTATCGCCGCCACACACCGGGATCTCAGCCGCATGGTGCAGGAGGGACGTTTCCGCGCGGATCTCTATTTCCGCCTTGATGTCTTTCCCATCGTCATCCCGCCGCTGAGAGAGCGGCCGGAGGATATTCCACTCCTGATCCATTTTCTTACCGCCCAGAAATGCCGGCAGTACTGGGTACGGCAAATCCCCTCCCCTTCCGCCCAAAACATGCGGGAACTGCTGTCTTACCCGTGGCCGGGCAATATACGGGAACTGAACAACGCCGTAGAGCGGGCGGTCATTCTGTGGATAGGCGACATGCGCCGCCCCTTCACCATATCTGCAAGCGACCGCTTCAGTCCTGCCCAGGCAGTGCCGCCGGCGGCCGGCTATCCGGAAAGTCCGCCCGCAGAAAAACCGGAACCTCTGAATATGGCCGTGATTCGCCATATCCAAAAAGCCCTTGTCTGGTCGAACGGAAAAATCAGCGGTGCCGGAGGCGCGGCGGAAATTCTGGAACTGCATCCGAATACCCTCCGAGCGAAAATGCGCAAGCTCGGTCTTCTGCCCTGAAGGCAGCACCATATTTCGTATTTTTTCAGATTTCACCATATATGGTTCCACAAGCGACCTGATATGGTTATTCTCAGGGAGAATAACTTTATAATTATTTAGTATTATTATATTTTTTATCATGGCACAGCTTTTGCTTTTCTTTTCTGCACAGCGCATGCGTTTCCTCAACCCGTTACCGCAGATATGCAAGCAGGAGCTTAATCATGAATCGTCCCTACCCGCATCTTTTTAAACCTCTCCAGGTTGGAAAGCTGCGCTTCCGCAACCGCATCTGGACCGCGCCCACGGCTCAGGCCATGCATTTTCTCACTTCCGAGGGCTATCTCCGCCATGAATCCATTGAGCATTTCAGGAACAGAGCTCTGGGCGGAGCGGCCTGTGTGACGCTGGGCGAGGCTTCCGTAGATCAGGACAGAGGCGCCTCCCATTTTCATAATGTCAATCTCCAGGACATTCACAATCTGCCGTACCTCACGCAGATGACCGACGCCATCCATCAGGCAGGGGCCATTGCCTCCATTGAAATAGAACACGGCGGAAAATACGCTTTTCCGCAAGTCAATGGTGGGCGCAATCCCATTGCTCCTACCGGCTGCGTCCTTCCCAACGGGCAGATCGTGGACGAAATTACCGAGGATCAGATGGATGAGGTAGCGGATCATTTTGCCGAAACCTGCCATTATCTGCAGAACGCCGGCTTCAAAATGTGCCTGATACACGGTGCGCATCAGTGGCTGCTGGGTCAGTTCCTGTCTCCCGCCGAAAACCGTCGGAAGGACAAATGGGGCGGCAGCCTTGAAAACCGGGCGCGCTTCCCGATGATGGTTCTTGATCGTATCCGTCAGCGTGTCGGACGCGATTTCCTTCTTGAATACCGCATCTCCGGTACGGAAGGACAGCCCGGCGGGCTGGAAATTGATGAAGCCTGCGAGTTCATCAAGATGGTCGAGGACAAGATCGACATGGTGCATTTCTCCCGGGGCAACCGCGGCGTGCTGCGCAGTCGCCCGGAAATGTTCCCCTCCGAGTTCATGCCCAAATGCCCCAACGAATACATGGGCATCGCCGCCAAAAAGCACGGCATCAGAATTCCGGTCATCATCGTGGGCAGCATCACCGATCCGGAGGATGCCGAGCGCATGATCGCCGAAGGCCATTGCGACGCCGTGGCTATGGCCCGCACCGTCATTGCCGACCCGGAATGGGCCAACAAGGCGCGTCTCGGCAAGCGTGAGGAAATTCGCCCCTGTATCAAGTGCTTCAACTGTCTGGATGAAAAGAACGGGCGCATCTTCGGAGGCGGCATCACCAGCTTCACCCGCGATGTGGTCAAGCGCTATGCCTGCTCCGTCAACCCCCGTATCGGTATCGAAACCGACGGTATCCCCCCTGCCACGGAGAAAAAAGTTGTCTCCATCATCGGCGGCGGCCCCGCCGGCATGCAGGCCGCCATCACCGCCGCCGAACGCGGCCATGAAGTACGCCTTTACGAAAAAAGCGATCATCTGGGCGGCCAGATTTTCTTTGCCGACTTTGTATCGTTCAAGTATCCGCTCATGGAGTTCAAGAACTGGCTGATCAGCCGCGTCGGTCAGCTTGGCATCAAGGTCTTCCTGAATACAGAAGCAACGCCTGAACTCATCGAAGCCTCGTATCCCGATGTCGTCATTGCCTGTACGGGGTCCCGCCCCGATCTGCCTCCCATCCCCGGTATCGAGGGGAGCAATGTCATGCTCGCCGCCAACGCCTTTGTGAACCGTGAAACCGTCGGCAAAAAGGTCGTGGTTGTGGGCGCTGGCGACACTGGCTGCGAATGCGCCCTGCATCTTGCCGAAATCGGACGGGATGTAACACTGGTGGAAATGGACGAATTCATCGCCCGGCGCACCGGATACACCCAGCGTATTGTGCTGGTGGAAAAAATCGAAACCAATGAGCATATTTCCTGCATCACCAGAGCCTGCTGCAAACGGGCGGACGACAGGGGCGTGACCGTTGAAACGCCGGAAGGCGAACGCTTCCTTGAAGCCGACACCGTTGTCGTCGCTCTCGGCACACGTGCGCTTCAGGATGAAGCCGAAGCCTTCCGCGACTGCGCGCCGACCTTCTGGCTGGCGGGCGACTGCGCCGAAGGCCCGAAAAACGTGCGTCACGCCATCCGCAACGGCTACGACGCCGCGTGCAGACTGTAAATACGCCGCCCCTGCAATCCTCCGGAATCCGGACACTCGCGGGCGGAGTTTCTCCGCCCGCAATACCAAGGAGCACTCCATGCCATCGTTCCGCTTTCTCGCTGCGACTGTACTGGCGCTGACGCTCATATCCACTGCCCCCAGTCTCGCCGCCGATTCTCCGTCAACCCTCTACAAAAAAAACAAGGTCACTCTGCTGCTGGGCACAAACGCAGGAGGAGGCAGTGATCTCGGCGGCCGTATCATAGCCAAGCACTGGCCCGAAATTGCCGGTAGCGACATGATTGTGAAAAATATGCCGGGAGGAGGCGGAATTGTCGCCGTGAATTATCTGGTCAACAGCTGCCGCCCGGACGGGCTCACCATGCACATGATGATGTTTGGTTCCTCGTATCAGCTGCCCTACCTCACCAAAAACAGAGCGGCCAAGTACGATGCCTCCAGACTGCACTATGTGCTGGGCGCCTATCAGGAACCATGGGTTCTGGTAGCCTCCGGAAAATTCAGTTCGCTTGACGATGTCGCCAGGGCCGGGAACCTGACCTACGGCATCATGAACCCTCTGGAAGGTAACAATTTCGCCATGCTGCCCGTTCTGGAGGCTCTGCAACTCAAGGCCAAAGTGGTGACAGGATACAAAAGCCAGCAGGAAGCGCTCCTGGCCGTCGCAAAAGGTGAAGTGGACATTACCATGGGCCCTTTGTCCCAGGTCATGCGGGAAGTAGATCATGGCGTACTGCAAAAACCCTTCCTGCTTATGGAACGCGAACGCTCCCCCTTCATTCCCGATGTTCCCACCTTCTTTGAAGCCGTGCATGTCACTCCGGAAATCGACGTCCTGTACGAACAGTGCAGGCCTTTGTGCGTGGCCGTGCGCATGATGGCCGTACCGGAAGATACTCCTGACGAAATCGTGGCATTTCTGCGTGACGCGTTCACCCGCATGGCTGAAAGCGAATCCTTCGAAGCGGATGCCCGCAAGGCATTTCTGCTCGGCGGAAACTGCCTTACCGGTCAGGAACTGCAGGATTTTATCAGAACGGCCTTTAATGTGGACTTCAGCTCCATCATGGAAAAACTGAACAAGTATTCCCAATAGATTTTCCGTAACTCGTCCATCCTCCAGCCTGATACGCTTCACAACCGTCAACTTCCATCCGCTCTCAGGAGGAGCTATGCTGGAAAGTATTTTAGTCGGACTGGGATACCTGCTGGAACCGGCCACATGGGGCTGGATCCTCGGCGGGACACTGCTGGGGCTTATACTGGGAATCATCCCCGGCCTTGGAAGCCTCATCGGTATGGCGCTGTTTCTTCCCTTCACATTCAAGCTGGATATCATGCAGGCCATGCCGTTCATGGTAGCGCTCAGCGCCGTCGGCTTTACCGGAGGTTCCATCACCGCGATACTTCTGGGCGTTCCCGGCGACGCTTCCAATATCGCCACCATGCTTGACGGCCACCCCATGACCAGGAAAGGCGAAGGTGCCCGCGCCATCGGCGCGGCTCTCACTGCCAGTCTGGTTGGCGGAGTCATGGCTACCGGTTTCGCATTGATCATGATGTTCGCCATCATGCCGATCATCATGTCCATCACGTCCAGAGAAATGGTGTTCATCATCCTTATCGGGCTGGCCTTCATCAGCATGCTGGGCAATGAAGGCCGCGTCAAAAGCCTCATCAGCGGATGCCTGGGACTCATGCTCTCCTGCATAGGCATGGTTATGGTCTCCGGTGAAGTACGTTTTACCTTCGATCAGGGCTTTCTGTTCGAGGGGCTTCCCATCGTGCCGGTCTGCTTCGGTCTGTTCGCCGTGCCGCCCATGGTGGAACTGGCCATGAAGGGCAGTGAGGGCACCATTTCCGAAGTAAGCCTCTCCTCTCTCTCCGTAAAGGATACCCTGCAAGGCACATGGGACGTGCTGCGCAACAAGTTCCTGTGCCTGCGCTGTGCCGTCATAGGCTACTTCTTCGGCATTCTTCCCGGTGTAGGGGCCAATGCCGCCGTATTTCTGGCCTATGGCCATGCCAAGGCCACGGACAGGAATCCTGACAGTTTCGGCAGAGGCAACGTCAGAGGCGTCATAGGCCCTGAAAGTTGCAACAATGCCAAGGAATCCGGATCATGGCTCACCACCTTCGCCCTTGGAGTACCCGGGAGTTCAACCGGTGCAATCGGGCTGGGCGCCCTCATGATGATGGGCATCATGCCCGGCCCGGGAATGCTGACCGAACACCTCGACATCACCTTCTCCTTGCTGATGATCGTTGCTCTGGCCAATATCCTTGGTTTCATCATCTGTTTTCCCCTCGTGGCGCAGCTCGCCAGAATTGCGGCCATACCCTCGCGCATTCTGGTTCCCATAGTCCTTATCTTCATTGTGGTCGGAACATACGCCAACCGCTCCCTGATGGAAGATATCATTCTGCTGCTCATCTTTTCCGTGATCGGGCTGCTTGTAAAACGCTTCAAATACAATGCCGGGAGCATGCTGCTTGGATATATTCTCGGAACCATGTTTGAAAACTACCTTTTTATCAGTCTTCAGATTGAAGGTATAACATTTTTCATGCATCCTATTCCTCTTTTCCTTATTGCCTGTCTGATTCTTTTTCTGACCTGGCCCGTGGTGCGTAAAATAATGCGTGGAGGTCACGAATGCTGAGAAGAACAAGAGAAAACTTTTTCAGTCTGGGCATCATACTTATTATCACCCTGGTATTTTTATATTATGCATCGCAACTTGACTTTTTTGAAAGCAAGATCATGCCGATATTTATCGGCATCATCATGATGATTCTTCTGGTTATGGCATTCTATAATGAATACACAAAAACAGGGTGTCTGACTCTGTCTGAAGATGAAAATTCCACAGATGACATCGGCGCTCACGATATGAAAACCCTGAAGTGTATTCTACCAATTTTTATTCTTGTCGGACTAATCTATATATTTGGATTTTATGCATCAACTTTTATATTCATCTTTTCCTATATGAAAATTTCAGGAAGCTCCATATACAGCAGTATTATAATTTCAATCCTGTGTACAGCATTCATATATGTGGCATTTCCCATACTTCTGGAAACTCCTCTTTATACCGGTCTGCTGATGCAGCACTTCAACCTGCCCTTCTGAGGTGTCTGAAATGGAATATTCTTCCCTGTCCATTGATGATTCCATACAACGGCTCATGGAACACCTGAGCACTGTGCGTTTTGAAGATATCCCCAGGGATACCGTATACAGGGCCAGGCTGGTCGCAGCCGATACGTTCGGCTGCATTCTCAGCGGAAAACATGAAAAGGCGGCTCACGCCGCGCACGCCCAGGTCATGGACTGGGGCGGAACGGAACAGGCCACCATGTGGGGGTTCGGCGACAAGGCACCTCTGCCTCACACCGCCTATGTGAATGCGCTGTGCGCCAGGGCAAACGACTACGGCCCGGTCGAAACCTTTGCGGCGGGCCGCTTCAAGCCCCTGCACGTCAGTGAAACCATGGTGCCCGTTTCATTGGCCGCGGCGGAAATGCTGCACGCCGACGGCCGATCCATGCTGACGGCGCTCATCTGTGCCGAAGATTTCGTGGGCAGACTTTCCGGCTGTATGGATATGCCTCTTCCCATAGACTGCCGCGGCACGCTCAATACATTGGGAGCCACAGTTGTGTATGGCAAACTCAAAGCCTTTACGCCCCGGCAGTTTGCCGACGCGCTGTGGCTGGCTCTCCACCAGTTGAACGGTATCAGGCAGGGAACGCATTTCCAGCTTTCCCAAGGGTTTTCCGCCATGCATGGTCTTCTCGCCGCCGATCTCGCCGCGCGCGGTCTGAAGGGAGTTGATGAGCCGTGCGCGGAACTGAAGCGTCTGCACAACATCTTCATCCGGAATCTCTCTCCTGATGATCTGATGGAACAACTGGGCAAGGTCTTTTACAGCACGACGACATTCAAGGCATGGCCGGCCTGCCGGGCCACTCATGCGGGCATTGAATGTGCGGTGAATATTGCGAAGCAAACCTCCATACAACCTGACAAGATACGGGAAGCCGTTCTCACCGTTTCACCCTGGACCATGAGCCACGCCGTGGCGCGGCCTTTCCGCATCCGGAACTATGCCCATGCCGACGCCATCTATTCCCTTCAGTATGTCGTCGCCGTCGCGCTGCTGCATGGAGGAGTGGAATTGAAGCATATGGCGGAACACGCCGTGGAGGATGAAGAAACGATCCGGCTCGCCGGCAGGATACGTCTGAGTTCCGAAGGCTGGCCGGCCCATGCCGGCGACAGCTTTCTCGCGACGGGGCTGAAGCTCGTCTGTGATGATGGGGAATTTTCAGCCTATGTCCCTCTTCCCAGAGGGAATTCCGTCATGGGACCAAGTCTGTCGGAGAGCGAAGTCAGGGAAAAATTTCTGTCAAACGCCGCGTTTTCAGGAATACTGTCCCCCCATGATGCCGAAACTGCCTGGGATTTCTTTACCGGGCTTGATCAACAGCAGGACCTGAGTCCGCTGCTTGCGCTTGTCGGCTGAAATATTCCTCCGGAACAGACCTTCTGTCGAGAACCGTGTACTCCTGCCGCCGAAACATAGTTCATGAAGGCTCTGTCACATAACCGTGTTGATAGCGTTGCGCGGCGCGTATGGTTTTGCTCCGGCACAGACGGCAATGAATATTGCCGCAAAGGCAGCCCGTGTTCCACACGGGCCAAAGGCAACAAGTATCCACGGCCGGATCGCTTGCGCCTTCGTGAAGCTGCGCTTCACTCGGCTCCGCTCCGCGTGACATTTGACCGCTCCTCATCCCCCAAGATGCCGCATTACCATGCAGCGGGGGGCGTCGCTCCATGGCTCGTCAACGCTCGCGCCTCCGGCGGCAAAGGTCAGTATCAGCACTATTCTGGAACAGAGCCTTAATGAACAGCTTTTATCGGCGTTTCCTTGGAGCGTTCTTTGAAACACTCTAACGGCGAGGCAAAGCGCCCGACATACGCAAGCTGCGCTGAAACAGATAATCGAGGCACCTATGGAATTGTACCCACATCTTTTTGAGCCGCTTTACATAAAAGGATTGCGCTACCGAAACCGTATATGGGGTTCTCCCACGGCCATGGCCATGTCCTTCCTGTCTTCCGAAGGCTTTCTCCGCAATGAAGGCATCGAGCATTTCCGTACCCGTGCCCTTGGCGGTGCGGCAGTGGTAACACTTGGAGAATCCGCCGTGGACTTCGAACACGGGGCAGGGCACTATCACAGCAACACGCTTTGTGACCCGCGCGCACTGCCGCAGCTTACAGCCATGTCCGATGCCATCCATCAGGCGGGAGCCGTCGCATCTCTGGAAATTTCCCACGCCGGAAAATGGGCTCTTCCTCAGGTAAACGGCGGCCGCAATCCGTTTGCTCCCTCGGCGGAAGACCTGCCCAACGGCGTTCATGTCGACGCCATGACGGAAGAAGATATGGACAGAGTCGCGGACAATTTTGCGGAAGCCTGCCGTTTCCTCCAAAATGCCGGATTCAGGATGTGTCTTGTGCATGGCGCGCATACATGGCTCCTGGGGCAGTTTCTTTCCCCGCTGGAAAACCGCCGCAATGACAAATACGGAGGTTCGCTGGAAAACCGCGCCCGTTTTCCCCTCATGGTGCTGGATCGCATCCGCAAGCGTGTGGGAAAGGATTTTGTCATTGAATATCGTGTCAACGGAACCGAAGGCGTTCCTGGAGGCTTTGATCTCCCGGAATCCATCGAGTTTGTGAAAATGCTCGAAGACTACGTGGATCTTGTGCATGTTTCCCGCGGAACACGCGGCGTACTGCGCACCAGAGTGGAAATGCATCCTTCCACGTTCATGCCGGAAGCTCCGAATGTCTACATGACCGAGGCCATGAAAAAGGCGGGTGTCAGAACACCGCTGATTCTCGTAGGCAATATTTCCTCCCCGGAAACGGCGGAACGCATTCTGGCGGAAGGCAAGGCAGACTGTATCGCCATGGCCCGCGCGCTTATTTCCGACCCGGAATGGGCCAACAAGGCCCGCCACGGAAAAAACGACGATATCCGTCCCTGCATCAAGTGCTTCAACTGTCTGGATGAAAAGAACGGCCGTATATTTGGAGGAGGCATCACCAGCTTCACGCAGGATGTCGTCAAGCGCTATGCCTGCTCCACCAATCCGCGTCTGGGCATTGAACATGTGCTTGTGCCTCCGGCCCTGGAAAAAAAACGCGTCTGCATCATAGGAGGCGGGCCGGCCGGCATGCAGGCGGCCATCACGGCTGCGGAGCGCGGGCATGACGTCATGCTGTTCGAGAAATGCGGACAGCTTGGCGGGCAGCTTGTCTTCTCGGAGTATGTCTCCTTCAAGAAGCCCCTGCGAGATTTCAAGAACTATCTCATTCACCGCGTCGGCAAGCTGGGCGTTCAGGTATTCCTGAATACGGAGGCAAGTCCGGAAATGTTTCGCAGGCACAAGCCGGACGCCCTGATTGCAGCTGTGGGCGCGGCCCCGTTCATCCCTCCCATTCCCGGCGCGAATCTCCCGTGCGTCATGGGTGCGGCCCGTGCCTGCATGCGCCCCGAACAAACGGGCAAACGGGTCATTGTCATAGGAGGGGGCGATACCGGCTGCGAAACCGCTTTACATCTCGCGGAACACGGACGTGAGGTGCTCATTCTGGAAATGGATGACGTACTGGCCCGCCGAACCGGCTATACGCACCGCATCGCTCTCATGGACAAGGTGGAACGCGAGGTGGAGAGCATGACGGGTGTCACCTGCACAGCCATACGCCAAGACGGAGTAGAGATAGAGGGAACCCGGGGGAAACAGTTCCTGAACGCGGATACCGTGGTGCTCTGCATCGGTTCAAGAGCCAGACGCGATCTTGCGGACAGCTTCCGCAGCGTGGCCCCGGAGTTCCGGATCGCGGGCGACGCCGACATTGCCAAAAACGTCCGGCAGGCAATCCGGCAGGGCTATGATGCCGCATGCCGGCTGTAGAGCCGCTGTTTGGAAGTATCTGCGGGCCGCAAACAGAAACCTTTCTGTCAAGGAGAACAGCATGTTTCAATCCACAGTCGTCCCATCCGCCGACTGAGTCCGCAACCGACGCCCTGAGGGGAGGAGTTACAGAAACGGGTTTCATCGGCTTCGTCGTTTTGTCAACTACTTTTCCCCCAGAAGGGGGAGTTTCAAACCACAAAGGAACGTTTGATGAACATTTTCAAAAGCACCCTGATATCATTGATTGGCGCAGGCATGCTCGGAGCGGCCTTGCCTGTCCGGGCAGAGGAAGATGCGGCAACCTTTTACAGGAAAAACAAGCTGACTCTGGTCATCGGTACCAGCCCTGGCGGCGCAAGCGACGTGGGTGCCCGGCTGTTCGCAAAATACTGGCCGGAAGTAACCGGCGGAGAAATGCTCATCAAGAACATGCCCGGCGCCGCGGGCATTGTGGCCCTGAACTACATGAACAGCTGCAAACCCGACGGGCTGACCATGAACATCATGATGTTCAACGGCGCATATCAGATGCCATATTTCCAGCAAAACAAGGCCGCCAGGTACGATCCGCGCAAATTCAAGTATATTGTCGGCGGATTCTGTGAACCCTGGCTCCTTACGGCAGCCTCCAAATTCAAATCCCTTGATGACTTCAGGAATACCAAGGGATTGAAATACGGAGTCAATGCCCCGTTCTGCGAAAACAGCTTCGCCGCGCTGCCCATGATCCGCGGACTCGGCCTTGATGTCAAAATGGTCACGGGCTACAAGGCCCAGGTGGAAATAGACCTCGCCGTGGGCAAGGGAGAAATCGACTTTACGCTGACGCCTCTGTCCCAGGGATTGCGTACCGTGGAGCAGGGCATGGTGGCCCCTCCCATGCTGGTCATCGCTCCCGAGCGTACTCCCGTGCTTCCTGACGTCCCCTGCCTGCCCGAAGTTGTGAGCATGTCTCCTGAAGACAAACACATCTTTGCGGAGGCCATGAACCTTTCGGCCATTATCCGTATGGCCGCCATGCGTGCGGAAGTGCCGGACGACAGAGTGCAGTTCGTCCGTGACGCCATCGCGCGCATGGTCGAACTCCCCGCCTTCAGGGAAGATGCCCTGAAAATCCTCAAGCTGGGCGCGACTCCCGTTATGGGCAAAGAACTCGACACATTCGTGAAGGGTGCATTCTCCCTGGATTACTCCAACCTTACCCGTTATCTGGAACCCTATACAAAATAGTTTCCCATCCCGGCATATGTTCTCGTGCATGTGCCGGGATTCCCCTCTCTTTCCCTCATGCACAAAGGATACCCCATGGTGCCGCCTTACCCCCAAAACAGGCATGCCGTGCTGACAGCCGGCGCACTGCTTTCCATGGTCAACGGCATACTCTATTCATGGTCGGCCTTCATATTGCCCATTGAACAGGAAGCAGGCTGGCCCCGTTCCTATTCGTCACTGGTTTTTACCTTTATTCTTGTCTTTTTTGGCCTGGGCATGATGTCGGGCGGACACCTGATGCGTCGTTTCGGCCCGCGCCTCACCGCTGCCGGCGGAAGCGCGTTGCTCGCCTCAGGTCTTATCACCTCGTCTCTGGTCGCCGCCCCATGGCAGATGATTCTCACTTACGGCGTCATCGCCGGATACGGCATAGGCGTGGCCAACGTCATTCCTTCCGCGACAGCCCTTTGCTGGTATCCGGAAAAACAGGGACTGGCATGCGGCATCATGGCTTTCTCTCTCGCCGCCGGAACGCTGATCTTCGGTGCGGGGCTTGCCGGAACGCTGATCGCCATGACCGGCTATGTCTCCACGCTGCGCATTCTGGCGTTGCTGGCATTGCTCGTCGCGTTTCCGGCAAGCCTTTTTCTGCGCTACCCTCCAGGGTACGACAGAGCGCCCCCCCACGACAAAACCGCGGACAGCGGTCTGGATACCAGGCAGATGCTGAAAACACCGCTTTTTCACAGAGCCTGGCTGTGGACGTGCGCTGTACAGACAGGGGGCCTCATGATCATCGGCCATGTGACGCCCTACGCGCTGGAACAGGGAGCCACGCCCCTCCAGGCCGGAGCGGCCATGGGTATCTATGCCGCAGCCAACGGAGCGGGCCGTCTGGTTTTCGGCATGTTATTTGACGCAAGGGGTCCCCGCATTGCCATGCTGGCAGATGCGGCATGCATGACATGCAGCCTGCTGCTTCTCGCTGCTCTGCCCCCCATTTTGGGATATGCGGGCCTGCTCACCGCCATGGTGGGCATCGCTCTGGCCTTCGGCGGCAGCATTCCCCTGTTTTCCGCCTTCATCGCCCGAAACTTCGGTCCCGCCCATCTGGAATCCAACATCGGTATGACTGCCACGGTTTTCATCTTCGCAGGTTTTGCAGGCCCCTATGCAGGCGGCTGTCTTCATGACGCAATCGGCAGTTATACACCGGCCATACTTATGGCCGGCGCAATCGGTATCTCCGGCATTCTGGCGGCCATGCATCTTCCTGACAGACACTAGAGCATTTCGCTCGTGAAATGCCCTACGGAGTCAAGCAGAGCGAGACTCCGCCGCGACACCGGAGCAGCCGCAATTCACTTGCGGCGTAAGGCTCCGGCTTCAGGCGTGAAACCTGCGGGCCAGAACATAGGGTCTGGTTGAAAGATATTTTCGAGAGCAAAACGCTCTAGGATTTTCATTTTGAAAATGCCTGAAGCCGCTCTGCCAATAATGCAGAAAAATATTTTTATACCGTCAGCGGCGCAAGATTAAGCCCTTCATCCACAGGCAGGTAACACATCAGATTGGCATTGGCCACGGCCTGCCCCGAGGCCCCCCGGCACAGGTTGTCGATGGCGCTGGCAATGATCAGACGTCCCGTGCGTTCATCCACGGTCACGGAGATATCGCAGAACATGGAGCCGCGCACATTGCGCGTTTCTGGCAGTTTTCCGGCGGGGAGCACACGCACCCAGCGCGAACCGGCCCACGCCGCCTCATAGATCATCTGGACTTCTCTCTGCGAACGAGGGGATTTCAGACGGGCATATACTGTCGCCAGAATTCCCCGGCTCATGGGGACAAGGTGGGGATTGAAGGAAATATGCAGCGTTCCGGCGTCCATGCCCGCGCTGCGCTCCAGTTCCTGCTCGATTTCCGGCGTGTGGCGGTGTTTGCCGAGATTATAGGGCCTGAAGGAGTCTCCCGCCTCGCAGAACAGAGAGCCGAGCGCCGCCTTGCGCCCCGCTCCGGACACCCCGGATTTGGCGTCAATGACAATATCATCGGTATGCACCAGGCCGTTTTTCAACGCGGCATGCAAACCGAGAATGGACGCGGTGGGATAGCAGCCGGGATTGGCCACCAGACGGGTCCGGCCGATTTCCTCGGCGCGCAGCTCCGGCAGACCGTATACGGCCTTGTCCAGATAGCCGGCGCGGGAATGAGGCGTTCCGTACCATTTTTCGTAAACGGCCGCGTCGCGCAGACGAAAGTCGGCGGAAAGATCCACGACTCTGGCTCCGGCATCGTACAGGGCAGCCCCCATCTCCATGGCCACCCCATGCGGAACGGCCAGAAACACCACGTCACAGGCGGCGGACAGCGCGGCGGCGTCCGCCTCGCGCACAATCACATCCCCGCCCGGCAGACCGCGCAGAAACGGGTACAGTTCATCCAGACGCTTCCCCGCCTCCTGGCGGGAAGTAGCCATGACCAGCTTCATGGCGGGATGCCCCGCAAGAATGCGGGCCAGTTCCATTCCCGTGTATCCCGTGACCCCGACAAGTCCGGCTTTCAGCATGTCCTTTCCCCTTTCTCTTCCGGACATTCCTTCTCCGGAATGCCCGCCCGGCAGCGGGGACGCCCTTCGCTCCCGCCCCGGAAACGCATTCAAGGCGAAACAGCCCTACTTTCCGGCCGCGACGTATTTCATGCGCAGTTCAAACAGCACATCCTTCAGCAGGCGCGCTTCCTTGTCCGTCAGGCCGTTCGCAATCTTGTCATCAAGCATGTTCAGCACGTCAATGCTGTGCCGGGCCAGTTCGGGATGCTTCTCCAGCTTCCCCGTCTCAGGGTCAGGCACTTCCCCCATCTGCACCAGCGCCGAAGACGCCAGAGAAAGCACAAAGGTCGAAAAGGTCACTTCCGGCAGCACCATGTCATCCGGGCCTTGCATCATCCGTCTCCTTGGCCTTGTTCCAAGAGCTTTTCAGAAAAGCTGCATTAAAATTGTCCGTTGACGCTCTCTTCCCCGGGTGTTCGGAAGAGTATCCACAGAGACCTCGCTGGAGCGGCTTCCTCAGATTCGTTTGCAGGCAGCCGCGCTTCCGGGGCGGCGAAAGACGCCATGTAACGTCCACCCCGCCTGCGTTCTGCGCGGAAAACACTGCGCCCGCACTCCGCCCCCCTCCATGCCGGCTTCCGGCTGATATGGAGGGGGGCCTTTCTCTGCTCTCAATGCCCGCAGCACTTCTCGCGCTGCCCGGCTCCGGGAGTATTTTCAGGGCGGAAGGCTCTAGTTCCCCTCTCCGAGAGGATAAAGCAGAATCATGTTGCGGATTTTACCCATCCCCAGAGAACCGGGATAGGAATTGACGCTGACCACCAGATCCTGCACGCCGTCGTTGTTGGGATCGGACACGCTCACATCAACCACGCTGCCCTTGATCCGCCGGGTCTTCCATTTCAGGTCGAGCCCAAGGCCGTCCCAGAACATCGCGTGTATCTCCCCCTGCGGGAAGACGCGGAAGTTCTTGAACAGCATGGACGCGGCGGAAATCGGCTTGCCGGTGATCAGCACGGGCGTGCCGCTGTTGTCGGGGTCATCCACCACCATGCGCATGGGCACATAGTAGTAGTTGCCGCCGTCCTCATCCGAGGATCTGCCCATCCCGGGCATGCCGCGGGAAATGGGGATGCCCACCGACGTGCCGGTGAAGCTTTCGTCACTGCGGGCAAGACGCTTGCCGTTGCGATCAAAGGTCAGCAGGGTCTCTTCCGAACCCACGGCCACGAGATAGTCGCCGCCGGATCTGGCGTTGCCGGGAATCCACACCATGTTGAACACGTTCGCCTCTCTGGGGAGGCTGGCGTACTTGCTGCCCTTGGTCAGCTTGCTGCCGCGCAGGGTCACGTCATAGATATCTCCGCGCACCACGCGGGTGCGATCCGGATCCTGCCCGACCAGGCGAGGCTTGTAGGAAGGCGCCATGTTCAGCACATTGAGATAATACTTCACGCGGCCGGAGGCTTCCTTGAACGCTCCGTTCTGAAAGACGAAAAGCTGGCTCACGGGTTCGTCGGCGGCGTCATCGTAGGCCGTCACCACCATCAGCGTGCGCTTGCCGTCAGGCAGCGCGCGGATGAGCAGGGGAATACGCATCATGGAAGGCAGGCGCAGTTCGCTGATCTGCACCAGACGGCCTTCCTGCCAGCGATAAAGGTTTACCGCGTCCTTGTTGAGCAGGGCGACTTCGTTCTTTCCGTCTCCGTCAAAGTCCGCCACTTCCATGCCGATGGATTCAAAATCCAGCATCTGGCTGCGAATGCGCTCACCGTCCATGTTCTCATAGCGGATCTGGGGATTCACGCCATACACCGCGCCGCCCTGGGTTTCGTTCATCATAAAGGCCCGGTTCATGGGCGACGCGCTCTGTCCGGCAGGCGCGGCGGCCACGGCCCGGCCGAAGAGCTGGGAAGAAATGGCGTCCGCCGCATTCTGCACACCGCCGAGCAGATTGCTCACCGGGCTCTTGAACGCCTGCTGCCAGAGCTTGCCCCCGGCATCCAGCGCACTGACGTCCAGGCTGGCTTCCGTGCCCATTACCGTAACGCTGCCCCAGACCACATAATCGGCCTTGGCTGTCTTGCGCACCTTTTCCGCCTCGGTCCGGCCTTCCGGCGCGCTGCCCTGAAGCACGGCATCCTGACTGGCGGCGGGTTCATATTTTCCCTGCCAGAACAGGCGGGAAGACAGCATGGGCGGAATGGCCTTGCCAAGATAACCGTAACCGGCGGCCCCGTTCACCTTGAACGGGGTCACGATATACGAGGCGGCATGGGCCGCTTGCATCCCGGCGAGCAGCAGGGTACACGCCAGAAAAACGGACAGAATTCGATGTTGCATGATCACTCCTTCGAGTAGGGTTCGGTAACTTTATCCTTTCTTTTTCCGCCCCGCAACATGCTCGCGGGACGCCTTCCGGAGATTCCCATGACGCCGATCCGCCGCGCCTTCCGCCTTGTCTGCTCCCCTTCCGAAGAAACTTCGGTGGAAGCCCTGCTCAGGGCGCAGGGCTATGAGTTCGAGCCGGACCCCTTCTTTCCCTCCGCCAGACGTCTGCTCGCCGGGCCGCGCCCTCTCGGCTCCAGCCTTGCGGCCTTTTTCGGGCTTATCTATATCCAAGATCGTTCCTCCATGCTTCCGCCCGCCGCGCTGCGCCCGCCGCACGGTGCGGCGGTGCTGGACATGTGCGCCAGCCCCGGCAGCAAGACGGGGCAGCTTGCGGGCATGACCGGGCCGGAAGGATTCGTGCTCGGCAACGAGCCTTCCCCCTCCCGCCTTGCCACGCTGCGCCGCAATCTCCACGCCATGAATCTGAGCTGGACGGCGAGCTGCTGCCATGGAGGCGAAGCCCTCCCTCTGCCTGACGGCATGTGGGATCACATCCAGCTTGATCCTCCCTGTTCCGGCTGGGGCACGGTGGAACGCAACCCCAACGTGCGGGATATCTGGAAGGACGACAAGATCACGCCCCTGATCCGGCTTCAGCGGGCGCTGCTGCGTGAAGCCCGCCGCCTGCTGCGCCCCGGCGGCACGGTGGTCTATTCCACCTGCACCACCAATGACGGCGAAAACGAGGAGCAACTGCGCTATGCGCTGGACGAACTGGGCCTTGAACTGGAAAAACTCGCTCCTCCCGCCGGCTTCCAGATGGAGGAAGGGAGACTCGGCTTCGACGGAGTATGGAGGCTGGAGCCGAAGAGCGGCGACAACCAGGGGTTTTTCGTAGCCCGTCTGCGCAAGCCCGCCACGCAGGAGCAGGGTCCCGCCTCCCGTCCCTTGCCGCCGGGACAGCCCCCGCGCTTTGAACTTCTGCCCCCTGACCGGCTGGAAGAAGCAGGTGTGGACCCCTCCGCTCTGCCCGGCCCGGTCGGCGTATTCGGCGGGAGCCTGCATATCCTGCCCCGCCAGACCTTTGAACTGCTGCCCGCGTCGCTGCGCTGGCAGGGCATGTATTTCGGCAAGTATGCGAAAAACGGTGAAATACGTCCCGCCCCACGTCTGCGCGCTCCGGGTTCCGTTCCCGTTGTGGATCTGGAGGGCGCGCGCGGGGTGGAAAAACTCACCGGCCTGCTTCAGGGACGCACTGCGGAAGCTCCGGTTCCCGAAGGTGCCGGACTGTCCGGCATGGCCCTGCTGACATGGAACGGACTTCCACTCGGCCGCGCGACACTGAAAAAAGGACGCCTGATCTGGTCGGATCGCTGAAGCTCCGACTTGCCCATTCGCAAAAAGTAGGCCAAACTCAACGTTCCACCACACTCCCTTCCGGCAAGGAAACGCCATGCTCATACTCGCGCGAAAACCCGGCGAAAGCCTGTATGTGGGGGACGATATCCGCATCACCGTCCTCAGCGTGCAGGGCAAGCAGGTGAAAATAGGCATCACCCTCCCTCCGGACAAGGTCGTATACCGGGAAGAGGTGTACAGACGCGTCATGGAAGAAAACCGCATGGCGCTCGCAACCAGTACGGAAGACCTTTTGGCGGCGGCACAGCTATGGCGCGACATCAGGAAATGACCCCGGAACACGGAACGGACGGAACCATGACGAACGGCGCGGCGACGAACACTGTGCGGGCGCAGACCCGCCTCGGCATGCTGGATATAGACCCCAGCAAGGAACTGTTTTTTCCCAGAGGCCTTATGGGCTTTGAGGAACACCACCGTTTCACGCTTCTGAAAATCAGGGGAGAGGCTCCCTTTCTCATTCTCCAGAGTCTGGACGACCCCAAGCTCGGCCTGCTGGTGGGCGATCCATACGCCTTTCTGCCGGAATACCGGATACGCATCGGGGATGCGGAACAGAAGATGCTCCAGGCCGCAGACATCTCGTCTCTTTCCGTGCTGGTGACGGTTTCCATTCCTCACGGCCAGCCGGAAAACACTTCCCTCAGCCTCTCCGGCCCCATCGTCATCAACCATGAGGCGCGCCTGGGGCTGCAAATCCTTCAGGCGGACGTCAATCCGCCCCGCGTCTGCCTGCACCTGAACAGAAGCGGGCACGACACGGACGAAAGCGGAAAGGGCACGCCTCCCGGGCAGGAAGAAGGCGACGCATCATGAAAATTCTGGTCACGGGCGGAGCGGGCTATATCGGGAGTCATGCATGCAAGCATCTGCTCGGACACGGCCATGATGTCGTGGTGTATGACAATCTGTCCACCGGATTCCGCGATCTGGCCCGCTGGGGCGAATTTGAACACGGGGACATTCTTGATGATGCCCGGCTGCGCGGCTGCATGCGCCGCCACAGGCCGGACGGCGTCATTCACTTTGCCGCGCTGTCCCAGGTAGGGGAATCCATGCGCGATCCGGGCGCGTATTACCGCAATAACGTCGGCGGCACCATATGTCTGCTCGACGCCATGCGCGCCGAAGGCGTGAAACGAATCGTCATCTCCGGCACAGCGGCGGTTTACGGCCGGCCGGAGCATATGCCCATCACCGAGGATGTTCCCGCCGCTCCGATCAATCCCTATGGCATGAGCAAGCTGTTCATGGAGCAGATGCTGCGCGATCACGCCGCGGCCCACGGCCTGCACTGGGTCAGCCTGCGCTACTTCAACGCCGCCGGAGCCGATCCCGACGGCGAAACGGGCGAAATGCACGATCCGGAAACGCACCTCATCCCCCGTATTTTCATGGCCGTGGCCGGAGACATCCCCGCTCTGGAACTGTTCGGCGGGGATTACCCCACGCCTGACGGCACCTGCATCCGCGACTATATCCATGTGGCGGATCTCGCCTCGGCCCACCGCCTTGCGCTGGAATACCTGACAGAGGGAGGGGAAAGCGGCCCGTTCAACCTTGGCACGGGGAAGGGTTCATCCGTGAGGGAAGTGCTGGACGCCGCGGAACGCGCCTGCGGCCGCCCCGTCCCCTTCCGCATGGCGCCCCGGCGCGCCGGAGATCCTCCCGAACTGGTGGCGGAGCCCTCGCGGGCGCGCTCCGTACTTGGCTGGACGCCTCTCCACTCCGGCATGGATGAAATCATGCGCACAGCCTGGGCCTGGTTTAACCGGGGAAAGAGCTGAGCGGAGCCTTTTCAGCCGCTGACGCCTCTTTTTGAGGAACCCCTGATTTATGCTGTGAATAAATCAGCTCCATGTCCAAATCAGCGGTTCCTTAAAAATACAGTATACAGAACTAAATCGGATATCTCTCACTATTCTCACTTTCCCCATACTATCAGACATTATGCCCCGCAGCTCTCACGCTGAAGCGGGAGATGCGCTGTAACTGAATTGCGGCAACACCGGATATATGCGGAGCACAGCAGAATCTCGCGCTGCTTTCCTCCCGGCCGATCGGCAATGCTTCCCATGGCGCGCAACTGCCGTTTGAACTCGGGTATATCGGCGAAAAGCAACAGCACCGCACTCACGGAGCATGCCTTGCGCTCCTGGCTGAAGAAAAATCATCTCTGACCATGAGTCATTATCGAACTGGCTCAAAAAAGTCATATAAAAAATAAATACACGAAAAATTTAAAAAGTATTAGCAGAATCATATGATTCTGCTAAGTTGAAAGTGCTGTCATTTAAGGAGTGCAGGTATTCCGAACAGGAGGTTTCTATGTTGACCAGAGAATCCCTCAAGCCGCTGGCTGCTGCGGTGGCCATCGTATTCACTCTTTTCCAGATTTGGTTCACTTCCTTCGGCGTACTGGAAGGCACCACCATGAGAGCAGACTTCCTTGGTTTCGTCATGGTACTTATCTTTCTCCTGCACCCACCTTTCAAAATGAAAGAAGGCCGGAAAGAACCCGCCGCGTTGATTGTGCTGGATCTGTGCCTCTCTATGCTGGCAGTAGTCATCGCTGCCTATATCACCATCAATAGCGCGGAAATTATGGAGCGCATGCGCTATGTGGATGATGTCTCCGCCACAGGGCGACTGCTGGCCGCCGCGGCGATACTGCTCACGCTTGAGATCACCCGCCGCACCACAGGTTGGCCCCTGGTCATCATCGCGCTGATATTTCTGGGCTATGCCTTCTGGGGCGACATGCTGCCCTCAGCCCTCAAGCGCATGCCCATCACGACAGACATGATCCTGGAATGCATGTACCTGTCCAATGAAGGACTGTACGGTATTCCCACTTCCGTGGCCACGGGGACGATATTCGGATTCATCATGTTCGGCGCGTTCCTTGAACGCTCAAATATGACGAATATTTTTATGGACATTGCCTGCCTGCTCACCAAAAATTCTCAGGGAGGCCCGGCCAAGGTAGCCATATTTGCTTCCGGAATGTTCGGCACCTTTTCCGGTTCAGCCGTGGCCAACGTGTACGGTACGGGCATCTTCACCATCCCGCTCATGAAGAAGGTCGGCTACAGACCTGAATTTGCCGGAGCCGTGGAGGCCGTGGCTTCTACGGGCGGCCAGCTTATGCCGCCCATCATGGGAGCAGCGGCATTCATCATGGCCGACCTTGCGGGCGTCCCCTATCTCTCTGTGGCCAAAGCCGCTCTGCTGCCGGCCGTACTGTATTATCTGTCTCTGTGGTGTATGATCCACTTTGAAGCTGTGAAAACCAGTCTTGGCTATATTGACGCCGAACTCGTCCCCACAAGACGCCATGTACTCAGCCGCCTGTATTACCTTGGGCCGGTCATCATTCTGATCGGAGCCATGTGCATGGGACGCAGTGTAAGCTTCTGCGCCAATATCGCCACGCTTTCCATTCCGTTCATAGCCCTGTTCAGCGCCGAAACCCGTTTCACGTTCCGTTCGTTTTGCGAGGCCCTCATTCTTTCCGCAAAAAATGTCACCATGATCGGGGCCTGCTGCGCCTGCGCGGGCATCATCATAGGCGTCATATCTCTTACCGGAGTGGGCTACAAGCTCATGGCCGTCATTACCTCCTTGGCGGGAGACAACCTTTTCCTGCTCTGCGTCTGCCTCATGATCACCAGCATGATACTCGGCATGGGCGTACCCACGGCTCCTGCCTACATCATCGTGGCCACGCTGGGCGCTCCCGCGCTCATCAAGGCCGGATGCCTGCCCACTGTGGCACACCTGTTCTGTTTCTATTACGCCATCCTCTCCGTCATTACTCCCCCTGTCTGTCAGGCAGCCTTCGCGGGCGCGGCCATAGCTGAGGGTAACGCCATGAAAACCGGCTTCACAGCCGCCAAGCTGGCTGTTGTAGCCTTCGCCGTTCCTTTCATGTTCATCTACGCCCCTGCTCTCGCAGCGCAGGGCACATATGTCGAAATCGGCATGGCCGTGATCACCAGTCTCGCCGGAGTAGTGGCGCTCTCCGGCGGCATGCAGGGTTATTTCCTCCGCAGGGCCAACCTCATGGAACGTCTTCTACTCATCGGAGGAGGGCTGTGCATGATCCTTCCCGGCAGTCTTACCGATATCATCGGTCTGACGGCCTGTGCCAGTGTTCTGGCTGCCCAGTACATCGGCAAAAAACGCGAACTGGCCTTAAACGGCTGACTCCGCTTCTGTGGTATAATATTATAAACAAGGAGAGTCTCATGAAACGTACGTTCTCTGTTCTGGCACTCACGATCGGCATCGCGCTGCTCGGTTTTCCCTGCGCAGCTTCCGCCAAAATTGAAATCAACGCCGCGGCAGGCAACCAGGGAGGCGTTTTCTATGTGGGAATGGGGGCCGTGGGCAAGGCTATAATGGACTCCAATCCCGATATTGACTACACCATGTTTCCCTCCGCAGGATTTACCAATATCATGCGTGTGCAGAGCAACCAGTCACAGATAGGGGTGGCGCAGTCCATCAACATTTATATGGGGTCCAAGGGCATGAAACCATTCAAGGGTGTGCAGGACAAAGTGATGGGGCTGGTCAACATAAACACCAACGCCCATACCCATATTGTCGTTACCGAAGCATCCGGCATCAAATCCATTGAGGAAATCCGGGACAAAAAGCTCCCGATCAAAATCAACATCAATCCCACCGGCGGCAACAATGAACTTGTCCCCCGTCTCATCTTTGAAGCCTATGGTATAGGCTGGAAGGAACTGCGTGCGCAGGGAGCGAAACTTTTCCCCCTGTCCATTCCAGACTCCATAGACATGATGAAGGATGGCCGTATTGATGTGGACGTGTATCATGGCGAGGAACCCGCGTATAAATATACCGACATCATGTCCACGACGGATATCCGCTTCCTGCCCATAGATGAAAAAATCGCCCAGAGTATTGCCAAAGAATACGGCATGAGCGTTACAGAATTTTCCGATACCGCATATAACGAAAAAGTCAAAGGACTGAGAGGCCTTGCCACACATACCGAACTAGTGGTAAACGCCGACATGCCGGAAGACCTTGTGTACAGCATCACCAAGGCCATCATGGAACACCGCGATGATATAGCCACAGCCGTTCCCCTCTGGGCCACACTCGCCCCTGAAACCGCCCCTTTCACATCCGTACCCCTGCATCCCGGCGCGGCCAGGTACTACAGGGAAATAGGCGTGCTGCAATAACGCTTGCGGCACACCAGTCTTTCTTTCCCAAGACGCTCATACCGCAGGCGGCCGCCGTTTCCCGGCAGCCCGCCTGCCTTCTACGGCTGTTTTCAAGACCGCCGCTGAAGCATCCCTCCTCACTCTCTTTTCAGGATACGCCATGCAAGATGTCGTCATCGTCACCGGAGCCGCCACGGGTATCGGGCTCGCCACAGCCAGACTGCTTGCCACGAAATATTTCGTTGTCACAACCTATTTTCGCACACCGCCCCAGGAAAAAGAGGCTGAAAAGACCGACGGCATTGCCGTACAGTGCGATGTAAGCCGCTATGAAGACTGCGTCCGCCTCGTGAAGGAAGCACAAAAGCACGGCCCTGTCACGGGGCTCGTTCACAGCGCCGCCATCAACCCTACGCCCGCTCCATCCGTGGCCGATATGGAGCCGGAATTCTGGGATCACATACTCCGCAGCAACCTCACCAGCGCCTTTTATCTGGCAAAGGCCGTCATACCGGCGCTGCGGGCCGCCGGACGCGGTTCCCTTGTCTTCGTCAGCTCCACAGCCGGACGCAACGGCTTTTCCACAGCGGGCGGATACCCCGGTCACGCAAAAACAGCCTACGCCACCAGCAAAGCGGGCATCATCGCCTTTACCAAAGGGCTTGCGAAAGAACTTGTGGAAGAACATATCCGGGTCAACTGCATGGCCGCCGGTCCTATCGACACCCGCATGCTTCCCAATAAAGACGCTGCACGAGACCGGGTTCCCATGAAGCGTCTCGGCACGGTGGAAGAAGCGGCCCGTGCCATAGCCTTCCTGCTGGACGACGCCACCTACACCACCGGGTGTACGCTGGACGTGTGCGGCGGCCAGTATATGAACTGAAGCACTTTTACATGCTCCAGATATCAAAAGCGAGACTCAGCCTACCTCATATGTATTAAGGAAACGCTGAGTAAAACGTTTCCCGCGGCCTTGCGGAGCAAGACCGCCCGCAAGTCGTGAATAGGTAAAATTTACTTTTCCCGTCAAATGAACGACTTGGCGTGCCATACCCAAAGAGGCTTTTACCTCTTTGGGCATGAAGCTGATTTATTCTCAGAATAAATCAGCGGTTCCTTAAAAAACGCTCAGGGATACCGAAAAACAACATACTGCCATGCACCCCTCCAATACGCAGAATGAATGTTCCCTTCACGGTATTATTGATATGCATATACATGCATCCCCGGACGCCCCGGCTCACTGGTGGGGGACAGATAAACTCTCGCTGCTTGAACAGTACAGGGCCGAAGGATGCCGCGGCGTTCTTCTCATCGGCAACAACTGGCCCACACACAACGAAGCATTCCTGCTCTCTCGTCTTCTTCCCGGCATACTGGTATTCGGAGGCATGGTTCTTAATTTTTGCCAAGGGCAAAAGCTCAATCTTACCGCCGTGGAACGCTGTCTTTCTGATGACGCAGGCGCATACTGCCGCTGCATCTGGCTACCGACCATGGATGCGGATTTTGACCTGCACAAAAAGGGAAAAACGGGAATCCCCGTACTTGACGGAACCGGAAAACCTCTGTCGTCAACGCTTGATCTTATGGCGCTGTGCCGCGATGCGGGCATCATGCTGGCCACGGGACATTCCGGGCCTGAAGTATCCCTTGCCCTGGCCAGGGCTGCCAAAAGTACCCACTTGGAAAAGTTTGTCGTCACGCAAAGTATGCTCTCCCCTCGTGCGCTTACGATAGAACAGGCAAAACGCTGCCTTGATGAAGGCGCTTTTCTGGAACATGTCGTCCTCGCGCTTTTCAAGGGAGAAGAACATAGCCTTATTCCCGCGCACCGGCTGCACGCTCGTACTACAGTGGAGAATATGGCGCGATGTATGGAGTTGGCCCCCGAGCGACAGTTTATCGGCTCAGATATGAATCAGGCGCTGAATCCGCACCCTCTGACCGCACTGCACCTTTTTCTGCATGGCCTGAAAGACGCGGGACTTTCCCGAGATTCCATTCTTGCCGTCTCCCGCCGCGTGCCTGCCCGTCTTCTGGGGCTGGAGTCATAAACGCCTTTCCATTCCGTACTCCACCTTGGCAGTACCTCCAATCAAATGATAGGCTCATCTCGATGAAGCACAACAGGGAGGCATGGAATGGATTTGAAAGATATGCAGTATTTCTGCACCATTGTGGAGGAAGGTCAGATAAGCAAGGCTGCAAAGAAACTCAATATCAGCCAGCCGCCTCTTTCCCTCCGGCTTAAGGAAATGGAAAACGAACTGGGCTGTGCACTCATCCTGCGCGCACCGGGGAAATGGAAGGTCACGACCGAGGGGCAGGTTCTCTACCACAACTGCCAGCAGATACTGAGTCACGCCAACGGGCTGGCCGAAACCATACGCGGCGCTGTCTCCCGCTATCGGGGGCAGGTCCGCATAGGCATAGGCTCTCACTGCCTTTCTTATTTTCAAAAGGTAGTGCCAACGCTCATGGAACGCTACCCCGACATATCCTGCCGCACCGTGGTAGCCGATTCGCCCACCATCGAACGCTATCTTCAGGACCGCTCCATTGAACTTGCTGTGCTCCGGCTCAACCTGTCGAGCAGCAACTGCACCACATTCAATCTGCCGCAGCAGCGGCTCGTGGCTGTTTATTCCCACCTCATTAAACCACCTGTTGAAGGCGACAGCGTCAGCTTTGAGGCGCTGGTGCAACATCCTCTGCTCTTTTCACGCCGCTGGGCCGATTCCGACGGCTTTCGTCCCATCATGGCCGCATTCCAGTCCAAATGTCTGACTCCCCGCATCGTGCTGGATACACAGATGCCGGGCCTGCTCTTCGAACTGCTGTACACCACGCCGGCAGTGGCCATCATGCCCAATACCGAAATCCCCGCCTACCGTCCGCACAACTTTCCTGTGCGCACCATCGACCACTATGTGGTCTTCCAGCCGGTAGTCGCTTATTTGAGTGATTCCTACCTTACGCCGCAGGCCATGGCCGTGCTGGATCTGCTGAAGGAACAGTGCGTAAAATAACCCTCAGCCTCTCCCTCCTATTTTGAAACAATATGGAAGGGCTATAAAAAAAGTCTTTGCTACGAAAATACCCGTCCCTTATTCTGGCCTCCTGAACTCTCATGAGCATCACGCCACCATACAGCTTAGGAGGAACAGACTATGAAAGTACTGGCGCTGAACGGCAGTCAAAACCCAAAGGGCGTCACCCGGCACGCCATTCAACTTGTTGCTGAAGAACTGAAAAAAGAGAATATCGGGCTTGATATCGTCCATGTGGGTGTCAAGCCTGTCGCCGGATGCCTTGACTGCCGAAAATGCCGGACCAACGGGCACAGATGCATCCACAACGACATAGTCAACAAGCTCATTGACATGCTGCCGGAATATGATGGCCTTATCATCGCTTGTCCCGTGCATTACATGGGTATCCCCGGTCCTTTCAAGAGTGTTCTCGACCGTCTGCTTTACGCCACGGAACATCTGGAAGGCTGGGGGCCGAAGCCCGCCGCAACCATTGCGGTATGCCGCAGAGCGGGAGCAATCAATACCGCCCAGCAACTCGGCAACTATCTCAACTGTTCCAACCTCATCACGGTGAACAGCCAGTACTGGAACGTCGTCTTCGGCTGGACCCCCGAAGAGTTTCTCGCTCAGGACAAGGAAGGCGTCCAGACCATGCAGGTACTCGGTCGTAATATGGCCTGGCTGCTCAAAGTCATCGAAGCCTCCGGTAATTCCATCCCCGCCCCCGTCTACGAGAAACGCGTTCGCGCCAATTTCTGCCGCTGAATCTCCGGCGCCGGACTTCCCCTCAAGTCCGGCCCCGAACTCTGTTCCGGGAGATTGCCCATGATTATTGATTTCCGTCTGCGCCCGCCTTTTGAAGATTATACCACGCTGGGTATGTATAAAAACAAGGCTCGCTGCGAAAGTTACGCAGCCAATATCGGCTGCAAACTTGCTCCTTCCATTGCCGAGGAGTCCATGAAGCTCATGTTTGAAGATATGGACAGGAACGGCATAGATATGGGCGTAGCTACCGGTCGCGTGGAACACTTCGCAGGAGGTATGAGCAATGACACCATCATCAGGCTGGTGGAAGCCTACCCCGCGCGTTTTCTTGGCTTTGCCGGCCTGAACCCTCTGGACTGGCGCTGGTCCATACATGAGCTGCACCGCACTGTGCTGGACGGTCCGCTCAAGGGTGTGGTGCTGGAACCCGGTGCCGTACGACCCGCCATGTACGGCAACGACGCCCGCCTCTACCCCGTGTACGCCGAATGCGAGAAATACGGCATACCCGTCATGGTTATGCTCGGCGGCAACGCCGGACCAAACGTAAACTACAGCTTCCCTACGATCATCCACCAGATAGCCGCCGATTTTCCCGGCGTGAATTTCATTGTCTCCCACGGCGGCTGGCCGTGGGTACAGGCCGTACTCGGCGTATGTTTCGTGCAGTCCAACATTTATCTCAGCCCTGACCTGTACATCTTCAACCAGCCGGGCCAGCAGGATTATGTGACGGCCGCGCATACCTACATGCAGGATCGCCTGCTCTACGCGTCAGCCTATCCTTTTCTGCCGCTGGACTGCGTACAGCAATTCAAGACCATGTTCCGACCGGAAGTGTTGCCCAAACTGCTGTACCGGAACGCGGCAAAACTGCTGGGGCTGAATATTTGAAAGGAACCACCGCATGATCATAGATTTTCGTCTGCGACCGCCCTTCGGCGGTTATCTCAACATAGGCATGTATGCCGACAAAAGAGCTGCCGACTTTTATGCGCACAACATTGGCATGGAACGCTCAGAATCCGCCAAGCAGGAATCCATGGAGCTGCTTCTTCGAGAAATGGACGAAAACGGCATAGACATGGGCGTGGCCGCCGGACGTATGGGGCACAAAAAAGGAAACGTGTCCAACGATGAAATCATGCGCCTGCTCAAGTCCTATCCCGGCAGGTTTGCAGGGCTCGCCGGGCTGAACGCTGCCGATGTGCGTGGAAGCATACGCGAACTGCTCCGGGTCTGTGTGGACGGCCCGCTCAAAGGTGTGGTACTGGAGCCGGGAGCCATGGACAAACCTCTTTACGCCCATGACGCCCGCCTCTACCCTATCTACGCAGCCTGCGAAGAACACGGCATACCTGTCATGCTCATGATCGGAGGACGCGCCGGCCCGGATCGCACCTATTCCAGCCCGCAGATTATCAGTCGTCTGGCGACCGATTTTCCGGGCGTACAGTTCATCGCCGCCCACGGCTGCTGGCCTTTTGTGCAGGAAGTACTGGGCGTCTGTTTCTATCAGGAAAACATCTATATCAGCCCGGATCTTTATTTCTTCAACCTTCCCGGGCAGGACGACTACATCCGTGCGGGCAACTTCTACATGCAGGATCGTTTTCTCTTTGGTTCAGCGTATCCTTTTACCCCTCTTTCCTGTGTACAGCAGTTCAGCAACGCCTTCCGTCCTGAAGTGAGAGAAAAACTGCTGTATAAAAACGCAGCCAAACTGCTGGGGTTGGATAGATAGTTTCCTCTGTTGAAGCGAAGGAACAATGAGTTCTGTTAAAAGGTTTGGTTGACGTAGCTCATTCAGATTTTTTTCATTCTGAAAACAGTCTAACGCCGGATAACTTCCACGGGGCCGCCCTCGTCCACTCGCACCTCGTAAGACGCCACGCCGTGCGTATCGGCCGCGAAATCTCCGCGCATGGCCTCCACCAGCCAGGGCATCACGGCGCGCAGATCTTTCGAGCGCCCCCTGCTCTCTGCCCGCGTCGACCATAACTGTTCAGCGGGCCTGCCCTTATCGTCCAGCCGGTATGCCGAAACATCCAGCCAGCGCCGCCATGTGGTGACTGTCGTCACCTCGCGCCGCAAGCCCCGGTCGAAAAGGAAAGGGTCCCTCCAGGCCCACGGCCCCGGATACCAATACGGATCGGGAACCGCCGCGACACGGAAATCCCGCCGTTCGCCGTCCACCCCGCAGGCCAGATACACGACCACATCCGCCTTGCTGATATCCTTCACCTCGTGCATTCCGCGCGAGTTCAGACAGGAGGCGACAAGATCCGCCGCCTCGCGGAAACGCAGATCATCCGAACCCACTCCGGCCATGTCCGGTTCCCCGGGCCTGAACACATAAGCTGGATGGGCGGCAAAGCTCAATCCCTGCACGGCGATGGAATCGACATTCACCATATATACCCGCGCCAGAGACGAACACGCGGAACAGACAAGGCACAGCGTCAGCAGCGCGGCAACATGCAGCACACGAAAAGCAGACATACCGGTCATACGCGCCTCCCGCCCGCATGGCGGGCAGATTTTCCGGCAACGGAACTCATGCCGTTTCCGCATCCAGCAGATCCAGAACCGTTTCCAGCAGCACCAGCGCCCCGCATCTGAGGTCTTCCGGCCCGGTGAATTCCTGCGGACAGTGGCTCAGCCCCGCCCGGCTCGGCACAAAAATCATGCCCGTGGGGCAGATGCGGGCCATCATCTGGGCGTCGTGCCCCGCGCCGGACACCATGCGCCGCCGGGAAAAGCCCAGCCGTTCAGCCGCCGCCTCCACCCTGTCGACGACACCCGGCGCAAAGGCTGCCGGAGCGAAATCCACCAGAGTTCCGGAAGAAACGCGCACGCCTTCCTCCTGTTCCAGACGGGTCAGCCAGTCCGTGAATTCCGCGTTCGCGGCGGAAAGCCTGTCTGCGTCAGGATCGCGCATATCCACCGTAAACACGGCCCTTGAAGGGATGACGTTTATCAGCCCCGGCTCGAAGCGCACGCTTCCGACCGTGGCCAGCGTTCCGGTGCGGGCAGCGAGCTCGCGCAGAAACACGTTGGCCCGCGCCGCGGCCAGGCCTGCGTCATGCCGCAGCGCCGTGGGCGTGGTGCCCGCGTGATTGGCCGCGCCCTCCACGGTGATCTCCCGCCAGGAAATGCCCTGCACACCCGTGACCACGCCGATCCGCACCCTGTCATGATCCAGAACCGGCCCCTGCTCCACATGAAGTTCCAGATAGGCAAAAGGCGTCACATGCCCGGGAGGGAGGTTCCCGGCATAGCCGATTCTCTCCAGTTCATCCCCAAGGCGGCTCCCGTCTATGCCCCGCGTATCCAGGGCCTTCTCCAGCGGATACGCGCCCGCATACACCAGGGAACCCATCATGTCCGGCTGGTAGCGCACGCCTTCCTCATTGGTGAACGCGGCTACCATCAGGGGACGGGGCGGAAGCGCATCTGCCGCGCAAAAGGCACGCAGCACGGTCAGCCCCCCCAGGACGCCGTACACGCCGTCCAGCGGGCCGGCATTCCCCACGGTGTCGATATGCGATCCGATCATGAGCGGGGCAAGCCCCTCTCCGCCCGGCGCGGCGGGCAGCACCCCGAACATGTTGCCCACTGCATCCACCCGGACTTCCAGATCAAGTTCCCGCATCCACGCCGCAAGACGATCACGAGCTCTCCCGTCGGCATCATCCAGAGCCAGTCTGGTTCTTCCCCGCGGCCCCGGAACCTCGTCATCCGCATCGGTCATGCCTATTTCACCAAGCTCGAAAATCCGCGCCATCAGCGCGCGCAGCCCTTCCTCTTCCATCCAGGCGCGCAGCGCCTTCCGTTCACGCTCGTTCATCACGCACTCCCCTGTGGCTTGCCGTCTCCCCTTTTTCGGGAAACGTCATGCCCTTCTCTCTGACTTTCACGCTCCGGCAGCACGGAGGCCGACATCGGCCCGGACGCAGCCTTCTCCGCCATATCGGAAAACGCCTCCGCCGCCCAGTCCGCGCCTCCGTCGATCAGCGCCCGCCGCACGCTCCACGGCTCGCACATCTGCCGGTTCGCGCAGTCCTCATAGCCATAACGCTCATAAAACGCGCTTTCCGCCCCGGAATCCCCGATCAGATACAGGTCATCTCCGGCCTGAAATTCCCGCAGAGGATCGGGATTAATCAGCATCTGCCCCTCCCGTCCGCGTATCGCCACCACGCTGCATCCCGTATCCCGGCGGATATCGCTGGAAGCCAGACTCCTGCCGAGCAGCTTCCGTCCCACCCCCACCCGGAACAGGTTCAACCCCTCGCTGAGCATGAACACCCGCCCCGGAGAAAGCAGATTGATGATGGCATCGCTCATCATGGACACCAGGGAAAGCACCAGATCCGCTCCGGCGGAATGCAGTATGCCCACGTTGCGGCCCAGCGTGGCACGGCTGATGATCTGCATGTCCGGACGCAGACGGCGGCAGTAGATGGTCAGATAGATGTTGGTGTCATCGTCGTGCGTGGTGATGATGACGGAAGGGGCGGAACGGATGCCCGCGCTTTCCAGCACGGCAAGATCGGCGGCGTCCCCCTTGACGAAGCCTATCCCCTCCTCGGCGGGCACCTCCCGCCGGTCCACGATGACCACCTCCAGCCCGCGCCCGCGCAGATTCCGCGCGGCGGCCAGCCCTACCCTGCCGCCGCCGAGCACCAGAACCGGACCGTCCGGAGAAGTTTCCGCGCCGCTTCCCGCCTCACGCCGCAGACGCGCATCAAAGCTGGAAAGCTGAGAGGCCGTGCCCGCCATGACCAGCACGGTTTCCTCCGAAATCATGGTGTCGGCCTGAGGCAGAAGGAATCGTCCCCGTTCCCACAGCCCGACGATATTGATCCCTGTGGTCCGCCGCAGTTCGCTGTCGCGTATGCTTCCGCCCGCCAGAAAGGTCCCCTTGGCCGGAGCTTCGGCCAGCAGCAGCGGGCCGAACTCCGTCAGCACGCTGCACCGGGAACGATCGATATGCACGCGCCGCGCCAGAGCCTCCCCGAGCAGCGTGCGGAACTGGAATACCCGCGAGGCTCCGGCCAGGTACAGAATATCAATGGATTCCGTCTTTTCCGCCCTGGCCACGACGGGTACATCCGCATTCACCTCGCGCGCGGAAAAAATGATGTTGGTGTTGCGCACGTCGCTGTCCATAGCCGTCAGCATGGCGGCTTCGCCCACATTGAGGCGCTGATATACAGCTCCATCGTCATAATCGCCGACGATGACGTGATAGCCCTGATCCAGCAGATCGAGAGCGCCCTGGGTATCTCCGGTGAGCAGCACGCAGTAGAAGCCGTAACGGGCAAGTTCATTGACCAGGTCAAGCGCCACGGGCGATACTCCCACGACAATGATATGTCCTTTCAGGCCCGCGGGCGCGCCGCGCGGCACCGTCCCCTTCTTCTGCGCCTCAAGCCATGGCGCGTAAACGTACTGGATGAAGGCAAAGGGCAGCATGACCAGCAGACACAGCACGCCCGTCATCAGCACCACCACGGAAAACAGCTTGCCCGGATCGGAAGTGAAGGTAATGTCGCCGAAGCCCAGCGTCGTCATGACCGTCAGCGTCCAGTACAGGCCGGTGATCCAGGAATAGCTGCGGCCCTCATACTGCATGAGATAATGGAAAAGAATGCTGTACAGCACTACCATGAGCACAAGAACAAGCAGAAAACGGAAGAACATCCCGAGATTGCGCCTGACGCCCCGTTCGCGCAGAAAAATGGAAAGCTGGCTGGAAAGGTATTTCATGGCAAGTCGGGTTACGGACGACGCAAGGGAATGTCTTCGGAAAAATCCGCCGGATGCCCGCGCCCGGCGCGGCCCCAGTATGGCCCGACACGCCGCCGGAGGCAAGCCCGCTCCGGCGGCACGGTTCTTCCGCAGCTCAGCCGGGGCAGACACCTCTTGCGGGCCATGGAACGGAAGGCTAGAATGATAATTCAGCCAATCGACAGCCCCGCCGGAGCCGCCATGTCCCCTTCCGCCCGCTCCTCCATTCTGCCCCATCTCGCGCTCATGCTCTCCATGCTGGTATGGAGCAGCACCTTCATCGGGCTCAAAATCGCCCTTTCGGCCTACTCTCCCGCATCCGCCATGGCCCTGCGCATGGGATCGGCAGCCTTGCTCTGTCTGCCGCTCCTGCCGCGCCTTCTCCGCGCCATGAAACACCCCGCCGTGCGCCGTGTGCTGCTGTTCGGCGTGCTGTGCGAACCCTGCCTGTATTTCCTCTGTGAAACTTCGGCCCTGCGCCACACCTCCTCGGCACAGGCCGGCATGGTGCTTGCGCTGCTGCCCCTGACCGCGGCGGCAGGGGCGCGTCTCTTTCTTGGCGAGAACATGGAAGGCAGGGCATGGCTCGGCTTCGCTCTGGCCCTCTTCGGCGTGATCTGGATTTCCTGCGGCGGCGAAGTTTCGGAAAGCTCCCCCGCTCCCCTGCTCGGCAATGCGCTGGAGGCTCTGGCCGTACTGTGCGCCACGGGCTATACGCTGTGCATGCGCAAACTTTCCGCCGTGCTGCCTCCGCTGCTGCTGACGGCGGCCATGACCTTCGCGGGCACCCTGTTTTTCTCGGCCCTCTCGCTGCTGCCTTTCTCCGCAGAACCGGTGCGCCTCGCCGTGACTGTTCCCGACTGGATGCCCGCTGCCGCCATTCTCTATCTTGGCATCGCCGCAACCTTTGGCGGCTACGGACTTTACAACTACGGGATCGCAAGGCTCTCCGCCGGACGCGCGGCAGCCTACACCAATCTGATCCCGGTCATCACGCTGTTCATGGGCGTGTTCTGTCTCAACGAGCATATGACTCCGGCCCAGTACCTCGCCTCTGTGCTGGTCGTGGCCGGAGTCATGCTCAGTCAGAGCGGACGCGCCCTGCGGGAGGAACATGCCCATGCCTGATCTGTATGACGCTCCGGCTGCCCGTCTTGGCCTGCTGCTGAAGAACAGGGGACTGAGCTGCGCTACGGCGGAATCATGCACCGGCGGACTGATCGGCGCGACACTGACCGATATTCCCGGCTCCTCGGAATGGTACCGGGGAGGTGTCATTTCCTATGCCAATGAAGCCAAAACCCGTCTTCTCGGGGTTTCCGGCGCAATGCTCGCCACACGCGGCGCGGTGAGCGAGGAAGTCGCTCTGGCCATGGCGCAGGGCGCATGCGGCGTCCTGTGCGCGGATGTCGCGCTGGCCAGCACGGGCATTGCCGGGCCTGGCGGCGGCAGTACCGCCAAGCCTGTGGGCACGGTATGGCTGGGCTGGGCATGGCACGGCGGCGCTCGGGCCAGAGTTTTCCATTTTTCCGGAGATCGCGCCGCCATCCGCGCGCAGGCCGTGGAAGCGGCCATTCTGGGGCTGCTTGCCTTGCTCGCCGACCGGGGCTAGATTTCGTCCGTTCAGAAACGCCTTTCCGCAGGAGCCGCCATGTCAGAAGCCCCCCCCTGCGCGTACGACGCGCCGCCCATTCCCGTCAGCCGCGACGATGCCGTGCTGGCTCTCGGCCGACAGGTTCTGATTCAGGAAGCTTCCGCCCTTCAGCGTCTGGCGGAAGGTCTGGACGCGGGCTTCTCCCGCTGCGTGGACGCGATCTTCCGCCGCACCGGCAGAGTTGCCGTCACGGGCATGGGCAAGAGCGGACATGTGGCCAGAAAAATCGCGGCGACGTTCAGCTCCACCGGAACCCCGGCCTACTTCATCCACCCTGCTGAAGCCAGCCACGGCGATCTGGGCTGCGTTCTGGCAGACGATATTCTTCTGGCCCTCTCCAATTCCGGCGAATCGCCGGAACTTGCCGACATTCTTGAGTATGCGGTCAGGCGGGGCATTCCGGTCATCGCCATGACCCGCAACCCGGACAGTTTTCTTGGCAGACAGGCGGATTTCCCCCTGATCCTGCCGGATGTGGGAGAGGCCTGCCCGCTGGGATGCGCGCCTACCAGCTCCACCACCATGATGATGGCCATGGGGGATGCGCTGGCCATGGCGCTGCTCAGACTGCACGGCTTTACGGCCGCGGATTTCTCCCTGTTCCACCCCGGCGGGCACCTCGGCCGCCGTCTGCGCCTGGTGCGCGACATCATGCACACGGGCGACGAAATCCCGCTGGCGGACGAATCCACCCCCATGAGCGAAGCTCTGGTGATTATGAGCGCCAAGGGATTCGGCTGTCTGGGCGTCACCCGTGACGGACGCCTTGCGGGCATGATCAGTGACGGCGACCTGCGCCGTCATATGAGCGACGACCTTCTGCACCGCCGCGCGGGCGAGATCATGACGCCCGCCCCCGTGACCATTGCCCCCGACGCTCCCGCTTCCAGAGCTCTGGCCCTGATGAACGGACGGCGCATCACCTGTCTGATGGTGGAAGACGGCTCCGGCGGAGTTGCGGGCATACTGCATATGCACGACTGCCTGCGCGCGGGAATCGAGTAGCGCGGGAGAGACGATTTTCTGAAAAATTCGCCCTGAATTTCAGATAGCTGAAATGCTGTTTTCCTTGAAAAGGCGAAGGCTCTGTCATACCGTGTTGGCGGCGTTGCGCGGAGCGTACGGTTTTGCTCCGGCACAGGCGGCAATATCCATTGCCGCAAAGACAGCCCGTGTTCCACATGGGCAAAGGCATCATGTGTCCGCGGCCGGCTCGCTTGCGCGTTCGTGCGGCTGCGCCGCCCGAAGGCCCCGCTCTGCGAGACATTGCTTCCGCGACCTCCTGATGACGCTCGATCGGCTTTGCCGATACTCGCTCCCGCTTGCGTTTCGCGCGGAAAACGCCGCGCTCGCACTGCGTGCCCCCTCCATGCCGCATGACCATGCGGCGGGGAGCATCGCCCCATGGCTCGCTACGCTCGCGCCTCCGGCGGTCAGGGTCATGTTCAACACTATTCTGGAGCGTGCATGGCAGGTTCTGTTGCAGAACCGTGCCTCCCGCACAACACCATCAACAAGGTTCCGGCCGTTACGGCGAAGGACCCGCCGCTCACGGCTGCTCAAACCATATCAGGCTCCCGGCGTTGTTCCTCCGTTTCCGGGCAGGCTTCCTGTGGTCGTCAGAAGTACCTCGGCGGCAATCTCCGCCGAAGACTCCCCTGTTCTGTTTCTCTCTCCCCCCGGCGCGAAAAAGACGATATACGGGGCATCCTCGCGCAGCATTTCATCCGGCGTCAGGGCGCGTGCGGGTTCACGCAGGGAAGCCGCACGGAACATTCCGGAGCGCAGCGGCCCCTTTTCGGCATAGACAAACGGCTCCACCTTCTCTCCGATCCGGCGATACAGACGCAGAGCGTTCACCGGACAGCCGTTTCCCAGCATATCCATCTGAAAAACGGCGTCACCTCCGCCGCGTGACTCCGCGCGCAGGACATACGCGCCCAGCAGTCTTTCCCCCCCTTGCAGGGCCATGCCGCTGTCCGGCGCGGCACTCACGGAAAGCAGCGTTATTTCCGTATCCTCATTCCCGACATAGGAAGGCGAAGGAACGCCCGCCAGCATATCCGCACCGGGAAGAAAACCGTAAACGGGACGATCTCCCACGACTGCAGCCATCACCCGGATGGAAGCCAGCCTCTGCGGATCTTCCCGCGCGACGCGCAGAGGGTCTTCCTCAAGGATGACGAAGTCGGCGGCCAGCCCTTCCCTCAGGGAGCCGATGCGGTCATCAAGCTTGTTCTGCCAGGCCGGAAGTCTCGTCACGCCCAGCAGTGCCTGGAGCGCGTTGATGCGCTGATCATAGTCCGGGAAGACCCCCATCTCCGGGCGTTCCGTCTGCGCCGGATCGCGGGCGGGCAGTTCAACGGTTGCCCGGATATCCCTGCCTGTTCCGCTGATCAGCGTCCCCCCGCCGGAAAGCGGCGTGGGCGCGCTCAGACGGGTGACGGCGGTCTGCACACTGCGCAAGGGATGAATGGGAGTGACGAAGGTATCGCTGTGGAAGCCGTAGGGCTGATCATAGTATATGCTCCACCCGACGGGGCTCATGTTGTTCGCCCGGCCCGGTCCCATGAAGATATTCCGGTGGCGATCCCCCCAGAAGTACACATGATCGATGAAATAGGAACTGAACAGATGCTGCTTTTTCATCAGTCCGGCCAGCTCTTCGATATCCGCCGCGCCTGCTGCGTCGGGATCAGGGCTGCCTCCGCCGAACGCGCCTTCCAGTCCCGTGTACAGGCATGCGTCCGTCTCCACAGCCCCGTAATTCCCGGTCATGCGCTGAATATGCTGCAATTCGAGCATCTGCGCATGAATGGCCGTATGACGGGTATCAGCCACATCCGGCGCGGCGCTCACCGCCTTTTCCATGGCCGCTATCCAGGCTTCCGCCGAGGCATTGCCGTTGACATGGGTCTCCGTACTCTGTCCGGCACGGTGATAGAGCGCGAGCAGACGCTCCAGCCCCGCGGGGCTGATGTTCAGCGTGCCGCGCGCGCCATTGAAAAACGGCGCGCCGTCGAAACTGTCCGCCGCAGTGTACGTTCCCCAGTCATAATATCCGGGAGCCTTCAGCCAGGCCGTATATCCCTGCGGAGAACCGTCAAAAAGCAGCTTCCAGGCTCCCAGAAACAGCATGCCCGAAGGCAGTTCTCCGGGAATGGGGACCTCCCCCTCAAGGCGGACTTCTCCCCGCGCGTCCATGCCGTATATTCTGACGGGGAGACGGGTAATGTCTTCGCCGCTTTTCACCGCGCCCGAGGCGTCGCTGAAGCGCAGTTCATCCCCTTCGGAGGAACTTCGGGAGGCAGCATCGCGCCAGCCCAGCGCGGCGCGGTTCATCCATCCCGCAGCGTCGATCACGCCTCCGCCGGGACTGACAAGCTCATATACGGCGAGAGGATGCAACACCACGCGCAGCGGAAGCGCCTTCCGGGCCAGCCCGTTCCGGAACAGAGGCAGATGCGCGGAAAGCATGGAAGCGCCCTGATCCGCCGTGGTCACGCCTGCCGCCGCGTACACATGGCTGGCCCGCGCCAGACTCTTCAGGGGATCGGGCACGGGAAAATCCGGCAGCGACGTGACAAGCCCCATCGCCCTGGTTTCCATGAGCAGCCCTGCTGCACGCCCCTGCGTGTCCCTGACCACTCCTTCGGTATGCAGCTTTTCCGGATTGGCGGGCGTAATCCCGGCCTGTTCCAGCGCCTGTGAGTTCGCCACCCCCATGTGGCCGGAAATATGTCTCAGGTACACGGGATTGTCGGGACAGACCGCGTCGATGTCCTCACGGGTGGGGTGCCGCCTGTCCGTGATGGAACTGTCATCGTATCCCCAGCCTATCACCCATTCGCCCGGACGGACGGCCGCACAGCGCGCGCCCAGCACGCGCTGATAATCCTCAATCGAGGACATCGCCCCCAGAGGAAAACTGTTCAGATTTATCTCATACAGATCATACTGCCCCTGTTCGGGAAAGTGCCCGTGCCCGTCCACAAATCCGGGCAGCATGCTTTTTCCCTTCAGGTCGACGACACGGCGCGCCGTCCGGAAGTATCCTCTCTTCCGGGCTTCTTCCGCCGTTCCCGTGAAAAGTATCCGCCCGCCGCGCGCGGCCACGGCCTCCACCGTGCGGGGGGCGTTCGCGTTCGCCGCCTCACGGGGCGTTTCCGTCATGGTGTATATGACACCGTTGTAATACAGGGTGTCGACCGGCACTTCGGCTGATGCCGGTGAAGCGCCGAACCGCGCCGTGGCGCACACGACGACACCCGCGAGAATACACACAAGACAGGAGCGCAAAAGGGAAATGCTCATGAGGGAATCCGTCCGAAAACATATCGTGATTGAGAAAGTCCTCCGTTCTTCCCCGCAGGCTCTCCGCCGGCGGCATCCCGCCCCGAAAGGGTCCGAACGCTGTCAGCGGCTCTGCTCCGCCATGCCCGCGAAGTCGGCATACTGCGGCGTTCCCAGCGCATAGCCCCCGGCCACTTCATGGATCATGCCCGTCACATAGGAAGACGCGTCACTGGCGTAGTACAGGACGGCGGCAGCAACATCCTCCGGCCTGCCCACGCGCCCCAGCGGAACATGCCTGAGAAAAAGCTCCCTGAACTCGTCGGACATGTTCCTCATGGCCGCATCCGTGGCAATCAGGCCCGGCAGCACCGCGTTGCAGCGGATATTGTGGCGGGCATACTGAAGCGCGATGTTCTTTGTCAGCCAGTTGACCGCCGACTTGGAAACGCCGTATGCCAGCCTGCTCAGATCCGGCACTACGGAGCCAATGCTGGAAATGTTGATGATCGAGCCGCCCGTGGGGATCATATGCGGAACCGCATGCTTGCAGGTCAGATATACGCTCTGGATATTTGAACGGACAATACGGAAAAAGGCCTCGCTGTCTCCGCCAACCAGGTCCTTGTCCCTGGCGACATCTGTTGAACCATAGTTGTTGACGAGAATATCCAGCCGCCCTTCCCGTTCCGCGACGCTTTCCATGATCCGCGCGCAGTCTTCCGGTTTCTCCGCATCAAAGCGCACGAACCGCGCTTTCCATCCCCGCTCGCTCATGCTCGCGGCCACGGCGTTTCCGGACTCCTCATTCCGCGCGGCGACAAAGACCGTCGCCCCGTTTTCGGCCAGCATTTCCGCGCAGGCACGGCCGATTCCCCTGGTGGAAGCCGTGACCACGGCCACCTTGCCGGCAAGACTGTACATGGTCATTCCCCTTTATGTCGGAGTATGAGAGCATTTTCGCCTTGAAAATGCTCCCGGAGTCGAACGGAGCGAGACTCCGCCGCGCCGCCGGAGCAGCCGCGGTTCACTTGCGTGGTTCCCTGCCCCGGACATCGCCGCCACCGCGGCGCATCAGTGCGCTTCCTTCCCGGTATTGCCCAGCAGGGCCTCCAGATCCAGCAGGATCAGCAGGCGATCATCCAGTCTGCCCACGCCTTCGATATACTCGGAGCCGATGCCCGCCACCACGGCCGGGGCCGGTTCCACCGTGCTTTCGGGAATACGCAGCACCTCGGACACGGCATCCACCAGAAAACCCACCACGTTGTGGTTCAGTTCCATCACAATAATGCGCGAATTGTCGTCCAGCTCCCTTTCCGGCATGCGGAACCGCTTGCGCAGCCCCATCACGGGCAAAACCTTGCCGCGCAGATTGATCACCCCTTCGATGAACTCCGGCGCATTGGGCACCTGCGTAATCTGGACAAGCCTGATGATTTCGTTCACCACCAGAATTTTAACGCCGAACTCCTCATCCCCCAGCCGGAACGTGACCAGCTGGATCAGATTCTCGTCTTTTTCCTGACGCTTGGCATGAGGATCCGCACTTCCGGCATTCCGGCCGTCTTCCGGAGCGGGATGGGCAAAGGATTGAGTCATGACAGTGCCTCCACGTGTTTCAACAACATCCTAGAGCGTTTTGTTCTTGAAAGTATCTGCCAGCCAGACCCTGTGTTCCGGCTCGCAGGCTTCACGCCTCCATCGGAGCTTAACGCCGCAAGTGAATTGCGGCTGCTCCGGCGTCGCGGCGGAGTCTCGCTCCGCCCGACTCCGCAGAACATTTCGCCATCAAAATGCTCTATTTCGGCGCAATGCTCGAAAACTTGAGGTGCAGACCGTTCGCCTCCGTCGGAGGAACGCTCCCGGTAACGGACACGAAGAATGCGCATGAAACACCGCCGGAACGACAAGGCTCAAACCACGGAAACCACCGGCAGCACCACGGGATCGCGGCCCAGCACGTCGCGGAAGAAACGGCGCATGCTGGAACGTATCCGCTCCTGCAGACGATCATACTCATGCGGAGCCATATCCTCAAGCTGATCCAGCACCAGGCACTTGGAATCCTCAAGCACATGCTCGTACAACTGCTCGAAGACGAAACCGCGGGAAATCATTTCCGGCCCGTACAGCACTTCTCCCGTATCCCCGGCAATGACCAGAGCCACGATAACCACGCCCTCACTGCCGAGAAGACGGCGTTCCTTGAGGACAAGGCGGCCCACGTCGCCCACGCCCTTGCCGTCCACCAGCACGGATTCCACGGGCACGGGCTTTTCCAGCACCAGGTCATCCGGGGTCAGGGTAAAGGGATGCCCATCCTCCAGCACCAGCGCGCGGGAAGGATCAACCCCGCAGTCCCTGGCAAGCTGCGCGTGCAGGGCAAGATTGCGATACTCGCCGTGCACGGGGACAAACCACTCGGGACGCACAAGCTCAAGGACAGTTCGCAGTTCCTCCCGGCAGGCGTGCCCCGTGGCATGAATGGTGCGCCATGATCCGTGGTATACCTTCGCTCCCTGCCGGTACATCTGGTTCACCACGCGGGACACCGCCCGCGCGTTGCCCGGGATCACGCGGGAGGACATGATCACCGTGTCCCCCTCATGCAGCGCCAGCTGACGATGCTCGCCGTTGGCAATGCGGGTCATGGCGGAAAGCGGTTCCCCCTGTGTGCCGGTGGCAAGAATCACCGTGCGCGACGCCTCGGCCTCGGAAATCCCTTCCTGTTCGGTATAGAGCCTCTCCGGCTTTTCCAGCAGACCGAGATTCACGGCCTTTTCAATATTGGAAGCCAGACTGCGCCCGCTGACCAGTACGGAACGCCCGGTTTCCCCCGCCAGCTCGAGTACGATGCGCACGCGGTCGATATGGCTGGAAAACAGCGCGATGAAAATGCGTCCCTCCGCCTCCGTGAAAATCTCCCTCAGGGTATCGCGCACCTCGCGTTCAGGACGGGAGTGCCCTTCCACTTCAACATTGGTGGAATCGGCCAGCAGCAGGCGGATACCCTCGCTTCCGGCAAAGGCGGCAATATCCTCGCACAGGGTGGACGCCTCGCCCAGCGGCTCGTCGTCCAGCTTGAAGTCGCCGGTATGCACGACCTTCCCCACCGGGGTATCCACCAGCAGCGCGTACCCCTGGGGGATGGAATGACATACCGGGCTGAAGAGAAAGTCCAGACTGCCCAGCCGCACCCGTTCATGCGGACCGACCGGCCGCAGATCCACGCGATCCAGCAGGCCGTGTTCGGTGAGCTTGTGTTCCACCAGCGCCAGCGTGAACGGAGAACCATAGATGGGCAGAGGATTGGACAGCATGCCCTTGTACTGCGAAACCATCCAGGGAAGAGCGCCGATATGATCCTCATGTCCGTGCGTCAGCACCACGCCCAGCGGACGTTCACCCTCCGCGAACAGGGAATTGAACAGCGGAATGACGACATCCACGCCCATCTGCGAATCATCGGGGAACATGAGGCCGCAGTCGACCAGCACAGAGCCCTGGCCGCACTCCCACTTCTGGCAGTTCAGGCCTATTTCTCCAAGTCCCCCCAGAGGGGTGACGGTAAGATGCCGTTCCGGCATGTGAACTCCTTGAATATATTCCCCGGGCGGGGGCGGCCTTCCGGCCGGACAACTCATCTGAACAAGTCACACGGAAAGACGGCGCGCATCCGGCGCGGGCCGCTGCCGAAGCGGGCGGCCTCGAAAAAAGATCCGGCTCCGAATGGTTCCTCCCCGGATATGCGCAAAATCCGGACCATGCTTCAATCCACAGTCACCCCATCCGACGGCTGACTCCGCGGCCGACGGACAGGAGGCGTACGGATTGCCCCTTCCTGACGGCAAGGAATTGCGGAAAAGGATTTCATCGGCTTCGCCGTTTTGTCAACAGAGCTTTTCTCCCTGAAGGGGGGAGGTTTTCAAACCACAAGGGAATCTTTGATAGGGTATTGTTGAAGCATTTCAACAGCAAAATGCTCTGGGAGGGGTGTTTCAGGCCGGAAATCTTCGCTCGGCCAGCTTTTCGGGAAGCTAGCACATATCGGGCACAGCCACAAGCGCTTGCCCGCCGGACCGTCCTCCGGTAAAGAAAATGAACCTGCAGCCCTTATCCGGAGTATCCTCGCAATGTCCTTCCCCGAACTTCTCGCCCTGGCCGCGGCTCTGGCCATGGACGCACTGGCCGTCTCCATCGCGGCGGGCATCACGCTGGGCAGGCCACGCCCGGCCCAACTGCTGCGCATGCCGCTGGCCTTCGGCCTGTTCCAGGCCGCCATGCCCGCGGCCGGATGGCTGCTCGGCCTCAGCGTGCGCCGCCTCATTGAACGCTGGGATCACTGGATTGCCTTCGCTCTGCTTGTCTTTGTCGGTTTCAACATGCTGCGCGAAGCGTTTTCCGGCGGAGATGAAAGGGTCGAGGCGAAGGATCCCACCTCAGGCATGACGCTGCTGCTTCTGGCCGTGGCCACCAGCATCGACGCTCTGGCCGTGGGGCTTTCCTTTTCCCTTCTGCATCTGCCCATCGCAGTCCCCGCGCTGGTCATCGGCGTGGTCTGCGCGCTGATCAGCCTCGGAGGCATGCTGCTGGGGGCGCGCCTCGGACGCACAGGCTGCGTGCGCTGCTGGGCAGGAGCTGCGGGCGGCATCGCCCTGCTCGGAATCGGCGTCAGAATTCTTTACGAACACGGCGTGTTCAGGGAGATGTTCGGCGGATAAGCGGCTTCCGGAGTCCTCAGAGCCGCCCCCCTCGCGAAACGCCTCCGGGCGGAGGCGTTCCGGCCAGACGCCTCAATCCTATGCACAGGCCGCAGATATTGAGTATGCCGAAACAGATCAGCGTGGTGCGCATGGTGAGCAGATAGGTGTCCGCATGTTCGGGCGCAATGGGGCTGTCGCCCATGAACCAGCCCAGCATGAACGCGATGATCACCTGACTGAGCAGTCCTCCCATGGTGCGCATGCTGCCCATGATGCCCGACGCCACGGAAAGATGCCGCGCGGGCACCTGCCCCAGCGTGGCCACCGTGTTGGGAGCGCCGAAAGTCCCCATGCCCGTGCCCAGCAGAATCTGGGACATCACCATCCATGCAAGCGGCGTGGTCTTGCCCAGCATGGCCACCCCCAGAATCCCCAGACCGCACAGCAGCATGCCCAGCGCGGATATGCGCTCGGCCCCGAAACGATCCGCCAGTCTGCCCCCGCTCGGAGAAGCCAGCACCTGCGCGAAGCTCTGCACCATCATGCACAGCCCGGCGTGAAACGGCGTGAAGCCCCGCACTTCCTGCAGGTAAAGGGAAAGAAAGAACACCATGCCCATGGTGGAACCGTAGTTCACGAACATGGCCAGCAATCCCGTCAGCAGCCCCGGTGATTCACGGAACATGCGCATATCCACTATCGGACTGGAGGCGCGCCACTGCCACCAGAAAAAAACGGCCATGCACAGCGCCCCCGGCAGAAGCAGCCAGAGCATGGCCGGGGCCACTCCGTAACAGCCGCCGCCGAATGCGATGCAGCCCAGACCGAAAGACAGCAGCAACGCGCCGGGCACATCCAGCTTTTCTCCGGCGGCGTCCGTCCATTCCTGCCGGATATTGCGGCGCAGGATCCACCACACCGCCGCGCCGGGGGGCAGAATGCCGAAAAAGAGCCAGCGCCAGCCCACCACCGTGGCCACTCCGCCGCCGATAAGCGGCCCGAGGGTCAGGCCGAGATATACCGCCGAGGTCATGATGCCTATGACCTGCCCGCGCCGGGCAGGCGGGGCCATGCGCATCCCGATGGCCGTGCAGCAACTGGAGATGGTCGCCGCGCACGCGCCCTGAAGAAAGCGCAGAGCCAGCAGCGTATCCACATCGGGCACAAAGCCCGTGCTTACGGAAACCACGGTGAAAACGCATACCGATGCCAGCAGTATCCGCCTCAGCCCCCACAGGCTGCCGAAGCGCCCACCGATGGTGCTGAAAATGACCTGCCCCAGAGCGTACACGACCATGACCAGGGAAAGATGCACGGCCCTGGCCTGCAAATCCGCCCCCATGGAAGGCAGAATGGCGGTTACCCCGGAAACGAGAAAGGGAGCGAACAGATTGCAGATCCACAGCCCGAGCAGCAGCGTGCCGAACCCTGGCGGGTACTGGGCGAAAAAGGCTTCCTTTTTCTGAGAAACTTCACTCATGCATCCACCCTTGCATATACGAAAACGGTCTTGTTCGGAACATGATCAAATCTTGCGCCGCCGGAATGCGCGGAGGACTCCGCTCAATGTCACCCGGCAACAGGACAAATCGGTTTTCACGCAGACTAGCTCCCCGCAGGCTTAAGCGTCAACCATGCCTTGCGTGAAAACGGCTCCCCGTCAGACTTTGTTACATTTCGGAACTGGCGGCATGGCCGCATCCTGTGCTAATATAATACCGAGGCATGCGGATGCCCCCTTCCTCCGCCTCTTCCGCGTTCAAATCGAACATCCAGCAAAAGGAGACACCATGCCGGATACTCCTTCCCTCACGCAGAGTCACGGCGACGGCTTCCGCCTCCTGGTCGTGGACGACGACATCGACATCCGCGATCTTCTGGCCGATTATCTCCGCAAGCACGGTTTCACGGTGGAAAGCGCGGCCGATGGCGCGGAAATGCGCCGGAAGCTGACTCAGAACTCTTTCGATCTGCTTGTGCTGGACATCATGATGCCCGGCGAGGACGGTCTTTCACTGTGCCGCGAACTGCGCGCAAAAAGCCGGGACGCGAACGAACCGGACACTCCCGTCATTTTTCTCACCGCGCTGGGAGAAGCCACGGATCGTGTGGTCGGCCTCGAACTGGGCGCGGACGACTATGTGGTCAAACCCTTTGAGCCGCGCGAACTGCTGGCCCGCATCCGCGCCGTGCTGCGCCGTTCCGGAGGAAGCTCCTCCGCCAGGGGAGAACCCCAGTGCCGCGCTTATCGCTTCAACGGCTGGACGCTTGATCTCACCGCGCGCCATCTGCGGGATCCGGAAGGCATGGTGGTCAATCTGAGCGGAGCGGAATTCCGCCTGCTGCAACTGCTGCTGGAACATCCCCGTCAGGTCCTGAGCCGGGAGCTTCTGCAGGAACAGGGGCAGGGAAGGGAAGCCGAACGCAGCCCCTTTGACCGCAGTCTCGACGTACAGATCTGCCGTCTGCGCGCCCGTCTGCGGGACAAGGGCCGCGAGGGCGGGCTGATCAAGACCGTGCGCGGCGACGGCTATGTATTTGCCGCCGATGTCGTTCCGGAGGGCGTGACAGCCTCCTCCGGCGCGGAATGGGCCGGAGCATGAGCCGGCTTTGCTCCTTCGCGGCCAGGCTGCGCGCCATCCTGGTACCGAAAAGCCTGGTCGGACAGCTGGTATTCACCTTTTCCGCCGCATTTCTGGCTCTGCTGCTGTTCAGTTCCTTCTTCGCCGATCATACCCGGCAGTATTTCTTTCTGCGCAACTTCATGGCCGATCGTGCCCGCCGCATGACCGACTCCGTCCTGCTGCTGGAGGCTGCCCGCAAGGACGAGAGGGCCGGACTGCTGCAGCGCCTTCACTACCGGGGTCTGCGCGGGATATTGCTGCCCGGTCAGCCGGAACTGCCCGCTCCGCCCTCAGATTTCAGGGATCAGGCAAGCCGGCTTCTGCGCACCTATATCAATCTGCAGTTGGAGGAAACCCGCAACCCGCCGCGCGCCCGCCTGCGCCGCGAGGGTGAACTTGATACGATGCCCGACGGCCCCGCCCTGGCGACCGTACACGAACTCAAGATGCCCACGGCGCTGGAAAGCATGAAGGCATCCCTCTACCGTACCCTGCGCATGAAACCGCCCCGCAACGGAACAGCCTGCCTCCTGACGGCCGCCATGCCGCTCGAGGACGGCACATGGGTTCTCTTCGAGGATGAAATCCCCCATCTGCCCTCTGTTCCGAGTTTTCCCATCAGCGGCATCATTCTGGTGGAACTGTTCTTTGTGGCCATCAGCATTCTGGCGTTCTGGCTCATCGCCCGTCCCCTGCGCCGTCTGGCCGACGCGGCGGACAAGCTGGGCCGGGATCTTCCCGGCACGCCGCCGCTGGAGGAATGCGGCCCGCGCGAGGTGCGCGAGGCCACCAGAGCCTTCAACCGCATGCAGCGCCGCATCCGGGATTTCATCGCCGATCGCGAGAGCACCCTGGCGGCGGTTTCCCACGATCTGCGCACCCCGCTCACCCGCATGCGCCTCCGGGTGGAGAGTCTGGACGAGGAGGCGCGCCTTCCCCTCCAGAAGGACATGAACGAACTCCAGCGGCTCATGGATACCACCATCGATCTGGCGAGAGGTTCCTCCTCCGAGGAACAGGCCCCCCTGGACATGGCCGCTCTGCTGGAAAGTCTGGAGGAAGACAGGCAGGACATGGGACAGAACGTGCGCATCGTTGACCCGGCCAAGCTGGAGAATCTCGCTCCGCTGCGGGCAAGACCGCTGAGCGTCAAACGCTGCCTTGACAACGTGCTGGACAACGCCGTGCGCTACGGCGGAGCGGACGGCTCCCCCGCCCGTGTGGAAATGGACGTGGAAGACAGACCCGACAGGCTTACGGTCATCATCCGGGATCACGGCCCCGGCATTCCCGAAGAGCAGCAGGAAAAGGTCTTCCAGCCTTTCTACCGTCTGGAGCCTTCCCGCAACAGGAACACCGGCGGCAACGGGCTGGGCCTGGCCATCGTGCGGACCATGGCCCGCCAGCACGGAGGGGATGTCACTCTGGAAAATGCCCCGGACGGGGGCCTTGTCGTCCGCGTCAGCTTCCGGCGGAATACCTGAAAACCGCGGGGGCCTACGGATACCAACAGCAAAACGCCCTGGAGCATTTTGCTTATGAAATGCTCTCCTTCAGTCGAGCGGGGCGAGACTGAAGCCGCGCGACGGCGTGGAAACTGCGGGCCGGAACATGGGATCCTGGCCGGCAGATATTTTCAATAACAAAACGCCCAAAAACAATGTCGGCTTCCGGTTCACTCCCCTGACGTCTTTTCCGGCAGCCCCTGCCCCCATACATACAGTTCCCGCAGGGCAGGCAGGAGAGCCCGGCCACGTTCGGTCAGGCGATATTCCACATGCAGAGGCCTTTTTCCCTGTTCTTCCCGGAGAATCAGGCCGTCCCGCTCAAGTTCGGCCAGGCACTTGTTCAGCATGGTGTTGGTAATCCCGTGTACGGCTCGTTTCAGAGCATTGTAACGCACTCCGCTCCCCGCTTCGGTATAGTCCGCGATATGCCAAAGCAAGGGTAACTTCCATTTGCCGCCGATGACGGAAAGCGTGCGCAAGAGCGGACAGGGAGCATCGTAAATATTGCCTTCCGGCAAACGAAGGCTGTAACCAAGATTCTCCATATCCACCAAGTCCTCCATCAAGGTTGCCGCTCAAGCAGAAGGCTTACCTCTCCATTTCAGGACAGAAAAAACTGCGTACTTGTCTTTTGCTCCATCCGGGAGAATAGATATGCCTGACCCGGACTTTTTTCATCGGATTGAAACATTCCGATCTGCAAGGAGCATCAGACATGAATTTTTACGCGATTAATGGCAGTCCGCGCAAGAAGGGCAACACGGCCGAAGTCCTGAAAAAAGCGCTGGAAGGTGTGCACAGCCTGCTTCCCGCCGCGGGGACAGAACTTGTTCATCTGTACGATCTTGACTTCACCGGATGCCGCAGCTGCTTTGCCTGCAAGCGAAAAGGCGGAGCCTCGTACGGCCGCTGCGCTGTGCGGGACGGCCTGCCCCCTCTTCTGGAAAAGCTGGCTGATGCGGACGGCATCATCTTCGGCAGTCCGATCTACTTCATGGGTGTGAGCGGGGCGTTGCGGGCACTGCTGGAACGCCTGCTTTTCCCCTTTATCGTCTACGATGCGGCCTATTCTTCCCTTGCGCCGAAGCGCATGCCCACGGCCTTTGTCTATACCATGAACATCACGGAAACGGACATGGCAGGATTCAAGCTTCCGGCGCTCCTCTCCCCCATGGAAACTTTTGTCGCCCGGATCTTTTCCGGGCCGGAAATCCTGTCCGTCTGCAATACAGTGCAATTTGATGACTATTCCAAATACATGGCGGAACGTTTTTCCGAAACGGATAAAAAGCGGCATCGGGAAGAGCATTTTCCCGAAGTTCTGCGGCACGCCTTCGCAATAGGGGTACGTATGGCTGAACGCGCCGGGCTGCCGGCATAGCGTTTTCCCTTATGTATTGGAGCCGATTTATTCTGAGAATAAATCGGCTCCAATACACTCCCTGTCTCCCTTCGGGCAGGTGACGGGCAATGCGGGTGCAGTACGTCCTGCATCTCCTCCAGACATAACACGATATAATTATGAGGGGCCGGGGGAGATTCTCTCCCCCGGCAGGGGATGGGGCGAAGCCCCGACTTATCCTCATTCAAGGGTCGGCACAAGCCGCCCCTCCGCCGCAAGATAGCAATCATCCAGGCGTTCCAGAATACGCCGCAGCAGCCTTGCGCGATCCACTGCCCGCCCTGACGAAATCAGCAGCGAACCCGCCCGGTCACGGATTTCCGGGGCAAAATCCTCCGCCCGGGCGTTCACGTTGACGCCGATGCCGATGACCATCCATTCCAGCTCGTCCGCCCGGTGTCCGCTTTCCGCAAGCACGCCGCAGATCTTGCGCCCGTCCAGCAGCACATCGTTGGGTTCCTTGAGCTCCGGCTCCAGGCCCGTAATCTCGCATACCGCATCGCATACTGCCCTCAGGGCCATATGCGTCACCTCCGCCGCACCCGCGCGGGAGGGTCGCAGAACAATCGTAAACGCCAGACTGCGGGGCGCGGAAAACCAGGAGCGGCCCTTGCGGCCCTTGCCCGAAGACTGCCTGCCCGCGACGACGACGCTCCCTTCCTCCGCACCGTCCATTGCCGCCCGCGCGGCCACGTTGTTGGTGGTATCCGTCTCCTCCAGCCAAATCCAGTCCCCTTGTCCGAGCAGACGGGAACGCAGGCCGGACATCACGGCCTCCGCAGAAAAGTCCCCGCTTTCCGCAAGCAGCCTGTACCCCCGGCGCGGAACCGCATCAATGAGAAAACCGCGTCCGCGCAGCGTCCGCACATGCTTGCTCACGGCGGCCCGGCTCAGGCCGAGCAGGGCGGAAATTTCCTCGCCGGAACGCCAGCCTTCTCCCGTTCCGGAAGCGGCCTCGCGCAGCAGCGCCAGAATGCGATCCCTGGTAGATGCGTCCGCAGGGCCGGACTGCGCGCAGGACAGAGTATCGGACATATTGTAAACCTTATTTTGAAAAAATTAAGTTGACATTTAAAGGCAACCCCTGATAGCGATCAGACCGCAATATCCTTCCGGCAGTTTAAACCGGGAGACTGCGCTTGTCCAAATTTCTTTTCCGCCCCTCCCCGCAAAATTCTCCCACAAAGAAAGGCCCTTCATGCACACGCTTCTCCACACCATCCTGAACCGCATTGCGACCGGGCGGCTTCCCCTGCTGAACGCGGCGGAGGCCGTCACCCTGGCCCTCCTGCCCGAACAGGACAACCTCGACATTCTGGCCGCTGCCTCCGCCGCACGGGCGGCGTTCGGCCCGGATGCGGGCGCGAGCTGCGGCATCGTCAACGCCAAATCCGGGCATTGCCCGGAAAACTGCGCCTTCTGCGCTCAATCCGCGCATCATCGCGGCAATGCGCCCGTGTACCCGCTCATGAGCGAGGATGAATTGCTGCGCCGGGCCGAAGAACTGGCTCGCGCCGGAGTTTCCCGCTTCGGCATCGTCACCAGCGGCACGGCGCTCGACGAGCGCGAGCTCGACAGTCTTTGCGCGGCGGCGGAACGCATCCTCCGCAATGTGGATATCCGCCTGTGCGGTTCGCTGGGCATGCTGACGGAAGAACGGGGACGCCGTCTGAAAGAGGCCGGTTTCACCCGGTATCATCACAATCTGGAAACGGCGGCCAGCCATTTTGACACCATCTGCTCCACCCATGACTATGAGGAAGATATCCTGAGCCTGCGCGCCGCGCGCCGCGCCGGGCTGGAAGTTTGCAGCTGCGGCATTTTCGGTCTGGGCGAAAGCTGGGAACAGCGCGTGGAACTGGGCCTGACCCTGGCGGCGGAGGGCGTGGATTCCCTGCCGATCAACTTTCTGAAGGCCATTCCCGGAACCCCTCTGGAGGGGACGCCCCCTCTTCCTCCGGCGGAGGCTCTGCGCTGCATCGCGCTGATGCGCCTGCTGAATCCCGGCAGGGAGATCGTCATCTGCGGAGGGCGGGAACATGCGCTGGGCCAGTGGCAATCCTGGGTATTCGCCGCCGGGGCCGGCATGATCATGACCGGAGACTACCTGACCACCACGGGCCGCGCTTTTGCGGAAGATCACGCCATGCTGGCCGCTCTCGGTCTGCGCGCTGCGGAAAACATCGGGGCCCGCTCATGACCCCGGCCGGGGCCGCTCCGCGCGGCTGCGTCATCACCGGCACGGACACCGATGCGGGAAAAACCGTGGTCACGGCGGCTCTGCTGCGCGCCCTGCTGGAATACGGGCTGGAAAGCGATCCGGAAAACCGTTTTGAAGCGCGGGCGATCAAGCCCGTGCAGACCGGCTGTGAGCCGGGAGAGGACGGCAATCCCGCCGCGCCGGATGTAAAACGCTGTATCGAGGCTTTGCGCGGCTTGTCTCTTCCTGAGGCAGCACAGCCCCGCGCTTCGGCGCTGCGCTGTTTCCACCCGGCCTGCTCCCCTCATCTCGCCGCGCGGAAAGCCGGAGAACATCTGGATGCGCGGGAACTCGCCCTGGCCTGCCGTACAGAGGCCTGCAAGGCAAACTTCACGCTCATTGAGGGGGCGGGGGGCGTGCATGTGCCCCTCAATGACGAGGAAGATATGCTCGACCTCATGGCCGCGCTGGATTTTCCCGTGCTGCTGGTGGTGGGCAACAAGCTGGGCTGTATCAATCACGCGCTGCTCACATTGGACGCGCTGGCCGCGCGGGGCCTGCGCGGGACGGGCATGATCCTGTGCCGCACCAGGCCCGATCGCCCGGAAGAAACGTGCCTGCTGGCGGACAACGCCGCCGTGCTGGCCCGCAAGGGCGCGGAACGAGGTTTTCCCCTGCTGGCGGATCTGCCCTTTCTGCCCGGGCTGGACGCTCCGTCCTGCGGGGAACGGGAAAGCGCGTGGGCGCGGCTTTCAGCCCTGCTGCGCGCCGCCGCGCGCCATGCGCTCTCCTCCTGTGCCGAAAAAATATCGGAACAGAATCCTGCGGCGGATGCTCTTCTGGCCTTTGACCGGGATCATGTCTGGCACCCCTATGCGCCCGCCGCTCCGGGTCCGAAGGTATGGGAGGCCGTCTCCACCTCAGGCGTGCGTATCCGGCTGAGAGACGGACGTGAAGTGGTGGACGGCATGTCCTCCTGGTGGTGCGCCGCCCTGGGCTACCGCCACCCGGAACTGACCCGCGCTCTGACGGAGCAGGCCGCGCGCATGCCGCATGTCATGTTCGGCGGTCTGACCCACCAGCCGGCCGTGACGCTGGCAGAAAAGCTCCTCGCACTGGCGCCTGCCGGACTGGACAAGGTCTTTTTCGCGGATTCCGGGTCCGTGGCTGTGGAGGCCGCGCTCAAAATGACCCTGCAATACTGGCAGGCCCGGGGAAAGCCGGGCAAAACCCGTCTGGCCGCCCTGCGCGGGGCCTACCACGGCGATACCTGCGGAGCCATGTCCGTCTGTGATCCCGTTACCGGCATGCATCACCTGTTTTCCGGCATTCTGCCGCGCCAGCTCTTTCTGGAGCGCCCATCCTGCCGCTTCGATCAAGTCTTTGATCCGGCAGGTTTTACGGAAACGGAGCATACCCTGCGGCGCGAAGCCGCAACCCTGGCCGCCGTCATCGTCGAGCCCATTGTCCAGGGAGCGGGGGGGATGTGGTTCTACCATCCCGACTACCTGCGCCGCCTGCGCTCCCTGTGCGATGAGCTGGACATTCTGCTCGTCGCGGATGAAATCGCCACCGGCTTCGGGCGCACGGGACGCCTCTTCGCCTCGGAATGGGCGGCAATCTCCCCGGACATCATGTGTCTGGGCAAGGCTCTGACCGGCGGAACCATGACTCTTTCCGCCGTGTTGGCGAGCGAACGCGTGGCGGACGCCGTTTCCCGCCCCAAAGCCGGAGGCATGCCCGGCGCGTTCATGCACGGCCCGACCTTCATGGGCAACCCGCTGGCCTGCGCCGTGGCCTGCGCCGCTGTGGACGCCCTGCAGGCTTTTCCCTGGCGGGAACATGTCGTCCGGCTGGAGCGCCGCCTTGCCCAGGGACTGGCTCCTTGCCGGAACATGCACGGGGTAAGCGACGTGCGTGTGCTGGGAGCCATCGGCGTGGTGGAAACGGAACTCCCTGTGAATACGGAAAAAATGCAGGATTTCTTCGTGCGGCAGGGTGTATGGATTCGCCCCTTCAGCCGCACGGTGTACGTCATGCCGCCCTTCGTCACGGAAGACGGGGATGCGGATCTGCTGACCGGCGCCGTGCGCCTGGCCTTTGAACAAGGAGTGCACCTGTGACGTTTTTTCTTGTTTATGCCGCGTTGCTGCTGGGCATGGGGCTGCTGGAGGCTCTGCGCGAATCCCGCGCGAAAAGCGGGCGCGACGCCTTTTTCGTCAACAGCCGGGCCTCCGGGCCGTGGCAGGTGGGCATCTCCATCATTGCCTCCTGCGTGGGCGGTTCCGCCACGCTGGGTATGGCCGGGCTGGCCTGGCAGGCGGGAACACCCGCATTCTGGTGGCTGGGCGGCGGGGCGTGCGGACTGTTTGTCCTGACCCTGTTTCTGGCAAAGAAAGTGCGGGAAAGCGGCGCGCATACCATGCCGGAAATGGTCGACGCCTTTCTGGGCCGTGAGAGTACAGCGTCTCTTCCCCGCCCGATCCTTTCTCCCCGCAGGCTGGTCGCCGCAGTCATCGTGCCCGCCTGGCTGGCCATTCTGGCCGCACAGTTTACGGCCATGGGCAGACTCACCTCCTCCCTGACCGGGCTTGCGCCCGAAACCGCGCTTATCGCGGGGGCGGGGCTTATTGTCCTCTATGCCCTGCTGGGCGGGCAGGCCGCAGTCATCCGCAGTGACGTGCCGCAATTCGCCATGTTGCTGGCCGGGCTGGCCACGGCCTGCGCCTTCCTGCTTTTCCGGGAGCCTCCGGCGCTGCGGACCGTGCCGCTCGAACTGGTCAATGAATCCTTTCCTCCGGCCCGTCTCGGCTATTTCATGGCCGTGATCGGCGGCAGTTATGTGGTCTGCCCCATGCTCTTCGGGCGTATCCTCAGCGCCAGGGATACCCGCAGTGCGGTGACGGGCTGCCGCATCGGCGTGGCCGGACTGCTGCTCTGCGCCGTGCTCATCACGGCAATCGGCCTTGCCTGCCGGGGATTTGTGCCGCCGGACTGCGCGCCGGATGCCGTGCTGACTTCCGCCCTGGAACGCATGCCCGCCTGGGCCTCGCTTGTTCTGCTGCTGGCTCTGCTCAGCGCCGTGCTCTCCTCGGCGGATTCCTGCCTGATCACGGCTTCCACCGTATTGTGCAATGACCTTCTGCCCCCGCGCGCAAGGGGAGGCGTCGGCCTCTGCCGCGCGGCCACGCTGCTGCTCGGCCTTGCCGCCTGCATGCTGGCCGCGCGCGGGCACGGCATTCTTGATCTCCTGCTCATGGCCAACGATATTTACGTCAGCGGCGTGGTCGCTCCGGTATTCTGCGGCATGCTCCTGCCCGCCGGACGCAGACCCGCGCCCGGCATCTCCGTACTGGCCGTGGCCTGCGGAGGAGTACTGGGACTGAGCGCCGCCATAACCGGAAACCCCGTATTCGGTTACTGGGGCATGGGCATATCCGGCCTGCTGGTGCTGACCGGGGCGCTGCGGCGAAACTCGCCGCTCATCGCTGGAGAGCTCTAGAGCGTTTTGCTCTTGAAAATATCTGCCGGCCAGACACTGTGTTCTGACCCGCAGGTTTCACGCCGCCGGAGCTTTACGCCGCAGGTGAATTGCGGCGACACCGGGGAAGGGGGGCGACGCGGCTTCAGTCTCGCCCTGCTCGACTGGAGGAGAGCACTTCATAAGCGAAATGCTCCAGGAGTTTTCCTTCTCATTGAGGCTCCGCGGGAACCTGGCGACGCACCGGGAGAGCCCGCACACACCGCAGGTATCCAGGCAGATATGGCAGCCCCGCAGCCTGACGGCCCGCGGGGAGTTCTCCATTCCTGCGCCGCGTTCAGCGGCAGATCATTTCGGAGGAAAGCACCGGAATATGATGCTGCCTGAGCACATCCAGCGCCTGTTCCGTGCGATCAAAGCGGAAAATGAGCGTGGCGTTCTCGCTGGAACGCTGCACAAAGGCATACATGTATTCGACATTGATTCCCGCACCGGAAAGTACGCGCAGGATGTGGTCCAGCCCGCCGGGCGTGTCGTCCACCTCAACGGCCACCACACTGGTGCTGCCCACGGTCAGTCCGTGTTCCTTGAGGACGAGCCTGGCCTTTTCGGTATTGTCCACGATAAGGCGAAGAATACCGAAATCCGAGGTATCGGCAAGAGAAAGGGCGCGGATGTTGACTCCGGCATCGGCAAGCGCCTTGGTCACTTCCACAAGACGGCCGGTCTTGTTTTCAAGAAAAATGGATATCTGCTCGACAATCATGAGGCGCCTCCGTGGCGGCCATCGACATGACGGCGTTCATATATGCGCGGAAAGAGGGGAAGTGCCGGAGCGCATCCCCTGCACGGACAGGAAAAGGGACGGATCAGGCGTCCTTTTTCTCGTCATCCGTCTTCCTGCCCTTGGGGGTGACATCAATTTCGTCCGGCTCGGAAGAGGCCTGCCGGAAATTGCGGATGGCGCGGCCCAGCCCCCCCCCGATTTCGGGCAGGCGCTTCGCGCCGAAAATGACCAGTACCAGCACCAGAATAATCAAAAGTTCCTGCATGCCTATTCCAAACATGGCAACCTCCAGAAAATGTTCCGTCACTATACGGGCCTTGCAGCCCTCCGGTCAAGCAAGGACCGAACGCTGCCCGGCCGCCTGCCCATGTTCCGCAGCCGGGATTTCCGATTCGCCGGACGTTCTACCATTCCACGGGAATGCGCACCCGCTGCCCGGCCCTGCTGGTGAACAGCACATGCCCTTCCGCCCGGCCGAACTCGTACAGTCTGCGCGTGATGTCCACATCCGCCTCGCAATACGCGCCGATGAGATCGATCCGCCCTTCCTTCCACCACTGGAGCGCCTTCAGACCGTCGGCCGTCTTGGGAACGCCCAGCGTGGCCCGGCCGAGGTTGTCCAGCGATACCCGATAGTTCAGGCGGTTCCTGACCTCCATGAGCAAATCGAGGCTGGGCAGTTCATGCAGATCGAAGTCGGCAAAGGGCTGAAGCACCTTGTAGTCAAAACGCAGGCTGTTGAAGCCGATTACCAGTCCCGCCCGGCGCATCAGGCCGAGCATGACGCCCAGTTCCTCCTGCCGGAAGTGCCTGTACGCCTCTCCGTCCCAGAGCACGGCCACGCTCACGCCCATGCGGTCGGCCCGATGCCAGCCGCCCACTTCCGCCGCCGAACGCCGGGTTTCCACGTCAAATACCATCACCGGACCTTTCCGCTGCGGCACGGCAGAGCAACCACCTTCCCGGCCCTCCTTGCCCGATCCCGCGCTCTCCCGTCCTTCCTCCATGCTGAGCCGCGGCATTTCAAGACGCCCCCCGGCCGCCCCTCCCGCGGTGTCCTCCGCGATCCGCCGGGGACTTTCCCTCCTTTCCCGCGGGCCGCTTCCTTCCGTGGCGAATGCGTCCTCTTCCCTGTCGGGAGAGCTTCCTTCCGCGGCCGGCTCCACCTTCAGGAGATCATCGTCCGCAGGGGCATATTCGCCGCTTATTAATGAAGAAATGAGAAACAGCGCTCCTGCCTTGTCGATGGGGCGGTTTCCCGATCCGCACTTGGGAGAATGCGTGCAGGACGGGCAGCCCGCCTCGCAGGGGCAGGACGCCAGGGTGTCCCGGTCGGCCTCGAACAACCGTTCCAGCAGAGGGAACGCCCCGCGCGTCAGACCGGCCCCGCCGGGCAGTCCGTCATAAATGAACACGGCGGACGCGCCGAGCTGGGGATGCATGGGGGTGGATATGCCGCCGAAGTCGTTGCGGTCGGCCAGCACCAGCAGCGGCATCAGGCCGATGGACACATGCTCCAGCGCATGGATGGCCCCCATGAAATGCATGAGTTCATCCTCCACGCGGCTGCGGAAACGCTCGGGAATGACAAACCACAGGCCCTCGGTTTCAAATATCTGGGGCGGCAGATCAAGAGGCTGGATATCCAGAACGCGCAAGGTTCCGTTCAGGCGGCGCTCATACCCGGTGATATGTTCTGTGACGCGCAGGCGGCCCCGCGCCGCGGGAGCGGCAAATACACGGGAAATTTCATCCACAGAGAGGATTTCCGTACTCTTGGAACTGCGCACGCGGGTATGCCACTTCACTTCCTCCGGCACGGCGCGCACGCGGCGCGCCCCGAAATCCAGCTCTTTAATCACATAGGAGCGTCCCCTGTGCAGATACACCGCGCCGGGATGCGTTTCCCGCAGGGCCTGATGGGTGTCCACGCTGCCGATGACTTCTCCCGCCGGATCGACGATCTGGAAGGATGCGCCTCCGCCGCGCAGTTCCACATCACGGTGGGGGCGCCTGCGCGCGGCAAGCCAGCTCTCTCCATCCGCGCTGCGCAGGAGCAGCGCCCTGCTCTCCAGTTCATGCACGGCCCGCCGGGCGGTCTCTCCGCGGATCAGCTCCTCTCCCCGCCGCAGAGGAGATTCCGCCGCCGCACACTCCAGATGCCTGACCAGCAATACCTCATTCTCCGGGTTGAGCACGGCCTTTTCCGGCGGGCGGCTGAAAAACTCGTCGGGGTGATGGATGAAAAACTGATCCAGGGCATCCTCTCCTGCCAGCAGAATCACGGCGGACTCCTGTCCCTTGCGGCCCACACGGCCTCCCCGCTGAAGCGTGGACATGATCGTGCCGGGATATCCCACCAGAATGCACAAGTCCAGGTTGCCGATATCGATGCCCAGTTCCAGCGCGCTGGTACTGATCACGGCCAGCAGTTCGCCCGAAGCCATGCGGGATTCGATCTCCCTCCGTTCCTCGGGCAGAAAGCCCGCGCGGTAGGCGCTGATGCGGGAACTCCAGCGCCCGGCACGGCTACCCGCCCACATGCCGACAAGCTCGGTCATGCGGCGCGAACGGCAGTAGACAATGGTGCGGAGGTTGCGGGCCAGCGCCGCCTGAAGGAGCTGGATGGCGGCGGAAGCCGGGCTTTCCTCCGGGTCGATGAACACAACATGCCGTTTGCCCCGCGGCGCGCCGGACTCGGTGACGGCATGCACGGGCCGCCCGATCAGAGCCGTGCCCAGTTCCTCCGGATTGCCCACCGTGGCCGTACACAGCACATGCACGGGCCGGGCGTTATAGCGCCCGCAGATGCGGGCCAGACGCCGCAGCAGCAGGGCCATGTGACTGCCCGATACGCCCCGGTAGCTGTGCGCCTCGTCAATGACCACAAAGGCCAGCGAGGCGAGAAAGGTCGTCCAGTTCGCATGATGGGGGAGAATGGCAAGATGCAGCATCTCCGGATTGGTGATCAGCGCGGTGGGCGGATTGGCGCGTATCTTGCGGCGGAAATGATCGCTTACGTCGCCGTCGTAAAGGGCGGCGCGGGGGCGGGCGTCTTCCGGCCAGGGCAGACACAGGCGCTCGAAGGCCGCCTTCTGATCCTGAGCCAGCGCCTTGAGCGGAAAAATATACAGGGCGCGGGCATCCGGGTCCTGCGCGAAGCGCTCCAGCACGGGGAGGTTATACACCAGAGTCTTGCCGCTGGCCGTGGGCGTGGTGACGATGACGTCCCGCCCCGCGCGGATATGGTCCGTGGCCTCGGCCTGATGTGAATACAGCCGGATTCCCGCCCGATCGAGCAGCATTCGCACCGCATGCGACCAGGGCCGCCTGTTTTCGGCATGGACGGCGTCACTCCCCTCCAGCACGCGGTGCCCCGTGATCTGACGGGCGAACGTCCTGTTGGCGAACAGGGCCTTGAGATAATCGGCAACGCTTTCTTCCGGCATGGGAAAAACATACCCGAGCAGCGGATTCTTGCAAGAGGTTCCGGCTTCCTCCCCGGGACTTTCAAGGCGAAAACTCTCTATCATTGCATATTCATGTCGCGCAGGCGATATTCGGTCCATGTCCTTTCCCTGCCGTCAGAGAGATTCCCATCTTCAGGAGCCTTCATGATCACACGCCCTCACGACGCCGGCCGCCGCCCGCGCAGGCTTGCCGTACTGGAGGAAGTCAAAAGCTTTCTCTCCGATTTCCCCAACGGCCTGCTCCTCAATGTCCTCCCTCCCGAACATCACACAAGGATGCATATCCCCGGCTCACGCCAGGCCTGCGTCTTTGAAACAGCCTTTTCCGAACATATGGAGAAACTGGCGCCTGATCCCGAAACCCCGATCATGGTCTACGGCGCGGGAGCGTCGCTGGACGCCGCCGTGGCCACCGCGAAGCTGCTGGGACTCGGATACCGGAACGTGCGCATGTGGCCGGGCGGTCTGAACACATGGCGCATGGCCGGTCTTCCCCTGGAGGGGGAAGACCCCTGCGCTCCGCTGGAAAAGAACCCCGCCCCGCCGGAAGGAGAATACGAACTCCAGCCTCTGGAGGGAGATATCCGCTGGACGGGCCGCAATGCCCATTCCAGCCATTACGGGCATCTCTTTCTCAAGTCCGGGTATCTGCGCATGGAACGCGGCCGGAACGGGCCGGAGGGCGAAGGGGAAATCATCGCGGACATGGGCAGCATCGCGGACGAAGACCTCGCGGGCAGCCCCTGGCAGCGCGTGCTTCTGGCCCACCTGGCTTCGGAGGATTTCTTCCACAGCGCCCTGTACCCGGAAGCCCGGCTGCGCATCTCCCGTCTCTATCCCCTGCCCGACACCCTGCGCCGGGAAAGCTCCGGAGTGCCCGATCACCTGATCCGGGGCGAAGCGGTCATCCGGGGCAGGTCTGAGCGGGTGGACATTCCCGCCATACTCCGCCGGGATGGAGACGGTCTTGTCCTCACCCTGCGCGCCGATCTTGACCGTACCCGCTGGGGCGTACTGTACGGCTCGTCAAAATTCTTCCGCTGCCTCGGCATGCACAAGGTGGACGACATCATCAGCCTTGAAGCCCGGCTGGCATTCAGGCGAGTGAACTGAAATCCGCGCTCAGAGGCCTTTGCCGGTTGCGAAGACGGAAAGACGATTCTATCCTGTCCGCATGTACGACATCGCCGCAAACAGATTTTCCGCCGCAGGAGGCGCATGCTTTCCCGCCCCCTTCCGCAGGCTCCGGCTCCGCCTCTGGAACGAGGCGGATCGGAGCGATTTTCGCCGCCTCAACAGCGATCCGCGCGTCATGCGCTTCTTTCCCGCGCCGCTGTCGGCCAGAGCCAGCGACGCGCTGCTGGAACGCTTCATGCTTCACCAGAAGGAAGAGGGCTTCGGGGTATGGCCGGCGGAAGTCCTTGACGAAGAAGGCTCCCGGGAAAACAGACCGCGTTTTGCAGGATTCGCGGGGCTGCTGAGGGTTCGCTTTGCCGCGCCCTTTCCGGCGTATTCCACCCACCCGCCGGTGGAAATCGGCTGGCGCTTCCTGCCGGAATTCTGGGGCAGGGGACTGGCCTGCGAAGCTGCGCGGGCCAGCCTTGCCTTCGGCTTTCATGAACTCGGGCTGGAGGAAATCGTTTCCTTTACCGCCGTTGCCAATACGCCTTCCCGGCGGCTTATGATCAGGCTGGGCATGACGCACGATTCGGGCGACGACTTCGATCATCCTTCCCTGCCCGACGCCCATCCCCTGCAGCGTCACGTTCTGTACCGCCTGGCGCGGGAAGACGCTGAAACATGGCTCTGAACAAAATCCCCGTGGCGAAGAAAAACTTCAGCCGCGGGGAATGGCCGTATCTCGTGCAAGAACGGAAAATCCGGGCCTTGTGCTGTTGAACGTATCTGCCTGCACATCCCGCGCTTCCGATCCGCAGGCTTCATCAAAAATGCCTTTGTGGTTTGAGACCTCCCCCTTCAGGGGGAAAAGAGCAGTTGAAAAGACGGCGAAGCCGATGAAATCTTTTTCCGCACCCCTCCCTTCAGGGAGGGGCAATCCGCATGCCCCCTCTCCGTCGGCTGCTTCAGTCAGTCGGCGGATGGGGCGACTGTGGATTGAAACATGCCTGAAACCGGATATGGAAGCCGGAGCTATACGCCTCAAGTGAATTGCGGCTATTACGGCGTCGCGGCTTCAGTCTCGCCCTGCTTGACTGAAGGAGAGCAGTTCATAGGCGAAATGCTCTAATGCTGCATATGATCGCCCTTTCTGATGCGGTACACGATGGCGCACATCATGATGACGAAATAGACGAAAATCAGGCCCACGCCCACAAATCCCTGCGGGGTGGAATGCATGGCACTTTCAATCAGATGGGAAAACATGGCGCGCTCCTTGGCTAAGACTTGCACCCGCCGCATCCAGAGAGCAGGGGAACGGCAAAGGGTTGCCTTATCACTATGCACCGGCGCTGCGGCAAAAGTCAAGACGGACGCGGCCGGGAACGCGGCAATACACCCGACGCGCACGTTTTTTCCGGTCACAGGGCGTATAGCATTTGAAAATATCTGTCAGCCAAAACCCTGTGTTCCGGCCCGCAGGTTTCACGCCTCCATCGGAGCTGTGCGCCGCAAGTGAATTGCAGCGACACCGGAGAAGGGGGAGCGTCGCGGCTTCAGTCTCGCTCCGCTCGACTCCGGGAGCATTTTCAAATCGAAAATGCTCTGCGGTCTGAAACCTTCCCCCTCAGGGGGAAACATGAACTTGACAAAAAGGGGAAGCCGATGAAGTCTTTTTTCCTTCATCTCTCCCTTCGGAGAAGGGCAGTCCGCACGGCCACCGTCCAGCCGGCGGACGGGGCGACTGTGGATTGAAACATGCGCGGCATGACAGCATCATCTTTTCCGCAACAAGACGAATATCTGGAACTGCACCTCACCGGCCTTTCCCATGACGGACGCTGCGTGGCCCGCCGCGAGGGAGAACCTGTCGTCTTCGTGCGGGGGGGGCTGCCCGGCCAGCGCGTGCTGGCCCGTCTCGGCCCGCGGCGCGCGGAAAGCGGCAAACGCATGCTGGAAGCGGAACTTGTGCGCGTACTCGCGCCCGTGCCGGACGGCATGGGCGGCGAACGCCCCGCGCCCTGCCTCCATGCGGAAGACTGCGGAGGCTGCCCCTGGCAGGCTCTGCCCTACGCCGTTCAACTGGCATGGAAAGAGCGTCTGCTTGCGGACGCCCTGACCCGCATCGGCAGGCTGCGGCTCCCGCAGGCTGTTTTCCGCCCCATCATTCCCTCCTCATCGGAATGGGGTTTCCGCAACAAGATGGAATTTGCCTTTGCCCCCGGCGCAAACGGCCTGCCCCGCCTGGGGCTGCGGCGGCGCAGCTCCCGCGAGGTGGTGGAGATTTCCGCCTGCCTGCTGGCTTCGCCGCGCATGATGCGGGCCTTTGCCGCGCTGCGGGAAGCGGCGCTCCGTTCCGGCCTGACAGCCTGGGACGGAAGGAACGGACTGCTGCGCCATGCCGTTCTGCGCGAAGCGGGAGGCGCGCTGCTGGTTGAACTGATCGCCGCTCCCGCCCCTGATTCCGATGCCGCGCGCCTCCGCTGCATGGGAGAAGAACTTGTCGCCTCGGGCGTCGCTGACGGCTTCGCGCACAGCGAACGCCGCGCGAAAACCGATGTCGCCTACGGAGAGCGCACCCGCTTTCACACAGGACAGGCTGAACTGACGGAAACGCTGGAACTTCCCCGTACCCCGGGCGGACATGATGCTCCGCTCCGGCTTCAACTCGGCCATGCCTCCTTTTTTCAGATCAACCCCGCCACAGCCTCGAAACTCTACGGAGAGGCCCTGCTCATGGCGCTGGAAGCCCTTGCCGGAACGGAAGCGCGCGCCTCCGGCGGAGTGTGGAAAGCCGGAGAAGGCAGACTGCCTTCCTGCTGGGATCTTTACTGCGGCGTGGGCGGACTGGCTCTGACCATGGCGCCCTATTTCGAGCGGGTGCTCGGGCTGGAGAGCGTCGCCCCTGCCGTGACGCTGGCGCGGAAAAACGCGAAGCGTTTTCCGCAGGCCCGCTTTGAATGCGCCGACGCCGCGCGCCTGGGAGAATACTTCCGCCGCTTTGGCGCGCCCGATCTGCTGGTCTGCGATCCGCCCCGCGCGGGCATGAATGACCAGGTCACCCGGGCCATTCTGCGCGCCCGCCCCGGGCATCTTGTGCTGATTTCCTGCAATCCGGCCACACTGGCCCGCGATCTGGCGCGGCTGGCCGGAGGAGACGCGGCAGCATACGAAATACTCGCCGTGCGGCCCGTGGACATGTTCCCGCAGACGCCGCATGTGGAGAGCGTGGTCAGCCTGCGGGCAAAGGCCGGAACACTCCTCTCCGCTCCGTCATGCGAAAGGGCCGCCCCCGGAGGACGGCCCTTTCCAGCCTGATGACAGAACCAGGTTTAGAACATTTTCGTTTTGAAAATGCTCCCGGAGTCAAGCGAAGCGAGACTGAAGCCGCGACGCCCCCTCTTCTCCGGTGTCGCCGCAATTCACTTGCGGCGTATAGCTCCGACGGCGGCGTGAAACCTGCGGGCAGGAACACAGGGTCCTGTCCGGCAGATATTTTCGAGAGCAAAACGCTCTGAAGAAAGGCGCTATTCAGCCGCCTTGTGCGCCTGATATTCGGCGACGACCTTGTCGACCACAGGTTGCGGAGCCTCCTCGTAATGGTCGAATTCCATGGTGAACACACCCTGGCCGCCGGTCATGCTGCGCAGATCGGGGGCATAACGGAGCACTTCGCTCATGGGCACATGCGCCTTGATTTCCGTAATCCCGGCCTGGGAATCGGAACCCAGCACCTTGCCCCGGCGGGAGGAGAGGTCACCGATCACATCGCCCATATAATTGTCCGGAATGGACACCGTCACCAGAGCCACAGGCTCCAGCAGCACGACCTTGAGCTTTTCCAGCGCGGCCTTGAAGGCCAGAGAGCCGGCCACCTTGAACGCCATTTCCGAGGAGTCCACGGTATGATAGGAGCCGTCGTACACGCGCACCCTGAAATCCACCACGGGGTAGCCCGCAAGATATCCGCGCGCCGCGCTCTCCTGAATGCCCTTGTCAATGGCCGGAATATACTGGCGCGGGATCACGCCGCCCACGATGCCGTCCTCGTACACATAGCCCGCTCCGCGCGGCAGACCTTCCATTTCAATCCAGCAGTCGCCGAACTGTCCGCGTCCGCCGGACTGCTTCTTGTGACGGCCCTGCACCTGCACCTTGCCCTTTACGGTTTCACGGTACGGCACCTTGGGCGTCTTGAGCAGAATTTCCACCTTGCTGCGGCGCCTGGCCTTTTCCACGGAAATTTCAATATGCAACTGCCCCATGCCGGACAGCAGCGTATCCCCGGTTTCCTCATCGCGGGCCAGCCGGAGGGTGACGTCTTCATCCAGCAGCTTGAGCACCGCCGCGTACACCTTGTCTTCGTCCCCCTTGTTCTGCGGAGCCAGGGCAAAGGTGATGAGCTGCGCGGGCAGCTTGGGCATGGGCAGGACAAAGGGCGCCTTTTCATCGCACAGGGTATCGCCCGTGCGGGTGGTTTTCAGCTTGGCCACGCCCACAATGGCGCCGGGGCCGAGTGTATCCTTGCAGGCCGTCTGCGTCTTGCCGCAGACATGGAGCAGACTGCCCAGGCGCTCGGTTTCGCCGGAACGCATGTTCCTGAGCGCCGTTTCGGAGGAAATGGTGCCGGACAGCACGCGGATCATGCTCACCTGGCCGGAAAACGCGTCGTTCAGCGTCTTGAACACGACACAGGCCGCAGGTTCGTCCGGGGAGGACGCGCGTTCCGTCCCGTCCTCTCCGATCCACGCCGGGCGATCCAGCGGCGAGGGGAACAGCTTGTCGATCGTGTTCAGCAGGCGACGGCCGCCCTTGTTGTCCAGCGCAGACCCCACCAGCACGGGTACAACCTCTCCGGACAGCACGCCCTTGCGCAGGCCAAGCTCGATTTCCTCCGGAGAAAGCGAACCCTCGTCCAGGTACTTGTTCATCAGGTCTTCGTCGGATTCCGCGATATTTTCCACGGCGGTATCACGCAGCAACTGGGCCTCGTCGGCCAGATCGGCGGGAATGGCCGCTTCCGTGGTCGCGCCGTTCTCCCCGAACATCAGGGCCTTGCCCGCGAACACGTCCACCAGCCCGACGAACTTCTCGCCCTCGAGAATGGGCATGTAGAACACGACGGGCCTCATGCCCAGCGAAGAGGTCAGCCCGTTCAGGGCCATGTCGAAATCCGCGCGCTCACGATCCATCTTGGTCACAAACACGATGCTCGGCAGCCCGGCGGCCTTTACCTGGCTCCACAGCTTGCGGGTCTGGGGGCGGACGCCGTCCACTGCGTCGATGGTCAGCACCGCCGCATCCACGGCCTGAAGCAGGTACTCCATGTCGCCGGAGAAATTGCTGTCGCCGGGCACGTCCACCAGGTAATGCCGGTTTCTGTTCCATTCAAAGGTGGCGAAGCCGGGCTGTATGGAACCGCGGCGCCTGGTTTCCTCGGGTTCATAATCAAGAGAAGTGGTTCCTTCCTCAATCGCGCCGAGGCGATTGATCACGCCCGCCTGAAAGAGAAGCATTTCAGCCAGAGAAGTTTTGCCGCAGCCGCCCGTGCCCACCAGGGCGTAGGTGCGTTGAGTTTCCAGATTGGACATGATCCTCTCCTGATATGAGTTTTCACGCGGGGGCAAGCCCCGATCCCCGCCAACGCATGTTCCCCTCCTCCCGGCGCGGGACGCGGGGAACGCCTTTTCTTCTTTCTTACGTTTTAGGGACAGGGCTTGTCCCCTGTCAAGGCAAAACCCGCACCGGGCCGGAAAGCGCACCGCGCGGCCGGCCTTTCGTTTGCATTCCGCCGCGCCCGCCCCTATACTCGGGCGGATGACAAAGATATTCCTGCTCTGCTTCGCGCTGCTTGCCGCGGTATGGTGGGCCGGCCGCCGTTTCGGACGCTCCCTGCCCGGACTCAGCGCCTACCTCAGCACGGAGGAAGCCCGCAGCGAGCGGGAAACCGCCGAACTGCAGCGCTCCCATCTGCGCATGCCGCCCGCCGAAGCCCTGGCCCCGCTGCTGGCCGTGGCCCGCGATCTGTTCCCGGAGGGAGGCGTCCCGCATCTGGACATTGCGCCCCCGGAGGAAGACCGGACGAAGGAAGAAGGCAGACGGGCCGTGCTCACGCTGTCCCGCCCGGACGCCGCGGGCGCGGCGGCACGCGTCACCGTCTTCTGGTTCTCCGGGCGCTGGACCCTGCGCGGCCCGGACGGAAAGGAATGTTCCCGCGCCGATCTGGCCGAAGCGGCGGACGAGCTGGAAAGACTGCTGCGCGAATCCGCCGCCCGGCTTCCCGCTCCGGCCCATAACCCCTTCTTTCCGGCGGCCCGCCCCGCCCTGCGAGAAAGCACCATGACCACCTCCGAACTCCCTCCCGTCGCCATTGTCGGCGGCGGTCTCGCCGGCTGCGAATGCGCACTGGCCCTCGCCGCTTCCGGCGTCCCCTGCACCCTTTACGAGCAGAAGCCGGAGATGAAATCCCCGGCCCACGCGTCGCCGCTGCTGGCGGAACTGGTCTGTTCCAACTCCTTCCGCTCGGACGATGCGGAAGGTTCCGGCGTGGGCCTGCTCAAACGGGAAATGCGCGACCTCGGCAGCGCAGTCATGGACGCCGCGGATCATTGCTCCGTCCCGGCGGGCAAGGCTCTGGCCGTGGATCGGGACAGATTCGCCGCGCGCATCACCCGCATGGTGGAGGACTCCCCGCATATCACGCTCATCCGCCGGAAAATTCCCTCTCTGGACGCCCCGGAACTGGAGGGAAAAACCGTGGTTGTGGCCGCCGGACCGCTGGCCTCGGATGATCTCGCCGCTTCGCTCATGGCTGCCGCCGGAAGCGACCGCCTGTATTTCTACGACGCCATCGCGCCGATTGTCAGCGCCGACTCCGTGGATATGTCCATAGCCTTTTTCGGTTCACGCTACGGCAATGACGGCCCGCCTCCCGCGTACTCCGACGAGGCGGCCGCCGCGCTGGAACATCCGGCCGGAGGCGCTTCCGCCATGCCGCCCGACGCTCCCTCCGAAGCCCTCTCGCGCGGGGACTACCTCAACTGCCCCATGACGAGGCCGGAATACGAGGCCTTTTACCATGCGCTGCTGGAGGCGGAAAAGGTTCCCGCGCACGAGTTTGAAAGGGAAATACACTTCGAGGGCTGCATGCCCGTGGAGGCCCTGGCCGAAAGAGGGGAAAAAACGCTGACCTTCGGGCCGCTCAAGCCCGTGGGCTTCACCGATCCGCGCACGGGCCGCCGCCCCTGGGCGCTGCTCCAGCTTCGTGCCGAGAACGCGGAAGGCACGGCCTACAATCTCGTGGGGTGTCAGACCAAAATGACCTATGGCGCGCAGGCGGAAGTGTTCCGCCTCATCCCCGGCCTGGAAAAGGCGGAATTTCTGCGCTTCGGCAGCATGCACCGCAACACTTACATCAATGCCCCGGAATGCCTGAATGATGACCTTTCTCTCAAGTCGCGCCCCCATATCTTTCTGGCCGGACAGATCACCGGTGTGGAGGGCTATGTGGAGTCCGCGGCCTGCGGCCTGTGGCTGGGCCTGACGCTGGCGGCCCGCATGCAGGGGCGCGAACTCCCCGATCCTCCGGCCACAACGGCGCTGGGCGCGCTGCTCCGTCACCTGCGCACGCCCGTCAGACACTTTCAGCCTTCCAATGTCCATTTCGGCCTTTTCCCCGATCTGCCGGAAAAGCCGAAGAAAAAGGCGCGCAAGGCAGTCATGGCCGAGCGGGGGAGGGAAGACTTCAGAAAGTGGAGGGAAGTCGCGGGGACATGAGATTATGCAGGGAACATGGGCGCGCTCGGGCGGAAGCGCATCCGGCAGATCACCTTCTGCCATATTCAAAACTGTCCGTCGCCGGAGCGAGACTCCGCTTGTATTAAAACCGCGCCCCTTTTATGCTTGACTTCAGACATCCCGAAATGACGACAACCCCCGCTTCGCGGAGTTTGCGGCGTTCAGGCCGCCAAAGCGGCTTGACGGAAAGCACGGACATCAGCCGCCCACGGCGCGGCATCCTCAGCCGCCGGCGCAAAGCGCCTTGCGGATGAAGAGAGCAGAGACACGCCGCGGCCTGCTCCCGCAGTTTCGGGGCTGCCTCGGCAGTCTTGTCCATCCCAACAATACGGCAGGAAGGAATCATGCGCATTCGTCCCGTTATCCTCTGCGGCGGCAGCGGCACCAGACTGTGGCCTCTGTCGCGGACAAAATATCCCAAACAGTTTGTCGAACTGGACACGGGGCACACGCTCTTCCGGGATACCCTGAAACGCGCCGCGCAGATCGCGCCGGGAGAAACGCCCTTTATCGTCTGCAACAAGGATCACCGCTTCTACGTCACGTCTTCCCTCGCGGCGGAAGACATGAAAGGCGGCATCATCCTCGAGCCGAAGCCGCGCGGCACCGCTCCGGCCATCGCGCTTGCCGCTCTGGCCGCTCGCGGCGATCTGCGGGAACAGGACGGCGATGACGTTCTGCTGCTGGTCATGCCTTCGGATCACGCCATTGATCGCCCCGAACATTTCATCGAGAAAGTCCGGCTCTCTGTTCCTCCGGCGGAAGCAGGCAAGCTCGTGACCTTCGGCGTCACGCCCGCATTTCCGGCCACGGGCTTCGGCTACATCCGCACCGGAGACCCCGAAGGAGCGGCGGCTTTCCGCGTAAGCCGCTTCATCGAAAAACCGGATGAGGATACGGCCCGCGCCATGCTGGCAGAGGGAGGCCATCTCTGGAACAGCGGCATGTTCCTGTTCCGGGCCGGAACCTTTCTCGCGGAACTGGCCGTGCATGCCCCGACAGTGCTCGCCGCCTGCGAGCATGCCTGGGCGGAACAGATCCGCGATCTCGGCTTTGTCATTCCCGGCCCGGCCTTTCTGGAATCTCCGGACATTTCCATCGACTACGCCGTGATGGAACACACGGATCGCGCCGTGGTCACGCCGCTTCATCTGAACTGGAACGATCTCGGCTCGTGGGAATCCTTCTATGAACTCGCGCCCAAGGACGACGCGGGCAACGCCGCGGCGGGCGACGTGCTGACCGAGGAAAGTTCCGGCTGCTACCTGCGCAGCGGCGGCCGCCTGATCGCCGCGCTCGGCGTGCATGACCTCACCGTGGTGGAAACAAGAGACGCCGTGCTGGTAGCCTCCCGCGAAAAAGCGCAGGATGTGCGGCGCATCGTGAAAAGGCTCCGCGACGCGGGCAGGCCGGAAAGCGAGGATCACCTCCGGGTGTTCCGCCCCTGGGGGTATTATGAAACCCTGGTGATGGCGGACCGTTTTCAGGTAAAGCGCATCGTGGTGGAGCCGCACCATGAGAACTCGCTCCAGATGCACTACCACCGGGCCGAACACTGGGTGGTGGTCAGCGGCACGGCGGAAATCCAGATCGAAGGGGAAAAACGCCTTTACACGGAAAACCAGTCGGCCTACATCCCCGTGGGGGCGAAACACCGGGTCAGAAATCCCGGCAATATCCCCCTGGTATTCATTGAAGTGCAGTCCGGGGCCTACCTGGGCGAAGACGATATTGTACGACTTGAAGACGACTACGGGAGGCAGGATGGAGCTCACAAGCTTTAAGGCCTATGACGTGCGCGGCAAGGTACCTTCCGCGCTCAATGAGGAGCTGGCAGGACAAATCGGCGCGGCCTATGTGCATGAAACAGGCGCGCGCAGCGTCGTCATCGGGCATGACGCCCGTCTCTCCGGCCCGGCGCTGTATGCGGCTCTGGCCGACGGCCTGCGCGCCGCCGGAGCGGACGTTACCGGCATCGGCCTGTGCGGCACGGAAGAAATCTATCATGCGGCCTCCGCCCATGACTTCGACGGCGGCATCATGGTCACGGGCAGCCACAACCCGGCGGACGAAAACGGCATGAAGTTCGTGCGCAGGGGCGGCGTGCCCATCAGCAGCGATTCCGGCCTGTTCGCCATCCGCGACCGCATCGCCGCCGGCCTGGAAGCTCCCGCCGCGCTTTCCGGCTCGTTCCGCGAGGCGGACTTCCGCGAGGATTACGCCCGCCGCATGCTTTCCTTCATCGATCCCGGCAGCCTCAGGCCCTTCCGCATCGTGGCGGACGCGGGCAACGGCTGCGCCGGCCCTGCGCTCAAGGCGCTTGCTCCGTATCTGCCCTGCGACCTGATCCTGCTCCACGGCGAACCGGACGGCGCTTTCCCGCACGGCATCCCCAATCCTCTTCTGCCGGAAAACCGTGATTTCACGGCCAATGCCGTGCGCGAAAACAGGGCGGATTTCGGTCTGGCATGGGACGGCGACTTCGACCGCTGTTTCTTCTACGATGAAAACGGCCGTTTCATCGAGGGCTACTACCTGGTGGGCATGATGGCCGAGGCTCTGCTGGCCCGTCATCCCGGCGCGAAAATCGTGCATGATCCCCGCCTGGTGTGGAACACGCGGGAAATCGTGACAGAGGCTGGCGGCATCCCGGTGGAGTGCAAGTCCGGCCATGCCTTCATCAAGGAACGCATGCGCGCGGAAAACGCCCTGTACGGCGGCGAAATGAGCGCGCATCACTACTTCCGGGACTTCTCCTTCTGCGATTCCGGCATGCTGCCCTGGCTGCTGGTGGCCGATCTGCTTTCCCGCTCCGGCAGAACCCTGGCCGAATGCCTCGACGCCCGGCTGGAAAAATTCCCGTGCAGCGGAGAAATCAACTCCACCGTGGAGGACGTGCAGACCATTCTGGGCAGAGTGGAGAGGGAATACGCGCGGCAAAACCCCTCCGTGAACAAAATCGACGGTCTCTCCATGGATTTCGGCCCGTGGCGTTTCAACCTGCGCGGTTCCAACACCGAACCCGTGCTGCGCCTCAATGTGGAGACGCGCGGCGACAAGGCTCTGCTGGAAGAAAAGACGGCGGAACTGCTGGCGCTGATCCGCAAGTAGGCAAAAGTTATTATGCGGGGGAGGGAGACGCTTTTGAAAAAGCGCCTCCCTCCCCCGCCCCCCTCCTTCCGCAAAACTTTCTTTCAGGGCACGCCCCCGCGATATTTCACACTACAGTCGGCTCCCATCCTCCGGGCAACTCCGCCGACTGACGCAGCAATCGGCGGAAAGGGGCTGCGCGGATTGCCCCTTCCGGGGGGCAGGGGTTCAAACCATAACGGAATCTTTGATGAAAAAAGCCCTCATTACCGGCGTCACCGGACAGGACGGCTCCTATCTCGCCGAACTTCTGCTGGAGAAAGGCTATGAAGTCCACGGCATTGTGCGCCGCGCGTCCTCTCCCAACACATCGCGCATCGATCATATCGCCGCCGACCCGGCAGCAGCGGATCGCTTCTTTCTGCACTACGGGGATCTTGCCGATTCCAGCGGTCTGCACGGACTGATCGGCCGGATTGCCCCGGACGAACTGTACAATCTCGCCGCGCAGTCTCATGTCAAGGTTTCGTGGGACTGCCCGGAATACACGGCGGACGCTGTGGCAAACGGCACGCTGCGCCTGCTGGAAGCCATCCGCCGCAACGGACTGACGGAATCCACGAAATTCTATCAGGCTTCCACCTCCGAACTGTACGGACTCATCCAGGAGCCGGTTCAGTCGGAAAAGACGCCCTTTTATCCCCGCTCACCCTATGCCGTGGCCAAACTTTACGCCTACTGGATCTGCGTGAATTACCGGGAAAGTTTCGGCATGTTCGCGGCCAACGGCATTCTGTTCAACCATGAAAGCCCGCGCCGGGGAGAGAATTTTGTCACCCGCAAGATCACTCTCGCGGCCTCGCGCATTGCCCTCGGCCTTCAGGACGGCCTGCGCCTCGGCAACCTCGATGCCAGGCGCGACTGGGGTCATGCGAAAGACTATGTGGAAGGCATGTGGCGCATCCTCCAGCGGGAAACGCCGAGAGACTATGTGCTGGCCACGGGCGTGACCACTTCCATCCGCACCTTCTGCGAAATGGCCTTTGCGGAAGCCGGCATCCATCTGGAATGGAAGGGAACGGGACTTGAGGAATGCGGTGTGGACACGGCCACGGGACGCGCGCTGGTTTTCGTGGAGCCGCGTTTCTTCCGCCCGGCGGAAGTGGAGCTGCTGCTCGGCGATGCCTCCAGGGCCAGAGAAGAACTGGGCTGGACGCCGCGCCACGATCTGGCCGCGCTGGTGCATGAAATGATGGAGGCGGACATGCGGCTCGCCCGCCGGGAAAAACTGCTTGCGGAAAACGGGGTTGCCGTTCCCGCCCCGCGCGAATTCTGAGGTGCATGCCATGCCGGACAAACACGCGAAAATCTATGTGGCCGGACATCGCGGACTGGTGGGTTCCGCCATTCTGCGCCGCCTGGAACAGGGCGGATACGACAATATCGTCGTCCGGACATCGCGGGAACTGGACCTGACCGATCAGGCCGCCACGGAAGCATTCTTCGCGGCGGAAAAGCCGGAACAGGTCTACCTCTGCGCGGCGAAGGTCGGAGGCATCATGGCGAACAGCCGCTATCCGGCGGAGTTCATCTACCGGAACCTGACGATCGGCGCGAACATCATCCATGCCGCCTGGAAGCACGGCGTCAAGAAGCTCCTGAACATGGGCTCTTCCTGCATCTACCCCCGTCTCGCCCCCCAGCCCATGCGCGAAGACGCTCTGCTCACGTCCGCGCTGGAACCTACCAATGAAGGTTACGCGCTGGCAAAAATCGCGGCCATCAAGCTGTGCCGCTGCTATAATCAGCAGTACGGCACGAACTTCATTTCCGTCATGCCCACCAATCAATACGGGGTCGGAGACAATTTCAACATGGAAACGGCCCATCTCCTGCCCATGACCATGCGCCGTTTCCACCTCGCCAGGCTGCTGCATGAAAACAGCTTTGACGCCATCCGCGCCGATCTGCGCCGTTATCCCCTCGGCTGGGGCCTGGATGAACAGGTGGATTTCTCCAGTGAAGCCTCACTGGAACATGCCCTGAACGCCGTAGGCGCATACCGGGATCACGTCGTCATGTGGGGAGACGGCTCCGCGCGCCGGGAGCTCATGTGTTCCGACGACCTCGCGGACGCCTGCGTCTACCTCATGGAAAACAGAAACGCCGCCGATATCGGGGAATTCGTCAACATTACCGACGGCACGGATATCCTCCTGAGCGATCTGTTCGAGCTTGTCCGGAATATCGTGGGCTTTGCCGGACACATAGAGTACGACGCCGCCAAGCCCAACGGCACCCCCCGCAAGCTCATGGATGCGACGAAAATTCGCGGGCTGGGGTGGGTGCCGAAGGTTGGGCTGAAGGAGGGGATTGAAAAGGTATATAGCACGTATTTCCTGATATCCTCTCTTGCCTGAAGTCAGCACGTTACTGATAAGCATAGCCTGACTTCGTACGCAATACAGCGAAAATTGAGACATTCACCTTTTCGATGATTTTCTAGAAAATTTATCTTAAATTTCAGACAGTTGAAGTGCTATTTCCATTGAAAACGTGAATATCTCCAAAAATTTGCCTGCTTTAACATTTTCCATATGTGGGCTATATTTCTGAAGCCTGAAAATTATAATTTACGTATAGTGGCTTTCAGGCTTCATGGAAGCTCGCTTCGTACGCTCTCGCAAGCAAGCATAAAATGAACAGTCTCCAATTCTTGTGAAATCAAAACATTCCTGTCCAGTGATAGAAACAGTATGCTCTGTTGTAGCTCCAGATGGAGCTGTGCGTGATGTAGTTTTGCCCCGGTATGGGCGGCAACGAATGTTTGTCGCAAAGGCAGCCCGTGTTCCACACGGGCGAAAGGCACCATGTATCCACGGCCAGATCGCTTGCGCCTTCGTGCGACTCTGCCGCCCAAAGGCTCCGCTCCGCGAGACATTGCTTCCGCGCCTCCCCCCCCAGGATGCCGCATTACCATGCGGGGGGGGGGCGTCACTCCATACGCGCTGACGCGCGTGCCTCCGGCGGTCAAGGGTATGTTCAACACAATTCTACAACAGAGCGAAACAGTATCCAACATTGCCCTTATTTAATTATTATGTTAAATTATGTTCGTATTTTATGGTGAATTTTTTTTCATTACATAATGGAGCAAGACCCAATGAAAAAACTCAAACATTATTATATGAAAATTAACAAACAGTTCAGACGATTTTGCAGAAAAATTCTTATAGAAAAAAATGGTTCATTTTCAAATCTTAACCCAAAAAAACAAATTTGTATTGTGGTTACCCATGAGTTATCCCAAACAGGATGTCCCATCATGACATGGAACATGATAAAAATTCTACGCGAAAAATATAATGTTATTTCTATTGCATTAAAATATGGACCTTTAGAAGAATATTTTAAATCAGATTCAGATATATGTATTATTTTGAGTAAAATCGCTATAAAATATAATAAATGGGCTTTATTCTGTCTTAGCAGACTGATAAAAAATATATCTATAGATTTTGCAATAGTTAATTCCATAAAGTCAGAAAAAATTCTTTCCTTATTTGTAAACAAACATATTCCAAGCTTGCTCTTTATCCATGAGTTTGCTTATTATTTATCAAAAGATGAACTTGAGCGAGGTTTTTTATTGGCATCTGAAGTTATCTATTCTGCACAAGTGGTTCTTGACGCCTCCCTTAAAAAACTGGGGATTTCCTATCCCTTTCCTGTTCTTGCCCAAGGGAAATCGGAAGCCCCCTGCACGTTGCGCCAAAGCGTGACTGATGAAGAAATTCAACGCATCGAATGGTTAAGACGTCAAAAGATAGAACACAAGGAAATTATCATTCTTGCCGCAGGGTTAGCCCAGTATCGAAAAGGAGTTGATTTTTTCATCAGAGCGGCAGGAGAAATAAAAAAGGCATTACCAACTCAAAAAATACGCTTTATCTGGGCTGGAGATTCGAGTTCCGTGAAAAGGGAATATTCCACTGGAATACTGGAATTCCAAATTGCTCATTACGGTCTGGAAAATTGCTTTAATTTCATTGGACATATTTCAGATATTGATAAAATTTATGATTTATCTGATATGCTACTCCTGACTTCCATCCTTGATCCATTACCAGGTACAGTTATTGAAGCCATGTCGCACAAGCTGCCGGTAATCTGTTTTGAAGGATGTTCCGGCTTTCCGGAAATTTTTAGAGATGCAAACTTAGGCGATGTGTGCGTGGCAAAATATCTTGATGCTAAGGATATGGCGCAAAAAGCAGTCACGCTCATGACAGATTCCTGCCTGTATCAAGACACCAGCAGCAAACTCTTTTCCATTGCACAACAAAAATTCGATATGCGGAACTATGTGGATGAAATACTAAAAATGGTTCCACAAGTAAAAAACCGGCTTATCCAGGAAGAACAGTGTATCGCCAGAAGGATAGAGAAACATGGGGCAAATATTTCTTTTCTGGAACATATGAAAGCAGTGCGAGCCACCAGGATTGGATTAACTCGAAAAGTAGTATAAGAAAAGTTTCGCATTTTCAAAAAAATGCGAAACTTTTCTTACATTAATGCTCTATTCAATTTTATTTACGCTTTTAAACGAGAAATAAAAACAATTTTGTTCTTCATACCATTCCTAAGCTATGGCGAACAAAACAGTTTCACCACTATGAAGAGTATAATGGTTTAAAAATAATCTATACTCAGGTACAAAACTTTTAAGTAAAATGGGAATCTCCCATAAATCTTCCTTTCTATGGTAAACACATATTGCTAGCTTAGGTTTAAATTTTTTAATTGTTTCTTGAGCCCCCTTTATGGTAGGAATTTCAGAACCTTCAATATCAAGTTTTATGAAATCAATTTTCTGCATATTATTATTTCTAACATAATCATCTATTGAAATAGATGTAAATTCAACCGCGCCTTCTTCTAAAGGAACAAAACTAACATGTGAAGCTGCCCCATGGGTTATTGTATATAATTTCATTGTTGAAGATTCCCACAATGGTTTTCGTACTAATGTAATATTTTTTGATAATTTTGGATTGAGCATAAGATTTTTGTTATATATATCTATATTAGAATCTATAAATTCAAAAGAATGTACTCTTCCTGTTTCTCCCGCTAAATAAGAAAAATAAAGCGCAGTATCACCATAACATCCACCACCGTCAATTACAACATCGCCTTTTTCTACTTTTACATAATTTTTATAATTATACTGTTGAAGAATATAATCTACCACAATTCCTTGAGCTCCATATAATAATTTTAAATTATTATAATTAAAATATGTCAAATCATAAACCTTTAAATGGCCTTCTGGAACAATTTCTCCTTTCAAATGACTGCAAGCATTTTTTTCAATCTCATCAATAAAATTAAATACATCTGAATAAAATAAAGGATATCTAAAATGAACTTCTTCAAATAGCTGATATAGTAAAACATTAATAAACATTTTCTTCGAAAACTCATCTGAAAGCAAACCATAAGCAAGCTCTAACTCTTTTATATTATATTCATCCAATAATTTTATTTTATAATATTTATATAATTTATAATTAAAAAATACATTAGTTTGAATCCAGTACTTTTTTGTTCTATCTGGAATCGACAAATAATCTTCCTTGGTTTCCTCGAAATTATAAGGAACTAATCTCTTTATTTCCCATAAAACTTTATCTAAAAATTTACTTTTCATATTTTGCTTTTTTCTTATAAAATCTATTAAATCTTGTCCCAACCTAAATTTCATAATAACTCCTGATAATGTTGTAAGGTATTGCTTATCATGCAAGCTGTCTACATGCACGTTATCTGGTCAAGAATACTCTCTTCTATCTCAGAAAAACTTTTTAATTTCATTCATTTCTATTATCCCTCCTCCAACAAACCGAGGCGAAGTTTTGTCTACTCATTAATTTCTGTTGGATATGCAAAAAGTGTAACTCCAAAAATATTATCAGGAAAAGAAACTCTGTTATGAACTTCAAATGTATAATTTAAATCTTTTGTATATTCTTCAAGTAAAGGTTTTGTTTCAAAAAATTCAAAAGGAGAATGATAAATTGCAAAAGAACAAACAGGCCTGAATGTTTTTATAACTTTCTCCATACCTTGCAAAGCCTTAACCATAGAACCTTCAATATCAGCTTTTATGAAGCCAACCTCTCTCTCTCTCTCTCTCTCTCTCTCTCTCTCTCTCTCTCTCTCTCTCTCTCTCGGTAAAACCTCATTAAAATAAAAATCATCTAATGATACAAAATCTACAAAATCAGCGTTATCTGATGTTAAATACTCAGAAACACCTTCATTCTGTAAATCTACAATTCTTTGTTGATGAGTATTGTTTGTCAAACCTTTTTTTATAATTTCAAATTTATCAACACTCACATTATTCAGTTTCATTGTTAAATTATAATTCTCAATATTTTTATCTGAAATTTCAAACGAAAATATCTTAGAAGGATTATAATGTAACATAACTAATACACTATCACCAATAAAAGAACCACCATCTATGAATATTTTATTTTTTAAATAGTTTTTAAATTTATCACTTCGGTTAAATAAAGAATGATGATAAATTAATACTTCAGCATCATATGAAAGAAAAGGAAATTTATAATGCTCTGCAAAATATTGATAACGTTCTTGAGTCATCAACGCATAATAACAACTTCTGGAATCGGCAAAATTTTTATTCAATTCTTCTTCATCATAATAAAATACATTCTTATATTTACTGTCTGGAAGATGCAAAATTTTTTTTAAAGATGAATCTACTACTTCTAATGAAACTTCATCTAAGTTACTTTTTAACTTTGCAATTTTCTCCGGCATATTATTTTCCAAGAAATAATCCTTAAAAGAACTTGGTAGAAAATCAATCATGCCACATTCAAACTTCTTAATTTCCATAAAAATTCTCCTCTATGGGATAATAGTCATACATCCCATTGTAAAATTGTTTCAGTTTTTTTATCGTTTTTTCCTTTGAATAGAGCTTCTTCAATTCACTTTCATGCCGCTTTACAATAGTATAATACTCCTCTTCATTCTTTTCCAATTTTTTTATATCTCCAACAATCTTTTCCAGCATTTCATCAAAGTCAGTATAAACATTAGGATAGTTTTTCCATTCAGGACCAGGAAAAAAGTCTTCATTATAAACAGAAAAACCAACGGTTCCCAGCAAAGCAGAATTATTAAAATAACCATCAAACCCTTCGCCAAAACTGATAACAAAACTTGCTTTGGCGGTGAGTTTAGCATAATCTTTAAATTTGACCTTAAAAATTCTTTCCACTGAATACGTTGGTAACTTTTTTACTAACTTTGTAATAAAGTATTCTTTAAACCTTAATCCTTGAGGAGGTAAATCCGGAGAAAATAAAATCAGACGCTCTTTCTTTGCAAGATTAATTCTTTTAACTTGCGGCACCTCAATAAAACCGGAAAACAATGTCACAGGGAGTTTCCATTTATCCGCAACTTCTTGAGTACAATATCTGCTATGAGCAACTGATTGAGTAATATTAGTTGTTATAGACTTTAATTTATCTATATATTTACTATCAGGCATTAATTCAACATTCTGGTTTAAAATATTAATATGTATATTATTAATTGTCTTAAATATTTTATAATCTTTATTTTTTAACTGTAAACAAAAAAATTCTTTTTCTACTTCAGGCAAAAATAAACAGACTTCCGGGATATGAAGAATTACCTTATTCTTATTTCGTATAATTTTTCTAACTTGCTCCCACCTTAATATATCAATATTATTATCAAACCAATCATTATGAAAATATGTGCTGTTTCCAGGCATTGTTGTCATTACAACAGGAACATTTTCTCCAAAAATTTCTTTTGAATATTTACATAATGTAAACAAACTCATTTGCCCGCCACACATACGATAGGGTAATATTTCAATAAATACTACTATTGATTTTGCTTGGATATATCTATCCAAATTAATTTTATTTTGCATAATCATGGATTTTATAGTTTCAGATAAACTCCAAAAACTATAATAATAAAATTTTAAACCAAAAATAGTTATACATTTCTGCATTTTATTTATTCTAGTAATAGAAAAAATGCTTTGCAATAAAGTCATAATCTATCCTTTTTTAAGAACAAAACATACAGAATTTAAAATTTCAGACTCTACAAATTCACCCCAGCACACAGAATTATTACCAGAACCCCTAGCAAAATCATTAATATCAAACAAGTTATCTATAATAACAAAAGATTTTTTTTCAAAAAATTCTTTCCACCATTCTTTAGGTTTTACTGTATGATGTAAATTAATATATGAACCAGGAGAAAAAGAATCAACAAGAGATATTGAACAAATAAAATACCCGTCAGGAGACAAATGATTATAAATAGTTTTAAGAAGTATATTCAATTCTTTTTCTGTTAAATGCTCCAAAACCTCCCAAGCTGTAATTATATCAAATTCGACCGACTCATTATTCCTGATATCATATAATCTAAAATCCTTTGATATATCGCAAGTAAATAAATTATTAGGAATAACTCGCCATTCAGCTCTTTGATTAATTAATGAATAATTACTTCCTTCAAGTCCTATTCCAATATGACCTCTTAGGCATGCATCTAAAACCATCCCTCCACCAGAGCAGCCTAAATCTAAAAATTTTAACTCCCTGTCAAAATCAAATAATGTTTCACACTTTTTTACAAAACGTGGATATCTGGTGTTATCGTTCTTCGTTCCAAAAGGAAAAAGATGATCATTACTCTCCAGGGCCACCTTATGTTCTGTTTCCAAAGCAATGTAATGCTTTTTTACAAAATTTTGAGATATTAAAATATCCTGTGTAGCAATATCTAAATGGTTATGAAGACTTAACATAAACCAGCGAATTTGGTTATAACGATATTCAACATGATCATTTACTTCTCTATACTTGTCATTAAAATATTCCATTGTTAATGGACAATAATCATCCTTTTTAAATAAGGAACGTATTTTTTTCAAAATATTCACAGAGACCTCCATTATAAAAATTTAAACTTCAAAACTTCACCAAAGAAGTCACTTCATAACTCCATCTATCTGGTATTCTTCTTTTTTATTTCTCTTCAGTTAGATATACCTCTTTTTATATTTATACAATTTTTTATTGATTTTTTTAGTATTTGTATATCTATCCTTTTTTTTCCGCGTATAAATGGAGTTAATATCTTTAACATTATAATTTTCAAATATAACAACAGTAAACTTTCCGGTGATACACCAGAAATTTCATATATGTTTTTTATCCATTCATTATCATTATTCTTTTCAGCTATTGCACAACTTTGCATTGCAATTGATTTTCTTTTAGCGTAAAAACTATATTTAAATTGATTTTCTGCTTCTTTATAAAATCGAATATATGGTATTCCAAATTTTTTAAACCACTGTTCACTTTCTTCAGCACCAAACCAAATTCCATTTCTATGTTTTCTATACACAGACATAATATCATCTATAAAATAAATATCCCCAATCTGTGCATGCAAAAGATGCAAATACCAATCTCCTGGGATAAGATTTTTTGGGATCAAGGATAAATTATTATTAAACCTCCATCTATACATGACTGAAGATGTGGCAATAAAATTTTCCTTTAATAAATCATTAATATTAAATATTTTTTTATTAGATATGATTTTTTTATCAGGAATAATAAAATCATCTATTATACTATCCTCCCAATGAACTTTTGTATAATGAAAGCAGACTGTACATTTTTGATATTCTTCTAATATATTTACTTGCTTTTGCAATTTTAGTTCATCTGTCCAAAAATCATCTCCTTCACAAAGTGCAACAAATTTTCCTCGAATTTTTGGAAACAATATATCCCGACAGAAATCTGTTTTTCCAAACTGATTCTCTTCTTCGTAGAAAGGCACAAAAATTTTAGGGTATTTCTCCGCATACTCCCGCACTATCTCTGTCGTGCCATCATGGGAAGCATCGTCATGGATAAGCACCTCAAACGGGAAATCCGTTTTCTGCATGATAAATCCATCCAGACAATCACGAATAAAATTCACATGATTATATGTAATGCAAATGATTGAAACTTTTGGGATATTCATACTCTACCCATTTATTACTAACCTGGAAGCTTCCCTAATGAGTTCATGCCCATCCCAGACCACGCCTATGTCCATGGCTTTACCCACAGGGACAATACGGTCAATGCCGCGTAGTCCCGCCGCGACAATGGCATCACGCAAGGCTTGTGCATCCACGCCGAAACAGGTGATTGTCTGAAATTTTTCCGTGACCACGGCAAAAAGCTCGTGCCAGTCACGAAGAGCATATTCATAAAAGAATCCACCATGTCCGCGGCAGGCAACTACATCAGAGGTAAGCCTTTCCAGTTCCACGCGGTAAAGCAGATTGCCCCTGCGGCGGACCTTCACAGCATTGCGGTTGGAGACAGCATCCGCACAAAGAGCCGTGTATTTGTCCACGGCAACAGCGTCCTGCAGCTCATATTTCTTTTCAGCGCATTCAGCCACAGCATCCCAGAAGCGCTCGCGGGTGGCGGCATCATCATGCTGCCAGAGAATGAGCTGCGGTGAGGAACAGGCGTTCTGATCCATCAGATATGTATCGTTGTAAAAATTCTCGGCCAGGCGGAGAATCTGCTCCGCGTCCGCTTCCCCGACAGCCTTTCCGTCCAGCAGAGCCACGGAATACCGATCCGCAAAGGTGATATCCACGCAGCGCGGAGGTGTGGGAAGGGATCTCAATGTGGTGATGGTGGCATCACCTCCCCATATCATGCGCACATCGGCCCCGGCGCAGAATGCGGCCGTGATAGTGTTGTCCCGAGGATAACGGACAAAGGTGTTGCGCCTTTCCACCTCAGGATAGGCTCTGACAACACCAGCGAGGACAGCGCAGAATGCCTCCACCTGCGGGAACTTCCTGCCCGGCAGACGCACAATATTCGCGTTGCCCGCCAACAGAGAAAACAGCCAGGAAAACGCAAAGTTGACCGGGATATTGGAAGGCGTGATGTGAAAGCACAGCCCGCGGCCAAGGCGTCCCGCACTGTCCCCGAACTCCTCTTTCAGCTTTTGCAGATTTGCCTTGCGTCCCCAGAAGGCCAGAGCCACCAGATCGGGCATGGCCCGAGCGAGAGGAGAACTCAGAAGCTTTGCCGACAGTTCCGCAATAAAGGCGCATACCTCCGCATCAAACACGCGTAAAGGGGCTGCCGTCACCTGCCCGGAACCGAACACATACTCAACGCCGTTCATAGGTATCACTGCATCCTCTCAGTTCCGCGCTTTTGATCCGCCCGTGAATCCTGAAGTATCTGCCGAGACGACCGCAGAGGCAATCATCCGTGCCGAGAAGCTCGCCTTCGTCTTCCGTCAGCAGCACATGCCCCGGATAACTCGCAGGCAGGGCCGAAAGAAGTTCGATAAGCCCCCGTTCACCCCTTCCGGCAACGGAAAAATCCGCAGGCCGCCGGATAATGACATCGGAGTAATTTGAGCAGTGCATATGCCCGTACTCGCACTCGACAAAGACCGACCCCAGTTGCTCCGCCATGCCGTAATAGTTGTAGACCTTGACATTGCCGAGTACGCTCCGGACGCGGTGGTTGAATTCCAGTGCATCCACAGCTTGCTCTTTCAGCTTCTTCCATCCGCCGATATGAAAGAGAACCGCGTTCTTCAGGGCGAACTTTTGCCCGCTTTCTTCCAGAGCGCGCACCACAAACTGCCAGATCATATAGGTATAGCCGAACATGAGGATCGGCTCAGCCTGATGCCGCTCACAGAATGCGGTCACTTTTTCCATGTCGATACGCATGTCGGCATCAAGAGCGTAGACGGTATTGCGTCCGAAAATGGAAAATCCGATAATACCCGCGCCTCTGGCCGAATACATGGAGCGATCTTTCTTGAGCATCTCCGTATCCAGGAGCAGCAGAGGAAGACGCTGTTTGCCGATGAAGGAAGAAATGATCTCGTTCAGGGTTTTGCTCTGGTTGCGGACAGTATCGGCATCAAGAAAGATTTTTGAAACGGCCTGCCCCGATGTACCGGAGGAAGTCAGCGTCTTCACGATCCGCTCACGGGGGATGGAACACAGGTCGTATGTTTTGAACAGACGCACGGGGAGAAAGGGCAGTTCAGCGCAGGCATGCCGCACGGACGGGTCAAAACCGAGCAAATCCAGAATGCGCCCGTATTCAGGACATCGCTCATAATGGAGGAGAGTCAGCCCGTAAAGGATTTCCGACAGCGCACGCTCTTTTTCAGAGGCGACAAGTCCATAGGGAGGAATTCGAAAAAGTTCCTCAAGCGTCATGCCCCACCTCTTTCAGAAAAACGTCATAAGGCTCAGTAAAGACAGCCCCGAAGGCGGCATAAATATTCATGACTGCCGTGTTGCACGAGCTGATGCGCCCCTCCAGCCTCCGGAAGCCGCGCGCTCCGGCCTCCTTGCAGGCCTTGGCATACAACGCCATGGCCGCTCCGCTCATGCGAAACTTCTCCTCAACCGCCGCCAGGTGGACGAACAGGGCATCTCCACATTCCCTCAGAGCCATAAAACCGGCAGGCTTTTCCCTGAACAGGCACACAAACGCACTGCCCAGCTTATCAACCCATTCCCTCAGCACCAGAGAGGCCACGCTCGCATCGCATACGGGAACGATGTGGAAACGCCTGTCAGCCGTAAAAGAGGAGCAGGCGATGCGGAAAATATCTTCCCTGTAGGCCGGAGTCTCCACAATGGGGAGGCGGATCAGCTTTTCCAGCTCGGCCTTCCCGACCTTGCAGCGTCCCAGGCTGATGGAGGCTTTCAGCGTGCGATCCACAAATATAAAGCCGCGCCGCTGCATCTCCAACTCATGATCAGGCTCTGAAGGAAGCTGAACCCGCGCATGGGTAGCCCCGGAGAAATCCCATTCGCCAGGCCGGGCCGCTTCGATATCCAGCAGCCGTACAGCGCCGTAAGCTTTAATCATGATACTGCTCCAAGGCGGCATACTGAATCTTTCCCGCATCATTCTTGGGAATCTCTTCCACAGCCAGCACATGGAACGCTGTGGAGTTCAGCCTTGTCTTCTCCGCAAGGAATTCTTTCACCGCCGCGCACGCGTCTTTCTCCGTAATGAACACATGCATGGCATCATCCTTGCCGGCGCATGCGCACTCCAGGCCGGGAAAATGCGCCTTGAGCAGACGCTCGGTTTCATCCAGCCCCACACGATTGCCGAAAATTTTCAGAAAACGCTTTTTGCGCCCCACAATGGTATAAAAACCGTCCTCATCAAAGGTCGCCATATCCCCCGTGAGCAGACGCCCGCCGAACTCATCGCCCCTGCCCAGATCATCTCCGCATTGGGCATATCCCAATGTTACATTTTTTCCTTCATAGAGCAGTTCCCCCACGGTATGCGGCGTCTGTATCTCCAGTCCGTTTTCATCCAGAAGATGAAAACGACCGCCAGGGATGGCTATGCCCATGGAACCGCATTTTTCCAGCGCCTTGTCCGCCGGCAGCCAGGCCATGCGCGCCGTAGCTTCCGACTGCCCGTACATGACGATGAAGCGCTTGCCTTCCCGCCGCGCGTACTCGGCAAATTTTTTGTGCATCTGTGGGAGCAGCTTGCCGCCAGCCTGGGTCAAAGTGCGCAGGGAAGGCAGCTTGCGCTGGAAGAAACGCAGTTTGTCCAACATTTCATAGGTATAGGGCACGCCGCCGAACGAAGTGGCGTGCTGTTCGGCGAACAGATCCCAGAACTCTCTTTGCATGACGGTGTACGGACAAAGAATGAGCGACGCTCCCACATGCAAATGCGTGTTAATGATGGAAAGCCCATAGGTATAGTTCATGGGCAGCGTGGTGATCGCCCGTTCTGTGACGTCCAATTCCAGATATTCAACAATGGATCGGGTATTGGCTGCAATATTTTCGTAGCTCTGCCGCACAAGCTTGGGTGATCCTGTGGAACCTGATGTGGTGAGAAGCAGTGCAAGCTCGTCGTAAAGCGGAAACGGCCTTTCTTCCGTGCGTTTCAAAAGCGTGTAGCCGTGAGCGGAATACACAGGCTCACCCCGGAAGCCTGTACTATCTTCCTGCGGAAGCCACAGGTAGCATGGCCGGTATGTTTCCGTAAAGGAATCCAGAAGCGCTCGTTCCACATGACGATCCAGCATCAGCGGCACTATACGGTGGTTCAGGAAGGCCACATAGCCCACGACAGAACCCGGGGAATTCGAACAGAGCGAGAACACAAGACAGCGCTGCGGCACATGTTCCGCTAGTTCCCCGGCAGCCTGGGCAAGCCGGGCATACGTCCAGACCTCGCCCTTCTCGTCAACAAGCGCCGTATGGTCTTTATAGGTCGACAGATTCCACATGGTTGCTCCATAGTGACGCATCGCCCAGCCGGAATTCCAGACCATGTCCCGGCAATGCGACAAGCTCCCTGTTCAGAGACGCCAGAAAAGGTAGAGTTTCCGCCTTGTAGCGTTTGGTACTGCCGCCGGGCAAGCGTGTGATGGCAGGGATATCCTTCAGAAGAGAGTCGCCAGTGAATACCGCCGCGTCATTCCATATGATGCAGCAGCTTCCGGCGCTGTGACCCGGCGTGGAAACAAGGAAAAAATGTTCCTGTTCCCATATCCATTCAAGGCGTTCGGCAAATGTGACATCCGCCTGATAGAGGCGTTCTTCGTAATTCCTGCGGAAATGTTCCGCCGTGTTTGTCCCGTTGCGTTCATCCTGAACGGCCAGCATGGCCACAATCAGCGCCGGATAATTCTCATCGGGAAAGGCGATGGCACGGGCACAGGCCTCATGACATATCAACTCCGAGCGGAAAAGCTGCTGAAAACGGTAGACGCCGCCGGTATGATCCGGGTGTTCGTGCGTGAGCAGCAGGCTGCACTCGGCAATCCCCGCTTCCCGAAGAAGTGCAAGAGCCTGAGGCGCGGGATGAGGATCGACGACAAGCGCACGAACGCCATTGAGGAGGATATACATATTGGTATGCACATCCTCCGAGACGAAGCGAAAAAGCTCGTGTGCGTTTATCATCAACCTGTCCATCGCACGGAGCCTCAAAAGGTGATACCGTATTTGGCAAGAAGTTCCTTGCCCCTGGCAAAGGAACTCATATCCACAATATCGTCAGGCTCAAGCATGATATCAAAGGCTTCTTCCAGCGCGGCAACAAGCCCCATGTGTCCGACCGAATCCCAGGCGGGAATGGCCTGAAACTCGAGAGTCCGTACATTTTCAGCATCAATGTCGAATGCCTGCATGAAGGCCTTCGTGTATTTTTCTTCGTTAGTCATCAGAAAAGCTCCTTGTAGGTTTCAAAAATTCGCCCGGCAATCTGCGGCGCGGTCAGGCCGCTGTATTCAAGCAGGAAAGGATAATCGCCCGCGTGGGGATACGCCCCGCGCGCGCCCAAAAGCAGGTGAGGAGGGCGGGAGGGCTTCAAAGCCAGCGCCTCCGCCACGGCTCCGCCCATTCCGCCAATGACCGAATGTTCTTCGACCGTCACAATCAGGTTTTTCGCGCAGGCTTTCTCTACAGCCTCCATATCCAGTGGCGTGACGGTATGCATGTCCAGCACTTCTGCGAAAAGTCCTTCCTGTTCAAGCAACTCTGCGGCTTTCAAGGCATGGAGAACCATGCTGCCCGTTGCGATAATCGCTATATCGTCGCCCGCTCGAAGTTCTATTGCTTTGCCGACCTCGAATTCAAAGTCTTCCTTATAGATGATGGGGTTGTTCATGCTCCCGGTCAGGCGCAGATAGACCGGGGCGGCAAGCTGCGCTGCGGCAAGCGCGGCTTTCACCGTTGCCGTGCAATCAGCGGGAGAAAGTATGACGACATTGGGCAGTGCCCGCATGAAGGCCACATCTTCCAAGCTCATGTGTGTAGGGCCAAGTATGCCGACGGAAAATCCCGCGCTGAGTCCGACAAGTTTCACGGGAAGGTTCATATACCCCATGCAGAGCTTGATCTGATCCGCACAGCGCATTGTTGCAAACGCGGCGTACGTGGTCGCGAAGGGGGTGAAGCCCTCTCTGGCCATGCCTGCCGCAATGCCGATCATATTCTGTTCGGCAATGCCCACATTGTATACTCTGTCGGGATAGCTGGCCCTGAACCGATCAAGGCCGGAAAAATTGCAGACATCAGCTGTCAGTATGACAGTTTTTTCCTTCGTTTCCGGCAGGGATAATGCCGCCTGCCCGAATGCTCCGCAGGAGCCGAGGCGTGACCACAATCTGATATTCGTGGATGTGAAATCAATCATGACTCCGCCTCCAGTTCCGCCATGGCCTGATCGAAAATTCTCTGGGTCACAACGCCGTTATGCCACTGCGCCGCATGTTCCATGAAAGACACACCCTTGCCCTTGACAGTTTCAGCCACTATCGCAAGAGGTCTTCCCGGACGCGCTGAAAGCGCGTTCACAAGCGCGTCCACATCGTGCCCGTTTACCGTCACGGCGTTCCATCCGAAGGATTTCCACTTGGCTTCCAGATCAGCCAAAGCAAGTATATCTTCGGTCGGACCGTCATACTGGAGGCCGTTTCTGTCCACTATGGTCACAATATTGTTCAGGGCATAATGAGAAGCGCTCATCGCCGCTTCCCATACCGAGCCTTCATCACACTCGCCGTCCCCCAGCACTACGAACACGCGGGATGCCGCATTGCCTTTGCACCGCAGAGCCAATGCAAGCCCCACCCCGAGAGAAAGCCCCTGGCCCAGACTTCCACCGGCAAATTCAATGCCCAACGCCGCATTGACGGAAGGATGCGCGTTGACCGCGGTATTGTTGGACTTGTACGTCAGCAGCTGCTCTTCAGTAAGAAGCCCCAGCTGCTTCAGGGCGACGTACTGTGCCATCACTCCATGCCCTTTGCTGATGACGAGCCTGTCACGGTATTTATTCTCCATATTGCCCGGGTCCAGCTTCATCACGCTGCCGTAAAGAGCCGCCATGATCTCCACCATGGACAGAGAGCCGCCCAGATGCGCGCCCTGCGACTTTGCGGCAAGAGCCATCCTGAGGATGTCAATTCGCATTTCTTTCGTGTTCATGCCGTCCTCCTATGCCTTGCCGCCATCAACACGCAGTATCTGTCCGTTCACGAAGGAAGATTCCGCTGAAGCAAGAAATACTACCGCTCTGGCTATCTCCTGCGGGGTAGCGCGACGTTTCAGGGCACACTGATTCATCATGGCCTTTTCTGCTTCCTCTTCCATCATATCTGCCATTTCCGTATCCACCAGCCCCGGAGCCAGGGCGTTGACCCGCATTCCGAGAGGTGCGCACTCAGCGGCCAGCGTGCGCGTAAAGGCCATGAGCGCGGCCTTTGAAAGGCCATACGCGCAGCTGCCGCGCGGCATATCAAGCCCCAATACGGATCCCATGTTGATGACGCAGGCTTCTCCCCATTTGGCCATATACCGCAGAAGATGCTGCGTCAGCTCCATATGGGAAAACAGGTTGATATCGAAAACCTTACGAATCTGCGTCATGGATGTCATCTGAAACAGCCCACCGTGAGCTGCTCCGGCATTGTTGATCAGCACATTCACAGGGGTTTTTGACGATATCAGCCCTCGCACTGCGTTTTTCATGGCTTCACTGTCAAGCATGTCAAAAAAAAGCGGCGTTACCTTGACCCCATATTCCGCGCGGATTCCCTCGCATATCTGCATGAACTCAGGCGTTTCCCGGCGGGCATGCGCGATGATGTCGGCTCCGCTACAGGCGAACTCTTCCACAAGAGCCTTTCCGATACCCCGGTTTGTGCCGGTAATGAGCGCTGTTTTGCCTTTAAGCATTGTTGCCGGCCTTAAAATAGGAAATCCAATAGTCAATCTTTTCCTGACGCGTCATGCTGCTTTCCGGGGTTTTATAGAGGCGTATGCCGCCGATGTGCGCCTGCTCCACATCAACCAGACAGAACCCCCAGGAAAGCCCCACGCCGAATGTCGCCATGCACACGCTTTTGGCGCAGGCCCCGCTCAGTTGATGACACAGATCCACAGTCACAGCGGCAGCACCGCAATTTCCGTAACGGGAAAACGTATCGGAAGAGTATTTATCCTTGGGCAGCCCGGCATACATGGCGACGGTACGCACGATCTGCCTGTTGGCCTGATGAAAGGCGAAGTAATCCACGTCATCCTTTGTCCTGCCAGCGAAACTCAGAATCTCCGAAATGCCCTTGGGGCCTACCTCTGTAGTAAACTTGAATACATCCAGCCCCTTCATGATATCATCGCACATGCGCCAGACATTGCCCGCGGCATCCGTCATCTCCAGCCCGGCAATATCTGCCGCCATGGGCAGACTGTAACCCCCGGCCGGAGCTATAAGCTTGTTCCAGCATTTGCCCCGTGTGCCGGTAACAAAAAAAGCTGGCCGTTCTTCTTCCGTATATTCCAGCAGCGTAGCCGTACCTGCGTCTCCGAACAGCATATTCGAGTTGCGATTGCGCCGATCGGAATGGCGGCTGGTAATGTCTCCGGCCAGCAGCAGGCATTTTCGCGCCGCTCCCCCGGCAATGAGTGAATGCGCCAGCCACAGCCCATGAACATAGGCCGAGCAGGCCAGTCCGGAAATGTCAAAACAGGTGCAATCCTCACTCAGCTCTAGCCTCCCCTGAAGCACACAGGCCGAGGCCGGATAATGGTAGTCATGTGAGCTGGACGCTACAATAAGCGCATCAATACTGCTTTTATCAACATGCAACTCGGCAAGCAGATCCCGCGCCGCCGCTTCACACAGATCCGCATTGGTCGTGCGCTCGTCGGCAACGTGCCGTGTCCCAAGGCCAAGAATCTTTTTATTACGTTCCAACAGTTTTGGATCGTTATTAAAAAATTCCAGCTCTTCATCAATATTGATAAAATGCTCCGGAACAACCGCTGTTATGCCGATAATTCTGACATGCGTAAACTTTGAATTTGACATTATTTAACAATTCCTATTTTTATAGCAGGATTACCATGCATATAACAGTTATTACCACATCCTTTATAAACAGAAGATAATGGAGATATTTTATTATTATTTCCTATTTTACAATTTGGCAATAAAACAGAATTTGCTCCAATAATATTACAATTTCCTATTATTGCACCACCAAGTATTTGAGATCTTGGTCCAAAAAAATTAAAATCTCCGATAATATTATCATGCCCAGTATTCACTCCTCCATTAAAAACATTACCATTACCTATATTCATATCTACAGAACTTCTGAATGGTGGAATAAATACATTACCTTCTCCTATTATTACTGAAGAATGAATAAAACATCCTATTGCTATCAAATTATATAATTTGATATTTCTTTTCTTTAAATCCTCATATATCTTGAGTCGAAGTTCCGGATATCCTGCTCCAATCACAACATATTCATTCTCCTGAAACTGATGTTCCGATATATCTCCCTTAAAAAAATCACTCTGACTCTTAAAATTTATATGATAACCATTATGTCCTAGAAAACCACCAAACTCTATATCATTTGTATTTTGTTCTTGTTCAACAATATATGAAGCACATTCACGAGAAAATCCATCTCCGCCAACAACAAACAATTTATCTTTCATAATATTGCACCACAATCTATTATATAGTTTTGAGATGTTATCCATTTTGCTTCATTGGACAACAGGTAAACAATTAAATTAGATACATCTCTCACATCACCTATCCCCATAGGATATAATTCAGCCTGCTTTTCTACAATTTCCTGAGGACTTGTATGCAAAAGTCTGGTGTTAATAGCTGAAGGAGAGACACAATTAAAGCGAACCCCCATCGAAGAACATTCACGTGCTATACTTTTTACAGAAGCAGATAAAGCAGCTTTAGATCCAGCATAGACACTTTGACCTTTATCACATCGTATAGCTGCTACTGATGAAATAAAGACACATGACGTTCCCCATCCATTATGAATACGTTTATCAGCAAAAGCTTTTGCCATCATATACGGAGCAAAAAAATTTATTTCAAATACATTTCTAAGTTCATCCAAATTAACTGCACGTACAGGCTTTACTTCCCCGGTACCCGCACAAAAAGCCATACCTTGAAACTTTCCATATTTATCTTTTAATTCATTTATATATTTAGGTATATACCCCACATTATCTGACAAATCTTTCTGTTCGATGAATATATATTCTGGATGTTTTGCTTCATCCTTCATGATAGATAAAGAATTTAAATTTCTTGCAATACATATAACAGATGCTCCATACTCATTAAGTAATAAAGCTACATCTTTACCTATTCCATGCGATGCACCAGTCACAATAAAGCGCTGCTCAAAAGAAAAATGTGGCATTTATATTCCCGCCTTAACAGCTATATCTTCAACTGTATTCATAGACGTATAATCAGACATTGATGTTTTTATACCAAAGCCTCTATCGAGGAAGGCCATAGTCGACATAATAGCCAAAGAATCCCATTCAGGAAGTTCACTTAATACAGTTTCAAATGAAATTTCATGCTCTGTTTGTAACACATCCTGCATTTCAACAATAAACTCTTCTCGTGTCATTATATGTCCTCCTTGTTATAATTCCACAACAAAATAAAATTTTCCATCATAAGAATATTTTTATATTACATAGATACATATAAAAATATAACAAAAATTTATTGAAATTTTATCCATTATAACACATTACATATACTTCTTACTACTGTATCTTTCAATCCAACATAAAGAGGAAGACAAGCAATACGTGATGAGATATCCTCTGCTACAGGGCATTGTTCAATCCTGTCAATATACGGTAACCTGTTCAAGCTGGGATAAAAATACCGACGCGGATAGACATTAATGCGAGCCAGCCGCTCAAACGCTGCCAGAAGCTCTTTCTCACTTTCAAACAGCACGGGATAGTACGCATAGTTGTATTCCAGTCCTTCCTGTTTTTTCGGGCGGTGCAGCCTGCCTTCAAGCAGGGAATCATAGAGTTCGGAAATGCGCTTCCTCTCCGCAACGATTTCATCAATATGCCCAAGGTTTGCCAGCCCCATGGCCGCATTGAATTCATCCTGTTTGGCATTGATTCCCAACATGATATGGTTATCCCCCTCATGTCCGAATCTTTTCATGAGTTCCAGTTTTTTGAATGTCTCCCTGTCATTTACGATACAGCCTCCCCCTTCTATCGTATGGAACAGCTTTGTCGCATGAAATGACAATGTGGAAATATCTCCATAGGAACAAAGAGAACGCCCTCCATATCTAGTTCCAAATGTGTGTGCAGCATCATATATAACTTTTAAATTATACTTTTTTGCAATTTTTTCTATTTTTTTAACATTACATGCATAGCCAAATACATGAACAGGTATAATAGCCTGTGTCTTTTCTGTAATTTTCTCTTCTATTTTATCATAATTAATTGTAAAATTTTCGCACTCTATATCGACAAATACCGGATTACATCTCTCCCATAAAATACTAGAAACTGTAGCCACATATGAAAATGGTGTTGTTATGACATCACCTTCTGTTATATTCATGGATTTAAGCGCCAGTTGAAGAGCAACAGTTCCATTTGTTACATAACTGAAATTGTCAATATTCAGAAAATGACGGATTTTCTCCGCTAACAATCTGGAAAATGGGCCTTCATTTGTCAAAATACAATTGTCAAAAATTTCGGAAGCATATTTAAAAAATTCTTCTCTTGGAGGCAAATATGACTTGGTGACATAGATATTTTCCATTGCCATTTCCTCTCCAGAAAAACTGAAATAGTTGACCATAAAAATGCAGTTCAACCATATTTTTACAAGTTTTTGACATGAATACGTATCAAAACATCCTTTTAATTAAGAAGTACAGAATATTTAAAGTCAAGAATAAAATTTTTTTGTTTTTAAAGAAAATAATGAATAAATACGGCTGGATTTTTAAAAAAAATTTTATTTTAATTTTTTTATATATATATTTTAATTTTAAATTCTTTATATTTTTATAAAAAATATGTACTATACAGCATAGTAATTCATATATCAATTTTATAAAAACACATAATATATAGTTTTATATGAAATTTTTATTTTATACTTTTTTTTCAGATACTATATTACAGTCTCAAAAATCTGACCCTCAGGATTCACAATCTTCTCTAAATGAGATATCATTCTGCCCATAGGCTTTTCTTTATCAAAAATAACCTATGTAATTCAGCATATTACATATTGCTACGGGTAAAAACATGCAAGACTGGATTGGCATCATTCTGGCAGGAGGTTCCGGCACACGGCTCTATCCTCTGACGAAAAGCGTCAGCAAGCAGCTCATGGGCATCTATGACAAGCCCATGGTATATTATCCGCTTGCCACCCTGATGCAGGCGGGATTGAGGGAAGTCGCGATCATTTCCACCCCCGGGCATCTGCCCCTGTATCAGGAACTGCTTGGCGACGGCTCACAGTGGGGCTGCCTCTTTCACTATATCGTCCAGCCCCGGCCCGAGGGCTTGGCGCAGGCCTTTCTGCTTGCCGAGAATTTCATCCGTGGCAGACACACCTGCCTTATTCTGGGCGACAATGTCTTTTTCGGCGCGGGAATGCAGGAACTTCTTGACGCAGCCATGGCGCGTGATGACGGAGCGACGGTATTCGGCTATCATGTCAGCGATCCGGAACGCTACGGCGTCGTTGAATTCGATGAAACGCAGCGTGTCCTCAGCATTGAGGAAAAGCCGGAATATCCCAAATCAAACTATGCGGTGACCGGACTCTATTTTTATGATGAAACCGTGCTGGACGTGGCGAAATCCATCCGTCCCTCGGCCCGCGGCGAGCTGGAAATCACCGATGTGAACAACGCCTATCTTTCCCGGGGTATGCTCAATGTGGAAATAATGGGGCGAGGCATAGCGTGGCTGGACACGGGAACGCACGACTCCCTGCTGGAAGCCAGCTCGTTTGTCCAGGCTGTGGAAAAACGACAGGGGCTGAAAATCGCCTGCCTTGAAGAAATCGCCTGGCGCAAGGGCTACATTTCCGCAGACGACGTGCGCCGTCTGGCCGCCCCCATGGCAAAAAACGATTACGGCCAGTATCTTTATGATCTGGTTGACGCGGGAGCGGGTACATGGAAGTAATGAAAACCCCCATAGAAGGCGTCTTGCTGATCAAGCCGAAAATTTTCGGCGACGCGCGCGGCTACTTTGTAGAAACGTGGCATGAAAAGCGCTATGCGGATGCGGGGCTGAATCAGCATTTTGTTCAGGATAACCACTCCACCTCACGGCGCGGGGTACTGCGCGGCCTGCACTATCAAAAGGCATTCGCACAGGGCAAGCTGGTCAGCGTTTCCCTCGGCAATGTCTTTGACGTGGCCGTGGATATCCGTCCGGCTTCTCCCACCTTCGGCCAGTGGTACGGATGCGAGCTCTCGGCGGACAACCAGCACCAGCTCTGGATCGCCCCCGGTCTTGCGCACGGCTTTGCCGTTCTCAGCGAGTTTGCCCATTTCCATTACAAGTGTACGGAATACTATCACCCCGAAGTGGAAGCCTGCCTGCGCTGGGACGATCCGGAACTGAACATCGCCTGGCCGCTGGAAAACCCCGTACTCTCCGAAAAAGATAAAGATGGTATGCGCTTTGCCGAGTACCGAAAGATAGTTGAACATATTACTTCGGGATAATGACGAAATAAAAACTATTCTTCTCTCTTTGGCAGAGGTAACCAAAAAACTGGGATACGGAATACCCTGATAATGCGTCTTCGTCTGGTGTATTTTATCTCAAAAAACAAACTTCTGAGCTTCCAGAGTAATGTTTGACGTGCAGTGTTCGTCCCATCCCAAGCGACAACATTCGCTCCTTGCGCCTGTACCATATACCCCAGTACCCGTTCTATGGCATGGGGAAGACCATCTCCTTTTCTTCTGTCGGGAACCTCAAAATCCTCAAGAGTGAATTTTCCCCGCAAGGGTTCAAGCAGGGACGCTCGTACAACAAACATGGTTCCTACGACATATTCTCCTGTACCATTCCAATTCAGCCCTATTTTTTCCATAATCCGATAAACAAGAGTATAGTCAGATGTATAATCAAATCTTTTATCTATAATACATAACGGAGATCCCACCATTCCAGCAGATATATCATTCATTTTTGCCAGTGAAGACTTCCACCGCTCAGAAGACGAACAAAATTCTAATGCCATTTTACGGAACAATGCGCCTCCAGCCCATTCACCTTTCAGAGTAAATGAGTCAGGTACATTTCTTTTTGTATGCAACTTAACTATAAAATCATATTTATTTATTTCAATTTTATTAATTACATAAAGAAAAGGGCCTATATCATAACCCTTATTATCTATAACTTCTATTTTTGCATCAGGAAAAACTTCAAGGATATCAGAAAACATCTTCTTGTTTTTCTTAACAAGTGTTATATAAAGATCAAAACATCCCGATATATTTAACAAACACCTCTTCAGTTCAGGCCATAACTCAGGATAAAATATATGAACCACAGCCAAGATATGCTGTTGACGAGTTTCAGTTTCATATATCAATTTGGACGAGCTAAGCATACATTTTCTCACACTAATAACGATACATTATTGTACAAACTGAATTTAAATACGCTTTAACAAGATCTCTTGCTCTTTATAAAAGTCTCCTCTATTAATTCCTACCAGCCATGTCTGCAACATATCAAAAATATGTAACGTATTCAATATGACAATACACGTCTGCCTCTCCAGTGATGACAAATACGCCCGGCATCTGGGCGTGACCATCGCTTCCATTCTCGTCAACAAGGCACCGGAAGACGAGCTGTTTTTTCATATCCTTGATGGTGGCATTTCACGGGAAAACCGCAGCCGACTTGAAAGTCTGCAGAATCTGGCCTCATTCAAAATCGAGTTTCTGGCCGTGGATATCTCCCTGTTCCAGAACTTTCCTCTGGATACGGATGGTCCGGCGCATGTGAGTCTGGCCACATATTACCGTATTTTATTGCCAGAATTTTTGCCGCATATAGAGAAGATTATCTATCTGGACTGTGATGTCATATGCCGTTCCAGCCTTGCGCCGCTATATGCCGATGACATGCAGGGATTTTCCCTCAAGGGGGCGATCGATATCGATGCGGAACGGCAATCCGCACGACTGGATATCAATCGCTATGTCTGTGCGGGAGTTCTGCTTTTCAACCTTGCGCAATGGCGGCGGCAGGATCTTGAAGCCCGCTGTCTTGCCTTTATCCGGGAACACGCGGACAAGATTATCATGCATGATCAGGACGTGCTGAATGTCATCTGCCAGGAGAGCCTCGGCCTTCTGGACAGGACCTGGGACGCCCAGGTCTGCGGCACGCGGCAGGCCAGACTTTCCGGGTTCAACGAACTGGGCCGGACGGCAAACATCATCCACTTCATCGGAGCCCGCAAGCCCTGGCTGCCCGGCTGCCGCGCGCCCTATAGAAAGGAATACTTCCGCTACCTCGCTCTCACCCCCTGGGCGGAGGCCGTCAGGAGCTACCGCAAGGCCTGCCTGCGGCATTTTTTCTTCCACACCCGTATTTCCCACGGCAGGAAAAAATGGTACGTCTGCGGCATCAGAGTCTTTCAATCCCTCTGTCCGCCGCATAAAATCTGAAGCTTATTTGACAGCGCGGCATCCGGCACTTTAAAAGAAGCTTCAGCGCCCTTTATCCATAAAAGGTTTCCATGCCCAGACCAGATATAAAAAAAGCTGTTCTCGCCAATCAGTTCGTCGTCAACTACCGCCGCATGTGGCCGTTTGTACGGCCTATCTGGCTGCCGGCGCTCCTGTCCGTTCTGATCACCATTCCCATAGGCTCGCTTGACGCCGCGATCGCCCTGTTTCTGAAGCCGTATACGGATGTGGTCGTCGTGGGCAAGGACATGTCCTCGCCCTGGTATATCCCTGTTCTGATCGTTTCCTTCACCACCGTGCAGGGACTGCTCAACTTTCTCTCCGCATATGCAAGCACCTGGGTCGGCGGCAGGCTGACGATGTCCCTGAAAAAAAGACTGTATTCAAAGCTGCTGCTTCTTGAACCCGCCTTTTTTGACAGTTCCACCTCCGGGGAAATCATCTTCCGCTTCAACGGAGATGCGGATTTAGCCTGTGCAGGCCTGATCTCCAATCTCAAGAGCTTTCTGACCCGCATTTTCTCCTCCATCGCGCTGATAGGCGTTCTGTTCTATAATTCATGGCAGCTTTCCATCATGGCCGTCATCATACTTTTCATCGCGGTTGCCCCGCTGGCGAAAGTCAAGCACCTGCTGAAAAGTCTGGTCTCAAAGAATGTCGTTTCCGTAACCGCCATCAATACAACCTACAATGAAACCTTTGCGGGCAACAAAACCATTACCGCATATAATCTTCAGGAATATCAGCGAACCCGTTTTTTCGATATTCTTGAAAATGTCTTCCAGCTTTCTCTGGCCATGACCCGCCGCACGGCATGGCTGTCGCCCTTCATGCATGTTGTCGTATCCATAGGGCTGGGGCTGGCCGTGGCTCTCGGCAGCTGGCTCATCGTCAACGGCACCATTTCCTCGGGCAATTTCGTTTCGTTCATCACCGCGCTGCTGATGCTCTACACACCGCTGAAGAGCGTCGGCAACAATGCCGTTGCCGTGCAGAATTCCTTTCTGGCCATTGAACGCATCTTCGACATTCTTGACCGTCCCCTGACGCTTCAGGAGCGTGAAGGCGCGGAAGAACTTCGCTCCGTGCGTTCCGGCATCACCTTTGAAAAGGTGGGCTTTTCCTACCAGCCCGGCCGCCCCGTGCTGCGGGATATCAATCTGGATGTGAAGGTTGGCGAAACTCTGGCTCTGGTGGGCAACTCCGGCGGCGGCAAGAGCACGCTGGTCAGCCTGCTGCCGCGCTTCTACGACGTGACGGAAGGAGCAGTCAGGATTGACGGCAGGGACATCCGCGACTATACGCTGCAATCCCTGCGCGCGCATATCGCTGTGGTCTTTCAGGACAACTTTCTGTTTGCGGGCACCATTCGGGAAAATATCCTGCTCGGCAACCCGGACGCCACGGACGAGGACATCGCCCGCGCGCTTGACTGCGCCTATCTCACCGACTTTGTGTCCTCCCTGCCCGACGGGATCAATACCGAAATAGGAGAGCGCGGCATCCTGCTCTCCGGCGGTCAGAAGCAGCGTGTGGCCATTGCTCGGGCCTTTCTGAAAAATGCCCCCATCGTGGTGCTGGACGAAGCCACCTCCGCTCTGGACAACAAGTCCGAACGCGTGGTGCAGCAGGCTATCGACAACCTGATGAGAGACAAGACCGTGTTCGTCATCGCGCACCGACTGTCCACCGTGCGCAACGCCGACCGCATCGCCGTGATCAGCGAAGGGCGGCTCGCTGAACTGGGCGCGCATGACGAGCTGATGAATCTGCCCGACGGCCTTTACCGCCGTCTGTATGAAATGCAGTTTAAAACGCCCGCTGCCCTCCCCGCCGATACAAGCGGGGGACACGCCCCCTCCGAACCATCCTCCGACTCCACACAGGACTGACCATGCCCCTGACATCCCCTTCCCGTTCCGTCCTGCTCTGGGACATGGACGGCACCCTGATTGACAGTTCCGAAGGCATTCTCGGATGCGTGCGTCTTGCCGTGCAGGACATGGGCCTGCCGCCCGTGCCCGAAGAACGCATCAGGGAATTCATCGGTCCCCCGCTTCAGCACTCCTTTCATCACCTGTGCGGCCTGCCGGAAGCCGAAGCGCAGCGCGCCACGGACATCTACCGCGCTCACTACGCCGCGGAAGGCATCCGCAGGGCGCGCGTCTACGACGGCCTGTTCGCCGTGCTGGAACAGAGCGCAGCCATGGGCGTCCGGCATGCCGTAGCGACCAACAAGAAACAGGACGCGGCGGAAGAAGTCTGCCGCATTTTCGGGCTGGATCGCTTCATCCATGTCGTTCGCGGCAACAATACGGAAGGCTGCCGAAAAAAATCGGACATGATGCTGGAATGTCTGCGGGAATTCGGCGCGAAGCGTGAACATGCCCTGATGATCGGCGACAGTTCGTTCGATTCGCGCGGCGCGGAAGAAGCGGGCATTGACTTTCTGGCCGCGCTGTATGGTTTCGGCTTCCAAAGCCCTGATGACCTCGCGGGAACGGCTCATATCGGCATAGTGCGTTCTCCCGAAGAAGTCATGGCATTCCTGAAACACGCCTGACCATCGCCTCCCTGCCTTTCGACACTCCGGAGAAATCCCCCCCGTCCCGGGCTGACGCCCCCGCACGCTTCGCGGAGTCTGCGACTGCCATTGCGTTCTGCGTTTGAAAATATCTGCCGGCCAGCCCCTGTGTTCCGGCCCGCCGGCTTCAGGCGTGAAGCCGGAGCTGCACGCCGCAAGTGAATTGCGGCGCCGGAAAGGGGGATATCGCGGCGAAGTCCCGCCCTGCCCGGCTTCGTGGAGCATTTCAACAGCGAAATGCCCCAGTTGGCAAAATGACGTTGTCGGCAGTCTTCAGCCGCGGCTGCTTATCATCCTGCCACGAGTTGACAGTACCGAAAGGCGGGTGCTAAAACCAGCACAGCGTTTTTAACCGCCTTCCCGCGCGGCCTTCAGGCCCTACTAAGGAGAACAGCATGACGGAATCGGCTGCCACCACGATGGAAAACGTCGCCCTGACGCTCGATAACGGCGCCGTTCTGGACTTCCGGGGAAGGCTCTTTTCTGAAGCCTCCTGGTTTGACGAGGACAGCGGCGTGCTCACCCACCAGAAACTTTATGTTACGGAAGGGAACGAACAGGTTTATTCCGTAGCCAGCGGCGCGGGCAGAACACGCAGCCGCCGGGCCTACCGCATCGCGGTTCAGGGTGATTCCTGTTCCGTTACGGACGGCAAGTCCGAAATGACCCTACCCTTCGACATGCTCATGCTGGCCGTACGCTCCCTGTGCGGGCTGGATGAAAACGCCACGCCGTCTCTTGAACTGGTGGAAGAAACCCTGCGCGCGGCCAACTGCTGAGACTCGACATTTCCCGATTCATACACATCTTGCAAGGGCGGCCGCAGGCCGCCCTTGTTTGTGACAAAACTCTTCCGGCGGAGACGGGAACCCTGCGGGTCAGACCGGCTGCCGGAAAAGCGCTTCAATCCGCACCGCCCCGTCCGCCGGCTGCCGAGCCGCAGAGAGGATGCATGCGGATTGCCCTCCCTGGAGGAATGGCCCGGGAAAAGATTTCACCGGTTTGCCGGCCTGTCCAGCACACGTTCCCCCTGAAGAGGGAGATTTCAAACCACAAAGGAATCTCTGATGAAAGAATCCCCCTTGCATGCACACGGTTTCACCCTCCTGCGGGAAGAGAGACTTGAGGAGGTCGGCGGGATCGTCCGCCTCTGGAAGCATGACGTCACCGGCGCGGAGCTGCTTTCCGTTCTCAATGACGACGAAAACAAGTCCTTCGGCGTCAGTTTCCGCACTCCGCCCAAAAATTCCACCGGCGTGGCGCACATTCTGGAACACTCCGTTCTCTGCGGCTCGGAAAAATATCCGGTGAAGGAACCCTTCGTGGAGCTGCTTAAAAGTTCGCTCCAGACTTTTCTCAATGCACTGACCTTTCCGGACAAGACCTGTTACCCCGTAGCCAGCACCAATCTGCGGGATTTCTATAATCTTGTGGACGTCTATATCGACGCCGTGTTCCATCCCCGCATCGACGAGGACGTGCTGCGTCAGGAAGGGTGGCATATCGACGTGGATGAGGAAGGCCGCTGGAGCTACAAGGGTGTGGTCTTCAATGAAATGAAAGGAGTCTATTCCTCCCCGGATTCCGTGCTGATGGAAGAATCCCAGCATGCCGTCTTCCCGGACATGCTGTACAGCCTCGACTCCGGCGGCAACCCTTCCGAGGTGCTGAACCTGAGTTATGAAGAGTTCCGCGCCTTTCACAGCGCCTATTATCATCCTTCCAACGCCCGCTTCTTCTTCTGGGGAGACGACGATGAAGACGCCCGGCTGGCAAGGCTGGAAAGCGCCCTTTCCGGCTATGGACGCCGTGAGACGGATTCCTCCGTTCCCCTCCAGGTTCCGCGCGGCGAGGAACGCAAGCTGGAAATTCCCTATGCGGCGGCGGAAAGCGGCCATGCGGAAGAGGACAACACCCGTCAGGCCCACGTCACGATAAACTGGCTGCTCTGTGAAAGCTCCGATGTGGAAGAAATGCTGACGCTGGAAATGCTGGATCACATCCTTGCCGCTCTGCCCGGTTCTCCCCTGCGCAAGGCGCTCATGGAATCCGGTCTGGGTGACGACATTTCCGGCGCGGGACTGGAAACGGATCTGCGCCAGGCCTACTATTCCATCGGCCTGCGCTCCATCCGGCCTGAAGACGGGGACGAGGTGGAAAAACTGGTGCTTGACACCCTGGCGGAACTGGCGGAAAGCGGCATTCCGGCCAAAGCTGTGGAAGCGGCAGTGAACAGCGTGGAATTTGATCTGCGCGAAAACAATACCGGACGTTTCCCGCGCGGTCTGGCGGCCATGTTCCGCAGTCTCTCCACCTGGCTTTATGACGGCGATCCCTTCGCTCCCCTGGCATGGGAAAAACCGCTGACGAACATCAAGGCCCGCCTTGCCTCGGGAGAAAAGGTCTTTGAAAACGCCATCCGCCGTCGGCTTCTGGACAATCGCCATCGTGCCCAGGTGCTTCTGATCCCCGACAACGAACTGGCGGCCCGCCGTCAGGCCGGGGAAGACGCCAGGCTGGACGCCGCGCGCGCGGCCATGAGTGAAGCGGAAAGGCAGGCGACAGCGGAAATCTCCGCCCGGCTGCGCGAAGCGCAGGCCAGACCGGACAGCCCTGAGGCTCTTGCCTCCATTCCCACACTGGAACCGGGAGATCTCCCGCGCGAGAACCGCAAGCTCCCCTGCGCGGAGCGGTCCGGCGCGGATGTCGAAATTCTTCTGCACGATCTGGATACCACGGGCATCATATACAGCCGCCTGCTCCTGCCGCTGGACAGCGTGCCCGCCGACCTGCTGCCTCTGCTGCCCCTCTATGCCCGCGCGCTGACCGAAGCGGGCACCAGACGGCATGACTATGTGGAACTGGGGCTGGAACTGGCCGCCCGAACCGGCAGTCTGGATGCCTTCCCCGCTTTCCATACCCGTCTTTCCGACGCTGCCGCCCTGCCTTTTCTCGAGGTGTCGGGCAAGGCCACGGCAGACAAGGCCGGTCATCTGGCAGAGCTGATGCAGGAAATCCTCACGGACGCCGACCTTGACCACGCCGAACGCTTTACCCAGATGGTCATGGAAGAGCGCGCCCGTCTGGAACAGAGCATCGTTCCCTCGGGACATACCCTGGTCGGAACACGGCTCGGGGGCGCGCTGTCCGCCGCCGGAGCCTATGCCGAGCTGTGCGGCGGCGTGAGCTATCTGGAATATGTCCGCGCGCTGTCTTCCCGCGTGAAAAGCGACTGGCCCGGCCTGCTGGCGGATCTGCGCCGTCTGCACAGCCTTGCCGCTTCCCTGCCCGAAACGGCCGGCGGCTCCGGACGCGCAGCCCTCAGTCTCACCGCCGACAATGCCGTGCTGGATGCCGCGCTGCCCCTGTTCCAGACCATGGCCGACGCCCTGCCCCGCAGGACGGACGGAAACGCGGCCGGCCCTGCTCTTGTCCGCCCAGGCGCGGAAGGACTCATTGTTCCCGCGCAGGTCAACTATGTGGGACTGGGGGGCAACCTGCGCGATACGGGCTATGTCTTCCACGGTTCGGCTCTGGTAGTGCTGCGTCATCTGCGCATGGGGTATCTGTGGGATCGCGTGCGCGTTCAGGGAGGAGCCTACGGCTCCTTCATCAGTCATAACCGCGCCACAGGTTCCCTTGTCTTCCTCTCCTACCGCGACCCCAACGTGGAACGTACGCTGGAAGTCTACCGCGGCGCGGCGGACTACCTCGGCAATCTGACCATGACAAAAACGGACGTGTCCCGCGCCGTGGTCGGAGCCATCGGCGACATGGACGCCTACATGCTGCCCGGGGCCAAGGGAGCTACGGCCATGTGGCGCAGGCTGTGCGGCGACACCGACGACATCCGTGCCCGCATCAGGGAAGAGGCTCTTTCCACCACGCTGAAGGACTTCCACGAGTTCGCCCCGTGGCTGGCCAGAGTTCTGGAAGCATCCACTCCCTGTGCGCTCGGCGGAACCGATGCGGAACACGCCGCGCGCTCGGCGGGCTGGACAGTCAGAAAGCTGCTTTAGGGCGTTTTGTTATTGAAAATATCTGCCGGCCGGGACCCTGTGTTCTGGCCGGCAGGTTTCACGCCGCCGGAGCTATACGCCGCAAATGAATTGCGGCGACAGCGGAGAGGAGGGGGCGGCGCGGCTTCAGTCTCGCCTCGCTCGACTGAAGCAGAGCATTCATGTGACGAAATGCTCGCGGGCTGACCCGTGCCGGCGGCCATATAGAGCTTGCCCCCCGGGAACTCCTGCGGTATTTAAACAAAGTCAGGATTAAGTCTAAAAATACGGAGCCTTCATGCCCCAGCCCCCCAAATCCGCCCCGGCGTCCCCCCGGCCCCGGGGCGTCATGCTCGTCAGCACTGCCTGCATCCTTGCCGCCGTTACATTCTGTGCCGGGCTGTTCATCGGTCATCTGTTCTCTTCCGTGCGGAATGCGGCCGTCCCGGACAGGCAGGCGGCAAACGCCCCTCTCGCCGCGCAAAGCGGAGATTCCGGCCATTCGCCGGAATGGCTGGCCCATGTTGAGCAGGCCCGCAGCGCGGTGGAAAAGGATCCTCGGGACGCCGCCGCATGGGCGCATCTGGGCAATCTGTATTTCGATGAACAGCATATTGAGGAAGCGGTAGAAGCTTATGAAAAATCTCTGGCGCTCCGCCCCGGAGATCCGGATGTTCTCACGGATCTCGGCACGATGTACCGCGCTCTCGGCAAACCGGAGGAAGCCCTGCTTCGTTTTGACGCAGCCATTGCGGCGCGCGCCGATCATCGTAACGCCCGTTTCAACCGCGGCCTGATTCTGGCTCTTGATCTCGGTCGCCCTGCGGACGGCGTGGCGGCATGGAAAGAGCTTCTCGCCCTTTATCCGGATACCGCCATGGGCGACGGCACGCCTCTGGCAGAAGCGTTCGCGCCCCTTGCCACGGACGCGGCCGCTCGTCTCGAACAGGAGAACAGAACCGGCGAGGCACTGGCCGCCTATGATGTGGCTCTGGCTGAAAAGCCGGACTTCATTCCCGCGCTCGAACGCAAGGCCGAACTGCTGAAGCGTCTGGGCCGCGCAGACGAGGCCGCTCCGCTCCTCCTCAAACTGAAAGAACTCCCCGCCCGGATTTCGCCTTCCGGCGACGCCTCCGGACATGCAGCTCCGGCGGCGGCAGGAAACTGATCCGCCCCCCGCGGGGCAGCGTACAGGAAAACCGCCATGCACACTCCTTTGTCTGTTTTCCGCACTTTCCGGGCCGGACGAATCCCGGCGATCCGCATCATCTCCGGCACGTTTCTCCTGCTCGCTCTTCTTCTTGCCCCCGCGTCCGGACTCCGAGCCGTTCCGTCGGACGAAAGCGCGCCGGCATCTGCTGGTGCCGTGCCCACGGAAGCCGCCCCCGGCGGACAGCCCTCCCTCCTGCCCCCGCGGGGTGGGGCGGCTGTGAGGCATCATATGCAAAGCCTTGTCGACCCTTCCGGCAGGCTGACCATCGATGACATCCTCAGGGAAGACAGCGCAGGTTCCTTTGCGCCGCTGAACATGCTCTCTCTGCCCCGGCAGACCGGAGCGTTCTGGCTGCGCCTGCCTCTGGGCGGACTGTCCGCGGCGGAACTCGGCACAGGGCAGGAGAACGCGCGGCTTGATCTGGGAGACCAGGTTCCCGGCACGCCGCAGGTGTGGGTCCGCACAGGCGGCACGACTGCGCCGCGTCCGGTCATGCCGGACGAAAACGGCCTTTATCCCCTGCCCGGCCTGCAGCAGGGAGGGGAAGCGATTGTCCGTCTGGACGGCCTTCCCGGCCTGTGGTTTTCCCCCGCGCTGCGTTCTCCCGCCGACGCCCTGAACGCGCCGGAACGCAAGGTGCATTCCCTCGCTCTCGCGGCGCTCACCGTGCTGCTCATGCTGGCCTTTGTGCGCAGCATCACGGAACGCGGCGACGGGCGCATCTGGGCGGGAATCTTTGCCGGAGCAGCGCTGGTTCAGGCATTCTGGGGCGTGCCCTCCACTCCGGAAGGAAGCATCCGCCCTCTGGACATGCCCGGCATCCTGGCCGCAGCCATCGCCCTCATGCTCCTGCCTCATGTGGGACGGAACATCATGCGTACCCGCACATGCGCGCCAGCCGTCGACATTCTGCTGCTGATCCTGGCGCTCCCCGGCGCGGCGCTGGCCCTGCTGCCCATACTTCCCGGCCAGGCATGGACCGCCCGCCTGCTCTCCCTCTGGCCGCTCGGGGCCCTTTTCGCCCTGCTGCCCGCGCTGGCTCTGCTGCTGCGCCGCGAAAAAGGCAGCCTGCTGTTCAGTCTTGCCTGCTTTGCCATGGCCGTCGGCAGCCTGCTCGGGCTGTGGGGAATGGGGGATAGCGTCACGGCTCCGCTGTGGGGGCAGGCGCCTCTTCTCGGCGTCTGTATCGCCGCGCTGCTGCTGGCCGCAGCAGCACCCCGCTCCGCCTACACGGAGAACCCGGCGTTCCCCGGCGGATTTTCCGAAGGAAAAAGCCCGGCTGAATTACTGGAAATAGAAAGTTTCGGCCCTGTTGAGGTTCCGGCCCCGCCCATGGAGGTCAGCCTGGGCGAAGTGGAAGAGGCTCTGCGCGATCCGCTGGATCGTCTGATGCGCGAATGCTGCGCGCTGGATCGGGGGCTGCGGCTGCTGGAGGAACCCTCCGGGGAAATCCCCCCTCTGCCGGAAGCCGCGCTGGAGAATATCCGCCGTTCCCGCGCCGATGCGGAAAACGTCCTGAACGCCGCGACAGCGCTGGCCGGACGCATCGCCAGGCTGTCCATCACAACGGAAGAGGAGACGCCTGCCGCGCGCGACAGCGTTTTCGACCTCCGCCAGCTTGTTCAGCTCGCCTTTTCCACAGTCCAGGGCGATGCGGCGGAAAAGAACCTCGGCCTGTCATGGTATATCGCTCCGCATATCGCCCTGCGTTACCGGGGCGACGGGGAACGCCTTTCCCGTGTGCTGGCGGCGCTGCTCACGGACGCGGTGCGGGCGACGGAAAAGGGCAATGTCTGCCTCCGTGTGCGACGGGAAGAACGCAGCGCGAACCCGGGACATCTTCAGTTCACCGTGGCCGACACGGGACGCGGCGCGCCGCCTGTCCACCGCAGTTCCCTTGCCCTGGCCCATGCCTGGGAACTGGCCACCGAACACGGCGGAGATCTGTTCGTGGACAGCACGCCGCACGGGGTGGAAATCAGCTTCAGCCTGAACTGCACGGCCCTTGACGCGGAAGACCGTGCGGTCGCCGCGCCGCCCGCCGCAACAGCCGAAACTGTGTCCGACTCAGCGGAAGAACGAACTCCGGACCCCGGTTCGCCCCTGATCATTCTGGCTTCGGATCGCTCTCTCAACCGTCAGATGTTCGCCTGGCAACTGCGCGGCGACGACCACGAAACATGGGAAGCCCGCGACTGCGCGGAAGCCGTGGCCCTGTACAAAAAACGCCCTGCCTCCCTGCTTGCGCTCGACGGACATATGCCGGAAGACGACATTATCAGGGCCGTGGCCGAGGTACGTCTGTTCGAGGGAGAACATTCCCTTCCCCTCGTTCCGGTACTCGGGCTTGCCCTTGACGCGGAACAGGGGGAACGCCTGCGGCGGGTGGGATGCGAATATCTTCTGTATTACCCTCTGGAACGGCAGGAACTGCGAAATATGGCACGGGTGCTGCTGGCCGGGGAAGCTCCCGCGCCCGCCGCGAAGAGTGGCGGAAATTCCGCGCTTCACGCGGACGCCGCCGTATGTGCCTCGAACGACTCCCTCCGGCAGGACGCTCCGATCAGTGCCGCGAACCCCGAAGCTCTGCCGGAAAAAACTCCGTCCGCCGCACCTCTTCCCCCTTCCGCACAGCACTCTCAGGAACATGCCGCGCCGGAACACGGAGGCGCCCCCCTCCCCGCACGGACACAGACAGCCCGGCGTTCCGCACAGTCTTCCCCGGCCCGGCCCGGCAGGACGCAGCCCTCATCCGCCGTACCCTTCCGCCCGCGCGTTCCCGCTTCCGGACAGGAAGAAGCCGGACCGGAAACGCTTTCCCCCATTCCTTCCCCGCAGACACAAGGCAAAGGGCAGTCTCCCCATGCGTCAGGGCTTCCTCTTGCAGCTCCCCGTCCGTCCGGTCCCCGCGGATGGCTGTCCTCACTGTTCAAACCCAGGCCAAGGCTGGAACCGCAGGCTGTGTCCGCACTGACCTCTCCATCCGAAGGACTGGATGAATGGGTCGGTGAGCCTGTTCCCGTACGGCATCTTCCCGGGGAAACCGTGCAAAAGACAGCTTCAGAGGGCATGCCCGGCAAAGGGCAGTCCCTTTCTCTGCTGCCCGGGCCAGGAGAACAGGAAAGACGAACCGACGCCGCTCTCCCTCTTGCACTCGACCTGCCGGCGCCATCCGCTGTTCCCTGCGATCCGGAAGATGCAGACACAGCGCCTCTGAATATGCATCCCGAGTACCCCGCTGCCGAACACAGCGGACAGGCACGTTTCTCCCGTTCAGCCCCTCTTTCCCTTTCCACCCCGGAGGAAGAGCAATATGCTGCCGACCCCCAAGAGGCGGCAAGGGAGAGAGCGGAAGAAATCGAAGCCCTTCCTTTAAGCAATGTTGAAGCCATGCCTTTTCTTTCCATGACGCCCGGAGAAGAAACGCGCGACGACAGTGACGAAATCGTCAATCTGACCGAGGACGACATGGAGCTTCCCGCTCCTCTCGCCTCCATGGCGCGGCGGCTTGCCGGAGAAGGAGAAAGCGGAGTTCCCCCTGTCCCCGAACCTGCCGCAAACTCCTGCCCTGAAGATCTGGCGGGCATCCGGGAGGACGTGCGCGACGCCCTCACCCGGGGCGACGCCCTGCTGCTGACGCAGTCATCCGCGCGGCTGCGCGAGTGCGCGCGGAGTTTCGGCCTGCATGCGCTGGCCGATCTCGCCTATCTGCTGGAAGAAAGCGCCCGTGACAGTGATTTCGAGGCCGTGCGGATGATTATGCCGGATCTCGATCAGCTTGTGGATCGCGAACTGATCCGCGCCTCCGGGAAAGACGACGCGGAAAGCAGGCCCATCAAAAACGCCCTTATGTTTTGAAACCTCTCCCCCAGAGCATTTTCGTCTTGAAAATGCTTCCGGAGTCAAGCGAAGCGAGACTCCGCCGCCACGCCGCCTCTTCTCCGGCGTCGCCGCAATTCACCTGCGGCGTAAGGTTGCGGCTTCAGGCGTGAAGCCTGCGGGCCGGAACACAGGGTCTGGTCGGCAGATATTCGAGCGCAGAACGCTCTGGAGGGAAAGCGGACTTGAAAGGCGGCAAAGCCGATGAAGTCCCTTTTTCCATCCCCTCCCTTCAGAGAGGGGCAATACGCGCGCTCCCAGTCCGCCGGCTGCGGAACCAGTCGGCGGATGGAGTGGCTGTGGATTGAAGCATATTATGACTGATATGCGCTGTTAATGCCCCTGCCCCGCATCACGTCCGGAACCGGAACAGCCTCAAGTGAACAGGCGCGGTCCGGCTTCACGACTGAAGCTGCGCCACTCTCACTCCGCCGATCCAGTGCGCGGAAACGCGGCCCCTGAGCGTTCTGCCCAGCCAGGGAGTATTGGCACTTTTGGAGTGCAGCGTTTCCGGAGAAACAACCCATTCCCTGCGGGGATCAAAGAGGAAGAAGTCAGCCGGATCGCCTTCCCGGAAACTGTTGGTCGGAATGCCGAAGATTTCTCCGGGGCGATGGCTGTACAGCCGGATCATATCCCGTTCGTCCAGAACTCCTTCCTCCACCAGCGACCAGAGCAATGATACCGCGGTATCCAGCCCGGTGATGCCGTTGGGCGCGAGATCAAGGGGATGCTCCTTTTCGTGTGCGGCATGGGGAGCGTGATCCGTGACCATGATATCAATGAGGCCGCTTTTCACGGCAGCGCGCATGGCCTCCACATCAGCACGGGTGCGCAGCGGCGGATTCACCTTGGCGTTGGCGTCATATCCCGCCAGAGCCTCTTCGGTGAGCAGAAGATAATGCGGGCAGGTTTCCGCCGTGACTCTGACTCCGCGTTCCTTGCCGCGGCGAATGACCTCCAGGGTGCGCCGTGCGGAAACATGGGCGATATGCACGGGCAGATCAAGGTATTCCGCCAACAGAATATCGCGCTCCGCCTGAATGGCTTCGGCCACATCGGGCTGACCGCGCAGGCCGAGCATGCCGCTCATGTCTCCCTCATTCATGTGGGCCCCGCGCGCGAGCCAGGGGTCCTCACAGTGATCAATCAGGATGAGGCCCAAATCCGCGCCATACTCCATGACCCGGCGCAGAATCTCGCTGTCCGCGAGAGGACGCCCGTCATTGGAGACGGCGATGCAGCCCGCCTCCTTCAGTTCGCCCAGCGGAGCCAGGGCCTTGCCTTCCAGCCCCATGGTAGCCGCCGCAACGGGATGGACAAAGGGACCATGAGGATGGGATGCCGCGCCTCTGGCCAGAATGTCCCGGGTGACAGCGGCGCAGTCATTGACCGGATCCGTATTGGCCATGCACAGCACATGGGCGATGCCGCCATATGCCGCCGCCTCAAGCCCGCTGCGCACATCCTCCTTCCATTCAAAGCCTGGCTCGCGCAGATGGACATGGGCATCAACAAAGGAAGGAAACAGAATCCTGTCCGCCGCGTCAACGATATCGACTCCGGCAGGAGCGTTCAGAGAGCCGGACGGCCCGAAGGCCGCCACACGGCCGTCCCGGACAAGAAGATCGCACATCCGGCCCAGATGACGGGCATTGCGAAGAAAAAGCATGTTGAGTCTCCCGGACGGCTAGAGGTTGGGGGATTGGTCCGCTCTGGTGGCGCACAGGTACAGCACTGCCATGCGCACGGCGACCCCCGCTTCCACCTGGCTGAGTACGAGGCTGGCAGGGGAATCCGCGATATCGGAGGAAATCTCAAGCCCGCGGTTCATGGGACCGGGATGCAGTACGCGCACGCCGGGGCCGGCCAGAGACAGATGGCGCATGGTCAGACAGTAGCGGGCGGAATAATCGCGCAGATCCGGCAGCAGACCGGCCTGCTGGCGTTCAAGCTGAAGCCGCAGACACATGACGGCATCCACACCGCGTACGGCTTCATTCAGGTCGGAGAAGAACTCTCCGGGCCACAGGCGGCGTCCGGCGGGCAGCAGCGTCCGCGGCGCGCAGAAACGCAGCCTGACACCGAGCCGGGAAAACAGGTTGGCATTGGAACGGGCCACCCGGCTATGGGCCATATCACCGAGGATAAGCAGGGTCTTTCCCGCAAACTCGCCTCCCCATGCCTCGCGCAGGGAAAACGCATCCAGCAGGGCCTGAGTGGGATGGGCGTGCCAGCCATCCCCCGCGTTGACCACGGAACAGCGCAGCCGTTCGGCCAGAAAGCGCGCCGCACCGCTGCTGGAGTCGCGCAGAACCACCACATCGGGATTCATGGCCTGCAGCGTGAGCGCGGTATCCTTGAGGGTTTCTCCCTTCTGGATACTGGAGCCGGACCTGCCCAGCGCGTGCGTGTCGGCGGAAAGCCGCTTGCCCGCGACATCAAAGGATGTCTTGGTCCGCGTGCTGTTCTCCGCGAAAAACAGCATAATGGTCTTGCCCTTGAGCGTGGGAACCTTCTTGACCGGACGGCGGTTGACTTCATGAAAACTGCGGGCCGTATCCAGCAGGTGCATGATCTCGTCTACGCTCAGATGACTGACGTCGAGCAGGTCCTTATGCGGCCAGGGATGTGCCTCAGACATGGCATTTCCTTATCATTGGCTGAAAAAAAGCCTTTCGCGGGCGCGAAAGGCTGTCGGGCAGATAGCGCGCCCGGAAAAGAACATTATCCAAGCGAACCGACACTGTAAAGAACAAATGCGCGGTGCGCGAGTGAGCGATCCGAAGCCATGTTTTCGACGAAGCTCTCCCGGAACGTTTTGCTATTGAAAATATCTGCCAGCCAGAACCTGTATTCCGACCCGCAGTTTTCACCTCTCCATCGGAGCTGTACTCCGCAAGTGAATTGCGGCGACGCCGGAAAAGGGGAGCGGCGCGGCGGGATCTCGATCCGTTTGACTCCATAGAGTATTTCAAGGGCGAAATGCTCCAGTGTCACAGGCTCCATTTCTGTTCACGCCGAACCATGTCCGTTTCGACATGCTTCCGGAGTCGAGCAGAGTGTTCTGTCCATTCAGGACAATGCACCGTGCCTGATGGTTCAAAAGGCCGATCCGCATTGACGGATCGGCCTTTTCCCGTTTTCGATCAACGGTCCCGCTCACAGGAGTTCCGGGACAGTTCCGCAAGCCCGGGCAGAGCGGCAGCGCACGCGCCGCAAAGACAGCCCGTGTTTCACGCGGGCCAACTGCAGATGCGGCTTCGGCTGGAACAGGCTCTAGAGCGTAGCCGCCTCTTCCACGGTTTCAAAGGCTTCGATGATGTCCCCGACCTTGATGTCGTGGAAATTCTCGAGGCCCATGCCGCATTCCATGCCCTTGGGCACTTCCCTGGCGTCATCCTTGAAGCGTTTCAAGGAGGCAATCCTGCCGGTATATACCACCACGCCGTCGCGCAGCAGCCGTACGCCGGCGGAACGGATGATCTTTCCATCCGCCACGAAGCAGCCGGCAATGACTCCGATCTTGGGCAGGGAGAACGTGTTCCGCACCTCCGCCTGACCGAGATATACTTCCTTTGTCACCGGAGCGAGCATGCCCGTCATGGCGCTCCTGATCTCTTCCACGAGCTTGTAGATAATGTCGTAGAAGCGGATATCCACGCCTTCCTGATCGGCCACATCCTTCACCTTGGCGGTGGGACGCACATTGAAGCCGATAATGATGGCACTGGAAGCCGCCGCCAGCATGATGTCGGTTTCCGAAATGGCGCCGGCTCCGCCGTGGATGATCTCGATACGCACCTTGTCCGTGCTGAGTTTGCGCAGAGCTTCGGTAATGGCTTCCAGAGAGCCCTGCACGTCGGCCTTGAGCACCAGATTCAGCACCTTGGCCTCGGCAGTGTCCGCGCTGCGGGCGAGGAAGGTTTCCAGCGTAACGCGGGATTCCTTGGCCAGTTCGCGTTCGCGCTGCTTGATCGCACGGCTTTCCGCAATACGGCGGGCGGTCTTCTCGTCGGCAAGACAGATGAATTCCTCACCGGCTTCCGGCACGCCCTCGAAGCCCTGCACTTCCACAGGCATGGACGGTCCGGCTTCCTTGATCTTGCGTCCCTGGTCATTGAACAGGGCGCGCACGCGTCCGGCAAACACGCCGCACACAAAGGCATCGCCCTGATGAATGGTGCCTTCCTGAATCAGGACCGTGGCCACGGGGCCGCGCCCCTTGTCCAGCTTGGCTTCCACCACATGTCCCCGTGCGGGCTTGTCCGGGTTGGCCTTAAGCTCAAGAATTTCCGCCTGAAGGGCAATAAGTTCCAGAAGCTCGTCAAGCCCCTGCCCGGTCTTGGCGGACACATACCCCACCACGGTATCTCCGCCCCAGGATTCCGCCTGGAGGCCGAGTTCCGCCAGTTCACGCAGGACACGATCCGGGTTGGCGGCTTCCTTGTCGATCTTGTTCACGGCCACAAGAATGGGGACTCCTGCGGCCTTGGAGTGGTTGATGGCTTCGCGCGTCTGCTCCATGACGCCGTCGTCGGCAGCCACAACCAGCACCACAAGGTCAGTGACCTGCGCGCCCCTGGCGCGCATGGCGGTGAATGCCTCATGGCCGGGGGTATCGAGGAACACGATATCCCCACGCTTGGTCCTGACGTGATACGCGCCGATATGCTGGGTAATGCCGCCCGCTTCGCCGCTGGTCACGCTGGTCTTGCGGATGGCGTCGAGCAGCGAGGTCTTGCCGTGGTCAACGTGCCCCATGATGGTCACCACAGGCGGACGCGGCCGGAGCTGTTCGGGCGTATCGGGTTCAGCGGGAGCCAGATAGTTTTCTTCCGCAAAGCCCACCTTTTCCACCTCATAGCCGAACTCGGAAGCCACCACTGTGGCGGTGTCGATATCCAGGGCGTTATTGATGGTGGCCATTACGCCGAGACCGAACAGCACCTTGATGATCTCGCCGGACTTGATGCCCATCTGGTGGGCCATGTCCGCCACCCGGATGGCTTCCTCAATGCGGATCTTGCGCTTGGCGGCCTTCATCGGCTGGGTGGCGCCGGGTGCGGCCTGCTGCTTCTTGGGCTTGCGTGAACGGCTGCGCGAACGGAACGCGCCTTCATCGTCATCCATGCCCGGCAGGCCAATATTCTTGCGGCGAGCGAAATCCTCGCCTCCATCCTGGGGAAAGTCCACTGTGCGACGGCTCTTGCCGCGTTTTCTGCGGCTCTGCTCACCTTCCGCACCGGGCTGCGGCATGGGAGGGGGAAAGCCGCCGGGCGCACCGGAAGCTCCGGGACGCGAACCGCCGGGACGGGATCCGCCGGGGCGCGGCCCTCCCGGACGCGGCGCTCCGGGGCGGGCTCCGCCGGGACGCGAACCGCCGGGACGGCGATCGTCACGAGGCGTCCTGCCGTCCCCCGGAGCAGGCCGGGAGACGACACGCGCCTGCTGAGCAGGATCGGGACGGGAAATGACACGGACCTGAGGCGTCGTCTGCTGGGGACGCCGGGGGCTTCCCTCTTCCTCATTCCCGTCATCCTCGCGAAGCTGGCGGCGTTCCGTTACCGGAGGCAGAAGACTTGGCTGGGAGGAGCCTTCCGGCACGGCCGAAGCGGCGGGAGCGGGGCGGTGTTTGTCAGCCCTGACGTCACTCTTTTCCGCCGGAGCTTCCGCACTCTTTTCCCGGCCGGTTTCGGAAGAGTCCTGACACGGCGCATCGGAAACGGACACTTCCTCACCCGCACCGGATTTCCCGGTTTCCGGAACGGCCTGCGGCCTGCCATCCGACCGGGCCTCGGCGGAAGGAACCTGTTCCTTTCCAGCCGCAGGATTCTCTTCCGGCACGGGCGCGGAGACGGCGGAAGCCTTCGTTCTGACATCCTCCACGACGCGGGCCGGACGAACAATACGCGCGCTGACGCTTTCAGCGGGACGGGCCTTTTTGGACTTTGCCGCGCGTGCGCCCTGTCCGCCCTCTCCTGTCTCGTTTTCCGCAGAAGGATCGGCCGGGGCGGGAATATCTCCGGCCGGGGCGGAGTCCACGGACTCTTCGACGGAAGTCTTTCCCTTTTCGGAGGGCATGGTTTCGGGCGCAGACCTTTCTCCTTCCGGAGCGGAAGTCGAAGGCGTCTCCTCCGTATCGCGGCGACGACGCCGCACAATCACGCCAGGCTGCACTTCCTTGCGGGAAACGGTCTTCTCCGCTTCCGGCTGGAAATGGGCTTTGACCTTTTCCGCATCTTCCCGCGAGATTGAACTTGACGCCGTTTTAAAGTCGATGCCTTCCTCGCGCAGCACCCGCATGACGTCCGTGGTGCTCCTGCCTGTTTCCGCGGCCAGATCTCTGACTTTTATCTTTTCATCCATACGGTCAAACCCCTTTGCGCCTGCTCTTCGGCCGGCCCATCTTGGCGAACTTTTCCCGGCAGGCGGGCGCGGAACAGACGTACCATCCCCGCCCCGGCTTTTTCTGAGCCTCGTCGGCCTCAAGCGTTCCCTCTCCGCCGGAGGAAGAAAGAACGTGGCGCAGCAATTGCGATTTGGCAAAGCGCCGTCTGCAAATCACGCACATCCTGGAGGGCTCGTGCCCGGCCCCCATGCGCCTACTCCCCCGCCTCTTCGGCAGACTCTTCCGTCCCTTCCTGCTTCGCGCCCTCGACAACGGGACTCAGGAAGTTGACCGCGGCGCGCAGTTCCGCAATGCGGGGAGCGCTCAGAGCCAGCCTGTCGGCAAGCTCCTCGTCGGAGGCATCCCGGAGGCTGTCCAGCGTGTTGTAGCCGGCGGCGACAAGCTGTTCCACGGAAATTTCAGCCACACTGGCAACCTGTTCAAGACCCCGCCCGACGGCATTGGCCTCGTTGTAGCGGGACTCGGAGAAGATATCGATCTTCCAGCCCAGCAGCTTGGCGGCGAGCTTGACGTTCTGCCCCTTGCGCCCGATGGCGTTGGTGAGCTGATCGTCGGGTACCGTGACTTCCAGCAGATTCTCGCTTTCATCCACCACAATGCGGGAAATGACGGCAGGCGCAAGAGCATTGCGGGCATAAGCGGCGATTTCGGGGCTCCAGACCACAATATCAATGCGCTCTCCGCGCAGCTCTTGCACGATATTCTGGATACGGGAACCGCGCACGCCCACGCAGGCGCCGACGGGGTCCACCTCGTGCGCGCGGGAAACCACGGCCACCTTGGCGCGCGAACCGGGGTCACGGGCTACGCCCATGATCTGCACGGTACCGTCGTCCACTTCCGGAACTTCGCGGCGGAACAGCGCCGCCATGTAGTCGCGGTGCGCGCGGGAAATGATTACCTGCGGGCCGCGTCCTTCCTTCCTGACTTCAATGATCAGAGCCTGGGTGCGATCTCCCCGCTTGTAATGTTCACGGGGAATCTGCTCTTCACGAGGAAGCAGAGCCTCCGTACCGCCGAGCCCGACTACCCAGCCCCCCTTGTCGCGCCGCTGCACAATGCCGGAGACGATTTCACCCACGCGATCCTTGTACTGTTCGTAGATGATTTCCTGCTCCGCATCGCGCATGCGCTGAATAATCACCTGCTTGGCGGACTGCGCCGCAATACGGCCGAGGTCTTCCACCTTCAGACGGAACCCCATTTCATCATCAAGCTGGACGGAAGGGTCATGCTTGCGGGCTTCTTCAAGATCAATCTGGGTCAGTTCGTTGGCGACGTCGTCCACCACAAACTTGAACTGGTACACTTCAATATCGCCGGTGTCGTCATTGTAGCGCACTTCCACATCAAGATCCTCGCCGTACTTGCGGATCACCGAGGTGCGCACGGCGTCTTCGAGCGTATCGATCAGCATGTCGCGCTCAAGCCCCTTGTCCTTGCTGATCTGGTCAATGGCTTTTTTCAGCTCAAGATTCATCAAAAATTCCTTTATGGTTTTAAACCTCCCCCCTCAGGGGAAAAAGCGAACCTGACAAAGCGGCGAAACCGGTGAAATCGTTTTTGCGCTCCCACCCTTCAGGAAAGGGCCATCCGCAGCCACTATCCGCGGGCTGCGGTGTCAGCCGACGGAGGGGGGCGACTGTGGGTTGGAACATGCTTTTCTGCCTCCTCCGGCGGATTTCTTCGCGGTCCCGCCCCTGCCGCCGGAAGCGGCATTCTTCCCGGGTTTGCCCGTATCGGGAAAAACGGGAACAAGCCGCGCCCTGCGGACGCCGTCCCAGGGCATGTCGATATCGGCCTCACGCTCGGGCGGCATCATATCATCCACATGCAGAGTGAAGCCATTCTCCCCTGCGCGGACAAGCACACCCCGGAATTTTCTGCGCGGCGCGCATGCGGGATGAGCCTCCCACAGGCTGACATCCAGCTCCCGCCCCATATAGGGAAGCATCTGGGAAGGGTGGAAAAAGGGACGATCCAGACCCGGCGAGGAAATTTCCAGCGTCCAGGCGTCAGGAAAAATCTCCTCCACATCCAGTGCCAGCCCCACCATGCGGGAAATTTCCGCGCACTGTTCCACCCCTGCGCCGCCCTGAACGCCGGGGGCATCGTCTCCGGCGGAAAGGAAGGGCGCATCAGGCTCCCGCATGGAAACAGGCGCGTCCACATAGATGCGAACCACGGGCCTGCCCGCGCCCGCGAGTTCAATGCCCCATACTTCCAGCCCGAAAGATGCCGCCGCGGGTTCCGCCGCCTCGCGGACAGCGCGCAGTATATCTTCCCTTGAGCGCTTGCGGGCGGGAGTCCTGTCAAAAAGTTCCCTGTTCATACCTTGTGTTCTGCCCCTGTCTTGCTTCTGTTTCATTCCGGGCGCGGCCCGGCGCTCCCGGAGCGGTTTCGCGGCGAAACGTCGCCCCGGAGAACGCGGAATAAAAAAAAGGGAGGCCCTGACAGGCCACCCTATCCAACTCGAAATTTCCGCAGGAATCCCGGTTCAACAGAATGGAAAGAAAAAAGCGTTCGGAATATGACGACGAACGCCCTTTTCACCGCGCTTGTCTTATAGCGGCGACGGCGAAGCATGTCAAGCCTTTTCGCATGAACGCCCTGTTGCAGAATAGTTATGAGAGGGGTAACGGAGTGCGAGCGCGGCGTTTTCAGCGTAAAACGCAAGCGGGAGCGAGTATCGGCAGAGCCTGTCGGGCGCCGTCGAGAGGTTACGGAAGCAGTGTTTCGCGGAGCGGAGCCGAGTGAAGCGGCGCTTCACGAAGGCGCAAGTGATCCGACCGTGGACACATGCTGTCTTTCGCCCGTGTGGAACACGGGCCGCCTTTGCGGCAGCAGCGTTGCCGCGCCTCGCTGCCGGAGCAGAACCATCCGCCTCGCGCAACGCCATCAACACGGTTCTCCAACAGAGCCTGCGTGAACCTGGCTCCGCCGCCCCGCCTTCTGCGGAAGGAACCTTTGCCTCGTTCCGCATTTTCCTCTACAGTACGCCGCCGGGGTCCCCTTCAGCGGCTGAAACAGCAAGGAGCAAAGAGTGAATCAGGTCAATATATTGTATCTTCGCGACGCCCGCACCCTGTACGGCGGGGGACTGAACTTCGCCACTCCCGGTTCGGCGGGTCTGGATCTGCGGGCCTGCCTTGCCGAAGATGAACTTGTCATCGCCCCGGGAGAGCGGGCGGGAATACCCGCCGGAATCGCCGTCGAGCCTCTGCAGCCCGGCGTGGCTGGCTTTGTCTATTCCCGCAGCGGTCTGGGCGCGGTAAAGGGACTGACCGTGGCGCAGGGAGTGGGAGTGATCGATCCGGACTATCGGGGCGAACTCGTCACCTGGCTGCTCAACACCTCTTCCGCCCCGATTACGGTAAAGCGCGGAGATCGGGTCGCCCAGCTCATCTTTCAGCCCTTCGCGCGGCTGGAACCGGCGGAGGCGCGGGAACTCTCCGCCACGGAACGGGGAACGGGCGGCTTCGGCCATACGGGAGAGAAATGAGTCCGCTGCCCGGCATCATCCTTGCAGCCGGCCTTTCACGCCGCATGGAAGGAAAATGCAAGCTGCTGCTGCCGTTCCGCGGGAGAGCGATGGTCGCGCATGCCGCGCGAGCCGCTCTGGACGGAGGACTGAACCCGGTGGTGCTGGTGGTGGGACCGCACTCGCCGTCGGAAGTGGCCCAGGCATGCCTGAAGGAAGCCTCTGCCGAGAACGGACGCATCCGTGTGGCAACGGCGGAGCGAGCAGCCATGGGGCAGGCCGAAAGTCTGAAGGCCGGCCTGACGTTCATGCGCAAGCTCGCGCCGGATGCGCCCGGCGTCATGGTCCTGCTGGGAGATCTGCCTCTGGTGGACGGCGATCTGGTGCAGCGGCTTGCATCCGCGTTTCTTGCGGCCTATCATGAACAGAACGCGCCGTTCTGCGTGGTTCCGCGCGCGGAACGCGAAGGACGGCGGGGCAATCCGGCGGTGCTCCACGCCGGACTTTTTGCCGATGTGACCAGGCTTTCCGGTGATGTGGGGGCGCGCCGCATCATCGCTGCACATCCGCTTCTGGAGATACCGTGCGCCGGAGACGCCTGCCTTGCCGACGCGGACACGCCCGAGGCCTACGCCGCGCTGCTGGAACGGACAGACGTGCCGGAAGACATGGCGCCGCACCTGAGCCGAAGCTGACTGCCCGATGGGGGATCTTATGTCATCCTGCCCGTATCCTTCTCTTGAGCTGACTCCCGACCTCTCTCTGCCCGTGCCGGACAGGGACGAGTGCGAGGCATTGTGGGAAAAATATGCCATGCTTCCCAATATCCGGGCGCACAGCCGCGCCGTGGCCGATGTGGCCATGAGTCTGGCGCGCCGTGCGGAGGATATGGGAATCGCTCCGGAAGGAACCAGCGAGAAGACAGCCCGGGCCGCGGCCATGCTGCACGATATCGCCAAGACCTGGACCATCCTGCACGGCGGCGCGCACGATCAGCTCGGCGCGGCCATTGTGCGGGAAGAGACGGGAAACCCCCTGCTGGCGCAGGCTGTACTCTTTCATGTATACTGGCCCTGGGAGAAAGGCCCCCTCGCGCCGGAACGCGCCCCCCTGCGGCTGGCTCTGCTGGTGGCCTACGCGGACAAGCGGGTGCGGCACGACAGACTGGTCAGTCTGGAGGAACGGTTCGACGATCTCATGATCCGCTATGGAGACAGCGAGGAACACCGGGCAAGCATCCGCCTGAACCGGGAACGGAGCCTGCTCCATGAGGCCGCGCTGCTGGAGCGTCTGCGGCTGAAAAAATGACCTCTTTCCTGCCGCGCCGCTCGTCACTCCATGGCCCGCTGCGCTTGCGTTCCCGGCGGTCACCATTCTCGACACAGTTTCCGCAGCAGAGCCGGGAAAAGAGTTCTTGACAAGACGGCAAAGCCGATGAAATCCTTTTCTGCAATCCCTCCCGGGGAGGGAGCAAACCATAAAGGAATGCTTGATGAATATTCTGCTCATCGCAGGCGGCTGGTCGCCTGAAAGGGAAATTTCCCTTATCGGCGCTGCGGCCGTCCGCGATGCTCTGGTTCGGCGCGGGCACAGGGTCACCTCATACGATCTTTCCGACGGGTTTGAATCTCTGCTGGAGCTGGCTGCGTCACATGACGCCGCCTTTCTCAATCTGCACGGCGCGCCAGGTGAGGACGGGCTGGTGCAGGCGCTGCTGGATCGGGCGGGCTGCCCGTACCAGGGTTCCGGACCGGCAGGCTCCTTTCTCGCGCTCCACAAATCCGCTGCCAAAAGCCTGTTCCGGCGGGCGGGACTGAGCACTCCGGACTGGATTTTCCTGCCGGAGCGGCCTGCCCCCGGATGGGAGCCGCGGCTGCCGTACCCCCTGTTCGTCAAATCCGACACGGGCGGTTCCAGCCTGCATCTTTACCGGGTCCGCAACGGGGAGGAGCTGCAGTGCGCCATGGACAGGCTGTTCGCGTCAGGTCAGACAGTACTGATTGAACCGCTGATCCGGGGAAGAGAGGCGACATGCGGCGTACTGGAACGCGGCGGACGCGCCGAAGCTCTGCCCCCGGTGCTGATCGTGCCGAAACATGAGTTCTTTGATTACCACGCCAAATATACGGATGCCGGTGAATGTGAAATCTGCCCTGCGCCGCTGCCGGAAGCTCTTCTGGAAGAGGTGCGGAAAACCGCCCTGGAAGCGCACCGCTGCCTTGGACTGAGGGGATACAGCCGGACGGATTTTATCCTGGGGGATGACGGCGCGGTTCATGTGCTGGAAGTCAATACGCTGCCCGGAATGACTCCTGCAAGTCTGGTGCCCAAGGAGGCCGCCGCTCTGGGAATGGATTTCGGGGAACTGCTGGAAGTTCTGCTGAAAGAAGCCGTTCTGCGCGGAAAATAACGCATCGCCCGACTCAGGCTGAGAACCTTCCGGGTCGTCCACGGAGCATCCTGTGACTGAAAGTATCTGCCCACCGGGGCATAGGGTCCTGACTGGCAGATATTTTCAATAACAAAACGTTCCGGGGATGAGCCCCAGCCCTGTTCGACTCCGCTGGAGCATTTCAGCAGCGAAATGCTCTCAGCGGCCGACCAGAAGGCTTCACATCTTTCAGCGCCGGAAAAAACGGGGAAACATTCCGCGCAGGGGCGGCCGTTCCCATGATCCGGAAGAACTGTCGTATTTATTCGTGAATGCCTCGGTCCAGATTCCGGCAAAACGAATGGCATCCGCCTGAGACACCTCATCCGATTCCATCCGCTCCAGAAAATCACCGATATCCTCCATGGCGGCGCGGGCCATGCTCTCGGCCTCCGCCCGGGATGACGCCCGCATTCCGTGCACGAACAGGGCTCCTCCCACGCCGCAGGTGACGGTCCAGGGATGAAGGCCGCCCTCCTCCAGCGTCACGCGCGCCCCCAGAGAGCATTCCTTGTCCAGCACCACCGTGCCGTTGTCCGTCCCCCTGCCTCCCAGACAGACTCCCCCCTGGAAGTCGGACCACAGAGCTTTAACACCGCTCACGGAAATCCCCTTCCAGGCCACAGGCGCGCCGCGCCTCCCGATCAGCGGCAAGCTGGGCAACAAGTTCCTCCGGGCCGGAAAAACGCATCTCATCCCGCAGCTTGCGGAAAAACACCAGCTCCAGCTCACTGCCGTAAATATCTTCGCTGAAATCCAGAATATGCGTCTCCAGCGTCAGCGCGCCCTCCCCAAAGGTGGGGTTATGACCGAAACTCGTCATCGACGGCATGAGGGATGCCGCAGGCGGGGGAACAATTTCCGTACAGCCGTCCTCGGCCGGCACCGGAGACGCCGTCCTGCTGACGCTGGTGGCGTATATCGCGGGCGGCGGCATGACCAGACCACGGATATCCATGTTTGCCGTGGCAAAGCCCAGCAGCGGGCCGCCGCGGCCCGCTCCGTGGACCACTTCGCCGCGAACCGCGTAGGGACGCCCCAGCATGGCCCGGGCCTGTTCCAGATATCCCGCTTCCACCGCCCGCCGGATACGGGAGGAACTGACGGGCTCCCCTTCATACATCACGGCGCTTACGCAGGAAACGTCAAAACCGAACTCCCGTCCGCAGCCGACCAGAGCCTCCGCGCCAGCCTGATCGCTGCCCATGCAGAAATCATACCCCAGCACCAGTTGCCGCACATGCAGCGTCTCCGAAAGGACATGACGGCAAAACTCCTCAGCCCGGCGCGAGGCGAAATCACGGGTGAACGGCAGCAGCAATGCCATATCCACCCCCAGGGCGGCAAAGCGTTCCAGTCTCTGCATACGGGAACTCAGTCCCGGAACCGCCCGGGTGGAAAGCACCCGGGCGGGATGCGGCTCAAAGGTAATCAGCAGGGAAGGAAGCCCCAGCTCATGGGCGCGGGTGACAGTCCTGCGGATCAGCGCCTCATGGCCGAGATGAACGCCGTCAAAGTTGCCTATGGTGCACACGGCCTCCCGACCGCCCATGCATCCGGCGGCTCGAACGGCGGAAAACGCGACTTGCATGAAGTCTCCTGGAGTATGCTGCTCTTGTAGAGCGTTTTGCTCTCGAAAATATCTGCGAGCCAGAACATGGGGTCTGGCTCGCAGGTTTCACGCCTGAAGCCGGAGCAGCCGCAAGTGAATTGCGGCGACACCGGGGAAGAGGGGACGTCGCGGCTTCAGTCTCGCCCCGCTCGACTGAAGTGGAGCATTTCAATGGCGAAATGCTCCAGCATATCTGTCGGCCAGACCAGGTTCTGTTCCCCCGAAAACGCTATCTCTTCCCGGCCCTGGCGAATTCCACGGCGTCAATGAAGGTTTCCAGCGGAACCGCGCCCCGGACAACCAGATTATTAACCAGAAAATAGGGGGTGCCTGCAAAGCCAAGTTCCTTGGCTTCCTTGATATCCGTGGCAACAATGAGATCAATGGCCTGAGAATTCTTTCTGAGGTCGGCCTCCAGCTTTTTCACATCCAGCCCCGCCTTGCCCGCCGTTTCTCTCAGCGTGGGCAGGGGGGAGTCCATGAGCTTTCTCTGCGCGTCAAAAAGCAGCGCGTAAAAATCCCACGCCTTCTTCATATCCTGCCGCGCGGCGGCCACAAACCAGCGTCCGGCCAGAATACCCGTCTCTGAATTGGGGGACTGTTTAAAGACAAAGCGCACATCGTCGGGATAACGCTTGAGCAGACTTTCCACTGCGAATGCGGCCTGCTGACAGTAGGCGCAGGTAAAGTCGGAAAAGGCGATCAGCGTCACGGGCGCATCGGCGGGACCGCGCGAGGGACGCTCTTCCAGGCTGGCCTTCTTGGGCTGCCTGGCATCCTCTGTCCACTGATTGTGAAGGGCTTCCGCGCGGCGGCGATCCGCTCCGAGCTGCACGATATCCAGAGCCGTTTCACTGTGTTCACGCAACACATCAAGCACGATATCGGGATGTTCCTTGAGAATGCGCCTGAGCTGGAGCGCCATATCCGCATCCGGGGAAGCGTCTGACGCGGACGCGGAACCTGCCGCAAGGAACGCCGCGCAGCAGGCGAGCAGGAAAGAAAAAGCTTTCATCAAAAGTTCCTTTTTGTTCTGGTTCCCCTCTTCAGGAGGGGTTGTGTTAAAACTTCCGGCTGATACAGCAATCAGAGGTCGTTCATCTGTCCCGGTTTCAGCGGCAGCATTCGCTGCCGTGAAGGCAACCGCACTTCCGGCGCGGTGAAAGGCCCGCTCCGGCAACGGCTGACGACGCTTCGTCTCACGCGGCTTCGCCGCTCTCGACTGCGCTTCGCGAGACATTCGGCCGCTCCTCGCCCTCCCATGCCGCATGGCAATGCGGGGGGCGTCGCTCAAGGCTCGCCGACATTCGCGCCTCCGGCGGTTAAAGGAGCATGGTTCTCCCTGTCAACCGTAAACCTGAAAAGCGCCTCAGGAAAAAAGAATTCCATCGGCCCTGCCGTCTTGTCAAGGACGCTTTTCCCCTGAAGGGGGAGGTCTCAAACCACAAAGGAATTTCTGATGAACGGGGGATGCCTCCTGTTCGCCCATGTCATGCAGCTCGTGCAGCACAGCTCTCCCCTGGGCGAGACTTGCAGGAACATCAATGATTCTCTGGTTGCGGGAACCGCGAAAACGCAGCACAAGCGACCTTTCGGCCGCCAGAAACGGACCGTCCACCAGAATATCCAGTTCCTGCAAAAGCGCGCGCTTTTCGGCGTCGGCCAGAATCTGTTCATAGGTATATCCGCTGAACGCGGTCAGATTATAACCGCGCTTTCGCAGCTCCCTGGCCAGAACAGCCAATGCCGCACACTGGCAAAACGGCTCTCCCCCACTGAACGTAACCCCACGCGTAATGGGATTTTTCTCCACATCGGCCAGAACCCAGGCCAGACTGACTTCACGTCCGCCGGAGAAATCGTGCGTTTCCGGATTATGGCACCCCGGACAGCGATGCGGACAGCCCTGCAGGAAAAGGACATACCGCAGGCCAGGCCCGTCCACAATGGATTCCCCCACCGTGCCCGCAATGCGCAGCATCAAGTCTTCGGTCATGACGACAGCCTCCGCCTTGTCTGAATCAGGTAAGAAAATGTTTGCGATGACGTCTTCTTGTATGCCGGGAACGCCTCCCTGGAAAGATGGTTGACACGCCTCTCCTTGACAGACACGTCCAGCGCGTCCGGGTTTAAAGACTGTACAGGAGGCCATGAGAACATTTCGCCCATGAAGGGCGACGGAGCCGGGCAGGGCGAAATTCATCTCCGCTCTCCTTATCCGCAAGCGCTTTGCGCTGACGGCCAGGAACTCCGGCGGAGGCGTGAGACCTGCGAGCCGGAACACAGGAACCTGCCGGCAGATAGTTTCAAATGCAAAACGCTCTATGACCACCACGACATTTGACACTCCCGGATATTTCGAGAAGCTGAAAGCGGCGGGTGTTCCTGAAGCGCAGGCCAGGGTACGGACGGACGCCTTGCGCGACATGACAGATTCCCGGCTGATACCGAAGGAATATTCCGATATCCGTCTGGCGGAAATGTTTCAATCCACAGTCGCCCCATCCGCCGACTGACTGAAGCAGCCGACGGAGAGGGGGCGTGCGGATTGCCCTTCCCTGAAGGGAGGGGGTACGGAAAAGAATTTCAGCGGCTTCGCCGTCGTGTCAACTCCTCTTTTCCCCCTGAAGGGGGAGGTCTCAAACCACAAAGGCATTTTCGATGAGGCTCAGTTGCAGAATTATGCTGAATAGCCTTGACCGCCGGAGGCGCGAGCGTAACCAGCCATGGAGTGACGCCCCGCCGCATGGTCATGCGGCATGGAGGGGGGCACGGAGTGCGAGCGCGGCGTTTTCCACGCAAAACGCAAACGGGAACGAGTACCGGCAAGGCAGATCGGACGGGATCAGCAGGTCGCGGTCAAAGGTCTCGCGGAGCGGAGTCTTTGGGCGGTGAAACCGCGCGAAGGCTCAAGCAAGCCGACCGCGGATACATGGCGCCTTATCTCTGCTGTCGCCATTCGCAAGGCTCATTCGTCATCCGACGACTGCCGCTCGCCAGTGTGAACCCCGGGATGTCCTTGCGGCAACGCATGCTGCCGCCTCGCGGCCGGAGCGGAACCGGACGCCCCGCGCAACGCCATCAACACTATTCCGCAAAGAACGAAGGTTCGTTTTCCCGGAGAAGGAAAACGAACCTTTCACGTTTGAAACTGTGCGGGGCATGCCCGCGCCGCTCAGCGAACCTAGCCGATGAGACTGAGCGCCATCTGGGGCAGGGAGTTGGCCTGGCCCAGCATGGATACGGCGGACTGCGTCAGAATCTGATTGCGCACGAAATTGGTCATTTCCGTGGCGACGTCAACGTCGGAAATCTGGGATTCCGCGGACTGCAGATTTTCAGACTGCACTTCCAGGTTGGTGATGGTGTTTTCCAGACGGTTCTGAAGCGCGCCGAGGTGAGCGCGGATGTTGTCCTTGGACACAATGGCGTTGTTGATGGCGTCCAGAGCCTTCTGCGCGTTGGCCTGAGTGGAGATGTCGTGACCGGCGCCGCCGCCGTTGGCATTGCCTACGCCCAGAGCGGAGGCAGTGGAGTCGCCGATCTGAATGTAGTAATAGTCTTCCGCCGAATCATTGGCCGTACCGAAATGAATCTTCAGCTTGCCTGTGGATACGAGACCGGTGCCATCGTGCGTATCACTGGACAGATTGCCGTCCAGCAGCTTGATGCCGTTGAAGTCCGTGGCGTTGGCGATACGGGTGATTTCCGAAGCCATCTGCTGGTATTCCGAGTCGATGATCAGACGCTGGGTGGAGTCATAGGTGCCGGTGGCAGCCTGTTCCGCCAGTTCCTTCATACGGACCAGCTTTTCGTCGATAACGCCCAGGGCGCCGTCAGCGGTCTGAATCAGCGAGATGCCGTCATTGGCGTTGCGCACACCCTGATTCAGGGCAGCGATATCCGCGCGCATGAGTTCGCGGATGGCGAGACCGGCGGCGTCGTCAGCGGCGGTTTCAACACGCAGGCCGGAAGACAGCTTGCGGGTGGAGTCGGACAGAGCCTTGTAATGGGTGTTCAGATACCGGCTGCTGTTGGCGGCCATCAGGTTGTGATTGACTACGAGAGACATGCTTATCCTCCATGAATTGATGTCTTGTCCCGTGGCGAAGCGCAAACGCGCGGACCGCTTCCCTGCGGTCTTTTCCGCCGTTGTTACCCCCCTTAACGTCCGGATGCGGAAAAGCTATAGGCCCATCCGGAAATATTTTTGCAAAAGTTTCGGTTGAGGAACCGCCGAGTCATTCTGTGAACAAATCAGTTCCATGCCCCAAAAGGCAAGGCTCTGTCATGGAACAGTGTTGAACATATCCCTGACCGCCGGAGGCGCGGGCGCCTCCGGCGGTCAGGGGAGCATATTTCTCCCTGTCGACCGTAAACTTGAACAGAGCCTTAAATAAACAGCAAGTCTTCCAGCGCGTCCTGCAACTCTCCGCACAGGCCGCCGCCGGACATGGGCGATCCGAACAGCATGTTTTTCTGATCTGCCAGAAGAGCCTTGGGCAGCATGCCCGGCAGAGAATCAGCCAGAGTATCCGCCAGACGGCGGGCCAGCAGCCAGCTTCTTGCGCCCTGAACAAAAATGCCGAACCTTGCGGCAAAGGAAGGCACCAGTCTCTGCCACACGGCCAGTCTGCCGTTAACCGGTTCCAGAGCCAGCGCGGCACGCAGTGCGGCGCGCAGACTGTTCATCTGCGCGCCCGGCACGCCGCTGCGCCAGCCCATCAGCCAGCTTGAACGATCAAACAGCAGTCCGAGTTCCCGCGCCAGGCCGAACAGTTCCCGCAGGGCATTCCATGCCTCCAGCAAGGCCGCATCTTCCCAGCAGACAGGCCATACGACATCGTCGTCCAGCGTATCCGGCTCCCAGCGCGGCACATGGATCAGGCGTTCCGCCGCTCCCTCATCCACTACCCCCCACAATCCGAGCATATGGGCAAAACAGCGCCCTGCATCGGGGGATTCCGGCGTCTCCAGATGGCTGTAGCTGAGCAGCCATTCTCCCCTGCCGTATCTCCCCGCCGTCATGCACGGCCTGCCGTCCAGCAGAGAGGGCCGGAATGTCACGCCGTACACGGCATTCCAGTCCGTCAGAACTTCTTCCGGGAGCAGGGAAAGAGGCAGATCCGCCACATGCAGATCCGGTCCCGGCGCACGGTACCGGGCCAGAACACGGACATTGTCGCATTCCGGGCTTCCCGCTTCCGGCTCTTCAAACCTGCCGGGCCACCACACGGGCAATAGTGCCAGGCTTCCGGGCAGGGATGCAGGCGACGGCAGGAGGGCATCCGTTTCAAGCGAACAGGCAATATGACCGGAAACCAGATGCTGGAGCCGGTCACTCATGCCTGCCCGCTTCCACGGGCTCAGGCCGATGCCGCTGGAAAGCGCCAGACCGGCCCCGCCGCAAATGCCGAGGTATGCCCCCCCCCCGCGCACAAATGCGCGCACGGCCTCCATGCCGGCCGATCCCAGGGCGGCGGCCTTGGCCCGTGCTCCGCCGCCGGGAACGAGCAGCGCCTTGCCAGACACCCCTTCCTGAGCTATTTCTGACGCCTTGAGTACACGATGGGGGACTCCCGCCGCACGCAGCGCATGCAGCGCGACATATCCCCACAGATGGGATGCGTCCCATAACATGTTCAGCACGGCGTCCTCCTCGTCCTCAAAACTGACCCATTCGCCCGGCTTTGGCAACTCGCCGGGTTTTAACCGAAGATCGGGGTGGCTCCGCCTCCCCGTACCCCACCGGCAGGGGCATTGCGCCCCTGCCCCCCTGTCTGTCGCGGGCCGCGTCGCCTTGCTCGGCAAAGGGCTCTCTTATAATAAGGAATAGTCCGGAGCAAAACGATGCAGCCCTGACACGGGGCATGGGGGATACCCCCCAGCGGGGTTCTGGGGCAGCGCCCCAAAGGAGCATACATGTCCCTGCCGAAGGCGTACGAACCGCACGATGTGGAAGAGCACTGGCGCAAGCACTGGGAAGACAACCACACCTTCACGCCCGACCCGGACGCCAAGGGTGAACCCTATTCCATTGTCATCCCGCCGCCCAACGTCACGGGCGCGCTGCACATCGGCCATGCCCTGAACCACACGCTTCAGGATGTATTGTGCCGCCATGCCCGCCAGAAGGGAAAAAAGGTTCTGTGGATTCCCGGTACGGACCACGCGGGCATAGCCACGCAGAATGTGGTTGAGCGCGCTCTGGCCAAAGAGGGCAAGCGCCGCCACGACATAGGACGCGAGGCCTTCATCGAAAGAGTCTGGGACTGGAAAAGGGAATACGGCCACCGGATCATCAACCAGATCAAGGCGCTGGGCTCTTCCGTGGACTGGACGCGCGAACGCTTTACCATGGACGCAAACCTGGCCCGCGCGGTGCGCAGGGTCTTTGTCCGGCTTTACGATGAAGGACTGATTTACAAGGGCAAATATATCGTCAACTGGTGTCCGCGCTGCCATACCGCGCTGGCCGATGACGAAGTGGATCATAATCCCGCGAAGGGCAAGCTGTGGCACGTCCGTTATGACCTGGCGGACGGCTCCGGTTCCGTGACCATTGCCACCACCCGGCCGGAAACCATTCTCGGTGACTCTGCCGTATGCGTGCATCCCGAGGATGAACGCTATGCGGGGCTGACGGGCAAACAGGTCGTCGTGCCCATCGTGAACCGGACTGTGCCGCTGATTTCAGATCGCTACGTGGATCGCGAGTTCGGCACAGGCGCGCTCAAGGTGACGCCGTGCCACGACCCCAATGACTGGAATCTCGGCCATACGCACAAGCTCGCCTTCATTCAGGTGATCGACGACAACGGCAACATGTGTCACTTTGAAGATGAGGGCGGGGCCGCCAAATACGCGGGGATGAGCCGCGAAGAATGCCGCGCGGCCATTGTTGAGGAACTGCGGGCCAACGGCCATCTGGTGAAGGAAGAGGACATCGAGCACAGCGTGGGCTGCTGCTACCGCTGCAAGACGGTCATCGAACCCTATGTTTCCGAGCAATGGTTTGTCGCCACGACCAGAATGGCGCCGCAGGCCCGCGCCGCCGTGCCGGAACTGATCAGGATCTTCCCCGATTCATGGATGAAAACCTACTATAACTGGCTGGACAACATCCGCGACTGGTGCATCAGCCGCCAGATATGGTGGGGACACCGCATTCCGGCCTGGACCTGCGCGGACTGCGGAGAACTCATCGTTTCCGAAACCGACCCCGCTGCCTGCCCCAAGTGCGGCGCTTCGCATCTGGAACAGGATCCCGACGTGCTTGACACATGGTTTTCCTCCTCGCTCTGGCCTTTCTCCACCATGGGCTGGCCGGAAGAAACAGGGGAACTGAAGACCTTCTATCCCACTTCCGTCCTGGTGACGGCCTTCGACATTCTTTTCTTCTGGGTGGCCCGCATGATCATGATGGGTCAGCACTTCATGGGCGAAGTGCCCTTCCGCCACGTCTACATTCATGCTCTGGTGCGTGACGAACAGGGCCGCAAGATGTCCAAGAGCCTCGGCAACGGCATCGACCCCTTTGACATGGTCAGCAAGTACGGCGCGGACGCGCTGCGCTTCACCCTGGTCGCGCTGGCCGCCATGGGCCGTGACATCCGCATGTCCGAACCGCGCATCGAGGGTTACCGCCACTTCATGAACAAGCTGTGGAACGCCTCACGGTTCGCGCTCATGAATCTGGAGGAAAACGCCGTGCCCGAGCCCGTCAATCCTGACGCGGCCGCGGGGCTGCATAACCGCTGGATCCTGCACCGGCTGGAGGAAGTCAAGGCCGAAAGCGATGCCGCCATTGAAAGCTACCGCTTCAATGACGCGGCCCAGGGCCTGTACAGGTTCCTGTGGAGCGAATTCTGCGACTGGTATCTTGAACTGATCAAGGGCGACATGAAGGACGACGCGCCCGCCGACGCAAAAGCCGAAGCGCGCTTTACCCTGTACACAGTACTGAAGGAAACGCTGGTGCTGCTGCATCCGATCATCCCCTTCGTCACCGCGGAAGTGTGGCAGTCCCTGCCCGGCCACGCCGGAGAAGACATCGCCCTCCAGCTCTTTCCCGAAGCGCGGCCCGGCTGTCTCAAGCCCGGCGATGCGGACGACATGATCTTTATTCAGGAAACCATCAGCGCCATCCGCACCATCCGCGCCGAACTGAACATCAACCCCTCCTACAGACTCACCGTGCTGCTGCGCCCCGTGGACGCGAAGCAGAAAGAACTGCTGGAGCACGGCCGGGCGTGGTTCATGAGCCTGGCCCGCCTGGAGAACCTGATTATCAGCGCTGAAGAACACGCGCCCAAGGCTTCGGCCAGCAATGTGGTGCGCGGCTGCGAAGTCATTGTGCACCTGTCCGGAGCAGTGGACTTTCAGGCCGAGCTTGCCCGTCTGGACAAGGAACTCGGCAAGGTGGACAGGGAACTCGCCGCCCTGAACGGCAAGCTTTCCAACGAGAACTTCCTTACCCGCGCCAAACCGGAATTTGTGGAGCAGGAAAAGGCCCGCGCCGCTGATCTTGCCGACAAGCGCGGCAAGATGCTGGCCCTGCAGAAGCGCTTCCGCGAAGCGGCGGAATAGGCCGAAACGGAGCCAGGACAAGGGGGGGCGGGGAAAGCTTTATAAAGCTTTCCCCGCCCCCCCCTTCAATATTCATACGCTTTCTCTCCGCATTAACGCTTCCTTAACCCGGATTCCCCCATGTTGACCTCAACGGAAAGAAAAATCATCGACTGTCAGGAGACACTATGAAAACAATCTTGTTGACCGGTCTGGGGCTGCTGCTCGCAAGCCCTGCCATGGCAGGCTTTCAGGGAGGTTCCGCGCCCGGCGGCTTTGTCGGACCTTCCAGCGGCGTGGCTCAATCCGTGGAACAGGCTCTCGACGCGCGCGACGACACGCCGGCAATTCTGGAAGGGCATGTAGTGGAGCGCGTCGGCAAGGACAAATATGTCTTTCAGGATGCAACGGGAAAAATCACCGTGGAAATCGACCACAAGGTATTCGGCGCCCGCATCGTCACCCCGCAGACCAGAGTCCGTCTGAGCGGCGAAGTGGATTCCGAATTCTTCCGCCGCAATGAAGTGGACGTGGATGTCCTGGAAATTCTCGACCAGCCCTCTCAATAAGATCTGTCCGACATGCGTTGCAGATCCGGATACCTCGTCATCCCAACCATGCAAAAACTCAAGGAGTATCACATGCGTTACCTTCTCGCCCCCGCGCTCACCCTGGCTCTCTGCGTTCCCGCCTTTGCCGCCTTTGACGGCCCCACCGCCCCCGGTCCCGCCGCGGGAGGCTTCCAGGGGCCGGCAAGCACCGCTCCTGCCTCTCTTTCCACCGTGGCCCAGGCGTTGCAGGCTCCCGACGACGCCTATTGCGTGCTTGAGGGAAATATCATCGCCCGCGCCCCTCGCCACCACGAAAGGTACATTTTTCAGGACACCACGGGAAAAATGACAGTGGAAATCGACGACAAACTCTTTGCGGGCCGTACGGTAACTCCGCAGACCAGGGTTCGTCTGCATGGCGAAATTGATCTGAAGCGTCACGGAGATCGCGAAGTTGACGTGGATGTACTGGAAATACTCAAATAGCCCCTGTTCTTCCTGTCCGCTCTTCCTCCCGAACGTATGACTGCAACGCAGGTTTTATGCGTTTACAGTCATACGTTTCTTTCGTTTTAAAAATGCATGCAGCACGATGCGGCTCTCTCTGAAAATATTTTGCACGAATGTTTCAATCCACAGTCGCCCCATCCGCCGACTGACTGAAGCAGCCGACGGATAGGGGTCGTGCGGATTGCCCCCCCCTGAGGGGAGGGGGTACGAAAAAGGATTTCAGCGGCTTCGCCGTCTTGTCAACTCCTCTTTTCCCCCTCAAGGGAGAGGTATCAAACCACAAAGGAGTTTTTGATGAAAACATTAACAGTTTATTAACATCATATTTTGCATACTGCCTTCAACAGAGAGAGAATTTTTCGGGGAAGCGGATTCAGAATTACTCCACCGCAATGAAACGGATGTGGATATACTGGAAATTCTGCTGCAACCCCCTCGGCAAGCCTCTCCGTGAGCTGAACGCAGGGCATTCCGCGCCAGCGGCCGGAAGCTCCGTTCCCCTTCTTCACAATATGTTCTGAAAACATGACGAACACCATTACCGCAAAGGAGACTCATCATGCGTTATCTTCTCGCCCCCGCGCTCACCCTGGCTCTGTGCGTCCCCTCCTTCGCCGCCTTCACCGGTCCCGGCGGCGCCCCTGCCGGTGGATTCAGCGGCCCCTCGGCCGGTTACGGCATCTCCACCGTGGGCCAGGCCATGCAGGCCCCCGACGACGCGTACTGCGTGCTGGAAGGGAACATCGTCTCCCGCGGCCCCAAGCATGAACGCTATGTCTTTCAGGACGCCACGGGCAGCATCACCGTGGATATTGACGACAAGCTCTTTGCCGGACGCACCGTCACGCCGCAGAATACCGTCCGCCTGCACGGAGAGGTGGATGTGGAACACTACGGTTACCGCGAAATCGACGTGGACGTGCTGGAAATCGTGAAATAGCTCCCGCTCGTCCGCATCCTGACGTCATATGTGGAAATAATACATCAATCCGCAAAAAAGGAGATTCATCATGCGTCACATCCTTGCCCCCGCACTCGCCCTGGCTCTCTGCACGCCCGCTCTGGCCGCATTTGACGGTCCCGGCGGTATTCCCGCCGGAGGATTCAGCGGGCCATCCTCCAGTGCAGTCATCTCCACGGTGACGCAGGCCATGCAGGCCCCGGACGAGGCATACTGCGTGCTGGAAGGCAAGATCACCTCCCGCGGCCCCAAGCATGAACGCTATGTTTTCCAGGATGCCACGGGCAGCATCACCGTGGACATTGACGACAAGCTCTTTGCCGGACGCACCGTCACGCCGCAGAATACCGTCCGCCTGCACGGAGAGGTGGATGTGGAACACTACGGTTACCGCGAAATCGACGTGGACGTGCTGGAAATCGTCAAGTAGCATTCGCCGATATCACAACAGCGCAGCGGCTCCGGATTCCTCCCCGGGGCCGCAGATATCGCCTGTTGATGCCGGGCGCATGTTCAGGATGAAAGCGGCTGGCTCTTCCCGGTTTTCCCGTGCAGAATGCGCCCGGTTTTTTCACACATGGGCAGTTCCACACCGCGCACCTCACGCAGATAGCGCTTGCCCCAGTCACACATCCCGCCCAGCAGCGGCACGAGGCTGCGCCCCAGGTCCGTCAGACTGTATTCCACATGGGGCGGCACCACGGGGAATACCTTGCGCGCGATCAGCCGATCCGCCTCCAGTTCCCGCAACTGCTGCGTCAGCATCTTGGGCGTGGCCCTCGGCATCAGTCTCCCCAGCTCGCTGTAGCGAAGCGCTCCTTCCGCCAGATGCCAGAGAATAAGCGCCTTCCACTTGCCTCCCACCATATCCAGCGAGGCTTCCAGCGCGCACATGTATTCCGCGCAGTCACGCATGGCGTTCACCTGCCTTGAGCTACCCAAAAAGATAGCATCTTTCTAAAAAGTACATACTTGCCAAAATCCAAGCGGCTGTTACAAGCATAAAAACTTCAAGGGGAAAGGCAAGCCCACTCCCCGCAGCCCTCATGCAAGGAGAACCTCATGAACGTTCTGCTCATCAACGGAAGCCCGCACAAAAACGGCTGTACCCATACAGCCCTGTCCGAAGTGGCAGGGCAGTTGAACAGGCATGGCATCGATGCCTATATCTTTCACATCGGCGCCAGGCCCATCCGTGGCTGTATCGCGTGCGGAAAATGTGTCCAGACCGGATCATGCGTATTTAATGACGATCCGGTCAATGAATGTGTGGAACGGCTGAAAAACGCCGACGGTCTGGTAGTCGGCTCCCCGGTGTACTACGCCTCGCCCAACGGGGCTCTGCTGGCCCTGCTCGACCGCGTGTTCTTCGGCAAGGCTGCGCCCTATGCCTTCAAGCCTGCTGCCGCCGTCGTGAGCTGCCGCAGGGGAGGTTCAACGGCCTCCTTTGACGCGCTCAACAAGTATTTCACCATTTCCCAGATGCCCATTGTTTCCTCCATCTACTGGAACATGGTGCACGGCAACACTCCGGACGAAGTGCGTCAGGACGCGGAAGGTCTTCAGACCATGCGCGCCCTGGGCAGCAACATGGCCTGGATGATCAAGAGCCTCGCAGCCGCGCGCTCCTCCGTGCCCCTGCCCGAGCAGGAGCCCCGCGTCTGGACGAACTTCATCAGATAAAAGCATGCGGGAGGGGGCGGAAAGGCTTTGAAAAAGTTCCCCTCCCGCGCACTCCTCCACCCTGCAAAAATTTCAGAGTATTTTGCCATTGAAGTGCTCTGTGGAGTCGAGCGGGGCAGGGCTTCGCCGTTGCGCCCCCTCTCCGGTGTCGCCGCAATTCGCTCACGGCGGCAAGGCTCCGACTTCAGACGTGAAACCTGCGAGCCGGAATACGGAGTCTGGCTCCAGGATGTTTTCAAATGCAGAACGCTCCAGCAGAACGAATTTGCATCTGCGCCATATTTAAGGAGGGATCGGGAAAATTCATCCCCCGGCGGGACACAGGAAATCCTCAGCCTTTCGGACGGAGCTGGCTGCGGATGAAGGGAACAGATATGTGCCCAGAAAAAAACAAGTTTTTTAGTAACCCCCTAACCCAGCCTCATGGCTTCCCGCTCAAACTTCCACGGGTCGGAAACTTCGCGGGAGTTTTCGTTGAAAACCATGGTCATGCGCTTTTCCGTATCAAAGGGCGTCCAGCCGGGGGTGCCTTTCCTTGCGAAATTCACCCAGGCCGCATGCATGGCTGCGGCCAGCGCCGGAGGAGGATTGTCTCCGAGGCTGCGCCTTGAAACCTCCACAGTCTTGAATACAAAGGGCACATCGCAACTGTGCGCCGCGCCGAGTTCCGCCCCGGATTCGCCCTTCACCGGGCTTTTCCAGCCGAAGGAATAGGCCCAGGCCCGGCCTCCGGCGTCCGTCTGCGATTCCAGCACCTTGTTGGCGGGCATGCGGAAGATGAAGTCCCCCTGCAGGGCCGTGAACAGTTCACCCGGCGTTTCACCGCGTCCCGCCTTGCGGTACTGTTCCGCCAGATCCGGCGCGAGGTGCGCCGAACGCACCAGGCGTTCCGCCGCGTCCGGCCCGATTTCGGCAATGGCTCCGCCAGGAACGGTATAATGCCGCCATTCGTCTTCCGCAGAGCCGACCAGAATGTCCACGTCCTTCGCGCAGCCCTGCCGGACGGCGTCTACCGGCCGCATGGTCAGAACCTCCCCGTCATACCAGGGTTTGAACACGGCCACGTTGCCGCCGGTCAGTTCCGCCCATGCATCGTCCGTGGCTCTGGGGCCGGTGAACTGCGGGTACGTCACCAGTTTTTCAAAGGGCATGGCCGCCACTGCCGCGCGGGACGGCTCCACGCCGTAGAAGGCGAACATCTGCGCGGCCACCCTGTCAGCAGTTTCCGGATCATACTGGGCCAGCGCGGCCGGGCTTTGCAGTATCGCGCGCCGGAACAGTCCCTGCGCCAACGGGGAAGCCAGCAGAGAAGTAATATGCGTAGCCCCGGCGGACTGGCCGAATACGGTCACGTTGTCCGGATCGCCCCCAAAGGCCGCAATATTCTCCCTGACCCAGCGGAGGGCGAAGAGCATGTCCCGCAGGGCAATATTCGCGGGCGCGCCGGGTATTTTCAGAAAACCGTCCACATTCACCCGGTAATTGATCGTCACCAGCACCACGCCATCCCGCGCGAAAGCCGTGCCGTCAAAGCGCGGATCATTGTTGTCGCAGTTCATGCTGCCGCCGCCGGGTATCCACACCATCACCGGGCATTTCGCCGCGCCGGGCTCGGGCGTCCAGATATTCAGGCGCAGGCAGTCGCCGCCGCCCTTTACTCCGCCCGGGAAATCCCGCGAGAACTGGAGAGGAACATCGCCCGGCGTAACCGCATCCACAACGCCGCTCCAGGCGTCCGCATATTCCGGAGCGGCCAGCCGCAGCGAGCCGACATAGGGGTTCTTTCCGCAGGGCACGCCCCGGAAAACATGCACGCCGCCACTTGCCAAACCTCGTACAGCGCCGCGGGAAGTTTTCACTACCGGCCCTTCTTTCGCGAAGGTCTGAAAGGGGAACGGCAGCAGAGCCGAGGCGGAAACGGCGGATACTGCCCGGACGAACGAACGACGGGAAATTTTCATGTCACGACTCCCTGAACCTGAAGACATGTGATTCCGCGGGCGGCGCGCCCGCGGAATCACATGTCTTGCTAGAATACCATGCTGCCGATGGCGGCAATCACCAGACTCATCAGCGCCCAGGATGCCAGAATGACGATGGGCGAGGATTTCCAGATGCTTCTTGTATCCGACCATTCGTTGCCGTGCAGCAGCGCCGCGCTGGAGCTGGCCGCGGGAGTCAGGAAGGCCAGATGCACACCCATGACCACCATGATGACCGGAAGCTCCGGCCCCACGTTCATATTGGAGCAGTAGCTGTAAATGACGGGCATGAGCGCCACGCCCACAGCGCCGTTATTGATGAACTGGGTCAGGATGGTCGCCAGCAGCCCCATGCACAGCGCGAAGAAAAGCGGGGAACCGCTGCCGAACAGAGGTTCGAGCACAGTCATGAGAAACGGCGTAATCCCGCTGTTGTCATTGGCCATGGCTCCGGACAGAGGCTGCACCATGGCGAGGATGAAGATAATCCCCCAGGCCACGCCGGAATCCACCATGGCCTTGAAGGGAAGCAGAGGCTTGCCGTCGATCCTGATAAAGCACATCACTCCCACCAGGAACATGCAGATACCGGTGTTGCCGATCCCTTTGAGAAAACGCGCAACAAGCAGATCGCCGGGCAGAAAGGCTGGCATGAGCAGCAGCGCCACCAGCGCAAAGAGGAAGAAAAGCACGATCTTCTGAACCCGGCTCAGAACCAGGCTGCCCTCGGTGTCCAGCCTGCCCGCATCCAGGTTCTTCAGCTTGCTCACGTCGGGGCGGAAAACATACTTGCCGATCAGGATGAACAGCAGCGAACACAGGGCGCAGGCCACAAAGGCGATCAGCATGTACTTGGCATAGTCGATATGTGTGCCGGACATGGTCTCATAGGCGCTCATCACGGTAAGGGCGGCCTGCTTGAAGGGGATGAGCGCCATGCCCACCTGCGCGGCATAGACAATGCCGAACACCATCATGGTGGGATAGCCTTCCCCCTTCCTGTAGCCGCACACGTCGCACACCCCGTACAGAATGCTCCAGCCGATGACCGCCGCCGGAGAAGCGCTGGTCAGTCCGCCGAGCAGCATGATCGAGGCGAGAAAGGTGTAGGTGAACAGCCATGGCTTGCCCGCCACCGCCTTGCGGGTGATGAACCACAGCGAGATGAACTTGGACAGGCCGTAATAGTTGATGGCGGCGCAGAACACGAAAATGAAGAACATCATCACCACAATGGGATCGCCGAAACTCTTGTTCAGCAGCAGTCCCGGCTTCATCCCTCCGATCAGGGTCAACGCCAGCAGGCCGGCAATGCCGGGCCAGATGATGTCAATGAAAATCCAGCCGTACAGCACGCCCAGGAAAATCCCTATGAGATTCATGCCCAGCGGGGTAAGAGGTTCCATGGGCGGCAACTGGCCGAAACCGAACATGATTGCAAGGCAGATCAGCGAATGCACAAGGTACATCGCATCCTTCTTTCCAGAAACTGCGCTTTGCGCGGACATGGCGCTACTCCTTGCCGCCCGGCGGGCGGCCGTGTTGCGGGTATCGTCGGTGAAACGGAAATTGTCCTGATAACAGCGGGTCACGGGATGCCGATATTTCGCCAGCGGCACAGGTTCCCAGGCCATGCGCACGGAATCGCCGTTCCCCCCTTTGACAGTCTGAGCCAGGCCAGATAGCGGGGAAATCCTCGCGATAATGTCCGGCGCGGGTCTCGCGCCGTTCCAGAGAGGCGCGCGGCCAAAAAAGAGCGCACACAGGCTCTCTGCCCGGAAAAGGGAAGCCGGTTCCCATTCCGGGCAGTTCTGCCGGATATGCTCCGTTCCCCGCGCAGTCGGTGCGGAGCCGAAACAAGCCTGTTTTTTCAGTGTGATGCCGGTTACACCTGCATACGCAGGGGGAAGCGGAAGCCTATGGCCCCGGTGGGACAGCTCGTGCGGCAGTTGGCGCAGTGCCAGCATTCGTCGCCAAAGGCCACTTCCGGACGGTCACGGTCTTCCAGATGTTTGAGTACCAGCACATAGCCGGGGCAGTCGTCCACGCAGGTTCCGCATCCCTTGCAGTGACCGCAGTGGAAGCAGCGGGAGGCTTCCGCCATGGCCTGTTCGCGGGTATAGCCCGCGTTGATTTCACTGAAATCCAGACGATTGCAGCAGGTCTGTTTCTGCGGTTCTTCCCTTTCATACTGGCTGATGCCGTAAATTTCCGCAAAGGGCACCACATAGGGGGCTTCCCGTCCCGCCATGTCATCGCGCGGTTCAAGGGCGTTCCCGTCATTGATCACCCATACGCGGGCATCCTCTCCGGTCAGCAGGGCATGAACGCCGAAGGCCGCGCGGCGGCCGTCTCCCACGGCTCCGGCAATGGAGGCCGGGCCGGAGGAAACATCCCCGGCGGCGAATACGCCCGCCAGCGAGCTGGCCTGCCTTTCGTCCGTCACAATCCAGTTGCGCGGGGTCAGAGCCGGTTTGTCCGTTCCCATGAACTCCAGATCCGTTTTCATGCCCACGGCGAAGATCACGGTATCGCATTCCTGCGCATGTTCACCGCCGGGCACGGGGTCCAGGGAAAGCCGGCCCGCTTCATCAAAACGGCACGCGGCCACCTCGTAATAATCCACACCCGTGGCCCTGCCTTCCTTCACGCGGATGGCGGACATGGTGCAGGAATTGTGGATAATCACGCCCTCTTCCCGCGCCTGCGCCAGATCTTCCTCCGGCGCGCGCATTTCGCCTTCCTTTTCCAGGCAGATGACATGCACCTCTTCCGCGCCCAGGCGGCGGGCGGTAAAGGCGCAGTCAAAGCCTACGCCGCCTCCGCCCATGATCACGACGCGTCTGCCCACGCGGGGGCGGACGCCCAGCGCGGCCTCACGCAGAAATTCCACCGCCTTCACCGCCGTTTCCGCTCCGGGAATGGGCAGGGAGTTTTCCCTCGGCGTACCGGTGGCCACGATAACCGCGTCATGGGCGGAACGCAGTTCCGCAAACGACACATCCCTGCCCACCATGGTGTTCACACGGGCGCGCACGCCTGTTTCCAGTATCCAGCCCACTTCCCGATCCACCACATCGCGGGGCAGACGAAAATCCGGCACTCCGTAGCGGGGTACGCCGCCCAGCACGGGACTGGCTTCATACACCGTAACGTCATGCCCGAGCAGGGCCAGAAAATAGGCCGAAGTAAGCCCGGCCGGGCCGCCGCCGATGACGGCGACCCTTTTGCCCGTGGCAGGACGGCGTCTGAACTGCGCGGAGCCGCGCGGGGCGAGGTCATGGGCGGCGCGCTCCAGGGCGCGGGTATTCACGCAGGAGTCGAATTCTCCCCGGTTGCATTTGCTCTGGCAGAAATGCGGACATACACGTCCCGTCACGCCGGGAAAGGGATTCTTTGCCCGCAGGTAGCGCAGAGCTTCCCCGAACAGGCCTTTTTCAACAAGCGCCTGCATTTTCTGGATCGGATTCCCGGCGGGGCAGGCGTGCTCGCAGGGCGACGTGCGGAACTGTTCCTTGAGGCTGTCGCCGAAGGCGACGGGCCTGGTGATTTCTCTGCTGTATTTAGGCGGCATGATGATACTCCTTTTCAGATATCGGGGCTGCCCGCTCCCCTCGGAAGGGGCATGACGCCCCTGCGTCCCGGTATCCGCCCCGCATGCGACAGCAAGGCAGAACCTCTGCGCGGGCCAGGTGGGGGCTGCTCCCTTGCGGGGTATGGCCCCTGTTCAGGTCAAACGACTAGAGCAGCGGGGCCTTGCCCCACTGGAACACGGTTCCCTTTTCGCCCTTCAGCAGGAGCAGGGGTTTGGCCATGTCGGGGTTGAGCGCAGGGTAGTCCGCGACCTTGTAGACACAGCGCCCGGTTTCCCTGCGTTCCATGGTGGCCTCGATGGCGAGTTCGCACACCTTGAGTACCTCGCGCGATTCATGGCAGCGCATGAGATCGCGCAGCGTTTCCGCACGCAGGCGCGGAATCTGCCCGGAAAGGAAACGAATCTTTTCCAGCGCGCGTTCCATACCCGCCACGGAACGGCGGAAGCCCATGTAGTACATCATGACGTTGCGGGCGGCCTCCTCCAGCTCCTGATAGGAAACGGATTCATCGTCCCTTTCCGCCCGCAGGGGAGCGAACACGTCATCTTTCACCCGCGCGGCAAGATCCTCATCCACACGCCCGGCTTCCGGGATGCCGGAAGCCTTGAGCGCCGCGCGGCGGCCCGCCTCGTACCCGCCGCACATCGCGCCGGAGCAGTACAGGAAGATGCTGCCGCAGAACAGGCCGGGAACGGAAGTTTCAAACTCGTCGTTCACCGCGATGGTTCCGCCGAAAATCAGTTCGCCGATTTCCACTTCCAGCAGCTTGTGCTGGAAGTCCGTGCCCGTGCAGTCCGCCCAGTCTCCGAAGGTGGCCTTGTCCCCGGGCATGAGAATGTACTGGAGTTCATGCACCACTTCGGGATCAACGTGCCGCATGTCCATGTAGAAAGGAGGTCCGGAGCCCTCAAGCTGTTCCTGGAAGGTGCCCTGAATCTGATTGTTGCGTACCCCGTTTTCCCACATGGGGTCATACTTGCCCATGAAGCGTTCGCCCAGCGCATTGATTTCATGCGCGCCGGAACTGTTGATGCCGTTCATGCCGGGACAGCCGTAGCCCTTGGGCAGCATGGTGGCGCGCTGGTAGGTATCCAGCTCCGTCACTGCCGCGCCGACATCATAGCCCAGCACCACGCCCGCGCCGGTGTTGTACGGATACATCCACACATTATAGGGGTTGTGCGTGGAGTTGTTGAAACCGCGCGTGGCGGAGCGGCCCTGGGCGGACACCACCGTTTTGGCGCGCACGATGACATATTCCCCCGTACTCACGTTCCAGCCCAGCGCGCCGCATGCCCTGCCGCCGTCCGTAAGAATTTTCACCGCCATGATCCGATCCAGCACGTTCACGCCGCGGGCGCGCACAATGCGGGCCATGACGCGCTTGATGGTCATGCCGTTGGCGATGTGACACCACCATGTGCCGGGCTGACCGAAGCCCTGGGTGCGATGATAGCGGCCGTCGGCGGTTCTGCCGAAATCCACGCCGCCCTGTTCCAGCATGTCGAGGATGGGCCGCATGTGATTGTACCAGCCGTTGGTCAGCATGGCGGGAGTCCAGCCGTTCAGGGGTTTGGCGTAAAACCTGATCAGATCGTCCGCGGAATCGAACGGCGTATCCTTTTCGTCCATGATGGCCATATAATGGTCGTTGCCGCCGCCGATGCAGCCGGAACTTTCCAGTTTGCCCTTGTCCATGAGCACGACATCGAGTCCCTGTTCCTTCGCGCCGATGGCCGCGCCGCAGCCGGAAGCTCCGGACCCGATCACCAGCACGTCGGTTTCAATCAACGTGCCGAGCGGATGCGTCGAATATTTCATAAGTCCTCCTGTGAAACGAATGTCATGTCGGAACAATCGGTAAAAAGGGGAAACAGACGAACGGCGGGAACCGGATCGGAGCGCCTCCTGTCTGTCGGCCCCACTTTTGTGAAAAAACCATCATGTAAGCGGACTGAGTTGTCAAATCAAAAAAAAGAAATTATTGATTGATGAAATTCAACACTCTTCCGGAGTCTGTCGTGATTGAGGAATTAAGCGGAGATTTCTTCCAGCAGTTGCGCGGGTTCTATTATACGGCCCAGACGGGCAGCATGCGCAAGGCGGCGCAGCTCATGAACCGCAATCCCTCCACCATCAGCTGGCAGATACGGCAGTTGGAACAGGCGCTGGGCACGGTGCTGTTCGACCGCTACAAAAAAAGCCTGCACATTACGCCGGAAGGTCAGCGGCTGCTGGAGTGGACCATTTCCACCTTCGAGCTGCTGCGGGGCATGAAATCGGATATCAGTTCGCCTTCGGGTATTCTGCGCGGCACGGTGAGCATCTCCAGCAATCTGCCCTTTTCCGCGCAGGTGGTGGGGATTATTTCCGTATTCCGCAAGGCGAACCCCGAAGTCAGGATAAAGATACGGCGCGCACTGACCTATGAGGTGGTGGATGACGTGGCAAGCTCACGGGTGGATTTCGGACTTACGGGCATGACCGCCGACGCGCCGAACTGCGAACTGGAGGAACTGTTCACCTCCCGGCCGCTGCTCATCGCCCCGCGCGACAATGACTACCGCCTGCCCGAACGCCCCACGGCGGACGATATAGCCGATCTTCCGTTCATTTCCTTTCTTGCCGAGAACATGGAGGAAAGCGGCGACCCCTATTTCGATACGTCCCTGCGCTCCCTGCCGCATCCGCTGAACATTGTTCTCAGCGTCAACAACTATCATCTCATGCTGCGCTATGTGAAACAGGGGCTGGGCGTGGCCGTCATGGACGAGATGTGCCTCATGGCCAGCTCCTACGGCACGTCATGGAATGATATTGTGTCCTATCCGCTGGACGGCGTGCTGCCCATCGTGCGCTGCGGCATTCTCATGCGACGCCACAAGCATCTCAGCCCGCAGGCTTCCGCGCTTATCGAAAAAATCCGCAGCGAGCTGCCGCGCGGGAATACACGCAGACTGTAACGCCGTTTCAGCCGGGTTCAGGGAACAGAATACGGTTGCTCAGCTTCAGAGCATTCCGCCCGGCACGATGCGGCACTTTCCCTGACATGCGGGAAGGGGCGTCCCCGATAATGCGGAAACGCCCCCTCCCCTGTGCTGTTCGCCATTCCGCAATCAGCGCTCATGCGGCAGTTTGCGGAACGGAACCATGATGGTCAGCGGAATGCGGAAATCAATGGCCCCGGCGGGGCATTGCAGCGCGCAGGCTTCCGCGTGCCAGCATTCGTCAGGATAGCGGACCACGGGTGTCTCGCCCTTCTTCGAGCTGTAGAACACGTCCATGGGACAGACGTCGACGCACTGCCCGCAGCGGATGCACTTGTCTTTATTTATAACGGGAGGCATGGCTTATCTCCAGGACATGACGGCTTCGCCGCCGTTCTTGCGGATGAAATGACGCTTGCCGTCAAGCATGAGGTTCTGAAGGGGGTAATCGACGCGGCGGTGCTGGCCGCGGCTTTCCCTGCGCTCGTCCGCCATCAGGAACATGGTCTCGGCCAGCTCGAACAGATTGAGCATGCCGAGGCAGTACATCAGTTCGTGCGGGTTTTCCGCCCTCAGCGTCTCCCGCGCCCGCGCATGAACGCGGCGCAGATGCGCCAGCCCCGCTTCCAGCATGGCGTGGGAGCGCAGATCCCCGCAGTAATCCCAGGCGATGTTCTCCATGGCCATCCTGGCTTCCAGCCAGTGCGCCCCGTCTTCACGGGCGCACAGTTCTTCCGCAAGATTCAGGCATTCCTCCGCTTTCGGACGCAACTGCCCGGCATCGGCAAGGCTTTTGTCCGCCGCATACGCGCGGGCCGAATCCGCCGCCCACCAGCCGGTCACGGCCGCGCCGGAAATGCCTCCGTAGCCTTCGTCTCCGGCGGCGTAAAGTCCGGGCACGCATGTTTCCGAACCGCCGTTGAAGACAATCCCGCTGGAAATGGGGAGCTTCAGCACATAGGTGGAAAATTCCACCGCGGTGTCGATCATGTCGATGCCTTCCTGCCGGAAGTGACGCAGCAGCGTGGAGTTGCCTTCCTGACGCAGCCAGTGCTCCATCAGATCGAGCTGTTCGCGGCTCAGGCCGGTCATGTCCATATACACGGGGGAACGCGCGCTCTTGGTATAGCTTTCGATATGGCGCTTGTTCACTTCCATGGTGATGTCCCCGTACAGGGGATCGGGTTTCTCCAGGAAGGGGCCGATGGGCACGCCGTCCCGGTCGCGCAGCACACCTTCCCAGGTGGCCTGCCCGTTGCGGCAGAAGTATTTCACGCCCGCATGCAGCCCGGGCATTTCCATATTGCACAGTTCGGCCCCGGCCCGGTAGGCCATGGCCCGGCCGTCGCCGGTCAGATTGAGCGGATTGGTGCGCATGGCCCACGCGCCCCGGTTGGCGTTGGGAAAAACGCCGTTCGGCGCACCCGTGCCCAGACATACGGCTTTGGCCCGGTACACATAGGCCTTGTATTCGCGGGTATCTATGGCGAACACGCCCGCCGCGCGCCCCTGATCATCCAGAAGCAGCTCATAGCCCATGGCGCGGTTGTGAATCTTCACCCCCCGCTTTCTGGCCTGCTTTGTCAGTATCGGTTTCTGATCGATGCCGTTGTACTTCAGGAAGGCGCGAGTCCGGCCCGGTACCGCGTGCCCGGCGAAGTAATATCCGCCGTCATGCTTCATGGGAATGCCCCACTCGTCCCACAGGCGCACGATGTCCCAGGTTTTCATGAAGAAAGACTTCGCCCATTCCGGCCCCATCTGGCGCAGCCGATCGCCGTTCTGAAGCTTCATGATATCGCTGATGAAGGTGGCGTAATCCCCGTGGACCTCGGGGATGTAGCAGATGAAATGATCATTGCCCAGGCCGCCGCTGCCGCTGCGCCGGGTATCCGCCTTCTCCAGAACCACGCAGTCCATGCCCTGCTCGGCGGCGTTTATGGCCGCCATGAGTCCGGCTATGCCCCCGCCCACGCAGAGGAAGTCCGTATCCCGCCATTCCACGCTGAATTTCTGCGTTTCCATAGGCTTAATTCCCCTGGCTCAACATGGCGGAGAACGTTTCCTGCTCCGCCTTCTGCTCGTCGCTGATCAGGCCTTTGCCTTCAAAGTATTCCCGCGCGCCTTCATGGAGGGGCGGCAGCCCCAGAGACATGACGCCCCAGTCCTTTGCCTGGCCATGCACGCCGACCCATTCGTCACGGTGTTCCATGATCACCTTCACCAGTTCAGCGGCCAGCGCCTTCGGCATCTTCTCGCTGACCAGCAGGACGGAGCGGTACATCGGGGCGTTTTTCACCTCGTCCGTATTGCCGTAACTGCGGGAACCCGCGGGCAGGGTTTCAAAATAGAAGCCCGGGGGCATGGCGCTCTTCATGGCGGGCATCTGGTCATCGGCGGGCGTGATGAACAGACATTCGCCCTTGGCCTGCCGCAGTTCCATGACCACGTTGGTCATGGCCGGCATAATCAGCGCATCCGCTCTGCCTTCCACCACGTCGGCCACAGCCACGGTATTGTTGGCCTTGGTCAGATTGGCCTTGAGATCGGATTCTGCGAGGCCAGCGCCCGCAAGCAGGGCCTTGACGACGGGATCGAACATGGTATTGCCGGGATTACGGGAATACACCACCTTGCCCCGGAGAGCGTTCAGATTGTGAATCCCCTTGTCCGGCGTGGTCAGCACCACAAAGGCCTGAACGCTGGTGGGCAGCAGGGTGCGCATGAAGCTCATGCGGTTTTCCTCCAGCCCGGCCATGTGGGCCAGCACGTCCGCGCCGCTGTGGATGGCGATATCCACCTCACCCTTTTCCATCATGGGCGCGAAGTTGTTGATCCCGCCGATGGGCTGCACGATGACGCGCTGAATGGGGGTATTCTTTTCAATGACGCGGGCGATGGACGCCATGATCATGCTGGCGGGCGTGCCCGATGACGGCGCGGAAACGATCAGCCGCTTCGGCCAGGCAATCTCCTCTCCGGCGGCATGCGCGGGGGCGCCCGCCAGATACGGGGTCAGACAGGCGGCCAGCATGGCGGCGAGTCTCTTTCCTGAAATTCTCGACAATAACATAAGACTCCTCCTTTCTTCGGACAGGATGAGATGAAACTATGCCATGAGGCCGGATTCTTCCACGCCTGCGGCAGACGCTGAACGCCTCCGACCGCGCAGCCGGAACGCGACGACGACGCAGATGGACACGGGAACCAGCACATAATTGAACTCCGTGGGCAAGGGCACGACAAACAGGCCGCCGAGCACGGCGAACAGCGCCCGCACAGGCCTGCCGATCTCCGCGAACATGACCCCCGTAAACGCGCTGGAAAGCAGCATCAGGCTGACAAATATGCCCACGAAGTCGAACGCGATATCGAACGCGCTTCCAACCCACAGGATGCCCGGGTTGGTGACGAAGAACCAGGGCAGCAGAAAGGCGGAAATGCCCAGCCGCGTGGCAAGAATGCCCGTGCGCGTGGCGTCCGCGTCGGCTATGCCCGCCGCCACGAAGGCGGCGATAGCCACGGGCGGCGTGATGAAGGACAGCGTTCCGTAGTAGAACAGAAACATGTGCGCTGCGATGGGCAGCACTCCGGCGGAGATCAGGGCGGGCACCAGCATGGCCACGGCCAGCAGATAACATGCCAGTGCGGTCATGCCCATGCCCATGACGAAAATGGCGACGGCGGTCATGCCCAGCAGCAGGAAGCGGCTGTTGCCCGCGATATCCGCCAGCGCCCCGGCCAGTCCGCCGCCCATGCCGGAGATGTTCAGCGCGCCCACCAGGATGCCGATCCCCGTGCACAGGGGGATGACCATGACCAGCCCGGCGGCGGTGTCGTCCAGAATTTCCAGAATCCGCTTCGGCGTGAGGCGCGTCCGCGCGGAAAAGCAGCTGCATATGACCAGCGCGATGATGGTGTACAGGATGCTGGTCTGGGCGGAATACTTGAGCACACCCAGCGTGAAGATCAGCACGCCCAGCGGCGCGAGATAATACCAGCCGCGCCGCAGTACGCTCCATACGGCGGGCAGTTTCTCTACGGGCAGCCCCCTGAAGCCGTACTGTATGGCCTCGGAGTCAATCTGGAAAATCAGAATGCCGTAATAGACCACCACGGGCAGGAACGCGGCGGCGCATACCGTCCAGTAGCTCACGCCCAGGGCGTCAGCGATCAGGAAAGACACCGAACCCATGATCGGGGGGGTGAAGGGGCCGCCGGTGCTGGCCACGGCTTCCACCGCTCCGGCCAGTTCCGGTTTGAAGCCGTTCTGTTTCATCATGGGGATGGTGATCTGCCCGGTGGTGGCCACGTTGGCCGCCGGAGAACCGGACAGAGAGCCGAACAGCATGGATGAAAAAACCGCGGTCTTGGCAGGGCCGCCCCGGTATTTGCCCATACAGGCCAGCGCCAGATCCCCGAAAAAGTCATCAGCCCCGCAGATGCGCAATACGGAACCGAACAGAATGAAGCCGGGCACCACACTGGTGACTGTGCCCAGAATCGATCCCCACATGCCCTCGCCGCTCAGATACATCCAGGCCGCGGCGCGCGGATAGCTGTAACCGGAACTCATCATGAAACCGGGGAAATGATCGCTGTACACAAAATAGAAAAACGACGCGACAATCAACCCTACCGGAATCCACCCTGCTACGCGTCGTACCGTTTCCAGTATGGCAATGCCGAAAGCGAAGCCCAGACACATCTGGGCAGGCGTGGCGTCCTTCCAGTCATACACCAGAGAGGAGGCATTGACGGCAATATAGCCCGCACCTGCAGCAGCCGTCAGCACCAGCAACACATCCAGCGGCGAGAGCGGACCCAGTCCTTTCGACCTTTTCCACGGCACAATCAGCAGGGCAAGGCAGGTTATCGCGCCCGAACAGATGGCCCGGTGCGTGATGGGAAAAATGACGATACCAAGGTAAAAGAACACGTTGAACAGAGACAGGATGATATAGCTCGTCCATGCCACGCCTATGATTCCGGCGATTTTGAGGCGCAGATTACGCTCCTGCCATGGAATCGCGGCGGAATACTTCTTCCGGATATCCGGACGGCTGCTTGCCTCGGTCATAATTTTGTCCTCCTTGTGCAGAAGGAGAACACAGCAATATCGTCTTGTAAAACCGAAAAAAAATAATTATCGTTCGAAAAGATCGAACATATTTCCTTCTCCCGCCGACATCGCGGGTCATGTCGCCAGATGCCCCGCGTTCAGAGCGAAAACTGCGGGCTGGAGCAAAAGGATCTCTCCCATGATAGAGGAACTGAACGGGGATTTTATCCAGTGGCTTCGCGGTTTCTATTATATCGCGGAAACGGGGAGCATACGCCGGGCGGCCCAGCTCATGAATCGCAGCGCCTCCACCCTGAGCTACCAGCTCAGGGAACTGGAGGAAAACCTGAATACCGTGCTGTTCGACCGTTACAGAAAGGGAATGCTCATCACCCCGGAAGGGCGCAAACTGCTGGACTGGACCATCTCCACCTTTGAAACGCTCAAGGGGCTGCGCTCCGAAGTGGGAACCCTTCAAGGCGAAATAAAGGGACGCATCATTCTTTCCTGCAATCTGCCCGTTGCGCGCAAGATTGTGGACAGCGTGGCGGGATTCCGCGCCGATCATCCCGAAGTAAACATCCTCATACGCCGGGCCATGCCCTATGAAGTGGTCAATGATGTGGAAACGTCCCGTGTGGATTTCGGTTTCACCGGCCTGACCTCTCTGCCGGGAAACTGCGAATTTGAAGAACTATTCGTCTCCCGCCCGCTGCTCGTTACGCGCCGGGACAACGACTACTGCCTGCCCGCTCACCCCGGCCTTGAGGATCTGGAGCGTCTGCCGTTCGTCTCTTTCCTCTCGGAACAGATGGACGACAAGGGCGATCCCTATTTCGGCTCCAATGCCACAACCAGTCCATACATCAGGAAAACCGCCATCTGTGTCAACAGCAATTTCCTCATGCTGCAATATGTGCTGCGCGGCGTGGGGGCCGCGATCATGGACGAAATGAGCATCACATCCAGTTCCTTCAATGTTTCTCCCAGTCCCTTCAGGCTCTATCCCCTGGATCGCTTCCTTCCCGTCGTCCATTACGGATTGCTGATCCGCAGACACAAGCACCTGACTCCGCAGGCTTCGGCTCTCATCAGAAGGCTGCGGGAAGAGTGCGGACCGGACAGCGCGGGGAACCCCGCCGGACTCCCTCGAATTCCATAAAAAAACCCCGTCCATCACATGAACGGGGCACGGGAAACAGTCGGGAAAAGCCTACTTCTTCGCGGCAAGAATCAGATACGGAGCCTTGATCGCGGCCTGCACGCGCACGCCCTCGACAATGCCCGCCTCATCAATGCTGTCCGCCGTGCATACGGAAGTCAGCCTGTCGCCGTTATCCAGTTCCACCGCGACGCTGGCCATGACTTCCCCTTTCTTCACGGCTTTCACCCTGCCGGGCAGCATGTTCCGGGAAGAAAAGACATACTCGTCCGTATCGCGCGCCAGCAGCACGTTCACGCCCTTGACCATGGCCAGTACTTCCCGCCCCGGCCTGAGACCGAGCTTTTCCGTGCTTCTGCAGGTGACGATGGCAGCGACGTTCAGCCCGCCCTTCAGCTCAATATCAATCTCGTCATTGACGGCCCCGGTTTTCACAGCCTTGACCACGCCCTGCAGCACATTTCCGGTGGTAACCTTCATCTGGATGCTCCCTTCTGGTTTTAATCATTCCCTTTTCAGCAGGAAAATCGCCAACTCGGCGGAACCGCCGATATTGTTCCATACCCTTCCCTTCCGACCGCGCGGAACAGGCATTTCCGGGTAACATAACCACGAATCCCCTGATGACAAGATATTCCGGCGCGTGCAGACATATCCCGGCAAATGGAAGTGCCGGATATCAGAACATGTTTTTATTGAAATAGAAATTCATTTTTATTATATTCAAACCAGACGCATTTTCCGTTTCCATCGGTATGACGCCTGTCGCATTTTGCCCTCAGGAGACTGGCAAGGCCAAACTCCTCTCCCTATCCCGTAACGCGTCCCATATTCACAGGCAGGGGCGCCACGCGGCCTCCACCTGTTTTCGCCGCAATTCACCTGCGGCGTGAGGCTCCGGCTTCAGGCGCGAAATCTGCGGGGCGGAGCGCAGGTCTGAGCGGCGGATATGTTCAGTCGCAAAACACTCTCACGGAAAGGAAGGAGACTCTCTATGCTTAACCGCTTCGGCAGCACATCAGACATGGTGATCCGGGACGTACAGGAAAACGGCAGAAACTATATCCTGGCGATTGACGAAAAAGGGCTGTACCTCACCACACCGGATTATCTGGATAAAAACAGGGCCGATCCCAACCGCTATATGTCTTCGCGCGCCGCGGTTCCCGCGCGTCTTGCCGCGTTGCAGCTTGATCCGGCCGCATTGCTCTCGGCCAATCAGCACCGGGTACGCAAGGCCGGAGAGGGGGAAGCCAAAAAGAAGGTCAACCCGTTGAAGGCTTCCAAACGCAGCATGAGAGCATAGCTTCCGCCGCTCCACAGGAAAACGGCCCGGAGGCGTTCACCCCCGGGCCGTTTTTATCGGAACCGCATGCGTTTTCTAGGCGAGAGCCTGAAGCAGCAGCAATGCCACGATGTTGATGATCTTGATCATCGGATTGATGGCGGGCCCGGCGGTATCCTTGTAGGGGTCGCCCACGGTGTCGCCGGTAACGGCGGCCTTGTGCGCATCGGAACCCTTGCCGCCGTAATTGCCGTCTTCAATGTACTTCTTGGCGTTGTCCCACGCGCCGCCGCCGGAGGTCATGGAAATGGCCACGAACAGACCGGTGACGATGGTGCCCATAAGCATGGCGCCAAGGCAGGCGAAGGCCGCGCCCTGACCGCCCACGGCGGAAATCACGAAGTACAGGACAACGGGAGCCAGCACGGGCAGCAGGGAAGGCGCGATCATTTCACGGATGGCGGCCCTGGTCAGCATATCCACGGCAGCGCTGTAGTCGGGCTTGGCCGTTCCTTCCATGATGCCGGGAATTTCCTTGAACTGGCGGCGCACTTCAATGACCACGGCGGAACCGGCGCGTCCCACGCTCATCATGCCCATGGCGCCGAAAAGATAGGGGAGCAGACCGCCGATGAACAGCCCCACCAGCACATAGGGATCCTGGAGGGCGAAGCGCACATCAAGATTGGGGAAATAGCGGGTGAGATCTTCGGTATAGGAGGCGAAAAGCACCAGAGCGGCCAGAGCGGCGGAACCGATGGCATATCCCTTGGTCACGGCCTTGGTGGTGTTGCCCACGGCGTCAAGGGCGTCCGTCACTTCGCGCACCTCGTCGGGCAGACCGGACATTTCGGCAATGCCGCCCGCGTTGTCGGTCACCGGGCCGTATGCGTCAAGGGCGACGACCATTCCCGCCAGAGCCAGCATGGTGGTGGCGGCAACAGCCACGCCGAAAAGACCGGCATTGGCGTAGGCGATGAGAATGCCCGCGCAGATGACCAGCACCGGCAGAGCGGTGGATTCCATGGACACGGCCAGTCCCTGAATGACGTTGGTGCCGTGGCCGGTGGTGGAGGATTTGGCGATGCTGCGCACCGGGCGGAACGCAGTGGCGGTATAGTATTCGGTGATCCACACCAGCAGGCCGGTCACGCCGAGCCCCGCGAAGCAGCAGATGATCAGATTCCAGGCGCTGAACGCCTTGCCCTGAATCACCATCTCGTGTTCTCCGCCGAAGTAGATCAGGGTCATAATCGCCACAAGACCGGCGGAAATGCCGGCGGTAGCGAGCAGGCCGCGATACAGGGCCTTCATGATTTTCTTTTCGGAACCGAGCTTCACGAACCTGGTTCCGATCACGGAGGCGATGATGCACACCGCGCTGATGATCAGGGGGAACATCATCATCTTGGCCTGAACCGCGCCTTCAAAATAGATGGAGGCCAGAAGCATGGTGGCGACCACGGTCACGGCGTAGGTTTCAAACAGGTCGGCGGCCATGCCGGCGCAGTCGCCCACGTTGTCGCCCACGTTGTCGGCAATGACGGCGGGGTTGCGGGGGTCATCCTCGGGGATGCCGGCTTCAACCTTGCCCACAAGGTCCGCGCCCACGTCCGCGCCCTTGGTGAAGATGCCGCCGCCCAGACGCGCGAAGATGGAAATCAGCGACGCGCCGAAGGAAAGCGCCACCAGTGCCTGCATGAGTTCGGTCAGGGAAACGCCGCAGATGGAAAGGATGATATAGTACAGGCTCACGCCCAGCAGACCCAGGCCCACCACCAGCAGACCGGTGATCGCGCCGGACTGGAAGGCGATGTTCAGAGCGGGCACCATGCCCCCCCGCGCGGCTTCGGCCGTGCGCACGTTGGCGCGCACGGAAACGTTCATGCCGATGAACCCGGCCGCGCCGGACAGACACGCGCCGATGACGAAACCGAGGGCCACCTTGAAGGACAGGGCAAAAAGCAGAAGCACGGCCACCACCGCGCCGACAATGGCGATGGTGCGGTACTGACGGCTCAGGTACGCCTGCGCTCCTTCCTGAATGGCGGAAGCGATGCGCTGCATCTCTTCGGTGCCGGTACCGGCGGCCAGCACGCCTTTTGACGCCTTGTAGGCGTGGAACAACGCTGTCCCGGCGCAGATAAGCACCAGCAGCAGGGAAACGGGCACGACCATAATACCCCCGAAACAAATTGGTAAAAGGTAGACGGGAGCCGGGAAGTCTCCCGGCGACTCACTTTTCCGCGACAGGTGAGGATATCAGGTTAGATTCGGGCTGACAAGACGTGAACACGGGCGGTTCTGTTATTAGAGTTATGTTGAAAATAACCTTGACCGCCGGAGGCGCGAGCGTAGCGAGCTTATGAACAGCGGACAATGAAAAACTCTAGCGGCCATCTTTTCCAATCACACGCCCAAAAATCTGACGTGAACCAACATTTAATCGCTTCTCGCTGTTCTTGACTGCGAAATATGCGAAGGCAACGGCTCCCGCACGGCTTTTCGGCGAAGCGGATACAAGGCGGATTTTCATCGCCAGCCCACGGCAAGGAGACAAAATCCTATCAGATTCGAGACGTCAGAGACTTTTTGATCCGCCTTGGAGAAACAGCCATGAGCATGAAAAATGCCATGACGTATAAAGGTTATACGGCTGTCATCGCTTCCAGCGCAGAAGATGAATGCCTTGTGGGGCATCTTGCCGGCATCAATGATATTGTGGGTTTCCACGACGAATCCCTGGAAGAAGTCCGCAAGGCATGTGAGGTATAGTTAAAATTCAAAAACTTCCTCAACATAGCCTCGCCGCAGCCAGAACGCGTTGCGAGTGTAATGCTTCACATCCGGATCTTTTGCCAGAAGTTCCGCCACAGTGGCCGAAAATGAGTGCGCCTCATGGTTGATGGAGATAAATATCTTTGTCACTTTCTTGATGTCCGCAATATAGGACTCCGCTGTTTCTCTCGACATTTCTACCATGGAATCTATATTGATGACAACATCAAAGCGTTGGTCCACCGGAAACGTATTGGGCGGCACGATGGTGTAGCGGATGCCCTGTGCAGGTTCCGCTTCCCGGCGCTCTTCCCCATACAAACGGACGCTGTCCTCTCCACGGGCCAGCCCCAGAAAATGTGCGCTGGCAAGCGCTGTCAGCGGAATATCCACAATATGATATTCCCTTACGCCGAACGTTGTGGCATAATAGGCGACCCATCCCATCCCCGCGCCTATTTCCAGAACCTTTCGGGCGCCAAGGCACTTGAGCAACCAAGCGGCATACAGCCCCCATATTCCACGGTGGCCAGCTATCCCACGTGATGTCTGTATTCCCGTCATATGAGGATACGGCGTGGGAAATTCCAGTTCCACACCAAAACAGTCCTCAAGCTCACGAATCAGGGTATCGGTATCCGGCCCTGTCTGCGGCACCTCATGTTGCGGATCCCAACAGCGGTGGGCACCCACCGCTTCCGCCAATCTGTAAAGGAGATCAAACTCCCATTTGCCAAGCGCTAAGACGACATTCTGAGCCACCATCTGTCGTGTCGACACATTAAAGCCCGCCCACAGCTCGGAATTATGAGGATCAGAGAGCAGTTTTTTACTTTTTGAATATCGCGTTCATGATATACACAATTATGAATATCCGCTTTTATATCACCCAAAAAAATCTTTTCCCATATTGTTGATGATTCCACTTCTGTTCCGCATGACCTGAAAAAATCTTCAGGCGATGCAATATAGGCATGAATCAGGCGATCAATAAAATCATCACTGCATATTGCTTCCTTATTTGAAATATCAGTTCGATATATAAAATTAAAATGTTTATCATTATGAAAAAACTGTGTCAGCGGCACTACCTCTCTCTTCCAAAGCTTCCATCATAATACGTGCCCTATGGCTCTTCGGATAACATGCCAGAAGATACTTTGCTCTCAATCTTTACTTCGGCAATCAGAGCTTTTGCCTTTGTTCTCGGCCAGAACAAAGGAGGAAGTTCCGCAATAACAGGGCTCAGCAATCTCTTGACAGGATTCCATCCGGAAATAATTTCTTTCTTCTCCATGACTCGATTCCTCCAAAATGGTTGTAATCAGTTCATATTGCTGGGGTCATAAATCTTTTCAACTGCATGCCTATGGAGGCAAGAAAGCCTTACCCAGCAATATCAGGCGACGCTTTGCGCCGCAGGCCGTTGCGTACGCGACATAATCGAAATTATTAGTGCCCCAGTAATATAGTGTGGTGTTGATAAAATAACCTTAACCGCAATTATGCCATTACTGTTTCACGCTCCCCCGCACAGCAGCCTATCAGAAGGGACTCCCTGCAACCTCATTTTCACCATACTGTCCCACTTTTGAAAGTCGACCATATTGAAATAGAGATATGTTTTTGTTCTCAAGCACACCTCGCAAAACGGATGCCATCTGCGCCGCCTTTGAATATCTTCATGTGACACATGGAGATATTTGGGGGCCAGAACCAATCGTTTGTCAGAGCAACATCCACAAAGCTGTACGGAGCCATCGGATCGGATATATGTTTCAAAATTGGCAAAGGGACAGATGATAGCCGACGGGACATGCTCGTACATATCAAAAATATCATCAGGCCTGACAATCAGAGATTCAAGTCCATCATAAAAACTTTGTGGAAGTTCAATAGAAAATGGTAATTCCGAGGATGACGCTCCGCGTTTTTTTTCAAGTTGCCTCACATATTGCAAAGTCATTTCCATGCTGATGGAACGCGCGCAGTTTGGAGCGAAGACAAAACCCAATTCCTCAACCCATTTTTTTGCAGCATCAAAATCTTCCTTCCAATTATAGTTATATAAATGATAATTAACAATTACATTTGTTTTTAAATTATTTTTATATTTAATATCTGATATCATTTTCATATTTTTTTTTACTATATTTATGTCACCACCTCGATGTGCTACTGAATATATATCTTGAGTAAAACCAGATATACTTATAATAAATGTGTCTGGTTCAAGCATTAAAGTTCGCTCTATATTAGAAAATATATTAACATTTGATGATAATGTGCATCTCAATCCACTATTTTTTATTATTTTTATATAGTCATATATGTTCTTGTTTAAAAATGGTTCAGAATTTCCAAATGGTAAAATTATCGCATCACTATTCTCATTTTTTATTTTTTCTATTATTATTCTAAAATAATCCAAATTCATTATACCGTTTTGTACTTGTAATGCAGAAATATTACCAGCCCCACAAAGTTTACATTTTAAATTACACTGAGAATTTATTTCTATATGATAAAGTGACGGAACAGATCTATCTAGAAAACTATGAGGTACTGCTGTTATAGTTTCATGAAATATTTTTTTTGCTTGTTCTTCGCATTTTTTGATAAAATTTTCATTCTCAATTTTCACTTCTAAAAATAATCCTCTTAAATGATTTACTTCTTTTACAGCATTACATTTTGAACAATATAGTTTTTTCAATATTTCTCTTACTCTCATAACATATCTCCTTTATCGTAATTCCTCAAATATCAATTCTATTACAGAATATTCCATAAAGATATTATCTAAGAAATCTTTTCAAGTAAAAAGCAGTCTAAAAACTTACCATTAATCCCCATAGCTGGATCTCTCTTGTTTACATGAGTCCATTTTACTTTTTGCATCGGAAGAGAATTAAACATTATTTCAATAATATCACAACCATATTCATATACAACAAGAGAACCTTCTTTATCTATAGGATTGCCATGATAGTCTGGCTCAAGAATATGTGTTATTTCCCCATGTTCATCGATCTTAGCTCTAACTATAGTCTTTTCTAAGTTTTCATATATTGGAAAGCAAAATATGCTTTTTCCTCCAACTTTTAAAATTCTGTATATCTCTTTAATTGCTTTAATTGGATGGAATATATGCTCAAATACATCTTCATGTATAACAAAATCAAACGTATTATCATGGTATGTTGTATTTTCTATATTTTCATTCCGGAATCCATTGATTATTTTCCCAGGTTTTTCATCAGGAAAATAATGTGAGCCCGTATAATTCCTAAAAATTCTCTTTATATACTCATTACTTGGTGCGAATTCCAACACTACTTCATTAAAATTTATGTCCTGTTTATAAAGAAGTTTAAAAAGCTGTCTGTCACGAGGAGCCGTTCCACATTTTGTACACACATAGAAATTACGAAACCACACATTTTGAGTGGAAAATAATGTATATGCTTGACATACAGGACAAAATCCATGATGTGAAAGTGTAAACTTGTCTAAATTAAATTCTATAGAAAATGCAGTTCCATCAATAAAAACTGCATTGGTTTCTTTATCAAAATTGTTGTTAATCATGTTTTTCTCCTTTTATATGTGTATATTTACTTAGAACTCGTGATGTAGCATTTAAATACCCAAACCCCCACGCCTTATCAGGTTCTAATATTGCACCTTCTGCCCATTCATTCCATGCATTTATAAAAATATACCGTTCATCAGAAGGCATATTCTCATGAGTAAAACGGCAAACTTGATCAAACCATACTTCATACGCTTGAGGTGAACTATTTACAAAAAGATCTGCCATAACCCCTCGACGCGCAGTATTGTCAAAATTCACACAAACCCCACGAAATAATGTATATTCTTCATGATTTTGCAGGTTTAATTCCGGTATCTTGGTGTAGTCCCACACACTTCCCTTAAAATTCGACACAAGTCCAGGAACTGAAGCGTATGGCAACCATGAATGGTTTAATTCATGCGGACGAAACTCGGCCGCAGCATCAAATCCACAAGTGCGTGGATCATGCGGTCCGTAAAAATGAACCAACACAAGATATATATCTTCCCCCTCTTCCTCGAGAGCTTTGCGCCAACGTTGAACTGTTGCAAAAATATCAGGGAAATGCTTTACGTTATATATAAGCAGAACAGGTTTTCCATGGATTCTTATATATCTTTTATCATTAAAATATGGCAATATTTCTTTTATAAATTTAATGTCATCTTCAGGAGAATATGTTTGAGCAATCAATATATCATGCTCTTGTCCATCCCATTTTCTTGTCCAATTTTCATTTGCCCAGCATAAACAAAACGGTATATCAATTTCAGGGTTTTTCAGCAAATTAGCTAACGGTTTTTCCATTAATCGTTTACCATTAAAATAATAGTAATAAAAACAAAATCCAAAAATTCCAAACTGTCGCGCCAACTCAGCTTGACGTCTCATCACACTGACGTCTCGGAGATCATAATATCCCAATGCAGCTGGAATTTTGGGCTGTATATGTCCCTGAAAAAGAGGCCGGGCACGTGTCACATTGGTCCATTCAGTAAAACCCTTTCCCCACCATGCATCGTTCTCAGGAAAAGGATGAAACTGCGGTAAATAGAAAGCTATAGCACGTATTGTGGTTTGTGCAGTATCAGCGGGTTGAGCTGGCTCAGAAACAGTCATTGGAAGTTCAACGCACTGTTCCTGAACAGTTCCTTCCATTATTTGGAACAATCTATTTGCATGTTTAGAACGCTTTTTCTCTCTTTTCAGCACCCGAATAGCCTTGTCTTTCCGACCAGAAATATAGAGTGCTCGCGCACGGGTCGTAGGAAAAAAACGGCTGGGCAAGTATGCCAGAAGAGGAGCAAATTTACGCTTAAGCGGAGTCCAGCGTTCACAGGGATCAAATGTATTCCCTTTGGAAAGAAGCATGTCCTTTTCTATCCTATGCCGTACAGGATAATGAGAAAGAATACTGTCTTCATAAAGTTGAAAACCGTTTACCAAAAGATCATCAGGAATAATAAGTTTGTAATAATACCCGTGAGCCTGAGCGATATACGGAATTGCCCGCTCCAAACCGTGCGCGATAGTTCCCGTGGCAGGAAACGGTTCAGGAGGGAATTCGTAAGGTTGCACTTCACAGTTTAAAAGCAAACGCAAAGCCTGAGGACGATACCAAAATATCCCGACAGGATGGACATAAGAAGAAGTTTCTTCCGGGGGATTCAGATTGAGTCGCTGGAACCACTCTTTCCGAAATTTTCTGTCTTCTGAACATCCCTCATATCCATGGGGAGAGTACATATTAAAGACGGGAGCAGTTGTGTGAAACACCATTCCCAATTGCTTTTCTTTATTAAATAAGTCAATAAGCTCTGAAACATACCCCGGAGATGCAAGTGTAGATTGAACCAAAAAATCGTTCCATTTCGACGCAACCGCATCAGGAAGCCAATTGCTTCTTTTAATTTGAAATTTTAATACAATATCATAATTTAAGTGTATGTCTTTAAAAGCATTAAGCCATGGTAGAACATCACGACCTCTATCCTGTACTACTCTTATAATTGTTTTATTTATTAATAAAGAAAATTTTTTTTGCTTTTCCATAAAATTTTCAGCAACTTCCTCTGAACAAGAAATAAGAAGATCAAAATAATACGGAATATTCTGTAACCAAAAAAGAGCTTCTTCCACTGTACTATTATAAAATAAATGAAGTATTACAGCAATATTTTTATCTGATATACATTTAATACCACATACTCTTGGAAACACATTCAATGTTCCTGGAATATTTTTATGCCATGATAAAGGAGCTATTCTTCTTAAATGGTTGATAATATTTTTTTTTGGATACACACTTCCTGAATTTTTAAGAGCTTGAAATATATCGATACCATGTGAAACTCGTTGATTAAAATCTGTTTGAAACGATTTTATTTTAATAAATGGAATATAATATTTCTCAATATAGATTGATGAAGCAGAAAATACCAGAGGTTCATTGATGCCAATTTCTGGAATAGATCGTGAATCATGTAACTCAGCATATACGCTGAATTTAAAACCTTTCTGTTTTAAAAAAATAGAAAAAGCTATTTCTCCATTAAATATTGCATCATTATATGTTCTTATATTCTTCAAGTCAGAAAAAAATTTAAAAAATGACTCTGAACATATGACATTTTTTCTGATACAGCAGAAATATGGCTGTATATGTTCTGGAAACCGCTTATCTGTACTTTGCGTAATCCCCCAAAAATCAACTTTATCCTGATCCATTTTTGAAAACATTTCTTCAAGTGGAAAAAACGGCCCATAACATGAATCATTCATAAGAATGAGTTCATCATATTTACTCAGCCCCTCAATCCCCAGTGCAAGGATCGCTTCTTTCCATGCCGTCCAGTCATATCCTTCATCAGGGCGAAGGCGCATATCCGTAATAAACGGCGACAGTATCCGCTTATCTTCCTCCGACACCGGAGAATTGCTGATAAAAATGATGGAAATGCCGAAATCATGCAGGGCTTTTATCTGATAGACAACATGAGGGTCCACCTGTCCGTCCCGATCATAATGGGCATAGAGAAGCAGGCGTTTTTTTTGGGGTGTCGTCTCGTTCTGTATGGACAAGTTATTTTTCATCACTGTGCTTTCCTTCATATTTTCAACTCTGAAAAAGATTCCACAAGCGGATACCCGGCATCCCGCTCGGATATGCACACCGGTATTTCCGGCCATTCGATGCCAAAGGTCGGATCGCTCCAGCGCACACCGCGGGCATAGCCCGGCCTGTAGGATTCCCGGATCTGGTAGAACACCTCGCAATCGTCTTCCAGCGTAAGAAAGCCATGCGCGACCCCCGGCGGGATATACAGCGCGGCACGGTTCCGCGCGCTCAACTCCAGGCCATGCCAAGCAAAGCGCGTGGAAGAATCGGTTCTCAAATCCACGGCCACATCAAACACTCTACCCATGGTACAGCGAACAAGCTTATGCTCGCCGTAAGGCGTTTCCTGATAGTGCATGCCCCGCAGTGTCCCCCGCCGGGGATTCCAGGAAACGCTGCACTGGCTCCATTCCGCAGGCAGGCCGTGGGCGGCGAATTCCTCATTGCAGGATGTACGGGCAAAGGCCCCGCGCTCATCTTCCCGCAGTTCAGGGCGAATTTCCCACACTCCCGCGAGTGGTGTCGGCGTAAAAATCACGGCCACACCCTGAGTGCCGGTATGGCGGTCACGAACCTGCCCCCCCATTCCCGGATCGGCGCAAGCTGGGCCATGACTTCTTCTTTCAGGTTCCAGGGCAGGATAAGAACATAGTCTGGACGCTGCTCCAGCATTTTTTCCGGAGAAAGCACGGGAATCCGGCTGCCGGGCAGGTACTTGCCCTGCTTATGGGGGTTCCTGTCTGCCACCGCTTCGATCAGGTCATGCCGTACCCCCGCGTAATTAAGCAGGGTATTTCCCTTGGCGGCGGCCCCGTAGCCACAGACTTTTTTATTCTCCCGGCGCGCGGAAATGAGAAAATCCAGAAGGTCCAGCTTGATGTTGAGGGAGGCGGAGGCAAGTTCCCGATATCCGGAAAAATCGGTCAGCCTGACGGCCTTTTCACGTTCCAGAACATCTTCCACCATGGAAGATGCCGCACGGGGACATTCTTCCCGGCAGGCGAACACCCGCAGCGATCCGCCATGAGTGGGCAATTCCTCCACATGGAAGACCTGAAGCCCGTGGGCGGCAAATATCTTTTTCACCGTTGAAAGCGAAAGATAGGAAAAATGCTCGTGATAGATGGTGTCAAACTGCGTTTCCCGAACCAGATTGAGCAGATGCGGAAACTCAACGGTCATGAAGCCCTCCGGCTTCAGCAGCACACGAAAACCTTCCACAAAGTCATTAATATCCGGCACATGCGCGAGCACATTGTTGCCGAGCATGAGATCCGCGGCATAGCCTTTTTCTTTCAATTTTTGTGCGGTGTTTTCGCCAAAAAAGGCGTTCTCCGTCGGCACGCCCTTTTCCCGCGCAACCGCCGTCACATTGGCGGCGGGCTCCACGCCCAATGCTCTGATCCCCTTCCGGAGAAAATACTGAAGAAGGTAGCCGTCATTGCTCGCAATCTCCACAACCTGACTGTCTTTGCCTATACCGTAGTCACGCGTCATGTGTTCCACATAGCGTTCGGCATGGGCAAGCCATGTATCGGAGTAAGAAGAAAAGTAGTCATAGTCGGAAAAGATAAGGTCCGGGGACGTGAATTCCTCCAGCTGCACCAAGCCGCACTGCGGGCAGAACCATACTTTCAGAGGATAGAAGGGTTCCATGTCCATGTGCCGTTCCGGTGGAATATAGGAATTGGAAAGCGGGCTCGTGCCAAGGTCAATGACAACATCACTCAGCACGCGACCACAAAAGCGACATTCAGCCATACTTACTCCTGAAAAAAGCGGGTATAGGCCCGGATTTGCTCCATACACAGGTCAACGGTTCTCTCGCCTTTCAAGGAACGGCGATACCATTCCGCCGTCCACTTCAGGGCCTGACCGGCATCAAGTACAGGATGCCAGTTCAGCAGTCTGCGGGCTTTAGAACAATCAAGCAGCAAAACATCCGTTTCATGAGGATGGGACCCCTCATCCCTGGTCCAGTTCGGCTCCGCTCCCCATGCTTGGGAAAAATGCTCCGTCATCCATTCCACAGTCTGAACCTGAGCGTCATCAGGTCCAAAGTTCCACGCTCCCGCCACATCGCGCCCCTCATACGCCAGACGCGTCAGGTGCATGTATCCGGCAAGAGGCTCAAGCACATGCTGCCAAGGACGAACCGCATGGGGATTGCGCAGATGAACGGAACGCCCCGCGGAAAAGGCTCTGACCATATCCGGAATCAGGCGATCCTCCGCCTCGTCGCCGCCGCCGATCACATTGCCCGCGCGCGCCGACATGACCGTCACCCCCCCCCCGGCCAGAAAGCTGGAGCGCCAGGCGGCGCACACCAGTTCGGCGGCCGCCTTGCTGGCGCTGTAGGGATCATAGCCGCCAAGCCGATCCGTTTCCCGGTACCCCCAGGGCCAATGTTGATCCTCATAGCATTTATCTGTGGTGATCATGAGCGCGCAACGTACGCCCGGTGCCTTTCTGACGGCATCCAGCACGCAGGCGGTTCCCATGACGTTGCTTTCAAAGGTGGCAAGCGGCTCTTTATAGGAAAACCGAACCAGAGCCTGCGCGGCCAGATGGATGACCATATCCGGTCGGGCGCTCTCCATGGCGCGGGCAACGGCGGAGGCATCGCCCACATCGCCTGTTTCCTGTTTCAGGAACGGCGCGAGCATGGCGGCGCGTTTCTCCTGCGCTTCGTCCTGCACAAGGGAATATCCGTACAGTTCCGCGCCGAGGGAAGAGAGCCAGAGCGTCAGCCAGCTTCCTTTAAATCCGGTATGACCGGTCAGAAAAACCTTTTTGCCCTTCCAGAATGCCGCGTCCAAAGATTTTTTCATCTTCCCTTCCCTCTCCTGCGACCCTCGCCGCCTCCGCCATGGCGGAGATTCCTTCCACCAAAGAATAACGTGGCCTCCAGCCCAGTTCTCTGCTCAGGCGCTCTGCTGAAGCCATTATGATTTCAGGAACTGCCTCCGAAATTTCCGCGGATTCCAATTTCAGCAGCTCTGGTCTGCCCATCGCTGCCGCCGCCAGCCGCGCTATCTGCCCCAGCGAAACAGCCTTCCCCCGTCCGATATTCAAAACACCGTTCAGAGGGGATGTGGTGGCCATGGCAAGAGCATGGGCGACATCTTCCACGTAAATGTAATCGCGTTTCAGATTGGCCCCGCGGCAGACAGCGTATTCCCCTCTGCTCAGGGCGCCCATAATGCTCGACAAGAATTTCTCCGGTGCCTCACCCGGGCCATAGGGCCAGAATATGCGGCACCACAGGCACGAGACGCCGGCAGAAGCGGCATATGCCTCCACAACCTGGCGCAGGCTATTTTTGCAGACCCCGTAGAAAAAACGGGGCTTCAAAGGGCTTAGCCCTTCCTTCAACGGCATGGGGGAATTCCAGTCATATTCGGCCCCGCTGCCGGCAAACACCATGCGAGTTCCCCCCTGCTCGACAAAAGCCCGGGCAAGCGACAGGCTGGCCGCCAGCCAGTTCATATTGGAGGGCGAATCCCAGAACGCTCCCGGAGGAACGTGCCAAGCAAGATGAAGAAGCGTATCCGCGGGAAAACGCTCGAAAAGGCGCTCCGCTTCACCTCCCCGCAACAGATTGCCCTGAGCGAAAGAAACGTGGGGAAAGGGAGAGAGGGCGTAAGCATGCGTGGTCAGCGCGACTATTTCATGCTCCGTTCCTAGGGCCGCCAAGACATGGCGGCCTATAAATCCGGTCGCTCCGGTCAGGAAAATCCGCATATGTTCCCCCGATTACACCCAGATTTTCCAAGGGGCGCGGCCTTGCTTCCAAAGTGAACAGAGCGCGACCTTGTCCTTCAGCATGTCCATGGGATGCCAGAAGCCGCGATGCTTGTAGGCATGCAACTGGCCCGCGCGAGCAAGATTTCTGAGCGGCGCGTCTTCCCACATCACCTGCTCGCCGTCGGGAATAAAATCAAATACCTCGGGCTCAAGGACAAAAAAGCCGCCGTTAATCCACGCACCGTCTCCCTGCGGCTTTTCCTGAAAACTCTCCACTGTTCCGTCGTCCGCCACCTCCAGCGCTCCAAAGCGTCCCGCAGGCTGGACTGCCGTTAACGTGGCCAGCTTTCCCGACTTTTTATGGCTCGCCAGAAGCTCGTTCAAATCGACATCTGAAAGACCATCGCCGTACGTCAACATGAACGTATCGTCGCCGACAAGCTCACGAGCCTTGCGAATCCTGGTGCCGGTCAGAGTCTCCCTGCCCGTGTCCAGAAGATTGACAACCCAAGGTTCGCAGTGAGCTTGAAACACTTCAACGAAATTTTGCTGGAGATCAACACGAAGATGGGAATGATGCGCATAGTAATTTATGAAGTAATCGACAATGACTTCATGCTTGTATCCCATCAACACGCCAAAATCGGTATGACCGAATGCGGCATAGTATTTCATGATATGCCACAAAATAGGCTGTTCACCGATTTCCACCATGGGTTTGGGTTTGATACTTGTCTCTTCACCCAACCGGGTACCGAGCCCGCCCGCAAGAAGAAGTACCTGCATTTAAGCCGCCTTTTATCTGTGATATACGGTAACGCTGTTATGCCTTGAGACAATCATACGGCCCCACCTGCCCCACGGGCTGGCGTCCCCGCAGCACGAACAGCGCAGGCGCGCCGCTTTCCCGCAGAAGACGCAGGGCTTCCGCCACCGAGCTTTCCTCGCGCAGCGTGGCTGCAGGCGCGCGCATGGCCCTGCTTACCGGAGTATCCAGTTCCACCCGGCTTCCCATGCGTCTGAAATCGGCGTCGGAGATCACTCCGGCCAGTCTGTCCTTTTTCACAACCCCCACCACGCAGGGGGCATGTTTGCGAAGCAGGGTTCGGGCCTGCGACAGGCTGTCATCAGCTTTAAGCAGCGGCAATTCCGCCCCCTTACGCATGATTTCGCTGACCCTGCGAAAACGCCCGCCTCCTAGGGTTTCCCCCTCCCGGGGGTCCGTGACGCTTGCCCCCTTGTGCCGCATGAGCGCCAGGGCAAGAGCATCTCCCAGCGCCATGCGCACCAAGGGAAAAACAAAAGGGTCGTCGGAGATCGGCCCACGCGGAAGAGTCAACACGCGGTGTACGCCCGCAGGAATGACCGCCTCCCGCTCTGTGACGATAAACAGGGGAATTTCCCGGCGGGAAGCGGCAAACGCGACAAGGTCAAGGAAATACCCGTCTTCGTCATCGGAAAAGACAAGAACGGCATCGCCGGGGGTGAAAAACCAGGCAGATGCGTTATCCCGAAATGCTTCGGGTGTCACGAACAGAGACGGAGTTCCGGAGGAGGAAAGAAGTTGGGCCGTGTGCCGGGCCACACACTCGCTTGTTCCCGCACCTGCCGTGAGAATGCGTCCCGGTACGCCGCCCAGCGCCCTGACGAACTCCACAAACGCCTTGTCCAAAGCTCCGGCAGCCAGATTCAGGGCCTGCGCCCGGACTCGCATGACATTGGCAGCCGCTCCGAGTTCACGATGACTTCGGGTGTCTGCGGAGGCGTTCATACCCCCTCCCGCCAACGTTCACGGCAACCATTCACCCCCCCCGCCACGGCCAAACCGCGGACAGGGGCATATCTGTCTGAAATACCAGAGAGCTTATTTAGAGAGAGAGAGAGAGAGAGAGAGAGAGAGAGAGCATAATACCTGCCATCATTAGAAAAATTTAATATTTTTGTTAATTTATATTAAAAATTATGGAAGTCAATGCAGTTATTGTCGACTATAAATACTGTAACATGTGATGGTATATATTCTATTTTTATTTATCACTTTCAATAATACCATTATTCTTATTCTTATAAATATAAAAAAATAAATATAAAAATGTATTTATTTTTAATATTTTTGTTAATTTTAAAAAATTATGCAATATTTTATTCGTATAACAATTATTTTTTTCAACAAATACCAAATAAACATTTGAAATATTTTAACACCACAAACAAATATCCATAATCATATACCTCATAAAAAACACGTCATATCATATACTATAACACAACGTATTGGGGAGCTATACCGCAAAAACTTTGCCGCGGCACTACGGTGCGCGCTCAGAGGCTTTGGGCATAGGGTATTTTCAGTTTGAGCATGCTACGCTCTGTCATATCCGCCATCGCAATTCATTTACGGCATCAGGTTCCGGCTTCAGGCATGGAAACCTATGTGTTAGAACACAGGAGTCTGACTGACAGATACTTTTAGTCACAAAACTATTCATAAGAGGAACGTCAGCGGACAAAAGCCAGCGGACAATCAGCTCTGCGCACAAGACGTTTTAAATGCAAAGAGCATTCCGAAACCGGAATGCTCCAGACTGATAATAATCTGTTGTGAATGCGGATCAGAACTTTTTCACAGCAAGTATGCCTTAGGACGTTTTACATTGACTCTGTCATAGAATCGTATTGATAGCGCTCGCAGGGCGTATCGTTTTACTCCGGCACAGGCGGCAATATTCATTGCCGCAAGGCAGCCCGTGTCCACATAGACGAAAGACGGCATGTATCCACGGCCGGCTCTCTTGCGCCTTGTGAAGCTGCGCTTCACTCGGCTTCGCTCCGAGAAACATTGCTTCCACGACCTCCTTATGACGCTCGATCTACCTTGCCGATACTCGTTCTCGTTTGCCTTTTGCGCGAAAAACGCCGCGCTCGCACTCCGTGCCCCCTCCATGCCGCATGACCATGCGGCGGGGACTCCTCTCCTCTGCTCTCGATGCCCTCAAGCCTCGCTCCGCTCGGCAACGGGCACGGCCTACGGGATCGCCATTCAGTCGGCCTCCGTATCACCGCAAGTGAATTGCTGCTCCCGCGTCTCGCTCCGCTCGACTCAGGGAGCAGTTTCCAATGTTAAATTGCTCTCGGCGGCTGTCGCCCTCACCACACCAGAGCCGAGGCATATCCCACCACCCGGCGGGTGTCGCCGGATGCCGCGGCCGAAGTGTCGTGCGCGCAAAGATGCGCATGGGAAGCGCCCAGCGCGCGGCAGGCCATGACGCCCAGGGCGGCGGGCAACGCCCCGCACATGCTGATTCCCCTCCCGTGCACTTCCCGCAGAAGCAGGGAAGCATCCAGAACCAGCAGGGGACGCAGCGCGGCTTCATCCAGTTCGCGCGTATGGGCCTCATTTTCAAAATGATTCATATCGGAACTGACGACAAGCCCGACTTCACGCGGGCCGCCTTCCTCTCCCGCATGCCGTTTCAGCACTTCCGCGAGGGCAAGAGCCGCCTTCGCCAGTCCGCCGGGAGCCGAAGGCATGCCTATGGTTACGGGCAGAATGGAACAGTCGGGCCGCGCAAAGCGCAGGAAGGGCAGAAGCACTTCAATGGCGTGTTCCCTCATGTGACAGGCGATATCCGGCGCGAAGCCGCCGCCCAGACTCTCCAGTTCCTTTCCCAGCTCCGCATCCACGGGGATATCGCCCAGGGGCGTCCGCCATGCGCCTTCCGGCCAGAATCCCTGCATATGGCCCACTCCCGTATGCGAAGGACCGAGCACAATCAGACGCCGGGGCAGTTCCACCCCGGCCAGGGCCGCGCATGCAACCGCGCCGCTGTACATATATCCGGCATGCGGCAGAAGAACCATCAGCGGATGGCGTGCCCCGCCGGGAAGCGTCGTTCCCTGTCCGAACAGTCCGGCAAGTCCGGGGGCCTGCCGTTCGCGCAAGGCTGCGCCTTCACGCATGAGCGCGGTGATTTCCCCCCTCAGCGCATCCGCTTCACGGGAGTAAAAATAACCCGCCACCGCGGCGGAACGCGTCATGTCAGTCCGCTCACCCATAGATGCCTCCTGCGGGAAGCGGCGCGGCCCGGAATCCGCCGGACGGCTCCGGAGCGCTTCCCGAGCCTGAGAAGAACCCGCCGGGTTATTCTGCGAATACATCAGCTTCATGCCCGGAGAGACTTTACCCCTTCGGGAACTGCACGCCGACTCCCGGCCTGGAACAGTTTGCATTTGAAAATATCTGCCGGCCGGCCCCAATGTCTGACTCGCAGGTTTCACGCCTCCACCGGAGCTTAACGCCGCAAGTGAACTGCGGCGATACCGGAGGGGGGCGGCGCGGCGTTCCAGACCGTGAGCGCGAAGCGTGTTACGGATGGGGAGAGCGGAGATGAATCTCGCCCTGCCCGACCCGATGGAACATTTCAATGATGAAATGCCCCACCCGCGACTTGCGGGAGGTCTTGCTCCGCAAGCCCCCAGGAAACGCTTTAATCCGCATTTTCAAAAGAAGCCGCGTGAAGAGTCATGCTCCTCACGCGGCTGGAAAGTGTATATGGCGGTTGTTCCGCGGCGACTACTCGGCGGCTTCGGCAGCTTCCTGCTGCTCGGAAAGTACTGCCACCACAGTGAAGTCATTCTTGAACACGACCTTGACACCTTCAGGCAGCGCGAGTTCCGAAGCGCGGATGCTGCTGTTCAGCCCCATGTCGGTCACGTTCACGGCCAGCTTGCGGGGCATGTCCTGCGGGCGGGCCTGCAGGGTCACGCGTTCGCGATAGGTTTCCAGCGTGCCGCCGAGCTTCACGCCCTTGGAAGTGCCCACAAATTCCAGCGGCACATCCACCTTGATTTCCTTGTTCAGATCGACTCCGAAAAAGTCCACATGGGTAAACACGCCCTTCACCGGGTGGTACTGGGCGTCCCACACGAACACGGGATGCACGGTTTTGACGCCGTTGTCGTCAATTTCCAGATTGAAGACGTTGGTGCGGCCGACCTGTTCGTAAATCTTGCTCAGAGGCAGCGCGGGCATCTGCACGGGCACGTTGGTGCCGTCGGAGGCGTAAAACACGCCGGGCACAAGAGCCTTGACGCGCAGGCGGCGGTTGGCGCCTTTGCCGAAGGCGGAGCGCTTCTGAACGGAAAGGGTTTTCAACTCGGACATGGTATCTTTCTCCTTGGTGTTGCCCCGATTCCCCGGAGTAACTTACCGGAGGTATCGCGGTGCGATATATCGTCCTGACGCGGGCGCGGCGTCTAAAAATGGAACAGCGCGCTCACGGAAGAACCGTCATGGATATTGCGGATGCTCTTGGCCAGAATACCGGCTACAGACGCCACATGCAGCTTGTCGCACTTGCCTTCGCGGTCGCCGAGAGGAATGGTGTCGGTGATGACCACTTCCTCGAAGGGAGCATCGGTAAGGCGCTGACAGGCAGGGCCGGACAGCACGCCGTGCGTGGCGCAGGCGCGCACTTCCGCCGCCCCGTTCTGAAGCAGCACCTCCGCCGCCGCGCAGATGGTTCCGGCGGTATCGATCATGTCATCCACCAGAATGGCCACCTTGCCCTGCACGTCGCCGATGACGTTCATCTCCGCCACCTGGTTGGGGCGATCACGACGCTTGTCGATGACCGCAAGGCTGGCGTCCATCATCTTGGCGAAGGCCCGGGCGCGCTCCACGCCGCCGGCGTCGGGCGAAACCATGACGATGTCGCCGCGCAGGTGGCGGAACTGCTGAAGCAGCACCGGACTGGCGTAAAGGTTGTCCACCGGGCAGTTGAAGAAGCCCTGTATCTGTCCGGCATGCAGATCCATGGTCACAATGCGCTGAGCGCCGGCCATGCTGAGGAAATCGGCCGTGACCTTGGCGCTTATGGGCGCGCGCGGGCTGACCTTGCGATCCTGCCGGGCATACCCGTAGTAGGGGATGACGGCCGTAATGCGGCTGGCGCTGGCGCGCTTCAGGGCGTCCAGCATCAGGCAGAGCTGCATGAAATTATAGTTGGCCGGAGCGCAGGTGGGCTGAATGACGAACACGTCGTGTCCGCGCACGCTGGCGCCGATCTCGATGCGGATTTCGCCGTCGCTGAAAGTCTCGCACAGGCTGGGCGTAAGGGAACAGCCCAGATGATCGCAGATATCGAGTGCAAGCTGGGGATTGGCCGTACCGGTGAGAATTTTTAGATCGCCGTACATGGTGGACGCCTTTCGGGCTGAAGTTTCGTCACCTGAAACATCCGCAACGCGCCGCCGCCTCGGGGGACAGGGGGGACGGGGCAGGATATGGCTGGGGCGGAAGGACTTGAACCTTCGGATGACGGAACCAAAACCCGTTGCCTTACCGCTTGGCTACGCCCCAACGCTTTCATTCCGCCGGGCCGAGCGGGGAAAACGGGCCGTACGCGACGCACGATCCGTCAAGTTCCCGCAGCCGGGCCATGAATCCCCGTGCGGTTTCCGCATCGCGGAACAGACCGAACAGAGAGGAACCGCTTCCGCTCATGCCCGCCGCAAAGCCTCCCTCACGGAGCAGCAACGCCTTGAGCCTGGCCAGTTCCGGCCAGCGAGTGAAAACGACGCTTTCAAAGTCATTCTCCACACGCAGGGGCGGAAAAAAAACTGAACGGTGATTTTTATCCGTCCCTGCCGCATCTGTCAAGGCATCTCCGCATCCCCGGGCGGAACTCCCGCCGGAAGCGGCACCGGGATGGCTCTCATCCCATGCGGCATAGGCCCAGGCCGTATTCACATGGACGGCGGGGCAGAGCAGCACGCCCCACACGCCCGCCAGAGGCGCGAGCCAGGGGCTTTCCGGAGGCAGCGGGGTCAGTCTTTCCCCGATGCCTTCCACGAGGCAGGGCTCTTTTTCCAGAAAAAAGGGGACATCCGCACCGATCCGGGCGGCCAGGGAATGAAGACGTTCCCGTCCCAGGGGGCAGGGGCTGCGCCGCTCCAGATACAGCAGCATCTCCGCCGCGTCCGCGCTGCCGCCGCCCAGTCCCGCTCCGTGCGGCACACCCTTGACGAGCCTTACTTCCAGCGCGGGCGCGAAACCCGATGCCTCCCCGTACAGCCGCCATGCCTTCGTCACCGTATTGTTTCCGGCATCAATGCCCGGAACATCGCAGGAAAGATGAATGCCTTCCTTCCGGCCGTCCCGGATGATCATTTCGTCGAAGGGGGCATTCAGCGGAAGAAAGAGACTGAACAGCTCGTGATAGCCATCCGGGCGACGGCCCAGCAACCGCAGAAAAATATTTATCTTGCAGCCGGAACGCAGTCTTTCCATGGCATCTCCCTTCCGGTTGATGACCGGCAGCACACCCCGCCCCCGGTCAGTCATCCCCGGCAGGCCGACTCAGACTTTCAGCGCGCCGCGCAGGTCATCGAGCCTTTCAATGCCCAGCCTCCGGCACAGGCCGGGAAGCTCATCCACAATGCGGAACGTAGCGGCCGGATCGCTGAAGCTGGCCGTCCCCACCTGAACGGCATGCGCGCCCACCAGAATATATTCCAGCACATCACGGGCGGAAGAAATTCCCCCCATGCCGATGACCGGAATCTTCACGGCCCGGCTCACCTGCCATACGCAGCGCAACCCCACGGGCTTGATCGCGGGGCCGGAAAGTCCCCCCACGATATTGGCCAGCAGCGGAACACGACGCTCCAGATCCACGGCCATGCCGGTGACGGTATTGATGCAGGCCAGCATATCCGCACCGGCGTCCTCCGCCGCGCGCGCAATGACGGTAATATCCGTGACGTTGGGAGAAAGCTTGACAATCACGGGTTTCGTCCCTGCGCGTCTTTTCACGGCCCCGGTGACCTTTGCGGCCATGACCGGGTCCTGACCGAAGAGAACTCCGCCTTCCCGCACATTCGGGCAGGAAATGTTCACTTCCACAGCGGCCACGCCGTCCTCCGCCGAAAGGATGCCGGCCAGTTCTCCGAAATCTTCCGCGCAGGAAGCATAGATATTGGCAATGACAGGCACATCCTGCCAGGGGAGTGCGGGCAGTCTGTGTCTGATGAAGGCTTCCACCCCGTCATTCTGAAGTCCCACGGCATTAAGCATGCCCGACGGGGTTTCCGCAATGCGGGGCAGAGGATTGCCCTCGCGGGCGCGGAGGGAAAGCCCCTTGACCACAATGCCGCCCAGACGCGCAATATTTCCGTACGGCATGAACTCCGCGCCACAGCCAAACGTGCCGGATGCGGTCATGACCGGATTTTTCAGGCTCAGCGGGCGCACGCCGTCATGCCCCGCCGGATGCAGCTTGACTTCCATATCCATCGGATCATGCTCCCGCTTTGAGGTCGATATCTTCCGCCCAGAAGACCGGGCCGCTGGTACAGGTCTGTACGGGCAGCCCCGCCTTTTCGGCGTCGGCCCAGTGCATGGAGGTGCGGGTCACGCAGCCGAGGCAGGCCCCCACGCCGCAGGCCATGCGCTGTTCCAGGGAAAGCTGGGTCCGCAGACCGATTTCCAGCGCGTATTCCCAGATCATGCGCAGGAACGGCATCGGGCCGCAGGCCAGGGCAAGACCGTCCTTGCTGCGGCACGCCTTCATGCGGGCGCGGATCATATCCTGAAACACGGGGATGTCGGCAGGAGTCCGTTCACGGAAATGTTCCACATCTATTATCTGGGAAAGGCTGTCCATGGGGTAGCAGTCGGAAATCTGCCGGTGCCCGAACAGCATGGAAAGATGTTCGGGCGAGGGATGACGATCCGCATACCCATAGAACGGCGCAATGCCTATGCCCCCTGCGAGAAGCAGGGTGGGTCTGGCGGGTTCCACGGCAAAACCCGTGCCCAGCGGCCCCCATATCGTCACCTTGTCGCCGGAAACCAGCTTTGCTATGCGCGATGTGCCGCGCCCCACAACCTGATAGAAAAGCACCAGCCCCTGCGGCGTCACCCGGCTGATGGAAAAGGGACGGGCCCAGGTCAGTTCCGACCCCCATCCATGGGGCCGGAGCATGACGAACTGGCCGGGAAGCCAGCTCACCCATCCGGGATTTTCCAGCATGAGGGCGAAAAATCCCGGCTCGCCCGGCTGGCTGAAGGGAACATTGTCCGCGACCGTCAAGTCGGTCCGGGCTGGCGAAATCATGGTGACCTCCGAAAACAGCACACGAAGACTTCAGAGCCGCTTCATGCCGGTTCACACGGGCGGGAAACGCCCGGACGACATCTCTCTTGCCGGCCTGCTCTGAACGAGGGTTTTCTTTGAAATAGCCCTCCTGCGCCGCATGGTCAAGAGAAGGCGGCGGCACGCTCTGTTGCAGAAGAGTGTTGAACATATCCTTGACCGCCGGCGGCGCGGGGGAAGAAGCGCGAACACCTTACGCACCCACCGGAACGAATCTGAACGCATCAGCATCAAACAGGCCGCGCGCGGTGATCTTGAGGCGGGGAATCACGGGCAGAGCCAGAAAACTCAGCGTCATGAAGGCATCGGCCTTTTCCGAGATATGATAATGCTCACGGGCAAGCCGCAGCAGACGACGCAGCGCATCCGCCACCTCGACGGCTGTCTTTTCGCTCATCAGACCGCCGACTGGCAGGGGCAGACAGTCCAGCACCTTTCCGCGCGACGTCATGACCACTCCTCCGCCGATGCGGGCAAGTTCTTCCACTGCCAGTTTCATGTCCGCGTCGTCATCCCCTGCCACCACGATATTATGGGAGTCATGCGCCACGCTTGTGGCAATGGCCCCGCCGGACAGCCCATAGCTTCCGTCCAGCAGCCCCACGCCGATCCTGCCGCTGGCATGATGCCGTTCAAGTACGGCGATCTTCAGCATTCCGGGATTGCGGGAAAATTCAAACAGGCCGTCCGCGCTCACATGCACGTCCATTTCCCTGCTTTCCGTCACCAGAGAGTGCGGCAGCAGGGAAATGACCCTGGCCCTGCCGGAAGGCAGGCGCAGTTCAAAGGGCTGTTCCGGCAGAGGCGCCAGGTTCACGCTATGGCGCAGTTCGCCGGGGTCAAGAGAAACCGGAGCCGTTTTCATCATGCCGTTTTCGGCCGCAAGGCGGCCTCCGGTCCATACCCGGAGCGGCTGGAAATGCCGGAGGTCATTCACCAGCACCAGATCCGCGCGCAGGCCGGGAGCAATGGCGCCGCGATCCCGCAGGCCGTAACATTCCGCCGCGTTGAGCGTGGCCATGCGTACGGCGCTCATGGCGTCCAGCCCCGCAGCCACGGCAATGCGCAGATGGCTGTCCATATGCCCGCGCTCCAGAATGTCGGCAGGCTGGCGGTCATCCGTGCAGAACAGGCAGCGGCGGGAATTCTCCGGCGTCACGCCGGGCAGCAGGCGCAGCAGATCGCGCGAGGCCGATCCCTCGCGCAGCAGCACATACATGCCGCGCCGTATCCGATCGCGCAGTTCTTCCACGGAGGTGCACTCGTGATCCGTCCCCACTCCCGCCGCACTGTAGACATCCAGCCCCTCTCCCTTCAGGCCGGGGCTGTGGCCGTCCACCTGTCCGCCCCGCCTCCGCGCGGCGCGGATCTTCTCCAGCACGTCCGCGTCACCGGAGAGCACGCCCGGAACATTCATCATCTCGCCCAGCCCGGCGACCTTTTCATCATCCAGAAGTTCCGCCAGATCCGCCGCCCTCAGCACCGCGCCCGCATCCTCGAAGGGCAGCGCGGGCACGCAGGAGGGCAGCATGATCCGCACATCCAGCGGCAGGGAACGCGAGGCCTCAAGCATGTAGCGAATGCCGTCCACCCCCCTGACGTTGGCGATTTCATGCGGGTCCGCGATTACGGTGGTCGTGCCGCGCGGCAGCACGAGTTCAGCGAAACGGGCCGGACAGAGCATGGACGACTCGATATGCACATGCCCGTCAATAAGGCCGGGCAGCAGATATGCTCCCCCGGCATCCGTCACCTCCCGCGCGGGCATGCGGGAAAATCCGAGAATACATCCCTGCCCGATACAGACGGAAGAAGGGAAAAACTCCCCGCTGAACACATCCGCCACCATTGCGTTGTCGATGCGCAGATCGGCTTCCGCCCTTCCCGCCGCCTGTTCGATAAACATGTCCTTGTCCATGCCGCGCTCCTTGCCGCGATGTTTCCTTTCCCGTCAGAGTATCCGAGGAGAAGCAAAGGCGCAAATGACGCGAAGCCCGGAACTGCTTCCGGGCTTCGCGGTTCCCCGCCGATCAGAGGGGGCGGCGGAGCTGTTCCAATGCCCGGGAAAGAACTCTGCCCCGGGCATTTTCAATGACGGAACGCTATCTGATCTTCCTGCCTCCGTCCCATACCTGTTCGGCTTCGGGCAGGGGCTTGAGGTATGCGAACCAGGGGTTGGTCTTCAGGTATTCCGGATCCTGCTGGAGCTTGCGGCTCATCTTGAGGATGGGCGGCACAATCTGCTTGATGTCGCCTTCCAGCTTCGGCCCGATGCCGTAGTTGGTGGCCTGCATCGCATAACTGATCGCGTTCCGGCTGTATGTCATGGAACTGGTCAGGGTATCCAGGGCCTTGGCGGGGTTATGGAAGCCCACGCTGTTCTCGGCCGAGACATAGTCCCAGAACATCTGACCCTTACGGACATTTTCCTTGGCCTTGATGATCAGCCGGTCATAGTCGGCGGGCTTGTCGCCCCGCCATTCCAGAGCCAGACGCACGGCCTCGTGCGCACGCACGGAATCCTCCTGCGCCTTGAGCAGTTGACGGTACGTCTTGTCCTGCGTGTACTCCACCCGGCTCCTGAGATATTCGGGCGTCTTGTCGGCATGGCACTGACGGCAGGCGCGCAGTTCCGGATCCTTGAGCGGAGACGTCCACCAGTGGCTGGACATCTTCTTGCCTTCCACGCGCTGATACGGCATGTGGCAGTCCACGCAGGTCACGCCGGCCGCTCCGTGCGGGCCGTCGATCCATGTTTCGTATTCGGGGTGCTGCACCTTGATCATGGGCGTCTGGGAGACAGGATGAATCCAGTCCGCAAACTTGCCCTCGAACCCGGCCATGGTCACCGTGCCGTTATCTTCATACACGCTGTATATCTGTTCGGGGGAGAAGCCCTTTTCCCACGGGAAATGCGGGCGCTTGGCCGGGCCGTGGCCGGGGTCGTTGAAATAGTATTCCACATGGCACTGCGCGCATACCAGAGAACGCATTTCCGCGCGGGACAGCCTGGCCGGGTCCTTGCCCGCAAACTTCAGATAATCCTTGAGGGGTTCACTGTAGAGCTGAAGCTCCATGGTTTCGGCATTGTGGCAGGTGGTGCAGCCGATGGAGTCGTCGTCCGTCACCTGATCGCGGAACTCGTTGACATCCCTGGTCCAGAAATCATTCCCGTACTGCCTGATCCATTCCACCATTTTGGGGGTCTTGCAGTTCCAGCAGGTGGCGGGCAGGCCGCCCTTTTCCCCATAGCGGTTGATGCGGTCGATTTCCAGAAAGTCGTGTATGGCGTAGGTATGTCCCCGCGCCTCGCGGTATTCGTACATGAAGGGGTAGCCCAGCCACAGGTTCTTGAGATAAGGCTGGGCTGCCTGCGGGTAGCCCTCGGGCAGGCCATCCACATTGTCGTTCTTCATGAAGTTGACAGACCCCTTGTACTTGGTCATCACTTCGCTTTCATCGTTGCGGCGGTACGAGGAGTACTGGAGAGGGAACTGCTCCTTGAACTCCGACGTGCCGTGGTACTGGGCATCCTTGAGGCCCGTCTGGTATACGGGAGTCTTGAGTTCCGCCGTGGATACGTCGTCGCAGGCGGTCAGCAGCCCGAACGCGGCGAACGCCACGACAAAACGGGCGGAACGGGAGAACATCTGTCTATTCATCGGCCACCATCCTTGTGCTGATGGGCTTCATTCGCATGTGCTGAATATTACGGTGACAATCGACGCAGTAGGGTTTCACGTCCATACTGGCCACTTCCATGTTCGTCGCGGCGTGACAGGCCTTGCAGTTGGCATTGACCACATCCCTGGTCTTCAGCGTCGCCTGTACGGGCATCTGCGGATCGCCAAGCGTGTTCATGTACACGTCCCAGCCGCCGGCCGCGGCCTTGAAGGGCAGCTTCGCCAGCAGGTTTGCCGGAGCGTGGCACTCGTTGCAGGCCAAATCGGCATGGGTGGACATCTTGTGCGTCCGGGCCGCCTGATCCATGATATGGCATGTGGAACAGAACGGGCGGGAATCGGACACTCTCATTCCCCACGCCAACCCCGCCAGCAGCAGAACGCCCAGAGCAGCGCCGCCGAGCAGCAGCTTCAGGCACGACATTCCGCGGGGTGACTTTTCCGACATTCTAGCCTCCTCTTTCCTCAAGGATTGAATCTCCCGCCGGGCCTTCCCCGGGCATGGAACAATCTCCAGGGATTATTCTATCAAAAAACATGCCAGATTGCATTTTTCCGCACAAGATTCTCACCAGAAAAATATAAATAAACTTCCGTATGTTAGAGAGTAACAAAGGATCTTCCGGCATCTCTGCCCTTGTTTCAATCTTTTTTTTCTGACATATTTTCATAAATTTCTGACAACATGGTCGGAAAAACAAGACCAGACCTTTTCCCCCCTGCGGCTCCGGCGGTGTATCCATGCGCATTCCCCCGTCCACGTCACACTGGTCCTCGCTCCGCATCCCTCTGCTGCTTATCCTGCTGTGGTGGCTGCTGCTCTTTCTTCTGCTGATGTGGACCCAGCGAAGAGAAGACGCCTATACCGAAGAGCTGGCCCGGCTCCAGCTGGAAACACTGTATTCCAGCATCGCGGACATGCGCGACTGGAACGCGGAAAACGGCGGAGTCTTTGTGCGGGAAAATCCGGAAAGTCCGGCGAATCCATGGATTCCCGAAGAACGGCGCGCACTGTATACGGCGGATGGACAGCGCCTGGTAAAAATCAATCCAGCCTACATGGTACGGCTGATTTCCGAAAATTTCAGATCCACCATGGCCGGATTCCGCATCGCCGGGCTGCATCCCAAGCGCCCGGGCAACCGGGCCGACGCATGGGAGGAAGCCGCGCTGAAAAGTTTTGACGACCAGCACGGAGAGCGTTTTGAACTGGTACGTTCCAAAGCCCCCCAGTTCCGCGCTCTGGCTGCTCTTCACGCGAAAAAAAGCTGTCTGGAGTGCCATGAGGATGCGGCCGAGGGCGATCTGCTGGGAGGCATCAGCCTGACGCTTGACGCCGCTCCGCTGAGTCTGGCAGGAGAAGCACGCAAGAAGGACGCCGCCAGAGCTTTCGGGCTTATCGGCCTTGTCGGCACGCTGGGCATCGGCGGCGCGACATGGCAGCTCAACCGCAAAAGGGAAAAGGCCGAAGCCGCCAACCGCCTCAAGAGCGCCTTCCTTGCCAACATGACCCATGACATGCGCACTCCCCTGACCGGCATGCTGGGCATGGCAGAACTGCTGGCGCGGGAAGAGGAGAAGCCGCGACGCCGCTATCTTCTGGAAAATCTGCGCGACGCCGCGTCCAGTCTGCTGGACGTGGTGGACGGAGTGATGCGCTATTCCCTGCTGGAGGCGGACAGACGCCCGGTACTTGATAAGCCCTTTCATCCCGCCGGGGAAATCGAGGCCTGCCTTGCGGCCGTGCGCCCCGCCTGTGAAAGCCGGGGCCTGAAGCTTGAATGCCGCATATCTCCCGATATTCCCTCCGTTCTGTCCGGCGACGCCTTCCGTCTGCGTCAGGCTCTGGGCAACGTGCTGGGCAATGCCGTCAAGTTCACGGAACGGGGTTCCATCAGTCTGCGCGTTTCCCGCGCGGACGAAAACGGCGATGCCTGTCCGCTGCGTTTTGAAGTGCGCGATACCGGACCGGGGGTTCCCCTCTGTGACCGGGAACGCATTTTCGAGAGCTTCGAGCAGGGGACGCGCCGGACCCAGTGCGAACGCGGCGTCGGCCTGGGGCTGGCTTCCGCCCGCCTCATCGCCCGCGCCGCCGGCGGCGATCTCACGCTGGAGGAAAGTTCGGAACAGGGCAGTCTCTTTGTCCTGACGCTGAACTTCGGGTTCCCTTCCGACGCAGGAACGGATGTCCCTTCATGCCGTTCGCGCTCGGAGGAAGGCGGCATGCCCCCGGCCGCTCCGGGGCTTCCTGCACGGAAGGGCGAAGTTCTGGTGGTGGAAGACACTCCCGTTTCCGCGCTGTTCCTGCATGAGACACTGAGCGGAGCGGGCTATTCCGCTCACACGGCGAACAACGGCGCGGATGCGCTCTTTCTGCTGCGCTCGCGACGCTTTGATGCGGTCATTCTGGATCTCGGCCTGCCGGACATGGACGGCCTTGATATCGCCCGGAGCATCCGGGACGGACGGACAGGCACGGACGCGCGAACGCCCATCCTCCTGCTCAGCGCCCTGCCGCTTTCCGGAAATGCGCGTTGTTCTCCCGACATCTCCCGCGAGGCGGAGAACTGCCGTTTCCTGCTCAAGCCCGTACGCATGGCGCAGCTTGCGGAAACGCTCGACGACATGCTGGCCGGAGTTCCGGATGTTTCCCGCTCGGCGCACGACAGCGGAGACGCGGGAAGCTGCGGAGAGGATATCCCGGTCTTCATCCGGCAGGATGCGCTGGATGCGGCAGGCGGCAGCGTCTCCCTGCTTCAGCGCATGATCGACGCATTTCTGGAGGAAATTCCCTCTTTGTCCGATATGCTGAAACAATGCCCCCTTTCCGCGCCCGAACTGCGCAGAACGGCGCACAGCCTGAAAAACAGCGCCGGACTGCTGGGTCTGCCCCGCCTGCGCGCGATCTGCGCCGCGCTTGAATCGGCGGTTCCTCCGGAAAATCCCCCCCTGCAGGAAAACAGCCCCGCTGACCGACCCCGTTCCATTATGGATGAGACGCTCCGCGCCGACGCTGTGCGCGAACTCTCACAGGCTCTGGCGGCGCTCCGCCGCGAACAGGAGAAAAATCATGCCCCGTCTGCTGGTGATAGATGACGAAAACCTGATCCGCATGCTGACGCGTGAAGCGGGAGAAGCCCTGGGCTATGAAGTGCTGAGCGCATCCTCTCTGCGCGAGGGCCGCGCCCTGCTGGATGCCGATGCTGCCGCGGGGCGCTCTCTGGATCTCGTTCTGCTGGACGTCATGCTTCCGGACGGAGACGGACTGGCGGAAATGGATCGCCTGACCAAGGGGCCGGGCCATCCTGATGTCATCGTCATCACCGGCCACGGCAACGCCGCGGCGGCGGAAGCCGCGCTCAGCGCCGGAGCATGGGACTATCTGGTCAAGCCCCTGCGCCTGCGGGAACTCAGCCGGATTATCGGAGAAGTCGCGCAGTGGAGGCAGACCCGGAGTACGGTTCAAGACGGGCAGTTCCGGCGGCCGGACATCATCGGAAACAGCCCCGCGCTCATGGACGCGCTGCTTGAGCTCCAGGAGGCGGCTTCCAGCAGCGTGAACGTGCTCATCACCGGCGAAACCGGCACCGGCAAGGATCTGTTCGCCAATGCCCTCCACCTTAACAGCAGCCGTTCGGCAGGTCCCTTCATCACCGTGGACTGCACTTCCATGCCGGACAGTCTGGTGGAAGCCCACCTGTTCGGACACGCGCGCGGGGCCTTTACCGGCGCGGATCGGGCGAGGGAAGGTCTGCTGGCCGCCGCGGATCAGGGCACGCTCTTTCTGGATGAAGTGGGTGAACTGCCTCTGCCCGCGCAGGGTTCCTTTCTCCGCGCACTGGAACAGCACCGCTTCCGCCCCGTCGGGGAAGTGCGCGAAAGCGCCAGTGACTTCCGACTGGTGGCCGCCACCAACCGAAATCTTGACGACATGGCGGACATGGATCTGTTCCGCAGCGATCTGCGGTTCCGCCTGCGCGGCATGCATATCCATGTGCCGCCGCTGCGCCGCCGTCTGGAGGACATTCCCGCGCTGGCCTCACATTTCATCGAAAACTGCTGCCGACGCAACGGCTTCCCCCCCAAGGAAGCAGGACAGGATGTCCTCGACATGCTGTCCATCTATCCCTGGCCCGGCAATGTGCGCGAACTGAAACACGCGATGGAACGGGCCTGCGCGGCGTCGGGCAGCGGGCGCATTCTTGCCCGGCATCTGCCGACGGAAATCCGCATTTCACTTGCCAAAAGCAGGCTGAGTTTTCCCGGCGCATCTTTCGGCGATGCTCCTTCTTCCTCTCCATCCCATCCCGGACTCACGTCCCATGAGGCCGGCGATCTTCTTCCGTCCCCACAGCAGATTCCGCATCAGGCGAGGCAGGACTCCTTTCCCACCCTCAGGGAAAGCCGTGCCCGGGCAGATGCCGAATACCTGGAAGCTCTTCTGGCCCGCTTTCGCGGCGACGTGCGCCGCGCGGCTTCGGCAGCGGGAATTTCGCGCGGGCACCTCTACGAACTGCTGAAAAAACATGGTCTGGCCAGGGACGGCGCGGATTCCCCGGACTGTTCCATGAATCGCCCCAGCCCTTCTGCCTCAGGGCATTGAAGATTGACAGAAAAGATTTGCATTTATATCATGAAACCGCATCCGGAGTATTTTCAAGGGAAACATGCTCACGAAGTCGAGTGCAGCAGGGTTCTACCGCGAAGTCTCCTGTTTTTGAAAAATCTGCTGCTGTATTCCGCAAATACGCCAGCTCCATGTCCAGGGAGGCGACGCCTCTTTGTAAAATGCACGCCAGGCTGTTCATTCAACGGGAAAAACATGTTTCCCCCCACTGCGGCTTGCAGGCGGTTCTGCTCCGCAATCCCGCGGGAAAATGCTTTAATCGGCATTTTCCTGACGAAAATGTCACTCCGCGAATGGTCATGCGACATCCCGGAGGAGAGGGAAGAACGGTTTGGGACGGGGCCGCGTGAAGCTGCGCTGCACACGGTGAAGCGCGGGCATGCGCAGCTTTTGTCATGTGGAATGCGCCATCTCTGCGGCGCCTCTGCCACCCGGCCCGCACAGCGGCATTCCCGTGAACCTTCCGGCGACAGAACTGTCTGAAAATAATTCCCCGAGAAACAGTTTGCAGAACAATATGCTGGTATCCCTTCTTGCTCATCTCAAAAACAAGCATGTCGGCAAATGCAGACATGCTGCAGCAGCCTTCCCGCCCGGGCCTGATTCCGGAGCAGCTTCAGCGAGACTCTCCCTTTCCGGTCGGGAGAGATGAAATTATGACCGGCAGATGCGTTCTTCAATTGCAACATGCAGAAACAGGAGAAATGGGATGGAGTGGAGTGCGGACACAACGGAAGAGGCAAACCCAGCCGGGATATCATATCCTTTCCGGTATGACCTTCCCCTGCATGACGTATTCGCCGCGTTGTCCTCATCTCTGGCGATGCGCGTCCCTCTGAGCGGCGCGGCGCTTTTCAGGGTTGACGACGCGTTCGAGCTGACCGCCGCAGCGGCATGGAATGACTCGGAACCGGGCGCTCCTCACTGTCCGCTCCCGGATCATGCCGCGCTCACGGCATGGTTTTCCCCCCGGAAGGGCGCACGGCTGACGTCCCTGATCGAGAAAACAAACACCCTCTGCGCTGAAATACCTTCCACGGACTTTCCCCTGCCCTGGCGTCCCGGGCCGTGCTGCGCCGTGCTTCTGCCGTTCGGCGGAAAGCCCGCAGGCATTGCGCTGTTCCGCCGCGCCGAAGGGCATCCCTGCTGGAAACCGGGCGAGATGGAAACCCTGGCCTCTCTTGCCCTGCCCCTGGGCATCTTTCTGGCCGGACAGGATTTCTGCGCCGAACAGACACTCCGCAACCGTGTTCTCAACGCGGCTCTGGATCAGGCAAAAGTCTGCATTTATGTCACCAACCCCCGCACTGACGAGATTCTCTACATGAATCAGACCATGCGGGAAAATTTCAACCTGGAAAACCCGGAAGGAAAAATCTGCTGGCAGGTTCTGCAGAAGGGTTTTGAACGCCGCTGCGACTTCTGCCCCATTCCGCTTCTGGAAAAGAACAGCGTCAGCTATCCTCTCTATCACTGGGAAGAACACAATACCCTGACAGGACGGCTGTTTAAAAACTACGACTGTCTGATGCCCTGGATTGACGGAAGTATCGCGCACCTGCAGCAATCCATCGATGTCACCGATTACCAGCACCTGTGGGAAGCGTCCCGGCGCGACGAACTGACCATGCTGCCCAATCGCCGGGCCGGAATGACAAAACTGGACGCGGAGCTGGAACGGGTCGTCACGGACGATATTCCGCTTTCCGTGGCGCTGGTCGACATGAACCTGCTGAAACATATCAATGACAATCACAGCCACGCGGAAGGAGATCGCGCCCTGCGCCTGACGGCGGAAGTGCTGCGCGAAGGTCTGGGCGGCAGCGGTTTCTGTTTCCGCCTCAGCGGGGACGAATTTGTCGCGATTTTTCCGGGAGAAGGACATCACGCCGCGGCACTGCGCATGGAAGAAATACGCGCGGAACTGAACCGCCGCTGGCCGGCGGAAGGACTGCCCTGCGCGGTGGATTTCTGCTTCGGTGTGGCCGAGGCATCCCCCGGCGTCAGAATCTCCGCCGCAGAAGTGATGGCCCGCGCGGACGAAAGAATGTACGAAAGGAAAAAGCAGCTTCATATTCTTGAGGCCAGGCGTCGTCCCACCGTTTCCGCATCCCCGCGGGATGAATGCCATGCCTGTGATCCCCGCATGCTGTATCAGGCCCTGGCCAGAAGCACGGATTCCTATCTCTTCGTTTCCGATGTTGAAACAGGCACGTTCCGTTATTCCAGAGCCATGGTTGAGGAATTCGGCCTGCCTGGCGAAGTTCTTGAAAATGCCGCCGCCGTGTGGGAAGCGCATATTCATCCCGACGACAAGGCCAACTTTCTGGAAGCCAACCAGATTGTCATGGATGGCCGTGCCGACTATCACTGTGTCGAATACCGCGCCCGCAACCGCCGGGGTGAATGGGTATGGGTGCGCTGCCGCGGCGCTCTTGAACGGGACTCTGATGGCAAACCGGGCCTTTTCGCCGGTTTCATTACCAATCTGGGGCAGAAGAACAAAATCGATCCCATCACCGGACTGTTCAACAAAATCCGCATGAAGGAAGATATGGAGCCGCTGCTGCGCGAAAGCCGTCTCCACCCCCTGCAGTTCATGCTGCTGGGCATTGACTCCTTTAAAAATGTCAACAACCTCTACGGCAAACATTTCGGAGATGAAACTCTGCGCATTGTGGCCCAGCGCATTCAAAGCCTTCTGCCGCCCCACGCGTCTCTGTACCGACTGGACGGTGACGAATTTGGCGTAGTGATTCGCGGCTGCCGCGACGAAGCCCGAGCGGTATACAGAACCCTTGCGGAAGCTTTTCGTCATCAGCAGGAATATGACGGAAAAAAATTCTTTTGCACGTTGTCCGCAGGCACTGCCAGCTGTCCCGATGATGCAAAAGATTATGAAAGCCTGCTGCATTGCGCGGATAATGCGCTGGACGCGGCCAAACAGGGAGGAAAAAACCGACAGGTCTTTTTCCTTCCCGAGCAAAGCGAAGTCCAGCGGCGTTCGCTGGAACTTACCGAGCTGCTGCGGGAGAGCGTGGAGCGCGATTTCGAGAATTTTTCCCTTGCGTATCAGCCTCAGGTCACCTCGGACGGAACACGGGTGATAGGGGCCGAGGCTCTGGCTCGCTGGCGCTGCGACAAGTACGGCAAGGTTTCGCCCGGCGAATTCGTTCCGCTGCTGGAGCAAAGCGGGCTTATCGTGCCCTTCGGGCGCTGGGTCTTCCAGCGCGCCGCCGAGCAGTGCCGCGAATGGACGGCAATCCGGCCGGATTTTGAGGTCAGCATCAACCTGTCCTATATTCAGGTTACGTCGGATGACATGCTCCCTTTTATCGAGCGAATATTGAAGAGGCTGGCGCTGTCCCCGCGCAACATAGTGGTGGAGTTCACGGAAAGCTGCGTGATGCAGGGAAATGTGCAAACCGTGTTTGACAGTCTGCGCGCCATGGGCGTGCGCATCGCCATGGACGACTTCGGCACGGGCTACTCCTCACTGGGCATGCTGAAAAATCTGCCCGCCGACGTGGTCAAGATCGATCGCACATTTGTGCGCGACATCCTGCACAGCCGCTTCGACGAGACCTTCATCCGCTTCGTCGTGGAGCTCTGTCACCATGTAAACATCAAGGTATGCCTGGAAGGCGTGGAACACCCGGATGAACACCGTCTGGTAAAAAACATGGGGCTGGACAGCGTACAGGGCTACCTGTTCGGACGTCCGGTAGACCCCGTATCCTTTACTCATACCTTTCTTGCCAAGGGGCCGAAGACCTACTGACAAGACGTTTTTGCGAATATCCGCGCGCTGAACGGAGAAGACTCCCTCGCGGCAAAATCTCGAGACATTCACGTTTCCCCGCAATGTTTCAATCCACAGTCGCCCCATCCGCCGACCTAGAAGGGGGAGGTCTCAAACCACAAAGGAATTTTTGATGAAAGCTGCATTTCAACCATCTGAAATTCAAAACGAATTTCCAGAGAATCATCGAAAAGGCGAATGTTTCGAATCCCGCTCCGCGTGATCTTTCTTCCGCGACCTCCGGATGACGCCCGATCGGCCTTGCCGATACCCGCTCTCGCTTGCGTTCTGCGCCTGCGCCTCCGGCATCAGGAATATGTTCAACGCAACTCTGCAGCAGAGCGATGCTTCAAGCCAGACTTTTCAGAAAACGGTACAGGCTCTCCCTTGACTCCGGAGCCAGACGGGCAACCATCTGTCCGATTTCCCTGTCCCGCTCGGGCAAGTCGGGCGGAAGCTCAAGCTGTTTCTGCCTTCCGGGCAGGATATCGTACTTTTTGATCTTGCTGTACATGGTGCTGAGCGGGATGCCGAGAAAGGACGCCGCTCTGCGGATATTTCCCTGATTGCTTTCCAGCGCCTCGAAAATAAGCCTTCTCTCGAAAGCGCCCCTGCGCCCGGCAAAGCCCCCCTCGAAGCAGGGAGCGGCTTCCCGGGCCGCATGCAGCGGAGGAATGCGGATGACGTCTCCATCCGCAAGATTGACGTGAAGACGAATGCAGTTTTCCAGCTCACGCACATTGCCCGGCCAGTCGTGCGCTGCAAGATTGCCGAGAGATTCTGGCGCGAGAGGAAGTTCCCGGCCCCGGGCCGCGGAGGAAAACATGCGCGCGAAATGCCGGGCGAGCAGGATCACGTCATCCCCCCGCTCCCGCAGAGCCGGAATGCGAAGCGGAAAACCATTGAGCCGCCAGAAGAGATCCTGGCGGAATCTCCCCTGCCGGATGAGTTCCGGCAGATCCCGGTTGGTGGCGGCAATGACGCGCACATCCACCCTGTGCGGACGGGCCGATCCTATTTTGCTGAGTTCTCCGCTTTGCAGAAAGCGCAGCAGATTGGCCTGCACATCCAGCGGCAGCTCCCCCACCTCGTCAAGAAAAATCGTGCCCCCGTCGGCCAGCTCGAACTTGCCTACCTTGCCCCGCAGACTTGCTCCCGTGAACGTCCCTTCCTCATAGCCGAACAGTTCGCTCTGGATCAGCCCCTGCGGCAAAGCCCCGCAGTTGACGATGAGAAACGGGCATTTTGCCCGCGCTCCCGCATTGTGTATGGCATGGGCGAAGAGCTCCTTGCCCGTTCCGCTTTCCCCGGTGACAAGCGTGGTCATGTCCCCTGCGGATGCCTTGCGCGCGAGTTCAATGGTTCCGCGCAGCGCCGGAGACTCTCCCATAATATCTTCAAAGCGGTACAGCGCTCCGGGAGTCGCCACCCGGGCGGCCAGTTCGCGAACCCTGCGGGCGCGGCGCAGTATGATGACAGCGCCTCCCAGGTGATCATGGCTGACCGTGGCGTAGAAGGCCGTTCCCTTGCGGGGCCGCCCCCTCAGAACGGTAAAGAAATCGGTCAGATCCCGATCCAGCCTTTCTCCGAAGTCCGGGGCAAAGGGTATCAGCTCCAGAAGTTCCGCTCCCTCGCGCAAATCCGTAAAATTCTCCGCCGCCACGCGATTGAAGGACAGCACTCGCAGTTCCTTGTCAATATAAATGATGGCGTCGTCGATGTGATCCAGCAGAAATTCCCGGTAGGAACGGTGGATACCGGCATTTACGGAGCTGGATACGGCCTTGGCGGCGATATCGCTCATGGCCTTGATGGAAAAATCATAGTCCCCGCAGTGCAGCAGCACGCCGAAAGCTCCGTGGACAACGCCGTCTTCCGTGATAATCGGCGCCGCACTGGAAACCTGGCCCGAAAAGTCTTCAAAATAATGTTCAAAGCCGTACACCGTGGAAATGTAGCGGTTCTCGATACAGGACTGCACGCTGTTTGTGCCGAGCAGTTCCTCGGAACAAACCAGACCGGGCCGGAACGGAAAGGGATGATTGTTGAGCCCGGCCAGCAGCACGCCGTCCCTGTCCGTCACGAAGACGCAGCATTTCACCCCCTTGATGCCCTTTTCCGGCCCGTTAAGCAGCTCAAATACGCTGTGCATCACGGGAGCGGCATGCGTCAGGATCACGCTGCAACGCTGTCTGCGCTCTTCCAGCTCCCTTTCGGGCAGGATATGAAACTTCGGCCTGTCTCTCCGGCTCCGCTCCCGGCAGCGCAGCCATGAATCAAGGATGAAGTCCCGTATTCCGTCCCGTTCCACCGGCGTTCCGGCCTTGAAGGCCCTGTGACGGCGTTCCAGAGCGAGATGTTCCTCTCCTGAGACGGGAATGTCAGGCATGATGCTCTCCTGCCGCGCATGCGCGCCATTTCGCTTGTCAGCTCAAAGTTTAAAATGCAGCCTTTCCCAAAAATTATACTTTTTGGAAAATATTCTTGTTTTCGAGAATATACTGCTGAAAAAAATATGGCAAATAATATCATAGCAAATTGTATTTTATACCTAAATTACATGACGGCATGGTGATTGCTTCTGCATGTGAAAACTTTTTTATCAGGAGGCCGTCGCCATGATCATCGACACCAGGATGCGCCCCATGTGGGGGGAATTCGCCAGGCAGTTCACACCCGGGGCATGCGCGCCCTTTTTCCGCAAAATCGGCATGAACATGCCGGAATCCGTACAAAAAAGTTCCGAAGAAGACATGATCCGGGAGATGGACGAAGCCGGCATTGCCGTGGGCATCGCCCCGAGCCGCTTCATTTCCAACGAACACCTCACGGAAATGGTCGAACATTTCCGCGGGCGCTTCGTCGGCATGGCATCAATTGATTCCGCCAACAGCATCAGGGAAAACCTGGACATTATCCGTACCTACGCGGTGGACGGCCCGCTTAAAGGCATTCATTTCGAGCCGGGACACAGTTCCCTTCCCCTTTATGCCGATGATCCCAAATTCTATCCGATCTACGAATACTGCCAGGAACAGGGGCTGGTCGTGGGTATCATGCTGGGCGGCAACAACGGCCCGAACCTCATCAATCATACCAACCCGGCCATTATCACGCAGCTGGCGGCGGACTTTCCGGGCATCAACTGGTTCATATGCCATGGCGGCTGGCCGTGGGTGACGGAAATCCTGGGCGCATGCTTCTGGCATGAAAACATCTGGATCGAGCCTGATCTCTACATGTTCAACTGTCCCGGCGCGCAGGAGTATATCAACGCGGCAAACGGCTTTCTCCAGGATCGTTTCATGTTCGGTTCGGGATATCCGCTGCTGCCGCTGGGAGAAACCGTGAAACGGGCGAGAGAGATGTTCAGCGACGCGGTGTATGACAAGGTGATGTATAAAAACGCCGCCGAGCTCTTCAATCTGACGCTCTGACAGGTTCAGGCCGGACGCCTTTCATTTCAGAGTCACCCCCCGGAACATCTCTCTCCCCAAGGAGCACAAGCATGAGCAGAATCATCAACAACTATTTTGACGGGCTTGCCATCACGCCGCGCCACCGCCTGATCTACGTTGTGATTATGTTCGCCTACTTTTTCGAACAGTTCGACAACTGGAATTTCGGCTATGTTCTGCCCTCCATCATGCAGAGCATGGGTCTGGATATGGGGCACGCAGGCATCATAACCTCCTGGTATTTCGTCGGCATGATGACAGGGAGCATCGCGGGCGGCATTCTCGCGGACATGCTGGGGCGCAGGAACGCTCTTCAGCTTGGCGTACTCATCTTTTCCGGCTCTTCCGTCGCCTGCGGCCTGGCCGACGGATTCTGGCTGCTCACCGCCGCGCGCGCCCTGACCGGTTTCGGCATCATGTGCGTGAACATGAGCGTCATCCCCTATACGACAGAGATTTCTCCCGCCGAATCGAGAGGCAAATGGCAAAATCTCATCGCCGCGGCGGGTCTTGTCGGTGTTCCGGCTGTAGGTGTACTCTGCCGCATTCTGCTTCCTCTGCATCCCGAAGCATGGCGCTGGGTATTCTACGCCGGGGGCGCGGGCATCCTGCTCTTCCTCGGCGCACACCGCTTCATCCCCGAATCTCCGCGCTGGCTTATGGCCAGAGGGCGGCGCGAAGAAGCGGAGCAGGTGGTACGCGAAATTTCCGGCGTGGATGTCGATCTTTCCGAAGTAAAAGTGGAAAAGGGCGGCATCCGCCCGTCCCCGGCCGAGATGCTGCTCGGCCTGTTCTCGCGCGATCATGTCCGCACCGCACTGGTGGTCATCTCCCCCTTTCTGCTGCTCGGTCCGGCAAGTTATCTCTTTCAGAACTGGACAACCACGCTGTTCAAGTCCCAGGGGTTCTCGCTGGAAGACAGTCTGACCATCACGCTGTTCATGCAGCTCGGCATCCCGGCGGGATGCTTCGCGTTCAGCTTCATTTCCGAAATGGGCGGACGCAAGATTCCCCTCATCGGCAGCATGATCTGCATGGGCGCAGCAGGCCTTTCCTTCATCTGGTGGACGGAAATCTGGCAGTACTGCGCCGCCGGTTTCCTGATGATGGGATGTACAAACGGCATGATCTACACCTATCTCGCCTATGCTTCGGAGTCGTTCCCTTCCAGCATCCGCAGCATAGGGCTGGCGGTACTTCAGGCCGGCAACCGGATCATGACATCCCTTTCTTCGCTTGTCGTTCCCGTACTCTACGGCACCTTCGGTTTCTCCGGCATCATCAGCGCCTTCTGCGCTCTGTGCGTGATTCCGGCCCTGTTCATGGCGTTTTTCGCCAAACGCACGGGAGGCAAGCCGCTGGAAGAAATTTAGAACATTTTCGTTTTGAAAATGCTCCCGGAGTCGGGCAGGACAGGCCCCATCTCTGCACTCTTCATCCGTAACCCGCTTCGCGCGAACGGCTGAAAGCGCCGCGGCTCCCTCCTCTCAGGTGCCGCCGCAATTCACTTGCGGCGGCAGGTTCCGGCTTCAGGCATGAATCCAGCGGGCCGGAATATGATGTCCCGCCCTTGAACCGGACTGCACAACCGATTCAAAGACGGGACACTTTCATCAAAAATTCCTTTATGATTTGAACCTTCCCCTTCAGGAAGAAAAAGGGACTCAAAGGCGGCAAGGTGATGAAATTCTTTTTGCCCTCTCATCCGCCGGCTGCGGAATCAGTCCGCGGACGGCACGACCATGAATGAAAACACAATCCCCCGATACAAGACGCAGGCACATGCCGTCGCTGCGGGGAACCGTTCAGGCAGGCATGGCCAGCGCGGGCACGCCCATGACCCCAGCCGCCTCTTCCCGCTCCTCGTCCTCACGAACGATATCAAGATAATAGGAGGCCTCGGCCTGAAGACGGCGCAGGAACATGTTGTTATGGTGATGTCCTGAACAGTGCACCTCAAAAGCGCCCTGGAGGGGCATGCCGAACATGGCCATATCGCCCACGAAATCAAGGATCTTGTGGCGTACGAATTCATCCGGACAGCGCAACCCCTCGGGATTCACGATACCGTCTTCATCCAGCACCACCGCATTGCCGAGACTGCCGCCCAGCGCCAGCCCCTTGCTGTGCAGGTATTCCACTTCCTGAAGAAAACCGAAGGTCCGGGCGTCGGCAATACGCATGAAGCTTTCCGGCGTAATTTCCAGAGCCAGCCGCTGACGGCCGATGGACCTGTGCGGAAAGTCGATGGTATAATCCACATAAAAGCCATGATGCGGACGGGCATGGATGGCCTTGCCCTCGCCTGCCACGGACAGGGAACGGCGGATACGGGCCACACGGCGTTCCATGTGCTGCGCGCGCACTCCGGCATCACGGATCATCCTGACGACCTGCGCGGCAGAGCCGTCCATAATCGGAACCTCGCCGCCCATCACATGCACCTGCACATTGTCCACCCGCAGGCCGTTCAAGGCGGCAAGCACATGCTCCACCGTGGACACGGATGCCTTGCCGTCGCTCAGCGTGGTGGCCAGCGCGGTTGCGGTCACCGCTTCCGGCTCGGGATGAATGCGGCGTACGCCGGAAGACGTGTGCGCAAAAAACACGATGCCGGAATCCACAGGGGCGGGCTGAAACTTGATTTGCACATCCCTGCCGGAATGCAGTCCTACTCCTGTGAACGACACCGGACGGGCGACAGTGGTCTGAAACATGCTTTATCCTCCATCATGCTGCACGCGTCCGGCGTGAAGCATGCTGTACACAATATGTTTGCCTCTTGTTTTATGCAATATTCATGCCTGAACATAAAATCTTATTATTTCAATATAATAACTTTAAAAGTCTAGACTTTTGCCCCTTGAACGTATCTTTTTAACCACACTCCTTTCGCTCTTTTCCCCCCACAGAGGACAAAAAGCCACAGTCATTTCCCTGCGACCGGGAAGACTCTGCTGCAGAACTGCGCCGGGAATATCCTTAGACCGCCGGAGGCAGCGTGGTGCAGGACATCAGCAGAACATGGGGAGGCCCCCGGAATCTGGCCGGACCTCTTCTTGTGGTGCCCTGCACGGAAAATCACATTACGGAACGTCGGGTGAGAGATGAAAGCCGCCCGCCGGATTCACCGGACGCCTGCAGACTCATCAAGAGTTCCGGGCAGGCGTGGCTCTCTTTGAAGCCGGCACCCAGCATCAACTCGTTCACCGCGCGGTGAAATACGGCATCCTGTTCATCGGCCTGACCATCCTGGCCTTCATTGTGCTGGATCTGGGGCTGCGCGCACGTCTGCATCCCGTGCAGTACGAGCTGGTCGGCTGGCCACGGTGGTGTTCTATCTCTCTCTGCTTTCGCTGGCCGAGCATGTGGCTTTCGGCGCAGCCTGCGCGGCCGCTTCGACCTGCCCCATTCTGATGATCTCCGTGTACGCTGCGGCCGCACTTCCAGCGCGGTGAAAGGCCCCCTCCGACAACGGCTGACGACGCTTCGTCTCGCGCGGCTTCGCCGCTCTCGATCGCGCTTCGCGAGACATTCGGCCGCTCCTCGCCCCTCCATGCCGCATTGCCATGCGGCGGGGGACGCCCTCAAAGCTCGCTGACGCTCGCTCCTGCGGCGGTTAAAGCAGCATACTTCTCTTTATCAACCGTAAATTTGAACAGAGCCTTTGTTATTGAAAATATCTGCCGGCCGACCCCTGTGCTCCGGCTCGCAGGTTTCACGCCTCCATCGGAGCTATACGCCGCAAGTCAATTGCGGCGACACCGGAGGAAGAGGGCGCGGCGCCCCTGGCCGTCAGCGCGAGCGCCTTGCGGACAAGGAGAGCGGAGATGAGTCTCGCCCCGTTCGACTCCATAGAGCATTTCGTTCATGAAATGCTCTACGCCTTCCGCACGGCATGAGTGACGGCAATCCCCTCGAGAAGGGAGGCGGTAATCAGGCAGTGCTTCACGATTCTCGCGCAATGTTCGAGCCTGGAGACGTGCTCGTCATCCACGTCCACAGCGACATCTATGGCGATTTCAGCCAGACGCATGGCGCCTTCGGCATTCATGCGCTTGACGCCCCTGGCCGTGGCGCGAATCGCCCTGAACGGGACATCGCGGGCAACCAGCGCGGCCCGGATGCTTCCGCAGTAGCAGCTGAGCGCGGCGGAAAGCAGCAGGATGGAGGAATTGCCGCCTCTGGCGTCTTCCGGATAGCCGGAATAGTCCATGACAATATCGCCCAATACCGCTGAGCCGGTCTGGATGGTGTATCTATCGCCTTCCTGAACGAATCCGATCTGAATTTCCTGTGACATGCCGACTCCAATCAGAGCATTCTGCTGTTGAAAGTATCTGCCGGATCGTATGTTCCGCCCGCAGTTTTTACGTCTGAAGCCGCAGCGTTACGCCGCAGACACATTGCGGCGACTCCGGAAGAAGGGGGGCGCCATGCCTGCCGCGCCCGCGCCGCCGGCGGTTCGGAAGCGAAGCTATCCGGCAAGTCTGAGGGGCTCGGCCATCTGGCGGAGCAAAGCGGAAACGGAATACAGGGCAAGGGCCGAGCTGCGGGGATTTTCCGACAAGGGAGCCGGCGTCGTCGTGATGTCAAGAATACACTTTCCGGCCCGCGCCATGATCCGATGCCGGGTTCCTCCTGCCAGAGGATCCGCGATCAGACGCATGCGGGTCTTCCCGGGGCCCTGCCCTGCCAGGGCCAGCGCAACAGCGACATTGACGTTGGCCGGAAAACGCCGGATAGCCTCCCCCGCGGTTCCGTCAAAAAGCAGACGAGCTTCCGGGGAAACCGACATTCCTTCCTCTCCGGAAACTGCGGGCAGATCGGAAAGGTCGTTCAGACCGAGACTCACGGGATGCTTGACAGTGGTCAGCGAAAGACTGTCCAGTCCCATCTCCCGCAGCGCGCGGACGCCGTCCAGCCCGGCGATGGCCCCGGACGGCACATGAACCGGCGAAGAAGCTGCCATAACTTCATCCAGCAGCCCGGCGTCCAGCGCAAAACCGCCGACGCTCAGACATACGATTTCCCTGCGCGCCGCCAGCGCCGCCCGGACTATCGCGGGCATGGCGTCGGCGCTGGCCGTTTCCACAACGAGATCACACGCGGCAACAGCCTCTGCGGCGGAAAGAACCGGAACCCCCAGCTCTTCTCCAAGCCGCGCGGCATGCCCATGCGTGCGCGAGGCAACGGCCGCCAGGACATACTGCCGCTTCAGGTTGTCCCTGATATGGAGCGCAAGCAGACGCCCGATGGTGCCGCATCCGATAATGCCGATACGTTTGCATTCCATAGACGCGAATTCCTGTCATTATGGATAGAGCATTTCACGATTGAAATGCTCTGCGGAGTCGAGCAGGACGAAACTCCGCGCGGCGCCGGAGCAGCCGCAATTCACTTGCGGCGTTAAACGACGGCGGAGGCGTGAAACCTGCGAGTTCGAACACGGGGTCCGGCCGGCAGATATGCTCAATCGCGAACTGCTCCAAGACAAAGGCCGTGTTCCCGGAAGAACACGGCCGAAAAAACAGCGTTCCCGGAGTCTTCTTCAGCGGAACTACAGAACCGCCACAGCTTCAATTTCCACACGCGCTCCCTTGGGAAGAGAGGCCACGGCCACACAGGAACGTGCGGGGGCGTCGCTCTTGAATGTTTCGGCATAGACACTGTTTACAGCCTGAAAATCCGCCATATCGGTCAGAAAAACGGTTGTCTTCACGACCTGTTCGGGCGTGGCCCCGGCAGCGGCAAGCACCGCCTTCATATTCTGAATGGCACGGGCGGCCTGTTCCCTGACATCCTGGGAAACAAGCTCGCCGCTGGCCGGATTCATGCCGATCTGGCCGGAAAGATACAGAACGCCCCCGGCCCTGATCGCCTGTGAATACGGCCCGATGGCCGCGGGAGCCTCAGCAGAGAAAATGACGTCTTTCATGAAGGCAGCCTCCGGGGAACTACTTTTTCCAGTTGAATGTAAACACCTGCTCCACGTCGGGATGCAGACTCAGATGGACGGGACAGGTATGGGCGCAACGCTCAATCGCGGCCTTCTGCCGGGGGCTGTATTCCCGATCCGGCATGTCAAAGATGATTTCGATTTTTCCGATGCGCCTGGGATCGGCGCTCATGGTCTTGACAATGTCAATGGATGTTCCGGTCACGTCAACGTCATGCGTTCTGCCGTAAATGCCGATGATGGTCATGCAGCATGCGGCCAGCGCGGTGGCGCACAAATCAGTGGGGGAAAAAGCTTCGCCCTTGCCGTTATTGTCCACCGGGGCATCGGTGACAAGGGTAGTTCCGCTCGCCACATGCGTGCATTCCACGCGCAGATCCCCAAGGTACACAGCTTTCATGTTCGCCATACCGTTCTTCTCCTTATGTTGGCGGGAAGCTTTCTTTTGCGGCAGCTTAACTCCGATCCGCACACTAGTCAACAGTCTACTGTCGACAGATTTTATTGCGGAATAATATTGAAGAATCCTTGGCCGCCGGAGGCGCGAGCGCAGCGAACCTTGAGCGACGACGCCCCGCCGCATGGCAATGCGGCATCTTCCGGAGCAGGGAGCGAGCCTTTGGGCGGATGAGCCGCACAAAGCGCAGGCGATCCGGCCGTGCATACATGGTGCCTTTTTGCCCGTGTGGAACACGGGCCGCCTTTGCGGCAACGAATGTTGCCGCTGGACTGGTGACACCCCCGCTCCGCGGTGTTTGCGCCGTATAAGCCGCAAAGCGGCTTGACGGGAGGCACGAAAATCAGTCGCCCACGGCGCGGCAGAGCCACGAACTGCTCCTGACTTTCGGGGCTGCTGACTTTGTCAGCAACCTGGCGGTAATGAATGCCGCCCTCATGACGGGGCAAAGGCACATGTCCCGCGCAGAGCTGTCAACATAGTTTGACAACAGGACCCTGTCGACAGAAAAGGCCGTGCGTTTTCGTAAAAACAGGCATCTCTCCGGAGGGTGAAAATCACTCGGTGAGCCCTATTCTTCCGGGAAATGGGCCTTCCCCGTTCCGCGGGGTTTGTCGTCAGGCGGAACGCAATACCGGGCAAGCCGTTCCGCCGATTCGGCATAGTGTTCGCGCACGGCATTTTCAATGCGCCTGCGCTCCCCCGAACACAGCGCCTCGTAAATACGGTTGTGCCTGTCGTACAGCTCTTCCGGCGTATAGAGCGTCCGCCACCGCTCATACATGAGGAACTTGGAAATCACGCGGCTGGAACGGCTGGCGAGCGAACGGATCAATGGATTATCCGAAAGGGAAAGAATCGTTTCATGAAACTCCGTGCCCAGGGAGGCGTGTTCCTCAAAAGCGCCTCCCGCTCGCACCGCCTCGCGCATCCGTCCGACAAGCGCCGCAAGTTTGCCGTGGACCTCGGCGCTCAATCCCTTTGCCGCGTTGACGGCCGCGGCGCTTTCCAGCAGTCCGCTCAGTTCATAGCTGTTGCGGATGCCGTCGGGCGTAAGAATGGTAACGCATTTGCCCCGCTTGGGATGCGACATGAGAAGCCCTTCGGCTTCAAGCTGATACAGGGCCTCACGCACCGGAGCGCGGCTGATGCCGCACTCCCCGGCCAGAGCAGCCTCTCCCACGCAGTCGCCGCCGCGCAACCTGCCGCTGCGGATACGCTGCCTGATAAGCTGGGCGACCTGGTCACTATACGTCTGCTTGCTGAATTGCTGCACGTCTCCTCTCCTGTTTGCTCAAGGAACGCTATAGGCCAACCATGGAGTCATCGTCAAACGCGGCGAGGCGACATGCTCACCAGATCACCCCGTACGGGCGACACCACGTCGAGCGCGCCGGGAGATACGGCAACAACGACGCCGCGTCTGCCCGCATTGACAAAAAGCTCCGCCAGTTCATCCAGCGTTTCCTGCATGAACACGGGCAGCGGGCTTTTCAAGCCGAACGGACATATCCCGCCGGGCAGGTATCCTGTCAGTTCCCGCGCCACATCAGGAGACGACGGGGCAAGACGGCCAATTCCGGAAAGCCGCTCAAGCTTGCGCAGAGAAACCCTTTCATCCCCATGCATGAGAACCATGACCGCACGTCTTTCCGCTCCTTCCTTCCCATTGTCGAACACCAGGCTCTTGACCACTGCATGTTCGTCGATGCCGAGCCGGAGGGCGGCCTCACGCGTTCCTCCGCGCTCAGCATAGTCATAGTCCATACGCCGGGCGGGGATTCCCGCCTCTTCCAGTATTTTCAAGGCTGCGGGCATTTCGCTGCCGTTTTCCATGCTGTCCTCCTGCGGCTGCTCACGGCATGTCAATATTTGTCGACAAAAATCCGTCGACAAATATTGACATGCCGTTTTTTCTTTCACATACTGTCGACAGAATAACAAGAGGCATTCCCCACCCGCTCAATAACCGTTTTCTGTTCAGGAGAATAGTATGAACGCCGAATGTATCGGCCTTGTCTGCCGCGACTGCGGGACGAAGATTGCCGAATCCGAATTTTCTCTGACCTGCCCAAGCTGCGGGGCCCCCATGCGCGTCGAATTTGCGGCGGGCGCACTCAGAAAGGCTCTGCAGGACGGCATGCCTCCGTATGATGACCGATCCTATCTATACCAGTGGCGTTCCATCCTGCCTCTCTCCGACGAGTCCCTTATTGACCGGGTCAGCCTTGGCGAAACGGAAACACCCCTCCTGCGTTCCCATCGCTATGGCCGGAAAAGAGGAATCTCCGACCTTTACTTCAAGCTCGAACAGGGTCCCACGCTGTCTCTCAAGGACAGGGGAACGGCGCTGTGCGTGCTTAAAGCCCTGGAGCAGGGCAGCGAAACAGTCTGCCTTTCCTCTTCCGGAAACAACGCGGCCAGCATTTCCGCGTACGGATCACGCGCGGGGCTGCGCCCCGTGGTATTCGTCCAGAAGCACGTCTCCGCCGCCAAGATTTCCAAAAGCCTTGTCTATGGGGGCAACGTCATCCGCATTGACGGCGACATGGCCGCGGCGAGCCGCCTGTGCGGGGAAATGGTAAGGAAAAAGGGCTGGTATCAGTGCGGAGGGCCAAATCCCTATCGTGTTGCGGGCAAGCGCACCTTTGCCTACGGCATCGTGCAGCAGCTCGGCCGGGCTCCTGATACCGTGCTGATCCCCTGCGGCGGCGGCGCGGGCATGGTAGCGGCCTTTGACGGCTTTTCCGAAATGCTGGAAGCGGGACTCATCGACCGTATGCCGCGTCTGGTAGGAGTGCAGCTTGCGGCATGCAATCCCACGGCAACGGCCTTTCACGCGGGGAAGGACGTGGTGACGCCGGTGGAAAAAAAGCCCTCTCTGTCCGACGCGATCATGAACAACAATCCCTACTGGGGCAAATACTGCCTTCAGGCCGTACGCGCCACCGGCGGAACCATGCTCTCCGTCACGGACGAAGAATTCATCCGCGCCATCCGCGAACTGGGCCGCGAGGAGGGCATCTTCACCGAGCCGGCCGGAGCCGTTTCCGCAGCGGCGCTGACAAGGCTCCTTGACGCTCCGGGCTTTGAACAGCCGGGCCTCACCGTCTGCAACCTGACCGGGCACGGTCTCAATGCGCCTCAGGTTGCCACCGGCGATGAAGAGTATCCCGGGCTTGTTGAAGCGACTTCGGCCGCTGTGGACAAGTATCTGCAGGAACAGGCGGTTTCCGGAGCGCCTTGTGATTGAAACTCTCTGTCAGCCGGGACCGTATGTTCCGAACCGCAGGCTTCACGCCTCCGCCGCTTCATGCCGCAGGCGGACAGACGAGATTCCGCAGAGCATTTCAACAGCAACATGCCTCAGGGACAGTCGAAGCCTCCCGCTCACGGAGAGAAATACGTCCGCAAGTGTTCGACAGCGCGCGACCATCAGCCGGACATTCCCGCGGCACCGCATATCGGGCATTCCCGCCATCACCTCAAGGAGGTTAGTATGAGAAAACTTTCCTGGCTCCTCACCCCATTTATGGTTCTGGCCCTCGGCATGGGCGGAACTGCTCTGGCCCGGGATTTCATCATCGGCGTGGAGAGCATAGCTGAAACCCTTGATCCGCATGACTCCATGGCAGGTCAGGGTTTTGACTACCGCGGCCATGTGTATGACTCCATCGTCTGGCTGGACGGCACGGGCAATCCCCAGCCGGGGCTGGTGACCGAATGGAAGGCGGTTGATCCCAATACATGGGAACTGACCGTGCGCCCGGACGTGAAGTTCCATAACGGAAGCCCGCTCACCGCCGATGATATCGCCTTTTCCCTGTGGCGCACATGCAATGTCCCCGGCACGGACAACCCCATGGCCATTGTCGGCAATCTGGTGAGCGAGCGCATCGTCGTCTCGCCCACCAAGCTGATCCTGAAAACCGCCGCTCCCCAGCCCATTCTCATGCGGTATCTGGGCATTGTTCCCGTGGTATCCAGGGCCGTGGGCGAAAAGCACATGCAGGTGAACGACTACAATACGGGTGTGGCCAGCATCGGCACAGGCCCCTATAAACTGAAGGAATTCGTGACCGGCCAGCGTATCGTGCTCGAACGCAACGACGATTACTGGGGAAAGAAACCGGCATGGGAAACAGTGACACTGCTCAATATCGAAAAACCGGAAAGCCGGGTTTCCGCTCTTCTGGCGGGTGATGTCGATCTGATTAACAACGTGCCCGCGGAACAGCTCGCAAGTCTGGACAATAATTCCGACGTCAGGGTATGGCGGGCCAAATCATCCCTGTTCCGCTTCCTGATCATGGATCAGTTCACGGATTCCCCCAGTGACATGACCGACAACGACGGCAAGCCCATGACCCGGAACCCGTTCAAGGATCAGCGGGTACGCAGGGCCATTTCCCTGGCCATCAACCGCGAGGCGCTGATCGAGACGGCGCTGGAAGGGCTCGGCATTCCTGCCGGGCAGTTGCTCGACGAAGGTTTTTCCGGCGTAGACCCCACACTGAAGCCCGACGCCTATGATCCGAAGGAAGCCAGGCGCCTTCTTGCCGAAGCGGGGTACCCCGACGGGTTCAGAGTTGTGCTGCATGGTTCCTCCGGCCATTACTACAATGCTCCGCAGGTGGTGGAAACCATCGGCCAGATGCTGGCGCGCGTAGGCATCAAGACCTCCATTGAAATTCACCCCCGCGCCGAATACTCCAGAGCGGGACGCCGCTTTGAATACAGCTTCGCCCTGTTCGGCTGGGGCGTGTATGTGGGCGAAACCAGCGAAACCATCATGGCACTGCTCATGACAAACGACCCCGAGACCGGCACGGGCTTCGCCAACCGCGGCAGGTATTCCAATCCTGCAGTGGATCAGGCCGCCCGGGAAGCTCTCGCCGAATTCGATCCCGTCAAGCGGGACAAGCTGCTGGCCAGAACCGTGCGCATCGCCATGGAAGACTACGGCGTCATGCCTCTCTACTTCGGCATGGGGGTATGGGCATCCAGAGCCGATGTCAACTTCGATGCCCGCGCGGACAGCCGTACCCTGGCCATTCTGGCCGCCCCGGCGGATGCCGGCAGGTAAGTGCTCCGCGGGCAGGCTCCGATGCGGAGCCTGCCCGTCCCGCATGACGACCGGCATGCTCCAGCCCGTCCCAGAGGGGGATGCATCATGTTTGCTTTCTTTGTCCGGAGACTCGGTCAGGCAATTCTGGCCCTCTTCTGCACATCGATACTCATTTTTCTTGCGGTCTATGCCATCGGCGATCCTGCCGAAGTCCTTATCGACCCGCAGGCAACCGACGCGCAGGTGGCGCATCTGCGGGCCGTGCTCGGTCTGGACAGGCCGCTCTGGCAGCAGTATCTCCTCTTCCTGGAGAGGGCGATGCATGGCAGCCTCGGTCTCTCCTACTTCTACAAGGTAGATGCGCTTGATCTTATCCTCCAGCGCATGCCCGCCACCATCGAGCTGGCTCTCACGGCTTCGCTTCTGGCCCTTCTCATCGGCATTCCCCTGGGCTTCATCGCCGGCGTCCGGCACGACACCATGCTGGGGCGCTCCATCATGGGCTTTTCCATCGCCGGTTTCAGCCTGCCCGCGTTCTGGGTGGGGCTGTGCCTGATCAAGTTCTTCGCCGCGGATCTCCATTGGCTTCCCTCCATCGGCAGAGGTGAAACGCGCGAGCTGTTCGGCATACAGTGGAGTATTCTGACGCTTGACGGCTGGGCGCATATCATTCTGCCCGCCATCACTCTCTCCCTGGCCAAGCTCGCCCTCATCATCCGCCTGACCCGGGCAGGAGTGAGAGAAGCCATGCTGATGGACTACATCAAGTTCGCCCGCGCCAAGGGCCTGCCCCCCCGGCGCATTCTCGGCGTCTATGTCATGAAGAACATCCTCATCCCCATCATCACGGTGTTCGGTCTCGAACTCGCCCGCCTGCTCACTGGCGCCATGATCGTGGAATCAGTATTCGCCTGGCCCGGCATGGGCAAGCTTCTCATCGACTCCATGGGAGTTCTTGATCGGCCCATTCTCGTTGCCTTCCTCCTCATCACCGTGGCAACCTTCATCATCATCAATTTCATCGTCGACATGCTCTATTCGGTCATAGACCCCCGCATTCGCCTTGGAGGAGGCCGCAATGACTGACAGTTGTCCCGCCCCCGCTCCCCGGCAGGAAGAAAGCCGCTTCCGGCGGATCGCCAGGGAATATTTTGAAAGCCCCCTGGCCACGATCGCCCTCGTGGTCTTCTGCATCATCCTGCTGGCCGCCCTGTTCGCTCCCTGGATCTCGCCCCAGAATCCCTATGATCCGCTGGAAATCAACTTCATGGATGCCCGTCTTGCCCCCGGCAGCCATGCGTCGGAAAGCGACATGACCTACTGGCTCGGCACCGACGCGCAGGGCAGGGACATGGTCAGCAGCATTCTCTACGGCATCCGTATCAGTCTGGCCGTAGGCGTTCTCAGTTCGTTCATCGCCATGCTGGTAGGGGCCGCTCTCGGCCTTGTCTCTTCCTATCTGGGCGGATTCTTCGATGCCCTGCTCATGCGGATTGTGGAAATCCAGATAAGCCTGCCCTCGGCACTGGTGGCGCTGGTGTTCATCGCCCTGTTCGGCCGCGGCGTGGACAGGCTCATCATCGCTCTGGTGCTGGTGCAATGGGCCTACTTCGCCCGAACCGTGCGCGCGTCCGCCCTTTCGGAAAGGAACAAGGAATATGTTGAAGCCGCAGCCTGCCTTGCCATGCCCACATGGCGGGTCATCTTCCAGTATATCTTCCCCAACTGTCTCGCCCCCCTTCTGGTTATCGTAACCATCCAGATGAGTCACGCCATCACGCTTGAAGCCTCGCTGTCCTTTCTCGGCCTGGGACTCCCCGTCACCGAGCCATCCCTGGGGCTGCTCATCTCCAACGGCTTCCGCCATCTGATGAACGGACGCTACTGGATCAGCATGTATCCCGGTCTGGCTCTCTTTGTTCTGGTCATGGCGATCAATCTGGTGGCTGACAGGCTGCGCGATATTTTCAACCCCAGGCTGCAGCGCTGAAGGAGCTTCCATGTCCGACATCGTTCTCGACGTTGACAACCTGCACACGCACTTCTTCACCCGACGCGGTCTGGTACGCGCCGTGGACGGCGTGAGCTTCCGCGTGCGCAGAGGCGAAGTGCTTGGCCTGATCGGCGAATCCGGTTCCGGCAAAAGTGTGACCGGCTTTTCCGTTCTGCGTCTGGTGGACGCCCCGGGCCGTATTGTAAAAGGACGGATCAACTTTCTCGGGCAGGACATGGCCCGGCTGAGCGAGGAAGAAATGCGCGCCCTGCGCGGATCGCGCATTGCCATGATCTTTCAGGACCCGATGATGACGCTGAATCCGGTTCTGCGCATAGACACCCAGATGATCGATGCGGTCATGGCCCACGAATCCGTCAGCAGATCCGAAGCGCGCATCCGGGCCAGGGACGCCCTGGGGAAGGTGGGCATTCCCTCCCCGGACGAGAGGCTGAAGGCATATCCCCATCAGTTTTCCGGAGGCATGCGCCAGCGCGTGGCCATTGCCATCGCCATGCTGCACCGGCCGGAACTGCTTATCGCCGATGAACCCACAACCGCCCTTGACGTGACCATACAGGGTGAAATCCTGAGCGAAATGCAGACATTGTGCAAGGAAAACGGCACCTCGCTGATCTGGATCACCCATGACCTCGCCGTAGTGGCCGGGCTGGCCCACGCCATCTGCGTCATGTACGCCGGAAAAATCGTGGAATACGGCCCGGTAGACGATGTGCTGGATCGGCCGCTGCATCCGTATACGCAGGGTCTGCTGCGTTCCATACCCGGCGAAAATCTGGCGGAAAAAGGGCAGCCCCTCCACCAGATTCCCGGCTCCATGCCCTCGCTTCTGTCTCTGCCGCCGGGCTGCGCCTTCGCGCCCCGCTGCGCATACGCCAGGGCGGAATGTCAGACTCCGCCCGACATGCGCACTGAAGGAGAGCGCTCCGTCCGCTGCCTTTTTCCGCTTGTCCATGACCGCGCCGCTGGAGGCAGAGAATGAACACACCTTTTCTTGAAGTGCGGGGGCTGTCCAGAAACTTTGCGCGCAGGCTGACTCTCTCCGAGAAGATAGGCAATCTTTTCGGCTGCGGGTACAGGGAACAGGTCGTGCATGCCGTGGACGACGTATCTCTGACCGTCGCAAGGGGAGAAGTGCTCGGGGTGGTGGGAGAATCCGGCTGCGGCAAGTCGACCCTCGGCCGCATGATCTGCGGCATTCTGCCGCCCAGCTCCGGAGAAGTGCTGTTCCAGGGAAACAGCCTTCATGCCCTGAGCGGAAACGAGCGCCGCAAGACACAGCTCCAGTTGCAGATGATCTTTCAGGATCCCTTCGCGTCACTCAACCCGCGCATGCGCGTCCGGGATATCATCGGCCATGCGCCGCTGGTGCACAGGCTGGTCGCGCCCGAACAGATGGACGATTTTGTGGACGAACTGCTGATCCAGGTCGGCCTGGATCCAGGTTACAAGCGCCGCTATCCTCATCAGTTTTCCGGCGGGCAGCGTCAGAGAGTGGGGATCGCCCGTGCGCTCGCCGTATCACCCAGCGTACTGGTATGTGATGAATCCGTGGCGGCGCTGGACGTCTCCATTCAGGCGCAGATTCTGAATATCTTCATGAAGCTGCGCGACCGGCTCAACCTGACATGCCTGTTCATCAGCCACGATATCGGCGTGGTCCGCCACATCTCCCACAGGGTGGCAATCATGTATCTGGGACGGCTGGTGGAACTCGGAACCAGCGACGATATCTTCGGCTGCCCCACCCATCCATATACGCGGCTTCTGCTCGACGGCGTTCCCCGGATCAGCCAGCGCCATTTCGCCTTTCATCACATCTCCGGAGAAATCCCGTCACCCCTGGCCCCGCCTCCCGGCTGCCATTTCCATCCGCGCTGCCCCCTGGCCACGGAACAATGCAAAACGGAACGCCCGCATCTGCGGGAAATATCCCCCGGCCACCTCGCGGCATGCTTCAAGGCATGACCGGACAGCGTTCGCCAGCCGGCCCCGCACACCTTTCATCGCGGAAGGAAAACTTCCGCGCACAGGAGACTCCCTGATGATCCGTCCTCCCCTTCCTCCCCACGCCAATCCCGACGCCGCTCTTCTGACCTGCTGCGAGGAGGCCGAGGAGCGCGTGCTTGAGCTGACCGAACGGCTGGTCAACATGGACTCCGGCACTGATGATCTGCCGGGTCTGGAACGCAAGGCCCATGTCCTTGCCGACATCTTCCGCAGCCTGGGCGCGAACTCCGTGGAACTGCGCGAAGCGCCGGAACCGCGCCGGGGCACCTACAATGTAGTGGCCGTCTTCAAGGGCACAGGCAGGGCCCGCGTGCTCATGCTCACTCACTACGACACTGTTTTTCCCGCCGGGGAAGCGGCCCGCCGCCCCTTCCGGCGGGAAGGAGACATGGCCTACGGGCCGGGCGTGGCCGATATGCAGTCTTCCATCGCGCTGCTCATCGCGGCTGTCGAAATTCTGCACAACAAGCTGGGACAACGCAACTATGATACCCTGACCATACACTGCAATGCGGACGAGGAAACCGGTTCCTACGGCAGCCGCGCCCTTATCCGGGAACTGGGGCGCTCCCATCATGTGTCCTACAACATGGAGCAAAGCGGCAGGGAAGGCGAGCTGATCACCATATCAGGACGCGGCATCGCCAAGGGCACTCTTGCCGTGACCGGCATCGCCTCCCACGCCGGGGGCGGACCGGAAAAGGGCCGCAACGCCGGTTACGAACTGGCTCATCAGCTTCTTCAGCTCCGGGATCTGTCCCGCCCCGAAATCCGCACGGGAGTTCACTGGACCATGGGCAGTTTCGGACACAAGCTCAACGTCATTCCGGATCATGCTGAGGCCTTCGCCGATATCCGGGTGACCCGCGTGGACGAATTCGACCGCATCCGGGCCACCATCGAGGAAAGAATCAAGAACAGACTCATTCCCGACTGCCGCGTCAAATTCGACATGGATATCAGCGTGCTTCCCTTCCAGAATGATCCGGTCACGCTGTCCCTGGCGGAAAAGGTCGTGGCCTTTACGGAACGGGAACTGGGACGCAGGCTGGGTTTCCGACACGCGAACGGCGGCAATGATACCAGCCACTGCGCCCAGGTTTGCCCTTCCCTGGACGGATTCGGCCTGGGCTGCCTTGACAACCACAGTCCGAACGAAGCTCTCCCCCTCGCCACGATTGTTCCCCGGCTGTATATTCTGCTCCGCACATGGCAGGAAACCTTCGCCGGCCGGATGCTGAACCTCGGGGAGCAGGACAGTCCGCGCTGAACCTTCCCTGTTCCGCTCCCCGGCCGTCCTCTCCCTCTGGAGCGTTTTGCCATTGAAAATATCTGCCGCAGGCTTCACGCCTCCATCGGAGCTTAACGCCGCAAGTGAATTGCGGCTGCTCCGGTATCGCGGCGCAGTCTCGCCCCGCTCGACTGAAGTAGGGCATTTCATGAGCGAAATGCCCTACGGAGAACTTGCCAGAAAGGATTTCATCGGCTTCACCGTCGTGTCAGGAACACCTTTTCCCCTGAAAGGATCTGATGAAGCCGTTCAGGAGCAAACCGTCTCCCGTCCGTCCAATGCCTGCTCACCCTTCACAACACAGAGGCACTTCAATGAATCCCGAATTTCATGTGAATTTTCCGGCTGAAGCGGAAACAACACGTGTCCTCGGCGTGCACCGCCAGTCCGGAGGACAGCACCCCGCCCTCGCTCCCGAAGTTTCAGCCGCGCTGCTCAGGCATGGCCCTGACGCTTCCTCCGGCAGGACCATGCCGCTGATACTGCAAGGCCCGGAGAGGACAGAAAATATCCTGCTTGCGGATCTGGACGGCCTCCCGGACTGTTCTCCCCGGAGCTGCCGCAGGTTCGGAGGCATGCTGGCCGACGCCCTGCGCGGGCATTCCTCGGTGCTGTTCCGCACGGAAGACGTCTTTCCCGGAGAAAGGCCCGATGACTGTGCCCTGCTGCATATCCTGGCCGGGTACTGTTCCCGGCAGTACAGTTTCGACCGCTACCGCGCCCCGGAAAAAGCATGTCCGCCCCAGCGCATGTTCGTGGAAGACGCCGGTTCGGAGCGTCTGGCCGCTCTGTGGCTCCGGCAGGGCCGCATCGTGGAGGCGTCACACCGGGTCAGGCAGATGGTGTCTGAACCGCCCAATGTCCTGTATCCCGAAAGCATGGCGGCGATGGCTCTGCAACTGCGCGATCTCGGGCTGGTGGTGGACGTGCTGGATGAAAGGGAACTGCGCCGTCTGGGTATGGGCGCGCTGCTCGGCGTGGGACAGGGCAGTGACCGTCCGCCGCGGCTGGTGCTTCTGCGCTGGCAGGGACACAGCGATCCGGCCGCCCCGCCCGTGGCTGTGGCGGGCAAGGGAATCACGTTCGACTCCGGAGGGCTGAGTCTCAAGACCCGTCCAAACATGCGGGGAATGAAACATGACATGGCAGGGGCGGCTGTGGTGCTGGAACTGCTGCGCTGCGCCGCGGAAACGCGTCTGCCGATCAATGTGGCCGGAATCCTCGCCCTGGCGGAAAACATGCCCTCGGGGAAAGCCCTGCGTCCCGATGATATCATCCGAACCCTGTCCGGCAGGCATGTAGAGATCGTCAGCGCCGACGCCGAAGGGCGCATGGTGCTGTGTGACGCGCTGTCGTATGCCGTCACGCGGCTTGCGCCATCCTGCCTCATTGACATCGCCACACTCACCGGGGCCATGTCCACCGCGCTCGGCTGGCAGAAGGCCGGTCTGTTCAGCAACGACGACAGGCTGGCCGAAGCTCTGTTCGAGGCCGGAGAAGAGACGGACGAACGGCTCTGGCGCATGCCTATGGACGAGGATTACGATACCCTGCTGAAAACGGGCGACGCGGATCTGGAAAACGCCACGTTCGGCCAGAATGCGCGCAGCATCTTTGCCGCCAAGTTTCTGGAACAGTTTGTGGACAACACCCCGTGGGCCCATATCGATATCGCGGGAACAGCGTGGAGCGACGCGGATACTCCCATGTCACGCAGGGGAGCTACCGGGTTTGGTCTGCAGCTCCTTTACCGCTTTCTGGAAAAACATGCCCCGGCATGAGCGGATTCCCGGGGATTCATCAAAATTCCCTTATGCTTCAATCCACAGTCGCCCCATCCGCCGACTGACTGAAGCAGCCGACGGACAGGGGTCGTGCGGAAAACGATTTCATCGGCTTCGCCGTCTTGTCAACTCCTCTTTTCCCCCTGAAGGGGGAGGTCTCAAACCACAAAGGAATTTTTGACGAGGGGAAAACGCTCTGTTGAAACATTTTGAGCCGGGATCGCCGGACACGATGCGCCGACCCGCAGTTCTTGCGCCGCCTGACGGAAAGGCCCCCGGAAGAAACTCTCCGGGGGCCTTTCCGTCAGAGCAGATGAAATCAGCCTGCTCTATTTTCCCAGTGTTTCAATCTTGCGGCCCAGCTCTTCGGAAATGGCAAGCACCCCTCTCAGGTCCTGCTCCGCTTCCCCCATCAGGCGTGAGGTTTCTTCCGCCACATTGCCCACGGATTCGATATTTCCGGTTATCCCCACGCTGATCTCGGACTGGGAGCGGCTGACTCCGGTGATATGCTCCACCTGAACCGCGCTTTCCTCCACGGTCTTCACAATCTCGCACAGCGACTCTCCCGCCTGGGAGGCCAGCCCTGCCGTGCTCTCCACCACGCTCGCGGTATCTTCCATCATCCGGATATTGTCCCGCGTGCCTATCTGAATCGCCTTGACCACCTCATCCACTTCCTGCGTGGCCTTCATGGTCTTTTCCGCCAGCTTCCGCACCTCATCGGCCACTACGGCGAACCCGCGCCCGGCTTCACCCGCGCGGGCGGCTTCAATGGCGGCATTGAGCGCCAGCAGATTGGTCTGATCCGCAATATCGGTGATGACATTCATGATGTGCCCGATGCCCTCGGCCTTTTTGCCAAGACTGTTCAGGCTCTCCTTGAGAGCTTCGGCGCTGTGGTTCACCCTTGAAATGGATTCCGCCACGCCGGAGACAACCCGCTGTCCGTTCATCGCCATTTCCCGGGCATGGGAAGACCCCGCGGCGGCGGCAGCAGCACTTTCGGCCACGGCGCGCACGCTCTCATTCATGCTGGTCATGGCCTGAGCGTTTTCCTGCGAACTCCGGTACTGCCCGTCCGCCCCGGCGGCAGCCTGTTCCAGACGTCCGCGCAGCGTCTCCACATGTCCCGCCAGCCCTTCCACCAGAGAACCCAGTTGGCGCGAGGCTTCCTGCAGACCCTGCCGACGGGCTGATTCCGCCTCCTGACGGCTGGCTTCCGCCTCACGCATCGCCGCGGCAGCCCGCTCGCTCTGCTCAAGAGCGTCCTGCTCGCTGCGCCTGCTGGACGCGATCATCTCGCGCAGATTGCCTACCATATGACGCAGGGCGGAGGCCAGCATTCCCACTTCATCGCCGGATCGGATATCCAGGCTGCGGTCAAGCTCGCCTCCGGCCACGGCTTCGGCAAACGCCACGGTTCTCCGCAGCGAGGCAATGAGATAATGAACCAGCAGAAAGAGCATGACTGCAAAAAAAACGCTGGACCCGACAGTGAGCATGATGGTGCTTCCGGCAATATCGTGGATGGCTGCAAACACCTCACCGCCCTGGGCCTTGACGATAACCGTCCAGTTCGACTGCTCATCCGTTTCATACAGTGCGATCCAGTCCTGCCCGCTCCAGGAATATTCATATATGCCGTTGCGCCACTTCACCATCTTGGGAGTCAGCGAGGTGGAAGCCACGGGAACCATGATTTCCGCGCCGTCCGGGTGATACATCACCTCGCCCACGCCGGTGGCGACAAAGGCGTAACCCAGCTTGCCGATGCGAATCGGCGCAACGAATTTTTCCCCCAGTTTGGAGAAATCCACCATGGCCATCAGCACGCCGCGCGTCTTTCCGTCCAGAATCACCGGCACGGCAAAGGGGACAAGGGCATTCTTGTCCGGCCCGGGCAGGGCTGCTCCCACGGCGTCCCTGCCGTCCAGAGCGGTCTTGAAGGCGGGAGAATCCGCCACGGACATCCCCACCCTCTTCTCGTCGCTGCTGGCAAGGACACGTCCGTTTTCATCCGTGGCATCCACATAAAGAAAGACTCCGTCCCTCAGCAGGGGACGGTTGCGCAGGGAAACGCGCACGCTCTCCTTTCCGGCTTCGCGCCTGTCCGCGGAGTACAGCATACGCATGGGCGTAATGGTGGTATTGCCACGCAGATCGTCCAGAATCCCCTGCTTGTAATCCCTGAGTCCCATGCTCACGGAACGCAGATTGCCTTCAAGCATGGCCACCACAGCCTCACGCAGAGCCTTTTCCGCCCGCGAATAGGAGTTCCAGCCGGAAAAACCGAATGCAAGTACAAACACCAGCACGGAAGGCAGCACAATTTTTGTTTGCAGCGACAACTTCATGGCTCACACCCTGTAAAAACGAAAAAGGAAACATGCCCATGTCAACAGCGGCATGCCGCACACAGCTTTCCCGCCGGGAACAGTTCTAGGTGGAAAATGCTCAACATCCCGCTGTTATTATCGACCATTATTCCCGGCACATTACGCCGCATAAAAAATATTTTCAAAACGCTCTCCCTTTGCGTGGCGCCGAAAATGACCTTGACCGCAGAGACACGCGCGCGCCGGGAACGGCGACACCCCGCCGCATGTCAATGCGGCGGGGAACACGGCGGACCAGCAGGGATCGCGTCCGATGCGGTGCAGCGCGGAACCGGCGGGAAGCGGGGGCAGAAATGAATTTCGCTCCGCCCGTTCCGGGGGCATGAAGTTCTGAACATGCCCTATCCGGTTCTTTTCCCGCCCCCACCGGAGAACAGGGTCAGCAGCACAACCCCGCCGAGCAGCAGCGCCATGCCTGCCAGGGCGGGAACGCCCACGCTTTCATGCAGGAAGAAAATCCCCAGACAGGCGGCGCCCAGGGGTTCGCCCAGGCCAAGGGTCGCGGCGGCCGCCGCGGGGGTCTCGCGCAGCCCGGCCAGCGTCAGGGAAAAAGCCAGCGCCGTGGTGATCACCCCAAGATGCAGGGCCACCAGAGCGCCGGGCAGACTCAGCATCCATGCCGTGGGATACAGAAAAAACACCGGCGACAGGCAGACCCCGCCGGCGAGACAGAGCACCATCATGACCGTTTCCGGAGGATGCCTCTGCCCCAGCGGTTTGCTGAACACATAATAGCAGGCGTAGCAGAAGCCCGCCGCCAGAGGCAGAACAAGCGCGGAGACCCCTCCTCCGCTCCCGCCGTTCCGCCAGTTGAGGAGAATGAGTCCGGCGATGGCCAGAGCCGTGGAAGCATACCATATCTTCACCGGCTTTTCCCCGAGCAGCAGAAAACCGAGTACGGCCACAACCACCGGGGAAAAGCCGATGGCCGCCACAGTGCCAACGGCCACGCCCGCCTCCTGCACACCGCGGAAAAAACATATCTGGAACCCTACCAGCGCCAGCGCGGCGGGAATAACCCGCTTCAGCACCAGTTCAGGGGGCCAGCCGTCACGCCGGGGCAGCAGGCCGCGCAGCGCGCACCACAACAGCAGGGCCAGACCGCCGCCCATCATCCGCACTCCCCCGATGACATAGGGCGTGGCCCCTTCCGGAGCCAGCGCCTGCACGAATCCCGTAGTACTGAAGCACAGAGCGCCCGCAAGAACAAGCAGCGGTCCCCGCGAAAGCCTAGCCGACATGGCCTCTGCCCGCATCCGCCAGCAGGGCGGCGTTCAGCTCTCCGTAACGGCGCATGACGGCCTCCACCTCGTCCAGAGGCAGAGCGTGCATGACGCGCCCGCGGATGCCGGAAGTGGTCTTTGCCGCGCACATGGCGTTGACGATGGCCTCATGCGTGGCTTCGACCACGGCCCGGAACAGCTCATCCAGACTGTCGCTGCCCAGCGTCCTGATATCGTATATCCGTCCGGTTTCCTCCCGAAACCTGTGAGCGGTGGAAAAGGCCGCGAAAATGTCGCCCGAACCGTTGCCGCAGATCCCGCCCGTGCGGGCCAGACCCAGCGTGGCACGGCGCGCGAGCCGCCTGCACTGATCGGCGCTGATCGGCGCGTCCGTGGCGATCACCACAATGATTGAACCTGTATCCTTGCTCGCCCGCTCGCCTCTTTCCTGCTCCGCCTTGCCGGGAATGCGCGAAGCCGGGATATAGCGTCCCACGGGCACGCCCGCGATGGTGAGGTCATGCCGCTTGCCGTAATTGCCCTGCACCAGCACGCCCACAGTGTAGCCGCCCCTGTCCGCAGGGGTGACGCGGGAACTTGTGCCGATGCCGCCCTTGAAATCATGCAGGATCATGCCCGTGCCGCCGCCCACGCAGCCTTCCTCGACCGGGCCGGAAGACGCGGAATCCAGCGCCTCGCGCACATGTTCCGGAGTCACGGCCATGCCGAAGATATCCGAAAGCCATCCATCCCAGGTTTCCGCCACGGCAGGCAGCATCCATTCCGGCACAAACTCCGGCATCCTCTCCCGGTAGCAGGAAATCATGGCATCGCGCACCACGCCCACGCTGTGCGTATTGGTCAGGGCGATGGGAGTGGAAAGAAGCCCCGCCTCGTCCATCCAGTGACACCCCGTAAACTCGCCGTTGCCGTTCTGGCTGAAATATCCCGCACTCACGGAGTTCTCCACAATATCATCACAGGGCACGATCACCGTCACCCCGGTGCGGATGATGTCCTTCACCGGGCCTTCGCCGTCACGGACAATGGTGGAATGGCCGACCCGGACCCCGGGCACGTCGGTTATGGCATTGTGGCGGCCAGGCTCAAGCAGGCCGAGACTGATTCCCGTTCTTTCACAGATTTCACGGATTCTCACGACAATTTCTCCTTGACGGACATGCGTCCGCCCCGGAACACCCGGGCGGACGCGAACGAAGTTACATGATGCCGACGAATTTCCACCACGGGATGGCGATGCAGACCAGAATGACGCCGCAGAGCAGCGCGCGCACGGCCAGAGCGGGAATAATATGCCGGAGCGTGACCTTGCCGGTGATGAAGATGTACAGAAAGTACACTGCTTCATACGGCAGAATGTACTGGTCAATGCCATAACCGAAGGCATAGAACACCGGCAGGGGATTCATGTTCATGGCCTGCCCCAGTTCGCCGATGGCGGGCGTGAAGGCCGCCGTGGCCGCGAGCGGAGTCAGCATGAAATTGACGCCGACTCCCGCCAGATAGGCCATGATGATCGACATGTTCTCGCCCCAGCCCTGAAGCAGGGGAACCACCTGCCTGACGGCCCAGGCGTTGAACCCGACCGAACCGCCCACAAAGCCGATGGCCATGCAGCCGGTCACGAACACCAGAAACATGATGCCGAGCTTGCTGATGCTTTCACCGTCCAGAATATCAATGCCGGGCAGGTAGCAGAGCATGGCCAGCACGCAGAAGATATACACGGGGTCAATGCCGGTCCATGGCTGAACCATGAATCCGCCCACCATGCCGAGCACCAGCACCATGAGCTTGATTTCCACGGGGCGCAGGGGGCCGAGTTCCCGGCAGCTCTGATTGATGAAGCTGATGACGTCGCCGCCCCCGGCCAGACTCTCCTTTCCCTTGACCAGATACACCGTGTACATGGACATGACGGTATACACCATGGAGATCAGCGTGCTCTGCCAGGCGTACTGCCAGAAATTCACGGTGATGTCCGTGCCCTTGAACAGCATGGTGAACGCCCATATATAGGATTCCGAGGTATGCAGCAGCATGAACTGGGGCGCGGCCGCCGCCATGAAGGCCAGCAGCACGATGGAGGAGGACATGCGCGACCGGGGATCGATTTTCAGCGCGTCGATAATGCCGGAGGCGATGGTGCACAGAATGACCATGCGCGCGAGGATGGACGGCAGAACAATGCCCAGCGCGATGCCGCCGAGAAAAAAGCCCCACAGCAGTCCGGAAAAGCTTCCCCCGGTGAGCTGGAGGCAACGCAGCGCGAGGCGGCGGGCAAGGCCGGTTCTGTCCATGGCCTCACCGATGATGACCGCCGCGAAGGAAAGCCAGGGCAGTACTGTCGTCCATGGGCCGAACACCACTTCCGCCGGGGCGACCTCCCCAAGCAGATACGCGAAACTGAGCAGCGCGGCCACGCCGATGGCCGGAAATACGTTGAAGGCCCAGGCCAGCACGGCCATGCTGGTCATGCCGACAAAGAGCGGAAACTTGGGGGAAACGTCAACAGGCGAGCAGAGATAAAGAATGACGGGCAGAAACAGGGTCACAGGCCAGCGAAGCAGGGCAAGGTTTTTCATGGCGTCCTCTCACGAATAATTTCACATCAGAGCTTTTTCGTTTTGAAAATTCTCCCGGAATCGGGCGAAGCGAGACTCCGCCGCGACGCCTCCTCTTCTCCGGTGCCGCCGCAATTCACTTGCGGCATCAAGCTCCGGAGGAGGCGTGAACCTGCGGGCCGGAGCACAGGTTCCTGACGTCAGATATTTTCAACGGCAAAACGCTCTGGAGACCGGCATGCTCCCCGGCGTCCGGGGCCGGGAAGCATGCCCCTGTCATAATCAGCGCAGTCTTTCCCTCCACTCCGTCCTTGCTTCACCGCCTTCCTTCCATACGCGCAGAAACTTGTCGCGCAGCAGGGGGTTGGTGAAGGTATAGTCCGATCGGATATGACGGCCGCGGCTTTCCCTGCGTTCACGGGCGGAAATCATCAGCGCCTGTCCGAGATCGAGCAGATTCAGCACTTCCGCTGCACGCATCAGCTCATGCGCGTCACCGGCATACATATCCCTCTCGATCTTCACGCGCAGGTCTCCCAGATACTTGATCCCGGCGCTGAGCATGGTGTCGGAACGCACACGGTGCGGACCGCAGTCGGCATATTCCGTCATGATCTGCTGAAGCGCGAAGTTGGCTTCCTGCCATGACGCGCCCGCCGCTCCGCCCCGGCGCTCGTAGATGCCGCTGTAGAACGCCATGCGCTCCGCGGCATTTTCCGGATCGGCGGAAGGCAGGGCGCGGCTCTGACAGTCGGCGGCATGGTGCCCGGCGATCCAGCCGTACACGGCGGCCGCGCCTATGTCGCCGCTGATGTTGCCCATCATGTCCCCGGCGGCGAACAGACCGCGCACGCTGCTCTCGCCGTTGATGTCGATCTCGATGCCGTTCGTCACGAGATTGGCCTCGTACTGGCCGAATTCCACCGCATGCCTGCCGGGATCAATGCCTTCCCTGTCCATATAGTCCAGCAGCGCGGTCAGACCTTCGCACTTCATGGCCCAGCGCATGTGCTCCAGGTCTTCCCTGCTCGCGCCGGAACAGTCCATATAGGCAGGACCTGTGCCGCGCAGCTTGAGGTCGGTGAAGGCGGAGGACCACACGTCGCTGGTCATGTCCCCTGTTTCCACATTGGGCCTGGTGATGAAGGGGCCGACAGGACGGCCGTCCGGGTAACGGTACACACCGATCCAGGTGGCCTTGCCGCAGCGGGCGAGAAAACGCGGCCCGGCATGGCGGTATGTCTTTTCCATATTCACCAGATACGCCCCGATACGCCAGGCCTGCGCGATGGAATCCCCGGTGCCGGAAGGACACATATTGGTGTTGAACATCTGGCTGGGAGTGGGGTCGGTGGTGAACAGGCGGCTCACATACCCCGTGGCGGCCACCACGGCCTTCGCCCGGACAATGCGGAAGGACGGATCGTCTCCGGTCACATCCAGCGCCAGGACGCCGGTCACGCCCCCGGCGTCACGGAACATCTCCAGCACAGGGGAATGATTCAGAATCTTCACCCCGCGCTTTCTGGCCTGCTCGGTAAGCACTTTTTTCTGATTGTGTCCGTCGTATTTGAGGAAGATGCGCGGACGCCCGGGGTAGGCGTGTCCTTCAAAGTGATAGTCCCCGGTGGGCTTCATGTTGATGCCCCAGTCATTCCACATGTTCACGATTTTCGGGCTTGTTTCCAGAAAGCGCATGACCAGGGGAGTATCGTTGCTGGTGGCGTTCTGGCTGTCCATGAACTCTTCGTACACCACGCTGATGTCGCCGTGCTTTTCCGGAATCCAGCACAGAAAATGGTCGTTGCCCGTCGCGCCCGCGCCGCTGCGCTTCGTATTGGCCTTGTCCAGAAGGACGACCCGCGCGCCCTTGTCCGCCGCCGCAATGGCGGCCATGAGTCCGGCAATGCCTCCGCCGATTACCGCAACATCGGCGTCCAGTTGTTCTTTCAGGGGAATCATGGAGAACCTCCAGAGAAAAATCTTGAGCAGAAAGTAAAGAATTAACGAACGGGTTGTTCTTTGGGCTTCAGCGTATCGGCATCCACATAGAGCAGCATGTGGGTCAGAGGCAGACGCAGCTCGATGGCTCCTGCCCGGCAGTCCAGCACACAGGCATTGCAATGCCAGCACTCATAGGGCCGCTTCACTTCCGGCACCCTGTCCGCACCGGGATGATGACTGAATACCTGAAGGGGGCATATATCGGCGCAGACGCCGCAGCCGACGCACTTTTCTCTGTTGATGACCGGGGGCATGATCTTCTCCTTCGCAAGAGTGAAAACAGTGTGGGCAGGCTTGCGTTCAAACCTGTGTGTATGATTTCACAAAATGAAGAAAGAAAAATATCGCATGTGCGATATTTTTAACTTTTTCCGGCGGCATGCGGAGGAACAGGCACGACGCAACCATACGCCGTTTCGGGCAGGCCCATCCGGAAGACCGCATAACATGCCGGATGACAGACATGGCCGACAGCGCAAGTCCGGTTTCAGGCTTGAAGACTGCGGGAATGAGCATCCGGAGGCTGGCGGATATGTTCAATTGCAGAAGAACCTTGAATTTGACGCCAAAAGAGAAAGAGATTACTAAAAAATAAAACAGATATGCCAACAAAATGCCCATGGGAGAAATCCCTCAGATATGTGTTGTGAACATAAGACAGAATCATGGCACAGAAGCAACGCAGTGACTGACTCTTGTTCCTTTCCGTCAAACCGCTTTCACGGATGAGACGGCGCTGATACCGAAAAACGGGTTTTGTCATCAGCCTGCAGAAATAACGATATGCGGGAGGTCCCATGCTCACATGGCAGGAACGATTCAATATCGGGGTAGAAAGCATTGACAATGCCCATCAGGAACTGTTCCGCATCATCAACAAGCTGCACAATGTCGTGAGGACGGGCGGCGGCAATGCAAAGTGGACAGCAGCCCAGACCATCAAGTATGTGCGCAGCTACACCCTGAAGCATTTTCAGGATGAAGAGACATATATGCTCTCCATCAACTTCAGGGACTACGAGGCACACAAGGCCATCCACGCCACCATGCGCGAAAAAATCATCCCGCACCTGTATTCCCGCATGGAGCGGGAAGATTACTCCGACGAATCCATCAAGTTCTTCCTGAGTGTACTCGAAAAATGGCTCACCAGGCATATCATCGGCCATGACCGGGAAATCGTGCAGAAAGCGCTGTCAGATGCCGCCGGAGAAGACGGCGCTCAACCGGAGATGAAAACGGCCGCCGGAAACCTTCCGGGCGCTTCCCGTCCGACAAGGGCCGAGCTTTCTTCCGCGGAAGGCAGAGGAGGCACAGGATACAGGCGGGGCGTTTTCTTGCTGGCCATGACCCTGGTCATCTTCGGAGCGGCATATGCCGCAGGCGGGCTGCTGGTGAAAAGCCGGGTTGACAGACTTGACGAGCTGAAGGCCTCCACCCGTTCGGAGGAAAACTCCCTTGCCCGACTGAAAGCCGCCACCCAGGCGGAGGCGACTTCCCTCGCCGGGTTGAAAGCCGCTGTTCGAGCGGAGGAGGCCGCCCTTGCCGAACTGAAATCAAAGACGTGGGGGCTCAGACTCACGACCTTCCCGGATGGAACCAGGGCAATTATCCTGCCGGAAGGCATGAAATATGAGCGGCATGAAAAGATTGAGGCCGGAGAATATGCCGGCTTTGAGGGGATTGTCGTTCAAATGGATTCAGAATGAAAACTCTCTGTCAAAGCTGACGTGAGCCTCCCCGCGAGCGCGGGAAAGTTCCCTTCAACTGATTTGACAAAGCGCTTTCATCAGCGTTTCCCCGGGCTTTTTCACATACAGAAACAAGGATACCCCGGAGAATTTTGCCATTGGACGTATCTGCCTGCCGGCCCCCATGTTCTGTCCTGCAGGTTTCACGTCTCCGCCGGGGCTTAACGCTGCAGGTGAATTGCGGCGCGCCGGATGGCCGCCAGCGCGGAGCGCCTTGCGGATAAGAAGAGCAGGGATGGGCATCGCTCCGCCCGACTCCGTGAGTGTTTTCAAAACAAGAATGTTCCGAAATGAATTGTCTACATTCCCGCCATCCGGCGGAGCTTTTCCATATCAAGAATACAGACGCTCTTCAGGGTAAAGCGGCCCAGCACATGCTCCCGCTTGAGCTGCTGGATGGCTCTGCCCAGCGTGGCCCGATGCACGCCGAGCATGGCGGCGCAGCGATCCTGCGTGACGCCGAGAGGAAATTCCGGTTTTCCGTGTTCAAGAGCGAGAGAGATGAGGTAACGGCAAAAGCGCACGATGAACTCGTCCAGCAGCATGTCGGTCAGAAACGTGTGATAGGTCAGAGCCAGAGTTCCCAGCGCACGCAGGGCGTAAGCGGCCAGCTCGGGACATCCGGTCATGCTTCGGGCATCGCGCAGAATCCGCCCGGGCACACGCCAGACCACGCTGTCCCGCACGCACAGATACTGCCCGGAAGCTTCTTTTTGCGCCATTGCGCAGGCCAGATTGAAAATTCCCCCTGCCTCGAAGGCGATCACCGAACGCTGACGGCCTTCCAGCGTATCGAACGCCACACGCACCCGTCCGCTTTCTATGCAGAACAGATCGAACAGGTGTTCTCCCTCCACAGGCACGACTGTTCCGGCACAAAAGAAAAGACGCGTTCCCTCCCGCATGATTTCCCGCCACATGCCGGAACGGATATCCGCTTCCCCCCGGATTTCGGGTACGGCGAACGGCACGAAAACAGAACGGGCCGCATGCTGCTCCCGATCCCGCCTGTCATATGCCGGAGGCCGGCTCATGCGTTGTCACCTCCTGTCCCGTATCGCCGCAGGGATTCGCCGCGGCGGGAATGTTCCGCTCCCGGACCTGCCCCCGGATCGCCAGAAGATAGCGGTCAAGGCCGGCATAATCCTTTCCGGTCAGAGCAAGACTCCATGCCGTGCCGCACAATCCTCTCGCCGCCTCGCCCTGCCCTGCGCCGTGTTCCATGAGCAGCAGGCCGCCGGACGGAAGCAGACGTTCCGCCAGAGCAACAACCGCGCGCGGATGCTCCAGGCCGGAAGGCCCGGGCACCAGCGCGCATTTCGGCTCAAATTCGCGCACGCCGCGTTCCAGCCCGGCGTATTCTTCTTCCCCGACATAGGGCGGATTGCTGACGATCAGACAAGGAGAACGAAATTCTTCCGGAAGGCGCTCCGCAAAATCGGCAGCGGTGAAATCGGCATGAAGAAAGTTTACCCGATCAGCCGCATTCAGCGCCTTCGCATTGATGCGCGCCATATCCAGAGCCTTTTCGCTGATATCCACGGCCATGCCCTTCCAGCACGGACATTCCGCCGCCAGAGTCAGGGCAATGCAGCCGCTGCCCGTGCCGAGATCAAGAAAACGGACCTCAGCGTCCGGAAACAGCGGCGCGCGCGCCAGAGCGTCCTTCAATCTCCCGGGAAACGGCATATCCGCGGCGGACACGCCCGGCATGCCGGACAGCACACGGGCAGCATCCACCAGATGCTCGGTTTCCGGCCTCGGAATCAACGTGGCGGGACTGACCGCGAACATCCGGCCGTAAAATTCTCTTTTCCCTGCAAGATAGGCCAGAGGTTCCCCGCCCGCCCGGCGGGCAAGCAGCGCATTCAGCTCCCCTTCCGCGTCGGGAGGCAGGGATTCGCGCGCCCGCGTCACCAGAGCTTCGCGCGTCAGACCGAGAGCATGGCACAGCAGAAATTCCGCCTCGCGCCGGGGCGATGCGCCGGAATCTTCCGAAAATTCGGGCGAAGAAGCCAGGACGCGCGCCGCGCCGTCCAGCCATTCACGCAGAGAGCGCATCATCAGACCGCGCCGGACGCAAGGCCCTGCCTGTCCAGTTCATCCAGCGCCACACACTCCATCCCCATATTGGACATATCCCGCAGGTTGGATTCCGCCGCCTCCGGCGTGGCCGCCGAGCATGCGTCGCGCACCACCACCACGCGAAAGTCCCGGTACAGGGCATCCACCGCAGTACCGCGCACGCAGTTGGGATACTGGGTGCCCGCGATGATGACCGTATCCACTCCCCCGGCGCGGAGTTCGTCTTCCAGCGTGGTACGATAAAAAGCGCTGAACCGGGTCTTGACGATTTTCCGCTCTCCCGGCAGGGGCGCGAGTTCATCCACAATCGCACAGCCGTCACGCCCCTCCACGCAGAATCCGGCGCCTCCGTTCTCGAACAGATGGCGGCGGAACATTTCCGCGTCGGAACCGTCGGCCTTGTGTTCGCGCACCACATGGAACACCGGCCAGCCCGAAGCTCGCGCCCTGTCCAGCAGACGACGGATCGCGGGAACCGTGGCCCAGGCTCCGGCCACGCACAGGGGCGCACCGGGCAATACAAAATCCTTCTGCATGTCGATAATCAGCAGCGCGGGCTTCATTCCAACCTCCCGGAAACAGGGTAAGCGCGTGTGCGGCGGGGGAGGGGAAACTTTCTGAAGAAAGTTTCCCCTCCCCCGTCCCCCCTCCCCTTCAAAGACTTTCATCAGGGGACGGAGCGATGAACTCTCATGTTATCCGCTTGCAGAAAGGGCCGTCTCACACCCGGACAGATGCGCAGCGGCCCCGGCAAAACGTTTTGCGGAACGGGGCGCAGAAGAAGGGGAGCCTGAAAAAGCCCCTTCCCCCGCCCCGGCTTTCACGCATACATTTCGTGCCTGAGCCATTCCTTGATCGCCGGGGTCGGCGCGAAAACGCCCTTGAGGTTCCCGTATTCCTCCTTGAAGGCCTTTTCCAGGTCAGGAGGAAGAGCCAGCGTGAGCAGATCCACGGCTTCTTCGGAGTTGCGGCGCACCAGCCGCACCACCGGGGAGGAAGGCCAGGCATCCACTACAAAATATGTGGCGAAATCTTCCTTTGAGCGCACCGGGGCATGCTCGGCGTGCCAGTTGTTGTTGCCCCATTCAAGATACAGGGTCACAGCATCTTCGGGCGCAAGATCCCAGTCAATGACGTATCTGGTGAACTCTTTCAGACGAGAAGGAGAATCCATACCGACTCCGGAAAAAAGGTTACAGCAGCCCGGCCCGGGCCAGTTCCGCCCGAAGGTTGTCCCGGGCGGCGGGGGCCATGCTGCACAGGGGCAGACGGAACTCGTCCGTCATACGGCCCATGAGCGCGAGCGCCGTTTTCACCGGGATGGGATTGCTTTCCATGAACATGGCCCGGTTCAGCGGCTCCAGTTCAAAATGCAGTCTGCGGGCAAGTGCCGCGTCGCCCTTTTCCCACGCCTCGCACAACGCCGCGACCCTGGCGGGCGCAATGTTGGACGTGACGGAAATAACCCCGCGCGCGCCGAGGCTGAGACTGGGCAGCAGCGTGAAATCATCGCCCGAAAAGAGCAGAAAGTCCTGCCCGCACTGTTCAAGAATATTGGAAACCTGCACCAGATTTCCCGTGGCTTCCTTGATGCCCGCCACATGTTCCAGCTCACGGAACATGCGGGCCACTGTGGAGGGCAGGATATTGGAGCCTGTGCGTCCCGGCACGTTATAGACGAACAGGGGCAGCGCCACGGCGTCGTTCACGGCCTTGAAATGCCGGAAGATGCCTTCCTGGGTCGGCTTGTTGTAGTACGGGGAAATAAGCAGCGCGGCATCCGCGCCGGCCTTTTTGGCAAAGGCGGTCAGACGGATGGCCTCGGCGGTATTGTTGGACCCCGAACCCGCCAGTACGGGAACACGCCCTTTCACCTGCTCAATGCAGATGCGGATGGCGCTTTCATGCTCCTCATGGGTCATGGTGGCGGATTCGCCCGTGGTTCCGCACGGCAGCAGGGCATGGATACCCTGTTCCAACTGCCACTCTATGTGGGCGCGAAAGGCTTCCTCATCAATGCCGCCGTTTCTGAACGGCGTGACCAGCGCGGTAATGGCTCCGTGAAACATGCAACCTCCCCGGAAGAGCAGCCGGAAGGCGGTAAAGGAATCGCCCCCCGTAAGGAAACGTTTAATCAGCGTCTCCTGCGGTCTTGCGGAGCAAGACCGCCCGCAAGTCGTGAATAGGAAAAATTTACTTTTCCCGTTAAATGAACAAGTTGGCGTGTCTTTCCCAAAGAGGCAAAAGCTTCTTTGGGCATGGGGCTGATTTATTCCCGGAATAAATCAGCGGTTTCTTAAAGAGGGGCGGGGCGGCCCCGCCTGTTCTGTTCTTTTGACATTCCCGTGTCATGGGGTCAAGAGCTTACGCTCTGTTGTCATTGTGTTGAAAACAACCCTGACCGCCGGAGGCGCGAGCGGAGCGAGCATGGAGGCCGACCGAATGGCGGCCCCGCAGGGCCGAGCCTGTTGCCGGGCGGAGCGAGGCTCACGGGCATCGAGAGCAGAGATGACGCCCCCCGCATGGTCATGCGGCATGGAAGGGGGGGGCGAGGAGCGGAAGCCATGTCTCGCGGAGCGGAGCCTTCGGGCAGCGAAGCAGGACGAAGGCGCAAGCGAGTCGGACGTGGACACATGCTGCCTTTGCGGCAACATGCGTTGCCGCCTCGCGGCCGGAGCAGAACCGTGCGCCTCGCGCAACGCCGCCAACACCAGTCCTGACAGCAAAGCCTCCACATTTTTCCATTGACAGAATCCGGCGCCATGCGTACATCTTACATATCAACATTCAAACAATCGTTTTATTGATATGCCTCAACCCACAGGAGGGTCGTCATGAAAAAATCCATCAGGCTTTCCGGCCTTGACTGCGCCAACTGCGCCGCAAAAATGGAAGAAGCCGTGCGCGGCATCGAAGGAGTAGAGGCCGTCAGCGTGAACTTTCTGACGCAGAAAATGGTGCTGGAAGCCGAGGATTCCCGCTTTGACGCCGTGCTGGAAACGGCGAAGAAGCGCATCGGCAGAATTGATCCGGACGTTGAAGTGGGAGTATAGCCGCAATGACGAAAAAACAGCGCAAGACGCTCTGCCGCATTGTGATCGCCGCGGCGCTTTACGCCCTGGCGGTGGCGGCTCCGCTGGAGGGGATGCTCCGCCTCGCGGCCTTCCTCGCCGTTTATGCGATCATCGGCGGCGACATCCTGCTCAAGGCGGCGCGCAACATCACGCGCGGGCAGGTTTTTGACGAGAATTTCCTCATGTCCGTGGCCACGGTGGGCGCGCTGTGCCTGGGTGAATACCCCGAAGCCGTGGCCGTCATGCTGTTCTATCAGATCGGCGAACTGTTCCAGTCCTACGCTGTGGGCAAGTCCCGCCAGTCCATCGCGGCGCTCATGGACATCCGCCCCGACTACGCCAATGTGGAACGCGGCGGAAAGCTCGAACAGGTCGATCCCGAGGAAGTGGCAGAGGGAGAACTCATCGTTGTCAAGCCGGGCGAGCGCATCCCTCTGGACGGCGTGGTGGAGGAAGGCTCCTCTTCCGTGGATACGGCGGCGCTGACGGGAGAATCCGTCCCGCGCGAGGTTCTGCCCGGACACGAAGTCATCAGCGGCTGCGTAAACCTGAGCGGCATGCTCAAGGTGCGGGTTTCCAGGGAATTCGGACAGTCCACCGTGGCGCGCATTCTTGATCTGGTGGAAAATTCCACCGCGCGCAAGAGCCGGAGTGAACACTTCATCACCCGCTTTGCCCGCTACTATACGCCCGCTGTCGTGTTTGCCGCGCTTGCGCTGGCCGCGATTCCTCCCCTGATTTTCGGGCAGGCTTTTTCCATATGGGTGGAACGCGCCCTCACCTTTCTGGTCATTTCCTGCCCCTGCGCGCTGGTTATCTCCATCCCCCTGAGTTTTTTCGGCGGCATCGGGGGCGCTTCCCGCTCCGGCATTCTGGTCAAGGGCGGAAACTATCTTGAAGCCCTGGCCGATGTATCCATCGTAGCCTTTGACAAGACAGGCACGCTGACCAGAGGCAGCTTTGAAGTGGTCGCCGTACACCCCGAGCAGATCGGAAAGGATGACCTGCTCGGTCTGGCCGCGCTGGTGGAAAGCTATTCCGATCACCCCATCTCCCGCTCTCTCAGGGAAGCCTGGGGCAGGGAAATCGACCGTGCGCGCGTTTCCAGTGTGGAGGAAATTCCCGGTCAGGGCGTGCGGGCTGCGGTGGACGGCCGGCAGGTGGCCGTGGGCAGTCTCAGGCTCATGGAAAGCATGGGAGCAAAGGACGCGCGTGAATGTCACCTGGCGGGAACCTCCGTGCATGTCGCCGTTGACGGCGCGTATCAGGGCCATATCGTCATCGCCGACGTAGCCAAGCCCGACGCTGCGGAAGCCATACGCGAACTCAAGGCGCTGGGCGTGCGGAAGACGGTCATGCTCACCGGCGACGCCCGCAAGGTGGGAGAAAGCGTGGCGCGTGAACTGGGTATTGACGACTATTACGCCGAACTTCTTCCGGCGGACAAGGTGGCCGGTCTGGAACGCCTGCTGGCAGAAAAGCGCGACAATGAAAAACTGGCCTTTGTCGGGGACGGCATCAACGACGCTCCCGTGCTGGGGCGGGCCGACGTGGGCATCGCCATGGGCGCGCTGGGTTCGGACGCGGCCATTGAGGCGGCGGATGTGGTTCTCATGGACGACAGACCGACACGCATTGCGGACGCCATGCGCATCGCGCGCAAGACCCTGCGCATCGTGCGCCAGAACATCGTCTTCGCGCTGGGCGTAAAGGGCGTGGTACTGGCGCTGGGCGCGGCGGGACTGGCAAACATGTGGGCGGCGGTATTCGCGGATGTGGGAGTTTCCGTCATCGCCATTCTCAATGCCATGCGCGCGCTGGACGTCAGGAAAAAGTGAAATCGGGAGGAGGTGGAGGAAAGGGCTTTTGAAAAAGCCCTTTCCTCCACCGTACCTCTTCTTTCCCAAAACTTTTTAGAGCGTTTTGCTTTCGCAAATATCTGCCGGCCAGCCCCTGTGTTCTGACCCGCAGGTTTCACGCCGCCGGGGCTTTACGCCGCAAGTGAACTGCGGATGCTCCGGCGGCGCGACGGAGTCTCGCCTTGCTCGACTCCGCAAGAGCATTTCACAAGCAAAATGCTCTTGCTGTTCACGTTCTCTCTGGACGATTGCCGCCGCTTCTGTCATGCTCCGCCCCGCCGGGCACTCCGTCCGGCGCAAAACGCACCTTCACCATGCACGGCAGCACCGAACTCGGCATTCTTTTCGCACTGGGCACCGCCTTTTCCTGGGCTACTGCAGGCATCATCCATACCGCCATTGCCCGCCGTGTCGGCGTTCAGGGCGTGATGCTTCTGCGCCAGCCCGTCGCCGCCGCCGCTCTCGGAGCCGTCTGCCTGTTTTCCGGCGTGCCGCTTCTGACCTCTCCCCATTTTCTCTGGCTGGCCGCCGCTTCCGGTCTTACCGGCATTCTGGTTGGCGACGCATGCCTTTATGCCGGAGCCCTGCGCATCGGACTGCGCCCCGCCCAGGTCTGCCTTTCCCTTTCCGCCGCGTTCACCGCAATCATCGGCGCAATGTTCCTGGGGGAACGCATCGGTCTGCAAGGTGCGCTCGGCATCGGCATCGCCACCGCCGGCGTCATTCTCGTGGTCGCCTCCGAGCGGGGAGACGCGCATAATCCCCCTGCGGACAGGCGCGTCCGCGCGCGGGGCATCGCCCTCTGTCTGCTCTCCGCCCTGATGCTGGCGGTAGGCATGATCTTTTCCAAACAGGCGCTTTCCGAAGGCATGGACGCGCTCTCCCTGGCATTGTACCGCAACGGCGTCTCCATGATCGGCATCATCCTCGTGACTGCGCTGCGCGGCTCCATCCGGCCCGTCTTCGCCGCCGTGCGGGAACATCCCGGAGTATTCAGACTTGTGCCTCCGGGCTGTCTGTTCGGCCCGGCGGGCGGCATCTGGCTTTCCTGCCTCGCCATAGACTATCTGCCCGCTTCCGTCGCATCCATGCTTATCGGACTGGAACCCATCGCCCTGCTGATCATCATGGGCCTCATGGAACGCCGCATGCCCCGCCGCGACTCCGTCATCGGGGCCGTCATCGCCTGCGCCGGCGCGGCCGTTCTGGTTTCACGATAGGGAGATCAGCCGAACGCGACATCAAGGCACATCATGAGCGCAAAGCCCAGCATGACTCCCATGGTGGCGGCATCGCCGTTGCCCGAAGCCTGGGCCTCCGGCACAACCTCCTCCACCACCACAAACACCATCGCGCCTGCGGCAAATGCAAGAGTCCAGGGCAGAATCGGCGCGGCAACCGAGGCCGCCGCCGCGCCGATCACCGCCGCTATCGGCTCCACTATTCCGGACAACTGCCCGTAAAAAAAGGCCCTGCGGCGGGAAAGCCCCTCCCGCAGCAGAGGAACGGAAACAGCCATGCCTTCCGGCAGATTCTGCAAACCGATGCCGAGCATCAGCGTGACCGCCCCGGCAAAACCCATCTCCGGGGAGGCGGCAGACGCGCCGAAAGCCACCCCCACGGCCAGCCCTTCGGGAATATTGTGCAGGGTAATGGCCAGCACCAGCAGCGCGCTGCGCGGCAGACGGGAGGGCCTGCCGTCCGCAAAGCCCTCCAGGGGATGCAGATGCGGCAACAGGATATCCAGAAGACGCAGCGCAACCGCGCCGCCCAGAAAACCGAAGGCCACCGGCACAAAACGCCATGCGCCCCATCCGGCCCCGGCCAGTTCCAGCGCGGGATCAAGCAGGGACCAGAACGAGGCCGCCAGCATCACTCCGGCGGCGAACCCCAGCATGATATCCAGCGAACGCCGGGAAAATTCGCGGGGTGAAAACACCGCCGCCGCGCCCAGGGATGTGAAGCCCCAGGTGACAAGTCCGGCCAGCAGGCCCATGATTGCCGGATGCTGCAGCATGTCGCTCCTCCTTGTGCGGTGATACCCCGAAGCAATAACGCGGACGCGGGCGGGAAACAAGGGCATGAGAAGGAACCATGCTCCCGCTGTTGCGGTTTTCTCCGGTTCACCGTATTTCTCTGTCCATGCATCTTCCCCGTCTCGTCATATCCGGCCTTTCCGGCGGCAGCGGCAAAACGCTGCTTTCCCTCGGCCTGACCCGCGCGTTTTGTCTGCGCGGATGCCGCGTACAGCCCGCGAAAAAGGGGCCGGACTATATTGACGCCGCGTGGCTGGCCCTTGCCGCCCGACGTCCCGCCGCAAATCTTGATCCCTACTTTCTGCCCGCGGAGGAACTTCCGTCCGCGCTGGCCGGCGCCGCTCTCCGCTTTGCTCCCGACGGGGAGGTTCCTGAGCTTGCGGTTATCGAAGGCAACCGGGGGCTGTATGACGGACGGGATGTACTCGGTTCCTGTTCCACCGCCCAGGTGGCGCTGGCGCTGGCAGCTCCCGTGCTGCTTGTCCTCAACTGCGCGAAGATGACCCGCACTGCCGCCGCCGTGGTGGCCGGGGTTGCATCCTTTGCTCCGGCGCTCCGGTTCGCCGGAGTCGTGCTGAACAACGTGGGCAACCCGCGTCACGCCGTACAGGTGCGGCAGGCAGTGGAATATTATACGGATATCCCCGTGCTTGGCGAACTGCCGCGCCTGCGGGAAAATCCCCTGCCGGAACGGCACATGGGGCTTGAACTCTCCCCGGCGTCGCGAAATCCGCATATCCGGGCGGAGCGTGAACATATTCTGAACTTTCTCGCCGCATATGCGGAGGACCATATCGACCTTGACGTCGCGCTGAAAGCCGCTTCCGCCGCGCCGGAACTGCCCGCGCCGGAACTGCCCGCGCCGCGCCGCGCCGCGGTCGCGCGCCCCCGCATCGGCTTTGTGCGGGATGACGCGCTGTGGTTCTACTACGAGGAGAACCTGACAGCCCTGCGCGACGCGGGAGCGGAGCTTGTCGAACTGAACCTGCTGGACGGTTCGCCCTGGCCCGAACTGGACGGGCTTTACCTCGGCGGGGGCTTCCCCGAGCTTTTTCCGGACGAGCTTTCCTCCTCGCCCCGCCTGAACGATATCCGCGCCCTTGCGGAATCCGGCCGCCCTGTCTACGCCGAATGCGGGGGATTCATGCTGCTTTGCCGCGCCCTGCGTCTTGACGGCCGCGATGTGCCCATGAGCAATCTGCTCCCCGTCGCCACGGAATTTCTGCCCCGTCCCCAGGGGCTGGGCTATGTGGAAGCATCCACCGAGAAAGAGACTCCCTTCCATCCTCGTGGAAGTTCATGGCGCGGCCATGAGTTCCATTACTCGCGCTGCGTGTGGGACGGTCCCGCGCCGGATTTCGCTCTCGCCCTTTCTCCCGGCGTGGGCATGGGCAGAATCGGAGACAAGGGGCGGGACGGCCTGATCGCCGGACCCTGCGGAAATGTCTTTGCCTCCTATACCCATCTTTTCGCCCCCGCCGTCCCCCACTGGGCAGAGCGCTTTGTCGCGGCGGCCGGGAACACGGCGGCGAACCGCCCCCATGCCCCGGCCGGGAATGACTCCTCCCGGAAAACGGCCGGCGCATAGCGCCGGCCTGTCCCGATCCTTTGCCAACGCCGCATGCCGTGGTACGGATTCAAACAGATCCGGAAGCGCGGCTTCCGATTTCCGCTTCTCTTCCGGACCGGCCTTCACCAGACGCCAGACGAAGCGCATGGGCGGGGCAGGAGGCCACTCTTCCTTTGCCATGTCATAGAGCCGCCGGCCTCCGGGAGCATTTTCAAAACGGGCACGCTCTGATCCGCCAAATCCGCGTATTGCGGGAATTGCACCTGATGGTTGCCTGATTGCAACCTTCGGTTGGTAGCGTGACAAGCGCCTCCCCCGCTATGGAGAGGCACGCGCATTCCGCGCAAGCCCCGAACCGGCGGGGAGAGCCTATGCGGCGGCATACCGGACAGCCCGCCCGTTTCCTGAGGTATCGCCATGAAATTCCTGTCTCTCATTCTGGCCGCAGCCCTCTCACTCGGCTCCTTCTCCTTCGCCATGGCCGCCTGCTCCCCTGAAGAAGCCCAGAACAAGGCTCTGGCTTTTGCGCAGGCCATGCAGGACAAGGCGCAGAAAGACCCTTCCAACTACGCCACGATCATGCAGGATCTCCAGCCCAGACTTCTTGAACTCCAGCAGAAGCAGGATATGGAAGCTCTGTGCAAGTTCTATGATGAAGCGCTTGAAAAACTGAAGTAACTCCACCGCCGGGGCCGCGTCGTTCAAACTTGTCTCTGACACGTCCCCGGCGCGCATGGAAATAATTCAGGCCGGAAACTTTCACGGACCCTTTCCCGTTCCAACCGGAAATACTGCTCGCCCCGCGCCGAGTATTCTTCAGACTGACAACAGACTCCGCTTCGCGGAGTTTGCGCCATCCAGGCCACAACGCGGCTTGACGGAAAGGCACGAAAATCGCTCGGATAACGGTGCGGCCTGCTCGCGATTTTCGAGACTGCTGACTTTGTCTGCAGCCTCGAAAACGCTTCCGTGTTGCCTTTCCGCTCCGAACCATCTACTCTCCACGCATGACGGAACTCATGACCGAAGGAAGGATACGACTCGGCGCGGAAATCCAGCGCCGCAGAAAACAGCTGGGACTCACACAGGAAGAACTGGCCCAGCGCATGGATGTCTCGCGCCAGTCCGTGACAAAATGGGAAACCGGGCAGTCCGCTCCGGATCTTGACCGCCTTGTCCAACTGGGCGAAGTGCTGAAGATCAGCCTGGACGAACTGTTGAAAGGGCCTTCAGACAACGCTGACGACAATTGGAATGAAAACGAGGGGGAACATGCTGCTCGGGATTCCGCAGAAGAACCCTGTCTTCATGCCGATCCCGCACCTGTTTGCCGGGAGTCCGCGTTCCCTTCATCCCTCTCCTTCTTTCTTCGTCTGACAGGAGGGCTGCTGCTGTTTGTCGGGCTGGCCGGGCTGCTTGCCCTGTGGGTTTTCTCCGTTCTGTTTCCTGTCCAGATTCCGGGCGGGAACGGCAGTCTGCATACCGGGCTGGAAGGCTATCTCATGGCTCATGGCTATGAGCCGCTGTTCCGGGCGGCACTGGGTTCCGTCTGCTGTGGAGCGCTCTGTCTGCTGACTGCCTCGGCGGGCGCCCGGAGTCTTGCCGCACGAGCCTTTGGCCGCCTCCGCGGGTAAGAGCCGTTCCGGGCGCCCTGCGCTTCCCCGGCGCATGCTGTTCATGCCCCCGCGTACACGGACGGGTGCCGTTTTCGTATCTCCGCCAGAATGTCCCTGTCCGCCGGGCAGAACTCGTACAGCGGAATCTCGTCCGGCGAGATCCAGCGGATATCCGCATGTTCCAGCAGCTTCGGCTCACCTTCCCGGATGGACGCCTCGTACAGGGTCATATGCACGGTGAACTCCGGATATTCATGCGTCACGTCCATGAATGCCGCGCCCACGTTCACCTCCACATCCAGCTCTTCCCGGCACTCGCGCACCAGAGCTTCGGCGTCGCTTTCCCCCGCCTCGACCTTGCCTCCCACGAACTCCCACAACAGCCCGCAGGCCTTGTGCGCCGGACGGCGGCAGATCATGAACCTGCCTCCCCGCCAGATCAGAGCGGCGACAACTTCCACAAGACGTTTCTCCATACCGGTATCCTGCCTCAAAAAAGGTGTTTTATATGCTGATTCCGCTCTTTCGGAACAGCAGAATATATGCCCTGCCAGCCGGAACGGAAGGATTATACGGCCGGTACCATGAATATGGCCGCAGCCGTCGCAAACGCTCCGCCCCAGAAACGCATCAGACCTTCCGCAGCAGCCAGCGCCATCACCGTGTCTCGGTCACATGCGACTCCTCTTTGAACAGAGGAAAATTTTCCGTCTTGATATTGCTCGGGGTAAACTCATAAGGACTGCCCACAATATCGCCGACAACGGCTCCCAGCATGCTCCGGATTCCTTCGTTTTTTCATGTTTTCATCCGCAGGACAAAGGCCGCACGGAAAAGCCCTTTCCGGACGCGCCCGTCGCCTTTGCGGAAAGCGGGAAAAGACCGTTCTCTCCAACGGAAAGAAAAACCGGAAGACAGCCGGAAATATGGAGAGCAAAGATTCCATCCCGGCGAACCCCTGTCAACCCGGTCGGCTCCGCTACAACATCCGAAATAGAAATATTGTTCCGAAAGACATCAGAATCTGGAACGATGCGATCGTATGCTCCGCACATTGAACGACTGCGGCAAAAGCTGGAGAACAGTTATGGATGAGGACTTCGTGCGGCACATAAACAGGAATCTCAGACGGCGGGAGGTAAAGAGCATCATGCAGGGCAGCGTAGAGCATTATGCCAGGGCAAGAGCCTCTCTGTGGCTGGGCAGGGTTCTGGATATGCATGTCACCCTGGACTCTGATTTTTTTGCCTGTCTGTTCTGGGTCTGCGGCGGCACAGCCCCGGTACTTCGTCATCTCTCCAGACTGCAGGAACGGCTGCCTGACGGGGAAGCAGAGGCCCTGCAGGAGTTTTCCGCCAGAGCAAAGTGTTCACCCCGCGTAAGCGCAAATCTGGCGGAAGAGCTGCTGGGAGAGCATCCTGTACTACAACGTTTTTTTGTGGACGCTGTACAGGAACTGTGTGCCGCTGCGGCAGCCCGCATGAAAAGGGATCCCCTCCGGCAGGCCCGGCGTAAACTGCACGAACTGTTCGGGCTTGATGCGGCAAGCTGCCGCCTGAGCGAATTCATTTTCCTCAAGGACAGCTTCCCTCCGGTGGAACGCTATTTTGAAGATGATCTCCATCTCAATCACTACAGCAGGAGGCATGCTCTGGCCTTCATGCTTCAGCTCAGGCCCGCCGAGCTGAAGACCGCGCTGCACAGTCTGCAGGATTGCGGCTGTCTGGAATCTGACCCGGCTCTATTCAGTCTCAACGATGATATCGCCGAGCTGTGGCGGAACAACGGCCTGCCGGACGGTCAGGAATTTTTCCGCATACTCAAGGGTGAAGCGCTTGATCTGGCGGACTTTCCTCACGATTCGCAGATGCTGGAACATGTGCGCAGACTTCTGGCCCACCCCGGCAAGGAGCCCGTCCACCTGCTGTTCTACGGCGAACCCGGCACGGGAAAAAGCGCGCTGGCAAACAGCCTTGCCGCCTCTCTGGACGTAAAGGCTTTCTCCGTGGTCAGCCGCCGTCAGGACGACGACGATGATCGGCGCTGTTCCCTTGCGGCCTGCATCCACATGGCCTCACGTTCACCCGGAGCCTTCGTGCTGGTGGACGAGGCTGAACGCATGCTTGAAACAAATCTGGTCTTCGGTCGTCAGACCAAGGACAAGGCATGGCTCAATGATTTTCTGGAAAAGCCCGGTCAGAGAGTCATCTGGATAACCAATCACATCGAACATATCGATCAGGCCGTGCGCAGACGTTTTACCTTCAGCATTCATTTCAGCCGTCTGGGCACACAGGAACGCGGGAGAGTGTGGGATCGCATTCTGCAGCGCCATGACGTTGCGGCGCGCCTGAGCGAGTCGGAACGGGAATCTCTGGTGCGGGATTATGATGTGCCTGCCGGGGTCATCAACAATGCTGCGGCGCAGGGCCGCGCCTTGTGCAGGGGCAGGAAAAACTTCTTTGCCACGCTGCGGCGGGTACTCGATGCCTATGTGCAGGTTCGCAATAACGGCACAGCCCGGCCCGTTCCGCATACGGGAGAGGAAAACTATACCCTTGACGGCGTCTGTACCGAAAACAGTCTGGACAAACTGCTTGAACGCTGCCGTCGTCTGGACGCACATATGCGGAACACGAGCGGACAAAAGGAACTGCCTCCCGGCTGCGGCGCCATGCTGTTCTACGGCCCTCCCGGTACGGGAAAAAGCGCGCTGGCTCATCATATCGCCCGTATGCTGAATCGGGAATGTCTGGTGCGTCGTGCCAGCGATCTCCTCAATATGTATGTGGGCGAAAGCGAAAAAAACATCGCCCGGACCTTTGCCGAGGCGGAACGCTCGGGCGCGCTGCTGCTCATCGATGAGGCGGACAGCTTCATCTTTTCCCGGGATACCGCGCTTCACAACTGGGAACATACCCTGGTCAACGAATTCCTCACCAGCTTGGAACGGTTCCGGGGCTTGTGCGTCTGCACGACCAACCGGCGGGAGTCCATGGACGCGGCAGCCATGCGCCGCTTTTCCTTCAAGGTGGCCTTCACCTACGCGGGGAGCGCGCAGTGTCAGGCTCTGTATGAAAGCATCCTGGCCCCTCTGGCAGGTTCCGCCCTGCCTGCGGATCTGAAACAGGAACTGAGCGATATGTCCCGTCTGACGCCGGGGGACTTTCATGCTGTGCGCTCCAGACACTGGCTGGATCTTCCCGGAGAAACGCAGCACCGGGAACTGCTGGACGAGCTGCGCCTGGAACAGACGGCAAAACTGGATCGAAAGGAACGGAAAATCGGCTTCCGGAGCTGAAAGGCCCTTTCATCCGGATGAGCCGGCTGATATATTTTCCCATGAAACCATCCCCATGAAGCGAGGAAAGATCCATGAACAACACAGTCGACAGGGAAAACGATCTCAAAGCCCTTGGAGAACTGAAAGGAAGGTTTTGCGTCAAAGCCTACCAGCGCGGCTATCGCTGGACAAAAGAACACGCCGGGCTTTTGTTTGAGGATCTCGAAAGATTTACAGAGGACAAGTCTTCTGAGGACAAAAAGAACAAACACTATTTCCTGCAAATGATCGTTGTCAGTCGGAATTTGGAGCCGGATTTCACGGCAAAGACGGCTGGGGCTGACGACCGCTGGGAACTCATTGACGGCCAGCAGCGCCTGACCACCGCACTGCTCCTGGATGCCGTGCTGCGGCACAAACTCGGGGGAGCTGCCTGCACAGGACTCGAATTTACCATAACATATGACACCCGCGAACCTAGCTCCTCGCTGCTGGTCAGCCTCATCAAAAACCCGGATCAGGCGAATACGCATTGCCCGGATGCCATTATGGATGAATATTATCTGCGCGAGGTCTGCAAGACCTTTCTCAAGCTCTGTGATGGGGAAGACGAGGAAAAACTGAAGCGACTGCACGAAGCCCTGCTGAAGCGCAGCGTCGTCCTCTGGTACGATACCGGAGACTATGACCGCGAAGTCAATAGTGCCGAACACTTCATCCGCCTGAATATGGGACGTATCCCGCTCACGGAGGCCGAACTCTGCCGGGCGCTCCTGCTCTCGGACAAAAACGCGGATCTTTCCCAACAGAATCTTCGCGCCCATATGTGGGACACGATGGAACGGGAGCTGTGCCGTCCGGATTTTAGGGCTTTTCTGGGATACCCGGAAAGCGGCCCGACATATATGGAAATTCTGCTGCAGCTTTATTTCCTCAAAAAGTCGGAAACGGAAACCGGAACGCACCCTCTGTTCAAGCTCCTCTATGAAGCCCTGAACGGAAGGAGCGCGAACAGCCGGAACGGGCCGTATGTGCAAGAAAAATCCGGGCAGGAAATCTGGGATGAACTCACCTGCCTTTTCGGACATATGCGCAAATGGTATGATAATCCGGAGTATTATCACCGGATCGGTTTTCTGATGAATCTTAAAGGCGGGCAGGACGACTGGCTGCAAAGATGGGAGACCCTGATCTCGCAAGACACCAACAGCCTCATCCCCCTCTCCGAGACAACGATCAAAAATGGCATCAGGTCAGCGTTCTGCACCAAGCCTGATGAAATGTTTTATTCCCAACATAATGATGAGATTTACAATCTGCTTCTTCTCTTCAATATTGAATTGACACATCGAAAAAGGCAGCGATTTTCCTTTGTGCAATACCAAAAAACAACATGGTCACTGGAGCATATTGAAGCTCAAAACGTAGAAGATCTTCCCGAAGATAAATATGAATCATGGATAACGGAACACAAAGAACTCATCAAAAAGCTCACTGAATCACCTCGTCAAAAAGATAATCATACTGATAATGGCACAAAATTATTGAACAGGATTTATGAAATCCTGAAAAAACATGACCATGATGAGTACAGAAAACTAATAGATGATATAAATACATATATTAACGAGTATCCGGGTTATGAGGAAAGCAATATACACGGATTGTATAATCTTGCTCTCCTTGATCAGAGTACAAACAGCTCAGTGAATAATCACATTTTTCTGAACAAACAATCAATGATCAGGGAGAAGCTCAAGAAACAATTAACCACAGGCTCTGACTGCTTTCTGCTTCCGGGAACAGAGGCCGTATTTTTGAGGATCCTTCCCGAAAAGAAAAAAGAAAAGGAAAAGGGCAACGAACTTCCGTTCTGGTCGCAGACAGACAGAGATAACTACAAAACACTTCTCAAGAGTGTTCTGAAAGAATTCTATCTATCCTTTCAGGAAAGGTAAATATGAAAACTATGACATTCCTGAATCTTATCAGAGAGCAAAAGTGCATCATACACATACCGCGCATCCAGAGGGATTACGCCCAGGGCAGAGAACTCCCTCATGAAACGGACGTTCGCAAACATCTTTTACAGGCCATGGATGACAGTTTGCAGAAAGGTAAGACGCTGCACCTTGGCGTCATTTATGGGGAATACAGGGATAACGACAATGCGCGTGAATTTCTGCCTTTTGACGGCCAACAGCGTCTGACCTCGCTTTTTTTGCTTCACTGGTATGCAGCTGTGCAAGCAGGTAAAGACAGAAAATTTCTGCAACATTTTCAATATGAAGTGCGGGAACACGCGCATCGGTTTGTCAACTGCCTCTGCACTAAAAATATCTCCGTTGAGTCTGACAAAAGCCCTGAAGAACTCATCTCCGCGCAGGGCTGGTTTAATCCGGACTGGAAGAACGCCCCCACCGTCAAAGGCATGCTGACCATGCTGCATGATATACACAAGCAATTCAAAGACATGGACAAGCAGATGCTCTGGGAACGGCTGGAGGAAGAACTCCTCGTCTTTCACTTTGCGGAACTGAAGGATCTGGATACCGGCTCCGAAGAGCTTTTTATCAAAATGAACGCCCGCGGCAAACAGCTAACGGAATTCGAGCATCTCAAGGCCCGGCTCCTCAACTCCCCGAGGGTGAAACGGGGCGCAACTTCTGAGCAGCTAAAAAACATTGAAAAAAAGCTGGATACGGACTGGCAGGAGCTGTTCTGGCATATCAGCAAAAAACAGGAAGACAGGGCTGTGGAAGCGGATGCCGCCCTTGTCCGCTTTCTGACCTTTCTTGCCGATATGTTCTGCAGCGACACAAAGGAAGAGGGCCTGTTCGAGCGCCTTTGTCGTGCATTTGACGACGAAGGCAGGCCTCTGCTTGAAAACTGTTCAAATCTGGACTTCATGATCAACGTGCTGGATGTGCTGGCGGAGGAATATCGCTCCCTGAAAGAACAAGCTCCGAACGAAAATCCCTTTTTTCACGACTATGTTACAGACCTGAAAGGGGACACTCAGGATTCCGCTTCTCCCGGCGAAGACCCGGCCGAGCAGAAAATACCCCTCTTTGATTCAACAACGCCCGATCCGTTAGGCAAACTCTGCTGCGAGGATAGCAGTCCGAAAAACTACAAGGCTTCCTATATGCTGCTGGCGCTCCTGCTGGCGCGCATCCGGAAAGACAGCAGAGTTCAGATCATGAAACGGCTGCGCATAGCGCGTAACCTGATTGAGTATACTGATTTTGATAAAAGCAAACACGAGGCTCGAGTCCGGGCGCTGGTGAAGCTCATGTGCAAGGGCGAGCTGGAGCCATGTAGCGTCTTCGATGAGTACCAGTTCCATGAAGAGCAGGCCAAATACAATCTGCTGCGTGACCATAAGGAGGACAGAGAGCTCCGCGCCGCGCTGAACCATCTGGAAGATAACAAGCTGCTGCGCGGCAGAATAGCCGTCTTCTCCGAAGAATCAGAGGACGACTTACAGGAATACAAGAAACCGAAAAATCGAAATACATGGGATTACTGGATCGTTTCTCAAAGGCCCGACAGTAACGGAAAAAACTTCATCTTTAAACGGGAACGCCTGCTGTCGGCCCGCCCTGTTCTTGCCGCCCTGTCCCGGGCAGATGACTCTGAATACGACGAGATACTCCGGGCACTGCTCAGTCGGGGGGCTTTTGCCCTGAGCTATGGATCATATATGTATATGGGGAAGGAAAATCTTCATGATATCCTCACCAGCACAGACAATCGTACCTTCTGCGACGTACGGCATTGCCTGCAATCACTGCTGAAGAAGCTCAGATGTGACTTCAAGGATAATCTGCCGCAGCTGATGGATGCTCCTTCTCAGGAAACTCTCGTCAACGCCTGTAAAAAGATCGCAGATTACTGGTTGGAGGAAAAGGAAGATGAGAAACCAAAGTTTCTGAGCTGGCGCTGGTATTTTGTCAGGTACAGAGCCATGCGTCCGGACCCGCAGGACGGCGCTGGTACCTCCTGCTATAAAGGCAACTACTATATTCCGCCAGATATTTTCTTGATCGAGCATGTCGCAGGAAAAAAAAGATTCACCGGGAAATACAGAAGTCCCTTCATCCATACGCTTCTCGTGGAAAGCCGAGAAAAAATAAAAGACCTTGAAATTGAAGAAGGTAATAACGGCAGCCGTCATTACGTCCGCTTCGGAAAGATACGGATGGAGATGGAAGCAGGCCGTACTACGGAATCGCTAGAACAGAAAGGCTCGCAGGTTCCCCCGGAGTACCTCTGGGACAGATGGCTCATCCGTCAGAGTGAAGATGGCGAGCCTCTGCCTCACGACAAGATCACAGAACTAGTCAAAGCCGGCGAACTTCAGCTCCAAGAACAAGGAGATGACGCATGGTCTCTGCCCATTCCCCAGGAGCAGCCGGAAGGCGTAGAAGACTGGATATGTTATGATAAAGAGGACAGAATAAAGCTGGCCCTGAACTGCCTTGACAGAATGAAAGAGCTGGGGCTTCTGTCATGAATATACCCGCAACCCGGGCGGACAGCGTAATATTCTTCCGGGTTGCGGACAGGAAAGCCGGACTTTCACGTTGTTCAGATTCCGAAAAAATACGGGGAATTCCCATGCCGCAGAAAAGAGACGACGCCACGCCTACGGAAAAAAGTCTGATGCTGTTCAGCCTCATGCTGTTCAACGGACGGGAATTTTCCCTCGGCGAGATTGCGGAAAAGCTCAACTGCTCCAAGCAGACCGCAAGCCGCCTGCTGGACGGACTGGAAAGGTTCAGCTACGGCCGCCTGCGGCGCGGCAGGCATGGGCGCGAATCCTTCTTTTCCCTTGAGCGCCCGAACCTGCCGCCACGGGTCTGCCTGAACCCCGAAGGGCTGCGCCAGCTTGCACTGTGCCGCGACTTCATGCTGCACCTCATGCCGGAATCCATGCGCCGGGATACGGAAGCCGCCCTGAATCAGAGTACGGCCTTTTTGCCTGCGGAAGAAACCAAAGAAAACACCTCGCGCCCCTCCGGCAAATCCCTGACCAAGGGCTATATTGATTATACCCCCTTTCAGCATATGCTGGACACCATACTGCACGCCCTGCGTGATCGCCGTGTCTGTTCCGTTCGCTATCAGTCTTCCCTGAGCGCGGATGAAAAGGAATACGATTACGCCCCCATGCTGCTTGAAGTCTATCACGAGGCCTTCTTTGTGCGCGGCTGGGTGGTCACGGATAAAGGCCGGGTGGAGACGCTCTATGACACGCCGACAACGCTGGCCCTGCATCGCCTGCGCGCAGTGACCATGACCCGCCGCTCTTCGGAACAGCTTCCTCCTGCGGAGGATGCTTCTTCCGGGGCCTTCGGCCTCCTTGAAGGGGACCCCTTCAAGGCCCGTATCCGCTTCAGCCCGGCAGTCTCCACCTATGTTGCAGAACGCAGGTGGAGCGAAGATCAGCATATTACCGTCCATAAGGATACGTCCGTCACACTTTCCCTCACAGCCCGCAGCCGGCAGGAACTGCTGGCCTGGGTTCTGGGCTTCGGGGAACACGCGCAAGTGCTGAGTCCTGCCTGGCTGCGCCGTGAACTGCAGGATAAACTCACGGCCATGCTTGAGCTGTATGCACACAGGGAGAAAAAACCTTCTCCGGCAGAAAGTGCGCCGGACGGCGGCAGATCATGAACCTGCCTCCCCGCCAGATCAGAGCGGCGACAACTTCCACAACTTTCCTGCACATGTTTTTCCCTATAAAAAATAAGAAATCAGGAAGCGCTGCCTGAAACTTTCATCACGGCACTCTGCCGGAAAAACGGACGCTTTGCCTTTGCGCGATAACATTCAGCTCCCGCCTGCCCGTTATTCTGTATCGCTGCAAATGTCATGAATCAACAGCACCTTTTGTGATTTTTCAATCAATACAACAACCGAACATATCGGAACAAGCAGCTTTCCTTGCTGAAAAAGCATAATTATACACGTCAGTTCTCTTAAGCAATGCCTGAAATGGCCGTTCGCCAGAACATCTCTTCCCCCTGCCCACGGAGAAAGACCGCTCGCCCCTCGGGGCGTCCGGGAACGAAGCTATCTCAAATAATATATCAATATTATCAATATATTATAAAAACAACATACAAATAACACACTTCTGTAACAACTGCACTGGATACAAGTCGTGCAATTTGTTTTTTTTATAACATATGGCAGGAGAAAATTCGTTCTCCCGATCAATATCTTTCAGCACCTGGGGTGAAGACGTATGTCGAACGCAGCTTCCGCAACCAAACGGTCCTTACAGTCCCAGATTCTCAAAATTCTGAGCGGTCCTCTGCTGTGCCTGCTCATTCTCATCCTGCCCCAGCCGGAAGGACTGCCCGACACCGGCATGCGGGCCATAGCCGGCACAGCCTGGATCGTGGCGTGGTGGATGCTGGATATCTTTTCTCTGGCGGGCACCGGCCTTCTTTCAATCGCCATCTACACTGTGCTGGGTGTGGCCGCTCCTCTGGCTCTGTTCAAGAACTTCGGCGGCTCGATGATCATGATCATCCTCGGTTCCACGCTGCTCATCGGCGCATGGACAGAAAGCGGATTCATCCAGCGTTACGCTTACTGGTGCATGAGCCGCCCCATTGTAGGCAACAACCCTGCCCGTTTCCTCATCATCTTCGGCCTTTCCTGCGGTCTGCTTTCCGTGGTGGTGCCCAATATACCGCTGGCGGTGCTCTTTACCGCCATTGCCGTGGCCACGGCCGACGGTCTGGACATCAGGCCGGGACAAAGCAACCTGATACGCGTCATGTGCATGGTGGCAGGCATGGCCTCATGTTACGGCGGCATAGGCAGTCCGCTGGGAGGAGCCCCCAACCTCATCACCATCGGCTATGTGGACAAGTTCGCCCACTATCAGATTGAATTCTGGCAGTGGACACTGATCGGCCTGCCCGCCGCCGTTCTGTGTCTGTTTGCGCTTTTTTTCATCGCCAGACTCCTCTTCCCCGCCACAGACAGGGAAAAAGACTCCCTGCCTGTGCCCAGAGCCTACCTGACAAGGAAACTGGAGGAACTTGGCCCTGTTTCCAGTTACGAACACATTGCCGTTGTGGTCATGCTTGCAGCCCTGTTCTTCTGGATAGCAGGCCCGACCATAGCCGACGCTTCCGGCATCCCGGCGCTCAAGGGAGCGCTCAGCGTGCCCGGCGTCGCCTTTCTTGCCGGAGTGGCGCTCTTCGTCATTCCCCGCGGCATTGACAGGGAAAGCGGCAGACTCGTCTTTGCCATGAACTGGGCACAGGCTCAGAAAAATATTGGATGGAGCATCATGTGCATGCTGCTCGGCGGCCTTGTCATCGGCGACGCTCTCCAGACCGGCGGTGTGGACAAGTGGCTTTCCGATATTCTGAAAGACCTGCTGGGCAATGTTTCCGGCACGCTCGTCTGGTTCGTCATTGTCCTCATCTCCGCGCTGCTCTCGCAACTGGTCAACAATCTGGCCGTGATGGCCGTATTCACCCCCATTGTCATCAATCTCGGCTGCGCCTTCGGCTTCAATCCTGTCGCCGCGGCACTGAGCATCGGCATGGTGTCCAATATCGGCGTCATGTTTCCCTTCTCCTCCACTCCCATTGCCGTGAGCATTTCCGGCGCCATGGGACATGCCTCCATGCAGGATTATGCAAAGCTCGGTCTGTTTATCTGCATAGCCGGAGCCATTATCGTCTTCGGATGCTGCTGGCTCCTCGGCCCCATAGCCTTTCCCGACGTCCCCTCTCTTTCCACCCGATAACAAAAGGAGAAAAACATGCCTCCCGTCATCCATCGTGAATTGTGCGTCGGCTGCGGCACCTGTGCCGACATCTGCCCCACTCAGGTATTCCGCCATATTCCCGGGGAAGACAAGGTGCCCCGGATTCTTTTCGGTGAAGAGTGCTGGCACTGCAATTCCTGCGTTCTTGACTGCCCCCGCGGGGCTGTTGAGCTGCGCATCCCCATCCCCTTCATGATGCTGCATGTGGAGTCCTCAAGTCTGCATCGGCAATAAACCAAGGGAGAACACATGAATATCTCATCCATTATAAAAACAGACATTCTTGTCATCGGCGGCGGCATTGCCGGACTTATGGCGGCCATCCGCGCTGCCGACAAGGGCGCGGACGTTCTGATCGCGGAGAAAGCCCATGTCCTGCGCGGCGGCTCCGGCGCGACCGGCAATGATCATTTCCTCTGCCATGTTCCCGAGCTGCATGGCGACATCAGCGTGGCCATCAGGGAAGTCGCCAACAGCCAGACCGCCCTGTGCGGCGAAGGACGCATGATCCGCTACCACATGGAACATGCCTTTGATATCGTCAGGGAGTGGCATGAGTGGGGCATAAACATGAAACCATCCGGCACATGGCACTGCTCCGGGCACGCCTTCCCCGGCCGTCCGAAGATCTGGCTGAAATACAGCGGACACAATCAAAAGGCCGTACTTGTGGCCGAAGCAAAAAAACGCGGCGTGCGCTTCCTCAACCATCACCCGGCCATTGAACTGCTGCGCGGCGGAGCCGGGGTCAGCGGCGCCATACTCCTGAACACCGGAAACATGGAGCCGGAACTCAAAATAGCGCAGGCCAGGGCCGTCATCATGGCCACCGGCTGCACCACCCGCCTTTACAACAACGAAGCCTCTCCCGGCTGGATGTTCAATCAGGCGTACTGCCCCAGCTGTGCCGGAGCTCTGGCCCAGGGATGGCGCATCGGCGCGCGCATGGTGAACCTTGAGATACCGAACCGCCACGCGGGCACCAAATACTTTGCCCGCTGCGGCAAGGCCACATGGGCCGGCGTCTACCGCTACCCCGACGGCAGGCCCCTCGGCCCCTTCGTCACCAAACCCGACATCATGTACGGCGACATGACCTCCGACATCTGGCACAGTTCGTTCACCGATGTCATCCGTAACGGCTCCGGCCCTTCCTATCTGGACTTCACCGGTCTTTCCGAAGAAGGCCATGCCTACATGCGCAACGGACTCGTCAGCGAAGGTCTTACCAGCCAGTTGGACTACATGGACAGGAAGGGCATCGATCCACGCAAACACGCCATCGAATTTCAGCAGTACGAACCTCATATCTTTTCCCGCGGCTTCGATATCGAGGTTACCGGAGCCACCAGCGTCCCCGGACTCTACGCCGCCGGGGACACCATCGGCAACTTCCGGGGCGGCATTGCCGGGGCGGCGGTTTTCGGTTCAAGCTGCGGCGTGTCCGCAGCCGAATGGGCAACAGGGCATGAACATGAACAGTTTTCTGTCGACGATGCCCCGGTGCGCCGCTGCGTGGAAATCTGTTCATCCTTCATGGACCGGGAATCCGGCGCGGACTGGAAAGAAGCCAATCTTGCCCTGCAGCAGATCATGTCCGGCTACGCTCCGGCAGCTCCGTATCATGTGCGTTCGGAGACGCTGCTCAACGCCGGACTCAAGTACCTTGGCGATCTTCGCCGTACCATGCTTGACGAGGTAAGGACACCCTGCTCTCATACGCTCATGCGCGCCATGGAAACCCTCGACCTCATGGATGTGGGCGAGATCATCATGCACGGCGCGCTGGAAAGAAAGGAAAGCCGCGCCCTGCACCAGCGTTCAGACTATCCCTTCACCAACCCGCTTCTTGCCGACAAGTTCCTGCAGATATGGAGGGAAGACGGCAGAATCCATACGGAATGGCGGGAAAAACGTGCCTGAGAAACCGGCCGGGGGGCAGTCCGCACGCCTTCCGGCCCTTTCCTCCGGAGGGCTGCATGACCAGTCAGCAGGCAGACAACATCGTCTTTGCATCGGATCTTCCCTTATCTTCCAGACTTATTTCTCTCGGAGAAGTTATTCATTTCAAGAAGAAACAAATCATATTTGAAATGGGAACCGTTCCGGAAAAACTTTACTATATTCTATCCGGAAGTGTTCGTATTGTTGAACTCTCCGAAGAATCTGAACGGCTGGTTCCGTTTACCATCCTTCAGGGCAACTTTGTCTGTGATGTTCGCTTTCTTGCCGAACTTCCCCTTTCATTTCAGGTGGAAACCCTCACCGATATCACCTTGATTGCATTCTCCCGCTCCACCGTCATCAGGCTGCTGGGCGGAGATCCGGATTTTCGTCACTGCCTTTTTCGCAGCATTGCCCAAAAGATGCGCTGCTTCGGCTCTACCCTGCTGAAAACTGCCTATGATGACAATCTGTCGCGCCTGATGCGCCTGCTGGAATCCTCGGCTGCCGAGCAGGATGGAGTTTCCACGATCACCATGTCCCAGCAGGAGCTTGCCGAACATCTGGGCGTCCACCGTGTGACGATCAACCGCATGCTGCGCAAGCTCCAGGCTCAGGGCTGTCTTACCGTGAACAGAGAACGCATTACTCTGCTCTGACGGCCCTCTGCCGGTCTGTCGCCCCTCCTTTGCCCTTTTTGCCGCGATTGAGGGTCATCCCCCCGCAAATCCTGGCAGAGCCGCTTAAAGGGACTGCGCGGCATCACTCAACAGTTACCGACATGAGGCTCCCATCATGTTTCCTGAATTTTCCCGCCCCGGACGTTCCGTTCTGCTGGCAGGAGCGCTTCTTTCCTTCCTCAACGGCACGCTGTACTCCTGGTCGGTATTCATGCTTCCCCTTGAGCAAGGCACCGGCTGGACCCGCCCGCAGACCTCGCTGGTCTTCACAGCCATTCTGGTCTTTTTCGGCCTCGGCATGATGTCCGGCGGCGTCATCATGCGTCGTCTGGGACCGCGCGCCACGGCTGCTCTCGGCGAACTCATGCTTGCTCTGGGGCTGGCCGCCTCCTCCTTCGCCTCGGCTCCATGGCAGATCATTCTTGCTTATGGCGGAGTGGCAGGATTCGGCATAGGCATGGGCAATATTGTTCCCATTGCCGTGAGCGTGCGCTGGTATCCGCAGCAGCGCGGCCTTGTCTGCGGTATCATGGCCTTTTCCCTGGCGTTCGGCACTCTTCTGCTCGGTTCCGGACTCGCGGCCACGCTCATCGACATCATGGGAGTTTCAGCCACACTGCTTTTCATGGCCGCGCTGATCCTGGCCGGCGCTCTGCCTGCCAGCGCCTTTCTGAAGTATCCCGCAGCGGCCGCCGTCCCGCATGAAGTCACATCCAAAGTCCGGACAGAAAGCCTCACCACCCTGCAGATGATAAAAACGAAAAACTTCCGTCTGGTGTGGATATGGGCTCTTGCCATCCAGACGGGCGGCCTCATGATCATCGGCCACATAGTGCCCTGCGCCATTGAACGGGGAGCGTCTCCCGCACAGGCCGGGCTGGTCATGGGTATCTGCGCGGTGATCAACGGACTCGGACGCCTGCTCTTCGGCTCACTGTTCGACGCGAAGGGCTTTCGCTTCGCCATGCTCGCCGATGTGTTCTGCATGATAGCCGGCCTTCTGTTCCTGGCCTTTCCGCCCACGGGCTCCGTCCTTGCCGGAATCCTGCCTGGCGTGGCGCTTATCGCTCTGTCCTTCGGCGGAACCATACCACAGTTCTCAGCCTATATTGCGTCCAGTTTCGGTCCGGCTCATCTGGAGAACAATGTCGGAATGACGGCAACGGTATTTATCATCGCCGGCTTTGCCGGGCCATTCGCGGGAGGATGCCTGCATTCTCTCTCCGGAAGTTATCAGGCCGCCATACTTGCTGCAGCGATCATGGCAGCACCCGGCATTTTTGCCATCCTCAATGTCCCCTCGTCTTGCCCAAAATAACGCAAAAGGCTCTGAACATTTTCAAGGCAGCATACTCCAGACACACTGGCCGGAAAAGCATGCTTTTCCGGCCAGTGTGTCTGGATGAGGATGCAGGGCATGATGCCCCTGCCGATGAGGTCAGGGGAGGCAAAGCCTCCCCCTGCATGTTACATTTCCGGCGGCAGCTGGTTGAGCTGGGCCTGGGTGAACACAGGCCCGTCAAGGCAGACGTACTTGCCGCCGATGTTGCAGCGGCCGCAGATGCCGATGCCGCATTTCATGCGCCGTTCCAGGGTGGTGACGATGTTCTCGTCCTTGAACCCCAGTTCCTGGAAGGCCGCCAGGGTGAACTTGATCATGATCGGCGGGCCGCACAGCACGGCGATGGTGTTGTCCGGCCTGGGACCGATTTCCTTCAGAACATTGGGAATCAGGCCCACCTTGTGGGGCCAGCCCTCGGCCTCGCGGTCGATGGTCAGCGTGGTCTTGAGGTGTTCATGCGACAGCCAGCCGGGCAGATCGGCCTGATAGGCCATGTCCTGCGGAGAGCGCGCGCCGTAGAGCAGGCTGATCTGGCCGTAATCCGAGGCATGTTCCAGCAGATGGAGCATGATGGTACGGATGGGGGCCATGCCGATGCCGCCGCCAACGAAGAACACGTTTTTCCCTTTCCAGTCATTATAGGGAAACCAGTTGCCCAGAGGAGCGCGCACCCCCACCTTGTCCCCGGCCTGAAGCTTGTGAATGGCATGGGTCACCTCGCCTGCCAGCAGGACGGAGAACTGGATATAGTCCCGGCAGGACGGCGGAGTGTTGATGACGAACGTGGATTCGCCCGCGCCGAATACGGAAAGCTGTCCGACCTGGCCGGGTTCGTAGCGGAATTTCTCCCACGCTTCCTCGTTGTCAAAACGCACGCGAATGGTTTTGATGGTGGGCGTCTCCTGCACGGTTTCCACCACCGTGGCCACCTCGGGCAGGTAGGGATTATTGCCGTGGCAAGTGCAATGATGTTCACTCATGATGATTCCTCACCGCCCTAGCGGGATTTTTTGCCGGACTTGGACTTGCCGCCCGTCCTGGGCCTGGCTTCGGACTTCGCGGACGCTTTGGGCGCGGCTTCGGCCCCGGGAGCTGCCTTCGGCTCACCGGCCGGGGATGCCGGTTCGGACGCCGCCGAAGAAGCCTTCACCCTGGCGGGAGCGGGTTTCGGGGCCGGTACGGGCGCGGCTTCCGCAACTGCTTCCGGCGCGCCTTCCACGGCGTGCTTCACAACCTGCCTGATATCCAGGGAGATGGGACAGCTCACCACGCATCGTCCGCAGCCCACACAGGAGTATTCCCCATCGTAGCTCTGCGGATAATAACTGAACTTGTGGCTGATGCGGTTGCGCATGCGCTTGAACTTTTCCGTGCGGGGATTGTGTCCGCTGGTTTCCAGCGTGAACAGCGGAGACATGCAGGTATCCCAGCTGCGGATACGCCGCCCGTCAAGCTGCGACCCTTCATCGGTGATGGTGAAGCACTGGCAGGTCGGGCACAGATAGGTGCAGGCCCCGCAGGACAGGCACTTTTCCGTTTCCTTGATCCAGAAGGCCTCATCACGGAAGCGGGCCGCGACTCTGGCCGGAATATTCTCCAGAGTGCTGGGCGCACCGAGCGAGGCTTCCGCCTTCCTGTGCGCGGCTTCCGCCTCGTTCCTTCTGTCCTCGCCGGAGGCGAAGCCAGCCGCCTCAAGCAGCTTTGCGCCCTTTTCCGTTACGGATTCCAGCACAAAGCCGCCGTCCACGGCCGTGAACAGGATATCGGAACCCTCGCGTCCGGCGGGAGAACCGCCCACCCAATGGCAGAAACAGGTGGAAAACGCCGTGGGGCAGGCCTGGGCAATGATCACCAGGGCTTCACGCCTGGCGGCGTAGTACGGATCCTTGAACCTGCCTTCAAGGTAGGGGCGATCCAGCACCACAAAACCCCTGGCGTCGCAGGGACGGCAGCCGAACAGCACAGTGGGAACATCGCCGCAGGGCGCGTCCAGCGTGGTATCCAGCCTGGCCGGGTTTTCGGCGTCCTTGGTCGAAGAAAAACGCACCAGAGTTTCACTGTGGGGAATGACCGCACCCTTGGGGGACGCCGTGGCGCGGCGCAGAAGTTCGTCCATATCCGTCAGTTCGTCCGCCGTGCGGGGACGGAACATCACGCTGCGGCCTTCCCTGCGGGGAGCCAGCACGCGATAATCCGCGGCCAGCTTTTTCAGCCAGCCAAGGAGGGCGTCCGGAGCGGCAAAGTAGAAGGTGCTCATGACAGCTCATGCTCCTTGATGTTGGGTTCTTCCACCTGGTAGGCGAGCAGCGGCGGCACGCCGTTCACGTCCATGCCCGCGCCGTAGCCGAAGATCTGCTTGATCTTGCGGCCGAACTGCTGCTTGAGCGCGAAAACAGGGATGCCCATGGGGCAGGCCCGCTGGCACTCGCCGCAGCCCGTGCAGCGCCCGGCCAGATGCTGGGCGTGGATAAGCTGGAAGAAGAGCTTCTGCACAACATCGTCTTCCCTGGTCAGCCAGGCGGGATCGCGCGCGTCGGAAACGCAGTGATCGCGGCACACGCACATGGGGCAGGCGCTGCGGCAGGCATGGCAGCTGATGCAGCGTTCCATCTGGCCTTTCCAGAAGCCCATGCGTTCTTCCAGCGAGAGTTCGTCAAGGAAGCGCAGCGCGCCGGAACGGCCGTCGGCGGGGGGCATGGGCTCCGTCACTCTGGGGCCGACGAACACGTCGGACAGCACCGCATTGGGATTGGTACACTGACGGCATTTGTCCTGCGCGGCGTCCTGCATGGACACCGTGTATTCCTGGCCGCCCGCCGTCACCCTGATGGTGTTGCCGGAACACTTCACATCCTCAACGGACGCGCCCTCGGGCAATTTTTCCAGCACACGGTTCAGATCCACGGTGCCGTTGCAGCCCATGCCGAAGATGGTCACGTCATCCTTGTCGATGAGCTTCTCGGCCAGCAGCTCGATCACGCCCTTGCTGTCACAGCCCTTGACCACCACGCCGATCCTGCGGCCCTTGTACTGGGGCAGGAAGTTGGCGAGGTTGTGGACGTTGAAGGGTCCCCAGACCAGATGATCCACTTCTTCCGGGGTCTGCATGAACACAGGTTCCACATGCAGCGGGTCGAAACCGGCCTTCCAGCCGAGAACCCCTTCAAGGCCTTCGGCCAGAGCCTTCTTGATGCTTTCCCTGAGTTCGGGCAGGGAGGGATTCGCGCCGCAGCCCAGCGGACGGATCGGCTCCAGACGGTTTTCCGGCGCGGAAAAGGGCATGTCGTAACGCGGGGTCACGTCCGCCCACTTCGGCGCGGGTCCGAGCCTGTGAATGCGCTCGGTAAAGGAGGTGACCACCTCCTTCCAGCGCTGGCCTTCGGAAGCGGAAACCCAGGTGTACTCGAAACGGGCCGGGTCAATGCCCACGATGGGCAGGAATTCCTTGAGGATTTCCAGACGGCGGCGGGCATAGAAGTTGCCGGCGGAATAATGGCAGTCGCGGGGGTGGCAGCCGGAAACCAGCACGCCGTCCGCGCCGTTCATCAGCGCCTTGAGCACGAAAAGAGGATTGACGCGCCCCGAACAGGGGACGCGGATAATGCGCAGGTCCGTGGGCTGGGCGGCGCGGGCCGTACCCGCTGTATCCGCCCCGCCGTAGGAACACCAGTTGCACAGAAAGCCCACGATACGGAGCTCTTTGCCGCTCAGAACTGACATAGGGCGTTAACCTCCGCGAGAATCTGGTTGTCCGTGAAATGTGAAACCTGAATCGCGCCCTGCGGGCAGGTGGCGTTGCATACGCCGCAGCCCTGACACACGGTTTCCACCACCTCGGCCTTGGGCTGACCGCGGAAGTCTATTTTCTTGATCGCGCCGTAGGGGCACACGTCCACGCACTTGCCGCAGCCCACGCAGCGCTTGATATCCACCTGCGCGATCTGCGGATCGTTTTCCAGCTTGTCCCTGGAGAACAGCGAAAGCACCTTGGCCGCGGCCGCGCTTCCCTGCGCCACGGAAGCCGGAATGTCCTTGGCCCCCTGGCACACGCCCGCAAGATACACGCCCGCCGTGTTGGTTTCCACCGGGGCCAGCTTGACATGGCGCTCCATGAAAAAGCCGTACTTGTCGTAGGAGATGCGCAGTTTTTCGGCCAGTTCCCCGGCCCCGTGCGCGCCCTCGATGCCCACGGCCAGCACCACCATATCCGCTTCCACTTCCACCGGCTCGCCGAGCAGGGTGTCGGCGGCGCGCAGGATATAGCCCAGGCTGCCGTCAGCGCGCCGGATGGGCTGGATGGCGGAAACTCGGCCGCGCACATACTGCACGCCGTATTCCTCCACCGCGCGGCGGGTGAACTCGTCATACATCTTGCCCGGCGCGCGGATATCCATGTAGAACACGAAGGAGCGCGACTCCGGCATGTGATCCCTGGTCAGAATGGCCTGTTTGGCCGTGTACATGCAGCAGAAGCCCGAACAGTAGGGGCGGTCGATGGAGCGGTCGCGCGAGCCCACACACTGGATGAAGGCCACCACCCCGGGTTCCCTGCCGTCCGAAGGACGCTTGATGTGCCCGGCGGTGGGGCCGTTGGCGGAGAGCATGCGCTCGTACTGAAGGCTGGTGATCACATCGGGGAAGCGGCCTCCGCCGTATTCGCCCATGATCGTCCAGTCCATGAGATCGTACCCTGTGGCCGCGACCACCGCGCCCACCTGTTCGGTGACGATCTCGTCCTTCATTTCGTAATTGATGGCTCCGGTGGGGCACACCCTGGCGCACACGCCGCATTTGCCCGTGGTGAGCTTGCGGCAGTAACGCGCGTCGATCACGGCCTTCTTGGGAATGGCCTGCGGGAAGGGAATATTGATGGCCGTGGTCTCGCCCACACATTCGTTGAAGGGGTCGGGCGAATGCCTGGCCGGACATTTCTCGGTGCAGGTTCCGCATCCGGTGCATTTGTCCCAGTCCACATACGCGGTCTTTTTGCGGATGGTCACCGTGAAGTTGCCTACAAAACCGCTGATGCTCTCCACTTCGGAATAGGCGTAGAGCTTGATTTTCGGGTGCTGGGCAACGTCCACCATCTTGGGCGAGAGCACGCAGCTGGAACAGTCCACCGTGGGGAAGGTCTTGTCCAGCTTGGCCATCTTGCCGCCGATGGTGCTTTCACGCTCCACCATCACCACTTCAATGCCGCCGTCCGCGCAGTCCAGCGCGGCCTGAATGCCCGCCACGCCGCCGCCGATAACCAGCACGCGCTTGGTCACGTCGAACTGCTTGGAATGCAGGGGCGCGTCGCGGCGCAGCTTTTCCACCGCCAGCCGCACCAGTTCGGCGGCCTTGTTGGTGTTGGCCTCGCGATCCTTGCCGATCCACGACACATGCTCGCGGATATTGGCCATTTCAAACATGTACCGGTTCAGCCCAGCGCGTTCCACCGTGCGGCGGAAGGTCTGCTCGTGCATGCGCGGCGAGCAGGAGGCCACCACCACGCCGTCCAGACCATACTTTTTGATGGCATTCACGATATTGTCCTGCCCCGGTTCGGAGCAGGTGTACATGGAATCTTCCGCATGAGCCACGTCGGGATAGGTCAGCGCAATGCGCGCCACCTCGGCCGTGTCCACCGTGGCTTCAATATTGCTGCCGCAATGGCAGACAAAAACGCCTATCTTCATGACGCGGCTCCTTCTTCGGATTCAGCCTTTTCCATCGCGGCGCGGGCCGCCTCGGCCGCGGCGTCGATCCGCGCCTTGCGGCGTCTGGCGACGAGCTGGAGGAAAGGCGCGGGGTCCACGGCGAGCTTGTCCAGCTTGAGAGTCTCATCGGGCAGGCCGAAGGCCAGCCCCATGAGCTGCGTATAGTAGAACACGGGCAGCCTGAACTTGAGACGCATCTGACGTTCCGCCTGCCCCTGCCGCAAGTCCAGATTCATGTGGCAGAGCGGGCATGCCGTCACCACGGCGTCCGCGCCGAAACTTCTGGCCGTGGCCAGAATGCGGCCGGAAAGCGAACCGGTCACGTCCTGCCGGGCCACGCCCATGGCCGCGCCGCAGCATTCCGTCTTGAGCGGAAAATCCACCACCTCGGCCCCGAGAGCCTCCATGATTTTGTCCATGGCGGTAGGATTCTCCGGATCGTCAAACTGCATCACGTCGGCGGGGCGGCTCATCAGGCACCCGTAATAGGTGGCGATTTTCACGCCCTCCAGCGGGCGCGTCACGCGGGCCCTGATGGCTTCCGGCCCGATCTGCTCCAGAATGATCTGCAATACGGAATACGTTTCGGGCAGGGCCTCCGCATTTTCGACCGTGGGGGAATCCAGCAGCGCGTCCACTCTGGCCTTGAACGCGGCATCCTGCATACGGTGGCGGGCCAGCTTGAGGTTGGCCAGGCAGCTCGGACAGGGCGTCACCACGCCCTCCGCGCCGGTAAGCGCGATCTGCTTGAAATTGCGGGCGGCCAAGGCCCCGGACAGCACGGTGTCCATGGCATGAGCCGGAGTGGAGCCGCAGCAGCTCCAGTCTTCTATTTCAGCGAATTCAAGGCCGAGGGCCCTGCACACGGCGCGGGTGGAGGATTCGTACTCCTTTGACGTGCCGTGGCCGGAACAGCCGGGATAATAGGCGAGTTTCACTGCTGGCCCTCCTTCTTCGTTTCAGCGTAACGCTTGAAGATGCGGGCGACTTCGTCACGGCCCCGGATGCAGCTGGGCAGGAAGGGCAGCTTGCCCTTGAGCAGCGCGGCGGGAGCCATGTCCATGTTGCCCCAGCCCCGGCCGGTGCGCATCATGTAATCGGCCATGACGCCGATCTCGAAAGAACGGCCGGTCAGCTTCACCGTATCGAGGAAGGACTTCCAGAACGACTCGATGGGCCGATCCTGGACCAGGCCTTCGCGCCGGGCCATGTGACGCAGCGTCTCCATGACGCGGGCCACATCAATGTTGTTGGGACAGCGCGCGGTGCAGGTGGAACAGGAAAGACAAAGCCACAACGATCTGTTGCGCAGAGCTTCATCTTTCAGACCAAGCTGCACGGCCCGCATGATCTGACTCACCTGCCGGTCGTAGAAACCGGCGCCGGGACACCCGGCGGTGCAGTTGCCGCACTGGTAGCAGGTGGAAATGTTCTGGCCGCTTTCTTCTTCCACTTCATGAAGGAAGCCCGCGTCCCGAACCTGATCGAGCCTGATGCTTGCCATAGAGTTGTCCTCTTGGTGGAGTGTTGCCGCCCTCCACGCGCAAAGACCGGCCCGCGAGCGGGCCGCAACAGCGGAGAAGGACGGACAGCGTCTTGACGAGGAGTTTCGTGAAAGACGCCCGCATGACAGTCCTGAAACCTTTCACAGTGAAGCACAGAATCGTCAACAAGTCCAGAGAATCCGCTACAGTTTCACAAAAAGAGCACTACTCCCTCCCCGTCCAGGCGGGAAAACGGACTCTGGCCCTGAGGCCGGTCTTTCTTCCATCATGCAGATTTTCAAGACTGACGCTCCCGCCCCAGGACTCCACCAGCGTCCTGACAATGGAAAGTCCCAGACCGGAACCGGAAACGGCATTCCCCATGCAGCGGTAAAAGGGATCGAAGACGCGCCCGAGCTCTTCCTCGGGTATGCCCGGCCCCGTATCCGATACGATCATGACGGGGACGCCCTGTTCATATCCCGCATGCAGGTCGACCCTGCCTCCTTCCGGCGTGTAGCGGATGGCATTGTCCACCAGATTCTTCAGCACCGCCTCGACGGCATGGGGAGGAACCCTGACCACGATATCCTCCCGGCTGGTGACGCCCAGGTCTATTTTCCCGGCTTCCGCCTGGAGCGACAGCGCCGTCAGGGGAGAGCGCAGTTCATGCGCTGCGGGATTCAGCAAAATCTCCCGTTGGACAGAATCGGAGAGGAGGCCCCGTCCCTTCTCCGGCGCACGGCGCGCATCCGCGCCAGCAGTTCGCCTGTCTCAAAGGGTTTGACCAGATAATCGTCCGTGCCGAGATCCGGCCCCCTGATGTGTTCTTCCACCACATCGCGGCAGGTCATGGAACGTGTGGCGAGAACTCAGATTCCCTGCGGGATTCACGTCTGAAACCGGAGATTGACGCCGTAAATGAAGTGTTGCATCCATGAAAATCCAATGGAAATATGCCCGTGTACAACATCCTCTGTGGAGACGGTATGTCTGAAACGTCACGCTTTGCCGATTCACTTTCTCCTGCCGCATGGACGGGACGCCTGCTGCTGGCCGCGGGTACAGCCCTTTGTCTGGCCGCCGCGATCTGTTTTTTCGCCTGGAACTGGCACAAGCTGGCCGATGTGGTAAAATTTTCCCTCGCCACAGGCGGTTTTCTGCTTTGCACAGGGCTTTCCCTTGCCGCGGAGCGCCGGAATACCCCGCTTCCCGCTTCACTGGCCTTGCTCGCCTCCTGCATGTGTATCGGCATGTTCTGGGCCGTATTCGGACAGATTTTCCAAAGCGGAGCAACAGAACAGGATTTGTGTCTGGTCTGGGCCGCCAGCATGCTTCCCCTTCTCCTGCTCCGGCGCACGGCCTGCCTGTGGAATTTATGGGCGATTCTGATCGTTGCCGCCGCCCTGCCCCGCTTCGGGCTGGATATTTACGACGCTTATCTCTCCCGCCCTCTGCCCGCGCTGGTTGTCAATGCGGCTCTCTGCTGCATCGCCCTCCTTCCGCCTCGCCTGTTGCGGCGCAGCGGGAGTCTGAACTCATGGCTGGCCCTGCCGCTGACGCTGTTGATAACACAGGCAAGCCTCCTTTCCTTCCATCTCGTCTTCTCCGAATTTGGCTCTCCTCCCCTTCCACGGCTCCTGACCGGGCCTGCGGTGCTTGCCGCTATTTTGGTTCCGGCCCTGCACAGGCGTCATGCCCTCGCCCTGTGTGAATTGAGTCTGGCCGGTCTTGTCCTGCTCAATTCCCTGTTCACCCGCTGGATATTTGAAGCGGGCACGGAGAATCTGATTCCGGTGATTTTCCTGTTCACTCTCGCCAACATCGCCTATACGGCCTTTCTCGCCCGCAGCCTGCCGCGGGCGCTCCGCAACCCTGAGGAGAAAACAGCTCTGACGCCCGCATTTCAAAAGGAAACGGAAACAGCCGCACATGCGCCCCGGCAACAGAACGCCCGCGCCGCCCTTCCGCATCTCTTTCCCCTGATCCTGGCCGGACTGGGAGGGGGTGTCTCAGCGATTTTTTTCACCGTCCTGAGCGTTCTGTTCTTCGCCATCACCTCGCAAGAGGCCGGCCTCGGCCTGGGCGCCGTATATATGGCGACAGGCGCACTTCTGTGGCGCATAAGGGGACGCGGCGTCTTTCTTCTGACCTTCTCCCCGGTGGTGGCCGCGGCAGGGGCCGCCTTTTTCCATTACGGCCTGACGGAATTCCCGACCCCGATCCTCATCGCGTACATATGGGCGGCGGCAATTGCCCTGTATGCGGCTCTGAACTGCATGCCGCTCCGCTTTGGGGCGGCACTTTGGCCATTGCTCACCACGCTCTTCTGCATACGCCATTTTCTGCCGCCGGAATACATCATTCTTGTTGCATGCTCGTTCGGCATTGCCTGCTTTCTGCCCCTTGTCGCCGTCGCCTGGGGCCGCGTTTCTTCCGCCGCGCTGCGGCCCGCCGCATTCGCGTGCCTCTGGGCGTTCATCGGGCAGACGCCGTTGTTCGCGGGCTCCGTTGCACTCATAGACAAATTTCCAGAACAGGCACTTTTCCCGCCGGTTCTCCTGCGTTCGCTTTGCGCCGCCAATCTTGTCCTGTTCGCATGGCGCGCCCTGCCTCCACGCGGAACGCCGGGATTTCCTCATCCCGCATCGCTTGCCGCCGGAGCGGCATCTCTGCTGCCGGCCTGGTCGTTTGCCCCGGCGGAAGCACTGCTTGCCCTGAACCTCATGCTTATCGGCAGATTCGCACAGCACAGGGAAAAAAAGGCATGGCACAGCTTCCCCCTGTTCTGCACCGGCCTGCTTCTGCTCGCCGCAAGCCTCGTCTCCTTTTATTATCATCTTGCCCTGCCCTTTTCCGCCAAGGTGCTGAGTATGGGCATTCCCGGCCTTTGTCTGGTTTTCGGCGGAATGGTTCTTGAACGCGGTTCCCGTTCCGCCTCCGCCAACAGCAAGAGCGATACCGAATCCGGCGATAATCCCGTCCTTCTTCCGCGCTCAGTCTTCTTCCGCCGCGCCGCACCGCTTGTCGCGACAAGTCTGATCCTGCCCATCCTGTTTTCTCTGGCAATTTCAGATCGGCGCGCCCTGCTGCGTGACGGCAGAGAGATTCTTCTTGCCCTTGCGCCGCGCGATCCACGCGCCTTCATGCTGGGCGACTACATGACGCTGGAATACGATCTGGAACGGCAATTCCAAATCGACAAAAACGGCTGCCTTCCGCTGATACCTGATGAACAGGGCATTGCCCGCGCCGATCCGGAGCATTTTGTGCAGGGCAAAAGCTGCAACGGCGTTCCGGCTCCGGCGTTGCGCACGGAACGGAACAGCCCCCGCAGTGCCCGTCTGCGCCTGCCCCGCCGCTATTACTTCGAGGAAGGAATGGCCCGGTTCTATGAAGATGCACACTATGCTGTACTGCGCTGTAATGAGAACAACGACTGCCTGCTGGCCGGGCTGGCCGATAGCGCGGGGCAACGCATCGAGCCGTGTTCTGACGCGCATGGAGGAGAATAGCGCATGAAGGGCGGCTCCTCCGACACCTCATCTTGTCCCCGCCGGAAGGGCGGACGGATAAAAAAGTCAAACAAGCGAAATTCCTTGCTCAGGCTTTGGGTGTACAGCTAGCCCATCAATTCCCGCATTTGCCGCTCAAATGTCAATTCCGGCACGTCTTCCGATACCAGCAGGAACAGCCCGCGTCCGCGGCTTTTTTCCGCCCACAGTTCTCCGATATTCCGCTTTTCCCTGGTATCGTCACTACTCAGCAGATGTTTGCCCTTGTATTCCACCAGCAGGATACGCCCGTCATTCAGCATGGCGGCAAAGTCGGGGTAGAACCTGTCGCTGGAAGTCGGCAGCCAGAAGGAACCTGCCTGTCTGTCCACATTCCTCACCCATGTTTTCACAGCGGGACAAAGGTCTATGGCCTGCGCACAGCGGAACTCCTCGCCGGACGCCTTCAAATCACGCGGCCGATCGTAGTAGTGCTTCGTGAACCGGTATGCCCCGGCATAGGGCGGGATACTTTCGGCATAACCGTATCGCGGAAAGGAAAAAGCGGCATCAAAGGAAACTTCCACACGTGCGGACGGCGACAGCAAAAGCTGCTGAAAGCCACGTTTTCTCGCCTCTTCCCTCAGCCGGACAATTTTTTCCCGAATACACCGCTCAAGCACATCCTTTCCCAGAAACAGGTCGGAAAGCTCCACGCCGTCCCGATCCATCAATCCCTGCACGCAGCGGCGGCAGAACTCGAGCATGACCGGCTGATCGACATCGTCGAACCTGCACTTTCTGTCCAGCTTCCGCGCCAGCTCCCGCACGCTCAGACCTTCTTCGGGCGCATACAGCCATCCCTGCTCATGGGAATCCACGGGATGCCAGACAAGCTTTTCTCCGTCCAGATCGAACTGGAACACATGCTCTTTGCCGTCGAACTGAAATTCCCCCCTTTCCAGCGGGCATTCCCCGTCCCGAAGCAGCTCCAGCGGAGACCATGCGCCGGCCAGAAGTTCCGGTTCCGGGATTTCCAGTTCCCCATCCATTTCCACCAGAAGCATGGGAACGGCAAAGGGAACCCCCCGGCTTGCCGGAGGCTTCGGCAGTTGCGCGGCCACGGCGCTGCGGTGGAGCGCCACTGCACGCCGTATTTCATCCCTCTGCCTTTCCGCCGCGCAGGCCAGGACAACGTTTTCGGCTTCCCGCGACATCATGCCGCTGCTGACCACCTCAAACCCCGATTCCGTCTTCCGTACCTCAATGCCTTCCGCGGCCTCCGCCAGTTGGGAAAAGTCCGGCGCTCTTTTCAGAGGGATAACCAGCGGCGGAACACTTTTCCCGCCGCTCATCCATTGCCCGATGGGAGTATTCTCAAAATTGCCCCCGGTATCCACGCCCGGCAGCTCAAGCTGCCGAATCTGACCTGCCGCCTCATCCTCGCCGAAGCCCATGTTCAGCATTCTGCCGTACATGGCGGCGGCCGCCTCGCTGAAGGAATGCGCCGTCACATGCGCATAGGCCATGTTCAGGCGCGGCTCCTTTCTTGCCTGCGCATACGGCATGCGCATCACGCGCCCGAGAAGCTGCTCCACGTCTATGCCGGAACGGATATTCGCCACGGAGCAGAACACATAGGCAAAGGAACAGTCCCAGCCTTCTTTCAGGGCTTCCACGGTAATCACATAGTTCACCGGACAGTCGCGGCTGAAAATATCCAGCGCGTCCAGTTCCCGCTGCTCACCTGTGGCAACAGCTATTTCCGCCGCCGGGATATCGTGATCCAGCAAAAACCGCTTCAGCTTGTCCACTGTGCAGCTCTGGTTCTTCTTCTCCGCCTGGAACAGCACCAGCGGGCGGATATACCTTTCGTCTTTCGCGGCAAGTCCGGCCAGCGTCTTCCTTGTCTCCACCGCCCGCAGCACCGCCTCTTCCCATGACGGATGCTCAGCGACGTTGAACGGCAGTTTGACCATTTCTTCCGCTTTCAGCCTGGAAGGAAAGACCCGATAGAGCACGTTGCTTTCCACGGGGGTTGCCGTGAATTCGATAACGCACGCCGGATTGAGCCGCCGCATCACCTCGCCGGAAAGCTGGGAAATCATCTTGTGCGCTTCATCCACCAGCACCAGAGGCCGCAACTGATGCGCCATATTCACAAAGGAATACAGCACACGCCCGTCCTCTCCCCTGTCCAGATCGGAATCCGTGCTGGAGAGCCGCTGAAAATGCTGCTCGAAGTTTTCATTATGCCCGTAAATCTTCCGGGCGTCCTTGTTGCTTTCCCCGACCCGGAACGTCTGCATGGTGGAAACGACAATGCAGGTTGTCCCGAAAATATCGGCAGGCCGGATGTTGTTGATATCCTCAACGTCGAAAACCGTCACCCCCTGCATCCCAAACGCCGCGCTCAGCGCTTCCCGGCAGGGATGGGAAGGATTCCGCAACGCCTGTACCGTCTGCCTGCGTATGGTGTTGGTCGGAACCAGCCACAGCACGAACGGATATTCCCTGTGCAAACAGGCATCGGCGGCCACGCCCACACTGTGGGCGGCAAGCAGCGTCTTTCCCCCGCCCGTGGGGAGGCGCAGACAGACATAAGGCACATCGTCCATGTTCCAGCGCGCATGGTAGACGGACGGACGCACATCGGAAGGATGCTTTGCCGTCACTTTTCCGAACGCCGCTTTCGGCCCCCGCAAGGCCGCCTCTTCCAGGTATTCCCTGAGCACGCGCAGCGTTTCTTTCTGGTATTCCTTCAGCTCAAACATGGCAGCGCTCCCGGAGCGTTTTGTTATTGAAAATGTCTGCGCAGGTTTCGCGCCGCCGGAGCTGCACGCCGCAAGTGAATTGCGGCGACAGCGGAGAAGAGGGGGCGGCGCGGCTTCAGTCTCGCCTCGCTCGACTGAAGGAGAGCATTTCATAAGCAAAATGCTCTAACGGCCTTTGATATCATAAGGAATCTGCCTGAAAACCAGGTTCAGTTCCTTCATGCGCTGCGGGCTGAACATGCTTCTTTCCCCGTAGATGACTTTCGGCCCGTCCCACGGGGGGAGGCTTTCAAGGACGCGCCGGGTCAGCACGTTGCCGCCCTGCGGCTTTTTGTCCCCCAGGATGCCGTTGTACAGCAGATAGCAGGCCGTTCCGTCATGCACGCCCAGAAGCGGCGACTCCGCCCTGCCTGAAAGCGGTTCCCCGGTTTCGCAGAACCATACATGCGCCGCAAGCTGAGCAAAGGTTATCCGTTCCCGGATTGCGCCGTCTTCATCGAAAATGCTTTCCCCAAGCCTGTAGAAACGGAATCCGCCCCCGCCTTTCCAGTTCACGGCTTCCGATATGCCGCCCTGTTCGCCCTCAATGACCTTCCGGAGCCGGGGAACACAGTGTGTCAGCGCATGTTCTCCCATTTCTATGCCGATGTAGCGGCGGCCCATCTTGTGGGCAGCCGCCGCCGTCGTGCCGGAACCGAGAAAGGAATCCAGCACCAGATCGCCGGGGTTCGTGGCGATATGCAAAATGCGCCGGATCAGGCGTTCCGGCTTCGGCGTGGCGAAAACGTCGTTGCCGAACAGGGCCAGTATTTCCTTCTTGGCTTCATCGGTATGACCGGTTTCCGCATAGGGCCAGAAGTTTGTCGGCAACTTGCCCCCCACTTTGTCCAAGTAGGTTTTCCGACGGATGCCTCCTTTTCCCATGCTACTGAAATAAAAAAGGGGCCATTGCCCGCGCTCGTACACGGCCCTGGCCTTTGCCGAAGCCACGTCCAGCGGCTCCGCAAGAACAATGCCCAGAACGCCCGGCCTCACCGCTTCTTCCGATACGCCGCATACGGCGGCGCGTTCCCTAGCGTCGTGCAAATCTTCCAGCTTGTACGGGCACCAGCTGTTCATAATTTGGAGAACATCGTCTTGGCCAAAAGTCCAGCATCTACCTGACGTGGGATAGATCATCTTCCCCGTGAACGGATGCTGCACGGCATACACCATCCCCTGATGCGTGGCCGCGCCGGGAGCAAATGCGTCACTACCTTTCCACGACATAGCATCGTTGTCCGGGTTCTTATACCTCGCATCCATTTCCGCCGTGCGGGGAAGCTTGTTGGGCATCCAGCCGGAGTTCACGGCATAGGACAGAATATGCTCCACCTCTGTGACCATACCCTTGGCATCGTTGCGGGTGGAATACGTTCTCTGCCATGACACGTCGGCAAGAAAATTCCCGCGCCCGAACACCTCATCCATGATAACTTTCAGGTAATGCCCTTCGTTGTCGTCACAGCTTACCCAGATGCTTCCATCCTCGCTCAGAAAATCGCGCAGGAGTTCAAGACGCGGGTACATCATGGACAGCCACCGCGTATGCTCCAGATTGTCGTCGTAATGTTCAAAGGCGCTTCTGGTGTTGTACGGCGGGTCTATGTAAATGCACTTCACCTTGCCCGCATAGTACGGCAACAGGGCTTTGAGGGCGTGCAGGTTGTCGCCCTGAATGAGCATGTTCCGGGCGCAGCCGTCGCCATGGCGCCCGGCTTCTTCCAGCAGGCGGTAGGGCGCGCGTCCGGCGGCGCGAAGATCCTTGTCACGGGTAAGCCATTGCAGAACGGGCATGGGTAAAACTCCGCAAATACCCCATCCCGCGGATGGGTATGGGTAGTCACTGTGGCCGGATCTCAGCGCGAGGGAATGGCCTCCACAGGTTCTGTCAGCAGAAATTCTCCGGCCTCAATCCAGCTCTTGAGCTTTTCCGCCACCTCGAGGGACATGGTATAGGAAGTCAGGGGAGAAGTTTCCACCCGCTGTCCCTCAATCTCGATGTGTCCGGAACGCAGCTCCTCATAGCTGACATGCCTGATTACCCGGCCGACGCCGTTGGGGTAGTCACGCCCGTAATCCTTGACGGGCAGCAGGATATCCGCGTCGGAAACGCCGGTGAACGCCGCCATTTCCGCATTGAGCACAGGGATGGGAATCCCCACGCCCACGGCCAGTGTGCAGCCGTACCCCAGAAAGGAATGCCCGCGCAGATAGCGGCCGTCCATGCCCTTGAGGTCACCCTTGAGCATCAGCGTGCCGGAACCGGCCAGAGGAACGCCGTTCGGCGCGCGCTTCGGTTCGGCCACATGCTGGCTGCCCGCGCCGATGACATATCCCACGCCGCCGCCCAGAAAAATGCGTGTGCCCAGCCCGATGGTACGCAGATAGGGATCATTGAGCAGCGGGGAAAGACAACCCGCCGTGGCATAGTTGGCGTTGCGCATGCCGGGCTTGAGCGGCCCCATGTAGGTGTAGGCGATTTTCTTCCCGCCGTTCACCGCCACGTTATAATTCTGGTAGCAGTTGCGCGGATTGACAAGCTGCGCCCAGGGCAGATCGTCCAGCGTCACGTCGCGTTCAAGGGAACGCCGGGGATAGCAGTCCGTGCCGTAGCTCTCGGCCCGCAGATGCACCGCGCGGCCCGAGGCGAGATCCTCGATCACATGCCCGCCGCCGTACTTGAAGCGGCCGGGATGCACCTTGTTCAGCGGGTCGTCTTCGGCCGGCTCCGTGGCGCCGATAAATCCATCCACCGCAGCAAGACCGCCCGCGCAGGGAACATTGTTCAGCCAGATGCGCGAGGCGCGGATCACCGGAGGCTCGGGCTGCCCGAAGTTGAAGAACAGGCCGGAAGAACACATGGGGGAAAAGGTGCCCGTCGTCACAACGTCCACTTCTCTGGCCGCAAGCTCCGGCCCCATGTCGCGCACGGCCCTGGTCATGGCTTCCGCCGTGAGCACCACGGCCTTGCCCTGCCGTATGCGCGCGTTGATCTCCGCGATAGTCTTGCTGGTCCTGCACCTGTCAGCCACGAAAAAGCTCCGTTAAAGGCCCAGCTTGAGCAGGGCGCGCTGCGCCTGCTCCATGCCGGGGTTGAGTTCCAGCGCAACCTCAAAGCAGCGGCGGGCCTGCTCCCGGGCGTCCGACTGCATGTAGACGAAACCGATATTGAACGCAATGCCCGCGGAGGTGCGGACGATGTCCGGATTCAGCTTCATGGCCTCGGCCATGCTCATGCGGGCGTTGCGGAACTGCCGTCCCTCGGCGTACGCCATTCCTATGTTGTAGTAAAGATTCTCGTCCCTGGGAGCCACATGCAGCGCCTTGCGGTATTCCTCTACGGCCTCTTCCCACTTTCCCTGCTGGCGCAGCGCGATGCCGAGCTTGTTGAACAGCTTGACGTCATCGCGGGTCAGGTTCTTGCCCTTGGCATCCAGCGCCTTGCGCAGAAACATGACCGCCTGCTCGGGGTTCCTGTCGCCGTAGGCGGCGGCAATGCGTTCCGCCACATTGCCGATCAGGGTCATGGCATCCTTGACTACCTGGGCGACAGCGGCATTGAACAGCTCTTCGGCCCCGGCCATGTCTCCCTTTTTCAGCAGCAGTTCGCCCATGTTCAGCTTGCGCTCGGAATTGAAGGGAGACAGGCGATCCAGCTTTTCCAGATATTCGTAGCAGCCCTCCGTGTCCCCGGTCTCCTGCGCCAGCTCCGCCAGCTTGTGCAGAGGTTCAAGGTACAGATCGGCGTTGTCGCTGGCTGCGATATATGCTTCCTTCGCGGCCTGCGTGTTGCCCAGCAGCCTTTCGGCGTCCCCCAGCACAATATAGCCAGCGGCGCTGCCCGGCTTGAGTTCCAGCACCTGCCGCGCCACTTCCCTGGCCTTCTCCGCATCGCCCCTGGCCAGCAGTCCCTTGGCCAGATCCAGCACCTGCCCGAGCTTGCTCTGGGGCTTGAGCGTGAAGGCCAGCTTTTCAATGATGGTGTTGGCCGAGACAGGCTTGGTGATGAAATTGTCCGCGCCCACCTCGTGCAGATACATGAGACGGGCCTGCTCGATTTCCACGGTCACCACCACGATATAGACCTTGGGATAGGCCAGTTTCAGCTGACGCACCAGAAAGGTGAGATCCTGCCCATGGATCATGCGCTCCATGAACACGACAATATTCGGGCTGGCCTCGTCCGCCTTGCGGAACTCCTTGAGCAACTGGCTCGGTTCGGGAATCCAGTTCAGCAGATCCGGGGAAGTCAGCGCCAGATCCTTGGTCAGAACCGTTCTCAGGACGGAAAGAAACGCCTGATCGTCCGTGACGGCCAGAAAATGCCCCTTCTGATTCTTCACAAAATCAATGACGGTATCTTCATACTGCTTCTGCCTGCCCCGGACGGCCGCTTCATTGATCGCCATTGCTGTCCCCCTTCTCTGCACCCGCCCGCTCCTCACGCGGGCATCATGATATATATGACGGAACACGCTCCTTCGCCATGTGTTCCGTCTCTCCTTTCATGCTCCCTGCCGCAAATGATGTCAAAGAACTTCAGCGGCCCCTGTGTTCCTGCCGCCCGGCCTTCAGCTTGCGATGCACATAGCTGCGCTCCAGCCCGACAAGTTCGGCCAGCCGGGTGATATTGCCGCCCGCCTCTTTCAGCTTTCTTTCCAGATACCATGTTTCGAACGCGGCCTTCGCGCTCTTGAAATCCATGTCCGAAGCAAGAAAGCGTTCCAGCCCGGACTCATTTTCCGCCGATGCGGAAACATCCGCCCCCGGGGACAGCGCGCCCTTCCCGGCGGATGCGCCGGAAATTCCGGCATTCCCCGCCGCGGGCCTTCTCATTTCGGACGGAAGCCCGGAAGGTTCGATGACTTCGCCGGGATGCAGGATGCTCAGACGCTCCACCAGATGCGCCAGTTCACGCACGTTGCCGGGCCAGGGCCAGCGCTTCAGCGCCTCCACAGCGGCGGCGGAGAAGAGCGGCGGCGTAAGCCCGCGCCTGTTCATGCGCGCGGCAAAGGCGGCCAGAAGCAGAGGGATGTCCTCCGCGCGTTCTCTCAGAGGGGGGAGACGAAGCGGGAACACCCTCAGCCGATAATAGAGATCGGCCCGGAACTCCCCGCGCGCAATGGCATCCTCAAGATTCTTGTTGGTCGCGGCAATGACGCGCACGTCCACCCTGAGCGTGTTCATGCCCCCCACCCGCTCGAAACTCTGCTCCTGAAGAATGCGCAGAATCTTGGCCTGTGTCTTGAGGCTCATGTCGCCGATTTCGTCAAGGAACAGCGTGCCCTTGTGCGCCAGTTCGAACTTGCCCGCCCGGGCGCTGTCCGCTCCGGTGAAGGCGCCTTTCTCATGGCCGAACAGTTCGCTTTCAATCAGCTCTTCGGGAATGGCCGCGCAGTTCACCGCCACCAGCGGGGCATCCGCCCTCCTGCTGTTGCGGTGTACGGCCCGTGCCGCAAGCTCCTTGCCCGTTCCGTTCTCGCCGGTGATCAGAACCCATGCGTCGGTGGGAGCCACGTGCGCCAGCTCCTGCCGGAACTCGGTCATGGCCGGAGACTGCCCCACGATTTCGTCCTCGTTCTGATCCATGGCCGCGCGCAGGGCCTTGTTTTCCCGGCGCAGCTCGCCCATTTCCAGCGTATGCTGGACAAGCAGGAGGATCTTTTCCAGCGACAGGGGCTTTTCGATGAAATCATGCGCTCCGCGCCGCAGCGCGCCCACGGCGGTTTCAATATTGCCGTGGCCGGAAATCATGACCACGGGCATATCCGGAAAGCGCAGCTTGAACAGATCCAGCGCCTCCATCCCGTCCATGCCCGGCAGCCAGATATCGAGAAAGATCATGTCGGGCGGGGAGGCTTCGGCCTTTTGCAGCCCTTCCTCGGCGGAGGAAGCCTCTTCCACCGCATAGCCCTCATCTTCAAGTATGCCGCGCAGTGAAAGGCGTATGCCCTCCTCGTCGTCTATGATCATGATGGATGAAGCCATGACGTTCTACATGCCGAGGTAGGCCCGGCGCACGGACTGATCGTTGAGCAGGGCTTCGGCGCTGTTTTCCATGACCACACGCCCGTTTTCCATCACATAGCCGCGATGGGCGATCTTGAGCGCCTGATTGGCGTTCTGTTCCACCAGGAACACGGTGGTGCCGTCATGATTGATCTTCTGGATAATGCTGAAAATCTGCTGGATGATGATCGGCGCGAGCCCGAGAGATGGCTCATCCAGCAGGAGCAGCCGGGGCCGCCCCATAATCGCGCGGGAAATGGCCAGCATCTGCTGTTCCCCGCCGGAAAGCGTGCCGCCGGCCTGGCGGCGGCGCTGGGCGAGGATGGGAAAGAGCGAGAAAATATAGTCCATGTCCCGCCGGATATTTTCCTTGTCGCTGCGCAGAAACGCTCCAAGATCCAGATTTTCCTGCACGGTCAGTTCCGGAAAGATCAGCCTCCCCTCCGGCACCTGGCTGATGCCCAGGCGCACAATCTGATTGGGACGCAGGCGCTGAATGGGGCTGCCCTCGTACAGGATCTCGCCGCTGCGGGCCTGAATGCCGCCGCAGATGGTCATGAGCGTGGTGGTCTTGCCCGCGCCGTTGGCCCCGATCAGGGTGACGATCTCGCCCTCGTTCACCCTGAGGCTGATGCCGTGCAGCGCGGGAATATTGCCGTAGAAGGTGCATACGTCGCGAAGCTCAAGCATTGTCGGACTCTCCAAGATAGGCGCGGATGACTTCGGGGTTGTGGCGGATCTCCTCCGGCGTTCCGGCGGCGATGCGCGATCCGTATTCCATGACGAAAATACGGTCGGACAGGGACATGACCATGCCCATGTCATGCTCGATGAGCAGCACGGAAAGCCTGAACTTTTCCCGCAGTTCCAGCACCAGCTCCTTAAGCTCCAGCGTCTCCTGCGGGTTCATGCCCGCCGCGGGTTCATCCAGAAGCAGAAGAAAGGGTTCCGTGGCCAGTGCGCGGGCGATCTCGAGGCGCCGCTGCGCCCCGTAGGGCAGATTGCGGGCCTCTTCCTTCCAGTGTTCGGCCAGATTGAGTTCCCTCAGCAGATCGTAGGCGCGATCCACGCTGTCCTGCTCTTCGGCACGGGTTCTGCCGTCGCGCAGGATGGCGCCGAGGATGCCCGCCTTCGTCCGGCAGTGACGTCCGATCATCACATTTTCCAGCACGGTCATGCTGGGGAAAAGCCGGATGTTCTGAAAGGTGCGGGCCAGCCCCAGCTCGGTGATGCGGAACGGCTTCATGCCGTTGAGCCGGACAGGCGTCTCCATGCCGGGACGGCAGGCGAATACATCACCTTCCGTCGGCACATAGATGCCGGTCACACAGTTGAAAAAGGTGGTCTTGCCCGCGCCGTTGGGGCCGATAAGGGCCACGATTTCCCCGGCGCGGATATCCAGATCCACATCGTTCAGGGCGCGCAGGCCGCCGAAATTGCGGGACAGGGAACTCACCCTGAGTACGGGATGCGCTGCGTTCCGGTTCATGCGCGGCCTCCTTCGGCGGACCCGGAGGCCGCCCCCGCCGGGCTGTAAGCGCGCTTGCGGCTGGGAATAAGGCCCTGCGGGCGGAAAATCATCATCAGCACCATGAGCGCCCCGAACAGCAGCATGCGGTATTCGGAAAAGGCGCGCAGGTATTCCGGAGCCAGAGTCAGCACCAGAGCGGCCACAACCACGCCGCTGATGGACCCCATGCCGCCGAGCACCACCATGGACAGCACCATGGCTGAATCCATGAAGGTGAAACTGGCGGGGCTGATGAAGTTGATGCGCGCGGCCAGCAGGACTCCGGCGAAACCGGCCCAGCAGGACCCGAGAGCGAACGCCTGAAGCTTGACGGTCCTGAGGTCGATGCCCATGGCCTCGCTGGCGATTTCGTCATCGCGCAGCGCCTGAAGGGCAAGCCCCACACGGGAATTCTTGAGCCGGGCCACCACGACAATGGTGACGAGCATGGCCGCGAAGGTAAGGTAGTACATATAGTTCATGGACTGCTCGGCAGACAGTTCCATGAAGAACGCCGGCCGGGGGATACTGGCCACGCCCTGGGAGCCGCCGGTAATGTCGCGCAGATTGTTGAGCAGCAGGCGCACGATTTCACCGAAGCCAAGCGTGACAATGGCCAGATAGTCGCCCTGCAGGCGCAGCACGGGAAAGCCGAGCAGCAGACCGGCAAGCGCGGCCAGCAGGCCGCCCAGAGGCAGGCAGACCCAGAACCCCAGTCCGAAATACTGGTTCAGCAGACCGTAGGCGTATGCCCCGATGGCATAGAACGCGGCGTAGCCCAGCACCAGTTGTCCGGCGATGCCCACGGCAATGTTCAGCCCCAGCGCCAGCATGACATAAAGAAAGGCGTTGGCGAAAATGGTGGTCTGATACATGGAGCCGACAAGCGGCAGAAGCACGCCCACGGCCAGCAGCACCCCCATGCCGGATGAGGAAAAGACGCGGTTGGAGGTCAGGCCGTGCCATTTTTCGGAAAATCCGGCCAGGGCGCTGCTCACGGCGGACGATCCGGATTCCGCGCCGTGTTCCTTGCGGTGGAAATACCACATCCAGAGAAGGGAGCAGCCGATCATCACGGCAAACATGCCGACGGCGCGCTCCCACAGAACGGTCACCGTATGCTGACGCGCGGCCACCTTGACGCAGAGCACGGGGAAGGTCAGCAGCACAAACCATGCGCTGACCATGAGGGAACGAAGCAGTATTCTCATTGTGACGTTCATGGAGCTACACCTTCTGGATCGCGGCCCTGCCGAGCAGTCCGGCGGGCCGGAATATGAGGATGAGCACAAGCAGCGCGAAGGCCAGCACATCTTCATAGTCGCTGGAGAAGTAACCGGCGGTGAAGCCCTCCGCCAGCCCAAGCACAAGACCGCCCAGCATGGCCCCCGGAATGGAGCCTATGCCTCCGAGAACCGCCGCGGTGAAGGCTTTCATCCCGGCCAGAAACCCGATGGCGAAGCCCACCTGCCCGGTGCGGGCGGCAATAAGCGTGCCGCCCAGCGCGGCAAGGGCGGAGCCGATGATGAAGGTCAGGGAAATGATGCGATCAGCGTCAATGCCCAGCAGCATGGCCATCTTGCGGTTCTGGGCCGTGGCGCGCATGGCCTTGCCCATTTTGGTGTAGCGGATGAACAGGGCCAGTGCCACCATGATCAGCAGACTGGTCACCAGCATGATGAAATCCCCGGGAGCCATGAAATTGCCCATATCCTGCAGAAAACTGAAGCGCCGGGGAATGAGGCGGGGAAAGGGCACGGAGTTGGATGTCTGAGCCAGCTGCACATAATTCTGCAGGAAGGTGGACATGCCGATGGCGGAAATCAGCGGGGCCAGCCGGGATGCCCCGCGCAGGGGCTTGTAGGCCACCTTTTCCACGGTATAGCCGTAGGCTGAACACCAGACCATCGCCACCAGCGCGGCAATCACCAGAATGCCCCACCAGGGCAGACCGATGCCGCCCAGGATTCCGGCCACGATCAGGGCGGTGAACGCGCCCAGCATGTAGATTTCGCCATGCGCGAAGTTGATCAGCCCGATGATGCCGTACACCATGGTGTAGCCGAGCGCTATGAGCGCGTAAATACTGCCGCGCGTCAGACCGCTGAAGAAAATGCCCAGAAAATATTGAAAATCGAATTCCATCCCGTCCGCCTTGCAGGGAGCTGAAAGGTACGGCGCAGCCGCCCGGAAAGGGCAAAACGGCTTGCCTTCGCGGCAGAGTACAGTCCCTCGCCGCAAGAGGCAAGCCAAAAGCCCGAAATATGAGCTGTTTCAAAAAGGCTGTGTAAAGTTTCCGGCTGATACAGCAATCGGAGGTCGTTCATCTGCCCCGGTTTCAGCGGCAACATTCGCTGCCGTGAAGGCAGCCGCGCTTCCGGCGCGGTGAAAGGCCCCCTCCGGCAACGGCTGATGACGCTTCGTCTCGCGCGGCTTCGCCGCTCTCGACCGCGCTTCGCGAGACATTCGGCCGCTCCTCGCCCTCCCATGCCGCATTGCCATGCGGCATGGGAGGGGCGTCGCTCAAGGCTCGCTGACGCCCGCGCCTCCGGCGGTTAAAGGTGCATACTTCCCCTGATCAACCGTAAACTTGAACAGAGCCTTGAAAAAAGCCTGTTCAGAGCAAGGCCGCTTCAGATCATTCCGCGCCCGCTCCGAAACATTTCATGCCATAGTGCTAGTTCTTGAACACTTCCTTGTACTGCCCGCCCTCAATCTTGTAGATCGACATGCCCACGCCGATGGCGTCGCCCTTGTCGTCGAACTTGATGCGTCCGATGGGGGTGTCCACTTCGCTGCTGCGCAGAGCCGCCATGATCTTGTCGGTATCGGTACTCTGGGCCACGTTGATGGCGTTCAGCAGCGCGATGGTCGCGGCCACGCCGTTGTCAAAGAACGCGCCGGGCGCGGTTCCGAACTTCTCCTGATGCTTCCCGGCGTAGTACACGCTCAGAGGATTGGCGCTGGTATCCGTGGGACCGGAAGCATATACGCCTTCGGCATCCTCTCCGGCCAGCTGCACAAAGCCCATATCCTTCAGGCCGTCCGGGCCGACCATGGGAATTTCCACTCCGGCGGTGTACATATTGGAAAGAATCTTGGCCGCTTCAGGGTAGTAGCCGCCCCACATGAGCGCCTGAGCCCTGGACTGGGCAACCTTGCGCACGGCGGAGGAGTAGTCGGTGGCGCCGGGAGTCACGGCCTCGAACAGCACGACCTGAGTCTTGCCGCTCTTCTCCAGCTCTTCCCTGGCCTTTTCGGCGTAGCCGCGGCCGTATTCGCTGTTGTCATGCAGAATGGCGACCTTGTCCGGCTTCAGCGCCTCGACAATGAATTTCGCGCCGACGACGGCGGAATCGTTGTCGTTGGCGATGGTGCGGAAAAACGTGGGGTTCTGGCCGCTCTGGGTCAGGGAGGGGGTGGTCGCGGAAGGCGACATGGAAATCATGTTGGCGTTGGTATACAGGGGCAGGGTAGCCTTGCAGGGACCGGAACAGATATGCCCCATAACGGCGGCCACACCGTCGGAAATCAGCTTGGTGGCGGCGGCGGTGGCGACTTCTGCCTTGCACAGATCGTCCTGGGCCACAATTTCCACCTGCTTGCCCATGACGCCGCCCTTGGCGTTGAATTCCTCCGCCACCAGCATGGCGGCGTTCAGACTGGGAGTGCCGTAGGAAGCCAGTTCACCGGAATGAGCGCCGGCCACGCCGAGTTTGATCGTATCCGCGGCGAACGCGGGAGCGGCGGCGAAAAGCGCGGCCACCCCGCAGGCCAGGGTTTGCATCCAACGTTTGGACATGGGAAAAACCTCCGCACATAAAAATGACAAAATTGTAAACACCACCCTACAAAAAACACCCCGGCACTTTCGCGAAGGGGGAACTTTCAAAGTGCCGCAACCCGGCGAGAATTGTCAAGGGATACATTTTTCAATCCACAGTCGTCCCGTCCGCCGACTGACTCCGCGGCCGACGGACAGGGGGCGTGCGCATTGCCCCTCCCTGAAGGGAAGAATTGCAGAAAAGGATTTCTTCGGCTTCGCCGTCGCGTCAACCGCTCTTTTCCCCTGAAGGCGGAGCTTTCAAACCACAAAGGAATTTTGGGGAAACGCTGATTAAAGCGTTTCCCGCGGCCTTGCTCCGCAAGTCGTGAACAGGGAAAATTTACTTTTCCCGTTAAATGAACGAGTTGACGTGCCTTTTCCAAGGAGGCTCTTGCCTCTTTGGGCATGGAGCTGATTTATTCGCAGAATAACTCAGCGGTTCCCCTGATGAAAAAGATTTGCTGCGGCGCTCTCATGTTGAAAACATCCCCGACCGCCGGAGGCGCAAGCGATCCGGCCGTGGACACATGCCGCCTTTGCGGCAACGCATGTTGCCGCCCATGCCGGAACAAAGCCGCACGTCACGCACAGCGTCGTCAGCACAATCAACTGAGCGCCCGTCATGAGAGCGTTTTGCTTTCGAAAATATCTGCCGGCCAGACCCCATGTTCCGGCCCGCAGGTTTCACGCCTCCGCCGGGGCTGTACGCCGCAAGTGAATTGCGGCTATTCCGGCGTCGCGGCTTCAGTCTCGCCCTGCTCTGCTTCTTATCGGCACAATCCGCCGGACTCGGCCTGCTGCCGCGCGCCGCACATGCCCAGTTCACACGCCCTGCCCAGATCCGCGCAGCCTTCGGCGTCCTTCCCGCGCAGGAACTCCAGCGCGCCGCGGTACAGGTAGGCAGTCGGCTCGCTTGGATCCGCCTCCAGCGCCGACGCCAGATCCCGCTCCGCCCCCTGTTCCCGCGCCATGCGCAGCGCCGTATACGCCCTTGCCGCATAGGCTCGCGCGCGCAGACGCGCGCCTTCGGGCTGTCCTCCGCCCGGCAGCAGGCGCACGGCCATGGTCAGATCGTCAAACGCATCCTCAAGATATCCCTGCGCCGTCAGCGCCTTGCCGCGCCAGATCAGCGCGTCGGCATAGTCCGGAACCTCCTCCAGCACCGCATCCAGCAGCAGCGTCGCCCGTTCCGGCTCCACACAGTTATCCTCAATCCACAGCGACCTTGCTTCCATCAGTTTCCGCTCGCCTTCCGGGGAAAGCAGCGGCAGCAGTGAAGGCCGCTCCGCCCCGGAAGCGGCGGAAGCAGCCGGAGAAGCATTTCGCGAGTCCTCCGGAACGGAACCGGAAAACACGCCGCCCATCCGCGCGCAGCCGCTCAGCGCGACCAGCGCCAGACACAGCGCGGCCATGCGCGCCGCCCGCATGCCGCTCATCGCGCGCGCCTCCCCTTGTCACGCGCGTCGTCCGCGCGCGGACGCCCGCCGCGTTCCGGCCTGCCGCCGCGTTTTGTCCGCCCGTCAAATTCCGCCCCCGCATTCCGCGCCGTCCCGAGCAGTATCCCATGCTGACGCAGCCGCGCGGCATCGCTCCTGGCAACATACAGAGGCCGCCCTTCGGTGTCCGCCTCCGCATAATACATGGCCGTGGCCACCGTGCCCGGCGTGGGAATGAAGCACTGCACCTGCCGGGGACTCCAGTGCCGCTCCGCCAGCCAGTCGGCCAGCTGACGCATGTGCGCGTCGGTACAGCCGGGGAAGGCGCTGAGCAGATAGGGGATGACGTACTGTTCCTTGCCGTGCGCGCGGGAATAGGCGCGGAACGCGTCAAGAAAACGCTCGAACTCCTCCATGCCCGGCTTGCGCATCAGGCGCAGCACGTCCGGCGCGCAGTGTTCCGGCGCGACCTTGAGCTGACCCCCGGTAAACTCGCCCGCATAGGCTTCCAGCGCCTCCTTCTGTTTCAGAGCGAGGTCGAAGCGCACCCCGCTGGCCACACGCACATGCCGCACGCCGGGGATATCCCGGATTTCATGCAGCAGGCTGATATGCTCACGCTGATCCACGACAAAGCCGGGACAGACGGAAGGCACCATGCAGCTCGCTCTGCGGCAGTGCGAAGGGTCCAGAGAACATTCCGCCCGCCACATGTTGGCGGAAGGCCCGCCCACATCGCTGATCGCGCCGGGAAAATCCCGGCGGGAAGCCATGAGCCGGGCTTCTTCCAGCAGGGATTCCCGGCTGCGCGAGGCAATGCGCCGTCCCTGATGCAGGGCGAGGGAACAGAAGGAGCAGCCGCCCCCGCACCCCCTGTGACATGTCATGCTGGTCAGCATCATTTCCACGGCGGGAATCGCCGCCGTGTAGGAAGGATGGGGCCTTCGGGTGAACGGCAGGGCATAGAGGGAATCCAGTTCCTCTGTGGAAAGCGGCGCGGCGGGGATTTCCAGCAGCACGGCGCGGGCCTTGCCGGAGTCCCCCTCTCCGCCCAGCGGCTGCACGGCGCGGGCGCGCATCTGGTGAACCTGCCGTTCCAGCAGAAGCGTGGCCTGTATCAGCAGCGCGGGCCGGGCCAGAATGTCCTCATGGGACGGCAGGCGGACAATTTCCTCCACATGCGCGCCGCCTTCCGGAGCCGCCAGTTCGCCCATGCGGATCATGCGGGCCGTGCCGGGAATCCCGGCCAGAGCCGACGCAACTTCTTCCCTGGGCAGGATATCGGCGGCATCCACAAAGTTCGCCGCGCAGGCCGCATCCAGACGGCGGGCGATATCCAGTACCGCGGCTTCCCCCATGCCGTACACGATCAGATCCAGCCTGGCGTCCGGCAAAAGCGACTTGCGCAGGCTGTCCGTCCAGAAGTCATAATGGCTGACGCGCCGCAGGGACGCCTCTATGCCCCCCGCAACGACCGGCAGACCGGGAAAGGCCCTGCGCACCAGAGAGGCGTACACGCTCACCGCCCGGTTCGGACGCGCTCCGGCTCTGCCGCCCGGCGTGTAGGCGTCGTCATGCCGCTTTTTGCGGAACGCCGTATAGTGAGCCAGCATGGAGTCCACCGCACCCGCCGTCACGCCGACAAACAGACGTGGACGCCCCATGCGCATGATATCATCCGCCGTGTCCCAGCGGGGCTGGGCCACAACGCCCACCCTGTACCCGTGCGACTCCAGCCAGCGCCCAAGAAGCGCCGTGCCGAAGGCGGGATGATCCACATAGGCGTCGCCGGACACCAGCAATACATCCAGCTCCTCCCAGCCGCGCCGCCCCATGTCTTCCCGGCTCATGGGCAGAAAGAGCCCGCTGTCGCTGAATTCGCCCGGCGCAGACGCGCTCCGGGAGCGCCGCCCTTCACGGCCCTGCCTCACGGGAGAATCGAGCGAAACCCGCGCGCGCTCCGGCTTCCTGAACGGATGAAACGAACCGCCGCCGCAAGCGGCTTCCCTGCGCAGACGAACAGGCTTCTTTTCCGGCATGGCTATCCTCGCTGACATATCCACGGGGGCGGGCTGCAATCCGACTCCCCTCCGGAATACCCCGGCATTTCCACCCACAGGGAAAATCCGGAAAAAATGCTTCGGAGGGATTACGGCTTTCCGACCGGCGGCTTCATGCACAAAGCCGGTTCCCGCCCCGCGCATGACACGGCGTCACGGGCGGGAAAGCCCCCACGGCGGAGTTCATACCCTAAACCATGCCCTCCCGGGCGACAAGCCCGCCGTCCGGAACCATTCCGAAAAAGTGCCGCACAGCCGTGGTGCAGGCAAAAAATCTGCTATTACACCGTATTATGAAAAATTAAAAACTTTTTTCACTCCTCCGCATTTTTTTGCTTGACCTCCGGCCTCCTTTCAGGCAAATATTTTTTTCGCCGTGGGGCTGTAGCTCAGTTGGGAGAGCGCTTGAATGGCATTCAAGAGGCCAAGAGTTCAATTCTCTTCAGCTCCACCATCCAATGAAATCAACCGGTTAGGATAAAATCCTGACCGGTTTTCTTGTATATAAAATCGGACATTCAAGAGCGCGAGCCAAAGGGAGGGGTGGGACGGGAGAGATTGAGAAAGAGGGAGAAATGGGGTAGATGACAAATATGAGGTGATATATGATTGTAGATGTTAGAGATGAATTTAAGAAATTATTGGAAGCATACCGCTCCGAGAAACCAGATAATAATGAGATTAATATTAAAAACTTAAGGCTTACAGAAGCACTCGTAAAAAATCTTAGCTATACTTAAACAGATTGGGAGGATATTTCTAAACCATATGCACCAGTTTTGTACTATAATGAGTTAGAGAAACAAGATAAATATAAATATTGGTAATTAGCGATGTCTGATTTATTAAAACATTTAACAAAATCCACAAACTAATTATGAGTAGTTATTGCATGCTGCTAGCAAAATTTAATTTATTTATTATTGTAAATATATACTCTTTCTCCCCGTTTATATTATAACAAACTAAATTTATTTCTAGATTTATATAAGGTGCTAACACCATATAACGGTGAATACTTCTGCGAAATAAGAGCTGACCATTTGTATATAGAATCTTGAATCAGGAAAAATTACAATTAGCACCAACTATAGAAGTATTTCTGACGATTCCATGACATAGCGAATCACTACTAACTTTAATAATGCAGGACAGTTATGCAAATCAAATGGACTGATGAAGAGTTATTGGCTTCAGTAAAGGTATATTTAGACATGCTTAATAAGCAAAATAATAATATATCTTTTGTAAAGAAAGAATATTACAAAAATTTAAGTAATACCTTTAATAGAACTGAAAAATCGTTCGAATATAGGATGCAAAACATATCATATGTTCTATTATTAATGGGTAGAACATGGATTAAAGGCTTACCTCCCGCTAAAAATGTTGGCTCTACAAATATTAGAAAAATTGAACAATTCATTAATAATCTAGAGCATAAGAGCAACGATGAAAATGCTTACTTCGAATCTTTAGTAAAAGAAACTATTAATAAAGATAGTATGGATACGCCTAGTGGAATTTCAAAACCAAATATTATATCATCAGCAGTTACAACTTATCAAAGAGATCCGTATGTTAAAGCTTGGGTTTTAAAAAACTCTAATTGGATTTGTGAATGTTGTAAAAAACATAGCCCCTTCATAACAAGTGATGGACATCCATATCTTGAAGTTCATCATATGAAAAGACTGTCAGATGGAGGTTCAGATACTGTTACTAATGTAGTCGCTTTGTGTCCAAATTGTCATCGCGAAATACACTATGGTATTAATAGTAGTTTATTAGTAGATCAAATTTATAAATATGTAAAAAGATTGATAAAGGAATAACCATTTTTGATTAATTATTCTTTCTTAATTATAAACAGTATTATAAATCTTTAAATAAATATCGGTGAGATTTTAATTTTATAGGTAATAAGATTGTTAATCGGCAACACTTAATTTCTGTCGCATTATTTATCGGTTAAAAACGGACATTCACCCCCTCCTCCAAAAATCCAGCCAGACCTCCATATCCAGCCAAAACAGGACCTTCCTGGGTCGATTTTAAAAATCCTGTATAATTGGTCAGATTTTTCATTTCCGGCTGTTAGGAGCTAAATATGGCCCAATGTCCGTTTTCATATCTGAAAGTTTGATCAATTTTTTTCGTGGCAGCTTTCTCTATAACATATGAATATCTTTTCTAAAATTCAGTTTATGGAGAAATCACAAAAATGGAACATTCAGACAATCATTATGTGATCTTCGCTTACACGAGGAAACAGGCCATTGAGGATGGCGTACTGGTGGATCTTACCGAGATTGCGAAACAATTCGGTTTTGTCATTCCAGGGCTATAACGGCAACCTTTCCGTCAGGATGCGGGCTCGATCCTGGGGCAGTTCATGCAGCGGGATTCAATCACGGCTTCCGCGCGGCGCAGGCCGTCAATGAGCAGAAGCATCATTTCATCACTTACGGAAGCAGGCCCGCCCCGCTCAAGCAGGCCCGCGAGTATGTTCAGGAGTACGCGCAGATACAGCGCTGCCGCACGGAGAGGATATATCTCCTGCAGCAGTTCCATGCGCGCGGCCATGCTCCGCCTGGCGCTTCCTTCCTCGATACAGCCGCGCAGCCCGTCCCGTTCCTCCCGAACGCCGTTTCCGCCGCCCATGAACAGGCGCGGATATTCGGAATCCGTGTGCCGCGCAGCCAGCAGGGCCATATCCAGCCCCGCACTCATGGATGGGAGAAGATCCGCCGGAAAATGCTCTTCCATCTGCCGGGCAATCTCCCGTGCGTCTTCCGGAGGAAGAAAGGCGGAAAGTTTGAAAAGAATTTGAGCCAGCGTCGGTGTTGCTTCGGACATGCCCGGACTCCCTGAACATGAGGTGCGGCATATCCGATATGAACATGCCGGGAGCCGTAAGCCGCTCCCGAAGCAGCGGCGGGCTTATTCCCTGCATGCAGGTATTTTATTAGCCGCACTCCCGGCAGACACATGCGAAGACCACCAGGCGGAAAGACCGTCTGGGTATCGCGCATGTGCTGCCGGGAGCTGATGCCGCCCGGGATTCGGGACATACGTTATGTAAGTAGCGCTTACGGCACTACGCGGGCTAGGAAAAGGGATTTGCGGGGGAAAGTCAACCGCATGGCAAACAGGCGGTCCTCCGCGGGGGCGGGCGGCGGGACTGTTTCATGATAAATCTTCACGTTTCCCTGATACGGGATTGAAGAGGGAGCAGGCGGAGGGTATCCTGACGCGGACACGGCGGGCCATACACCGCTCCGTGCAAGGAGAGGATTCCATGTTCAAGATGCTCGGCATTCTTTTTCTGGCGCTTGCCGCTGCCGCGGGTGACGCCCAGGCGGCGGGACTCCGGGGCAATGTTCCGGAAAACGGCCGTCTGCTCAGGCTTGTGGTGCTCAGCCGTCACGGCGTGCGCTCGCCCACCCAGTCTCCGGAAGAACTGGCCCGGTGGGCATCGCGTCCCTGGCCCCGGTGGCCGGTCGGGAAAGGGGAACTTACCGCCCGGGGCGGGGAGCTGCTGACGATCCAGTGGCGGGAAATGCGGCGGATGCTGGCGGAAGAAGGCCTTCTTCCCGAGCGGGGCTGCCCCGGCCCGGAAGACGTGCTTTGCGTCGCGGATGCCGAGCAGCGCACCAGAGAAAGCGCGGCCGCGATCATGAGAGGACTGGCCCCGGAATGCGGTCTGCCCGTCGCCTCGGAACCGGCTGAGGTCACTCCCCTGTTTCATCCCGTCAGAGCGGGACAGGCCGGGCTGGATGCGCGGGCAGTCCGCGCCGAACTGGAAAGGGCGCTGGCCGGGCTGAACATTCCGCCCGGAGCGCTGGAACTCATCCAGCGGGTTACGGGCTGCTGTTCGCCCCGCCTGTGCGACGGAAGCACGCGCGGCTGCGCTCTGGCGGATATTCCCGACACGGTGGGGTTCAGCAGGGGCGACGTCAAGCTGGGCGGAAGGCTGGCCATGGCTTCCAGCCTGGCAGAAATATTTCTGCTGGAATACGGCCAGTGGCCGGAGCGGAACGCGGGCTGGGGAGAAGTGGACGCCGAGGCGCTGAAGACGATGCTGCCCGTCCATAACATGGTGTTCGACGCGCTCAACCGCGCCCCGGACGTGGCGGCGGCCAGAGGCGGAGCCATGCTGCGGGCGATCCGCTCCTCGCTGCTGGCAGAAGCGGGCGCGCGCGTCATCATCTACGCGGGGCACGACACCAACATCGCCAATCTGGGCGGCCTGCTCGATCTGCACTGGGATATCCCGGAGCAGGGGCACAACGCCATCCCCCCCGGCGGAGCGCTGCTCTTTACCCTGTGGGAAAACGCTCCGGGCAGGCGGGAGATCCGCGCCTCCTTCCTCGCTCCCACGCTGGAAACACTGCATGCGCCGTCTCCCGGAGGTGAACCTGTCATCCTCGACGCGGGGCTGCTCTGCGGCGGCGCGCCCTGCACGCCGGAAGCCTTTTCCCTGCTGACGGAACGGATGCCCGCAGCGCATGAGAACCCGTAAGCGCCGCGCCGCATATCCTCACCTTTCAGAATGCCAGAGCATTTCACTCGTGAAAAGCCCCGCGGCGTCGGGCAAGGCGAGACGCCGGAGCAGCCGCAGTTCGCCTGCGGAAACTCATGGCAGTTTTCTGGCATGGAGGCGGCTCCCCGCCGGAATTCCGGCTTGGCAAACGGCGGAAGAGAACATACTCTTTCCCGGTCATGACTGCGGATATGGTGCGAAACTCTGCCCGGCGCCGCGGGTTCCCGGCGCGCGGCATCCTGCTCGGCCTTGCGCTGCTGCTGGCTCTGGACATCGGCCGTTACCTGTTCTGGCCGCCCGTGAGCAGGCTGGCCTTCATCAATCCGCCGTTCACCTCCATGATGGAGTACCGCAGGGAACAACAGGAAGCAAGACAGACGGAACAGGGGAAAAAGCCCCACCCCCCCGCCCCTCGCCAGACATGGGTTCCGCTCAAGCGCATTTCGCCCCATCTGCGCAAGGCCGTGGTCATTTCCGAGGATGACACGTTCTGGAAGCACAGCGGGTTCAACTTCAGCACCATGCGGGACGCGCTGGAACGCAATCTGAAAAAGGGACGGCTGGCCGCCGGAGGAAGCACCATCACCCAGCAGTTGGCAAAAAACCTGTGGTTCAGTCCGGAAAAGTCCATCCTGCGCAAAGTAAAGGAAGCCATCATGGCCTGCCGCCTGGAACTGGCGCTGGACAAGGAACGCATACTGGAACTGTATCTCAACGTGGCGGAATGGGGCAGCGGCATCTACGGCGCGGAGGCGGCGGCCCGGCATTACTTCGGCAAGTCCGCCGCGGCCCTTACCACATACGAGGCGGCGAGCATGGCGGCCGTTCTTCCCGCTCCGCTCAAGCGCACGCCCTCCTCGCCCCTGGTCAGGAAGCTGGCCGCCCGGCTGGTAAAACGCATGCCCCTGTATTGAGCCGCCCCGGTCCGTCCGGCGCGCCGTGTTGATCGCGCCCGGCAAATTCCGTATGATTCTTTCCCTGTCGCCGGGAACGGCCCCGCCGTTCCTGCCTGTCTTTTTCCGTACCTTTCCCGGCCGGACGGGGAGGCCTCTGCGCCATTTCCGGGCCGGACGCACAGCGCAAGGAGAATACTCATGTCCGACAAAGCGCGCATAGGCTGGATCGGCACCGGCGTCATGGGTTCCGCCATGGCCGGTCATCTGCTGGCCGCGGGATATCCCCTGACCGTCCACAGCCGCACGAAATCCAAATGTCAGCCCCTGCTGGACGGCGGTGCGGCGTGGGCCGCCTCTCCCGCCGAAGTAGGCGAAGCCAGCGACATCGTCTTTTCCATCGTCGGCTACCCCCGCGATGTGGAAGAGGTCACCATCGGCGGGCACGGCTGCCTCGCGGGCCTGAGCGAAGGCGGCATCATATGCGACATGACCACCTCCAGCCCCGCCCTTGCAAGACGCATCGCGGAGGAAGCGGCAGGAAGGGGCCGCACGGCACTGGATGCCCCCGTCACCGGCGGCGACATCGGCGCGCGGGAAGCCCGCCTGTCCATCTTCGTGGGCGGAGAACGCGCCGCCTATGAAAAGATTCTGCCCTGTCTTGAAGTCATGGGCAAAAAAATCCTGCACTGCGGCGAAGCGGGCGCGGGGCAGTCCGCCAAGCTGGCGAATCAGGTGGCCATTGCCGGAGTCATGTTCAGCGTGTGCGAATCTCTGCTTTTTGCGCAGGAAGCCGGAATCGACGTGGCCAAATGGCGGGATCTGGTCGGCTCCGGAGCCGCCGGAAGCGCGGCCATGAACACGCTCGGCGTCCGCCTGCTTGGTCTGGACTATGAACCGGGGTTCTTTGTCGATCACTTCATCAAGGACCTGGGGCTGTGTCTGGAGGAGTGCCGCCGCATGGGCCTTGTCCTGCCCGGAACGGAACTGGCCGAAGAGCTGTACCGCTCTGTTCAGGCCAGGGGCGAAGGCGGAAAGGGCACGCAGATTCTGATCAAGACGCTGGCGGAACTGTCCGGCAAGACATGGAAGGCCCATTCCTGATTTCCTCTCCGGCAACCGGCTCCCGCCTCCTGCCCCGGATTCTCCGCGGCGGCAGGCCGCGCCCGGAACCGGAGTTCAGGCCGCAAATGAACTGAGGCGACACCGCACAGGGGGCGGCGCGATACCGACCCGCATTTCCGACAACAGCCGGGATCAACCGATCCCGGCTGTTGTTTTATCCGCCTTCCATGCTCAGATACATTGGAAATCATATAACTACGCCATTTTCAATCTGAATGTTTCACAGCATTCAGATTTTCCGGCAAAAAAATAATAGCAATATATCTTATAATCATACAAGCTTCCGTAAGCAGTCAATATAAATTCATTTACATCACAACAAGCTCATCCCGACAGAACTTGTCAATATATCACGTTTGCTTCAGATTCCGGACAATGCGATGTTCCCAGAACCGGAAAGCAAACCAGGAGGGAGCAATTTCATGCTGTTTCACACACTTGCTTTCAATGCCCGCACAGACCGCCGTTTCCGGCGAACTGTCCGTATCGCCCTTCTCCTGCTGGCGGGCCAGATGTTCCCCGCCGCGGGAGCAACGGCGGAAGACCGCATAGGCAGCGGCTCCGTCACGGTTTCGGACGGACAGATCTATGACAATGTCTACGGCGACCGCAGCGAAGGCGGCGATGCCGCAAGCTCCGGCTCCCGCGTTTCCGTCATCGGAGGAACCGTGCACAGGGAAGTTTATGGCGGCTTTGCCGGAACCGCAAACGGCGCCGCCTCGGCGCGCGGCGGCAGTGTGAACATCAGCGGCGGACTGCTGGACGGCGACTTCGGAAACAATATTTACGGCGGCTATGCGCAAAGTTCCAACGGCAACGCCGTGGCGGAGGCAAACAGCGTCGTTCTGGACGGAACGGCCAGCCTGAATGTGGAAAAGTATATCTACGGGGGATACGCGCAGGGAAACGGCAGCGCGGCAAGCCGGGTTGCGGCCCGGTACAACGAGATAAGCCTCGGAAATGGAACGGTTGAAAACATTTACGGCGGTTACGCCAATGACGGCCCGGAGTTCAACGGAGTGCTTCTGGCCGTGGAAAACAGCGTTCTCGTCACGGGGGGAACGGTGACGAACGTCGTCTATGGCGGCAAGGCCGACAGCGATTTCGACAACACGGTTTACTCCAGAGCCGACAGAAACCTGGTGACCGTCACCGGCGGCACGCTGGAAATCCTTTATGGCGGAAAGGCGGATTCCGATATCGACGCCTCCGCGGACGGCAATATTGTGGAAATCAGCGGCGGCCGGATTCACTTTCCCGTAGGCGGCGATGCGGTCAGCGAATTCGGCGTGGCCAATGCCGACAACAATTCCGTATTCATAAGCGGCGGCAGCATCACCGGAGCCGTCATCGGCGGCTCCGCCGAAAGCATAGAAGGAAGTGACGCTTCCTCCAGCTACAACACGGTGAGCATCCAAAATGCCGCAGCGGAAGACAGCGTCAGCGGCGGTCTGGCGCAAAGCGCCAGGGGAGGGGCCGTGGCCGGACATAACAGTGTGATCATCGGCCCGGGAGCTTCCGCAGCGCTCAACGTGCACGGAGGCGATACCACAGGCGGAGGCGGAAGCGCCGATTTCAACAGGGTCACAGTTTACGGAGGAGGCGCCGTCAGGGGCGACATCTACGGCGGAAAGGCGGAATCCGCCGGTTCCGCCAGCCATAACGTCCTGCTTCTCAACAACGGTACGGCGGAAGGTGATATCTACGGCGGAGACGGCGGCATCGGCGGCGTTGCCGTGGGGAACAGCGTGATCATAGGCGGTGCGACGCAGCTTGGCGCAGCCACTTCCATTTACGGCGGGGCGGCAGGAACGGATAATCCCGTCTCTGCGCGCGGCAGCGGCAATACGCTCTTTCTGGACAGTTGGCAGGGGAGCGCCAGACGCGCTGCGGGTTTTGAATATCTCCATTTTGTGCTGCCCCGGCCCGGCGCTCCTGCGGATGTGCCCATGCTCACCCTGACAGATGCCCGCAACGGCGACTTTGACGGAACGTCCGTGACCGTACAGATGCCGGACATCATGACCGGCGGCAGGGCAAGTGTAGGCGACAGTTTTACGTTGATCCGCGACGACAGCGGCGCTGTCGACGACATCACGGTCGGCAGCGGCGCACTTACGCTGAAACAGGGGCTGGCCGTCCTTTTCGACGGGCAGTTGACCAGCAGAGGGCAGAGTCTCACCTTCGATCTTGTCAACTTCCGCGCCAATCCGCAGCTCAAGGCTCTGAACGAGGCGCGCGCCGCCGCTCTGGGCTCGCTCATTCAGGGCGCGGATCTGATCGCGGACGAAGGCATGCGCCAGGCGCGCGCCGCCGCACAGCGCGGAACGGAACTGCCCGGCTGGGCGGCATTTGCCGCCATATCCGGCAGCGGAATGCGTTACCATACCGGCTCCCATGCGGATGTCACGGGATTTTCGCTGATGACGGGCGCGGCAAGAAACTTCCCCGCACCGGACGGGGATTTTCTGCTGGGCGCGTTTTTTGAACTCGGATACGCCAGCCTCGGCACATTCAACAGCTCCGAACCGGGCGACATCAACGGCAGAGGACACAGCCGCTATCTCGGCGGAGGCCTGCTGACCCGTTTCGATGTTTCCGCCTCTCCCCTCAGGGGGCTTTACGCGGAGGCCGCCTTCCGCACGGGACGGCTCAAGATGTCATGGAACAGCGACGATCTGACCGACAACATGGATCGCGCGGCTGCCTTTGACACGTCTTCCCCGTATTACGGAGGACATGCCGGTATGGGCTATGTCCGGCAGATTACGGAAAAACTGCGGGCCGATACGCACATCAGGTATTTCTGGACGAGACAGGACGGGCAGGGAACAGACATGCTGGGAGACCGCTTTGACTTCGACGACGCGGACTCGCACCGTCTGCGTCTCGGCACACGGCTGGAATATGAAGCATCGGAAGGGATTGTTCCCTATGTCGGAGCAGCCTGGGAACACGAATTCGACGGCACGACCCGTTCCTCCGTCGCCTTCTATGCCCTGGACACCCCTTCCGTTTCCATGCGGGGCGACAGCGGCGTGTTTGATCTGGGGCTGGACATGAAGCCCGCCTCTCTCCCCCTGACCCTCAGCGCCGGTCTGCGTGGCAGTGTGGGAGCGCGGGAAGGCATCGGCGGCCATATGAACGTCGTATTCAGATTTTAGAGCATTTTGCTTATGAAATGCTCTCCTTCAGTCGGGCGAGGCGAGACTGAAGCCGCGCCGCCGGAGCAGCCGCAGTTCACCTGCGGCGTCATGTTCCGGCAGAAGCATGAAACCCGCGGGCCGGGGCACAGCGGTTCATCAGGATGCCCCGGCCGGATCGCCGTTTCATCCGCGGGCGGAGGCATTTCCGCCTCCGCAGGGAACTCAGCGTGATCTTCAGCCGGATATCCCCGCTTCGCAGCGCGGGGGCGGGCCAGGCTCCCGGAAAGGGCGAACGCCCCTCCCCTTCCCCCGCGCGAAGCCCGCGCACGCCTTGCCTCAGGAGGGAATGCGCAGTCCCCGCAGGAACGAAAAAGAGGCAGGGGGACGCCCCGCCGCCGTCTCCGGAAACAGGATGCAGGGCGCGGGGGGAGCGCCGCGCTTCCCGGCCTGCCGCCCGCTACCCTGCGCAGGTGCATGCGCGATCCGGACATCCCCCCTGCCGCGTCGGAAAAGACAGGGCAGGACATAATGCTCCCGGCACAGCGGACGCTTCCGCGCAAAAAAAGCCGCCGCGCGGCGAATCCTTCGCGCCGCGCGGCGGCCCCGGCCCTTTCGGAGGTGCTGAGCCGCAATGTCTGCCCGCTCTGCGGGCCGGAACTACAGCCTGATCAGCTCGTATTCCCCGTTGCCGAGCCCAATGGCTTCGGCATGCGCAATCTGGCTGCGCCAGTCGGTAACGGGGTGAATGCTGGTAAAGTGATCATGCCCGGCGTGATCGCACTGGCCCAGCACGCTTGAGGCGATGACCGGCGCGGCGTTCACGGCATCAATGCAGGCATGATCCAGCGCGACCGGATCGAAACCGGCGAACATGCCGATATCCGGCACCACAGCGGCATCATTTTCACCGTGGCAGTCGCAGCACGGGGAAACCTGATTGACGATGCTGACATGGAAATGGGGCCGCCCGTCCACCACCGCCTTGGCATATTCCGCCATGCGGCTGTTGACGTCCGCGCTGTTGGCATCGATATCGCTTGCAATGGCGCTGAAGTTGCAGACGCCGATACAGCGGCCGCAGCCCACGCATTTCTCATGATCGATGTGCGCCTTGTGTTCCGTGATGCTGATGGCTTCCTGCGCGCAGTACCGGGTACAGGTGCGGCATCCCCGGCATTTTTCCGCATCCACGGAGGGCTTGCCGTTGCAGTGCATGGCCATCTTGCCCGCGCGGCTGCCGCAGCCCATGCCGATATTCTTGATCGCCCCGCCGAAGCCGGTAAGCTCGTGCCCCTTGAAATGGGTAAGGGAAATGAAGATATCCGCATCCATGACCGCCCGTCCGATGAACGCGGTCCTGAGAATCCTGCCGCCGTTCACGGGCACTTCCACATCGTCCGTCCCCTTCAGGCCGTCGCCGATAATAATCTGGCAGCCTGTGGACAGCATGGAAAACCCGTTTTCATTGGCGGCAGTCATGTGTTCCAGCGCATCCTTGCGCCGCCCGACATACAGCGTATTGCAATCCGTGAGAAAAGGCCTGCCGCCAAGAGCCTTCACCCTGTCGGCCACCGCCTTGGCGAAGTTCGGCCGCAGGAAGGAAAGATTCCCGGGTTCGCCGAAATGCAGCTTGATCGCCACGAACTTGTTTTCAAAATCAATCTCTCCGATGCCTGCGGCGATCATCAGCTTGTCCAGCTTTTCCAGCAGGCTGGTGCCTACCTTGCAGCGCATGTCGGTAAAATACACTTTCGAAACGCTCATGGGCGCAACCTCCTCGCTTGGCGACGCGCATGCCCCCGCATCGTTTCAGGAAGGCCGGTTCCCGAAACGCCGGACAGTCGCAATCATTGGTCAGATTATTTCAGATATTTTACGGCAAGACCGGGTGGGACGCAAGAACACGGCAAAGCGCGCTCCGCAGAGAAATGGTGCGGCGGCGGCCGGACATGCTGCTCTGCTCCGGCATGGAAGGCAATGCCTGCTGCCGCGACGACTTCCATAATCTAAATGCAGGCCCCTCTGACACCTGCCGTTCTCCTGGCGTCACCAGCGGAACATGTTCTGCCGCGCCCCTCCATGCAGCCTCCAGCCGGAAGAAGTTCGTCTTTCCTGCCCCGCCGGCGCCCGCCCTCCGATACTCTGAGCCAGCCGGCACCATTTTGCAGCAGTATTGGAAAATACATATTAATAAAACTATCTTTCAAAAAATGGATTGACTTTGCATGTCATTCGACAAGAATAATACGAAGTAAAATTTAAAAACCCTGGCCCCTGCTTTTTAATATCAAATAAACAGTGACGGCTGCCACGGAACACTTTTTCTTTATCCCCACATTTCAAAAAACAGCCTTGTCTGTTTCACCCGTCTGTGATGCATGAGGATTCCTGTCATGTCCTGGAACGATATTGCCGTCAGAAAAAAACTGTACGCCTTTTTTCTTTTCAACAGTATTTTCTTTATCGCCGTCATGGCGCTGATAACCCATAACCTGTATATCGTGGGCGATGATGCCGAACTGTTGAGCAGACCCCGCAGCGATACCAGACTGCTGGCCGCCGAAGTCAGCCATCTGCAATGGGCGCTGAACGTGCAGAACTACGTCATGGACGGTGGAGAACATGAACTGGGCGTCGTTCTTGACGGCCGCAAATGCGCGTTCGGCACATGGTTCTACAGCGGAGGCCGTGAACAGATGGCGCAGGCCCTTCCCTCCACACGCGCCGTTCTTTCCGATCTGGAGGAACATCATCTCAGGCTGCACGAAAGCGCGGGGCTTATCCACGACGACATCACGCGCGGCGACACCGCGGCTGCGCGTGTACACTTTGAAAGCGCAACCATGCCCCTTCTGGCCCGGATTCAGGAGGATCTGGGCAGGGCCGTCGCGCTTTCCCGCGATTCGGAGTCCGGCATCATCGCCAGGCTGAACGCCAGCCTGAGGGATATGATCCGGCTGGCTCTCATGACCTCGGCTGCTTTCCTGCTTGCGGGAATACTGGCCGCGTTCATGCTCGTGCGCGGGATCTGCAATCCGCTCGGCTGTCTGACTGCGGCGGCCCGGCGCGTGGCGAACGGCGAGTTCGCGCCTGTGGAACTCGACCGGAAGGATGAAGTCGGGCAACTGGCCGCAGCCTTCAACACCATGACCGGAGTCGTCAAGGAAAAACTTGGCGTGGCGGAGGGGATCATGCGCGGCATGACCGTGCCCTTTGCGGCCTGCGATTTGCAGGGCCGTCTGACCCATGTCAACCGCAACATGCTGGACTGCTGGGGCAGAACAGGCCATCCGGAAGATTACATCGGCGTGCCTTCCGGGGATTTTTTCCTTGCCGGCGCGTCAAAGGATGCCGTTTTCGCCCATACGCTGCATGACAGCGCGGCCGTCATCGACCGTGCTCTTACCATCGTCACGCCGACCGGCTCACGAAAGCATCTGAGACTGGACACCGCTCCGCTGCGGAATCTCGACGGCGAGATCGTGGGCGCATTCACCATACATACGGATCTGACCGAAATTTACGCGCAGAAAGATCACATCGCCGAACTTGTCAATAATACCTATCGCTCGGCCGGTACGGCGCGGGAGATTTCCCGCACCCAGTCCGAAGCCTTTGAAAACCTGCTGATCGAACTGACCGCCACCAGACAAAAGGCGGAAGAGCAGGATCGGGACGCCACAGCGGCCGCAGGCACCGTACGGGACATGAATGACGCCATGCGCGGTATGGCGGAAAATGTGGCCCAGAGCATGGAAAAATCCAGAAATGCCCAGATAGAGGCCGAACAGGGCACGGACGTGGTGCGACAGACCATTTCCTGTATCGGAGAAGTGGCGGAACAAACCGCGGATGTGGCCGCCAGGATGAAGGAGCTGGACTCCCGCGCCACAGACATCGGCAAGATTCTGGAACTGATAAAGGATGTGGCGGATCAGACCAATCTGCTGGCCCTGAATGCCGCCATAGAAGCGGCAAGGGCGGGCGAAGCGGGCAAGGGCTTCGCGGTGGTGGCCGATGAAGTGCGCAAGCTGGCGGAAAAAACCATGCGCGCCACTGACGAGGTTTCCGGCGCGGTTTCGGCGATCCAGAGCAGTGTGCAGGCCAGTGCGGATGCAACGGACAAGGCTGTCGCGCTTACCCGCAGGGCAACCGAACTGGCCGACTCGTCGGGTACCCGGCTGAATCATATCCAGCAGGTCATAGGACAGGCGGTGGACGACATCGCATCCATAACGGAAGAAACGACCAGACAATCCCGGGTCAGCGAGCATGTCATGCTCATGATGGAAAACTTCAGCAAGCAGGCCCACCTTACTTCCATGAATATGGAAAATTCTTCCGGCCATGCCTCTGAACTGCGAAGCCTTTCCGAGGAGTTGTGCAAAATCATCGAGTCCCTGCGCAGCGAACGCAGGATAGAAGAACGCCACGATATTACTTTCCCCTGTCGTTTGCATCTCTCCTCCCGGGGCGGCTGCCAGTGCCCGGCCAGGCTTCTGGACATCAGCGCATCCGGGCTGCGCGTACAGCTTGAAGACGCGGCCTGTACCTGCAGGCAGGGCGAAGAAGTCCGCATTGATTCGGCCCCGACCTTTTTCAACGGCCTGTTGGACGGAAAAGATTCACAGGTCGTATGGACTCATGGCGACATGCTCGGCCTGCATTTCGACGAGCCCCTGAGCCCCGACACTCTCAAAAGCTTTCTGACTTTCCGCAAGGATTAGGCTTTGTCACACTCGGAACCTTCTGCCGCCGGAAGTTCCGCCGACAAGCCTCCTGCTCTGTGTTCCGGTCCGCAGATTTCACACCTGAAATGTTTCAATCCGCACGCCCCCTGTCCGCCGACTGACTGAAGCAGCCGACGGACAGGGGGCGTGCGGATTGCCCCTTCCCTGAAGGGAAGGGGGACGGAAAAGGATTTCAGCGGCTTCGCCGTCTTGTCAACTCCTCTTTTCCCCATAAAGGGGGAGGTCTCAAAACACAAAGGAATTTTTGATGGACTGCGGACCGGACTGTGAGTGGCCGCAGCGCCCCGGGCCGTCAGTACAGGGCGCCTTGCACTATGAAGAAGAGATACTGCCCTGCTCCGCTTGATTTCGGGAGCGTTTTCAAAGCAAAACGCTTATGCCTCGACATGCCGTGGAGAATACGCGGAGAACAGGTTCTGCTCCATTCAGCTTCGGGAATAATTCCAACGTGAAGCCGCTTCAGAAAAACGGCTTCATTTCCTTTCTTCCCCCTCCGGCAAGTCCTGCTTCAAGGCAGCATCATTGCCGCAGGGAACCGGCTGCGCCTCTCCCATATTCCTGCATAGCCCACAGGCGGCACCTTTTCGAGTCCGAACCGGGAGGCGGCATTCAGACAGTCCGGTTTCTCCGCAATCGTTCTCCCCGGCCGGCCCGCGCTCACGCATCCGTTCCGCGCGGAAAGAAAGCGGGATCATGAAAAGCCCCGCACAGGGGCGGGGCTTTTACTGCTTTGAATCCAGGGCTGAGCGAGCTTATTCGGACAGTTCGAACTCCTCGCCGGCTTCCTTTTTCACATCCAGGGCAATCTTCCAGAGAACGGAGACAATCAGCGCCCCCAGGGCAAAAATGCCGAGTCCCACGGAAATTTCCCAGAAAGAAGGTGTGTAGATTTCAATGGTTTCATACGGAGTCGGGGTAAAGCCGCCGATAAGAAGTCCCAGACTCTTGTCGATCCATGTGGCGATGAACAGCATGATCAGCGCCCAGGGGAGGATCTTGTCGTTTGTGCGGAAACGCGGCGTAATCAGCAGGATCAGCGAGGCAAAGGCGAATACCACGGCCGTCCACATCCAGCCGTTCACCCAGGCGTCAACACCCTCATGCCCCATGAACAGGAACACGATGGGGTCGGCATGGCCGGGAATGCCGCTGTAGAAGGCGGTGAACAGTTCCAGACAGTACAGGAACACGTTGATGCCCATGGCGTAGGTGATGATCAGCGAAAGCGGACGCACCACAGCCTTGCCGGGATCAAACTTCGTCAGCTTCTTCAACAGAAAGAGCAGCAGAAGCAGCAGCGCCGGACCGGAACAGAAGGCGGAGGCCAGGAAACGCGCGGCCATGACGGCGGTAAGCCAGTAATGGCGGCCGGGAAGCCCCGCATACAGGAAACCGGTGACGGTATGGATGGAGAAGGCCCAGAAAATGGACAGGTACACAAGGTACTTGATCCACCTGGGCGGGTTTACGTCATAGCGTTCGGCTTCCAGCGTGGTCCAGCCGATGATCGCGTTCAGGAACAGGTAGCCCAGCAGCACCGTGGCGTCCCAGAACATGACGGAGTTCGGCGTGGGATGAAGGAACATGTTCAGCACGCGCTGCGGCTGGCCCATATCCACCACGATGAACAGCATGCACATGACCACCGCGCCGATGGCGAGGAATTCCCCGAAGATGATCACCCGCTTGAATGGCTTGTAATGATGGAAGTAGGCAGGCAGCACCAGCATGACGGCGCCCGCCGCCACACCCACCAGATAGGTGAACTGAGCGATGTAGAAGCCCCATGAGATATTGCGGGAAAGCCCGGTGATCTTGAGACCGTAACAGAGCTGGAACACATAGACGATGAAGGCGTAACCTATGATGCACAGCAGGAAGCTGAGCCAGAGATAGAACTTGGGCGTACCCTTGAGCACTCGTTCGAGCATGGCGTCCTCCTAGATGATGTAGTAGACGCCGGGGTCGGTGCCCAGAGAGGGCTTGCGGCGTATGCTGTAGTTTTCCGCCAGGGCCTTGCTCACCACGGAGTCGGGGTCGCGCAGATCCCCGAAGAGAATGGCTCCTTCGGAAGCCTCCACGCACACCGGGAGCAGACCCTTTTCAAGGCGCTCGGCGCAGAAGGTGCATTTTTCCACCACGCCGCGCATGCGGGTAGGATAGGCGGGATTCAGGTCCTTGATGAAAGGACGGGGATCCTGGAAATTGAAGCTGCGGGACCCGTACGGGCAGGCGGCCATGCAGAAACGGCATCCGATGCAGCGGTGGTAGTCAATGGCCACCAGCCCCTGCTCCGTCTTGTAGGTGGCCTTTACCGGGCACACCCGTACACAGGAAGGATTTTCGCAGTGGTTGCACAGCATGAAGAAGCGGCTTTCCTCCACGCGGGTGGGAAGCACGGGATGCACCTCGTCGGAAAAGGCGTGGTGGTAGGTGTCGTCCCACAGCCATTTCACTTCCTGCGTGCCGGGAATATCGGGCACATTATGGTATTTGTGACAGGCGTCGATGACCTTGCGCATCCGCTCCACGGTATTGAGCTTGCGCGTATCAATGACCATGGCCCAGCGTCCGGCCTTCAGCGCCTTTTCCGAGGCCTCGTAAGACCCCCTGCCCGCCGGAGCCGGCGCGGACCCGGCGGCCATGGCCGCGCCCGCGCCGCCGGCCAGCGCGAACGCCGAGAGCCCGGCCACTTTCAGAAAATAACGTCTACTCGAATTCATGGTTATTCCCCTGAGGTATGACGTGGCAATCCCAGCAGTACGGGTTCACGCTGTTGGTATCATGGCATTTGTCGCAGAAGGCTTCCTTGTCGCCGTGGCAGGCCATGCAGGTATTCTGCAGGCTGGTTTCCCACTTGCGGCCGTCGCTCGCGACATACACGCGCTTTTCGTTGCGCAGCGCCTGATCCCTCCATTCAATGAGCAGGCTCATATGATTGGCGCGCATCCACTCCTTCGGTTCGATGCAGGCAGCTCCCGCATCCACGGACTGACCGTCGATCACGATCTGCCCCTTGGGCAGAGCGACTTCCGGATACCTGTACTCTTCCGAACCGAAGTTCAGCCAGAACGGCATGGTGAAGATCCCCACGAAGACCGCAAGGCCGGGGATGACATACTTTGCGTTATACATTACGCGTCCTCCTCAGACTTCGGCTCAGTCGCGGCTCCGGTGCCGATTTCCTCCGGTTCCTGCGTTTCAGGCTCTTCCGGCTCAGGATCGGGGAAAGGCAGATCTTCCTGGCGCATATCCATGGTACGGGGGATTTCGCCCTTCATCACCAGCGCGTTGGCGACCAGTTCATGCAGGCCGCTGACCGTAACCTCGGGCACCCAGTATTCCGTCAGAGGAGGCAGGGCCGCGCGGTCAAGCGCGCACACGCAGGCCATCCAGTTGACGTTGTGCTTGTCCGCCACATAGCGCAGGGCATTGGCCCGGGGGAAGCCGCCGCGCATGCGGATATCCATGATTTCCTCCGTGTTCAGGCCGGAACCGGAACCGCAGCAGAACGTTTCCTCGCGGATGGTATGTTCGGGCATTTCCACAAAATTGTTGCACACCGCGCGCAGAACGGCGCGAGGCTCTTCCAGCAGCCCCATGCCGCGGGCCGGGTTGCACGAATCGTGCCACGTCGTGATGATGTGGTTGTTGCGTTCCGGCCGCAGATTGAGCTTGTCGTGATGGATGAGATCCGCGGTGAATTCCGCGATATGCACCATTTTGGTGGCCGCCGCGTTTTTGAACACCGTTCCGGTGATCGGCGATACGGGCTGTTCCAGATTCGGCGGGGTGGGACCGTTGTAGGTGGCCATATACTGGTTCACCACACGCCACATATGTCCGCACTCGCCGCCGAGAATCCATTTTGACCCCAGGCGTTCGGCCTCCGCGTACATTTTGGCGTTCAGCTTCTTGGCCACGTCGAAGGACACGAAGGAACCGAAGTTGCCGCCTTCCGAGGCGTAGGTGGAAAGGGTGTAGTCCAGCCCCAGCTCATGGAAGAGCATGAGGTACCCCATGAAGGTATAGATGCCCGGATCGGCGAAATAGTCGCCGGACGGGGTGATGAACAGGATTTCGTGCCCCTTTTCGTTGAAGGGAGGATCAATGCGGATACCCGTGATCGTCTCGATATCGTCGCACAGGAATTCGACGATTTCCTTCATTGCATGGGGCTGGATGCCGAGATGGTTGCCGGTGCGGTTGCAGTTGGACACCGGGTCCATGATCCAGTTGGAGGCAAGGCCCAGTTCCAGCAGCATCTCGCGCACCAGAACCGTCAGTTCGGCGGTGTCGATGCCGTAGGGGCAGTACAGGGAGCAGCGGCGGCACTCGGAACACTGGTAGAAGTAGCTGTACCACTCCTTGATGATGCCGGCGTCCAGCCTGCGGGCTCCGGCCACCTTGCCGAGCAGCCTGCCCGCCAGGGTGAAGTCCTTGCGGTACACCGAACGCAGAAGTTCGGCGCGCAGTACGGGCATGTTCTTGGGATCATTGGTGCCGAGGAAGAAATGACACTTGTCCGCGCACGCGCCGCAGCGCACGCATACATCCATGAACACCTTGAGGGAACGGTGCTTGTCAAGCCGTTCCTTCAGGGCGTTGTACATGATGTCTTCCCAGTTGGCGGGAAGGTTCCAGTCCTGATCCTCCGGCGCCCAGGCATGGGCGCGCTTGAAGCCGAGGCCGAGCAGGGTATCCGGCTTGGCCGGATAACAGTAGTTCCCGGGACGGATCTCCGATTTGACGTCCATCCATCCCTTGGCGGGAAAAGCCGGCGTGGCGGCCAGCAATTCAGCGGGTGTGGGCATTTTGGGCATGGCCGTACTCCTTAGGCTCCGGCGCCGTTGCCGGTTTCCGTTGCGGGTTCAGGCTGCTTTTCCAGCGGCAGACCGGCTTCGGCCATGGCATCGCGGAAGTCGTCCTCATATTCGGCATAGGTATGGAACTTCTTGGGCGGGTTCCAGGGGTTCACATGCCGTTCTTCGCGGGTATTCACCTTCATGTTGCGGGTGGGGGACATGAACACGCCGCCCATGTGCATCAGCTTGGAGAAGGGGAAATAGGCCAGCAGCACGCTCACGAAGGTGAGATGGATGAAGAAGATGGGGCTCAGACCTTCCGTGGAGACGGAAGAGAACGTGAACAGCCCCATGATGAACACCTTGGCCTGGGCGATGTCCACCTTGTCAACGTAACGCATGCAGATGCCCGAACCGGCCACGCAGATCAGCAGAAACAGCGCGAACCAGTCGGCGGGCTGGGAAATGTAGCGCAGCTTTTCGGTATACAGGCGGCGCAGGAACAGAAAGCCGAGACCGGCCAGAATGAAGGCGTCGGTAAGATAGAAGCGGGGATGTCCCACCTGCATCACGCCGTCAAGAAATTCGATGACCTGAATGCATACCGGCACAGGTTCAAGGAAAAAGCGGGCATGGCGCACGACGATGACCAGCATGCTGTAGTGGAACAGCAACGCGAACACCCACAGCCACTTGGAAGAATAATAGGTCAGCCGGGGCACGCCGTTGATGGTGGTGCGTTCGGCCGCGGTATTGCGGAACAGGGAGCGGAAGGTCAGCACTTCCAGCGCCATGCGCCCGACCACCGCGGCGGTGGTCCAGGGAGCGTCCAGCCGCGAGGGCTTGATCCAGTCCAGAGAACGCTGCTGACCGCCCACGGTAGGTATGGCGAACGGCACGGGCGACTTGGCCCAGTACACCACTCTCCAGACAAAACCAACGATAAACACGGCCAGAGCGGCCAGAGGCAATGCGCCGAGCACGCCTTGCAGGCCAATCATTGAGCCACCCCACCCCACGATCAGGATGAGCAGGGTCGCTACCAATGCGATGGTCATTCCACTACCCCTCGGATTGACGGTTTCAGGAAGAGGATTTCCCGCCGGCGCGGGTTGTCCCTCCCTATGCGCTGTCGGCGCAAGCCGATGCAAGCCCTTGTCCGGCGCGGTACGCCCGCGCTACGCGTTCCCTTCTCCGGAACAGGAGTTTCCGCTCCCTTCCGGCGACAGCCCCTGGCGCTGCGCCCAGCGCAGCAGCGAGGACTGGGCACGCTTCACCTCATCCACACGCATCCGGAAAATCCGCTCCCGGTCGGCGGCATACAGGTCAAGCGCGAGCAGTGCCAGACTGTCCAGGCGGGCCTCCGCCTCGAAACAGCCGTCCAGAATCTCTCCGGCGGACGGACGGGCGCGGGGGAGTTCCTCGCGGCCGGACTGGCCCATCCTGCCTTTCGGTTCTGCGGAATCCGGATCAAGCAGCGCGGTCCGCAAGATGTCCTTGAGCAGAAACAGCGGCCCCACAGCCTGCGACGGGGTGAAATCCTGCACCGCGCGCAGCCGGATCAGATCGTCCAGCGCGGCCTTTACCTGACGAGGCGAGGCGTCCAGCCCGATAACGGCGTCAAAGAGCACGCCCAGGCTGGCCCTGGTGGTCTGCCCCACCGGATTGGCGAAGGGGTCCGTGCTGGTGCGCATGAAGCCCGCGCTCTGCAGGGGATAGGACGAGATGAATCTTTCCACCCACATCCCGAGAAGTTCCTCACGCCGCGCGGCGCACATTTCCGTCACATTCATGTCGACCCATGACAATTGCCGGACGGCATCCGGATGCTCCCGGAACGCGGCCGGATATGATGTACACAAAACCACAGAGAACCTGAACGATTCAGCATAGCGGATTTATAACAAATACACAAGACGCAGGAACACCAATTTTTCGGCAGGACCGCGGAAAATCTGCGGAAAAATCCATATTCGCCGCCGGTTCGGCCAATTCAGATGCCGTTCATGAGTTCGTGCAGAGAGCCGCTCGCAGGATGTTCCGGCTTTTCACACGGCTCTTCACCCGCGCAGAAACCGCTGACTCCGAACAGGGATTCATCCACGGTTCTTCCCGCCCCCTCCGCCGCGCCGGGAAAATCCCCGGCGGAAGACTCTCCGCGCAGCAGCATCGCCGGCGCTCCGGCGAACTCCACAAAGGGCAATCGATCCGATCCCGCTTCCAGCACATGCGCCCGGTTGCGCCACAGACGCAGTTGCAGCGCCGCCCGCTGAGCAGGAGACAGCGCACGGACGGCGGATTCTCCGGCAGAATCCCCCCCGGCCCGGACGGATTCCAGCGCGGCGGGCAGACTCTCCCCCGCCTCCGTGCGAAGGAGAAGCGCCGCAATCGCGGCGAGATCCTCCTCCCTCTCGGCTACGGGATACCACGCTATGTCCGGCGCCGCTCCCGCCGAGGCCGCGACCAGGTCACGGCATGCCCCGCAGGAGGGCGAAAAATAGATGCGTGTCGCGGCGGCAGCGTTCCCGGCGGGCAGAGGCCAGGTCTTCATGAGACCATGCGCGACGACTCCCGCGTCAAGGAGAAAAAGCACCCCCCAGACGGCAAACAGGAGAGATACCGAATGTCCGGCCCGCGGGCGCTCTCCGATGCGCCTGCCTCCGCTTCTTCCCCCGCAGGCGGAGCGGAACGCCAGAAACGTCAGGGCCAGCAGCAGCCCGATGATCAGACAGTTGAAGCAGGGGGCGGCGGCAATCATCACGCACAGCAACGCGCAGTCCAGGGCCAGGCCGAACGCCGAGGCGCAGCGCCCCAGCGGGGCCAGGCCGAGCAGCGCAGCAAGCAGAAGCCCGGCAAAGGCCCCCGCGCCGACAGCCCATAACGAAACTCCCGCCACGGCGACATTCTGGAACAGACGGCATCCTTCCGTCACGCACAGGGCTTCGGGCGCGCCCCACAGGTTCCAGCAACAGAACAGCATCCCCGCCAGGGACAACAGAAAGGGCAGGGCCAGAAAACGCGGACGTGTCATCATGCGATCCTCCGGAAACGGGATGAGTCCAGCCTAGCGCAGTCCGGGCCGCTGCGCAAAGGGGAAATCCCCGGACTGGCGCAACAGGCCCGTTCATGGTATGGATTTCCCGCATCTTCCGTTCCGGTTTCACCGGCGCGGTGTCTCATGAAACATGACCTTCCCCGAGGAACGTATGCTCGCCTATCCCGCCATCGATCCCGTTGCCGTCTCCTTCGGCCCCGTGCGTCTGCACTGGTACGGCCTCATGTACGTGATAGCCTTTCTGCTGGCCTGGCTGCTGGGGCGTTACCGGGCGTCCCGCCCCGGCTCCGGCTGGAAGAAGGATCAGGTGGACGACTTCGTCACCTGGGCCATGCTCGGCGTGGTGGCGGGGGCGCGCCTGGGCTACATACTGTTCTATGATCTTGACGCCTACAGGGCCGACCCCATGGAGATACTGCGGGTGTGGAACGGCGGCATGTCCTTTCACGGCGGTCTTCTCGGGGTCATGCTGGCCTCCTTTCTCTGGTCGAAAAAACAGGGCAAGCGTTTTCTCGACGTGCTGGACTTCGTCGCGCCTCTCGTGCCGCTGGGCCTGTTCTGCGGGCGTATCGGCAACTTCATCAACGGCGAGCTGTGGGGCAGGATCAGCGACGTGGAGTGGGCCATGGTTTTCCCCGGCGCGGGGGAACTGCCGCGCCACCCCACCCAGCTCTATGAAGCCGGGCTGGAAGGACTGCTGCTCTTTCTTGTACTCTGGACGTATTCCCGCAAGCCCCGCCCCCTGGGCGCGGTGTCCGGTCTGTTCGCCGTCGGGTACTCTCTTGCCCGCATCACGGTGGAATTCTTCCGCATGCCAGACCCGCAGATGGGCTACCTCTACGGCGGCTGGCTGACCATGGGGCAGGTTCTCTGCCTGCCGCTGCTTTTCGCCGGTCTCTGCCTGCTGTGCTATGCGTGGAGTCAGTACAAGAATCCCAGCCGTGAACGTGTCGAGCTGGAAGACGGAAGTGTTATCTATATCCGGCGGCGCTAGGAGCATTCCGCCCATGAAACGCGCTGCGGAGTCGAGCGGGGCGGGATTCATCCCTTGCAGCGGAATGCCCGGGCGGGGCCTTCCGCAAGGCTGAAGTCCGGAGCGGCACTGTCCGCGGCAGCGCGGCGGACAAGGTACATATTGACAGACACGCGTCTTTAATGAAAGGGTTCACAGATCTGTTTGTTCAGTCTGATCTGGAGGAGATATGGCCAAGGAAGATGCCATTGAAGTTGACGGCGTGGTGGAAGAAGCTCTGCCCAACGCCATGTTCCGCGTAGAACTGGAAAACGGGCATGAAGTGCTGGCCCATATTTCCGGCAAGATGCGTAAGTTCTATATCCGTATCCTGCCCGGCGACAAGGTCAAGGTGGAGCTTTCTCCCTATGATCTGTCCCGCGGACGCATCACCTACCGCATGAAGTAGCATGTTCGCTCCCGGCGCAGGCATCTCCCGCCCCCAGCGCAGACACAAGCCCGTCAGCCTGCCGCCCGCGCATGATTCCGCATTTGCCCTGATCCGCATTGCTCCCGGCGACGCGGGTCTTTTTCGTTACCTGCTGGAAGCTCACGACAATCTTGCTCTCTTTACCGTCATCGATCCTGGCAGGGGACTGCTTAAACTCATATTTTCCCCGCACCAGAAAGAGCAGGTCAGAGAAGCTCTTGCGGCCATGCGGCCCCTGGTGACATTTGAAGTGGGCGACTGGCCCCTCTAGAGCCGCATGAATCGAACGCAATGTATTCAATTCATGAATCGCTATCGCCGAAAGCGCGATTCCGGCTTGCTCACGGCGGCCATGTTCAGCTCTGCATGGCTTCAGGTGGAGTTCAGGACGAAACAGTCCGAGGGCGTTTTGCGATTGAAACCATCTTCCAGCCAGCCCCGGGTTCCGCCCCGCAGTTTTCACGTCTGGAGCCGGAGCCTGACGCCGCAGGCGATTTGCGGCAATATCTGAGAGGAGGGTCGGCGCCCTCAGCCGTTCGGGCGAAGCGGATTGCGGATGAAGAAAGCGGAGATGAGTCCCGCCCTGCCCGGCTCCGTGGAGCATTTCAATGGCGAAATGCTCTGAAACCGTATCAATAGCGCTGTGTCGGTCATGCGTCTGCGCCCCGGCATGTGCGCCGCCAGACGCTTTCGCAGGGGCGGAAAAGACATCCCGGATTTCGCAGGCAAGGCAGACACTGTCAAGCACGGGACGCTCCATCGGCGGAGAAGCCTTCCCTTGCCCGCCCTCATCAAAACCGCTACCATGTTTCCGCCCCGGGCATATCTGTTCCTTTTTCCGTTTCAAACTCCGGAGTTCCGTCATGCCGCTGTTCATCTACATTACCTGCGCCAGTGAAGATGAAGCCGAACGCATTGCCTCCGCGCTGCTGGACGAGCGCCTGATCGCCTGCGCCAATATCCTGCCGGGCATGCGTTCTCTCTATCTGTGGAAAGGCAGGCGCGAACAGGCGCAGGAAACCGCACTTATCTGCAAAACCATGACAGACAGGCTGGACGCGCTTACGGAAAAAATACGCGAACTGCACAGTTATGAAACGCCCTGCGTGACGGCATTCCCGATTACGGGAGGAAACCCCGATTTTCTGGCCTGGATTGAAGAAAGCACCAGGCCTCTACCCTGAACGCCAAGCTTACGGAGCGTCACATGTCCATCCATCTTTCCGGTTCTCTCGCCTACGACCGCATCATGACTTTTCCCGGCAGGTTTGAGGAACATATCCTTCCGGAAAAACTCCATATCCTCAATGTCTGTTTTCTGATCGACCGCATTGAGGAAAAACGCGGCGGCACGGCGGGCAACATCGCCTTCAACCTTGCCCTGCTGAAGGAACGCCCCCGGATCTGCGCCAGCGTGGGCAAGGACTTTGAGGAATACGCCCGCGCCCTTGAAGGCATGGGACTGCCGCTGGACGGCATCCGTCGTCTGGCCCAGAACTTCACGGCCTGCGCCTATATCACCACCGACCAGCAGGGCAACCAGATCACCGGCTTCAGCCCCGCGGCCATGAACACGCCGTGCGACCCGGCCTTTCGCCCCGACGTGAAGCCCGGCGACTGGGCCGTGGTTGCCCCGGGCAACGTGGATGATATGCTCGATCTTCCCGAACTGTACCGCTCTCACGGCATTCCCTATATTTATGATCCCGGCCAGCAGGTGCCTGCCCTTGGGGCGGAGCGGCTGGTGAGCGGCTTCACCGGAGCGGAGGCGCTTATCGGCAACGACTATGAAATCGAACTGATCTGCAAGATGACAGGACTTTCCAAGACAGCCCTTCTCGACCGCGTAGGATGGCTGATCACCACCCTTGGCGAGAACGGTTCCATGCTCATGAAGAAGGGCTGGGACACTCCCCGGCGCATCGCGGCTGTCAAGGTCCCCGCTGTGGCCGATCCCACCGGAGCGGGCGACGCCTACCGCGCGGGCCTGATCAAGGGACTGCACAGCGGTCTGGACATGGAAACCTCCGCCGAGCTCGGGGCGGTATGTTCCAGCTTCTGTATCGAAAAATACGGCACGCAGGAGCACGGCTTTACCAGGGAAACCTTTTCCAGGCGCTATGAAGAGACTTACGGCCCCATGCCCGAACTTCCCTGGTAAACTGTCGCGCCGGCATCCGGCAAGGAAAAGCATATGGACGCACTGCAATGCATAAGAACGCGCCGTTCCTGCCGCTCCTACGAGGATCGGCCCATTCCGCATGAAAGGATTCTGGAGCTGCTGACCCTCGGCACGCGGGCCGCCACCGGATCAGGCTTGCAGCCCTGGGGCTTTGCCGTTCTGGACGGCAGGGCGGAAATCGCCGCTCTCTCCGACGAAATCAAGGCGTGGCTGCTCGAGAACTTCAGCGATTTTCCCTACCTGGCGCAATATGAAGAGTGGCTGCGCAAGGATTCCTATAACATCTTCAACAAGGCCCACAATGTTCTCTGCATCTATGGCAGCACGGCATCCCACTGGCATGTATATGACGCCACGCTGTGCGCCGCGAACATCATGCTGGCCGCGCACGCGCAGGGCATGGGCACCTGCTGGATCGGATTCGCCGAGTCCTTCATGGACAGACCGGAAATCAAGGCCCGCTACAGCGTGCCGGAGACATTCCGGCTGGTCAGCGTGCTCAGCATCGGATACGCAAAGGGGCAGATGCCGGAGGCCGCCCGCGAGGCCCCGCGCATATTCAACCGGTAATGACTTCCGGGAGACTCCGGGCACAGGACGAGACACATCCCTGTTCTCCCATCCGCGAAATGTCCCGTCAGCAGGCGCGAAGCCCGCGGGGCGAAAAGACATGGTCAGGCGCAGAATGCGCCGTTCACTCCCTATGCGGATTCTTCCTTGAGAGAACGCCGCATGAGCAGCTCCACCGCCTGCTGCGGAGCAAGGCGCCCATCCAGCAGGGCGTTCATGACGGAAGTGATGGGCATTTCCACGTTCAGCTTACGGGCCAGCCCGTCCACCGCCCGTGTGGTTTTGACCCCTTCGGCCACCATGTGCATGTCCGCTGCGATATCATCGAGCCTTTCCCCCTCGCCGAGACGCAGTCCCACCTGCCGGTTGCGGGAAAGATCGCCGGTGCAGGTAAGCATAAGATCGCCCAGACCGGAAAGCCCCATGAACGTGGACGCCCGCGCTCCCATGGCCACGCCGAGGCGGGTGATCTCCGCCAGGCCGCGCGTTACCAGCGCGGCGCGCGCGTTGTCCCCGAATCTCAGGCCGTCACAGACGCCGGCGGCTATGGCGATGACGTTCTTGACCGCTCCGCCCAGTTCCACGCCGCGCACATCCGGGCTGGAATAGCAGCGGAACCACGGCGTCGCGAACATGGCGCGCAGCCGCGCGCCAAGCGTTTCCTCCGCACAGCCCAGCACCACCGCGCTCGGCTTGTTCTCGACGACCTCACGGGCAAAGGACGGCCCGGAAAGCATGGCATAGCGGCAGCGCACATCTTCTTCCGTCCCGCCCAGCGCTTCGCGCGTCACCACGGAAAGCGGCTTGAGCGTATCCAGTTCGATGCCTTTCGCGGCATTGACAATAACGGTTTCCGGGCGCAGCAGCGTCCGCGCGGCTTCCAGCGCCCCGCGCTGGTTCTGGCAGGGAACGGCCAGCACCCATACGTCGGATGCGCCCAGCACGGAGCTGTCCGTCACAGCCCGCAGGGAAGGCGCCAGCGGCAATCCGGGCAGATAGCGGGGGTTCTCGTGTCGTTCGTTGACAGCCGCGGCCACGGCTTCATCCCGCAGCAGCAGCGACACTTCACGCCCTGCGCTCGCCAGCACATGGGCCAGCGCCGTCCCCCAGCTTCCTCCTCCGTACACCGTGATCATGGCTTCCTCCAGCAATATCGCGGCATGGCCCTATTCCGGGCAGGCCCACGCCTGTTCCCATTCCGCCCGAAGAGCGGCGTTCCGCTCCGCTCCGCGCGCGGCCGCACGGAGCAGAAGCTCTGCGCCGTGCGCCCGCAGCGCATCCTCATCTCCGCCGTTGTCCACGACAAAATCCGATGCTTTCGCCTTGTCTTCCTGTGAAAACTGCCATGAATCCACCAGCGCAATGCGTTCCGCGCTCCATCCCCGCCGGACGCGCAGACGTTCCCGCCTGGCGTCGTCCGGGCAAAGAACAGCTACCGAAATCTCTTCACCCCCATTCTCTCCGGAAGAGCGGGCGGCGCGACGCGTCTCGTGCCACAGCGGCACCTCGGCGGCGGCCAGCTCGGCTCCGTCTTGTTCGGCTTTCCCGAAAAACGTGCGAAGAGCGTGGAAGACCATGGGATGAACGGCTGTCTCGATTTCCCGCCGCAGCCCCGGTTCTTCCGCCAGTGCAGCGGCAAGAGCCGTCTTGTTCACAGGAGAATCGTCACCTGCGACAAATCTGTCTCCGTACAGTCCGCGCAGGATACGCCAGCCGTCTCCGCCCGGCGCATACAGAGCGGCTACGGCTGCATCCGCGCTCCAGGTCGGCACGCCCGCATCGCCCAGAACGCGCAGCAGGCTGGACTTGCCGCAACCCGCCACGCCTGTGAGTACAAGGCGGACCGTGCGCCGCGACAGTGCGGCCATGCAGTCCGGAATATCCGCGGGAGGAGGACAGCAGAAACGCATTGCGCGCCCCGTGACCGGATGCCGGAACTCCAGCTTCCATGCATGGAGCATCTGGCGCGGCGCGGCCTTTTCCTCGGCCGGAGAAAGTGCCGGACCGTAAAGAGCGTCTCCCCACAGGGGATGCCCCGCCTGGGCCAGATGCACCCGGATCTGGTGAGTTCGCCCGGTGTGAATGCGTACGGCCAGCAGCGTGAACCGCCCGCCGGGATCGCGGTACAGACTTTCCCACTCGCTGTGCGCGGGCTTCCCTCCCCTGTTCTCCGCCACCACAGCCATACGGGTTTTCAGTGTGGGATGCCGCCCCAGCGGCAGGCGGCTTTCCCCTCGCGCCGGGAGCAGACCGCGCGCCACGGCCAGATAGGTCTTGGAAATCTCGCGCGCAGCAAAGGCGCGGGTCAGCTCCAGCCGGGCAGACTCGGTCAGCGCCACGACCAGCAGTCCGGACGTATCCTTGTCCAGACGATGAACGATGCCCGGGCGCAGACCCTCCAGACGTCCCAGCTCCGGCACACGGGCAAGCAGGCGATGCACCAGCGTGCCCTCCGGGCAACTGGGGCAGGGATGCACCGTCAGATGCGGCGGCTTGTTCACCACCGCCATGTGTTCATCCCGGTACAGGATATCCAGCTCGCCCGCTTCCGGTTCCAGTACTGTCTCACAGCGGGGCACGCCGAAGGTCAGATCCATGCCCGGCTCCAGACGCAGATCCGCATCGACGCACAATCTGCCGTTCACCAGGCAACGGCCTTCCTGCACGGCTTTCTTGACTTTCGATCGGGAAAGCCCGAATTCCGCGCTCAGAAACGCGTCAAGCCGCCTTCCCCTCCCTTCGGGGCCGACATTCAGCCGCACGGCGTCATCTCCGCCGGAGGAAAGGCAGAAGCTCATGCGGCGGGCCGGGGCGTCATGACGTAACCTGTGACCGTGGCCAGGGCCAGCAGTTCACCGTCCGCGTCAAGCACACGAACCTCGCAGGTAACCAGCTTGCGGCCAGCGTTGATCATCCGCGATTCAGCGCGAAGAGGTCCCGTCCGCCCCGCCCTGATATAGGAAATGGACGTCTGGGCGTTGACGCAGGTCAGCCCGTTGGCCACCACCAGAGCGGCAAAGGCCATGTCTGCGAGGGAGAAGATCAGCCCGCCGTGCGCACTGCCGTGGGCGTTGATATACCGCTCTTCCAGCGGAACTCCGGTCACCGCCCGTTCTCTGGAGGCTTCCAGCACCTCGATGCCGAGAAGACGAGCGAAACGATCCGGCGCGATCCGGGCACGGATCTCATTGATATCCATAATATTCTCCTGAAATATACGGCATATTTCAAGCAGCCGCGATTCTTGCGGAGCCGGTGGCAGAATACGGCATGCGCCCGAACCTGACAAGCCGCGCCGCGCGGGGGTGGACAGCGCCTGAAACTGCGCTTATAGAAACGGGGCAACATAATGATTTATGGAGGAGACCTCTCATGGCTCACAAAAAAATCGAACGCAAGAAGGAACTGGACCGTCGCCGTCATCGCCGGGCAAAGCGTCTGAAGGCGCGTATCCACGAGGCCCAGGCCGCCGCCAAGAAGTAACGGTTCCCGGCTTTCCGTCCAGCGAGAAGGATTTTGCGGGGCGCTTTTTTTCACGATGAGAAAGCGTCCGGCAAAGTCTTTTTCCGTGTTTTCTCTCCGGCGGGCCATCCCGTTCCGCCGTCAACCCGAATCCCGTCACGCGCCATGCCCATTTACGAATACAGTTGTCCGCACTGCCGCAAGACCTTTGAAGAATGGTTGAAAACCCCTGACGAGTCCGCGGCGCATCCCTGCCCGTCCTGCGGGACTCCGTCTCCCCGCGTTCTGTCCAACACCTCGTTTCTCCTCAAGGGGGGCGGCTGGTTCGTCAACCATGAATCGCCCCGTGACGAGGCAAAAAAATCCGATTCTCCCGCGGACGCTCCGGCTTCAGCGGATGCCGGGTCCGGCACGCCCGGCGGCGAAAAAACAACTGCCGCTCCGGATTCCGGTTCCGGATCGAACTAGTCCACTGCCCTTTATCCCGGACACGCCGCCCGCCCGCCGGAGCGCCGTTCCCTGCGAGGTATATCATGATCGCACGCTACACCCGGCCCGAAATGGCTGAACTGTGGTCCCTGGAAAGCCGTTACCGCGCATGGCTTGAAGTTGAACTGGCCGTCTGCGAGGCATGGCACGAACAGGGTGTCATTTCCGTCGAGGATATGGCCGCCATCCGCGACAAGGCCGCCATCAACGTGGACCGCATCGAGGAAATCGAGGCAACCACCCGCCACGACGTCATTGCCTTCCTCACCTCGCTGGAAGAAAAAATCGGCCCGGCGGCCCGGTTCATTCACCTCGGCTGCACATCTTCGGACATTGTGGACAGCGCGGGTGCGCTGCTGCTGGTGCGGGCGGGGGAGCGGCTGCTTGAGGACTTCGATCTGGTGCTCGACGCGCTCAAAAAATTCAGCCTCGGACACAAGGGGGTGATCTGCATGGGCCGCACCCACGGCATCCACGCCGAACCCACCACCTATGCTCTCAAGTTCGCGGGGTTCCATGCCGAATTCCAGCGTCATCGGGAACGCTTTGCCGCTGCGGTGGAGGATATCCGTGTGGGCAAAATCTCCGGAGCAGTCGGCACCTATGCGTTCCTTTCCCCGGATATCGAACGCCGGGCCTGCGAAATTCTCGGCCTGAAGCCGGATACCATTTCCACCCAGATCATTCAGCGGGATCGCTACGCTCACTACTTTACCGCGCTTGCCGTCGCCGGAGGCGGCATAGAGCGTTTGTGTACCGAACTGCGCCATCTTCAGCGCACCGAAGTGCATGAAGTGGAGGAAGGCTTCGCCAAAGGCCAGAAAGGCTCCTCCGCCATGCCCCACAAGCGCAATCCCATCTCGGCGGAGAACCTGTGCGGCGTGGCCCGCCTGCTGCGCGGCAACGCCCTTGCGGCCCTTGAGAATCAGGCGCTGTGGCATGAGCGCGATATCAGCCATTCCTCGGTGGAACGGGTGATAATGCCCGACTCCACCATTCTCATGGACTACGCCCTGCATCGCCTGGCCTCCCTGATCAACGGTCTGCGCGTCCTGCCGGAAAACATCGAACGCAACCTGTGGGGAAGCCACGGCATCTTCTTCTCGCAGCGAGTGCTGACCACCCTGATCGGCAAGGGTCTGCCCAGACAGGAAACCTATGTCATGGTGCAGCGCTGCGCCATGGAAAGCTGGGAAAGCGGGCGCCCGTTCCCTGACATCGTGCGCGGAGACGCCGAAATCACAAAGCATCTGAGCCGGCATGAGCTTGATCTGCTTTTTGATACTTCCTATTATACCCGCTACGAAAATGTCTCTCTTTCCCGCGTGTTCGGAGACTGAGGCAAAAGCGCCGTTCCCGTCATGCGCGGCATGTTCCGGAGTGCAGAGGGACAGCCCCTCACCTTCCCTTTTCGGGCAGGGCCGCGTCAACGCAAGGATACTTCATGAATTCCGCCAATCTTTCCATCCCCGACATGAAGCGCCGTCTCGCGGCGCTGCTGCTGGAAAAGTCCTACCGGGAAGGGCACTTCGTCCTTGCCTCGGGCCGCGAAAGCGATTTCTATTTCGACGGCAGGCAGACGGCTCTCCATCCCGAGGGCGCATGGCTCATCGGGAATCTGTTTTATGATCTGCTTTCCGACCTGCCTGCACTGGATGCGGTGGGAGGCATGACACTGGGCGCGGATCCGCTGGTTACCGCAACCTCGGTCATCTCATGGACCAGGGAACGTCCCGTGGCCGCATTCATTGTGCGTAAAAGCCCCAAGGGACATGGCACGAACCAGTATATCGAAGGGCTGGCCAATCTGAGGCCCGGCTCCCCGGTGGCCATGCTGGAAGATGTGGTGACCACGGGAGGTTCCCTGCTGACCGCCTGCGAACGTGTCAGGGATGCCGGTTTCAACATTGCAGCCGTATGTACGGTACTGGATCGCGAGGAGGGCGGCAGCGACGCCATTGAGGCCGCCGGATACAAACTGCGCGCTCTTTTCCGCCGCAAGGAACTTCTCGAACTCGGCCGCACGGCCTGACGGAGATTCATGCGCCGCCTGCTCCCCGCTCTCGGACTGTCCGCCGCTCTCCTGTGGCAGCCTGTTTCTGTATTCGCCTGGCAGACGACCATCACGGACGCGCCCGGCCTGCCGCCGGAATTTGTTGCCGTGGACAAATCCAGCCAACGTCTTTTTCTCCTCGCCCGACGCAGCCCCCTGACCGTGGAAGAAGCCTTCCCCAGTATTCACGGCCGGGTGGAAGGCGACAAGCAGGTAGAAGGAGATCTGCGCACTCCGGAAGGAGTGTATTTCGTGCGGGGCAAAATTCAGGCCCAGCTTGACTTCGACGAATACGGCAGTCAGGCGCACGCCCTGAACTATCCCAACCCCGTGGATCGTCTGCGCGGCAAAACGGGCTACGGCATCTGGATTCACAGCAAGGGCCGCCCCATCGCCACACAGAAGACGCAGGGCTGTATCGCCATTGATCTGGCTGATATTGATCGCCTTGCCCCCCGGCTCAAGCCCGGCATGCCGGTGCTGGTCGCCCAGCGCGTGGACGGCCCGGTACTGCGCGTTTCCGGCAGCAAGCAGGCCGTTCAGCCTTCTTCCGCGGCTGTCCTGACGGGAACCTCCGCCGATACCCAGTCGGGCGCGACGCCCCTGTTCCAGACGGCTGCACTGAACGGAACATCTCCGCATTCCCCGTCTGAACCGCCCGCAGCCGTTGCGCTTCCGGCTGAGGCTCCCGTTTCCGGAGAAATGAATCCGACAATCCCCGCCGACACATCCTTCCATATTTCCGCCTCTGAGTCGGCCGGGAAAACGGGCAACACCTTCAATGAAGAACAGAACACAGCAGCCGTGGGGAACAAGGAGGGAAGCGCTTCTTCCTCAGGTGACGCGGAACTGTCTTCCGGGTATGGCATTTCCGCAGATCTCGCGCTTCCCTCTTCGGAAGATGACGCGCCAATCCCCGCCGTTACCGAAGACGTGACGGAAGAAAGCGCGCAGGGGAATTCCAGCCTGCCGATCCTTTTTGACAGTTCCGCGCTGAAATCCATAGCGGACGAAGCCAGCCTGCGCGAAGTGGCCAGATGCAGCGCGGAATGGAACAAGGCATGGGCAGCGCGTTCCCCGGCCTTTTTCGACTTCTATGAGCCGGACGCGTACACCAGAACAAGCGAGGACTTTGCCGCCTTCAAACTGCTGAAAAGTTCCCTGTTCCAGCGCTTTTCATGGATCTCCATCGAGCAGGGGGATATCAGCGTCCTGCCCGGCCCGGGCTACTGGGTTTCATGGTTCACCCAGTATTACCGTGCCCCCAACCTGCACACCGAAGGCATCCGCCGTCTGTACTGGATGCCCCGGGAAAACGGGGAACTGAAAATCGTCGCCATGGAATGGCTGCCCAAGGAGCTGGGCCTGCACGACGCCTTCATGAAGCGCGTTACTCCGGATATCCTGCGGTTGGTGGAAGACTGGCGCAGGGCATGGGAAGACGGAGACCTGGAGCGCTATGCCTCCTTTTACAGACCTACGGCGGATCAGGGGAATCTGAGGGGACTTTCCGCCATTCTGGAAAATAAAAAAAATATCTGGGCGCGCAAAAAACCTGCGAAAGTTGAATTTCAGGGGACAACAGTGTATGTGGAAGACAGGGGGGTACGCGTGCGCATGACCCAGCTCTACAGCGACAGCTCCGGTTACCATGACAAGGGCGTCAAGGAGCTGCTGCTGTATCCTCAGGACGATAGCTGGCGCATTGCGTCGGAATCGTGGACAGTCATCCGGGACAAGACATGAAGCGCAGCTACAGCCTTATCTTCATGACCGATCAGGGCAAAACCTCGCGTGTGAGGATAGGCTCGGGCACCTTGCGTTTCATCATCATCCTGTGTATTGCTCTGCCCCTCCTGCTGGGAGGAACTCTCTGGGCCGGCTGGGAACTGCTTCAGCGCTATTCCGCACTCCGTGCGGAAAATGCCGCGTTAAGCGCAAAGCTGACGGAGCAAAGCGACATCATCACCCGACTCGGCAATCTTGAACAGTTTCTGCGCGCCGCCGACCCCGAACTGTTGCAACAGGTTCTCGGGCCGACCCGTACCGCTCTGGAAAACGCCGTCCCCACGACGGCAGAGGAAAAAAGGATGCCGGAACCTGCCGATGGCCCGGCGGAATCTTCCGAAATTTCCGCCGAACATGCGGAAAAACAGGAAACTACGCCGGCGTCCCCTCCATCACGGGCGGCGGAGGCTCCGGACACCGCTTCTTCCCCCCCTGCCGCGCAGGAAGAACCGGCAAAGGGTGAAAGCGTCAAACCCAATCTGCCTCCCCGTCACGAAAATTCTTCCGGAGAAGCCGCCGTACCACCTCTCTCCTCCCCCGGGTCCTCCGCGGATGCCGCGCAGATTGACAAGGGGCTGGCGGAAATCAAGAACATGAAGGCCCGCCGGGTCGGAACCCGCAATCTGCGCATATCTCTCGATCTTTATAATACTGCCCGGGGCAAACAACTGGCCGGCAAAGTGGATTTTGAGCTTGTTCTTGCCGATGGAAGCATCCTCCCCCTTACGGGCGGAGGAGATACCAGCTATCGTATCAATCGACTGAAAAAAATCGTCAGCAACCCCATTCTGCCCGCTGACTCCGGAAATATGGATGGCGCAGCCGTACGAGCAAAAGTCTACGCCGGAAACGAACTGATTTACAGCGGTTCCATGCCTCTCCAGCAGTAGCGCTTCCCACGGGCCACACCGGGTTCCTTCATGATCTGTCTGAATGCTGAAAAAAAGAGTTGACTTCTCTCTCCCCGGAAGGCTATACAACAGCTTCCGTTCAGCGTCCCTATCGTCTAGACGGCCCAGGACAACGGCCTTTCACGCCGTCAACGCCGGTTCGAATCCGGCTGGGGACGCCAAATGAAATCAAAGGGTTGCATAAAAATGCAGCCCTTTTTTCGTATGTGGGGCAAATTTGCCCCACGCTCTGCCCCACAAATTTGGAAAATTTTGATAATTGTGTAGGATACAATTTATGGGTATCCTCTTTATCGCCAAAACTAACTCCTAAGATTCAAAGGAAAAACATGCCACCGATCAAAAAGATGAGTGTGGAAGATGTCCTCACCATTCGTAGGCTTTTGAGTTCCTGTGAGCTAGCTGAAAGAGATTCTTTTGGCATGATTGAACCCCTTAACCGTGGGAAACTTGAATCAGCTGTTGCTCGTCAAATGACGGGACATGGTGAAATATTCAAATACGATACAGTTGAAGCGGTTGGGGCAACTCTATTTTATGGTATTGTCATGAGTCATTCTTTTGAAAATGGAAATAAGCGTACTGGGCTGATTACATTACTTATATTTTTGGACCAAAATCGGAGTATGCTTGTTGAAGTTGACGAAGATGAACTTTATCAATTTACACGTTCTGTCGCAGCACATGAAATTGCTCTACCTGATGGACTAGAACGAAACAGCGACTCCGAGGTTGAATCAATCACTCGATGGATTGAACAGCATTCACGCACAAAAATTCTTGGCGACCGCGCAATAAAATTCCCTGAACTAAGAGTAATCTTGGAAGCTCTCGGATGTACCTTCGAATCACCAAAGAAAAATTTTATCAAGATTCGCCGGAGACCTTATATGACGAATATTGGATACCCTAGACAGGATTTTGAGTTGTCCATTGACACTATTAAAAAAATACGGAAAGATTTACATTTGTCAGAGATAGATGGTGTGGACTCATCTGGTTTTTATGACTACGCAGCTGGTGTTACTACTTTTGTGAATACGCATAGAAACTTGCTGAAAAGGTTGGCTGCACTATAGTCGACAACAGACTGAATTGATTAAACTTTTCGTGCAGCTGAAAAAACTGTCGGTGTGCATCGTAATACTGCCGCCTCATATTTTATGCGGCTTCGACGTTTGATTGCCCACATTTACCCTGTTATCGGCTGTCAGGAGAGATTGAAGCCGATGAAAGCTACTTCGACAGAGTCAGAAAAGGGAAACGAGGGCGAGGCGTTGCCGGAAAGATTGCTGTTTTGGGCCTGCTAAAACAAAATGCCAGAGTCTATACAGCGATAATTTCCAACGCCCGGACAGAAACGCTGCTGCCTATTATCAAGGAATAGGTGATCCGAACAGTATTGTTTATACAGATACCTATCCAGCCTATAATGCACTGGATGTCAGTGAGTTTCACCATCATCGGATAAACCATTCCCATCAATTTTTTGAATAAACGAATTATATTAATGTGATAAAAAATTTTTGGAATCAGACCGAGCGGCATCTACTGCGCTATAACGGTGTCAAGCCGGAATATTTTATTGGTTTTTTAAGGAATGTGAATGACGCTTCAATGAGGGCAACCATAAGCAGCTTTTCATAAAGCTAAATTTTTGGGTAACACAGGCAAAACACTAGCTTTAGCTAGGATAGCCCCTTTAATAATTTCAGATTATTAAAAAATGCCGAGTTGTGTGATGTGCCGCAAAAAATATTTCACAGAGCTGAGAGATTTGAGCGGAAATTCAGCTTTCCCTGTCGCGTCTTGGACGTGTTTGAACATACTCACCCAAGGCAAGACGAATTTCTTCCATCGCCCAGCCTTCCAGATCAAAGGGAGTGTTGTTTTTGGTTTTTTGGGATGTATGAAGCGCGTTCCGAACAGCGGGCTTGAGTTCCGGGAAAGCTTCGAGTTCTCGCAAAAATTCTTCCTGAATTTTGGTACGGGTGTACTTTGTTCCAGGCTTGGCCTCGGCAATGATTGGAGTTTTGCGGCCTGTCTGATAATAAGCAAACCGATAACTCCGCAAAAAGTTCCAATAAAAATAAGCTTGAGGAAAAACATTCCCTCACGTGATTCAATGAGAATGGTAAAAGCATTGACAGCCTGCTCAGAAATAGAGCCTTGTGCATTTACTTCATGGACGATATTCAGAAAAGTTTTTTTGTCCAACCAATCGAGAATAAGTGCTGTAACAGTAATACTGATAATGTATGTACAAAATACAATACATTTTTGTGCTATACCACGCTGAAAAATAGTTAGCCTTGTTGATGAAGGGAGCATAAGTTATTCCTATTTATCTGTATCCATTTCTTTTTCAATCTCTTCAACGCTGGGCAGACTTGTTTTGAGTTCTTCAGGGATGGCCCGTGTCAGAGCGTATTCTGAAACAGCCAAATGGCACGGGACCAACCATGCTCTATGGCTTGCAGGCCGTACCAGAGGCGCTCGTTTTCCGTATAATTTGTAGGGATAGGGGCATTTTTTACCATGCTCTGCTCCAGAATCAATTTTGCAGCAACTTGCTGCAAAATTGTAAAATTGTCGTGCAGGGTTTCAATTATCGTTCTGGGCAGGGAAATGGCACCTGCCCGGAACTGACCAGCCACGCGGCAAAGAAATGACTCAGGCCATTATCAGGTTCACCTTGACCGGTGAGCATTGTCGTTGGCGATTCTTCTTCCCGCCGCTGTCAATCTGTATCGTTGCAAGGGGCTACGGGGAGCATCCGGTTTCGTTCTCTCAACAAGAGCGGCTTCCAGAGCGGGTGACAGATAATTTTTGCGAAACGTAGGGGCGTGACGCAGCCCCAGTTCGGTCATCAGTTCCGTCGCGCTCTTTTCTCCTTGTCCAAGGACATCCAGCAAACGTCGTACTTGATCGCTTACTTGGTCGTCTACTTGATCGCTTCGGATATCGGCCACGGCATCGCCCAGGGCTGTGAGCATAAACTCCACAAAGACTGTTGCTTCTCCCTGAGCGTCGGCACGGCCGAGGCTGTCATAATATTCGGCTTGCCGGTTGCGGACAATGGTTTCCACCGGCAAGTAGGCGAAGAGGGAATTCCATTTGCTGAGGATAAGCGTCTGCCAAAGACGCCCCATTCGACCATTCCCGTCCGCAAACGGATGGATGAATTCAAATTCGTAGTGAAAGACACAACTTGAAACCAGTGGATGCTCGTCCGTCTTTTCCAGCCAGCCAAGAAGTTTTTTCAGGTGTTCATGCACCAGGTGTGCGGGCGGGGCCATGTGTACGACCCTGTTGCCCTGAAAAACGCCTACGCCGCCAGTGCGGAGACTGCCGGGCTTTTCCACAAGATCGCGCATGAGTATCGCGTGAGCCGACAGCATGTCATCCAGTTTGTGCGGCTGCCATGTATCCAGTTTTTCGTAGGCGGACACAGCGCCGTGGACTTCCTGAATGTCACGGGGCGGACCTATGACTGCTTTTCCGTTAATGATGTCGGTCACCTGTTCCAGACTGAGCGTATTGTTTTCAATGGCGAGAGAGGCATGGATGGTACGAATGCGATTTTCCCGCCGCAGATGCGGAGACAGAAGCTCCACGGCAAGTCCCCTGACGGCGGCAAGTGCGGCAAGCTGTTCACTGATGCCTGCCACACGCTTGAGAATGGCGCTGGTGATGGTGTATGGCGGATACGTCATGCGGCGTATTCCTCCCTGTTCAGATAAATATCAAGGCAAGTTACAGCAAGGTGCATTTGATGCGGGTACAGGAGTTGGTTGCAAGGATGGTTCATGCGTCCTTTTCCCGGACAGACCGTTTCGTTCTACGAATCTTTAGCGTATCCGGCTCGTCTTGAGAAGACGGCGCTTCGGGAGTGTTTTGTATAGCCCCAAACAGGGCGCCTGCCACACCGGAAGCCTTTTTCAACGCGTCATCATGCAAATGAGCGTAGCGTTGGGTCATCTGCGGACTGGAATGAGTCAGCAATTTTGTAGCTCGTACATGGAAACCTGCCCGGAACTGGCCAGCCACGAGGCAAAGGAATGGCGCAGGCCATGCAGAGGACGGAACGATTCGGGCAATCCGGCCTTCTCTTTCACACGCCTGAGCATATCCGTAATATTGCCCCTCGGCTTGTCGTCATATCCACCGGGAAAAACGTAGGGGCTTTTGGTCTGCGGCAGGGCAGCCAGGATAGCCCGTGCCTGCTCATTCATGGGGATGGTTTCCGTTTTGCCTTTCTTGGCGACCGTACCGCATGTTCAACGCTGACAGTTTGGGATTTTCCCTGGGAGGCTGAGAGGATTGAAGCTTTCATGCGAGACGCCTCCGCTTGTCATCGGCCTCGGCATCATTATAAGAGTGATCTGCCTTGAGCCGGTTTACACGTTCTGCTACACGGAAAGGGCATTTTTGGATGCGCCGGAATCCGCAGCAGAGCATGCTGGCGAATCAGAATTCAGGTCGAGTGTACCGCACTCGGCCTTTTTCATTCTCCCAATCACGGCCGACTCCCCAGCCGCGGGCCTGCTCGCAGAATCTCCTGCCAGCACGGGCAGAGTGACAATGCTTATTGTCACAGCAGCATCTCTGCGGCTGTACCGTCCCTGAGCCCACGCTGCGAACCTTTTCCCCGTATGCCATTTCCCCCTCGACCTCTGTTCGCAACTCTGGCAATCTTGCTCTCCTCACGGGACATGAAATACGGTTCCGCGCGAACAGAGCATCTCTTCCCGCTGTCCAGACAGCCATCCAAGCAGCATATCATGAAGGCTTCCCATCTCTTCTTATTATCGCTTATCCTGCCTCTTTCCTCCTGCGGTTTCATAGCTCCGCAGCAAATCCTGCCCACCCTGCTGTCCATGTATACTCCGAAAAAAATAAACAAGGTCGGCATGTATTATACAGAAGCATCATTAATTGAAGGAAAGACACAGAAAACATATGTTGTGGAAACTCTTGGACTTCCTGACTCTTCATTGACAAACCGCAGCTATTCATTTGTTAAATACAATTATTCCTCCAGACCTGTTCATATCAAGGCAAAAATCCGCGTAGTCCGGAGAGACGGCTCAGACATGGAACTTGTTGTGGGAAACGGGGAAAGGTATTCTTCCGTCACCATCTATTTTGACGGCAGAAATATCATAAAAACAATACAAATAGAATAAATTTTGACTTCATACCGTTTCTGCATCTGCTCTGACGACATCAGTACATGACGAAAATCATATCTTGTCGGGGGAGTTGTCCCGGCTGGCCCACAGATACCAGCAGGCCACCGAGCAGAACGGTGACCAGATTTCCCTGAAATCCGCAATCCGGGCATCCTCCCCGTACAGTTCCCTTACCGCGTTGTTCAAGCCCTGATCCCCCAGCGGAAGCACATCGGCACGCGCGAGAGAAAAAATCAGAAACATTTCCGCTGTCCAGCGTCCTATACCCCTGACGCTGACCAGCGACTTGATCACGGCTTCATCATCAAGTTTCCGGAACGCGCGAAAGTTCACTTCTCCCGCAAGCACTGCCCGTGACAACGCCCTGACGTACTCTGCCTTCCTGGTGGAAAGACCAGCCGCGCGCAGCGCGCTTTCTCCACAGGCCAGCAGCCGTTCGGGAGATATTCCCCCTGCGGCGAGCGTACATTTTTCAAAAATGGAACGGGCAGCTCCGGCTGAAACCTGCTGCCCCACAACGGCGCGTACCAGATGGACAAAGGGTTCCGCCCGTTCCCCTCCAAGGGAACACGGGCCATGCAGACGAATCAGACGCCGCATGACAGGGTCGGCCTTCCGCAGATGACTCGCTGCGCGTCTGCACGCTGTCATGCTGAGCGTCGCGGGATGGGGAAAACATGCCATGCGCACCTCCTGCGGCATTCAGCATTCCGCCCGAAAATCGGCCTGCCCCGGCATTGACATTCTCGCGGCGAGCATCAAGGATACAGCCCAATCTGCACAAGAACTTCTGAGGTTCGATATACCGCAGAAGCCCCCGGAGGGAAACCATGGATACAGGGAAACGTCTTGCACGTCTTGAGGAGCAGCTCTACTTTCAGGAACATGCGATTCAGGAACTGAACGACGCGCTTCTGGCCCAGCAGAGACAGATGGATGCCATGGAACACGCGCTGAAGATCATGGCGGAACGAGAGCAGAAACTTCTGGACATGCTGGCGGACAGGCCGGAAAATGCCATGCCTCCACACTACATGCCGGAACGATACTGAACAGGCTATACTGTCCCGCGCGTATCCTGTCCGTTTTTTTCCCCCTTTGTTCGCAGGCTGCTGATCAGCACCCCCGCGATAACCAGCGCGCCGCCGCACAGCGCAAGCGCGGGCAGCCGCTCTCCCGCAAGGCGTCCGAACACGCCGCCCCAGACCGGCTCACAGGAGTAGATCAGCGTGGCCCGGGTGGGGCTGACGCGTCTCTGCGCCCAGTTGATCACACTCTGGATCAGCGCGCTGGCCAGGCCCAGTCCGCAGGCGGCGCATACGACGATCCAGGAAAATCCGGGAACCTGCTCTCCCGTCACGGGCATAAGAGCAAAGCTCAGAAGAGAGGCCACCGTCACCTGCACCAGCGTGATGCGCCGCGCGTTCACTTCGGGCGCAACCAGACCGATAAGAATAATCTCCGCCGCAATAGCCAGAGCCCCCAGTGCGGTGAGAATCTCCCCCCGGCCGAACCCGGCCGAAACGCCGTCCGGTCCGGAGAGCAGGATCAACCCGGGAAAGGCCAGAGCGATGCCTGTCCAGGCCATGCGCCCCGGGGCCTGCCGCATCACGATCCATTGCAGCAGCGGCACCAGGGGTACATAAAACGCGGTAATGAAGGCCGACTTGCTGGCGGTGATGGTTTGCAGACCGCAAGTTTGAAGCGCATACCCCGCGAATATGGAAACGCCTATGCCCGCTCCCGCCAGCAGCTCACGCCGGGTGAACCCGCGCAATACGGGAAGAGAAAGCGCCAGTACCACAAATGCGGCGCTGGCGAAACGAATCCCCACAAAAAACAGCGGTCCTGTTTCCTCAAGGGCGCAACGAATGATCAGAAAGGTCGCTCCCCAGATCATGGTAATGAACAGGAGAGCCGATTCTTCCACATTTAAACGCAGAGGCGCGCGGTTTCGCTTCATGTCATTCTCTGTCCTGCTTTCATAGAGCAGACTGACTTCAGGATTATATGGACAGGACACACTGTTCCAGCTCACAGCCTTCACGCCTGGAACCGGAGATGTGCGCCGGGGAAGCCACATGCGGATGAGGAGAGCGGAGGTGATTCTCGCTTCACTCGGCTCCGTGAGCAGTTTTTAAAGTTAAATTGCTCCAGCCGCCGCAGTCTCACGGGAAAAAACGGTATGTCAGCGTCGCAAGCAGCAGCGTCAGGGTCACATACAGCAGAGCGCGCACCGCTCGTGCGCCTGCTCGGATGGCCAGCCGCACGCCGATCTGATTTCCCGCGATATTGCATATCGCGCAGGGAATGCCCAGCGCATACAGCACCACCCCTCCCGAGGCAAAAGTCAAAAGCGCCCCCGCATTGGATGCAAGGTTAAACACCTTGGCTGTGGCCGAAGCCCGCACAAGCCCCATATGCAGCAGTATATGCTGGGCAATGATGAAGAAACTGCCGGTACCCGGGCCGAAGAAACCGTCATAGGCGCCGATGACGAACCCCATGATCAGCACTCTGGGCCACAGACCATGCTCCGGCAGATCGCCCTCACGGGTATAGGATCGCCCGGAAAACAGGGAGAGCAGCAGCCCGGCAGGAAGCAGAAAGACCAGTATTCTGCCCATAAGAACGCTTTCCACCTGCATGGCCAGCCAGGATCCGGATACGGCGCCGAAAAATGCGGAAGCAAATCCCGCCGGAGCTATGCGCGTCACCACAAGATGATGGCGGGCAAAACTCCACAGTGCGGTCAGGGAACCGAGTGTGGTGGCAAACTTGCCTGAACCGAGCGCCATATGCGGCGGAACCCCGGCCAGCAGCAGGGCGGGCATGCTGATCAGACCTCCGCCTCCTGCCACGGCATCGACAAAACCCGCGATCAAAAAGGCGAAAGCGCAAAAAAGAATGACGGGAAGGGAAAGTTCCATACCGGGCCTGCGAAAACAGAAAAAGTATGAGTGCAGCGGAAGGCCCACGCAATGCCCTCTTTTCCAGCCCGCGTCAAGACGGATGGGATGAGCCGATTGCGCCCGCCGTTCGCGGCATCCCGATCATGCCTTGCCGTGCAAACAATATTCGGGCATGAAACCCCGCGGCGGTACGGGCGGCAGTATATACCGGCGCAAAGGCAAGCCCGTGCCCCCTTCTCGGAAAAAAGGAGACAGACATGACCGGCGTCACTGTTCCCGGTTCCGCTGGAGCGTTTTGCTTTCGAAAATATCTGTCGGCCAGACCCCATGTTCTGCCCCGCAGGCTTCACGCCACCGCCGGGGCTTTACGCCGCAAGTGAATTGCGGATGCTCCGGCGGCGCGACGGAGTCTCGCCTTGCTCGACTCCGTAGAGCATTTCATAAACGAAATGCTCTGATCGGCGTGTCATCAATTTGAGACGCTGCGGCTTTTTCCGAAACTCGTCACGCTCTCCCAGTCCAGCCCGAACTTTGCCAGATATTTGCGTAGCCGGTCTGCATCGTTGACATTCCTTTTCCTTTCGCGCGAATGGGCGAAAAGCAGCCGCCCCGCCTCAGAGAGATTGTGCGCGCGGCGGCAGACGCGAACGACACAGGCAAGCTGCGCGGCGTCAAACAGATCCAGTTTCCGCGCATCCGGACCAAGCACGGAGGAAAGCAGCGCCTCTTCGCCCTCATGTTCCGCACCGCCCAGCCTGCGCCAGCTTTCCGTCATGCGCTCCCACTCCTCGCGCACAATGTCCGTGGTGATACGGCCGCCCCCGGCCAGAACGCTCATGCGCGTAACGGCAGCGGAGAGATCCCGGAAGTTTCCGCGCCATGCGGCGTCACGGCGCACGGCAAGCGACAGGAACAATTCCCGCGCCTCACGGTTGAAACGCGCCTGACGGCCTGTTTTCTCCGTTACCCGTTCCAGTTCGTATTCCAGATTCGGCTCTATGTCTTCAGGGCGTTCGGCCAGACCGGGCAGGCGAAAGGTCCAGAGGTTGATGCGTGCCAGCAGGTCCTCCCGGAATTTCCCGCGCGCGGCCAGCTCCTCCAGCGGTCGGTTGGTTCCGCAAATGAGCTGAAAGTCACTGCATATTTCCGTATCCGCCCCCAGCGGGTAGAAACGCTTTTCTTCCACGGCGCGCAGCAGCATGGCCTGTTCATCCGCGCCCAGCTCTCCGACCTCATCCAGAAAAAGCACCCCGCCGTCAGCCTGTCTCAGCAGACCGGTACGTTCCGCCGCCGCTCCGGTAAACGCGCCTTTTCTGTGCCCGAAGAGCGTGGACATGGCGGCATCGCCGCGCAAGGTGGCGCAGTTTACCTGCACAAAGTCTCCCTGCACCAGGCGGCGACGGCGACGCAGTTCATAGACCAGACGGGCCAGGCGCGATTTCCCCGCGCCGGTAGGTCCCATAAGCAGGATAGGCTCCGCCGATTCCGCCCCCACCTTCTCTATGCGGCTGATCATGGTGTTGAATGCCGTGTTGCGTGTGGCTATGCCGGATTTGAGAAAGTCGGCGTCTCCCTCCGCCTGAGTGCGGAAACGCTCGGCCAGCCGATCATAGCGGGAAAGATCCAGGTCGATAATCCCAAAGGTTCCCACCGGGTTTTCCTGTCGTCTGCCGGCAGGGTTCGTCTGGAGAATGCGCGCCGGAATGTGACGCGACTCAATGAGCAGGAAAAGGCAAATCTGCATGACATGCGTGCCGGTAGTGATATGAACCAGATAATCTTCATGCTCGGGATCGAAGGGATAGGAGCGGGCAAAGTCGTAAAAGGCCGCGTACACCTCTTCAAAATCCCACGGATCTTTCATCTCGAACACATGCCTTCTTACTTTCGTTTCCGGCGACACAAGCTCCAGATCAGCGATCACCGTATCGGCGATACCCTGATGTTCTCTGCTGTACAGAAGTTCCATACGGTCGATGCGCAGATCCTCCTGCTGTCCGAGAGCCACCGTGGGCCGCCAGCGTTCCCAGCGCCGGGCCGATACCCCCCGGTCAAGAGTGGAGCCCAGCATACCGATGACAACAGTGGAGTGCGGCATAATTCCTCTCTTTTTATCTAGTATTATAGAAAAATTTCTAGCACCTTCTGACAATCTCGGGCAAGCGCCATAAAAAAATATTTTTATCTCAATATGTTGCATCTTATCTGTATGTTGGCACAGTTCATGCTAAAAAGAGCGTGATGCGGATGGAGCACTGTCAATCTCCCCATCCGCATGGCGCGGCGCCCCGTGGGCATATATCATGAGCCGGCTCACGGGGCGCGGAGGGAAGGATGCATCCCCGTCACTTCAG
>CALUUZ010000002.1 GCA_944324075.1 Candidatus Mailhella excrementigallinarum
GGGCATGATTTCAGAGAGGCGCGCGAAAAGGACAACCAGGGGAAGACCGGGGAGCATGTTTATGACGGGCAGCACCTTGATGCCGCACATGCGGATGCCCGTGGCCAGAAAAATAATGCCGCCGCAGGCGGTAAAGTCCGTGATGACGGCGCTGTCCATCACCAGAGACGCCGGCGCCGCCGCGCAGTACATCAGAAGAAGCATGGCGAACTGGGGCAGGGCGATGCATGCGGTCACCACGCCCAGTGTCGCGCCGAAAATCAGGCCGCTGAACAAATCCAGAACAGCTTTGACGATAAGGATGCCTGGAGAACCGGTCAGCCCTTCTGTCATGGCTCCGATCAGCCCCATGCTGCCGAAGCAGAATGCGGAAACGAGCGTGACCAGATGGGGAGCGAGGTTTCTGTCTGCGTTTCTGAGAGAGCCGAAGAGCAGCAGAGCCTGACGGATACGGTTTTCCAGCCTGTTTTCGAGACGGAAAAGTTCGCCGAAAAAAGCGCCGCAGATGAGGGACAGCACCACGACGGGCAGGCGCGTTTCCGTACGGATCAGCGTCGTGCCCAGCGCTATGGTGATCACACCGAAGATAAGGGGCAGATTTTCTCTGACGCGCCGGGGCAGATGCCCGCCGAGCGCGGCTCCGAGCAGACCGCCCGCCGCAAGGCAGCAACTGTCTGTGATGATTCCGATCATGATGTTCCTCCGCGTGGCTCAGGATGTCGGCATGAGTGACGCCGTGATCCCGCATGCGGGATCGTGTCAGTATGCCTCCAGAACATGCGGAGGAAAAAGAGTCAAGCGCCTTTCAGGCATTCCGCCGCGGAAAGGGAAGGGGAAAGGCGGCTGGGCGGGAAGCGCGCGTCGGGCATTTCAGCTTGAAGACGCGGAAGGTTCCGGCTAGTCTGTGTGCTTTGCCCACAGGCTTCAAGGAGCGAGTTCCATGTCACAGCCTTCTCCCGCGTCTTCACCGTCGCCTTCCTCCGGATCTTCCCTGCCCGGCGGGAAGGACGGCAGGGAAACTCTCGGCAGCCGTCTTGGTTTTCTGTTTCTTTCCGCCGGATGCGCCATCGGCCTCGGCAACGTATGGCGTTTTCCTTTTATCACCGGGCAGTACGGCGGCGCGCTGTTTGTGGCGGTGTATCTGTTTTTCCTCATCGCGGTGGGGCTGCCCATCCTGATCATGGAGTTTTCGGTAGGGCGCGCCGCGCGCCGCAATATGGGCGACGCCCTGCGCCAGCTTGAGCCGAAGGGGGCGCGCTGGCACAGATTCGGCTGGTTCAGTCTGGCGGGCAGCTACCTGCTCATGATGTTCTATATTCCCGTGGCGGGCTGGATGCTGTATTACTGCCAGGCTACGATCCGGGGAGAACTTGCCCTTCCGCCGGAACAGGTGGGGGCCTTTTTCGGGGAGATGCTGTCCGAACCGGCGGGGATGATTTTCTGGGCATGGATGACGCTGCTGGTCGGTTTCGGCGTCTGCTGGATGGGGGTGCGCAAGGGGCTGGAGCCGGTAGTCAAGGCCATGATGGGGGGGCTGCTGCTGATCCTGCTCGGGCTGGCTGCGCGTTCCGTAACGTTGCCCGGCGCTCTGGAGGGGCTGAGGTTTTATCTTGCCCCGGACTGGAACCGGGCCATGGACGCGGGGGTATGGGGCATGGTCAACGCAGCCATGACGCAGGCTTTTTTCACGCTGGGGCTTGGCGTCGGCTCCATGCTGATTTTCGCCAGCTATCTTGACCGCAGGAGGACTCTGACCGGAGAGGCGACGCTCATTGTGGGACTGGATACCTTTGTTGCCTTCACCGCCGGCCTGATTATCTTTCCGGCCTGTTTCGCCTTCGGCGTGAAGCCGGACAGCGGACCGGGGCTGGTATTCATTACCCTGCCCAATATCTTCAACTCCATGCCCGGCGGCAGACTGTGGGGCACGCTGTTCTTCGTGTTCATGAGCTTTGCGGCGCTGACCACCGTCATTTCCGTCGTGGAGAACATTATCTCCTACAGTATGGACGTGTGGGGCTGGAGCCGCAGAAAGTCCACTCTGGTCAACGGGGCGGCCATGGCGCTGCTTGTGCTGCCCTGCATTCTCGGCTTCAATGTCTGGTCCGCTTTCCAGCCGCTGGGGCCGGGCACGGGGATACTCGATCTGGAGGATTTTCTGATCAGCAATACCATGCTTCCGCCGGGCGCGCTGATTTTTCTGCTCTTCTGCTGCACGCGCTACGGCTGGGGATGGAAAAACTTTCTTGCCGAGGCGGATATGGGGGAAGGGCTGAAATTTCCCCGGATGATCCGGCCCTGGCTGATTTATGTGCTGCCCGTGCTCATCGTCCTGCTGTTTGTCATGGGCTATGTGGAGAAGCTCCGGCCCGTCTTCGGGTAGCAGCATCAAAAGTTTCCGGGTTCTGAAACAGTTGTCTTCCCTTCTCGGAGGGAGTGCCCGCACGGCTTCATCCGCCGGAAGCAGGGCGAAACATTCGGGAGAGTTACTCATGTCCATGCCGCGCGAACGTCTGGCCAGCCGTCTGGGCTTCCTTCTTCTTTCCGCGGGGTGCGCCATCGGCCTCGGCAACGTATGGCGCTTTCCCTACATTACAGGGCAGTACGGCGGGGCGCTTTTTGTGCTGGTGTACCTGTTTTTTCTCCTGGTCATGGGGCTGCCGATCCTGACCATGGAGTTTTCGGTCGGGCGCGCTTCGCGGCGCAACATGGGCGACGCCCTGCGCCAGTTGGAGCCGAAAGGCACTCGCTGGCACGGCATCGGCTGGTTTCCTCTGGTGGGCGGGTACTGCCTGATGATGTTCTATATTCCCGTGGCGGGCTGGATGCTTTCCTACTGCTGGTACATGGGGTCAGGCGAGCTGACGTCCCTGACGCCGCAGGCTGTGGGCGCATTTTTTGACGGAGTGCTCCAGGACCCGTGGGGAATGACCGGCTGGTCTCTGGCGGTGCTGATCATGGGCGTCGGGGTGTGCGGCGTGGGAGTGCGCAAGGGGCTGGAGCCTGTAGTCAAATATATGATGCTGGGGCTGCTGCTCATCATGATCGGGCTGGCCCTGCGGGCTGTGACTCTGGACGGCGCGGCGGAGGGAATCGCCTTTTATCTTGCACCCGATTTTGCGCGGATGAAGGCTGCGGGCATTCTTAATGTGGTGAGCGCTGCCATGAATCAGGCCTTTTTCACCCTGTCCATCGGCATGGGGGGGATGATGATTTTCGGCAGCTATCTGGACGAAAGGCGCAGTCTGACCGGAGAGTCCATGCTGATCGTGGGGCTGGATACCTTTGTCGCCCTGACTGCCGGCCTGATTATCTTCCCCGCCTGCTTCGCCTTCGGCGTGAAGCCGGACAGCGGCCCCGGCCTGGTGTTCATTACCCTGCCCAATATTTTTAATGCCATGGACGGCGGCCGTTTCTGGGGCAGTCTGTTCTTTGTGTTCATGAGCTGCGCCGCGCTGTCCACGGTAATCGGGGTAGTGGAGAATATCATTTCCTACAGCATGGACGTGTGGGGCTGGAGCCGGAAAAAATCCACGCTGGTGCATGCCCTGGGGCTTGCAGTGCTGATGATGCCCTGCATCCTCGGATTCAACAGGCTTTCCTTCATCACGCCGTTCGGGCCGGGCAGCGGGATCATGGATGTGGAGGATTTCATCGTCAGCAACAACATCCTGACGCTGGGCTCCTTTGTCATGCTGCTGTTCTGCACCAGCCGCCGGGGATGGGGTTGGCGCAACTTTCTGGCTGAAGCCGACAAGGGAGACGGGGCGAAATTTCCGGCCCTGCTGCGGCCGTTCCTGGCCTATGTGCTGCCTGTAGTGGTATTCGCCCTGTTTGTGCAGGGGTATATCGACAAGTTTTCGCCGCTGTTCAGGTAGGGTGTTTTTGTCTTGAACGTCCGGCTTCAGGTGTGAAACCTGCGGGCCAGATACAGGAGTCTGGCAGGGCAGATGCCTTCAGGGGCGGAATGCTTCATGAGGCAGGGCGGGAGCGGATTTTCCGCTTGAAGTTCTGCCGCGCTGTGGCGGCTGTCGGACAGATTGTCGTTTTTTTGCAATATTATTCCAGTTTTCAAGGAGTTTCTCCATGGCTTCAACCCGTGAGCGACTGGCAAGCCGTCTTGGTTTTCTGCTTCTTTCCGCAGGCTGCGCCATCGGCCTCGGCAACGTATGGCGTTTTCCCTGGATTACCGGTCAGTACGGCGGCGCGTGGTTCGTGCTGATCTATCTGTTCTTTCTGCTGGCTGTGGGCTTGCCCATCATGATCATGGAGTTTTCCGTGGGGAGAGCTTCCCGGCACAACATGGGGCGTGCCTTCCACGTGCTGGAGCCCGCCGGGACAAAATGGCATGTCTTCGGCTGGTTCAGTCTGGCGGGCAGTTATCTGCTCATGATGTTCTACATGCCTGTGGCGGGCTGGATGCTGGCCTACTGCTACTATATGGGAACAGGGCGTCTGGCGCTGCCCCCCGAACAGGTGGGGGCCTTTTTCGGCGGAATGCTCGGAGATCCGGCGGGTATGACGTTTTGGGCGGCGCTGGTGCTGCTGTGCGGCTTCGGAGTATGCTGGTTCGGCGTACGCAACGGGCTTGAACGGGTGGTGAAGATCATGATGGTCGGCCTTCTGCTGATTATGCTTGGGCTTGCTGTCCGGGCAGTGACGCTGGAGGGGGCGGGAGAGGGACTGACCTTCTATCTTGCGCCGGACTGGAGCCGGGTCGAGAAGGCCGGTATCCTCAACGTGGTCAGCGCGGCGATGAATCAGGCGTTTTTCACCCTGAGCCTGGGCATCGGGGCAATGATGATTTTCGGCAGCTACCTGGACAACCGGCGCAATCTGACCGGAGAATCCATGTTCATTGTGGGGCTGGATACCTTTGTCGCCCTGACTTCCGGCCTGATCATCTTTCCGGCCTGTTTCGCCTTCGGCGTGCAGCCGGACAGCGGCCCCGGCCTGGTATTCATCACACTGCCCAACATTTTTAATCAGATGTCCATGGGAGCGCTGTGGGGCAGCCTGTTCTTCGTGTTCATGAGCTGCGCCGCGCTGACTACCGTGATTGCCGTGGTGGAGAATATTGTTTCCTACAGCATGGACGTGTGGGGCTGGGGGCGGAAAAAAGCCATTGCCGTGCATTGCGTGCTGCTGGCCCTGCTCATGATGCCCTGTATTCTGGGCTTCAACGTATGGTCGGCTGTCGCTCCGTTCGGTGAGGGCAGCGTGATTATGGATCTGGAGGACTTTATCATCAGCAACAACATGCTTCCGCTCGGCTCTCTGGTAGTTCTGCTGTTTTGCACCAGCCGCCGCGGATGGGGCTGGAACAATTTTCTGACAGAGGCCGACAAGGGAGACGGACCGAAGTTTCCCCGCGCGGTACGCGCCTATCTGACATGGGTGCTTCCCCTTGCGGTGCTTTTCCTGTTCGTGCAGGGCTATATCGACAAGTTTTTTTAGAGGGTTTTGCGATTGCAGATATCTTCCTGCCGGTTCCGGCGTCTGACGCGCGGGTTTCACGCCTGAAGCCGGAGTTGCGCGCCGCAGGCGGAATTGCGGCTGTTCCGATGTCGCGGCGGAGTCCCGCCTTGGTCGACTCCGCAGCGTACTTCGGTTCTGCCGTTTTGGTTGCTGGGCATCCCGCCCCTCCGAAAGGGGGGACAGGGGGACGAAAGGTAAAGTTGCATCTGTCGAAATAAAGGGAGAGGAGGGGCGTTTTCACGCGGCCTTCCTCTCCCAGGCATATGCGCTGTGGGCGCAGGGAGTTTATTCGGGAACAATTTCCCTGAATTCGTCGCCGTAGCCGTCCCTTACGATCCTGTCCTCCTTCAGCAGCTTCAGCCAGCGGCGGATGGTGCCCAGAATGACGAAGAGCATCATGGTCATGACCAGCAGACTGAGGAAAACCAGCAGATATCTGCCGCCCGGCAGATACTGGTAAAGAATCAGCCAGACGCCGGCCCAGAAGGTGATGACGGTCATGAATACGCCGGGAATGCCGGTAAGCAGGGCGTATCTGGTCTTGTTCATGCGCAGCAGCACGGTTGTGCCGATGAGCAGGGTGACGGAGGCCAGCAACTGATTGCTGATGCCGAACAGGGGCCAGATATTGCTGATGTCGCCGCTGTAGACCAGATAGCCCCATGCTCCGGTAAAGAGAAAGCTGGTTGCGACAATGCCCGGCCACCAGTTGGTATCGCCCCATCTGGGGGAAATCTTTCCCAGCATTTCCTGCAGGAAGAAGCGGCCCACGCGGGTTCCGGCATCCACGGCGGAAAGGATGAACACGGCCTCGAACATGATGGCGAAGTGATACCAGTAGGCCATCAGGTGGCTCATGAACGGAATCTGCGAGAAAATGTGCGCCATGCCCACAGCCAGTGAAACGGAGCCGCCGGGCCGGTGCATCAGGGTTTCCTGCACAGCCTGTTCAAGAGCCGGAAGTTCCTGTACCTGCATGCCCAGGGCATTGAAAGCCTCCGCCGGAGCATTGATGGCGAAGTAGTCCGCGGGAATGAGCACGCAGGCGGCGATCAGGGCCATAACGGCTACAAAGCCTTCCAGCAGCATGGCGCCGTAGCCCACAAAAAGCACATCGCGTTCACGGCCGATCATCTTGGGCGTGGTGCCCGTGCCGATGGTCGCGTGGAATCCGGACAGCGCGCCGCAGGCTATGGTAATGAAGATGAAGGGAATGACCGGCCCGCTGACGATGGGGCCTCCTCCCCCGGTAAATTCGGTGAAGGCGGGCATGTTGAAGTTCGGCATCACAAAAAGGATGCCCAGAGCCAGGGCGAGGATGGTGCCCACCTTGAGGAAGGTGGACAGATAGTCGCGCGGCAGGAGCAGCAGCCATACGGGCAGCACGGAGGCGATGAAGCCGTAGACCGGAATGGCGACGGACATGGGTTTCCTGTCGATATCCAGCCAGCCGAACAACTCGGGATGCGCCGCCACCCAGGGGCCGGAAAGCAGGCACAGAGCCAGAAGCACGATCCCGATGAGGGATGCTCCCAGCACGTCTCCCTTGCGCCAGATCTGCATGTACAGTCCCATGAGGATGGCGATGGGAATGGTCGCTGCTACGGTATAGGTAGACCACAGACTGTTGTGCATGGCGTTGACCACGGCAATGGACAGCCCCGCCAGTGTCAGAATCAGAATGGCCAGCACGGCCCAGGCCGTTACCGCGCCGGTGGTCTTGTCTATTTCCCGCGAGGCGATGTAGGCCAGACTCTGGCCGCGGTGCCGCACGGAACAGAACAGAACCACCATGTCATGCACGCCGCCCGCGAGTACGCAGCCGATGAGAATCCAGAGCAGGCCGGGCATGTAGCCGTACTGCGCGGCCAGCACGGGGCCGAGCAGAGGCCCTGCGGCCGCGATGGCCGCGAAATGGTGGCCGAACAGGACGTATTTGTTGGTTTTGATATAGTCGTGACCGTCGGCGTATTTGACCGCCGGGGTTTCACGCGCGTCGTTCAGATTCAGTACCTTCTGCGCGAGAAACAGGCCGTAAAACCTGTATCCGATGGCAAAGACGCACAGTGCGGCGAAAATTACGGTCGCGGCATTGAGACCGGTTGACGCTTCCATATGAATCCTCCTCAGACGGAATTGTACTGTCGACAAACTGTGTTGAAATTCTTCACGAAAAAGGGCGGAGCAAATGCTCCGCCCGCGTATGCGACTCCGGGGAACGGTTTTACGGCCGGCCTGCATCACCGGAAATTCGGGCAGGCTTGCGGAACCGTTTGAAAGACTTCGGAATCGTGCGCGGGGTGCGGAAAATGGCCGGATTGCATGGTTCGCAGTAGATGCGGCAGCCGGGCCGCCAGAGTCCGGCGCTTCTGCCGCGGTGCGGCGGCATGGCTGCTGAAAGAACGGGAGAATGGAGGAGAAGGAAGAAGGAGAAAACGGAGAACATGGCGCTTTTCCTTTGTATTCCGGAATGAAAAGGGCATTCCGCATCTTCCCGGCAGAAAACTGCGGAGATATGGACGGCTGCTTCTCTGCGGTTCGGATCATGCCATGGAATGTTTGGTGAACCTATTATAATTTGGTTGTGTTTAAATTTTGTTCCTTTTGCCTCGTGTCAACGCGTGCAGCTCCTGTCTTCTCCTCCCGGAAGGCAGGGAAAACAGGAGCTGCGGGGCTGTACCCGGCGTCACGAGCGGTCACATCTGCATCTTTGCCAGGACTTCGGAGAGCCTGGCCGCATGACGGGGATCCATATAGGAAAGAATTTCACCTGATTGCTTGCTCTTCATGCCAGTCAGAATTTTGACTGCCACCTCTTCATCCACAGTGGTAAGCGCCGCAGCGGCCTGGCGGGGCTTCATGTTGGCATACATGTCGACAAGCTGCTTGAATTTGCCGTCCTGTGTGGTCGTGGCCTGCTGGAGCATGGTCTGGATACGGCCTTCCAGGCCGTGCAGTTCCGTCATGCGGTGTTCCATCTGCTGCTGAAGGGCAAGGAGTTCCTGTTCCTGACGGTTGAGTTCGGCCTGTTTCTGCGCCGCGCTGTCACGGGAAACATAGGGTTTGACATTGGGTGCGGGCGGCGTGGGAATGACAGCTTCGTCCGGGCGGGCGGTCTGCGCCGCGGGAATGTGAGGGGACGCCGAGGGCCGGACGGAACGGGCGTTGGGCGCGGGCATGACAGGTGGGACAGGAGCGAGATCTGCGGCATAGGCCACAGAGATGCCGAGCAGACGGGAGGAACCGAGAGCCGTTCTGGAAGAGGCGCGCGCCAGAGCGTCTTCCACGGGAGCTGCGGACGATGCGGCGGCTCCGTCATGCTCTTCGGCGGAGGCGGCATCCGGCGGGAGATTCCTGTCTGCCGGGGAAACAATGACAGGAGAGGCTTCGGCCGTCATTGTCCGTTCAGCAGGAAGTTCGGAGTCGGACGCGAGCGGGGCGGAAACACTCCGCGGGGAATCCTCCCCGTTTTCCGTGACCCCGGCCCGGAGCGTCTTTTCAGCGGGAGAAACGTCCCGTTCGGCCACGGCGGGCATGTCCGCCGCCCGTTCGTCATGAGAGAACGGCGTCGCGGGGGCCAGTATCAGCGAGGCGAGAAACCCGACCTTGATCGCCGCCAGCAAAAGGATAAGACGGCAGAGGCTAGTAACGCGAAACCTTGAAGCGGAGGGAGGCTGTTTCATCGAACTGTTTCTGTTCCCGGAGTCGTTCATCCTGCGCATATTGTTCCGCCTGTTTGGCTTTGAGTTTTTCCAGCGTTTTCTTGTCGATGGAGCGTTTCAGCAGTTCCCTGCGGGCGGCTTCCGCCGCGCTTTCCCAGTGACGCACACGGGTAAGGGCTGTGGCGAGATCCATCCGCAGACCCTTGATGAAATTTTCCGCCAGCCAGCGTTCGTCCCGTTGCTGAGGAGTCAGACGCGCCATGGCTTCGGTCTGCTCGTCAATCATGACGCGGAATCCGTCCGCCCGCCGCTGTTCGCGGAGGCGCTCCCCCTCCACTCTGGCCAGTTCTATCCTGGCCTGCTGTTCCAGCCGTTCACGGTAGTTCAGCACCTGTTCAAGGGAAAAACGGAAGGCCATGACTTCTCCTGAATGTTACCCGGCCGTATCGTCAAAATTTCGTCAACCTTTGGAAGTCATGCAGAGAATAGCATATTTCGTGCCAAAGACATAATCCGTCGTCCGTGAAGACAGATGGCCTTGCGCGAAGCGTGTTGCTCTGCTTCGGCATCAGCATGTATCCAAGGCCGGATCGCCTGCGCCTTTGTGCGGTTTCACCGCTCGAAAGCCCCGCTCCGCGTGACTTTTCTTCCACGGCTTCCTTATGACGCTCGATTGGCCTTGCCGATATTCGCCCTCGCTTGCGTTCTGCGTTCAAAACGCTGCGTGCGCCTCCGGCGGTCAAGATTGTTTTCAGCACGATTCTGCAACAGAGCGATGGACGAAAACGGCTTGACAAAAATAACGGTTGCATATACACCTAAATTGCGGATGAAAAGTTCTTGCAGTTTTTGTGGGAATAAATTAGTTGCATAATCAACTTTTTTACCAGCCTGCAAGGAGTATCCCGTGAATGATTTCCAGTATGACCCGTACAAGTCGCTCGGTTTTTTGGCCAACGCCGCCAGCCGTCTGTTGAGCAAGCATCTGACCCGCGAGTTTGAGGCCATCGGGCTGAACGTCACCGCGGAACAATGGAACGTTCTTGTCCAGTTGTGGATCTGTGACGGGCGCAACCAACTGGAAATTGCGGAGGAGCTGATGCTGGAGAAATCCAGTGTGAGCCGCCTTGTGGACGGGCTTGAGAAAAAACGGCTCGTCAGCAGGCAGAAGGGCGAGGACGCCCGCAACAATTATATCTGTCTTACGGATTACGGACGCAGCATGCGGGATCAGAGCGTGGAAATAGGTCATGCCCTGCTTGAAAGGGTTCAGACAGGACTTGACGAGAGTGAGCTTGCCGCGGCCCGGCGGGTTCTGACGGCGTTCTGCAGCAGCCTCCGGCCCGGAAGAAAGAGCTGTATGTCGGCAAGGGAGCAGGAGTGAAGACGGAATACACGAAAAAACTGGCGCATTATGCCGCAAGTCTTTCCTTTGAAGATTTGCCGGAAGATGTTGTTATTCAGGCCAAGCGCATTGCCATGCATACCGCCGGAGTGGCTCTTGCCGCGTCCTCCACGACTATCGGCGGCAAGGCGCTGGCTTACGGGCGCAGTCTTGCCGCTTCCGCGCGCGAAGCCAGTGTCATCGGCTGCGGCGAAAAACTGTCGGTTGGTGCGGCCGCTCTGGTCAACGGTGCGCTTACCGATTGTCTGGACTGGGAAGATTGCAGTTGGACGGGGCATCCTTCCGCCTGCGCCGTTCCCACCGCATATGCCGTGGCGGAACATCTCGGAGCGAGCGGCAGGGAGTTTCTGCTGGCACTGGTAACGGCATATGAGGTGTATGAGCGCATTGCCATGTCGGTACAGCCCGGCGACAATTTCGGCTGGCTTTCCAAGGGCTGGGGGCTGACAAGCTGGTCGATTTACGCTTCGGCCATTGCCGCGGGCAAACTGCTCAGGCTGGACGCCGGGCGTATGGAGAACCTGATCGGCATTGCCGGGGCGCTTACGCCCGCCATTAATGCCACCACACACTTGAGCCGCAGCGATTTCTATCATTACCAGTGGGGGCTGAACAACTACTCGGGCATTGCCGGAGCCATGCTTGCGCGGAGCGGCATCAGCCCCATGCCCGGTTATCTGGATGGCGATACCGGCTACTGGGTGACCATGACCGACGAATGCAAGTGGGACTGGCTCGACAGGGATCTGGGCGGGCGCTACCTGATCATGGAAACGCTGTTCAAGCACTGGCCTACCAATATGTGGATTCAGCAGGCGCTCGACGGCACGGCGGAGCTGGTTCGCAAATATCGTGTTCTGCCCGGCGACGTTGCCGAGGTTGTCGTGAATCCGGTGGTGGAAAACCGCATGATCGCCATGCCCGAAGGGTATCCGAGCATGGTGGACGCACAGTTCAGCATTCCCTACTGCGTTTCGGTTCTTATCCATGACCCGGATGCCGGGCCCCAGTGGTATGAGGAAAGCCGCCGCAGAGACAGATCCGTGGTTGACCTTTCCCTCCGCGTACGCGCCGAAGGGCCGACGCTGTACCTCAAGGAAGCCTTTGAGCGTTTCCAGCGCGGCGAATACCCCGAATATTCCGTGAGCATTCTGCTGAAGGACGGTCGCAGGCTTTTTCAGGCCGTGCCTCTGCCCAAGGGGCATCCCCGGAACATGTTCAGTCAGGATGAATTCGAGGCGGACTTCATGCGTCGGGCAGTCCCCGCCCTGCCGGAAGGCAGGGCCCGCTCCGCCGTGGATATGATCATGAACGTGGATACCGCGCCGGATATCCGCGAATTGATGCGGACGCTGTCAGGAGCGGACAGATAGTTTCTCAATGTTGAAATGTCCGTGAAAAGGGAACGCCGCATGAGGAGGTTTGGGCATGGCGCGCAAATTGACGATCATGGGGGCTGGAGGCACGGGACTGGCGCTTGCCGCCGAATGGACGCTCGCCGGGCATGACGTGACGCTGTATGACGATTCCGAACACGAGGATATTCTCGCCGCTGTCCGCCGGACCGGCCATATCGAGGCGGATCGCCCGGAAGGAAAGCTGAAGGCGCCTGCGCCCGCAACGGTGGTCGGACATGACAGACTGGCCCTCCATGCTGCGGATACGGAGCTTTTTGCGTTCTGCTGCACAGCGTGGCGGCAAGAGGCCATGATCGAGGCTGTGCTGCCGTTTCTGAGGGATGGCCAGGCATTGCTGTTCGCTCCCGGAAATGCCGGTTCGCTGCGTTTCCGCCGCATGCTCGGGGAGTATGGCGTCCGCTCCGGGAGGATGCCGCAGGTCGTTGTCGGAGAGATGGAAGGCAACTGGTTCCCCTGTCGCCGTACCGGCCCCGCCTCTGTGTTCCAGGCTCTCCCCCTTGCTCCGCACGCCGTGGCGGCCTTTCCCGCGGTTGATACGCCGCGGTTGGTGAAGCGCCTTGAGGGGCTGCTGGAAGCTCGGCCCGGAACCTGTGTTCTGGAAGCCGCCCTGAATTCTCCCAATGTGGTCATTCATCTGGCGGCTTCTCTGCTCAATATCGGGGGAATGGAGAAAAAAGGGAAGGGCTTTTGTCTGTTCCGCGATGGCCTGACCCCTGCGGTCTGTTCCGTCGTGGAGAAGGTGAATGCTGAAAAGGAAGCGGTATTCGCCGCGTACGGATGGACGCCGCGCTCACCTCTTGCCCTGTTGCGGGAGATCATGCGGGGCGAGCCTTCGGAGGGCCTGCGGCGCTTCGTTTCCCTGTCCGGCCCGGACGGGCCGGAGCATCGTTACCTCAGAGAAGACGCGATGTGCGGCGCAAGCCTGCTGCACCAGTCGGGAAGGCTGGCGGGGGTGGAGACTCCCGTGCTTGATGCCGCCCTGACGCTGGCCGGAGTTCTGCATGGCTGTGAATATATGGGAGAGAAAGGGCAGGGCGTCACCCTGCGTTCTCTCGGCTTTTCGGGAAAAAAAACGGAGGAGCTGAACGACTTTCTGACTGAACAAGGAGAGAAGGATGCCTCCTGTCATTGATCGTGAAAAATGCGTGGGGTGCGGCACCTGTGCGGATATCTGCAATTCGCACATTTTTCTGCATGAACCGGACAAGGACAGGGTTCCGCGGGTCAGGTTTCCGGATGAATGCTGGCATTGCGATTCCTGCGTGCTGGACTGCCCTGCCGGAGCCGTAAGGCTGAGGATTCCCCTGCCCTTCATGATGCTGCATGTAGCGTCCGAAAGTTTGAGGAGACAGTCATGATTCCTGTCAAAGCTGTGCTGGAAGCTGACCTTGCTGTGGTGGGCGGAGGCATCGGCGGGTTGATGGCGGCCATTTCCGCAGCGGAAGCCGGAGCGGAAAAGGTGATCGTTCTGGAAAAGGCCCATGTGCGCCGCAGCGGTTCGGGCGCGACGGGCAATGATCATTTCCGCTGCTTTCTTCCTGAATATCACAAGACGCTGGATTCCATTCTTCAGCAGACCCTGAACAGTCCCATCGGCATGACGCGCGATCCCGTCATTCTGCGGCAAAGCCTGGAAAAAAGCTTTGAACTGGTGCGGATGTGGGAAGAGTGGGGGATCAATATGCGCCCCACCGGCAAATACGAGTTTATGGGCCATGCGTTTCCCGGCAGACTGCGGCCGTCCCTTAAATATGACGGCCGCAATCAGAAAGCGGTGCTCATGACGCAGGCGAAGAAGCGCGGGGTACGGATTTTCAATCACCATCCCGCGCTGGATCTGTGCGTTGCGGAGGAAGACGGCGCGCGCCGGGTGACGGGGGTTCTCGCTCTGGATATGAGCGTTCCGGAACCGGCCTTTGTCCTGGTTCGGGCAAAGACGGTGCTGCTGGCTACCGGCCTGACACACCGCATGTATCTTACCGGCCCCACGCCGGCATATATGTTCAATACCTCGCATTGTCCGAACTGTGCCGGCGGGCAGGCGCTGGCGTGGCGGGCGGGAGCGCGGCTCGTGAACATGGAGATCCCCTATGTGCACGCGGGTCCCAAATATTTCGCGCGGGCGGGCAAGGCCACCTGGATCGGCGTGTACCGCTACCCCGACGGACGTCCCGTGGGGCCGTTCATCACCAGGCCTGACGTGGTGTACGGCGATATTACCGGCGATGTCTGGAACAGCGCGTTCACGGATGTTCTGCTCGACGGCAGCGGCCCCGTCTATCAGGACTGTTCCGGCGCATCTTCGGAGGAGTTGGCCTTCATGCGCGGGGCCATGTTCTCCGAGGGGCTGAGCGCCATGGTGCATTACATGGACGAGCATGAGCTTGACCCGGGAAAGCATGCCTTCGAGTTCATGCAGTATGAGCCTACCTTCCACGGGCGCGGCGTTGAGGTGAAGCCCGACGCGGAAACCAGCGTGTCCGGCCTGTTCGCGGCAGGGGATATGGTCGGCAACGGGGGCGCGGGCATTTCTCCGGCTGCCTACCTCGGTTGGACAGGCGGGGAACATGCGGCGAAAAAGGCCGCAGTGCTGTCCTTCACGAATATTGAAGACGACCCGGCGCTGAAGGAGCGTATGGAGCTGTTTTCTTCTTTCCTGAAAAGGGAGGAGGGGCCGGACTGGAAGGAAGCCAATTTCGCGCTTCAGCAGATCATGAGCGATTACGCGCCCGCCGGACCTCATCGGGTACGTTCCGCCACGCTGCTGCGCGCGGGCATGGAATACCTTGAACAGTTGAGGGCGGAGGCTTTTTCGCATCTCAGGGCCGGATGTTCGCATACGCTGATGCGCACGGGGGAAGTGCTGGATCTGCTCGATTGCGCGCGGGCGGTTCTGCATGCGGCTCTGGCGAGAGAAGAAAGCAGGGCCGGACACAGGCGTTCGGATTTCCGTTTCACCAATCCCCTGCTCAACTCCAGACAGCTCAACGTCTGGCTGGAAGGCGGCGAAGTAAAAACCGGCTTTCGCGACAAATGGATGTAGGGTGCGGAAGCCGTTGCAGTTTTGAGGAGTTGTTATGGACGCCATATTGAGCGGTTTCCTGAATTGTCTGGAGCCGTTGCATCTCGTGACCATGCTGCTTTCCGTTGTGCTGGGCGTCATCGTCGGGGCGCTGCCGGGATTCGGGGCGGCAACCGGACTTATTCTCGTTCTTCCTCTTACCTACTCCATGGATTCCAGTATCGCCCTGGTTGCTCTGGTGGGCGTGTATGCAGGAGCGGAATATGGCGGCTCCATTTCCGCAATTCTGCTGAACACGCCGGGCACGGCCTCAGCCGTGGTGACGGCCTTTGACGGCTTTCCCATGGCACATGAGGGCAGGCCGCGCGAAGCATTGCTGTATTCCAATGTGGCTTCGACAATCGGCGGAATTGTGGGCGGGCTGGTCATGCTGATCTTTCTGCCGGTGCTGATCAATTTTGCCTTTCTGTTCGGCGCGGGGGAAATCTTCTTCATGGCGCTGCTCGGCCTTACCCTGATAGGCACGGTAAGCAACGGTGATCTGCCCAAGGGCATATCCTCCATCGCCATCGGCATCCTGCTCAGTACCGTGGGGGCCGACGCCACATCGGGCGTTCCGCGCTTCTATTTCAATTCCAACAGCCTGTTTTCGGGAATTCCGAATATTCCGGTCATGCTTGGTCTTTTTTCCCTGCCCTTCCTCATGCAGGGAATTATCTCGCGGCGGCCGGACGCGCAGCAGGTGCATTTTCCCGCCGCGGGCATGAGGGACAATGCGCGGCTCTTCTGCCGCACATTGCGCGAGGTGCTGGGGCGCATGAAGATTATCGTGCTGCGTTCCTCGCTCATGGGTATTCTCATCGGCATCATCCCCGGCGTGGGGGCAACGGTGTCGACGTTCCTGGCGTATTCCACAGCGAAAGATTCCTCTCCGACGCCTGAACGTTTCGGCAAGGGCGCGCCGGAGGGCATAGTCGCGCCGGAATCGGCCAATAATGCGCTGGTGGGCGGTTCGCTCATCCCCGTGCTGAGCCTCGGCATTCCCGGTTCTCCCGCCGCCGCGGTGTTCATGGGGGCGATTTTCATGCACGGCATGATGCCCGGCCCCAGTTTCATGGAGCATGAGCCTGTTCTTGTCTACACCGTTGTGTGCGCGGTCATTGTGGCGTCCCTGCTGCAGTTTGTGCTCGGCATGTGCGGTATAGGGTTCCTCGCCAACATCCTCAGGGTTCCGCTGCATTTCCTCGTGCCTGCTGTCATCGCCGTCTGTGCGATCGGAGCCTATTCGATGCGCGGCATAGGGTTTGACATTGAACTTTTCGTTCTTTTCGGAATACTCGGTTTCTTTTTTGTCAGGATGAACTACAGCATCTCCGCCGTGATGCTGGGCATGATACTGGGAAAAATCACCGAGGTTTCCCTTGTCGAAGCGATCAATATTTCCGCTTCGCGCGGCGGTTTGTGGGCCTATTTCACCGGGAGGCCCCTGTCCATTGTCCTGTTCGCTGTTTTCGTCGTCTATCTGGCGTATGTGATCGTCAGCGGATACCGGCGCGGCAGAAAGAGCAGAGATATGGCGAAGGATGAAGCCTCCCTCCGTATCCCGACGCTCTTTCAGGGGATGCGCCGCTGCGATTTCGGCATGGGCTGTCTGCTCCTGGCCTGCGGCGCGGCCCTGACGCCCGAGGCTCTTTCTTATCCTGACAACTCCAGAATTTTTCCTCTCCTGGCCCTGGGGCTTCTGTTCGCGGGGAGCGCGGCCGTATGCCTGCGGGCGCTGTTCATGCCCGGCGCTTACGCGGGAGCCGTCGACGGGCCTTTCGCCTCAATCATGGGGCCGCGTGCGGCTGTGATGTTTGCCTTCGTGGTTGTTTATACGGCGGTCATGCTGCTGGTAGGGTTCTATTTCAGCACGCTGCTTTTTGTGCTGGTGATGAGCCTTTACATCCGGCGTCTCAGGGGAAGCCGCTTGGAAGGCCGGATGCTGTTCGTACGCCATGCCGCATTTTCCTTCGTCTATACGCTGGCATTGTGGTTCGTGTTTTCGGAAATATTTCTCCTGCAGATGCCCGGCAGGCTGACGCTCTGAGAAGCGCCGCGGGCGCGTACGGCAGGGTAATGTAACCGCATCCGCAAAGCGCTTTGCTCTGACGGCCAGGGGCTCCGCGACGCCTTCTTCTCCCGTGTCGCCGCAATTCGCTTGCGGCGTAGAGCTGCGGCTTCAGGCGTGAAACCTGCGAGTCGGAACATGGGGGCTGGCCGGCAGATATGTTCAATCGCAAAAAGCCCCAGGGAAAGCGAGGTTGACCATGGCATTTGAAAGGCTTCTTGAGCGCGCGGAACTGTTTGGAATGTCCTTGACGAACAGGATTGTCATGACGCCCCTGCAAACCCGCGCCGGGGACGAGGATGGACATGTAACACCGGAGCTGGCGCTGTGGCATGAACGGCGCGCCCACCCCGGCCCCGGACTTGTGGTGGTGCAGCAGACCTTTGCCTGGCCCGCCATAAAGCTGGCGCGCGGACTGGCGCTGTGGGACGACTGCTTTCTGCCGGGCATGAAAAGGCTTGCCGATCTGCTGCATGCCTCGGGCAGCAGGGCATTCCTTCAGCTTGGCGGCTCGGGTTCCCGCCGGGAGGGAACGAAAGGAATCATGGCCCCCTCTCCCGTTCCGGGGTCATGGAATATGAAGGTTCCGCGCGAGATGAGTATAGAGGAGATGGAACGCTTCACGCTCCTGTATGCCGAGGCGGGGGAACGTGCCATGCGCGCGGGGTTTGACGGGTTCAGCCTCCAGGGAACGGCAGGGAAGTTTCTGGCCCAGTTCCTTTCACCGCACAGCAACCGCCGGAGCGACGAGTTCGGGGGAAGCGCGGAAAACAGGGTGCGCTTTCCGCGTATGGTCATCCGGGCCATAAGGAAGCGGACTCGTCCGGATTTTCCCCTGCTGTTCCGGATCAACGCAAGCGATTTCATGGAGGGCGGGCTCAGCCTTGCACAGGGAATCGAACAGGCCCGCCTGCTGACGGAAGACGGCTGCTGCGCCCTGCTGTTCGGCGGCGGAGGGCAGGAACGTCTGTGGTACGGCGCTCCCCCGTACATGATGGAAGATGCGCCCCTGCTTGATGCCGCAAGGCGCTATAGGGAAGCCCTGCCCGATGTACCGCTGGTTTTCGGCGGCAAGACGCATGATCCATTTCTGGCGGAAAGCATACTCAGGGATGGTGTGGCGGACTTCATTGCCATGATGCGTCCCCTGCTGGCGGACCCCGACTATATTCTCAAGCTGACGGAAAACAGGCCGGAAGATATCCGGGCCTGCGCCTGCTGCATGAACTGCCAGACCTGGGAGCGACGCCCCCGCCTTGCCGGGAGAGGAATTGCCTGTACGGTGAACCCCGAGGTGTTTTTCCCTCTCTCTGCGCAGGAACGCGGCAGAGAGACGGCGGAACTTGCAAAGCTGCATGAACGTGACGGAGAGGGAAATGTACCGGCAGAGCGCTCGCTGTCCGTGCTGGTGGCGGGAGGCGGTCTTGCGGGCCTCAAGACGGCGCAGCTTCTGGCAAGGCAGGGACATCAGGTGCGCCTGCATGAAAGAGCCGCCTCCCTGGGGGGACAGTGGGCTGTCGCTGCCGCCTCTGCCGGGCACGAAAGATACCGCACGCTGCTTCCCTGTCTGGAAAGAGCGGCACGTGAGGCGGGGGTGGAAATACTGCTCCGTTCGCGTGTGGATCGCGCGCTTGTGGAAAGGGAGAGGCCGGATCTGGTCATAGCGGCCACGGGGGCGCTGCCCCGCAGGCTGGACGTCGACTGCCCCTGCGGAGAGGAAAACGGCCCGACGCGCCATTTCGGCATGGATGTTCTGCGCGGATCGGCGCTGGCGGAACAGGAGCTTTCCGGAAGAAATATTGTCGTTGTGGGTGGCCGCTATATCGGCATAGAGGCGGCCTGCCTTCTGGCGGAACGCGGGGCCAAAGTGTCGCTTGTGGAAAGGGACAACCTCGCCGCGGGCACGGTTCCACGGATACGCTCGCTGCTTTTTCTGCGGCTGGAGAAGGCCGGAGTCCGGCTGTATCCTCATTCAAGTCTGTTTCGTATTTGTTCGCGCCATGTGGAGATAGCTCACGGGGGAGGATTGTTTTTCCTTGATGCCGACGATGTGGTGATGGCCGTCGGCACGGTTCCCTGCCATCCTCTGCAAAAGGAGCTTGCCGGGACAGGAATCCGCCTGCGGGAGGTAGGCGACTGCAAGGGTATAGGCGATGCCCTCGATGCCATGCTTGACGCTGTGGAACTGGCCGAAGAACTGCGGCGCGAAACCCGATGACCGGAGGCGGCGCGTCTGTGTATGCGCCTGCAGACGATATGTATCAAGCATAGAGAAGGAGCAATGTATGAAAACGAGAGCGTGGTTGGCGTGTCTGGCCCTTGGCGTTTTGTGCCTTACGGGCTCTTCTCCTGCCGAGGCAAGGGAGTACCCTTCGAAGCCCATTACCCTGGTCAATCCCTTCGGAGCTGGCTCCAGCGCGGATATTGTGGTGCGTCTTGTCGAGCCATTCATCAAGAAGGCATTCGGGGTCAATGTGATCATGTCCTACAAGGAAGGCGCGGGGGCCGTCGTGGGAGTCAATGAGTTCGTGACCATGCGGCCTGACGGATATTCCATTCTCTATTACAATTATCCGCACTATCAGCTTCAGCCGCGTTTCGGCAAGACGCTGTTCAGGCCGGGCGATCTTGAACCCCTGATGTGGGTGAATGCCGCCCCGGAAGGGCTCCTCGTTCGCAGCGACAGCCCGTTTAAAACCATTCAGGAGTTTCTGGATTATGCCAGGGAGAACCCCGGCAGACTGACCATCGGCAATACCGGCACATTCAGCTCGAATCATGTGACCTATGCCCTGCTGGAAAAGGAAACCGGTCTGAAATTCACCAGGGTTCCCTTTACCAACGGCAGCAAGTCAATGACTGCGGTTCTCGCGGGTGAAATTGATGCAGCCTTTATTTCTGCAGAGATGATAGGATTTTATGAAGGGAAGATGCGTGTTCTTGCCGTGGCCGGGGAAGGGAGGATGAGTATTCTTCCGGATGTCCCGACATTCGGGGAGGTTGGGTATCCCGGTATAGTCAATGTGCTGTGTACCAACTTTTTTACCCAGAAAGGGGTGCCCCCGGAAATTCTGGAAGACATGCGCGTCCGTTTTTCTTCCATAGTGAATGATCCGGAGTTCAGGGCGTTGATGAGGGGCAAGGGATATTCCGCCCCCATGGGAGACTGGAAGGCGCAGAAGGCCAATGAGGAAGCCATTGCCGGACGCATTGAGAGCGTTGTGCCCCTGTTTGAGGCGGAACGGAAGAACAAATAGCCCTGTGTGCCGTAAACCGTTTCCCGGTCCGGACGAAAACCGGGCCGGGCCGGTTTGAATTGCAGAGGAAAACGTCATGTCGAACAGCAGGCTTTTTGAACCCGGGAGACTGGGAACGCTTACCGTGCCCAACAGAATCGTATATTCCCCCATGTCGCTGCGCTCCACTGACGGGCATGGACATTATACGGAAACGGCAATTGCGTCCATGGAGCTGAGAGCTGAAGGGGGATGCGGACTCGTCATCGCTCCCGGTGCCATGGCCTGGCCGTCTTCAACCGGATACGGGCTTTCTGTGTCCATAGCCGAGGATGACGCCATACCGTATATGCGGGAAGTTGCGCGGCGTATCAAACGACACGGAGCGCGCGCTGCGCTTCAGATCGGGGCGCGCGGCACCCGGACTGAAGGAGGAGCGGAAAGCATTGCGCCCAGCGCCATGCGCTTCGGCTATGAAGCAAAGATTCCCCGTGAACTGACAGTGGAAGAAATCGAAGGTTTTGTCCGGGACTTCGGGCAGGCCGCCCGCCGCGCCAGGGAAGCGGGATTTGACGCCGTACTGCTGCATGCCTGCACCGGCAAGCTGCTCAGCATGTTCATGTCGCCGTACAGCAACAGGCGTACGGATTGTTACGGAGGCACGACGGAAAACAGGATGCGCTTCGTTCTGGATGCGCTGGCCGCAATGAAGAAAGAGGCGGGAAGAGATTTTCCCGTCATGGTGCGCATGTCCGTGGACGAAAGACTGGGGGAACGGGGCGTACAGACGGAAGAGGGCGTGCGCATGGCCGCCATGCTTGATGCCGCGGGAGCTGACGGCATCCAGGTCATGAGCGGAACGCAGGAGCGCATCTGGAATACATCCTGCGGATATTTTTACCCTGATGCCTATGCGGAGGGTCTTAACCGTCCCGTGCGGGATGCCGTGAACTGCGCGCTCATTGCCGCGGGAAAGCTGGGTAATCCGGACGTGGCGGAGGCGGTGCTCGAACGGGGCGACGCGGATTTCATTTCCCTGGGGAGGCCTCTGCTTGTTGATCCCTTCTGGCCGAAAAAGGTCCTGGAGGGACGTTACGGGGAAATACGGCGCTGCATAGGATGCCTGAACTGCTTCACGTTCGCCTCCCGCAAGGATATCGAGCCGCGTGGCGTAAGTTGTACGGTCAATCCGGGAGTGTTGCGTGAACCGGAATTCGATATGATTTCCCCTGCGGAGAGCCGAAAGCGCATTCTCGTCGTGGGTGGCGGCCTGGCCGGTATGGAAGCTGCGGCTGTACTTGCCGCGCGCGGGCATGAGGTGGAACTGCATGAAGCGGCGGAAGAACTGGGCGGGCAGTGGATTATCGCTTCCCATGCTCCATACAGGAAAGATTATCGCAGTCTTGTTCCGTGGCTTGAATACCGGATGCGCATGAGCGGCGTGCGTGTATTTCTGAACAGCAGAGTTGATGCCGACCGTCTGCTGCGCATCGCGCCCGGATATGTCGTGCTGGCGACCGGAGCAGAGCCGCGGAAACTTCCCCTTTCGGCTTCCCGCCCGGAAGTCGTACAGGGCTGCGACGTCATCATGGACAGAGTGAGGCCCGGACAGCGCGTGGTTGTGGTGGGAGGTCGGTATATAGGCATGGAGTCCGCCGTGAAGCTGGCGGAAACCGGTCGTCATGTGTCGATTATTGATGCGGGAGAGATCGCGCAGAATACGAATCCCCGTCTGAGCGGCGTTTATCGGGATCGTCTGGTGGAACTCGGCGTATACATGTACCCGAATACGCCGCTTCTGGGCTTTACCGGAGACGGTGTGGATGCGGCGCACATCGGTTCTCTGCTGCATCTGCCCTGTGACACGGTGGTGCTGGCGATCGGCACGGTATCTGTAAAGGCTCCGGAGCTGGAAGATGCTGCGGCCCGTTGCGGGGCCGGATGCCGACGTATCGGAGATTGCCGGAAAATCGGCGATGCCCTTTATGCCATTCGTGAAGGAGCAGAGCTTGGGCGTGAACTGTAGAGCATTTCATCATTGAAATGATCCGCGGAGTCGAGCAGAACGAGACTCATTTCTGCTCTCCTTATCAGTAGCGCGCTATGCGTTGCTGGCAGGGGGCGTCGCGGCGTCGGTCCTGTCGGGTATCGCTGCAATTCATGTGCGGCGCATAGCTCCAGCCTCAGTGACGAACCCCGCTGCCTGCACGGCCTGCAATACAAAAACAGATTTGTCCAGATATCTCTGGTGTATGGTAATTTCCTCATTTGTAAGGAGATATGCTGTCATGTTGTCTTCAAAGCAAAGGCAGATCCTCGCCCTGGTTTCAGGACCACTGGCCGCAGTTGTACTGCTGTGTCTGGAACCGTTTCCCGGACTGGATGAAAACGGTATGAAGGCTCTGGCCGGGGCCGCCTGGTTTCTGCTGTGGCTTGTCTTTGAGCCGGTTTCCCTTGCAGTGACTTCCCTGTGGGCTGTCATTATTTTCAGCCTGACCGGCATTTCCAGCCCCACAGCAGCCTTTTCCTTTTTCGGCTCTCCCACCAACATGCTTCTGTTCGGCGCAACCATGATCCTCGGCGCGTGGCAGGAAAGCAATTTCATGCAGCGTTATTCTTTTTCCGCCCTGAGCATGAAATTCATACACGGCAGGACAAAGCGTCTGCTTTTCGTATACGCGGCCGCGTGTACGCTGCTTTCCTTCATCACGCCCAATATTCCCGTAGTCATTCTGTTCTGCACTTTGGCCGCATCCGCGGCAAGAACATTTTCGATTGAGCCGGGACAGAGCAATGCAGTGCGCATTATGTGCATCCTGTCCGGGCTGTGTGCGAACATCGGAGGCATAGCCACTCCGTTGGGCGGCGCTCCGAATCTTGCAACCATAGCCATTACCGGCAAGGTTCTGGATTGTTCCGTGGAGTTCTGGCAGTGGGCCGCGTTCGGCATACCGGTATCACTCATTATTTTCGGCATGGTTCTGCCCGTATGCCTCCGGCTTTTTCCTCTCAAGGATTTTGAACGGGATACCATGCCGTTTGATCCGGCGTTTCTGAAAAAGAGGCATGAAGAGCTTGGCCCGGTAAGCCGTTTTGAGTATGTTTCCGTCATTGTGATGGGGCTGGCGCTGATATTCTGGGTTGTGATCCCGCCTCTCCTGGCCCCTCTGGGATTAAAGCGTTTTGCTCCGCTTACGGCAGCGCCGTTTGTGGCCGCAGGCTTTGCCGCGCTGCTGACGGTCATTCCCGTGGGAACAGACAAGCGGACGGGCAGGTTTGTTTTTGCCATGAACTGGCAGCAGGCGCAGAAAAATATTTTGTGGTCGGTTCTGCTCATCATCATGGCCAGTACCCTTTTGGGAGAAGTGCTGGTAAAGGGCGGCATAGACAAATGGCTTGCGAATGGGATTACGGCCCTGCTGGGTGATAGTCTTTCTCCGTTTTGGGCATGGACTGCGCTGGTATTTCTTTCCGGTTTTGTTTCACAGTTCGCTTCCAATACCGGAACCATTACGCTGTTTGTTCCCATAACGGCAGCGCTTGCCTCCGTTTATGGCTATAATGCCGTAGCGGCATGCGTTACTGTGGGGATGTCCGTCAATCTGGCGTCGATGTTTCCTTTTTCTGCCGCTACCATAGCTGTTGCCATGGATTCCGCCGAGGGGCACGTCAGAGCCATGGATTTTCCGCTCAGCGGGATAATCATGCTGGTGCTCGGTACTGCAGCCATTATGGCGGTGGCCTGGCCCCTGGAATCAATTGTGTTCTGACATGCTGACGCGGGAGTTGTTCCGGGCGAAATTGACGGCGGGCCGCCGGAAAACCGGCGGCCCGCGAACATGGGAAAGGGGACTCGTCCTGCTTACGCCCTGGCGGCAGTAAGCAGATCCCGGGCGGCGTCGGTCTTTTCCCAGGTGAACTCGGGCAGCTCACGGCCGAAGTGCCCGTAGCACGAGGTCTTCTGGTAGATGGGGCGCTTGAGATCAAGGCGCTTGATAATGAAGTAGGGGCGCAGATCGAACACTTCACGCACGGCCCTGGTCAGCACGTCGTCGGGCACTTCACCGCGTCCGAGGGAAGATACCAGCACGGATACGGGTTCCGCCACGCCGATGCAGTACGCGAGCTGAACTTCGCAGCAGGGGGCCAGGCCGGAGGCCACAACATTCTTGGCCACATAGCGGGCCATGTACGCGGCGGAACGATCCACCTTTGAGGGGTCCTTTCCGGAGAAGGCGCCGCCGCCGTGGTTGCCCATGCCGCCGTAGGAATCCTGGATGATCTTGCGTCCGGTCAGACCGCAGTCTCCCATGGGGCCGCCGATAACGAAACGTCCGGTGGTGTTGATGAAAATTTCGCAGTTCTTTTCGTCAAAAAGACCGGTGCCTTCCAGCACGGGACGGATGACTTCCCGTTTCACGGTTTCAACGACATCTGCCTGACTGACATGAGGAGCATGCTGGGTGGCGACTACCACGTTGTTGATGCGTACGGGCTTGCCGTCCACATATTCAAAGGAAACCTGGGTCTTGCCGTCGGGACGGAAAAAGTCGACCACTCCGTCCCTGCGCACGCGGGCGAGCTGGAGGGAGAGCTGATGCGCCCAGTAGATGGGGGCGGGCATGAGCGTTTCGGTTTCATTGCTGGCGAACCCGAACATCATGCCCTGGTCGCCCGCGCCCTGTTCTTCGGGCTTGGTGCGGTTGACGCCCTGCGCGATATCCGGAGACTGCTTGTCGATGGAAGAGATGACGGCGCAGGTCTGGGCATCGAAGCCCATGTCGGAACTGGTGTAGCCGATGTTCCTGATGGTTTCGCGCACCACGCCGGGCAGATCCGCATAGCCGGAGGTGGTGATTTCACCCGCAATCATGGCCATGCCGGTCGTCACCAGGGTTTCGCACGCGACATGGGAATCGGGATCCTGAGCCAGAAGAGTGTCAAGAATGGCGTCGGAAATGCGGTCCGCGACCTTGTCGGGATGCCCTTCGGTGACGGATTCGGACGTAAAGTAATATTTGCCTTTGGCGGGAATCATGAAAACTCCTTTGCCCTGACGGCTGAGGAACGGTTGGAGAGGCGGTCGCCTCCGGTTTTCTGGAATGGCTCCCGCGGAAACAGGTTCGTCTGATGCGGGATGCTGCACTGACTGCGGGAAAGAGTATCCATATATCAAGTTATGGTAATATGGTTGAATGAAAAAAAGATACACGCAAGAAGGGCTTCTGTCCAGTCCCATGCCTTCTTCCCCATCGCCTTCCTCTGACGTTCTTGACGCCGGAGAGGCGTGAGGCTATGCCTGATATTGATCGTCCTGCGCATGCGCGGGACGCGGGCTTTTTTGCGGCCGCCTGGCCGTTCACGGGCCGAAAGGGAGCGCGCAGTCGAATGACACCACTTTTTCAGGGCAAGATAGACAATTTCTGCGCGGCCTACGCGGTGCTCAACGCCATGCGGCTGATACACGGCATCAGCGATCTTCAGGCGCGGGCGCTGTTTTCCGAGCTGCTGCTCAGCCAGTCGCGGGACGAGAAGGCCTTCCGGGCCATTCTCAGTCATGGCACGGACTATGTCGATATGGTGGACGCCTTTCTTGGGCAAATTTCGGAGCGTTTTCCCCTGCGGGTCAGTGCGCCCTTCGACGCGGAAACCGCCTGCGACGAAGTGTGGGCGGCTCTGGCGGCGTATGCCCGCCCGGAGCAGGGACGCAGCGCGGTTTTCCGTTTCCGCCGGTATGAGGCGTTCTGCGTGCGGCCTCGTGCGGATCACTGGACCGCGGCTCACAGAATGGAAGGGGGCGTGCTGCGCTTTTTCGACTGCAGCCTGGAGCCCGACGGCCTGTATCATCTGACCAGGCAGATCATGAAAGATGATGTGGATCAGCGTGTGACGGAATATGTGGTTGTTCCCCCCGAATCAGTGCGGCTGATGGAACGGGCTGGCGCAGAAGACGGAGCGTACGGCGACGCATATGGAAATGGAGCGGGGACATGGCGATATTGAGCGCCCGGCAGAAAATGGGAGCCGCCGCGCTGATCATGGGCTTCAGCGTGCTGCTCTCCCGCTTCATGGGGCTGGCGCGGGACAAGGTGATCTCCTGGCAGTTCGGCGCCGCGGGCGAATCCGATATTTACTTCACGGCATTTGTCGTGCCGGATTTCATCAATTATCTGCTGGCGGGCGGTTATATTTCCATCACGCTGATTCCGCTTCTGAGCGCGCTGTTCGAGGAGGACGAAGAGGACGGCTGGCGTTTTTTCGGTGCGGTGTTCACCTGGGCGACACTGGCCATCCTTGGCCTTGCCGTGCTGGGCTGGCTGTTTGCCGCTCCGCTGGCGCGGCTTGTCGCGCCGGGCTTCACGGTGGAACAGCATGCACGGCTGGCGCATTTTCTGCGTATTGTCCTGCCTGCCCAGATATTTTTTCTGCCGGGAGCCTGTCTTTCCGCGCTGCTGTATATCCGGCGGCAGTTCGCGGTGCCCGCCCTGATGCCCTTGATATATAACGGCTTTATTCTGCTGGGCGGGATGCTCCTGCCCGCGCTGGGGCTGGCGCGCGGCATGGAGGGCTTTTGCTGGGGGGTACTGGCCGGCGCTTTCGCAGGGGCTTTTCTGCTGCCCTGTATCGCGGCACGAAAAGGGGGGCTGAAGTTCCGCCCCGCGCTGACTCATCCCCGGCTCGGCAGGCTGGCATGGCTGGCTCTTCCGCTCATCGTGGGGCAGTCCGTGGTGGTTCTGGATGAACAGTTCGTGCGTATTTTCGGCAGCCTTGGCGGAGAGGGGGCGGTAAGCCTCCTCAACTATGCCCGGCGGATCATGATGGTGCCCGTGGGCGTGGTGGCCCAGGCGGCGGGAGTGGCCTCCTTTCCCTTTCTGGCGTCACTTGCGGCGAAGAGGTCCTGGGGCGAGTTTGACGGCACGCTGCGCACTGCGCTGCGCAGCTCCATGATTGTGGTTGTGCCCATGACGGCCTGGCTGCTGCTGGTGTCTCCATATGTCCTCGGGCTTATTTTTGAAGGAGGGCGTTTTTCTCCGGAACAGACGGCGCAGGCGGCTCCTCTGTTGCGGATCATGCTGCTGGCCGTGCCGTTCTGGGCGCTGCAGCAGGTTACGGGGCGCGCCTTTTATGCCCGTCAGGATACTGTAACGCCCGCCGTGGTGGGTACGCTGGCCACGTTTGCAGCTCTTCCCGCATATGTCTGGCTGCTGCCTTCGCTGGGGGAGACGGCGGCCGCGGGAGTGGCCTGTGTGGCGTCATCCTCCGTTGCGCTGTATGCCGTTGCGCTGATATTCGTGGCGGGAAGGCGCTGGGGGTGGACAGCCTTCGACGGAGTGGGAATGGCCTTGTTGCGCAGCATGGCGCTGTGTCTGCCCGCGCTGGCTATGGGCTGGGGCGCCGCCTGGATTGTCGGCGGACTGGAGAGCGCGGCCGGAGGCATGCTGCCGCCGCTGGCCCGGCAGCTTGCCGTGCTGACGGTCAGCGGGCTGGCCTTCATGCTGGGCTGGGGGCTGGCGGCGCGCCTTTTCGCGCCGGAATATCTGCATATTGTGGCCGGCCCTCTGCTGCGCCGTCTGCGGAAAAAGTGACATGATGCGCCTGGCCGTATCCGCCGGCCGGAGGAGGTGAAACGTGCTCCAGGTCATACGCGCCCGCAAGGCTGGTTTCTGCATGGGGGTAGCCATGGCGCTGCGCAAGCTTGACGAGGCGGTGGACGCCCGCCCGTGCGGCAGGGTGGCGACCCTTGGCGAGATTATCCATAACCCTCAGGTGCTGGAAGAGTATGCCGCGCGGGGTGTCTCCTGCCTGCGTTCGCCGGAGGAGGCTCTGCCCGGACAGGTCGTGCTGATCCGCGCGCATGGCGTTCCCCGCGATACGGAGGCCGCTTTGCGTTTACGGGGGGTCATCGTGATTGACGCCACCTGTCCGCGCGTGAAGGCCGCCCAACTGGCCATTGCCGAAGCCACGGCGGGGGGGCTGCCGCTGCTGCTGTATGGAGAGGCGGAACATCCGGAGGTCAAGGGGCTGCTTTCCTACGCGCACGGGCATCGGCATGTATTCGGCAATGTGGAGGAGCTTGCCCGTTCCCTTGCCGGACTGGAACAGGGAACGGACATCGTCCTGGCCGCGCAGACCACGCAGGATCGCCGCCAGTTCGAGACCTTGCGCGCCGAACTGGATCAGCATATGGATACGAGTGTCCGGGTACTGGATACCATTTGCGATGCCACGCGCCAGCGGCAGGAGGAGGCTCAGGAACTGTCGGACCGGGTGGACGCCATGGTCGTGGTGGGCGGCCGCAGCAGCGGAAATACCCGCAGGCTGGCGGAGCTGGCGGCGCGCCGGGTGCCCGCCTTTCTCGTGGAAACGGCGGAAGAGCTGGAACCGGAAAAATTTGCGGGATTTTCCGTCATAGGTCTAACGGCCGGAGCATCTACGCCGAAAAGACTTGTTAATGCCGTTGAAAAACGGTTGTCCGAGTTCTGAGAGAATACCTCGCGGAGGCAACATGTCGCAGACGAATATTTTGCTGGAGGCCGGCACCAACGAGCTGGAAATCGTCGAATTTTTCCTTGACGAGCCGGGAGACGACGGCAAGCCCTACCGGGGCTATTACGGCGTCAATGTGGCCAAGGTGCTGGAAATCATTCAGATGCCCAAGATCACGAGTCTGCCCGAGGTTCAGGACCCTTCCGTTCTTGGCGCGTTCAATCTGCGTTCCCATATCATTCCCCTGGTGGATCTTTCCCTCTGGCTGGGCAAGGCTCCGGTCGAGCACAGGGAAGCTCCCAAAGTTATTGTGACGGAGTTCAACAGCGTCACCACGGCGTTTCAGGTGGCGGGGGTCAACCGCATCCACCGCATCAGCTGGGAAGAGGTCGAGCCGCCCAGCAAGTATGTGGCCATGGTGTCCAAAAGCAATATCACCGGCGTGGTCAAGATGGAGAACCGCATCATTTTCCTGCTGGATCTGGAAAATGTGGTGGCCAAGCTGAATCCTTCCCTCGGGTTGAGGCTGGATACCGCCATCGACTGGGGCAGCGAGGAGTGCTATCGCGCGCTGGTGGCCGATGATTCCACCCTGATCCGTGAAATGCTCAAGGATCTGCTGCAGAAGGCCAACTTTGAGGTGGAAGCGGTGACCAACGGGCGCGAGGCATGGGAACGCCTGTGCGAGATCAGACGGCGGGCCGAGGAAGAAGGGCGCCCGGTGCGGGATTATGTGCAGGTGCTGGTCTCGGACATCGAAATGCCCAGCATGGACGGGCACAATCTCTGCAAGCGGGTGAAGGAGGATACGGCTCTGCGGGAACTGCCGGTGATCCTCTTTTCTTCGCTGATCACGGACAAGCTGCGGCACAAGGGCGTTTCCGTGGGGGCGGATGACCAGATCTCCAAACCTGAAGTCACGCAGCTTGCCAAGCGCGCCTATGCCCTGATCAAGGCCCGGGCGGAGCGGGCGGCTTCCGCATCCTGACCGAGATGCCTGACGGGCTGGCGGCACTCTGTGTTCCGGCCTTTGCCGGACAGATGATGGTGACGTTGAGCGTACTCTTCCATCCGGAGCGGAAATTTCCGTTCCGGATATTCGTGTTATGGCTGCTGTGTGCGCTGCCGATTCTGGCGGCGGCCTGGCGGGATGCAGACTTTACCCTTGCGCTGGGAGAGTGCGTTCTTGGCGCGGCGTTCGCATGCGTGTGGAAGAGGTGATTTCCATATGCGGCAGAGATAAGCTGTTCAGGTGTTTTTTTCGGAACCGGCCGGGGCGGCCAGGTCGTGCCAGCAGCGCAGGTCTTTGTCTGAAAAGAAAGCGGACCGGAGCCTCAATCTGCCGCGCCGGATTTCAAGCAGACTTTCGTTCTGCATGCGCTGGAGCAGCCTGCCCACGCTGACCCGATGCACGCCGACAAGCTCCGCAAGTTCCATCTGGGAGACGACAAGTTCCGGTGCGTCTTCGTTATTGATGTGTCCTCCTTCAGCGTTTGCCAGGGAGGCGATGCACAGCTTGAGACGGGTCAGAGGCGTTTCATAGGCGATGCTCACCAGATCGGAGCCCATGAGATGCATTTTCAGCGCCACGCTGCACATCAGCCGGTTGGCGAAAAAGGCGTCCTGCCGCATCAGAAGGCCCGCTGTGGCGCGGTCAAAACGGATCAGAGTCAGATCACGGATGGCGTCACAGTCGATTTGTACCGGACGCCGGGAAAAGAAATAGCTTTCATAGATGAAATACCCCCGTCCCACCAGGTGAAGCGTCTTGCGTTCGCCCCCTTCCGAAGTGCGGAACGTGCGCAGCAGACCTTCCTCAATATAATACAGGCTGGAGATTTCCTCTCCCGGTGTGGCGGGAAGAGGGGCGCCCCGGCGGATGTTCCTGCGTTCGCCCCGCGCAAGGGTGGCGGCGGGCAGCAGAGCGGAAGAAGGCAGAGGCGGCAAAGCCTGAAGAAGCGGAGCGGACATGCGGGGTTCTCCGAACATTACCGTGACCGGAAAGGCTGCTGGTATAGAACAATGTTGATACCGCTGTGCGGGACGTGTATTTTTACTAAGGCATGGGCGGCAACATACGTTGCCGCAAAGGCAGCATGTATCCACGGCCGGCTCGCTTGCGCCTCGTGAAGCTGTGCTTCACTCGGCTCCGCTCCGCGAAACATTGCTTCCGCTCCTCGCCCCCCCCCGCCGCATGACCATGCGGCGGGGGGGCGTCGCTCCATGCTCGCTAACGCTCGCGCCTCCGGCGGTCAAGGAGTTATGGGGGCCGGGGGAGATTATCTCCCCCGGTGGGGCGCGGGGCGAAGCCCCGCTTTACAGCCTTGCACTATACCATATTACGTTTGCGCCATTCCGTTTGTATTTCGCCTTCCCTGAGAAAGACGTCCAGAAAAAGTTCGCCCAGCATGGGGTTGGTGAAGGTGTAATCCGCGCGCAGATGAGGGCCTCTGCTTTCTCTGCGCTCGCGCGCGGCAACCATGAGTGCTTCTCCCACATCCATGAGATCAAGGCTTTCCAGAGCGCGCAGCAGGGTATGCGAGCAGACGGCGCCCAGACCCGCGCGGCTTTTGCCGCGCAGAGCGCGCATGTAGTGCAGGCCCGCATCCAGCAGGCTTTCGGAGCGCTTTTCAAAGGGGCCGGCCGGAGCATAGTCGCTCATGAGCTGCTGCACGGCCATGTTGGCTTCATCCCAGGCATACCCGCGCTCTCCGCGTTTCATGATGTCCGCGCAGAGAGCGAGAGTCCGTTCCACGGCGGGATGCCGTTCCAGGCTGCCGCGCAGCGTTCTTCCGGCTGCCGAAGTCCCCGCGTGGTCGCCGCTGATCCAGCCGTACACCGCCGCACCGCCGATGTCGGCGCGGAAGTTGCCCACCACATCCCCGGCCGCGTAGAGGCCGGGCAGGCTGCACTGTCCGTTGATATCCACATCCAGTCCCTTGCCGATGAGGAAGGGCTCGTACTGCATGAATTCCACGGCATGTCTGGCCGGGTCTATACCTTCCCTGTCCATGTAGTCGAGCAGGGCGGTGAGGCCTTCACCCTTCATGCCCCAGCGCATGTACGCCAGATCTTCAGGCGAGGTTTCCGAGCAGTCAAGATAGGCCGGGCCGCTTCCGTTCTTCACTACTTCCGTGAAAGAGGCGTTCCAGATATCCGAGGTGATGTCGCCGAGTTCCTTTGTGGGTTTGCTGACGAAGGGGCCGAGGGTTCGTCCGTCCGGGTACTTGTACACGCCGATCCAGGTGGATTTGCCCGCGCGCTCGAAGTAGCGCGGTCCGGCGTGGCGGGTGGCCAGTTCCAGATTGACCAGCTTCGCTCCGGCCCGGAAGCTCTGGGCGATGCCGCCCCCGGCGTTGCCGGGGCAGAAGGCCGTGTTGAACATCCAGCCGGGCGTGGCCTTGTTGACGTACAGGCGGGTGGTGCAGCCCGTGGCCACAACGACGCATTTCGCCCGGATCAGGGTAAAGGCCGGTTCATCCCGCGAGGTGTCCAGCGTCAGCGCTCCGGCGATTTCGCCGTCTTCCGCCAGCAGTTCAATGACGGCATGATGATTGAGGATACCCGCCCCGCGCTTGCGCGCTTCTCTGGTCAGAATGGGTTTCTGCTGTGCTCCGTCGTACTTGAGGGCGCTGCGGATGCGCCCGGGAAAGGCATGGCCGGTGAATTCCCAGTCTCCGGTGGGGCGCATGGGAATGCCCCATGCATCCCACATCTTGACGATATCAAAGGATTTTTCAAGAAAGCGTCTGGTCAGGACGGTATCGTGGCACAGCCCGAACTGGGAGAAATTGAGAACCTCGTTCATGATGACCCGGTAATCCGGGCCGTGTTTTTCCGGTATCCAGCAGCGGAAATGATCATTGCCGGTAGCTCCGGAGCCGCTGCGCCTCGTGTTGGCCTTTTCCGCCACAATGACTTTCGCCCCCCGATCTGCTGAAGCTATGGCCGCCATGAGCCCGGCGATGCCGCCGCCCATGACCAGCACGTCGGTGTCGATGCTCTGTGCGATGCTATACATGACGCGGCTCCCGCGGTTTCAGTGTCGATGCGTCCACATGCAGCAGCATGCAGGGAAGCGGAACGGAGAGGGAAACGGCCCCGGCCGGGCAGTCCAGCACGCAGGCGTTGCAGTGCCAGCACTCGCGCCGGAATTTCACTTCCGGAATCTTGTCGTTGTCCTTGTGGTGCCGGAATACCTGCACGGGGCAGATTTCCGCGCAGGTTCCGCAGCCGGTGCATTTTTCCCTGTCGATGACCGGGGGCATGACGCGCTCCTTGGTTAAGGGTTATCCGAGAATCATGGGGCCGAAAAGCCAGCAGAAAAGGAAGGTGATCAGTGAGACCGTGAGGGTGGTCCAGAAGCCGTACCAGACGAAATCCCGCGCGTGGACGTATTCTCCTCCGCCGATCATGGCCGCCGCGCCGGTGAGAGAGGAAAAGGGGAACATGATCGCCACGTTGCAGGCGAACCCGACGGAAAGGCAGGAGGCCAGAGGGTGAAAGCCGTATGCAGAGGCCAGGCTGGCGGTGATGGGCAGCATCAGGGCCACAAGAGCAAGATTGCTGACCACCTGGGAAGCCAGACCGGTAAGCAGCACCATGACCAGCCATACCCAGACGCCGGAAACTCCGCCCAGCACGGACTGGATCAGGCCGGCGGCCCACTTGTCCACGCCGCCTTGCAGCAACACACTGCCGAAGGTGATGGTGCCGACCATGATGAGAAGAATGTGCCAGGAAATATTGCGGATGGCCTGCTCCAGAGTCATGGAAAATTCGAATTTTCCGCTTTGCTCATTGCGGCGCAGGGGGATGAGGAATGTCGCCAGCCCCATGAGCACGGCCACGAAAGGAGCGCTCAGCAGTTTTTCTCCCGCCGTCCAGCCTGCCGCTCCGGCCAGTTGCGGCCCGGCGCACCACAGGAAGAGGGCCGTGCCCATGACGCCCATGGCGATGTGTTCGTGCCGCGTCACGGGGCCGAGCTCCTTCAGCCGGGCGCGCAGGAAATCTTCGGACATGGGCATGCGCGAAGCTTCGCCGCGCAGGGGGAAGATCAGCCAGCACAGGGCAAACATGGCCAGCAGGGTGAGTACGGTCAGGGGCATGCCCAGAGCCGTCCACTCCCAGAAGGTGGTTTCATGCCGGAGTGTGGCGGCGATAAGGCCGATGACCACGATGTTCGGAGCGCCGCCCAGCGGGGTGCCCGCTCCGCCCACGGCGGGCGCCACGGCGGAGAGCACGGTGAGCGAACGCATCATGCCGTTGCTGGGCGGCAGCATGCAGGAACGGCCTATGGTCACCGCGATGGAGACAAAAAGGACGGCAAGGGGGATGTTGGGCGCAATGGCGGAAAGCAGGCCCGCGCTCATGGTGAACACCAGAAGGAAGCGGGTCACACTGCCCCTGATGAAGGGCAGATTCAGACACCAGTAGGCGTAACGTTCGATAAAGTTGCTTTCCTTGAGCAGGCCGATGATGATGGTTGCGCCGAACAGCAGCATGCAGGAAGGCGTGCCGATGGCCGCAAATACCTTGGCGGCGGGAAGCACACCCAGAAAGGCGAAAATGGGGATGCTCATCAGCGAGGTGGCGGGCATGGGCAGAAGTTCGCTCATCCACCAGACCAGCAGCCAGACGCAGCCGGCCAGACAGCGCATGCCTTCGGGGGTCATGCCCTCCAGCGGTTCGATATCCTTGAGCAGAAAGCAGAGCGCAGGGCCGAGGACAAAGAAGAAAATCTGGGAGGCAAGACCTTTTTGCTGTGTCGTGGCCATAACATGTCTCCTTGTCGCGGAAGAGAGGCGCGCCGCGGCGCGTCGGGGTAAGGGAATAATATGTGAAAAAAATCTCCTGTTATGCAACGGGCGTTGCATAACGAAAAATTTTGCTCTGTTCCAAACCGTGCTGATGGTGTTGCGCGAGACGTGTATTTTTACTGCGGCACAGGTGGCAAGAGCCGTTGCCGCAAAGACAGCCCGCGTTCCACACGGGCGAGCGGCAGTCGTCAGGCGACGCAGGCGCCTTGCGAGTGGCGACAGCAGAGATAAGGCATCATGTATCCACGGCCGGCTCGCCGGAGCCTTCGGGCGGCAAAGCCGCACGAAGGCTCCGCTCCGCGAGACCTTTGACCGCTTCTCATCTCTGCTCCCGATGCCCGTGCGCCTCGCTGTACTCGGCAACGGGCACGGCCCTTGCGGGGCCGCCGTCCGGTCGGTCCCCCCTCCATGCTGCATTGTCGTGCGGCCGGGGGTTCGCCGCATTCTACGGCAGAGCCAAAAATTTTGTACGTTTTTGCGTATCCGGTTCGTGGGGGAGTTGCCGCAGCGTGCGGCCCGGCACATGCGCGCCGGGCCGGGAGGGGATCAGCGTCTTTCCTGATACATGGGCTCGAGGTTCATGGGAATGCGCAGTTCCACCGCGCCCGCGGGGCATTCCATGACGCAGGCGTTGCAGTGCCAGCATTCGTCAGGGTAGGTGACGGCAGGCACCGTTCCGGGAATGCTTCCGTAGAAGACGTCTGACTGGCAGGCTTCCGCGCAGCGGCAGCATTTCTTGCAGAGATCGGCATGAATGACGGGAGGCATGAAGAACACTCCTTGTTGTGGGGGTGAAGAGGATCGGGCGTGGTCAGCGCTTGCGCACGGCGCGCCATTCCACCTGTGTTTCGCCGTTCTCACGGCGCAGGACGAGCAGCTTGTTCAGGTGCGGGTTGGTGAAGGGAAAATCCTTCCGGATGTGCTTGGCCCGCGTTTCCCTGCGCTCTCTGGCCGCGTGCAGGATGAGAGCGCCCACTTCCAGCAGGTTGAGCACTTCCGCGCAGCGGGCCAGCTCGTGCGGATTGCCCGCGGCCAGAGTGGCGCGGGCGCGGCGGGCGATGCGCTCAAGGTTGTCGGCTCCCGCCTTCAGCATGTTTTCCGAGCGGGGGATGCCTGCATAGTCGCCCATGATCTGCTGGATGGCGCAGTTGGCTTCCTGCCAGGTGGCATGCCGCGTGTCGCGTTCACGGCCGCGAATGGCGCGCAGCAGTTCGAGCGTGAGGCTCTCCGGCTCGGATGCTTCGGGCCGGTTGCCGAGGGCCTTGATGTCCTGAGCCGCGCTTTCCCCGGCGACCCAGCCGAACACCGCCGCACAGGAGATGCCGCCGAAAAATTCGTCGCCCGCCGCGTACAGCCCCTTGAGCGAGGTACGGGCGTTTTCGTCGTACAGGATGCCGCCGCGCGGCGAGAGTTCCCTGTCGTATGAACGGAACTCCACAGGCGTGGAACCGATGTCCAGCCCCTCCTTTTTGAAGAAATCAAGAATGCCGCAGTTGCCCTCGTTTTCCAGCCAGTGGGTCATGTATTCCACGCCTTCGCGGTCCAGGCCGGTGCAGTCCATATACACGGGGCCGCGTGCGGAATCGCGGTAATCCATGAAAATATCCTGATACACGTCCACCACAGGGTCGCCGTACCTGTTGTCCGGTCTGGTAACGAACGGCCCTACCGGAGTGCCCTGCGGATCGCGCAGCACACCGCCCCAGGTGGCCTTGCCCGCGCGGGCGAAGTAAACCGGACCGCAGCGGAACACGGGTATTTCCAGGCTGGCCATGTCCGCCCCGGCGCGGAAGGCCATGGCGCGTCCGTCGCCCACGCAGTTGGGACAGAGCCGCGCATTGAACAGGCAGGAGGGCGTGCAGCCGGGGTAAAGCCGGATGGCCGAGCCGGTGCCGAGCGCCACTCCTCCGGCCCGGAACACATGCACGGCGTCGTCCCGTGTGCTGATGCCGACGGCTCCGCAGACGCGTTCTCCCTCCTTGAGCAGATCGACGCACATGACCCGGTTGATGATGACCGCGCCGCGCCTGCGCGCTTCGTTTTCCAGGATGCGTTTCTGGTGCTTGCCCGCATAGTGCAGATGATTCAGCATGTCGCCGGGCATGCCGTGTCCGGCGAATTCCCAGCGGCCGTCGTATTTCATGGGAATGCCCCAGGCGTCCCACAGTTTGACGATTTCAAAGGAGCGGGACAGCCAGGTTCTGATGAATTTGATGTCGCGGATGGTAGCCTGCTGGCCGGTCTGAAATTCCTCAATCCAGGCATTGAAGTCATCGCCGTGATATTCCGGGATGTAGCACTGGAAGTGATCGTTGCCCGTTGCGCCCGCGCCGCTGTAACGGACATTGCTCTTGTCCGCCACGATGACCTTGAGGCCCAGCTCCGCGGCTCTGATTGCGGTCATAAGCCCGGCTATGCCGCCGCCGATGACCAGCAGATCCGATTCATGATGCACGGTGTTCAGAGTCATGTTGTCCTCCTTGTTGTTGGAACGGTTGGAAATACCGGTACTTGTCGAGCGTGACTCAAGACCGGCGTACAACGCCGTATCCGGGGGCGGTTCCTCTTGAGGCGATGTAACGCCGTCCGTTCGCTGCCCTGATGCTCCGGGGAGATGCTGTTCAGGGCGCGCTGCGGACTTCCTGCTCCAGCCGATCCGGATCGCGGATAATCATGCCTTCCTCCCCGCATTCAATGAGTCCGGCTTCACGCAGACGCGTAACGGCCTTGGTCACGGTGACCCGGTGCAGTCCCAGAAATTCCGCCAGTTCAGCGTGTGATATGCGCACAGGGCCACCTGTTTCGCCGCTTCTGTGCAGCAGAAAGTCCCCCACCCTTTTTCGGGCGGACATGAAGTTCCACGCTTGCGAATCCTCACTCTGGACGCGCAGCTTGAGCGCCAGAATGCGCATGATGCTGAGTCCCACTTCGGGATGGGCGGGAAGAATCTTTTCCCGCAGGGTCGCGCGGGGAAAGAAAACGGTTTCTCCTTCGTCCTCGCACTCCATGAGATAGATGGCTGCGGAATCCGTAAGCAGGGAAACTTCGCCGATGAGCGAGTGCGCGCGCATGATCCACAATGTACGCTGCTGCCCGGAGCGGCTGAACGCCACGGCCCGGAAACTTCCGGACAGAACAAGGTGCATGCCTCCCGACTTTTCTCCCGGACAGAAAACGGGCATGTGGACATGCCAGAAACGGCGCTCGCCCAGCGGCAGGATATCCTGCCAGAAGGGAAGTTCCCGCTCCGTGACGAAAGGGGAAAGACGCGCGGCCGGAAGTGCAGGCATGGAAGTCTCCTTGGCATGAGGACGGTCGGAGCGCATGTGCCGCGTGACGGTCGGCAATGCGGAGAAGTCCGGCTTCCCATTTGTGATATTTTTAGCGCATTGCGGAGGAACTGTCGGTAGCCTGGGCTACATGACGGGAAAAGACGATGCTGTTGCCGTGGGTTTCGGCACTGTGCTATGGTGGAACCGGGCCGTATGTTGCCGTCCGGCTGAGGGAACAGGGGGAGACGATGCTGACAGGGGATGAAGTGTACTACGGGGTCGGCCCCGTGCCTACCTCCTTTCATCTGGCGGCCCGGAAGGGATGGCTTGAGCAGGCCTTCCGGCGCTGCGGCGCGCGGCTCATCAACCTTGGGGACATTCCCCTGATGCAGGAAAAACACTATACGCACCGTTCTCCCAACCTGATCCGGCTTGGGGGGAATTTTCCGCCGTTCTGGGCCAGAGCCGGCGGCGCGGATACACTGCTGGTCAGCATGAGCTGTCTGCCCATGAGAGTTTCCATGGTGGCGCGTTCCGGTTTTAATATGCGCCGGGGAACTCGCGGCGCGCGTCTTGCCGTTCCCGTGCGCCCCGCCTGGCCGGTTGATTTCTTCCGGCTTGGGGCACGGCTCATGGAAAGGGGGCTGAGCTCCTGGGCCGGGCTGTCGGATACGGGATTTTCCCATGTGCCGGTGGAAGGCTTGTGCGACTACAGCTGGTGGGAAGGCGTAACCATGTTTCTTTCCCGTCCCAGGGCGGACTTTTCCGGCACGCTGGAGGCTGAACGCAAGGCTCTGATGTCCGGCGCGGCGGATATCGTGGTGTTCACCCAGGGGCGGGGCCTTCCCATGCTGAAGAACGGGAAGTTCAAGGAACTTTTCGCCGTGCCGGGGGATGCCCCGTGGCGTTTTCTGCTGACGAACAGCTTTCCCGTGGTGACCACGGTCAGCCGTGATCTGGCGCGGCGAAGGCCGGAACTGGTGGTGCTGTGGATAAAAATGGAGATACTCGCCGCGCGCTGGGCGGCGGCCAACCAGCGGGATTTCCTTGAAACTCTCTCCGGCTGCAACGGAATTCCTCCCGATGCGCTGAAAGATGCCTGCCGTCCTGACATGGCAGCGTACTTCGAGCCCGGATTCTCCGCTGAGAGCCTTGAACTGCTGCGGATGATCCGTGACTTCCTGAGTGAGGAGAAGGTTATCCCGGAGTCCTTCGATCTGGACGGATGGGTGGATACGTCTTTTTGGGAGCAGGCCCTGAACGAACTGAAATGACAACGCTTGCCGCGCCGTCCCGTGACGGCGCGGCGGAGAGGTGGCCGGGCATGAAGAATACGGGCCGTTTCTGGGAATACTGTTTTAACGCGTTTCCCGAAGGGATTCTGGTATTTGATTCCGGGTTCCGCATGGCGTCCGCCAACGAGTGCGCGCTTGAGCTGACCGGCATGAAGGGGGAAGAGGAACATCCCGCGTATGCGGAGCTGTTCCCCGAAGCTCCGGTTATGGACGCCTCCCTTCTGCGCAACATGGATTCGGGTACGGTCATTGAACATATCGTTACTCCTCTGCGCAGAAGATCGGGTGAAAAGATTCCGGTGGCGGCGCGTTTTATTTCCATCCATGCCGAAAGAGACGAGCCTTGCCTGCTGTGCGTGCTTCTGCCCGCCTGCGACACGGGCGCATGGGCCTCCGCCGGGGCTCCGGCGAACCTGAAGCGTTTCGGCATTGTCAGCCGCAGCAAGTCGTTCGCCCATATCCAGCGAGTCATAGGCGACATCGCCCGCAGCAGCGCGCCCGTGCTTATTTTCGGTGAGAGCGGCACCGGCAAGGAACTTCTGGCCAACAGCATTCACCAGCTTTCCGAGCGTTCGCGCGCCCCCATGGTCAAGATCAACTGCGGCGCCATACCGGAAACGCTGCTGGAGGCCGAACTGTTCGGGTACAAGAAAGGGGCCTTTACCGATGCGCGCACGGACAAGGCGGGCCGGTTCAAGCTGGCGGAAGGCGGGACGATATTTCTGGATGAAATAGGGGACATTTCCGCCCAGATGCAGGTCAAGCTGCTGCGCGTGCTGGACAAGCAGGAGTATGACCCGCTCGGTTCCGTGCGCACGGAGCATACGGATGTGCGCGTGGTGGCCGCGACGCACAAGGATCTGTGGGAAATGGTGAAGAACAGGCAATTTAGGCATGACCTCTTTTTCCGGCTCAATGTCATGAGCATTACCATTCCTCCTCTGCGCGAACGCCGGGAAGATATTCCCCTCCTTGCGGATCTGTATATCCGCTCGCACTGCGAACAGGTTCGGGGGAAGGCGCCGAGCCTTTCCCCCGAGGTGCTCCAGATCCTGTACGAACATTCGTTTCCGGGCAATATCAGGGAACTGCACAATATTCTTGAGCATGCCCTTGTGTTGTGCCGGGGCGCGGTGATCACCACGGAACACCTGCCCTCCTATATTTTCAAGGCCATCAAGCTGGAAGACCCCATCCCGGAGGGAAGCCTGCGCGCGCAGGAAGAGGCGTCGATCCGGCGCGCCATGCTGGAGTTCGGCGGCAATGCGGCCAGGGCCGCGTCCTTTCTGGGCATTCATGTGACCACGCTCCGCCGCAAGGCCCGCAAAATGGGGCTTTTTCCCTGGCGGGGATAGGTGAGAACAGCCTTGGCGCATTCCGCTGTCGACCGTACCTGCGGGCAGGACCCGATGTTCCTGCCCGCGGTGTTCACGCCTCCGCTCTCAAACTTCCCCGGCACCGGTCCGGGGAGGAAAGAAGGCGAAAGAGTCTGGTCGTTCCCTCATCTCCGCCGCCTTGTTCGACTGCGTCTTCCAGCAGCGCCGCGATTTCTTCCGTCAGGGGAAGCCATGCGCCCGTCTTTGCCCGCTGCTCCATGACCTGCCGGATATCCTTGAGCAGCAGACGGACGGTGAACCCCGTATCCGGCTCACTGCTCAGCATGCGTTTTCCCTGGTTTTCCAGAACAAAGCCCGCGGCGGAACCTCCGTCGAGCAGGGCTTCGCGCACCCTTGCGGGGTCCGTTCCCGCCGCCTCGCACAGACGGAACGCCTCTCCCACGGCCAGAAGCGAGGCGGAAACGATAAGCTGGTTGCAGGCCTTGGCAATCTGGCCGGAGCCGGAAGGGCCCAGATGGCGGACATGCGTCCCCATGCTTTCCAGTACGGGGCGCGCCCCGGCAAAGGCCGAGGCGTCGCCCCCCGCCCAGATGGCGAGCGTGCCGCTTTCCGCCGCCCGCACACCTCCGGAAACCGGAGCGTCAAGAAAGAATGCGCCGTGCGCCGCGACCCGTTCCGCCAGATTGCGCGCGGCGGAGACGGAGATGGTGCTCATGTCCGCACAGATCAGTCCGGGGCGCGCGCCCCGGCAGACTCCGTCCTCTCCGAGCAGAATATCTTCCACATCCGGCCCGGCGGTGACGCAGGTAAGGAAGATGTCCGCTTCGGCCGCGGCCGCGGCCGGGGAGCCGCAGAGAACGGCCCCGGCCTCGACAAGGTGACGCGCTTTTTCCGGCGAACGCGCCCAGATGCGTACCTCGTATCCTTTCTTCAGCAGATTGCGGACGCAGGGACCGCCCATTCTGCCCAGACCGATGAATCCCACACGCTGCATGGCTTGTTCCTTTCCGAATGTCAGTGCATCAGGCCCGGCAGCCAGGTGCTGAGGGGGGGGAAGGCGATAATGAGCGCCAGACACAGATAGAGACCGATGACAAAGGGCAGAATGGCCCGGAACATGAGGGTGAGGGGAATGTCCGCCAGCCCCTTGACCACGAAGAGGCTGATGCCGAAGGGCGGCGTGATGCCGGCCATGTTCTTGAGCAGCACCATGATGACGCCGAACCAGATGAGATCCCAGTGGAAGGCGTTGGCGATGGGCAGAAACATGGGAATGCAGATCAGGATGAGCGGGGTGTTGGGAATGAAGCAGCCCAGGAAGCTCATGACCACGATGATGGCGAACATGACCCAGTATTCGCCCAGGTGCATGGTGGATATCCATGTGGCCAGCTCCAGCGGAATGCGGCTCATGGTGACGAAATAGCCGAAGAGATTCGCGCCGCACAGAATGGCGAAACAGACAATGATGGCCTTGGAAGTGGAAGTCAGAGCCTCGGAAAAACTCTTCCAGGTAAAGCGGCGCAGGGCCAGGGCAAATGCCAGGGTGGCGAATGCGCCGATGCCGCCCCCTTCCGTGGCGGTAAAGAGCCCCGCATAGATGCCGCCGATGGCCACCACGAAAATAAGCAGAATCGGCAGCGCCATGATCAGGGATTTCGCTTTTTCCGTGCCGGAAACGGCGGGGCTGGCGGGGCCGAGGGCGGGATTGCGCCATACCCTGTACCAGATGACCAGCATGAAGCAGAGCATGCAGGTGATGCCGGGCAGTACGCCCGCCATGAACAGATCGCCGATGGACTGATCGGCCAGCACGCCGTAGATGATGAAGGACGTGCTGGGCGGAATGAGCGAGCCGATGGTGCCGGAAGCCGCGAGCGTGCCCACGGAAAGGGAGTCGTCGTAGCCGTTGCGGCGCATTTCCGGCAGGGCGATGGTGGTCATGGCCACATTGCAGGCGACATTGTCTCCGACGACCGCGCCGAAGGCCGTGCAGGCCGCCACGCTGCCGTGCGCGAGGCCTCCGCGGGCGTGTCCCATCCAGGCCCGGAAACAGCGGAACAGATCCTGCCCGAACTGGCTGTAGAAACACAGGTAGCCCATGAGCAGGAAGAACATGAGCGGAGACCAGTTGTAACTGGCCACTGTGGTGAACCACGTCTTGCCGAGCAGATTGAACGCGCCGCCGGGGCCGCGCAGGGTGCAGATGAAGATGAAGGCCGCGGCCATGAGCGCGTAGGCGATGGGCATGCCCATGAAGAAGAGGGCGAACATGAATACCAGCCCGAGGATTCCCACCGGAATGGCCTGGGAGAGCGGCGTGCGGTGCATGGCGAAGAGAATGCCGAGCGCAAGAGGGATGAGGGCGAGGCAGAGCATGGCGCACACACCGGCGGCGCTGTCGCGCTCAAGGGCGTCCGCAAGTCTGGTCAGCACGTCGTGCAGCAGCGCAATCACAATGAGCGCGCATCCGGCGGCCGCATACAGAATGAAGGGCAGGAAATGGATATGCCAGGTCGGCGTGACCAGTGTGGAGCTTTTGAAGGCGTAGTCGATCATTGTCTTGATGCAGAACACGACAATGACAAGGCTCCAGAGATCCGTGGCGAAGCCCAGACGGTTTTCTCCCGTTTTCGACAGGCGGGAGGTGATGATGTCCATGTTGACATGCGCGTGGTTCCATTGGGCGTGGGCTACGGAGCCGAAAAACATCACGACCATGAGCAGTTCGGTGATTTCAATGGTTCCGCTGATGGGTCTGTCGATGGTGGTGCGCAGAACCACATCAAGGAAGGTCAGGGCGACCATGCCCAGAAAGACATACATGGAAATGGCGCTGCAGAACGTGCTGAACGGCCGGAAACGTTCAAGGGCCGATGCGGCCGTGCGCAGAATACGCGCGGAGGCCGGGGCGGAATCCGCCGCTGTATGGGTACTCATCGAAAATTCCTTTCTGGTTTGAGACCTCCCCCTGTTCAGGGGGAAAAGAGTGGTTGACAAGACGGCGAAACCGATGAAATCCGTTTGCAACTCCTCCCTTCAGGGAGGGGCAATCCGCACGCCCCCTGTCCGTCGGCCGCTTCAGTCAGTCGGCGGATGGGGCGACTGTGGATTGAAACATCGAAAGAATTTCTTCTGGTTGAAGCGCTTTGCTCTTGAAAATACCTGCCAGTCAGGACCCTGTTTCTGATCCGCAGGTTTCACGCCTCCATCGGAGCAGCCGCAAGTGAATTTCGGCTGCTCCGATGTCGCGGCGGAGTCCGAGCGACTTCACGTTCGTCCGCCGGTTTCGGAGAGGGCAGGGAACAATCCGCCTGTATTCGTCCGCCGAAGCGGGTGGCCTCAGTTCCCCGCAAGTCCGCTGATGGAGGATTCCGCCCAGGGAGCGGTATATGTTTCCTCAAGTTCGCGGAATTTTGCCAGCATGGCTTCGCCGGGCATGTCCGCCCTGTTCATGGCGTCCACCCACAGCTGATCGATGGGTTCAAGCAGTTTGTCCGCCTTCGCATAGTCCTCGTCGGAAAGAACCAGCAGTTCGCCCTTCATTTCCGTGACATAGCGTTTCAGGGAATTATACTGGGTGCCGTTCCAGAAATCGGTGAACAGTTTTCGGGCGAAATCGCCTGAAACATCGTCCACCACTTTCTTGAGATCGTCGGGCAGACTGTCGTAGCTGTCCTGGTTCATGGTCAGATAAAAGAGCGAACCGCGCAGGTTGAGCAGGGTATAGTACTTGACCAGCTCGCCGAGGCGGCGGGCGGTAATGACGTCCGGGTCTCCGATGAATCCCTCTATGACGCCCTTTTCAATGCTCATGTACATGTCCGGCATGTTGATGCCTACCACGGTGATGCCCAGCGCACGGGCGCGGTCAAGGGCGATGCCTCCGCCGGGAACGCCGAGCTTGAGCCCCCGGAGATCTTCCAGTCTGGTGATTTTTTTGTTGGTGCCGATGCACACGCCCACGGGCATGCCCTCGGTCAGCAGATATCTGGTGCCTTCCCAGTCTCTGGCCGCGGCTTCGGGAAAGGCCTTTTCCATGGCCTCGGCCATGGCTGCGGGGTCTTCCAGGGAACGGCTGGGCCTGACAATGCTGTAAAGCTGTTCATGGAAGAGAAAGCGCCCCACGCCTACCGCATAGGAGGATTCGCCCATGTCCGCAATGCCGTTGCGGACGGATTCCATGACTTCCTGCTGGCTGCTGAGAGCCCCGGCGAAATAGGGTTCGATTTTGATGCGCCCCGCGCTGCGTTTTTCAATTTCTTCGACCCAGGGCTTGATGGCCTGGGTCCATCTCTGGTGGGTGGGGGGAATGGCGAGGTTCAGGGAAAAGGTGAATTCCGGTTCTGCCGCATGGGCGGCCTGACGGAAGGCTCCGGGCAGCAGCATGGTTGCGGCGGTCAGCGCCGCAATAAACAGTCTGGCCATGACAATCTCCTCATTTCCGTTGTGTTGCGCGGAAGTGCCGGATTCGGACTCTCTGCGGAAAGAGTCCTGCCGTTTGCGAGCCGTAAGAGAATGATGGAATCTTAAAGCAAAAAGCAGGCCAACACCGGAAAAAAAACGGAGAGGCGGCGTTCCGGAACGGCCGGTGAACTGCGGAGAGAGGCTTTCGGGAGATTTTCAAATATCGAAATGTGTTGAGAAAAAGACCGGACGGTATGGCAGAAGCGGAGAAAGGACGATTTTTTAAGAAAAAGAGAAGCAATCTGCACCGGCACCAGGTGAGAGAGTGATAGTTAACAAGTTTGAATATCATGAAAAAAGCAAAATGCATCTTAATGATGCAAGATGCTTTTTTCTGTGGGGCAGGATGTTTGACTTCCCTGTCCTGCAGAGGAGGGGAGAGAGCGACGCAGAGGAAATATATTTGTAATACATTGAATTTAAATGTATTTTTATTCATGATTTTCCTTGCTTTTCCGGCTCGGGAGGGTGGCATGGTTTTTGCTTTCAGGGGGCGGGGAAGAAATGCGCGGCTTCCCCGCCTGAACAGAGACTGACTGAGCCGGAAAACGGAATGTCCCGAGCGGAGGGCATGACAAGGAGTTATCATGGGTGAAGCATGTTGTTGTTCCGATCAGGAACTGTTGCTGCGGGAACTCGCGGGCGGCGGAGACAACCCCCACCGGAAGGAGCATCCCCGTCTGTTCGCCATTCTGGACACCTTTGACGGCATGACGCCGGTCATCGACGTGCAGCGCGGACGGCTGTTCACGGAATCCATGAGACGGACAGAGGGGCAGCCCCTGGTGCTGCGCTGGGCAAAGGCGCTGAAGCATATTGCCGAGCACATTACGGTATATGTGGAGCCCATGCAGCTTGTTGTGGGGCGCTGCGGCACCGACGCCGGGCGTTACGGCATTCTGTATCCCGAACTGAACGGCGATTTCATGGACGAATCTCTGCGCTCGCTTGCGCACAGGGAAGCGTCTCCCCTGAACGTGAGCGAGGAGGACGTCCGCATCGCGGCGGAGGAAATAGCGCCCTACTGGAAAGGCAGAACCTTTCATGAGGCTCTGAACAGGAGCCTTCCTCCCGAAGCGCACCGGCTGGCCTACAATGACGAGAAGGGATATTCCACCCGTTTCGTGGTCAGTGAAACGGCATCCTATCGTTCTTCCCTGCAATGGGTTCCTGACTATGCCAAGGTGCTGGGCAGGGGATTTTCCGGCATCAGGGAGGAAGCCGAGGCGCGCCTGGCCGCGCTCAATCCTCTCAGCCCGGTGGACAGGCTGAGGCGCAAGCCGTTTCTTGAAGCGGTGATTCTCACATGTGAGGCAGTGGTGCTGTGGGCGCGCCGGCACGCGGAACTTGCCCGGCGGAAGGCGGAAATCGAGCGTGATCCCGTCCGGCGGGCGGAGCTTGCGCTTATTGCCGAGAACTGCGAGAGAGTTCCCGAGTTTCCGGCCCGGAACTTTTACGAGGCCGTGCAGGCCCATTGGTTTACCCAGGCCTTTTCAAGACTTGAACAGCGCACGGGGAGCATTGTGTCGAATGGCCGCATGGATCAGCTGCTCTGGCCCTATTACCGGAAGGACAGGGAGGAGGGGAGGATTACTCCCGCCCGCGCGCTGGAGATTTTCGACTGTCTGTGGCTCCAGATGGCTCAGTTCACGGATCTTACATTGTCTTCCGGCGCAATGGCCACCAAGGAAGGCTATGCCCACTGGGAGGCCGTGACCATCGGCGGCCAGACGCGGGAAGGTTTCGACGCCACCAACGAACTGAGCTATCTTATTCTGGAGTCGCGCCGCGTTTCCCCCATGCCGTATCCTGATCTGGCCGTCCGCATTCATGCTCGTTCGCCCCAGCGCTTCCTGTGGGAGGTGGCGGAAACCATCAAGGTGGGGCAGGGTTATCCCAAGCTGTTCAATGACGAGGAGATTATTCCGCTGCATCTGGCCAAGGGCGCTCCTGAAAAGGATATCTTTGACTATTCCGCCTCCGGCTGCGCCGAGATCCGCATGCCCAACCGGGATACGCTGACTTCGGCAGGCTGCCAGGTCAACCTTGGTGCTGTGCTGGAAATGACGCTGCGCAACGGACGCATGAAAAAGCACGGGAGCGAGCTGCTGGGGCTGGAAACGGGCGAGCCCCGCATGTTTTCGGACTGGGAGGCGTTCTGGAGCGCGTTCGTCGCGCAGTTGAACAACTGCCTCAGTTTCGCCTTTGCCGATACCATGCTGGTGCACAGGCTGCGCGCCGAGCATTTCGCCACGCCGCTGAGTTCTGCCCTGCACGATCTGTGCATGGCGTCATGCAGGGATCTGCATACCAGCGAGAAAATCGAGGGAGGGCTTGATCTCGGATTCAATGACCTCATCGGTTTCGCTACCGTGGTGGATGCTCTGGCGGCAGTGAAGAAGCTGGTCTATGAGGACGGAAAGGTGGGGATGGACGAGCTGATGCAGGCTCTGGATTCCAACTTTGAAGGCATGGAAGCCCTGCGGCGTCTTCTGGAGAGCGCCCCCCGCTTCGGCAACGGCGATCCGTACGCGGATGAAATCGGACGCAGACTTGATCGCGCCGCTCAGGAATACTGTCGCACATGGGCGGGAGAAACCGGCATCCGTCAGGATATACGGACCGTCTCCGTGACCGCCAACGTCCCCCACGGCAAGGAAGTGGGCGCGCTGCCGAACGGCCGCAGAGACTGGATGCCCCTGTCTGACGGCTCTTCTCCGGTACAGGGCGCGGATATGAAGGGGCCCACGGCCTCCCTCATGTCCAGTTACGCGTCAAAGAACCGGGATTACAATGAGCGGGCCGCGCGGCTGCTGAACCTCAAGCTTTCCCCATCCTGCATAGCCGGGGAAGAGGGCACGGCGAATCTGGTGGGGCTGATCCGCACTTTCTGCGACTTGCGGCTGTGGCATGTGCAGTTCAATGTCATTAATCGTGAAACCATGCTGGCGGCCCAGGAAGATCCGCGGAAATACCGGGGACTCATAGTCCGCATTGCGGGGTACAGCGCCTACTTCACCGAATTGTCCCGCGATCTGCAGGACGATCTCATTGCGCGAACCGAGCATTCCCGCATCTAGCGCGTTTTCTTCGGGATTGAGCCCGAACCGGGGTGAGGCGGAATACGGCAGGCCCCGGTTTGAGGGAGTTTTCGCCGTCCAAGCTGCACGAAGGCGCAGGCGAGCCGGCCGTGGATACCTGTTGCCTTATCTCTGCTGTCGCCATTCGCAAGGCTCCTGCGTCGCCTGCTGACTGCCGCTCGCCCGTGTGGAACACGGGCTGCTCTTGCGGCAACGAATGTTGCCGCCCATACCGGAGCAAAACCGCACATCACGCACAGCGCCGTCAACATGGCTCTGCAACAAAGCGATCCGTCGCAGCGGCTTGCCGGAAGGTTCGAAGACTGCCCGCTTTATGGCGCGGCAAAGCCGCGACCTGCCCGCAATTTTTGGGGCTGCTGACAACGTCACCAATCAGGCAGCAAGGAGTTTTTCATGCGCATCATTGATACACGGTTCCGCCCCGGAACGCCGGATACGTTCCGGGGCATCCTGAGCAATCCCTTGTACAAAAGCTTCAGCGAAACCACGAATTTCGCCGCCCGTCCCACAGCTTCGCTTGATGAGGAGGTCGCCATGCTGCGCGGGCTGGGCGTGACGCGGGCGGTGGTCACCGGCCGGGATATCGCCTCCACGGAAGATGTCATGTCCACAAATCCCGGCATGCTGGAAAGCGTCGCGAGATATCCCGATTTTTTCATCGGTCTGTACGGCGTGGACCCTCATCCGCTGATGAAGTCGCTGCGCGCTCTGCGCGCGGAAATCGGAAACGGGGTGCGCGGCATTTCCGTTGACCCCGCCATGAGCCGGCTGTCCGCCGGTGATCCGAAGTATTATCCGTTCTATGCCCTGTGCTGCGAGGAGAACCTTTGCGCGGCCATAACCACCGGGTGTTCCGTCGGAATGCCCGGAGTGACGCTGGAACAGCATGCGCCGTGGCATATTGACAGGGTTGCGGCGGATTTTCCCGATCTGAAAATCATCATCAGCCACGGCGGCTATCCCTGGATTACGGAAACCATGGGTGTGGCGCTGCGGCATGCCAATGTTTACATGGATTTTTCCGCGTGCCTGAGGCTGCCTCAGTTCATGCAGTATGTGGAGGCGGCGAACGGGGCGCTGATGAATAAAATCCTTTTCGCCAGTGCGCATCCGTTCACGCATATACGGGATACCTTAAAACTCTATGAAGAAATGCCCCTTTCCGGCGAAGCCCGTGAACGGATCATGTACGCGAACGCCGCCCGGCTGTTCGGCGTGGAGGAAGTCTGAAATTCCCGGCCCCTTGTTCCCCTTTTCCGCCCCCTTTGCGCGTCATATCTTGTCATTCAGGAGATACATTCATGCGTTCATTCGAGACAATGAAACAGGAAATTGATGCCCATTACCCTTTGTATATCAATGGGGAATGGGTTGAAGGCGAGGGCGGCCGCATGGACGTCGCATGCCCCGCCAACGGAGAAAAGCTGTGCGCCGTTTCCGCCGCCTCTTCCGGCGACGTGGACCGGGCCGTGCGGGCCGCGCGAGCGGCGTTTCCCGCATGGCGGAGCCTGCCGCTGCCGCGCCGCTATGATGCGCTGATGGAAATTCACGGGCGGATCGTGCGGAACATGCACAGACTTTGTGTCGCGGAATCTCTGGAAACCGGACGGCCTCTGCCGGTTTCCGAGAACATGCTGACCATGGGCAGGGAGCATTTTCCCTATTTTGCCGCATTGATCCGTTCCGGCGAGGATGGAACGAACAGTGAATCGTGCGGAATGAGAGTCATGGTCATCCGTGAGCCGATTGGCGTGGTCGGCGCGGTTTGCGCGTGGAATGTGCCCCTGCTGCTCGATTTCTGGAAGCTCGCTCCGGCGCTCGCGGCGGGAAACTGCGTGGTGTTGAAGCCGTCCAGCTTCACGCCCGTGGGAACGATGGAATTCATGAAGCTGATCGACGGAGTGCTGCCTCCCGGGGTGCTCAATGTCGTGAACGGGCGGGGTTCCATAACGGGGCAGGCTCTTCTTGAGCATCCCGGAATAGACAAGCTGACCTTTACCGGCTCCACATCCGTGGGCATGTCGGTGGGGCTTGCCGCCGCACGGCGCGTTATACCCGCGACTCTGGAGCTGGGAGGAAAGTCCGCCGGCATATACTTCGCTGACATGGATGAGCAGGATCTGTCCCGCGCCGTGGATGTCATTGCATCCGGCGCGCTGGTCAACAGCGGACAGGTTTGCGCGATGCAGTCCCGGGTGCTGGTGGAAGATCCGCTGTACGACACTCTGGTGGAACGCGTGGCGGAAAGACTGCGCTCGGCCGGAGTCGGAGCTCCGTGGCGGGAAGGCATGCAGATGGGCCCGGTAGCCAACCGGGAGCAGATGAACAGTATTCTGGAATATGTTTCCATCGGCAGGCAGGAGGGGGCGCGGCTGGTGACGGGCGGCGAAAGACTGACTCAAGGAGAACTGGCCTCAGGATTCTATATTGCTCCCACGCTGTTTGCGGATGTGGATAACGCCATGCGGATTGCTCAGGAGGAAATTTTCGGGCCGGTTCTCAGCTTTATCAGATTCAGGGACGAACAGGATGCGATCCGCATTGCCAATGACAGCAGGTACGGTCTTTCCGGCGGCGTATTCACGGGTGATCTGCGAAAGGCTCTGCGCGTCGCGGAGGCCGTACGCACCGGAACCATGAGAATAAACGGGGCCGCAGGCAGAACCATGGGCGGTTCCGCCTTCGGCGGATACAAGGCTTCCGGAATCGGACGGGAATGCTACAGAACAACGCTGGACGCCTTCAGCCAGCTCAAGACGATCGCCTTCCCGTACTGACGCGGCGGGAAATGTCGTCAGTGAACCGGCGGGCGCCGGGAAATTGATCCGGAACTCCCCTTTGTTTATAGTTTCCTCCCGTTCCGCAGCGGCAGAAACGCCTGCGGGCGGGAGGAAACTGATTTTGCGGGAGAGATGATGCTGCTGGAAATGGGGTTGATTGTCGGCGGAGTGCCGTTCGGCTGGATGGGGCGCAAGTCGGAGCGCGTCATTGCATTGGTGGGGCGCGGCCTGACATGGACGGTGCGTCTGATGCTCTTCCTGCTGGGGCTGTCCCTCGGCGCGGATGAAACTCTGGTGTCCCAGATGCGTACGCTGGGCTTGCGCGCCGCGGTTATCAGCACGCTTTCCGTTCTGGGCTGCGTTGTTGCGGCGTGGGCGCTGGGGCGTTTCGTGCTTTCCGGCGCGGAACGCGGCGGCGCGACCCGTGTTTCCGCCGGGCCGCCTTCCGCCGACGCGGCGGAAGGCGGCATCGGCGGTTCCCTGCTGGTGCTCGCGTTTTTTTTCGCCGGAGCGCTTGCGGGCTGGTGCGGGGTTCTGCCCCTGTGGATCGCCCGCAGCCATGCGTCAACCTGGGTTCTGTATCTGCTGCTGTTCGCGGCGGGCATGTCGGTGGGATTCGATCTCAAGGCGCTGGGCATCATCCGCGAGCTCAAGGGGCGCATTCTGCTCGTGCCTTTCGGTGTCGCGGCGGGGACGCTGTGCGGCAGCGCCCTGGCCTGGCTCATCCTGTCCCGCTGGGTGGAAGGCGGGCTTGCCGAAACCCTCGCCGTAGGCGCGGGCTTCGGTTATTACAGTCTGGCCACGGTCATCATGACGCAGATGGGGGATCCCGCGCTGGGGTCCGTGGCGCTGCTGTCCAACATGATTCATGAGGTGCTGGCGCTCACGCTGCCGCCGCTCATGGTGCGCACTGCCGGAAGGCTGGCTCCGGTCATGGCCGGCGGCGCGGCGGCCATGGACACCTGCCTGCCGGTCATCGCGCGCTACAGCGGGGAACGCTGCGCCATTCTGGCGGTGTTCTCCGGCATGTGCCTCACCCTGCTGGTGCCGCTCATCGTGCCCGCGCTCATGGCGCTGCGCTAGACATGGTGTTTGGAGCATTTCGCCGTTGAAATGCTCTGCTTCAGTCGAGCGGGGCGAGACTGAAGCCGCGACGCCCCCTTCTCCGGTGTCGCCGCAATTCACTTGCGGCGTACATCTCCGGCTTCGGCGTGAAACCTGCGGGCCGGAACACAGGGGCTGGCCCGCAGATATTTTAGCAAAACGCTCTGACAGGCTGTGCCCCATCCATGCCGCATGACCATGCGGCGGGGGCTCGTCATCTCTGCTCCCGATGCCCGCACGCCTCGCTCCGCCCGACAACGGGCACGGCCCCTGCGGGGCCGCCCGGTCGGCCTTCAAGCCCGCTCCTCCGGCAGTCGGGGAGATTTTCGGCGCTATTTCCACAACAAGGCGTTCACCCTGTTTGAATCCGCATTCCCGTTATCCGAACACATGGTCAAGGCACATCATCAGCACAAAGCCCGCCATGAGCCCGGCGCTTGCCGCCCGGCCATTGCCCGAGCCATGGCCCTGCGGAATGACTTCCGACACGACGACGTAGATTATGGCTCCGGCGGCAAGGCTCATGGCATAAGGCAGGAGCGACGTCACCTGTGCCGCCACGGCTGCGCCGATTGCTGTGGTCACGGGTTCCACCAGGCCGGGGGCCTGGCCGATGAGAAAAGCCCTGCGGCGGGAACAGCCGTCTCCGAGCAGAGGCAGGGCCACGGCCATGCCCACGGGCAGATTATGCAGACAGATGCCGCAGGTCAGAAGCGCGGCTCCGGCCAGCCCTCCGGTTTCGGGAGAACTCAGAGCGGCTCCGAAGGCCACGCCGAGCGCCAGTCCCTCTGGAATATTATGCAGGGTGACGGCAAGGAACAGCAGAATATTGCGGGGAAATGCCGGTTCTCCGGGTTCGCGGATTGTCTCCTGCTCATGACGGTGAATGCAGGCATGGGGCAGAACGCGATCCAGCATGTCGAGCAGCAATGCTCCCGCGGCGAGGCTTGCGGCCACGGGCACAAAGTCCATGCGTCCCCAGGTGGTTCCTGCCAGTTCAAGCGCAGGGGAGAGCAGACACCAGAATGAAGCCGCGAGCATCACGCCCGCCGCGAATCCGAGCAGAATGTCAAGGGTGCGCCTGGAACATGCGCGGGGAGTGAATGCAAAAGCCGCTCCTGCGGCGGTGAAGCCCCAGGTGGCCAGCCCCGCCAGCAGCGCGGGAAAGACGGGAGAAGAAATCATGTGCTGTTGCTCCAATGGCGCGTGACGGACGTCATGCGCCGCAGCCGTTGAGCCTAGCACAGGGCGGGAGGAAAGAAAACAGCCGCAACCACGCCTCCCCGGCTCCATGGAGCCGGGGAGGCCGCCGCGTCAGAGGGAGGAGGGATCATGCCGCCTGCTGCGCCATCGCGTTCAACTGCTGCTGCAGGTCGTTGACCTGCGCCTGCAGGACATTCATCTGGCTGGCCTTCACATTTTCCGGCAGGGAACTTGAGGCGATGCTTTGAAGTCTGGCTTCAAGCTGTCTGATTTTTTCCCTGATGCTCTGAATCTGATCTGCTGAGGAACTTCCTCCGCTGCCGGAAGCTCCTGCCGATCCGCCCGCTTCCGCTGCGCCTTGCTGTTCCGCGTTGTCCGCGGCCGGGCCGTTTCCTGCCGGCGCGGCGCTGGACTGCCGCGACTGTTCCTGTTCCTGCCGCCGCTGTTCTTCCTGCTTTTCCAGAAGCATCTTTTCGGACAGCTTCCGGGCTTCTTCGGAGATGCTGACCGTGTCGCTTCCACCCGGGAGTCCGAGGGCACTGCCCTCCTGCCCGTTGTTTTTACCGCGCGCTGCACGGGCGCTTTCTTCCGCTTCCTGTGAGAAAAAAATACTGCCGTAACCGGAAATTTCCATGCTATACCCCCTGCAGGAAGTTTTCCGGCAGAAGATGCCGGATTCATTTCCGCAACGCCTGCCATGCAAAAACAGTGCCGGGGCAAAGGAGGAAAATTTTGCTTTTTTTTGATGCCCGCAACCCGGCTCCATTCTTACATTTTTTGCATGCAATCGTTGCGGCGCAAGGATTCTGATCGAGTTGACGCGCGGGCAGAGGGAAGGGTACACAGGAAGCCGACATGGTTTCACCCCCTCCTCTGAGGGGGGAACGAAGAGGGAATCCGGAATCTTCCGCGCGGTATGTGAGGCGGGGTGGGCCGGAGCTGTCCCCGCAGCTGTGATCGGTGAATTCGCGCCTTTCATGCCACTGCCCCCGTCCGGGTCGGGAAGGCGGCGCGGAGTGAAGACCCGAGAGCCAGAAGACCTGCCATGTCGCGCGTATCGGTTGGGGCGGGGGGTCCTTGCAAGGCGCGTCCTACAAAAAGACCCGGAAGGGCTTTGTCGACGTATCACGTGATTTACCCTCTGTTCATTTGCAATGCCCCCTGCGGGGGGTGAGGGGGCTTTTCGGCCTGATGACGGAACCGGCCCCGGGGTCGTGTTATACTTTGAGAGATCTGAAGATATGTTGAGTTCCCTGAAAAAGCGTGATTCGCGCACCGTGCCGTTCACCCGGGAAAAGATTGCCCGCGCCGTGTTTCGCGCGGCGCAGTCGCAGGGCGGCAGTGATTACGCCATGGCCGAAGATATCGCGGCAAGGGTGAGCGCCGAGCTGGAAATCCGCTATCCTGATGAAGCCGCCGGCATGCCCGATGTGGAAGAAGTGCAGGATCTGGTGGAAAAGACGCTGATTGAGCTGGGACACGCCCGCACTGCAAAGGCATATATTCTTTACCGCAACGAGCGTACCCGCGTGCGTGAGCGCAAGACCCGGCTGATGCGGACCATGCGCGATCTCACCTTCAAGGACGCCAGCGAGAGCGATCTGAAGAGAGAGAACGCCAATATTGACGGCGATACCGCCATGGGCACCATGCTCAAGTACGGCAGCGAGGCTTCCAAGCAGTTCTATGAGATGTACATGCTGAAGCCCGAGCACAGCCAGGCGCACAAGGACGGGGACATCCACATTCACGATCTGGATTTTTTCTCTCTTACCACCACCTGCTGCCAGATTGACATCAAGAAGCTGTTCGAGGGCGGATTCAATACCGGCCACGGCTTCCTGCGCGAGCCGGAGAGCATTCAGAGCTACAGCGCGCTTGCCTGCATCGCCCTTCAGTCCAATCAGAATGACCAGCATGGCGGACAGAGCATTCCCAATTTTGAATACGGCATGGCCAGAGGCGTGGCCAAGAGCTTCATAAGCAAGCTGGCTCTGGTTCTGGATATACGCGGGTATGACGCCGCGCCTGTCAGGGCCGCGCTGCGCGCCTGGCTGAAGGAACATGAATCCATCCTCGGAGAGGAGGGTATGCTCTTCGTCCGTGAGACTCTGGCCTGCCGCCTGCCCGAAATGTCCGCCGCGGAAGCGGAAAACGCCGTGGACAAGGCTCTGGAACTGACGGAAAAGGACACCTACCAGGCCATGGAAGCTCTGGTGCACAACCTGAACACCATGCACAGCCGGGCCGGAGCGCAGATTCCGTTCAGCTCCATCAACTACGGCACGGACACCAGCCCGGAGGGACGCATGGTCATCCGCAACGTGCTGCTGGCTACCGAGGCCGGGCTGGGCAATGGAGAAACGCCGATTTTCCCCATCCATATCTTCAAGGTGAAGGAAGGCGTCAACTACCGCAAGGGAGAGCCGAACTACGATTTGTTCCGCCTTGCCTGCCGGGTGTCCGCCAGGCGTCTGTTCCCGAATTTTTCCTTTATTGATGCGCCGTTCAACAAGGTCTACTACCGGGCGGGACACCCCGAGACGGAAATCGCCTATATGGGATGCCGCACCAGAGTTATCGGCAACGCGCATGATCCCGGGCGTGAAATCGTCAACGGACGCGGCAATCTGAGCTTCACCTCCCTGAATCTGCCCCGGCTGGGTATCCTTGCCCGTGGTGACGTGGACGCCTTTTTTCCGAGTCTGGACGACAGGATTTCCCTGGTGTTCGACCAGCTTCTGGAGCGTCTGGAAACCCAGAGCGTCAAGAAGGTGCGCAACTATCCCTTCCTCATGGGGCAGGGCATCTGGATCGATTCCGACAAGCTCGGACCGGATGACGAGGTGCGTGAAGTCCTCAAGCACGGCACGCTGACCATCGGCTTCATTGGGCTGGCCGAATGTCTCAAGGCCCTGATCGGTCAGCACCATGGCGAATCCGAAGCCGCGCAGGAGCTGGGCAAGCGCATTATCCGGCATATCCGCGACAGGGCGGATGAGAAGATGAGGGAAACCGGGCTGAATTTCTCGGTTATCGCCACGCCTGCCGAAGGGCTGTCCGGACGCTTCGTCCGTCTGGATCAGGAGCGTTTCGGCGTGATTCCCGGCGTGACCGACCGTGAATATTATACCAACTCCTTCCATATACCGGTATATTTCCCGATCAGCGCCTATGACAAGATTCGTCTGGAAGCACCATATCACGCCATGACCAACGGCGGACACATCACCTATGTGGAAGTGGACGGCGATCCTTCCCGCAACATTGACGCCTTTGAGGATATCATCCGGGCCATGAAGGAAATGGGCGTGGGATACGGTTCCATCAATCATCCGGTGGATCGTGATCCGGTGTGCGGCTACACGGGCATCATCAATGATGTGTGCCCCCGCTGCGGACGGCATGAGGGAGAAGGCATTCCGCTGGAAAAATGGAGGCGTCTCAAGGGCTATGCGAAGGACTACCGTTCGCCTGACGAGCGGGCCTCCGCAGGTGACGTCACACCCAACATTACCCTTTAACTTTTCAGCATGGAGCAATTCGTTTTGAAATTGCTCATGGAGTCGAGCAGGGCGAGACTCCACGCGAAACGGAGCATCTGCAGTTCTCTTGCGGAGCAAGGCTCCGGCGTCAGGCATAAGAGCTGCGAGCCAGAACATGGGGTCTTGGCTGGCAGATATTTCAACGACAAAATGTTGCAGACGAGGAAGACATGTACGCAGAACACATTCCGGCCAAGGGCAGCGCTCCCGTGCTTGAACAGAAGCCCGTCCAGATGGTGGGCGAAGGTGTCGGTTTTGAGCGCATCCGCCGTATCACCGGCTATCTGGTGGGTACGGTTGACCGTTTCAACAACGGTAAACGCGCCGAAGAGAGAGATCGCGTCAAACATTGCAGCATGGGATGCTGAAAAGGAAAGGCCGGGAGACCGGCCTTTTTTTGTATCCGGTTTTCGGCCGCTGCGGCGGCAAAGGCTTTCGCCCGGTCCGTATGGAAGCGTATCTCGTGAGTGCCCGGGCAATGATATGTTTTAATGCAGTCTTTTTGTCTTTGTAATGAGTCATGGTAGAGTTTGATCTGGAATAGAACATGGCATGATATTTACATAATGCATGATGAATAGACTAAAAAGATATATATTGATTGCATTAATATATAATAATATGTTGATGTGCAATTTTGATTTCAAGCAGTAAAGAAATTGTGGTGTGATATGAGAGTAAATATTTTGTTTTTATAAACAATAAGAGTTTATTTTGAAAGTATATAAGCAATTTTAAATTTAAACATGGGCAGGATATAAAAAGAGGATGATGACGCTTTTGGGGCAGGATGCCTCTCTCTTTTGGATTGAGTGGTGTAAAATTAATATGCTATATACAGAAAGGGAGAAGGGATCTGCCGATATGCGGAGAAAATCATTGGTGAGTTGAAGATATATTGTCACGTCGTGGCTCGGGCCGGAGATCAGGAATGAACGTTGATGTTTTGTTCAAGCAGTGACTGGGAGCTGACCACGGAGCCCTATGCCCATCAGCGTGCCGCGGTTGAAAAGCTTTCGCGCCTTAATGTGGGGGCCCTGTTCATGGATATGGGTACGGGCAAGACTCGTACGGCCATTGAACTTGTCTGGCTTCGCAGAAAGCTTATTTCCAAATGCGTATGGTGCTGTCCTGTTTCGCTCAAGGAGACGGTGAAAAGGGAGATATTGCGCCATACTTCCTGCAGGGATGAAGATATTCACGTCTTTGGCTCAAAGACGCGGGAAACGAATATTCCACGGGTCGGCTGGCACATTGTCGGCCTGGAAAGTCTTGGCAGATCCGCCCGCGTGTTTTCCGCGCTCGGCAGGCTGATCGACGGCGGAACATTCCTGATTGTTGATGAATCATCATACATCAAGGGCCATAAGGCCAAAAGAACCAGGCGTCTTACCAGGCTGGGCGTCCGGGCGCCGTACCGTCTGATTCTTACCGGAACCCCGATTACGCAGGGCATTGAAGATCTGTATGCGCAGATGGAGTTCCTGTCGCCCCGGATTCTGGGCTGCCCGTCGTGGCACTCGTTCCGGAACATGTATGCCGCTCTCCCGAATGACGGTGAACGTGTGGAAAGGACAGAGAATTTCAGCGAGGTCTGCCGGAACATTGTGCCGTATGTGTACCAGATCAGCAAGGAAGAGTGCCTGAGCCTGCCTCCCAAGACGTACCGGCGTGTCATATGCAAGTTTTCCGAGGAGCAGACCCGGCTGTATCAGGCGGTGAAGAGCCGTTTTCTGGAAGAAATGTACGGAACATATGATCCGGCGGGCATGGGGATGGCGATTTACCGCCTGTTCAGCGGGCTGCATTCCGTGTCCTGCGGGGTGCTTCCCGCCGGATTTTCCGGAAAAAAGCGCCTGAAAAATATGCGGGTGGAACAGTTGATAGAGTTGTTCCGGAAGGTTAGAACTAGTCATATAATTACATGGGTGAACTATCGCGAGTCTCTTGCCGCGCTGGGCGAGGCCCTGCACGCGGCGTTCCCGGAAATGCCCGTCTGCAGGATTTTCGGCGGACTTTCTCCGGCCGTGCGGACCGCGCAGCTTGATCTCTGGAGAAAGGGCGGCGGGGTGCTGCTGGCGACGCAGGGCACGGGGGGATATGGACTGACACTGACGGAGGCGGATCATGTGTTCTTTTTTTCGGAAAACTGGAAGTACGCGCTCAGGATACAGGCCGAGGACAGATGCCACAGAATAGGGCAGAAGCGCAGCGTCCACTATGTGACGCTGCAGTGCGAGTGCAATCTTGATGAACGCATTCGTTCCGCGCTTTCCCGCAAGGCCGATGCCCTTGAGGAACTGAAAAGGGAAATCAGAAGACTGAACGGAGACTACGGCACCATACGGAAACTTGTGGAGCAGACGGTATGAAACGTTTCCTGGGTATGGATGTGTTTGCCGCGGCGCGGCTGCGGCTTGAGGAGATTTTTGACGCTTTTGAGCGGGTCTATGTTTCCTTCTCCGGAGGAAAGGACTCCGGTCTCGTCGTTCAGTTTGCTCTGGAAGTGGCCCGAGAGAAGGGCCGGTTGCCCCTGGATGTGCTGCATATCGATCTGGAGGCGTGGTACGCGCATACCGATGCCTTTGTCACCCGCATCATGACCAGGCCGGATGTCCGGCCGCACTGGATTTGTCTGCCCCTGCACCTGCGGAATTCCGTGTCCCAGATACAGCCGCACTGGCTGTGCTGGGATCCGGAGGCGCGGGCGCTGTGGGTACGTGAACTTCCCCGGTATCCGGGGGTGATTGCGGCGGAGGGATATTTTCCCTGGTTCAGGCGGGGCATGGAATTTGAGGAATTTTCTCCCCTGTTTGCGGAGCACTTCGCGCAAGGCCGTCCGTGCGCCTGCATCGTGGCCATACGCAGCGATGAATCCCTGAACCGTTTCCGAACCATCGCGTCGGCGACGAAACGGCGCTGGAAGGGGAAGAGCTGGAGTACGGCGACACCTTCCGGCGTTGTCAATATCTACCCGATATACGACTGGCGCACGGAGGATATCTGGACGGCCACAGGCAGAAAGGGGTGGGACTACAACCGGATTTACGACCTCATGCATCTTGCCGGAGTGGGTATCCACCAGATGCGTCTCTGCCAGCCGTACGGGGATGATCAGCGCAAGGGACTCTGGCTTTTCAAGATGCTTGAGCCGGAAACCTGGACCAGGGTTGTCGGGCGGGTGCAGGGGGCGAACTTCGGCAACCGGTATGTGGAGCTTTCCGGAAATGTGTTCGGCAATATCCGTATTCGCCTGCCGGCGGGGCATACATGGCAGAGCTATGCCGAGTTTCTGCTGGATACCATGCCTCCGCCCACGGCGGAACACTATCGGACGAAGATCGGAAAGTTTCTTAAATGGTGGGCCAAACAGGGCGTCGAGGATATCCCGCAGGAAGCTGACGCGAGGCAGGAGGCTCTCCGCAAGGCTCCGAGCTGGCGGCGCATCTGCAAGGTGCTGCTGAAAAACGACTACTGGTGCAAGGGGCTGAGTTTTTCCCAGACCAAGCGGGAGATGGAGCGGCAGGCGCAGATCATCATGAAATATATGGAGCTGTGATGACACTTCTGGAATTCAAGCATGATGGAGATCCGGTGAAGAACCGGGAATTGTTCGGACTGATGGGCGAGTATGCTTCAAGCACGGCCGTCCGCGAGAAGCTCGGCGGCTTCATCAGCTCTGAGCCGGGCCGTCTGTGGTTCATCATGACGGAAGGTGAAAGAAACGGAGTCATGGCGTTCGGATCGGTGCGGATCAGGCGGGCATCGGCCCATATTCTCCACCTGTATGCCCTGGAAGAGGGAGGAGATATTCCCCTGCTGGAACGCTGCATTGAAGCGGCGCGGGAGGCGGGGGTGGAGCGTCTGATAACCACGGACTACTGGACCCGGCGGGATATGTACCTCCAGTATGGATTTCGCGCCGTCCGCAAGCTCGGACGCTTCCTGCGGTTTGAAAAGGAGTTTGAGCATGGACGTGAATGAGGCGCTGGCCGCCCTGGAGCATATTCTGCTGGAGCAGAAGGGTTGTCTGGATGAGAGGGTCGTGGTGTACAACCGTATCGTCGCTCTGGCAGCCGACTATCTGGACATTCCCCATCCGGTGACGCGCCTGCAGCTGGTTCCGGTTGATGATGTCCGGGGCAATGACTACAATCCCAACAAGGTTGCGCCTCCGGAGATGCGGCTGCTCAAGCTGTCGCTCCGGAAAGACGGTTTCACCATGCCCGTGGTCGTTGCCGGAGATGAAAAGGGTTATGTCGTGGTGGACGGCTTTCATCGGAGACAGGTGGCAAAAAATGACGCGCAGGTTCGGGAGAGCCTGGGCGGATATCTGCCGGTGGTCGGCCTGGACAAGGGAATTGAGGATCGCATTACGTCCACTGTGCGCCACAACATGGCCCGGGGCACGCATCAGGTGGAACTGACGGCAAAGCTCGTGACGCTGCTTCGCAAGCATGACTGGACAAATGAACGCATAGGCAAGGAGCTCGGCATGGACCCCGATGAGGTGTTGCGGCTGAAACAGATGCAGGGTCTGGCCGAGGCTTTTGCCGACCGCGAGTTCTCGCAGGCATGGGATGTGGATGTGCGGGAGAGGGCGGAGGAAATGCGGATCTGAGGGAGGAAGAGGACGCAGACCGTGCGGCTGTCCGGGGCTTTTTCGTTTTAACATGCTCCGGAAGTCCGGAAAATGCGGGCGGAAAAGGGCAATGCTCCGCTTGAGCAAGCGAACAATATACTTTAGTATCACTCCGCCCGTCACGGAATATGCGGAGAGACGGCGCGTGTGCCTTGCGGCTGAAAGCGTTCCGTCATGCCTGCGGGCTGAGGTTTCCCTGCCGCGTGCAGTTCCGTTTGACGCGGTGTTTTTTTCTCTCTCCGGAGACCGGCTGCGGGGGGAATCCCATGGCGCAAGCTTTTTTATGATAACTTGCTCTACCAGGCGGAGCGGAACATATGGCCTTTGCTGATTTTCAGGAAAAACAGAAACAGAACAAGCAGAAAGCGGTGCTGCGGGATTTCTTCGTCAAGCGTCACGGGCTGCTGCTTGTGCTTTCCGACGATCCCATCTTTGTGCGTCTGCTGCGGACGACTGTCAAGGAACTGGCGCTGGGCAACGAAGCGAGTCTGGTCAATCTTGTCCTGGACCCCACCAAGACGCTGAAGGCCATTACGGATGCCTTCAATGACAACCGCAGACCTGCGCTCTTCATTGAGCGGGTGATGACCAGCACCGGCGACACCAGCCTGCTTATCAAGCAGTACAAGGAAAGTTTTCCCGAACTGCGTATCTTTGTCATGACGACCACGGCCGACAAGGGCAGGATCATGCTGATGTTCGAGGCCGGGGCCGACAACTTTATTCTCAAGCCTATCAGCGGCATTGATCTGGTGGAAAAGATGTCCGCCACACTGCGAGAGCCGAGCCTTGTCCAGCAGTTGCTGGACAAGGCCCGGGGATTCGTGCTGCGCAACTTTGGCGGCGAGGCCATCAAAATCACGAAGAAGATCCTGGAAGCCAAGCCGGACAACGCCGCCGGCTATGTCGTCATGGGCGACGCCCTGCGCGTTTCCGGCAACAGCGAACAGGCCCAGATGGCCTATGAAAGAGCTTCCAAGTTCAATGACAACTATTTGGAGCCGTTGCAGAAACTTGTGGATCTGGCCAGAGAGACGGGAAAGCAGGACATGCAGCTCAAATACCTGAAGCGCCTGGACGAGCTTTCTCCGCTGAATGCCCAGCGCAAGGTGGAGCTGGGGCAGCTTCAGGCCGCCATGGGCAATACCGAAGCGGCCAAACAGCTTTTCGATACCGCGATTTCCCGCGCCTACAAGGACGCCATGAGTCAGGTGGCGGCCATGACGGAACAGATCGCCATGACCCTGCAGGACAGCGATCCCGTGCAGGCGGAAAAATATCTGCGCCAGTGCCTGGAAATCAAGGGCCAGAATCTTTCCGCCGATGACCTTTCCACCTTTAATCAGCTTGGCATCAGTCTGCGCAAGCAGGGGCGCTGGAAGGACGCCATCACGGAATACAAGAAGGCGCTGAAGATTGTTCCCAATTCCGCCGTGCTTTTCTATAATATCGCCCTGGCCCACGCCGAAGGCAAGGAAAACGATCTGGCGGTGAATTCCATGCTCAAGGCGTTGTCGCTGGACGGCGCGCTGCCACGTTCCTCGCCCGTCATCGCCCTTAATATGGGCAAGGTGTTTTCGCGGGGGTATACTCTGGACAAGGCGCTGAAATGTCTTGAGATTGCGCTTGAACTTCAGCCCGGAAACGCCGAGGCGCAGCGTCTGTTGAGCGATATCACCGCCAAGCTCGCCAAGGAAAAGGAAGAAGAGCAGGCCGGGCTTGGCGGTTCGCGTTCTTCCCTTGCCGCCGAGCTGGCGCAGCGTCATGCCGGCGCCCCCGTGGGCGTGCGGCGCAGATAGCGGAGCGCGCGGAAACTTCGTCCTGGAGCATGTGCGACTGGAACAGTCTGCCTGCCGGGGCCTGTGTTCTGATCCGCAGATTTCACGCCTGAAGCCGGGACCTCATGCCGCAGGTGAAGCGCGGCGATGCCGGAGAGGGAGCGTCGTCCCGGCCGTGAGCGCGTTACGGACAGGGAGAGCAGAGCTGGTCTGGCCTTGCCCGATTTCGCAGGGTATTTCGCCGTCGGAATGCTCGGATGCTTTCTCTGCGGCGTGTTAACAATCATGGCGTCAGATGCCGTCGAGCCGTATATGTCATGGCAAGGGAGGTAGATGCCATGAGCGGCCTGTCGGAAAAGCTGGAAGATGCGCGCCGCAGCGTGCGTGACAATGTGCGCGGAGCGCTGGAAGACACATTTCGTGAATGGTGCGCGGCGGCGGATATCCGTATCGTCGTGGATGGGGAAGAGAGCGCGGAGCTTCGTCCCTGGGATGTCATGGTGCATGACAGGCGTCTCTTCGGCCGTGTGCTGTCTCATGGCACGCTGGGCCTGGGGGAAGCCTACATGGACGGCTGGTGGGACTGCGGACAGATGGACGTGATGTTCTGCAAGGCGATCCGGGCAGGTGTGGAGCGTCGGATATCAGGCAGTTTTTCGGGCTGGCTGCATGAAGCGGCGTTTCGCTTTCTGAATCTTCAGACCCGTTCCCGTTCCTTCATGGTGGCAAGGCGTCATTATGATGCGGAGCCCGCGCTGTTCAGAGCCATGCTCGACCCGTACATGCAGTATAGCTGCGGTTACTGGGAACAGGCGGGCACTCTTGAAGATGCCCAGCTTGCCAAGATGGAGATGATCTGCCGCAAGCTCAGGCTGAAGCCGGGCATGAGTGTACTGGATATCGGCTGCGGCTGGGGCGGTTTGTCACGGTATATGGCGGAACATTATCAGGTCAGCGTGACGGGCGTCACGATATCCGGGGAACAGCTTGACGCAGCGCGGGAGAAAGCGGACGGGCTGCCGGTGGAATATCTGCTGCTGGACTATAGGGATTTGCCCGGGGGCGCAAAATTCGGCGAGGATGACGGCGCGGGCGGCAGACGATGGGATCGCGCTGTTTCCGTGGGCATGTTCGAGCATGTCGGGCGCAAAAATTACGGGATATTTCTGAAGACGGTCAGGCGCAGCCTCAAACCGGACGGACTCTTTCTGCTGCACTGCATCGGCAGCAACGGAGGAGGCTGCGGCGCGGATCCGTGGCTGACCCGTTACATCTTCCCCAATGGCGCACTGCCTTCCGCCTCCGCCCTGACCAGGGCCCTTGAAGGCGTCTTTGTGATGGAGGACTGGCACAATTTCGGCGCGTACTACGACAGCACACTCATGGCCTGGCATGCCCGATTCCGCAGAGGCTGCGAAGAGGGGGCCTTTGCCTGCGACGAACGTCTGCGCCGGATGTATGACTATTATCTGCTGAGCTGTGCCGGGGCTTTCCGCTCCCGCTGCATTCAGCTCTGGCAGCTGGCGCTCAGTCCCGAGGGCGTGCCGGGCGGTTATGACTGCCGCCGGGATTGCGCAGGGAGCCGTGAGCAGGTGGAGAGAAGACAAGAGTAGCTGTCCGCTCCCTTGCGGGCGCGTGGATGGGCACCGAATCCTGTTTTTCATCCAGAATGGCGGCTTCCAGTTCCGGCAGCGTTTTGGCCGGATCGAAATGTTCCCGTGCGAATTCAAAGGCATTCCGGCCCATTTTTTCCAGTTCCATGCCCGAGCGTGACAGGACGCTCAGGGTGGCGGCAAGGTGGGCGGGATCGCCGGGGCGCACCAGCCAGCCGGTTTTCCCCGGCCTGATGAACACCTCTTCCGTGCCTGCGGCGATGACCGGGCGCCCCATGCTCATGGCCTCAATGATATCGCGTCCCCAGGGAGAACCTGCTGGGTCCGGACACACAATACAGTGTACCGGACGGACGGCTTCTTCCACATCGTCGGTCCAGTCATGCAGGAAGATGATGTCCCCCAGGCCGTTGCGATCGATTGTGCCCTGCATGCGGCGCTGAAGCGGAGAGGGATTGGCCGCGTTGCCTCCGCAGATATGCACGGCGGCATGCGCCCGGCGCAGGGCCGGGGCCACTGTGGCCGCCGCCCGGATCAGATCCATGAGTCCCCCGGATGCCGCAAGCTGGCCGAAATATCCGAAGCGGACGGGAGCGAGGGGCGGGAAGTCGAGAAAGCGCGGCGCGCGTTCGGCGCTGTTGAAAATGATGCGGCAGGGAATGCCCAGACGTGCGGGCAGTTCCGCTTCCCGCGAGCCGATGGCCACGGCCCGGGTGACATGCCTGCGGATAAACCGGGCGACACTGTCGAAACGGGGCGAACTTTCCTCCACCACTTCTCCGGCAATAAGCACTTTTGGGATATCCGGAGCGAGCGCCGCGAGACTGAGTGCGGGGTAACCGTTGAACAGGAGCAGATCAGCCTCTCCCGCCCATGCCCTGAATTCGGGGATGCGCGGACGCATGACCTCGCAGCGCGCGTCCTGTTCCCGTTCCGGGACGGCGACCCCCTTGTAGCTGATCGGAAGCCGGCCCCACTCAAACAGTCTGACGGGTACTCCCAGTGCGGCATATTCTTCCGCCATGGGGCGATCAGGGCGGGGCGGGAGCAGACTGACAACGGAAAGCTCATGCCGCGCGGCAAGGTGACGGACAAGAATGCGGAGACTGCGGGCGGAACCGCCCCGGTCGATGCTGTGCGTGGCAATGAGGATGCGCATTTCCAATCCTTAAATTTAAAGTTGCCTTTTTGGGGTACAGTTTCCGGCGGATTTTCCGATTTTCAAAAAAACAACTGAATACAAGGCCCGTGAGGATGCTTTATCGGATCGTCCCGCCTGCCGCAAGCGGCTCCCTCAGGCATATGGCACAGACACGGACATGTGGAGTGTTCAGAACAGGAATCTCAAGTTTTCAAATAAGTTCTGAGGCGGTCTACGAGCATGAGCAGCGCTGTTTCCGTTATAATCCCCGTGTTCAATAACTGGGAACTGACCCGGCAGTGCCTGGTCGGCCTGGCGGAAAACAGCCCGCCGGGGCTGGAAGTCGTGGTTGTGGACAACGGCTCCTCCGATGAGACGGCAGAGAACCTTGAATCGTTCGGTCAGGGGCTTTTCAGCGGGCATTTCCGGCGTATCCGGTTCGAGGAAAACCGGAATTTTGCCCCGGCATGCAATGCCGGAGCCAGATCGGCCCGGACGGATTTTCTTTTTTTCCTCAATAACGATACGCTCATTCTGCCGGGATGGCTGCCGCCCCTGCTGGCGGAGTTTTCCCTTTCCTCCCGGCTCGGCGCGGCTGGCCCGCTGCTGATGTACCCGGATAAGACCGTGCAGCATCTGGGCATCGCGTTCTGGCCGGAAGGCATTGCCGGACATATTTATCAAAGCCTGCCGGTGTCGCATAAGCTGGCATCCCGCAAGCGTTTTTTCAGGGCGCTGACCGGCGCTGCGCTTCTGGTTCCCCGCAGTCTGTTTTTGCGCGAGGGCGGTTTTGACGAAGGATATGTCAACGGCTTTGAAGATGTTGATTTCGGACTGAGGCTTGCACGGCATGGTTATCGGCTGTGCAATGCGCCGGAAAGCCGCATCATGCACTTGGAAAGCAGAACTCCCCACCGTTACACATATCACAGCGCCAACAGCAGGCGTCTGCATGCCGCATGGAATCTGTCTGCATGCGCGGATCTTCCCGATATTGTTGCCGAAGATGGATATTCCCTGCGCGTCATGCCGGAACTTCGACTGAAAGTCGCGCTGCCGTCGGAGATGTCAGGCGAGTATCTCCGACGTCTGCGTCCATTCGATGCGGCGACCTGCTTTTCTTTTCTGGAAGAGGAACCTCTGTGGCTTGAAGGCTATGCCTTGTTGGGAGAGTATCTTGAACGGAACGGAGAGTGGGAAATGGCCCTCCAGCTTTATCAGAATGCCGTGAAATACAGCCTGTGCTGTTCTTTTGAGGACTATGAGCGCCTCAAGCGGGTGATGACGGCGCTGGGAAGGGATGTTGCCCCGCTTGCCGCTGCTGTTGAGCCTTCGCTTCGACAGATTTGTGATGAACGGAAGTATGAGGAGAAGCGGCTGATGATCATGCGTCATCTGTCCGAAGGGTCCTCCGCCGGCAGAGGCATGCTGCCGCTCTACAGAGAGGCGGGCAAACGCGCACGGAAGCTGCGCGAAAGTCTCATGCGGACATGACACATGGATAGGCATATGGTATTAGGTTGCTGATTCTGATAAACAGAGGGTTCCGGCCGGCAGACATTTCCGGGCATCATATGCTCTGGTGACGGAGCGCATGATTTTAGCGCGCTTCTGTCTTGAGGATGATCACGGAGTCGGGCGCAGAGAGATTCCGCCGCGGCGGCGTGAAGCCTGTGCGCCGGAATGCAGGGGGCTGGCTGATGCAGTCAGTCACAAAACGCTCTGATATGGATTTGCATATGAGCATCGATTTTCTTCATGTTCCTCCTCTGCCGACGGTGCTTCTTGCCGCAGGGCTGGGGACGCGTCTGACGCCTGTCACGGAATATCTGCCCAAATGCCTTGTGCCGGTAAACGGCAGACCTCTTCTGGGGTACTGGCTCGACATGTGCCGGAGCCATGGGCTTCCGGCTGTGGTCAATACCCACTATAAGGCGGAAACGGTTGCCGCGTATGTGCGTGACAGCCATGCGGGGCAGAATGTGGAAATTTTTCATGAGCCTGAGCTGCTGGGGACGGCAGGCACACTGCTGGCCCTGCAGAATCGGCTGAGCGGCGGCCCGTTCATGGTTGTCCATGCCGATAATCTGAGTTTTTTTTCCCTGCCGGAATTTTGGGCGGCCCACGCGGGGCGACCGCGGGACTGCCTGATGACCATGATGCTTTTCGAGGCGGAAAACCCGCAGTCCTGCGGCATTGTGCGTGTGGATGAGTCCGGTGTTGTGACGGAGTTTTTTGAAAAGGTTCCCAGCCCGCCCGGCAGGCTGGCCAATGCCGCGGTGTATATCATGGAACCCGGTATTTTTTCAGTTTTGCGATCGGCGGACGCCGCCCGGGATATAAGCCTTGATCTGCTGCCGTTGTGCCTTGGCCGCATTTTTACGTTTTTCAACGGCGACTATCATCGTGACATCGGCACTGTGGAAAGCTATGCTCTGGCACAGGCGGAAACGTGGCTGCGGACGCAAGGCAGGTAACGGCATGAGTGAACACGTCTATGTGCTTGGAAGCAATTCTTTTTCCGGGGGACATTTTATCAGGATGCTTCTGGATATGGGCTACAGGGTGACCGGCGTCAGCCGCTCGCCCGAGGCTCATCCCGTGTTCCTTCCCCATCTTGCGGCAAATGGCAGGCACAGAAACGGCTATGACTTTCTCCGGATTGACATCAACAGGGATATGCCGTCCCTGCTGGCACGCATGGAACGCGACAAGCCTGCTTACATCGTCAACTTTGCCGCACAGGGCATGGTCGCTGAAAGCTGGGAACATCCGGAACAGTGGCTGTTGACAAATACGGTGTCTCCTGTTATATTGCATAATAAGTTGCGCCAGTATGAATGGTTGTCCAGATTTGTACAGATATCCACGCCGGAAGTGTATGGTGCAACGCAAGGTATGTTGGTTGAAAACACATGCTATAATCCAAGTACGCCTTATGCTGTTTCAAAGGCTGCCGTGGATATGAGCTTGATGTGTTTTTACAGGGCCTATGATTTCCCAGTAGTTTTTACACGCGCGGCCAATGTCTTCGGTCCTTGCCAGCAACTGTACCGTATTGTGCCGCGTGCTGTTCTTTGCTTTCTTGCTGGCGGCATATTGCAGTTGCATGGCGGAGGCCGTTCCCGAAGATGTTTTATTCATATTGAGGATGTAGCGCGGGCAACGCATGAAATTATGACACGGAGTCGGCCGGGAAGCATTTTTCACATTGCGACCCCCCGGATCATCAGTATCCGAGATCTGGTATTTCTTGTCGCGGATATGGTGGGCGTCAGTCCTGAAAAACATATTACGGTCGCTGAAGAGCGGCTTGGCAAGGATCTTGCCTATACGCTGGACAGCAGCAAACTTCGTGCCGAACTGGACTGGCGTGAGCAGTACAGCCTTGAACAGGGGATCGAGGATGTCATCCGCTGGGTGCGCGACAATCTTTCGGTGCTGCGGGCCATGCCGCAGAATTATGAACACAGGGCCTGATACCAGTGACAAGATGCCGTGCGGTGCGCGGGGCTGGGCCGGCTATGCCGGGGACATCGCCTCTCTGCTGCTGCGGGTGCGGGCAACCGACTCCGGGGGTAAGGAACTTTCCGTTGATGCCGCCGTGCGGCGCTGGGCGGACATGGCGGAAGAACTGCGCGGAAAGAAGGGAGAGATTTCCTTTGTGGGCAACGGGGCCTCTGCCGCCATGTCCAGCCACTGCGCGGCCGATATTCTGAAAAACGGCCGCGTGCGTACCCGTGTCTATACGGACCCTGCGCTTCTTACCGCTACGGGCAATGATGTTTCCTATGAAGCCTCGTTTGCTGTTCCTCTCGCGCTCAGCATGCGTCATGGCGACATGCTGGTGGCCGTCAGCAGTTCCGGGGCGTCGCCGAATATCATCGCTGCCGCGAAGGCAGGGCGGCCTCTGGGGAGCATCGTCACCCTGTCCGCCTTCAGTGTGGAAAATCCCCTGCGGATGCTGGGCGACATAAACTTTTATGTTCCGACTCCGGTGTACGGTTTGGCTGAAACCTGCCACGCGGCCCTGCTGCATTACTGGACGGATTTTGTTGTGGCAGGAGCTCGGGAGCAGTCATGACATCGCTGCAGAGTCTGAGAAATTTTCGCGCGCACAATGCGGGCAGACGCATCAGTTTTGTTTCCGGCAACTTCAAGGTGATACATCCGGGGCATATCCGGCTGCTGCGCTTTGCCCGTGAAATGGCCGACAGGCTTGTGGTGGGAGTTGTTCCCGGCAATCCCTGGAATGCGATGGTGTCGGAGCGGGACAGGCTGGAAAATGTCAATGCGCTGAATATGGTCGACCTTGTATGCCTGCTTGATACTTCTCTGGCCGAGGCCCTTCGCGCGCTCCGGCCGGATTTCGTCGTCAAGGGCAAGGAATACGAAGACGGGGACAACCCGGAAGCCGCCATTCTTGATACCTACAACGGCAAACTCGTGTTCTCGTCCGGCTCAAGCGTCCTTTCCGAAGCGGACGTGATCGACGGCACTTCAGCCCACAGCCTTTCGTTTTCACTGCCCGGCGCATATATGCAGCGGCACGGCATTGTTCCGGAAGATTTGCGCCGCATTCTTGAAGCCATGCGCGACGTCAGAATTACCGTCGTGGGCGACAGCATCGTCGATGAATATATTCACTGCGATCCGCTGGGGATGTCGCAGGAAGACCCCACAATCGTCGTCAGGCAGTCAACCACGCGCCGTTACCTCGGCGGGGCGGGCATTGTGGCCGCCCATGCCGCCAGTCTGGGGGCGCAGGTTCGTTTTGCGACTGTCTGCGGGTATGACGATACGGCGGATTTTGTACGGGAAAAACTGCGGGAATACGGCGTTCATGCCCATATTTTTGAAGACGATACCCGCCCCACAACACTTAAGCAGCGTTTTCGGTGCCGGGGCAAAACCCTGCTGCGCGTGAGCCATCTGCAGCAGCATGACGTGGACAGGCGTCTTGCCAGACGCATGCTCAAGGTTCTGCTTCCCTGCATTGACGATTCCGATCTGCTGATTTTTTCTGATTTCAACTACGGGTGTCTTTCGCCCATGGTGGTGGACTCCCTGACCAGCCATGCGCAGCAGCGGAAGGCCACCATTGTGGCCGACAGTCAGTCTTCTTCCCAGATTGGCGATGTGGGGCGTTTTTGCGGGGCAACGCTGCTTACGCCCACCGAGCGGGAAGCCCGCCTTGCTCTCAAGGATTTCGCTTCGGGTCTTGTGGTTCTGGCGGATAATCTGCTGCACAAGGCCGGAGCGGGCAATGTGATAATGACCCTGGGCGAGGCCGGTATTCTCATCCAGCCTGGCGGAAACGAGGAGACGGATCAGCTGCCCGCCCTGAATCCCATGGCGAAGGATGTGGCCGGAGCGGGCGACTCTCTGCTTGTTGTCGCGGCGCTGGCACTGGCTGCCGGGGGGAACATCTGGCAGGCCGCCTGCCTCGGATCGCTGGGAGCGGCCATACAGGTGAGCCGTGAAGGCAATATTCCGCTGAGCGCCGACGATATGCTGCGCGGCCTTCTCAACAGGTAATGAGCGGACAGGGGAATTTTATGCAGAACTACAATATTGACGGCCACAAGCTGCACCTGCACCCTGAGCGCGTGGCGGACTGGCTTGCCGGAGAGAATATCTATCCTCTCTATATGGAGCTTTCTCCCTCGGGGGCGTGCAACCACCGCTGTGTGTTCTGTTCCATGGATTTCATGGGATACCGGCCCAAGTTTCTCGACACGGATATCATGTGCGAGCGCCTGCGTGAGTGCGGGAAGCTGGGCGTCCGGGCGCTCATGTTCGCGGGCGAGGGGGAGCCCCTGCTGCACAGGGATATTGCCATTCTGGCAGAAGCAGCCGGAGCGTCGGGCATTGACGTTGCCTTTACCACCAATGCCGTTTTGCTGCGGCCTGAATTAAGCCGCCGTCTTTTGCCCGTGACTTCATGGATCAAGGTGAGCTGCAATGCCGGAACGCCGGAAAAATATGCCGCCACACACCGTACAGACAGCAGGGATTTTGCGACGGTCATGGAAAACATGGCCGCGGCCGCGTCTATTCGCGAAAAGGAGGGCCTTGCCTGCGCGCTGGGCTTCCAGTGCATTCTGCTGCCCGAAAACGCGGCGGACATGCCGGCTCTGGCCGCGCGCGTGCGTGATTTGGGAGCGGATTATCTCGTCATCAAGCCCTATACGCATCACCCGCAAAGCCCGACCAATGCCTATGGCGACATCAGCTATGCCGACAGTCAGGCCCTGGCGGATCGTCTGAGGGAAGAGGAGCGCGAAAACTTCAGCGTTGTCTATCGCAGCGCGGCCATGCGCCGGTGGGACAGCAAGGCGGCGGCCTTTGAACGCTGTCTGGCGCTGCCCTTCTGGACATATGTCGATGCCGAGGCGAATGTCTGGGGCTGTTCACGACATCTGCGGGAGGATGCATTCCGTTACGGCAGTCTCGTCGAGCAGAGCTTTGCCGAAATCTGGAATGGGGAGAAGCGGCTGACCAGCCTTGCGGAATGTGAAAAGAACATGGATATCGGCCAGTGTCATGTCACCTGCCGCATGGAGGTTATCAATGAATATCTGTGGCGGCTGCGTCATCCCCAGGCGCATGACAATTTCATCTGATTCGCCTGCCGGGCCGGAAGCGGAGGTTGTGTCATGGAGGATTTGAAAGAAAAGGCGGCTGCCCTGCGCCGCATGATCATAGAACTCTCCTGTCAGACGCGCACGTCACATCTGGGTTCCGCTCTCTCCTGCGCCGATATTCTGCTTGCCGCATACAATGGCGGCTTGCGCATCAGCCCGGAAGAGGCGTCGCATCCCGAAAGGGACAGGCTTGTCTTCAGCAAGGGGCACTGCGCCCTTGCCCTTGTGTGCGCGCTGTCGCAGCGGGGCTTCTGTACGTTTGAGCATCTGCTTGAGAAGTTCAACCGGCCGGGCGGTCTTCAGGAACACCCCGGCTTTCCCTATGTGCCCGGTGTGGAAAACGCTTCCGGCTCTCTTGGGCATGGTTTGCCGCTGGGACTGGGCATGGCCGCCGCCGCGCGCATCGGGCAGATGAACTATCGGGTGTGCGTTGTCATGGGCGACGGCGAGTGCAACGAGGGCAGCGTATGGGAGGCCGCCATGCTGGCCCCCGCTCTCGGGCTGAACAACCTGTGCGTCGTGGTGGATTTCAACCGCTGGCAGGCCACGGGCAGAAGCTGCGAGATCACCCGGCTGGAACCTCTGGCGGAAAAATGGAGCGCTTTCGGCTGGCGGAGCGTGGAATGCGACGGGCATGATCCGGAACGTCTGCGGGATCTGCTGACCGCGTTCGGACAGGAAGACAGGCCCACCGCAATCATTGCGCATACCGTAAAGGGAAAGGGCGTTTCCTTCATGGAAGACGACAATAACTGGCACTACCGCATCCCCAATGCCGAGGAGGCGCAGGCAGCCCTTAAGGAACTGGACCGATGAGAAACGCCTTTGCAGCCGAGCTGTGCGGCCTGGCGGCGCATGATGAACGTATCGCGCTGATTTCAAGCGACATCGGCAATAATCTTTTCAACGAGTTCAGGGAAAGATTTCCTTCCCGTTTCATGAATTGCGGCATTGCCGAAGCGGCCATGACGGGCATTGCCGCGGGCATGGCTCTGTGCGGCCTGAAGCCGGTCACATACACCATTGCGTCATTTAATCCGGGGCGCTGTGTGGAGCAGATACGTCTTGATATCTGCCTGCATAATCTGCCTGTGGTCATCGTGGGGGTGGGGGCCGGACTGTCATACGCCTCACTTGGCCCCACACATCATGCGCTGGAAGATATCGCGTGGCTGCGGGCCATTCCCGGCATGACCATTCTTTGCCCGGCGGATGCCGTTGAAACCCGCTGCGCCCTGCGCGCGGCGCTGGCGCATGACGGGCCGGTGTATTTACGCCTGGGCAAGAAAAACGAACCGGCGGTGCATGCCGGCGAGCCGGATTTTGAAATAGGCAGAAATATCCCGCTGCGCGGAGGGGAGGATGCCTGCATCCTGGCCGTGGGCACTGTGACGCCCATAGCACTTGATGCCGCGCGCCTGCTGGAGGAAAGAAGCATAAGCTGCGCCGTCACGGGCATTCATACCGTCAAGCCGCTGGATACGGACAGCCTGCGCTCCGTTTTCGCCCGCTATCCGGTTGTCATGGTCATGGAAGAGCATGGGCCGGTCGGCGGCACATGGTCGGCCATAGCGGAATGGGCGGCGGAACAGAATGTGGGGACGGGGCGTTTGCTGAGATGCGCCGCGCCGGATCGGTTCTTTTTTGAAGGGGGTGGCCAGAACTGGGCGCGAAAGCGGTTCGGTATTGATGCCGAGCATGCGGCGCTGCGCATTGCCGACGCGCTGCGGGCGGTGCGGCCATGATTCTGGGCATTGATTTCGACAATACGCTGGTCTGCTATGACGGGCTGTTCCATGCCGCGGCCCGCGAGCGGGGCCTGATTCCCGAGTCCGTCCCCCGGAGCAAGCAGGGCGTGCGCGATTATCTGCGCGCCGTCGGCCGGGAAGATGATTTTACAGTGCTGCAGGGCTATGTGTACGGCCCCGGCATCAGGAATGCCAGCCCCTTCCCGTACGCCGTGGAAGGCATCAGGGCACTGCTCGCCTCGGGAGCGGAGGTCTGCATCATCAGCCACAAGACCCGCACGCCCATTCTGGGGCCTCGCTACGATCTGCACCAGGCCGCCCTTGACTGGCTGCGGGAGCAGCATTTTTTTGCCGAGGGCATGCTCACCCCCGACAGGGTTTTTCTGGAAGAAAGCAAGGAAGCCAAGGCCGGACGGATTGCGGATATGGGGTGTACGCACTTTGTGGATGATCTGCCGGAGTTTTTCCGCCTGCCGCAGTTTCCGCAAGATACGCGGCGGATGCTGTTTTCTCCTCAGAGCCGGAATGCTGTTTCCGATGAATCGTGGCTGTGCTTCCACTCATGGCGGGCTATCTGCCGGTACTGCATGCGGCACGGCGACTAGCAGGAATGTTCATGCAGGGGCGGCAGGATCCCGCAGAGGCGGGGCGCATTCTTCTGGCAAAGGCGGGGTTGGGCGGCCGGTCTCCGCGTGTAACGCGCTTGTCGCATGGAAAGAACAATCTGACATATCGGCTGGATGCCGAGGGAACAACCTGCCTGCTGAAGCAGTATTTCCGGCATCCCCGCGACATGCGCGACCGCCAGGGGGCGGAACTGGCGTTTCTGTCTTTTTGTCAAAAAAATAACATAGCTTCAGTCCCGATTCCGCTGGCATATGACAGAATCGGGCGCTGGTCGCTTTTTTCATGGCTGGACGGCCGTCCAGCCGCTGCGGAGGATATCACCCGGCGCAATGTGGCGCTGGTGGGAGCCTTTTTGCGGGATCTGGCGGAGGCGAAAAGCCGGTCGGAAGATTTGTGCCTTCAGCCCGCTGCGGAGGCATGTTTTTCCCTCCTGGATCATATAACGCTTGCAAAAAGGCGTGTGGAACGACTTTTGCATGGAGTTTCACGGCAGCGGACGTGCCCTCTGGCGCTGAAAGCGGAAGAGGTGGCGCGGCGCGAACTCCTGCCCGGTCTGGAGAGGGAAGAGGAACGTCTTGCCCGCCGGTACGGGCAGGCCGGTCTGCGCGCCCGGTTCACATGGGAGGAGATAGTTCCTTCCCCGTCCGACATAGGATTTCACAATATCCTGGTCATGACGCAGGGGCTGGGGTTTGTGGATTTTGAGTATGCCGGCATTGACGATGCGGCCAAAATGCTGTGCGATTTTCTCTGCCAGCCGTCCCTGCCCGTTCCTGCTGAGTTTTTGAAGGAAATGCGGCCGCTGTTCGGGGGGGATGCCCGGGCCGGGAGGGAGATATATGCGCGGGCGGAGGATGTGCTTGTTCTGCACCGCATCAAGTGGTGCTGCATTCTGCTCAATGTGTTTGATACGGCAGATGCGGAGAGAAGACTGTTTTCCGGCTCCGCCGCTGAAGTGCGGGCGCTGCGCGAGATGCAGCTGAAAAAGTGCGTCAACTACATATGCAGGTATCTGAAAGGGACTGAACATGGCATACATTGACTTTCTTTCGCCTTTGCACAAGGCGACGAAGCGCGATTATCTGGCGAGGGTCAATGACCCGGAATATCCCAAGGCAAGGGCGGCGGAACTGGCAAAGCAGTGGGGGTATGACTACTGGGACGGCGACAGGCGCATCAATTACGGCGGTTACCGGTTCATGCCCGGCCGCTGGGCGCCCGTGGCGCAAAAGATGATACGTCACTACGGGCTGAAGCCCGGCGACAGGATACTCGATATCGGATGCGGCAAGGGATTTCAGCTGGCGGAATTCAAGTCCGCCATGCCCGGACTTGAACTGTACGGTATTGATATTTCCGAATATGCCGTTGAACATGCCCATGAAAGCGTTGCCGACAGGCTGCGCGTGGGCAGCGCGACCACTCTGCCGTGGCCTGACGGCTATTTTGATTACGTTTTTTCCATCACGACACTGCATAACCTGCATAACTATGATCTGGATAAGGCTCTGCGGGAAATGGAGCGGGTAGGCAGGAAGAACAAGTATCTCTGTGTGGAATCATACAGAAATGAAGAGGAAAAGGCGAATCTTCTTTACTGGCAGGTGACATGCGAAGCCTTCTGCACGCCGGAGGAATGGGAGTGGTGGTTTAAGACAACAGGCTATACCGGAGATTATTCATTTATTTATTTTGAGTGAATAATAAAGAGTCTGCATGAAAAAACCGGCGTGAAGAAAGCATCATGGTGCAAATCTTCCTCGCATATGACTGCCGCAGGTTTCTTTGAAAGGCATGCTCATCCGCAACAGATGCCAGAGCATTTTTAAATGAAAATGCCTGCGGAGCCGTGTATGTCAAGACGCTGTGGCGTAAGGCCCATGAATTCGGGCATAAGGCCTGCTGTCCGGAAAATGAAATCCGTCTGGCAGATATGTTATCTCAACGTGATCTAACTATGGAGAAAATATGTCTCTCTCTCTCTCTCTCTCCTTCCCCAAGTTTATACAGATTGAAACCGTCAGGGAATGTAATGCACGATGCCGTTTCTGCGCGCATGGAACGGGGCAGTTGCTTGAAAAGGGTTTCATGAGCGAAGAGCTTTTTGACAAGATTGCATCCGAAGTTATTGAACACAAGGACGAAATTTCCCGCGTCCAGTTGAATGAACTTGGGGAGCCTCTTCTGGATAAGAAAATAGCCGAAAGAATCAGACGTTTTAAAGACGGCGGTATTCGTGAAGTCTTGCTTATCACAAACGGCGCATTGCTTGATGAAAGGAAAGCCGTGGAAATTCTCGAGGCAGGTGTCGATATTTTGCGCTGTTCCATTACAACAATAAATCCTGAAAAGTATCCTCTTCTGCGGCGTGGCCTGAATCTTGAAACCGTTCTTGCCAATATCAACCGTTATATTGAGCTTCGAGATGCCATAAACAAGGATTCCAGAATATATATTTCTACGGAAAAGGATCCTCTGCTGACAGATGAAGATATCGAGCAGTGGGAGGCATACTGGAAGAACAGACTGAGCCATAATGATGTATTGAAAATTTCAGAGCTTTTTTCCTTCGGGTTGCAGCTCTCGTCTGTGGACAAGACGCGTGAGCTCGGCATAGAGCTTTCAACGCCCTGCATACCGATGATGCAGACCATATATATTCCATATAACGGAAAGGTTCCCCTTTGCTGCATTGACTTCGGCTGGCAAATCCCTGTGGGAGACGCCAATGTGTCATCATTACAGGAAATATGGCAAAATGACATTTTTTCCGCATACCGCGAGATGCACAGAAATGGGCGGCGCAAGGAAATTCCGCTTTGTCTTCACTGCGACGGATGGGAGCCGAAACAGAATCTGGCTGGAGAAAAATCATAAGCTGTCTGCTTCCCGCGCTGGATATGCGGCATCAGTAGTTGAGGAATAGACCATGAATTGTCCTTTTTGTGCCGGTCAGGGTACGGTATATGCCTCGGAAGATCGGTTCGCGGTGACCAGCGATTCAAAGCTGATTGCTGATGAAAGCACGGTGAGCTACTGCCCGCGCTGCGGCTGTTTTTACAGGGAAAGGCGCGCCGCGCAGCCGGAAAGGATCGAAAAGGTATACAGCGAGTATGATCTGTATGCCCCTTCCGGCAGGGGCGAGGCGCGTGTGGCATTTGACGTTTCTGCCGACGGCATCCCCAAGTCGGTGCGGGAACTGGACTTTCTTTCCCGTTTCGCGGATGTGCCGCAGAAAGGCCGCATTCTTGACTACGGTTGCAATCATGGTCTTTTTCTGCGGGCCTTTCTTGAGCGCTATCCCGAATGGGAAGGGACAGGAGCGGATATAGAGGAACGGTATCGTCAATCTTTTGCCGGACACCTGCCTGCCTCGGCGCGTTACTGCTGTCTGCCTCATGAGGAGCCAGGCTCCGGTTTTGATATCATCTGCTGTTCCCACGTGCTGGAGCATCTGCCGGAGCCTGCGGCTGCGCTGCGCGATATGGCTTCGCGTCTTGCGCCCGGCGGCATATTGTTCATTCAGGCGGTGAATCCGCTGCTGAATCCGTTCTTCCACGTCATTTTTGAACAGCATCATCATTTTACTCCGGCGGGGCTGCGCCATGTGCTGGAACTCTGCGGCCTGCACTTGCGCTGCATCAATACGGACTGGATAGGAAAGGAAATCGCCGTGATAGCCGCGCGCGGCCCGGCGGCCGGCGATGTCTGCTCCGGGCTGGATATGGAGGCGACCGCGCTGCAGGTCGGAAGACATGCGGAGTCGGTGCGGGCCGTCATGGCCGCGCTGGCGCGCATTGCCGGGAGCGGAACGCCCGTGGGCATTTTTGGCGCTTCCATTATGGGAACATGGATGGCAAGCCGGCTGGAAGGGCTGGTGCAATGCTTTGTGGATGAGAACACAGCCCTTCAGGGCGGCAGGCATCTTGGCCTGCCTGTCGTTCCGCCGGATAAGGCCCCGGCGGGGTTGCCGCTGCTGTGCGCCATGCCCGAACACATGGCCCGTAAACTTTTGCGCCGTCTGGGGGAGGTCTGCCCCGGGGTACTGATTGCGCCGCCGTTCAGTTCCACCCCTCTCGGCGGTTCAGAGGGAACCTCGCATGAAGACTGAAATGCCCTGGTGGCGTGTTGATTTTGGAGAGGCGGCTGCCCGCGCGGCTTTTGATGCCGTGGAGGGGCGGTTCATGACGCTTGGCCCCATAACGCGGCAGTTCGAGGAACGCATGGCGCACCTGCTCGGCGTGCCGCACGTCATTGCCACATCCAGCGGGACGGCAGCCCTGACGCTGGCCCTGCTTGAGGCGGGCATCGGCCCCGGAGATGAGGTCATCGTGCCGGACAGAACGTGGATAGCCACGGCTCATGCCGTTTTGCTTCTGGGGGCGACGCCGGTTTTCGCCGATGTGGAGGCGGATCGTCCCGTTCTTGATGTGGAGGCGTTCAAGGCGGCGGCCGGGCCGCGCACCAGAGCCGTGCTGCCGGTACATCTCAACGGGCGGGCGGTTGATATGCCAGCCCTGCGCCGTGAGGCGGAGCAGAGAGGCATTCTCGTCATTGAGGATGCGTGCCAGGCGCTTTTTTCACGCTCTCAGGAAGGCGGTTACCTCGGGTGTCACAGCCGCTGCGGCTGTTTTTCCCTTTCCATCGGCAAGGCGATCAGTTCAGGACAGGGGGGCTTCGTGACGACCCATGACGGAGAAATTGCCCGTCGGCTTGTCATGGCGCGGACTCACGGCACTTCCGACATCACCATGGCGCACTGGGAAATGCCGGGCGGCAACTTCCGCATGTGGGATCTGCCCGCCGCGATTGCCCTGACCCAGCTTGATCTGCTGGAAAAGCGCACGGCGGATCTGCACCGTGTGTATCAGCGTTACCAGCAGGCGCTGCGCCGGTTTGCCTTTCTTGAACTGCTGCCGGTTCGCACGGAGCTGGGCGAACTTCCGCTTTACGTGGAATGTATGAGCAGAGAGCGCGCGAGGATCGTTGAACATCTTGCCGCGGCGGGCATTCAGGCCAGACCGTATTATGCCAATCTGGACACGGCGCCCCAGTTTTCGCGGCGCGCGGGCGTGAGCTATGCCCGTTCGCAGAAATATGCGGACGAGTGTTTTGTGCTTCCCTGCGGGCCGGATCGCGGCGATGACGAAATCGACAGAGTGATCGAGGTGCTGTCAACGTTTCCGGGCAGTGATGAAGCATGAAAAACTATCGTGTGGAATCCGCCGCCGTTCTGTACAGTGCAGAACAGACGCCGAGAGTTTGCCTGCAGGATGCGCGCATGCTCATGCGGGCTCTGGAAGAAAACCGTGACCTGCGCTCGATGCGCCTGTGCACGCATAAAGACGCCGCTGCGCCGCTGCACCAGATGTTCATTGTCCAGCGGCGGGGCGCATACATTCGCCCCCACAGGCACAGAGCGCGTGAGATGATGATTACCCTCTTTGCCGGGGAGATGAGCGTCATGATATTTTCCGATGACGGCGCGGTGGAAGACGTTGTTCCCATGGGCGATTTTGCCTCCGGGAAGAGTTTTTACTGCCGCATTCCGGAGGGGAAGTATTATACGCAGATTATCGAAAGCGGGCAGGCATTTTTCGGCGAAGTCCTGCTTGGCCCGTTCCAGTCCACGAACGTGCTTTATGCCGATTTTGCGCCGGAGGCGGATTCCGGCAGTGCTGCGGCCTATCTTGCCATGATGACGGAGAAATCCCGGCAATGGCGTGCAGGCGGGGCGTAAGGGCCAAGGGACAGGCGGATTTTTCAGATACAGAACCTTTCAGGTTCCGGAGAAGACTTCGGGACAGACGCAATCCGGCGGAAGGCCGGTCGAAGGCGGCGGACATGGACAGGAAGATTCAGAGCAAAGCGGCAATTCTGGTGCGTTCTCGCGAACCTCTGGTGGTGGACGAGTTTACCTTGCCTGAGCGGCTGGAGTGCGGTCAGGTGCTTGTTAAAATCCTGTACTCCACCATTTGCGGCTCGCAGTTGGGCGAGATAGACGCCAAGAAAGGAGAAGACAGGTTTCTGCCGCATATGCTCGGGCACGAGGCGTCGGCGCGTGTGCTGGAGTGCGGGCCGGGAGTCCGCCATGTGAAAGAGGGCGATCTGGTGGTGCTGCACTGGCGCAAAGGTCTGGGCATTGATGCCGCGACGCCCGTTTACACATGGCGGGGGCAGCGCCTTAATGCCGGGTGGGTTGCCACGTTCGCGACACATGCGGTTATCTCTGAAAACCGCATGACCAGAGTGCCGGCCGACAGTCCGGTGGAGCTGCTTCCCCTTCTGGGGTGCGCCGTGACCACCGGTTTCGGCGTCGTCGTCAATGACGCCGGAATCCGCATTGGTGAATCCGTTGTGGTTTTCGGTGCCGGAGGGGTCGGGCTGAATGTGATACAGGGGGCGGCCCTTGCGGGGGCTTTTCCCATTATTGCCGTTGATCTTTTTGACAATCGCCTGGAACTTGCCGGCAGGTTCGGGGCCACGCACATGGTCAACAGCAGCACATGCGACAGCACCGCGGCCATCACGGGCATTCTTGCCGAATGCGGCCAGCCTGAAGGCGCTGACGTCTGCATCGACAATACCGGCAATGCCGCCGTTATCGAGCAGGCATACCGGCTGTGCGGCGCGCGGGGCAGGGTGGTCTGCGTCGGAGTGCCCGCCCATGGCGAAAACGTCAGCATTTACACGCTGCCGCTGCATTTCGGCAAAAGGATTACCGGCTCTCACGGCGGCGAGGCAGTGCCCCATGAAGACATTCCCCGTTACCTCCGGCTGTGGCGCGCGGGCAGACTTTCCTTTGACGGGCTGGTTACGGAAACGTATCCTCTTGAACAGATCAATACCGCCATCTCCCGGATGCGTTCAGGGGATGCCGTCGGCAGATGCTGCCTTGACTGCCGCTGATGATGCCCGGTAAGATATTGCGATGAATATTTTCGGCTCCTGAATGCAGGAGTGTGAGGAGGCTTTCATGTCGGCAAGAAAGAATTTCCGTCTGCTTCTCTGGGGGGGCATGGCGATAGCGATGTATATTTCGTTTTTCCCCGATACGGCCCATGCCGGTTATCTTGATCCCGGCTCCGGCAGCACGCTGGCGCAGGTGATCATTGCGGCGGCGGCGGGCATCAGGCGTTTCTGGGCCGGGCTGCTCTCTCCCTTCACCCGTTTTTTCAAAAAATAGCAGAGGCTTCGCATGCTCCTGCAAGATGCCGGTTCCTTCAGGGATATCAGCGGCCATGTCTTTACCGACGGCACAACCGTCCTGCGCACTGTCAACGCCTGTTACCAGGAACAGTGGGAAGCGCTTGAGGCGTCGGGCTTTCTGCAGAGGATGGAGAAAGAGGGGCTGCTTGTGCGCCACACGGAGCGGCCGCCTCTGCCGGGTTCCTGGAAAACTCTTGAGGTGGAGCGCATTCCCTTCATCTCATACCCCTATGAATGGAGTTTCAGCCAGTTGAAGCAGGCTGCGCTGCTGACGCTGCAACTGCAGAAACGCGCGCTGGAAGAGGGGTTCATCCTCAAGGACGCCACAGCATATAATGTGCAGTTTGTCGGTTCCCGTCCGGTATTTATTGATCTGCTCTCTTTCGAGAAGCATGACGGCAAAAGCGCCTGGCAGGCCTACGGGCAGTTTTGCAGGCATTTTGTGGCGCCGCTGGCCCTGATCGCAAAAACCGACTGGCGCTGCGGTCTTCTTTCCCGCCAGTGGATCGACGGCGTGCCCCTTGATCTCGCCTGCAGGCTTCTGCCCTGGCATGCCCGTCTGTCGCCGGGGCTTTACCTGCATCTTTATCTCCATGCAGGTATGCAGAAAAAGTATGAAGACGGACGCAAGGCCGCTGCAAAGGTTAGAAGCGCGACCATGGGGCGCCGGCAGCTTCTTGATCTTGCGGATTCCCTTGAGCGCTGCGTTGCGGGGCTCAGTGCGCCCGAACAGAATACGGAATGGGGCGAGTATTATACCGATACCAATTATACTCCGGCGGGCGCAGAAGAAAAAAGCCGCATTGTCGAGCGGGTGGCGGCGGAGCACGGCGGTGAGCTGGCCGTTGACCTCGGGGCCAATACCGGCGTGTTCAGCCGGATGCTGTGCGGTCATTTCAAAACGGTTCTCGCACCGGATATGGACCCCAGGGCCGTGGAAAAACATGCGGTCTCCCTTGCGGCTTCCGGCAATGCCGCCATATTGCCTCTGGTTCTTGATCTGTCGTCACCTTCGCCGGATTCCGGCTGGGCGTGCCGCGAACGCAGGTCGTTCATGGCGCGGTGCGACGCTGATATGGTCACGGCGCTGGCCCTTTGCCACCATCTGGTAATGGGAGCGGGCATTCCCCTGCCGCATGTCGCCTCTTTCATGGCGTCGCTGGTGCGGCCCGGCGGCATTGTCCTGTTTGAGTTCGTGCCGCGCGAGGATTCGCAGGTGCAGCGTCTGCTGGCCGCCCGTGACGATATTTTCGCCTCCTACACGCTGGAACGGTGTCTGGAGTCCTTTGCCGAGGCGGGCATGCGGGAGGAAGCCTCCTTTTCCATTCGTGACAGCGTGCGCACACTGCACTGTTTCAGAAAGGAAAGCCGCTGATGTTCACGGAAGCCCTGACGGCAGGCAGTGTCATTGTCTGCTGTCTGGCGGCATGTCTTGCGCCGCAGCTTGTCTTTATTGGCGTGAACATTACGGATTTCACCGACCGCCAAATCAGGAACTCCATCCTTTTTCTGCTGGCTGTCGGCCTGCTGATCGGAGGAGCGGCGGCTGTCGGCGGGGTTCTGCTGCGGAGCGTGGAATTCCACCTCCCTTTTTTCGGCTCACTCCCGCAGATGCTGGGCTGCGCCGCCGCGTCGGCGCTTTTGCTTGTGTTCGGTGAACGTTCCCTTACGGAGGGCTTTCCCGATGTGAAGAAGCGCCTGGCGGTGCGGGCTGCCCTTGTCGCCGCCATGTTCGGCGCAACGCTGCTGGCCTCCTGCGCCCTGCCCGCCGCACTCTTGCTGATCGCATGCGGATTCGGCTGGCATGACATCAGAAAAAACCGCCGGAAGAACCGTTCCCCCATCCTGCTGGACAGCGCGCCGGAAGAGAATATCCGCCACCCTGAAAAGCTGAGGGGACAAATCCGGTTCCGGATGCGCCCCAATATCTACCTGTTTTATCTGGAAAGCATGCATTCATCGAAAGCGGTCAGGGCGCTCTACGGCATTGACGGCACGGATATCGATCGCTTTCTTGAGAAGAACGGCTTCACGCTCTACCCGGATTTCCTGTCTACCGCCTGCTGGACGGCGGGAACGGCATTTGCCCTGTTTGCCCGGCATCCGCTGTTTGATGCGACCATTCCCGAATACCCCGTAGTTTTTCGCATATTCCGGGAAAACGGCTATGCCGTCCGCCTGGTGGACAAGGCCGCGCAGATTTTCGGGCGCTGGGCATGGCTGGCGGATTACTGCTCCTTTTCCCAGGGCCCTGCGCGCACATGGCTGCTGCGGACGCTGCTGCCCGTCTTTACATCATGCCGCTGGCTGCGCGGACTCTTCGGCATATCCGATCCATTTGATATCACAGTGAGGAAGGAAGAGGATTTCAGCAAAATTCACCGCGCCGTCAAGTCCATGCTCGAGGGATGGAATGACCCCCGCCCGACATTCAGCGTCATCAGATTCGGCGCTGAACATACGGAATTTCCGAATGACTGGGAAGACATCTGGGCGGAAGAGTATCCTCCGCTTTATCAGCAGGCGCGGAACCAGCTTGAAATAATGACAAAGCTCATCATGGAGCATGATCCCGACGCCGTCATCATTGCCGTTGGCGATCATGGCGCGCGCTGGCACGGCCTGCCATGGATGGGCGACATGACCAATCTGCCGCAGGCCGCGGAAAAACGCGGGATTGATCCGCGGCGCCTTGTGCTGGACTTTTTTTCCGTTCTTCTGGCCATCCGCTGGCCGTCCGGGCCTTTTCCGCATCAGATCCATACTCATGTAAACCTGTTTGCGGCCATTTTTGCCGAACTTTCGGGAGACCCCGCCTGTCTTGAGGCCCGGCACGGCGATATCTCCATATTAATGGATTGCTGGCGCGGGCGGCCGGGACACTGGATTGCCGCCGAACGCGGGCATCCCCTGCCCGTCCCCAGGCTCGTCACGCGGGAAGACATGCTGGAAATATTTTCTGCGGACATCAGAATCGATCCATATAATATAAGATATTATTACGGCTGGCTAGATTCTCTTCGCGCGGACGGCCGCGATCCTCTTGCCGGACGGCGGCTTTTTGAAGTCGCAGGCATTTTGTCGGAGCAGTTCGGTGATGACAGGCTGCTGGAGATACTGGAAAAAAGAGGGAACTCCGCCGTCCGGAAGCAGCCGGAAGCCCTGGGCTGTTTTGCTGCGGAGCTTGCGGCACGGCAAAAGGCCCTGAGTGGGAGAGCCGAGGCGGCGCGGGCGCTGCCGCCGGGGCGGCATGCCGCCCCGGCGGCCGAGGAACGGCTTGCCTGGCTGCATGTCATGGCAGGTAATGTGGCTGAGGCAGAGGACGTGTGCCGGCATATTCTGACGAAACGGCCTGATGATGCTGCCATGAGCTGGCTGCTCTGCCTTTTGCTTTCACGGCGGGGGGAGTGGGAGGCTGCATGCGAGATTGCGCGCCGGCGTGAAGACTCGCGGCATCTGGAAGCCATGCTGCTTGTGCGCCATGAACAATGGAAACAGGCTCTGCATCTTCTTCAGCGCAAGTTTGACAGCAAATCTTACGGTGTCTGGGATATCGCCTTATATGCAAAATGCCGGACCCAGTTGGACAAGGACATTTTTAAGTGGCTTGCTGCTTTGTATAACCAGGATGACGGCGGTATGAAGAGGGTGATATCTCTTCAAACAGGAATGTATTCTTATATATATAATATGAAGGATAAGAGTTTTCTGGTTCATAAAAATATGTATCGTGAAGATACACAAAAATGTATATCGATAATCAATTCATCAGGTATATTTGATAAAGATTATTATGGCAAGACAAATGGGCAGGATGGCATAGGGCATATGTCCCCTGTAACTCACTTTTTGCGGTATGGAATGTTCTCTTTGAAAGATCCGTCGCATGATTTTGATATAATGCTGTATCTTTTTTTGAATCATGATGTTTATATGCAGGTATTGAATCCTGTTGTCCACTACATAGAGTTCGGCAAAAGGGAAGGCCGCGCGTGTACACTTGTTCCCCCCCCACCTCCCCCCTCCCCCCCCCCCCCCCCCCCCCCCCCACACACACACACACACACACACACACACACACGCAGCGCGGCCCGGCGTACAGGGATGACCTTGCCGAATGGATAATATGTGTTTTCTGCTGCGAGAATATGCTGGAGAGAGGTATCGTCAATGTGATATGGTGCTTTTGCGATGCAGCGGGAATGGAGAGGCGCATGCGCTTCGGCGGGCAGGGATTATGCGTGTTTTCACATTGTGGCGGAAAGAAAATGCTTTTGCGCCTGTTCAGATCTGCTTCATATCGGAATTGCAAGGGGCATGAAAGTGTTTTTTTGTGATGAATGCGCAAGATGCCGGACGGTGACGGAAATACGCTTTTTCATTCGGTTTGTCTGACTCCTTCGGAAAGAGACAGTAACTCTGCTTGAGGGTTATCATGCGGTTTTTGTGGCAGTTTGCATCATTTTCAGGTATTATGCTGTTTCTTTCCTGCGTTGCGCCTACTATTGCATTTCTGTCGGTAAATGTTGAGCATTTTACCAACAGGCAGATTCGTAATGCCGTCATGGCAGTCATGGCTTTTGGGCTGATTGCATGGTTTGTTGTCGCATTGATTTCAGAACCAATAAACTCTCTATTGCCTTTTTACTGGTTTGGTCTTCAAGTATCAGATATTTTATCATGTTTGCTGTGCGGTATTTTTCTGACTGTTTTTGGAGAACGAACTATATTTGAAAATATTCATAAATTATATTTACGAATTATTGCAGTAAGTGCTATTTTTACTGTAGTCATATTGATTTCAATAGTTCTGTCGCATGCTGCTGTTGTAGCAATACTGCTGATTTACCTGCTCTTTTCTCTGTATGACTTGAAAAAGAAATACAAAACAGTACGTTATCCTCTTGTCTCTGACACACACACACATGAAAGCGGCCGGGACGAGCGGAGCGACATCCCCAGGTTTGCGCGCCGTCCCAACGTGTGGCTGCTGTTTCTGGAAGCCATTCACTCTTTTGAGGCTGCAAAGGAGATTTACGGCATCGACGCCTCTGAAGCGGAAAGTTTTCTGCGGCGGCAGGGCTTCAGAATATATGCGCCTTTTTACTCGACGACGTCATGGACTGTCGGCAGTGCCTGCGCGCTGCTCACGCGGTATCCCTTTTTCGATCAGTTTTTGCCGGAGTATCCCATAGTGCTGCGCACATTCAGGGACAACGGTTACAGAATGCAGGTCTTTGACTCGGGCGCGTATGTTTTCGGGCGCTGGGAATGGCTTATGGACTATGCGTCGTTTGCCCTGCGCGGTGCAGGCAGGAAGCTGTTCCGCAGCTTCCTGCCCCTGTTCGCCCAGTCGTCGCTGCTGCGCAAGGCTATTGGCATATCTGATCCCTATACTTCCGACGTGCATACGGAAGCCGCCTACACGGATATCCTGAACAAGGTGCGCCTGCATGGTTTCGTACAGGATTCCTCGGCCCGCCCTGTGTTCAATATTGTCCGCTTTGGTGCAAAACATACTGAAAACTCAAGTACATGGGAAGAGAATAAAAAGTCGTGGCCCGGAGAATACCGGGCCTGTTATGGCCGCACCATGGAGCAGCTTCAGGAAATGGCTTCGTTGATAGTGGAGCGTGATCCGGAAGCGCTTGTCGCTGTTGTAGCCGATCATGGCGGCAAGGAAATGGGTTTTCAATGGATTGCCGCATCTTCCGATTTAAATGCAGCGTTGAAAGAAAACGGCATGACGATGCCGGCGATCTGTCGTGATTATTTTGACGTTCTCTGTGCAATACGCTGGGGATCTGCTTCCATTGAATATGATATTAAAACGCAGATAAATCTTTTTGGCTATATTTTTTCGCATCTTTCTGATGATAATGTGCTGCCGAAGAATCTTCAGGAAGAAGTATCGGTGTGCACTGATCATATTCGTGGGCCAAACTGGATTTTTGCCGAAAACGCACATCCCCTGAACAGGGCTGTTCCCTATTCTCTCAGAAAACAGCAATCTGTTTTGCAGCGAGCCGTTGCAATAGATCCATGGAACCTGAAGATAAAAAATATTTTCAGAACAGCCGATGTTGTTCCCTGCCCGAGGGCTGATTCCCTTGACAGTCTGCGTGCGGCGTTATGCGGCGGCGAAAACGAAGAGGCTGCGCTTGCAATGAACAGGCTGAGGCGTCAGGTTCAGACCGCTCCTTCCGCGGAGGTCTTGCTGGACTGGGGGTGGCGGTGCGCCGCGATGGGACGGCTGGCAGACGCCGAAAAAAGCTGTCTGGAATCGCTGAAAACGGCTCCGGAAAATACGCGGGGGCTTTGGCTGCTCTGCCTGCTGCAGGCAGAGCGCAATGCCGGAGCTGAGGCGGCCGCGACCGCGCTGCGCCTGTGCATGGCTCTTGCGGACAGGGGTGGCTCTCCAGACGGGGAAAAAGAGGGGCCTGATGTCGTCGCGGGCTTCCGCATACTGGTTTTGTCGCTGATCCATGCCCGCATGTGGGAGGATGCCGGCTCCGTTCTTGCCGAACACGGTATTCCGCACGGCAGCTCTCTGGGCGTATGGGGCGTTTTCTGCCGCGCCCTCTGCGAAGAACGTCTCGGCAATCCGCGCGGAGCGCTTGAAGTTCTGCTGGCCGCGCAGAGTGACTATGCTGCTGACCCGGCATGTCTGGCCCGTATCCAGGAACGGATCGGGCTGCTCGCTCTTTCCTGCAGGTGGAAAGAGCCGGAGTTCCGTCCCGTCCGGCAGCAGGTTTCGCTGGTCATGCGTGAAATGATGGCATGTGTGGAATCTTCGGGCCGTTTCGACGCCGATTTTTATCACAAGACATATCTGGAGCCGCAGGGCGTCAGCATGCGTCCTTTGACCCACTTTTTCTATCATGGGGTTTTTGAAGGGCTGAATCCGTCTCCCGGATTCAACACATTTTTTTATCTGGCACGGTATGGCGATGTCTTCCGTCAGGGCGAAAATCCGTTTGTTCATTATCTTGCGCACGGCGCCGGGGAAGGGCGGCAGGGGTCGCTCCATCTTCAGGAAGCCGCCCCGGAGAGACGGGGATACGCCGTCCGCGCGTTCCCGCGGGATCCGGCGGGAACATGCGGGTGCGGAAAAACGCATGACTCCGGTTCAGCCGCAAATATTCAGGACTGACCGGGGCGTTCAGCCGCAGCATGCATCAAAGGCCCATGTCCGGCGGGCAACGCCGATGGAGGGGGAATATGCGTTCTGAAACAGAAAAGATGCTCAGTGAAGGGCTGTATTCAGGCAGCGCATGGAAAGAGTGCGCGGAGCGCCTTGCCGGAATGGCGTTGCCGGATGATGAGCGCCTTGCCTTTGCCTGTCTGCGCTTTGCCTGCGGCGAACGTGATGCCCTTGCGCCGGAAGTCGCGGAGCTGAACGCGCCGTCCCTGCCGAAAGAGGCCGCAGGCTTGCTGTATGCGTTGAGACTGCGTATTGCCGGCTTTCCTGCAACGGGGGAGCTTCCCCCCGCCGGGGAAGCGGCGCTTCCCCGCTGGGTGACTGCCTTGCGCAGGACGGGCATGGACATGGACTATCCCTTCAGCCCTGTTGTTGATTCCCTTGTCAGCCACGAAGGGCGGCCCGTCATGCTGCTGAGGGATGTCTGCCCCGCGTGCCGGAAGGAAAGCAGGATCGCCGTCACCAGCCCCCTGTTTCCGCGGGAGGATCGCGGAGTCTGGTACTGTCCGCACTGTCTCGCACGGCGGGAGTGGGACAAGGGCGCGGTGCGGCAAACCCTCTGGTCATGGTACAGGGCGTTTCTGGCGTCACAGGCACATGGGGAGGACGGCACGCTCTGCGACGAGGCTGCGCGGATAGCCGTCTATGCCGCGCTGGCTCTTTTTCCTCTGGCCCCGGTGCGTTTCGGTCGTCTGTTCACGGAAAACATCGGACACCTGATCCAGAATACCTGGCTGTATGTCATGTACAAGGGGGCAAGGCTGCTTCCGGCCTCGCTTGACATTATCGGGCTTGACCCTGAAATGCCGGTAGCAAACACCTATATGGCCGAAAAATGGGGGGATGTTCTGGAGCTTTCGCCCGTCGGCCCGCAGTTGTACAGGCTGGCCGAGGGGTCTGCCGCGGCGATGCACGAGTTCAGCAAGGCCAATCCCCGGTTCTACTGTGATCCGGCTTCCCGCATGTCCAGGGGGCGTCCCGCCTTTTCCTTTTCTTTTCAGGAGCAGTGCAGGGCGGGGAATGAACTGGAAAAGATGGGCATCCCGGCCGATGCGAAGTTTGCATGCCTGCATGTGCGCGACTCGGGCTACGGGGAACAGCATCATCCGAAGGAAACACTTTCGTGGACCCGGCTGCGCAACGGAAATATTGATGATTACCGCAAGACAGCTCAGTATCTGGTGGAAAGGGGATATTACGTCATCAGGACAGGCAGGGACATGGAGAGGGAAATAGACTGGGGTGACGGCATTATTGACTACGCAAGCCGTTTCCGGTCAGACTTCATGGACATATGGCTTTTTTCAAACTGCGATTTGTGCATATCGACAAGTTCCGGGCCTGACGTCCTTTCCCTGATGTTCAGCCGCCCGACGGTGTACGTCGATTACTGCGTGCCCCTGGATGGGGAATTTGCCCATTATGATGCGCTCTATCTTCCGAAGGTGTTTTTCCATCCATCGGGCGAAAGGATAACCATGCGGGAAAGTTTCAGGATGCGGCTTCACAGACGCCTGCCGGAAGATATCCTTCAAAGCGGCATTACCTACCGGCACTGCACGCCCGACGAAATCCTCGCCGCGACAAGGGAACGGCTTTCCATGCTTGACGGCTCATGGCATACGACGCCGCAGGTGGAGCGGCATCAGGATCAGGTCACCGAGCTTGTCGTTTCCGCCTCATTTTATCCTGAAGAGCAGAAAAAGAGGATTTGCGGGGAACAGAAGGCCGTCAGAAAATGGGCGCGCCGGGGGCGTGTGGCGCAGGTATATCTGCGGGCGGATATGGAACAGGAAGCCCGCATCCTGAGAGCTTTTCGTGACTGAAAGTGCGCGCCGGCCGGAACGCGGGAGTCCGGCCGGCAGGTTTCACGCCGCCGGAGCCTGCGCTGCCGCTCGTGTCTGCAGCCCGCAGGCGAACTGCGGCGGAGCTTCGCCCTGCCCGACTGCGGGCTTTTTCAAAGCGAAAGAGCGCAGAACGGTCATGAGATATCCGCCGGAACGTCGAAGTTTACCCTGAACCTGAAATCGTCTTCCCAGAGCAGCATGGTGTTGATCTGGCGGGGGTACAGATAAAGAAGGGCGGAAAAGGCACGTTCCCTGTCCGTCTGGGGGCGGCAGTGCATCTGAAGGAGAATGTCGTGGCCCAGCCCCTGCATTTCCCATGGCTCGTAGCGATAAAACGTCAGAACATCATGGTTCAGTTCAACGTAATTCAGATGGTGGGAAGCCTGCGCCGTCACCATGAAGATGTCCTTGCCGCGGGTCGGCGTTTCAATATAGCCGCGCTTTGCAATACGCATGAGTTCCCTGCATGCCTGCGCGGGATCGGGAGAATGCTCAAGAACGTGGGAGCAGTAGACAAAGTCGAATTCCTTGTCCCTGAACGGCGTATGCTCCACAGGGCATTCATAGACGGGTTTCCCCTCCTGATAGCGGAAGGGAATGCCGTTTCGTCCGACGCTTCCGTCCCTGATCGCGAGATCGGCAAGATGGGTGGCCAGAGGAAACGGCAGATGTCCGCTGCCTATATCCAGCACCTTGTCTCCCGGCTGGATGCCGAAATCGAAAGTCCGTTTCTGGTACAGATCGTAGCGGCTGGCATTTTCCATGGAGTGATAGACTTTTTCCGCAGCGACCAGAAAGGGAAGGGCCTGATGCGGAAAACGCTCGACCGCTTCCGCAATGGCGTCAAAAAGACGCAGTTTTTCATTGTTGTTAAGAAAAATATTGATGACGCGAGCCGCTTCATCGGGGCTTTTAAATCCGAAAGGCTCTGGAGTCCGCGGAGAAAGCAGTCCCATTATATGCTCCTGGAAGGTTTCAGTCACAGCCGCCCCTCTCCGTCTGCGGCGGAGTCAGCCGGCGGACGGGGGGCATGCGGATGGCCCCTCCCTGACAGGGAAGGGATGCGAAAAAGGATTTCACCGGCCCTGCCGTCTTGTCAAGGACGCTCTCTTTTCTGGATGACGGCTCAGCCGGGCAAATTGTCATGGATAATTTTCATGAACCGTTTCACGGTGTCATCCATGGAATGTTCGGCAAGGCATCTCCGCCGGCCTGCTTCCGCCACTGCGGAACATTCGGACTCATGTGCCAGATAATGGAGCGTCCTGGCGACGAGTTCCGGCACATCTTTCCATACGGCGACTTCTTTTCCCGGCTCAAAGTAACGACGTACTCCCGGCAGGGCCTCCGTGAGCAGCAGGGCTCCGCTTCCCGTTGCCTCGAACATGCGCATGTTGATGGTGTCTTCTCCTCCCAGATCGATTTTCTTGCTGCCGTCGGGCATGATGACGCCGTGTTTTGCGCGGTCATCCGCCACAATGCGCGAAGCGGCAAGGGCCTGCATCATGGCGAGGCCGAAGACGGGGGGGCGCAGCCAGGGCCGCATGGCCGGAGTCGCCATGCGAGGGTCGCAGTTCAGGTGCAGGGCGAGGGAAAAACCGTGTTCCGACGCGGCCCGGGCCAGGGCGTCAAGCATGGAGATGCGCCGTGTATGCTGAGAGGGGGAAACACTGCCGACAAAACAGACATCCACGGTCTTCGGCGTGTCCGCCACAGCGTCGGCAAGCCAGCGGGGCATGCCGGGGCGGAACATGACGCCGCGCCCCGCGCCCCGCGTTTCCGCAAAGCGCAGAAGTTTCGGCAGGCCGGACAGGATGGCGTCGTATCCATGGAAGTCGGCGTTGAACGGCACATCCGCTCCCTTCCAGCCCAGGACAAGGCGCGGCCTGAACGGCAGCGTCGCCAGAAAACGGCCGTCAAAACGCACAGGATCGGCCATATACAGCACATCTGGGCGGAACGACTCCACCCTGCGGCGGATCATTTCCCCCTGCCAGTCCGGGTTTTCCGCAGGGAACGTCAGATTCTGCTCTCTGGCCCATGCCCGCTGCAACGGAAGCGCCTGATGCACGAAATACTCGGTTTCGCATTCGTTCTTCGGGAGGCAGGGAACGACGGCATGGACGGCGCTGAAGCCGTCCTTCAGCAGGGCGTCGATCTGTTCGCGGGAGCTTTTGAGCGTCAGGCCGGGGCGTGCGCGGTAAAACGCATCCAGATACCCGGGGTAAAAGTCATCGACCTGCATGACGCGCAGGGGGCGCGGAATTTCCGTGAGTTTCGGGGAGTCCGCCGCGCGCGCTGTCTGCGGTATGGCGGTGACGCCGACGAAACCCTTGGGATCGACCGCGCTGTCATACCATGGAGAAAGAACGTAGCCGGCCGACTCCAGCAGTCCCGCTATTCTGCGCCTGTTCAGCCAGCGGCAGGCGTAGCTCGCCTTGTAGATGGATGCCGGAACATGCTGCACGGTGATCCTGTCGTGATCCGGAAGCATGGGAGTGCGATCCACGATGATCGGCAGTTTCGTTCCGCGCAGCCTTTTGAGCAGACTGTAGGGATCGGGCAGATACTGGAGTACGCTGGAAAGCAGGATGACATTGATGGGGGCGGCGTTGAACGCTTCTTCCGGCGTGGAGTGAAAGTGCAGGGTATCTGTTGAAAACTCGGCTTTTCCCGCCGCGACGAAATGTTCCTGTTCCACAATATGCCAGGTGCATTCTGTCAGCCCGGCCAGGGCCGTCCGGTGCTGCATGCAGGTGCTGCCGAACGCTCCGCCGAAGTCCAGAACATGAAGTCTGCCTCCGTCACGGGCCGCGACGCCAAGCAGGGAGGCCAGCAGCGGCCAGTTCCACTCTTCCTCCCGGAAGAGGACGGAGTCACGTTCCCACAGGGCCTTGCCGTCCCGCACAGCGCGGGCGGCATCCCGGGTCTTTTCAAAAATCGCGCGATCGTCATAGCCTCCGGCCGCCTGTTCCGCGCTTTCCCAGTCCGGGTAGTCACCCACCCAGGAAAGCGCGCCCGCGCGGATGACAGGCCCGCACTGTTTCAGACCTTCGGGAAACTGGGATGAGGCGCAGACCTTGAAATGTTCCGTCAGCGGCAGGATGCAGGGGTAATCTTCGCGGAAGGACTCCGCCATGTCGTTGCGGACGATGACGCACATGTCCGTGGTCAGGCCGGAGGTCTTGAATCCGGCCCGAAAGTCGGGCCTTATTTTTCTGACTTCCGCCAGAGCCGCGTCCAGGGCTTCCAGGTAGGGCACCGCGAAAAGGCGCAGCATGTCGCGCGTGCAGGGGTAATGCAGATCGGTGCACGGCGCAAGACAGCCGGGAGCGATGTATGCGGCGGAGTGATAATGAAAGAACACGGTGGGAGTGCCGTTGACGCGGGGCGCTTCCCCCTGCCCGTCCAGACTGTACCCGGTATAGTTCCAGGGGGCCACGCCGATGCCGGGATTTTGCGCCACGGCAAGGCGCGTTGTGAGCGAAGGGAAGGATTCAAGATATTTCTGATCGCCCATCTTGCCGTCTTCACAGCGGTCATAGCACCACTCGTTGCAGCGTTCCCGCCACCAGTTCAGAACCCTGATGCCTTCCCCGTCGTTGCGGAAGCTCACCAGCCCCACGTTATACAGGCCGTTGACCGCAAAGGACGCATAGCGGGGGGGGAAATTATGACCGTGAATAAGCACGGACTTTCCTTCCATTTCATCAAACACGGCTTCGGCGGAGGAAAAGAAGAGCATGTCCGCATCCACATAGGTGAGGCTCTCCCCTTTTTCCATGTCTTTCAGAAAACGCAGCAGCACAGTGGGGGTCAGCGTCCAGTAGTACTCGACCCGCGATCGGTTGGCCCTGGCCGCCGCCAGAGCCTCGTCGCCCGCTTCCAGCACGGCGAGGCGAACCGGAATCAGCCCCGGAATGTCAAGCCGGGCAAGCAGGCGGAACGTATCGTCATCAAGACATACCACCCTGACGGAACTGCCCGGATCACTGGCGAGCAGGGAGCGGATCATGGCGACCCCCTTGACCAGGTAATTTACGTCGAAATAGGTGGCATAGGCGTGGGGCATGATTAACTCCGGCTGTAGAGGATATCGAGACTTTGCAGAACCGCGCGCCGCGTGTGGGGATTCAGCGGGAGATCCGTGACGGCGAACCCGGCGTCGGAAAGGGCGCGGCGGAAGGCGGAACCCGGGAGATCTCGCAGCAGCAGCGCCCCAAGATTGACATAGGCCGCCTTGCCTTGGCGGGCCATGCCTTCAAGCTGTTCCACCCGTTCGCGCTGACGGCGCAGGTCGTCGGGGCTGGTGCTTGCGCCCTCGATGCCGTGTCCCCAGAGATTGCAGATTCCACGCGCCGCCAGACAGCGCCAGCCGCGGCTGACGCACAGTTTTTCCAGCTCGCGCTCGGAAAAGGAATAGGCATAGTTGCCTGGTTCTTCCTCAAACCAGTGGAACGGCTTGCTGCGCGTTCCATAGATGGCGCTGGAGAGAAATCCGTGATCAAAAGGCTCGATGAGGAAGACGCCCTTCCTGGCGACGCGCATCATTTCATACAGGGCCTGCCATGGCGCCAGGCAGTGGTGCAGGCTGTCCTTGCAGCAGACAAAATCAAAGGACTTGTCGGGAAAGGACAGCTTTTCCATGTCTTCCACACGATAGTCTTTAATGAGGCCAAGCTGTTTTGTTTCTTCCAGAAGAGTCGGGTCCAGATTGGTGGGAAGAGCCTTTGCCCCGTGCCGCATGAGAAAGCGGGCTTCAAAGGCGTGTCTGCCGTCACCCACGGTGAGCCAGTGAGCGCCGGGAAAATGCCGCAGAACGGGCAGACATTTTTCCATCTGCTGGGCGTGAAAAAGATACGCCACGGTATGCTCGTCGAGCAGCAGCCGTGCGCCGTCTGACCGTGATTCGCTGCGATCCCGCGCATATTCCCGGAAGTCATTGGCTCCGAGAAAACGATACAGCGCCGCCTGATCGTCGAAGTCGAGGCCGAATTCCCGTTCGGCCCTTGCCCGCGCCTCTTTCCAGCGGACGGCCCGCGCCAGGGCCTGCTTTCCCTTTTCCTCCAGACCGCAGGCAAGAAACATGCGGCCGAAAAACTGTTCCGCCGCGACGGGATCGGCATCGGCAACGTTGAGCTTCACGGCTTCGGCTATCTGCTCCGCCAGGGCCGGCCGTTCCTGCTCGGGGCACGTTGTCAGAAGCGGGGCAAGGCTCAGCCACGCCCTGTTGGCGTCCCCCTCCAGAAGCCGGGAACGGACGATATGAAGATTCAGCTCCATTTCAGCGGGGTCCTCCGGCCAGAACAGCGCGCACCGCATCGCAGACGGCGGTGATGTCGGTATCGGAGATATGGGCATGCATGGGCAGGGAAAGTATGCGGCCGCACAGATCTTCCGTACAGGGCAGGCCCGCGGGATCGGCGCTTGTCCGGCCCGCGTAGGCAGGCTGAAGGTGAACGGGAACGGGATAGTGCACGGCGGAGGCAATTCCCCGTTCGGCCAGCGCCTCGGCAAGAGCGTCACGACACCCCCGCGGCGTTCTGACGACAAACAGATGCCAGACCGGGGAACAGTCCGGCGCAATGACGGGAAGTTCCAGCCCGGGGATATCCGCCAGCCCGGCAAGATAACGTCCGGCCGCCCGCCGCCGGTGGGCATTGTCCGCGTCAAGGCGGGCAAGGCGCACGCGCAGCAGCGCGGCCTGAAGCTCGTCAAGGCGGGAGTTGAAGCCCGGTTCCTCGCTGATATAGCGCCGCCTCCAGCCGTACTGGCGCAATTCGCGCACCCGTGATTCCGCTTCTCTGTCCGGAACAAGGACGGCTCCGCCGTCGCCGAACGCGCCGAGATTCTTGGTCGGATAGAAACTGAAGGCCGCCGCATCGCCGAATGTTCCCGCCTTTTTCCCATGCAGAAGCGAGCCGTGGGCCTGGGCGCAGTCTTCCACCACCTTGCAGCCGTGCGCGCGGGCAAGACGCAGAATGGAATCCATATCCGCGCACTGGCCGTAAAGATGGACAGGCAGAACCGCTCTGATGTCATGATTTTCGAGGATGCGTTCAAGGCTGGCCGGACTCATGGTAAAGCGATCCGGCTCAACATCCGCCAGAACGGGAACGGCTCCCATGCGTTCAATGGCCGCCACTGTCGCCACGGCGGTATGGGAAACCGTGGCGACGGCATCTCCCGGCCCCACGCCGACCGCGCGAAGCGCCAGCTCGACGGCGTCCGTTCCGCTGGCGACTCCCGCGCAGTACGCCGCGCCGCACCATTCCGCAAATTCGCGTTCAAAGGCTTCCGCTTCCCGGCCGAGGATATACCAGCCGCTTTCCATGACGCGCCGGAATGCCGCGTCCAGATCGCCGCGCTGGGCGTCATACAGTATTTTCAGATCGCAGAAAGGCACGTTCATCAAAAATTCCTTTGTGGTTTGAAACCTCCCCTGCAGGGGAAAAGAGAAGCTGACAAAACGGCGGAGCCGATGAAATTCTCTTCCGTAACCAATCCCTTCAGGGAGGGGCAGTCCGCACGCCCCCTGTCCGTCTCTTGCGGAGTCATCCGGCGGATGGGGCGACTATGGATTGGAACATGCACAATACTCCTGCCAGCAGGGGCGGAAGTATTCCAGAGTGTCCGCCAGCGCGTCGCGCAGCGGGGTCGTCGGCTTCCAGCCCAGTTCCCGTTCGATTTTGGATGCGTCGGAATAATAGTCCCCGATGTCGATTTTCTTCCGTTCCTCGGGAAATTCCCGGATAACGTATTCTCCCTGTCCTGCCACATCCACCAGCAGGCGGGCAAGCTCCTCAAGGGAGACGACTTCCCTCCCGCCCAGGTTGTAGATCGCCCCCGCAGAAGCAGGATGGACGGCGGCGCGGACAAGGGCGTCCACACAGTCGCTCACATAGGTGAAGTCGCGCAACTGCGCCCCTCCCCATACTTCAATCGGACGCCCCTCAAGGATGTTGCGGATCCAGATGCCCACAAAGGTCTGCCGCGCGTCGCGGATACGCATGCGCGGGCCTATGGTATTGGTCAGGCGCAGGGCGCATGCGCGTATGCCGTAAACATTGTTATACAGAATGTGATACCATTCTCCGGCCATTTTGTTGATGCCGTTGACATCCGTGGGGCGGACGGGGTGTTTTTCATCCACGGGCAGATAATCCGGCCTGCCGTAGATCTGGCGGGTACTGGCAAAGACCACGGAAAGCCCCGGATTGACCTCGCGGCAGCATTCAAGCAGGGCCAGCTGGGATTTGCAGTTAATGTCAAGGTCGGTGAACGGATCGCGCATGGAGTCCATATGGCTGGTCTGTCCGGCCAGATTGAACAGATAGTCCTGCCCTTTCAGGAGCCAGCGCATGCCGTGCACGTCGCGCACGTCGCAGATATTGACGCGGACCCTGTCTTCCAGCCCCCGGATATTAAGGAGAGAACCCCCGTATTCCGGAACCAGACTGTCCAGCAGAGTGACGTCAGCCCCTTCGGAAACAAGCCGGCAGGCGAGATTGGAGCCGATAAAGCCGAGGCCTCCCGTGATGATGACTCGCGCTCCACGGAATTGGCAGCTCATGATATGTTCTCCTTCTGGACAACCGGTGGGTCTGTCAGTATTGAAAAGGCAATGCGGGAATATTTTGACATGCAGGATATATTATGCAAGTTATATGCCATTATCGGCGGGGCATGGGCGCCGCGTTCCGCGCTTCGCCGCGGCGGAGCTTTGTCTGAGCCTCTGGACGGAAAGCGTCTTCCATCTGTGTGAAGTTCAGGTTTATCGATGGAATGCCCGGATGATGCGGCACGGCGGAAGAGCCGCCGTCCCTGCCGTTCCCGGGCACAAGGGGAGTTGTCATGTGCGTGCTGGGCAATATTCTGTGGTTCATTCTCGGCGGTTTTGTCATGGGGCTGGCGTGGTGGTTCTTCGGTGCGCTGGCGTTCATCTCCATCATCGGCATTCCCTGGGCGCGGGCCTGCTTTGTGCTGGGTTCCTTCGCCTTTTTCCCCTTCGGCAAGGATGTCGTCCGGCGCGACATGCTGACCGGCCGGGACGATATCGGTACGGGAGCCTTCGGCACGGCGGGCAATATCATCTGGCTGCTGCTGGCGGGCATCTGGCTGGCTATCGGACATCTGGCCTCGGCGGCAGCCTGTGCCGTGACCATTATCGGTCTGCCCTTTGCCTGGCAGCATGTCAAGCTGGCAAGCCTTGCCCTGTGGCCCATAGGGCGCGCGGTGGTATCCGCAGATCTGGCCGCCGCCGCGCGGCAGGCCCACGCGCGGGAAGAACTGCGCCGCGCGCGTGGGGGGAGATAGACGCCGTATGAAATGGATTACGCATCAGGTTGTGGGGGCGGGGGCCGCGCTGCTGGCCGGGCTGCCTCCGCTGGCTGTCGGGGCGGCATGGATGGGGAGCATCGCGCCGGATGTCATTGACCAGAAAATCGCCGGGCTTTTTCCCAACGAGCGCAAGGCATTCTACAAGATTCACCGCCGGACGACGCACTGGCTGGGGTGGTGGCTGGCAATCTGGATTGCCGCTTTCGCCGCGCCCGGACTGGCCCGTCTGGTTCCCGGCCTGACGGAACTGCCCGTGCTGCTGGCCGGGCTCGGGCTGGGAGGCATGGCGCATGTTCTGCTGGATATGTGTACGCCCTCGGGCGTGCCGCTGATGCCCTTTTCCCGCACTCCGCGCTTTTCTCTCAATCTGTGCCGCACCGGGAGCCTTGGGGAGTATGTCTTTCTTGCCGTCGCCCTTGGAGTGATGTGGCTGGTGAAGGGAGACGAGCTGCGTCCTCTGCTGAACAGCGCCCTGCGCGGCCTGCGTCATCTGGCGGGATAAGACGCCCCGACCCGCCTCGGATTCCGTTCGGAGCGGCAGAGAAAGAACGGGGATGGCGGCATGTCATCGCGTTTTTCCGGAAGGTTCCTGCGGCGGACAAGGGCCGGTTTGCAGCGCGTGGGCCATGGGGGATTCGTTTGAGTACAGAAGGCAGGCGTGCAGCTCTTTATAGCTTTCTTCATCAAACTCCGGAGAGGTCAGGCGCGTATCAGAACGGGCAAGCAGCGGCAGCAGGCCGTAACCGAAAATATGGGGACAGTTGCCGAGATAAAAGCGAGTGTCGAACAGAGGGTTGGGACTGGTGAGGTCAAGCAGCGTGCGCGTAAGGTAGTGGCTCAGAGGCGGCTGCGCTCCGGGGCCGTGGTGCGGGGTACGGCTGTAGCGCGCGGCATACCACTTGCCGGAAAAACATCCGGTGTGCAATACGGAGGCTCCCGTCTCCGCGAGCCAGGAATCGGCAGCCCGCGTCCGCGCGGGGTCGAGCGGCAGATTGCCCGCCCTCGCAAGACAGCATGCCTGTCCGAACAGAGCGGGAGAAGCGCTCATGGAGCCATGAAATATCTTCATGAGTTCCTCCATGCCCGGGAAGTCTCCGGCCTGGAGCCTCCCGTCCATCAGCAGAAAGGCAAGGCCGAACAGGTAAGGCGCGCGCTGCAGCAGCGGCCATGCGCGCTCTTCCGCTCCGGGGCGATCCCCGGCCGCCAGGCGCTGTATGATGATCTGCAGTTCCATGGGAAGGAACAGCGGATCCTGTTCGGTGAGGGCATTCATCTGGTGCAGCAGCCAGGAGCAGGGTTCTTCCCCGCGCCGCTCCATTGCCAGAGTGAGCAGGCAGGAAACCTGCAGCTTGAACCGGACCGGGGTCTGCGTGCCGGATTCCCACAGCCGGAGCAGCGTATCTTCCGCCTGATCCGGTCGGCCGCACAGCCATGATGCGCGTGCCATTTCATACAGAAATTGCGGGCTGGAAGAGGAAGGCGCGCCGTCCGACATTTCCAGAGCATCCTCGGGCCGCTTCAGCGCAATCAGCAGACGCGCCAGTCTCAGTTTCAGCTCTTCGCTGCGCGGGTTGCGGGCAAGTTCGTCACGCATGAGGGCAAGCCCCTTTTCCCGGCGATCCGAGGCCATGAAAATGGCCGCTGCATCCGGCGCGTTGTTCCGGAGTTCGGCATGCGGCATCCGTTCCAGCTTTTCAACAAGGCTTTCCGCAAGAGGGAAGTCCTTGCGGCTCCACGCCAGACGGATTTGCGTCATGGTCTCGCGCAGCGGCGTTTCCGGCCTGATAAGGGTAAAGAGACTGGTGGGGGAAGACGACTCTTCCCATCTCTCCCAGGGAGAGACGGGTTTGCCGGAACGCGCCAGGACATATTGATCGGCCAGCAGAGAGATATCCGGCTCATCCTGCCCTGAGGGAGAGGAATGCCCTTCCAGCGCGGCACAGATATGCCGGAAGACATTGACATGGCTGTGCGGCATACGGGCTGGCCTGGAAACCTGCCCCCAGCGGACGGCGAACAGAACGGAAAAGAAGTCGTAAGGCAGCAGGCCGGGGTCAAGGCCATGCAGGCGGACATTGCTTTCAGGGTCCGAAGGACCGTTGAAGGAGCCTCGAAAACGGAGAGCTCCATGATCGCCTATGGCGACGATAAGGGGATTTCGTCCGGCGGCCCGGGCGGAATGCATGATGAGAGACACTATCTCCCGTATCTGTTCAGCTCCACGGATATAGGCAGCCCGATATACGTTAGCAGGATTCCGTAAATCATACCACTGCCCACTGAAGTGTCTGGCGCCGAAGTGGAGAATATGAAAGCCGGGGGAATCGTCGGGTGTGGAGAGATGCCGTTCAAACGCGCCTTTCATGTCCTCGAACGTGATGGGGGATTCCGTTGTGGCAAAGGGGTCCCTGCCGCCCGCGAAGACACGCAGCCAGCGCGACTGGGCGAAAAGCGGCCCGGCGAAACGATACAGGGCGATATGGCGGGGCTGAAGCCCCGCGTTTTCCGTATCAAGGAATTCCGAGTACCGGGAGGAAAGGAATGCAATGGTATCAAAGAAAAATACCTTATAGCCGTTATCGCGGAAGCGATACAGGGTCTCCGGAGGAGCATCGAAGTCGAGGGTCTGGGAAAGCAGTGCGGCAAGAGACAGTTCTGTATTATGCTTGTTGCTGAATATGTCGTCATATATCGTAAACCCGTTTTGACGCAGAAAGCTTTCCGTATCCTGATCATCACAGGAATACAGAAGGTCAAGCGCCTTTCGGGAATGGAAGGATTCAAGAAGAAGCAGAAAGACATCCGGTTTTTCCGTGAAGCTCTTGGAACCAGAGGAATGTCGTTTCTGAAAATTGTGAAATGTTGCGCGCTTAGGGATATTCCAGTTTCTCCGCAAATCATAGAGGGAAAGCAGCGCAAACAGTATCAGAAAGAAGAGCAGCGGCCATAATCCGGCAAATGGCGTCAAGCCGGAGAAGGTGAGGAATACTCCCGAAACGGTGAAAAGGCGCATCCGCTTATGCGGCAGGAGTTCCACAATCATCCGTTCGCAAAGAAGCATGAAGCAGCCGAGAGCGGCAGTGGAAATGACATACGGAGGAAGTGAGGGAAAGAGAGAGAACACACAGCCTGCGGCAATGCCGGACACTCCCGAAATGAGGAGGGAATGGACAATCTGGTTTCTGGTAAAGAACTGTGTGTTGTTGGCACAGAAGAACAGCGTTGGACTGATAAAGGCAAAAAGGAAGACAGAGATAGTTTCACAGGAGAAAGCTGTCATGGAAAATACCCGTATTTTTTGACCTTATTGGAAATATTGACGGAAAAATCGGTGAATTGGGCTTTTTCGCAAGATTTTGTCCGGCAGACTTGCGCCCAACATGTTCTCCCGAAGGAAAAATATAGACAATATTAAGCAATGTCCATAAATCGCGCGTTTCCCAACGCCTCATTATATTCGTCCTACGCTGAATGGCTGTATATCTCCCGTTTTGGCACGGTCTTCGCATAGCACTTCACGCGAAGGAGTTTTCAGTGTTGCCTTCACGGTGAAATTTCATATAACCTTGTGTATTTACAAGTATTTTTATCAGGAGTGCAATGTCATGATCATGACGCGCCGCCCCGGTTTCACATCCAGGATTCTTGTCGTCTTCAGCGTGCTGAGCATCGCGCTGCCACTTGTACTGCCCGGCACTGCCGAGGCAGTGCGCATCAAGGATATCGCCACGTTTTCCGGCGTGCGCAGCAACCAGCTTGTCGGATACGGGCTTGTGGTGGGGCTGGGCAACACCGGCGACACCAAGGACAACTTCACCAAGGACAGCCTGATTAACATGATGGAGCGCATGGGCGTCGCCGTGGACAGCCGCAGCCTGAAGGCGGGCAACGTGGCTTCGGTCATGGTTACTGCCAGTCTGCCGGTGTCGGCCAAGGCGGGGTCGAATGTCGATGTGACGGTATCCAGCATCGGCAGCGCCACCAGTCTTCAGGGCGGTGTGCTGCTCCAGACGCCGCTCAAGGGCGTGGACGGCAAGATCTACGCGCTGGCCCAGGGGGCGATCATCGTGGGGGGATACTCCGCCACGGGGGCGGCGGCCCGGACACAGAAGAACAGCACCACGGTGGCGAGCATTCCCGGCGGGGCCATTGTGGAGCGCGAAGTGCCCTTCAGCTTCAACTCCCAGGAAGAACTTACCCTGAATATGCAGATTGCCGATTTTTCCACCACCCAGCAGGTGGTGGAACGGCTGAACAAGAGCATGGGCGGCCAGTATGCCAGCGCGCCGGATATCAGCACAGTGCGGATCAAGGTTCCTTCCGCCTATCAGGGCAATCTTGTGCCGCTGCTAGCCACGGTGGAGAATCTGGAGGTCACGCCCGAATCACGCGCCAAGGTGGTGGTGGATGAAAAAACCGGCACCATCGTCATCGGGCGCGACGTGCGCATCGCCCGCGTGGCGGTGGCTCACGGCAATCTGCAGGTGACGGTGCAGGAGAGCGCCCAGGTGTCCCAGCCCGGCCCGTTCAGCAACGGCACCACCGTGGTGACGCCCACCACGGATCTGCAGACCCGTGAGGAAAACCGTCATCTCAATCTGGTGGAAGGCGCCACGCTTCAGGAGCTTGTGGACGGGCTGAACGCCATAGGAGCGGCCCCGCGCGATCTCATTTCCATTCTGAAGAATCTCAAGGCTTCCGGTTCCCTGTACGCGGATTTGGAGGTTATTTAATATGGAAAACGGCATGGACCCCCGTCTCGCCCTCGGCGCGGCGGAACAGCAGGAGCTCGCCGCCCGGCGCGGCATGGCGGAAAATCTGGCGCAGGGCGGAGCCGACGATGAGGCCAGGCGCGCGAAGATGCGCCAGGCCTGCGAAGGCTTTGAATCAATCTTCATTCAGAAGATGTGGGAACAGATGCGCGCCACCCTTCCCAAGGAAGGGCTGATGAAGAGCAAGGAAGAAGAGTTCTGGATGTCCATGTATGATCAGGAACTCGCCAGGAGCGTCACCAGCGCCGGCGGCATCGGCCTGGCGGATATGATGATGCGTCAGATGAGCCGCAATGAGGCCAATATCGGTGAAGCCTCGCGGATCAGTCCCTCACGCCGCCCGGAGCTGAATGTTGAACCCGCGCCGCTGCTGCCGTCTTCCGGCAGCGGCGTCCGTTCCGGAAGGGATGCCGCTGCTGCCGCCTCCGTGGAATCTTCCCCTGCGGGAGCGTTCACCCGTGCTGCCGAAAGACGGTCTTCCCCGGCGAATCCCGCCATACCGTCCATTTATGATGGTGAGGCTCCGGCAGAAGGAGTCGGAGACGCGCCGGCGGAGAACACTGCGGCAACGCTCCCCGGAGCGTTGCCTGCACGCGCGGAAACTTCTTCCGCGGCCGGACGCGCGGGAGAAATTTCGTCCGCAGCGGCGTCCCGTTCTGCCGTCGGAAATACGGAGAGAGGAGCGGAAGAAGAGGCGCCGGTTCCGGCATCCGGCATTTCAGCGAATGATCCCGTCCGTCAAACTCTTGACGAACTCCGGAACACGGTGGCGGCATCCGCTCCCGCGGCCCCGGCCCGGCCGGAACGGTCCGCAGGCCGCAGAGATGTCCATGTGTCTCTGGCATCCGCATCGAATCCCCGTCTTACTCTTCAGCAGATGAAAGGCGAGGCGCCCGTGCATGGAGCCGCGCCCGGTTCCGTATCCGGCAGGCCGGAGAATCCGCGCGCGCAAAACGCCGCAGCATCCGGCACGGCCGAAGCGCCCGCCGCCGAAGCGCAGCCCGCCCCCACGGTCATCCGGGTGAGGTATCAAACCAATCTGCCTCCCAATCAGCGCAGCGCCAGCGCGGAAAAAATGCTTCAGGCCATGCGTGAGGCCCAGCGTCCCGTTCCCCCCCGCGCCATTTCCAGCGGAAGCCCCTATGAGGCGGAGCCGGCGCGTACCGCCGCGCCCGCGGCTCAGCCCGTTTCCATGCCTGTTCCGGAGAGCGTGCCTGCTCCGGAAAGAGCGGAGGCAAAGACTCCGGCTGATCCTCTGGCGGGCATTCAGCCGCGTTTCGTTCCTTCGCGCTTCAGCAATCCCCTCTATGCGTCCCGCTCCGAAGCGGCCAACTTTGCCGTATCCATGACCGGGGCTGTTCGTCCCTCCCTCGCGTCGGTGAATACGACCATGACGGCACTGGCCGAAGCGTATCCTGTTTCCTCCGGACTGCCGGACATGGCCGTCCCCGTGCAGTCCGGCGGTCCCGCGCTGTCCGCGCCGGAAGCGGTGCGCGGGGCCGTGGCGCTGGGCAATCCCGCTCCGGCCCGGGGCAGCCTGGAAGCTCCCGTGTCCGGGGATATCAGCTCCGGTTTCGGCTGGCGGGCCGATCCCTTTACCGGACGGCGCTCATGGCATGCGGGGGTGGATATCAAGGCCGAGCCGGGAGAAGCGGTGCGCGCCGCACGAGGCGGTGTGGTAAGTTTTGCGGGGGAACATCCTGAACTCGGCAATCTGGTGGTGGTGGAGCACGGGGACGGACTGCGCACCTTTTACGGGCATAACCGTTCCATCGAAGTGCGGGCAGGACAGACCGTCAGTACAGGCACGGAACTTGCAAGGGCAGGGGCGAGCGGCCGCGCTTCCGGCACGCATGTCCATTTTGAAGTTCGCCGGGGCGACCTGGCCCTGAACCCTGAACCCCTGATTCGACAGGCAGATACGCTGCTTGCCGACGCCCGGTAGCTCCGGAAAGGGATACGCGATGTACGATATCATACTCGGCAATCTTGACCGTCAGGCCAGAGCCCTGAAGCTGCTTTCCTCTCTGCTGGAGGAAGAATTTTCCCTCCTTGTGAGCAGGGATACCAATGCGATTATGGCTCAGGAATTTTCCATTCATGAACTGCTGCGCCAGCTTGCGGTGGAAAAGGAAAATACCGTGCGCCGTCTGGGCGGAGGAAAGGTGCGGGACTATGCGGATCTGCTGGAGCAGAGCGACGCGGGAGAAAGCGGAGAAGGCCCCCGCAAGGCCGCCGCGCTGCGCGGGCTGTGGGAAGTCATTGATGAGCTGGAGCAGTCCTGCGCCCGCCAGGCCACGCGGAACACCCAGCTTTCCCTCGGACTCATGGATCAGAGCAAGGAACTGATGGATTATCTGCACAAGCGGCTGCTGCCCCCCCAGCGCCAGACCTATGATCGCGGGGGTGCATACGCTCAGGTACGGCCGGACGCGGCCCTGCTCAATGCCCGTCTGTAGAGCGTCATGCTCTGGAGCATTTCGCGCCTGAAATGCTCCGCGGAGTCGGGCGGGGCATCCGCCGCGGCACCCCTTCATCGGTGTCGCCGCAATACACTTGCGGCGTGAAGTTCCGGCGGAGGCGTGAAACTTGCGAGTCGGAACACGGGGTATGGGCAGGTATTTTCAGGAGCAAAATGTTCTGGAAAGCCTTTGAGCTGTTTTGGGGTTGAAATTTTGCGGTCGGCGGGCAGCCGGACGCGATAGCAAAGTTTTTCGAGGTCAAGCATGGCAGTCAACACTCTTCTCGGTATCGGCAACAGCGCTCTTTTCGCCAATCAGACGGCCCTCAGCGTCACGGGCAACAATGTCGCCAACGTGGACACCGAGGGGTACAGCAGGCAGAGCGTCCGTTTTGATGATCTGCGTCCGCAGGACGCCCGTCCCGGGCAGATCGGCCAGGGAGTGTATGCCGCCGAGGTCTACCGCAATTTCAACCGCTTTGTGGAAAACTCCTTCCTCAACCGCTTTACCCAGCAGCAGCGCTGGTCCGAGCAGTCCACCATTCTCCAGAGCGTGCAGAGCATTTTCAACGAAGCCAATACAGACGGCATCAGCGCTCAGCTCGCCACATTTTTCGCGTCATGGAGCAAGCTGGCCAGCAAGCCGGAAGATGAGGCCACCCGCCAGAATCTGCTGACCCAGGCCGACAATCTCGCCAAACTCCTGCGGAACGCGAACGACACGCTGGCCAACGTTCAGAGCGAGATGGACGACTACATCAACCAGAGCGTCACACAGATTAACACCTATCTGGAAAATCTGCGCAAGATCAACAAGCAGATTGCCTCTTCCTATGTGGAAGGAGTAAATACGCCCAACAGCCTGTATGACGAGCGCGACAAGCTGGTGCGCAAGATTTCGGAACTGATCGACGTGCGCGTGGTGGACAACGGTCCGCGCGATTTTCAACTGTTCACGGCGTCGGGGCAGCCCCTGCTGCAGGGAGATGCCGTGTATTCGCTTCAGGTTGCGGCTCCCTACTATGAAAAGCAGTGCCAGAACTTCGACGGGGAGCTGACCTTTTCCGGTTCCGACTCCCATGAGTACACGCTGGAGATGCTGGAAGGGAACAGGTTCCGCGTTTCGCTGGACGGCGGCAAGAGCTGGCTGCGCGATGAAAACGGCCAGATTGCCACCTTTGATGTGCCGCCCGCCGGCGAGACCGTCAAGGTCAAGAATCTGGAGATTTCCTTCGCCAATGCCGACGGTTCCAGCGCGACGCTCATGCCCGGCGACACGTTTACCATCGTTCCCAAAAGCAATATCCAGTGGTGTTCGCCCACCCGTGAACCGCTGAACATCACGCCTCAGAGTTTTGACAGCGGGGAAGACAACCCCGACCGGATCTGCGGGGGCAAGCTGGCCGCCTATTTCAGCGTGCGCGACTACCATGTGGGGCGCTACCAGGACAAGCTGGACGCTCTGGCCAACACGCTGATCTGGGAAGTCAACGCCCTGCATTCGCAGGGTTCGGGCCTTGAGGCTCTGACCAACATGCAGGGGACCTACGGCGTGGAAGACCCTTCCAAGCCCCTGGGGGATCCCTTTTCTTCCCTGACATACAAGGACAAGCTCACGAGCGGCAGCCTGAGCGTGTACTTCTACAAGGCGGATACCGGGGAAAGCATTCCTGTCAACAATGTTCTGAATTTCAGTGACCCCTATGATCCGGACAATCAGGTCAATTTCGATCCCGCGAAGCATTCGCTGGAAGATGTGGCCCGCGCCATCAACCAGAGTTTTCCGGATCCGGACAATCCGGGCCGTAACCTGCTTACCGCCACCATCCAGGGCGGCAAGCTGCACATTGAGGCCGCGGACGGCGTGAATTTCAAGATGGGGTCGGACTCCACCGGCCTGATGGCTGCCCTGGGGCTGAATACCTTCTTCCAGGGGTCCGAGGCGGGCGACATCAGCCTCAACCCCCTGCTGCTCAAGAATCCGCAGTACGTCAACGCGCACAGCGTGGACGGCATGAGCGAGGGCAACGAAGGCGACGGCATCATCGCCGCGCGCATCGCCCAGCTTTCCACCAAGGAACTGACCATCTCCACCATGTGGGAGAACAGCACCGGCTCCATGACCAGCTATTATGCCTCTCTGGTGGGACTGGTGGGTTCCGAGACGCAAACAGCCATGTTCAACGAATCCTACAATACTTCGCTGGCGGAAGATCTTGACACGCAGTCCGCGTCCATTTCCGGCGTGAACCTGGACGAGGAAATGACCAATCTCATCAAATTCCAGCATTCGTACACTGCCGCCGCCAAGCTGATCACCACCGCCGATCAGATGCTGGAAACCATACTCGGCCTCAAGCAGTAAACAGGCAACAAGGAGACCGCCATGCGCGTAGCCCAACGCTCCATGTACAACAGTTTTGTGAGCAACATGAATCGCACGCTTGCCAATTACATGGAAAGCAATATTCAGAGTTCCTCGCAGAAAAAGGTAAACCGTCCCTCGGATGATCCGGTGGGCATGGTCCGCGTACTCAACTATCGTTCCGCCATCGCGCGCAATGAGCAGTACGAGAGCAACACCAATGACGCGGCGGCCTGGCTGCGCAGCACGGACAGCGCCCTGACCCAGGCGCAGGTGATTCTTTCCTCCCTGCAGGAAAAGGCCGAGGAACTCGCCACGGGCACGCTGACCAGCGAGAACCGCAAGCAGGCCAGTCATGAAATCCGTCAGCTTTTCGAGCAGCTGGTGAATATCGCCAATACCCAGTACGGGGACGAGCATCTGTTTGCCGGGCACAAGACCGGAACCACGCCGTATCAGATCGGACTGGCGGTCACGGCTACCAATGCGACGATAGATCCGGCTGATCCCAACAAGGACAAGGCTCCTGTCTGGGAGGTTTCCGGCTCTTCCGATACCACGGTCATGGTGCGCTTTCCCACCGGCGGCGAACTGGGCACGGATGAAGTGGAATACGAGTATTCCACGGATGGCGGGGAAACCTGGGTGACCAAAACTCTCCCCGCCGGGGGTACGGAGCTGGATCTTGACGGCGTGACTGTCAAGGTTCCGCAGGAACCGCGGGTGACGGTGGAAGCCTATGATCCGGACAAACCCACGGCCCGCGACAACGGCTCCATGCTCTTTATCCGGGAGGCGGCCTATTACAACGGCGATGACAACGACCCCGAACCCAAGGTGGACAGTTACGGCTCCAGTGTGATCACCAGCACTTCGGCCAAGGGAAATTTTGACAAGGATGTGCGCATCCGGCTGGATGAGGACGCCTTTGCCAATACCGACGGAACGGTGAAGTATTCCTACAGCACGGACAACGGGATCACCTGGCAGACGGCCACGGCCACCACCCATGCGGGCGACGGCAAGATCCGTCTTAATGTGCCGGGCGGTTATCTGGATGTCACTCCCGGGGCGGCCGGCACGCTGGCGGCCGGGCAGCAGTTCGTGGTGCGCCCGCAGCGCGCGAATCAGGGGCTGGAAATAGCAGAAGGTGAATTCCTCACCGTGACCAATGCGGGCAAGGATATCTTCGGCGGCCTGTATACGCCTCCGGACGGCCGCGGCCCCGTCGCCGCCATGGACGGCAGCGCCAAAAATATTTTCGAGACGGTTTCCGAGTTCCTGGTATGGGCGGAAACGGGTGTTCAGGCCGGCAGTCAGGAGGCTCTGGCCAATCTCAAGACAGCTTCCGAAGGATTGCTGACCAGCCTTGCCGCCGTGGGCGGCAAGGAACAGCGGGCCGAGCTGAACCTCAATATTCTCGAGGGAAGCCGGTTCGATATGGAAGACCGCATGAGCACCATTGAGGATGTGGATCTGACGGAGCTTGTGACCAAACTCGCCCAGCAGCAGATGGCCTATCAGTCCGTTCTCCAGTCTTCTTCCATGATCATGCAGCTTAATCTCATGAGCTTCCTGTAGAGCATTTCGCTCATGAAATGAGCTGCGGAACCGGGCAGGGGGGAGACTCATCTCCTCTCTCCTTATCCGCAAAAAGCGCGCTGACGGCCAGAGCGCCGCGCCGCCCCTCTTCTCCGGCACCGCCGCAATTGACTTGCGGCGGCAAGCTCCGGTGGAGGCGTGAAATCTGCGGGCCGGAACACAGAAGCCGGCCGGCAGATATTTTCAAATGCAAAACGCTCCAAGACCGCATACTGGAAAAAGCGTGCCCCCCCGGAGAGCGAAAGATCTTCTCCGGGGGGGCGGTTTGATTCGGGCGCGGAGTCCTTGTGCGGCTCGCGCAAAGGCTCAAGCGAGCCGGTCGACGAGAAAATGCTTCGGCAATCCATGAGAAAGCCCCCGGAACAATAACTGTTCCGGGGGCTTTCTCATGGGGTTACATCAGTGTCAGCCGCGAATCTGTTCGCGGTAGTGGGTGTGCAGGAGCTGATGGGCCTTGTGGCCGTTGGGCTCGCCGAGGAATTCCCTGTACAGGGCCTGAACCTCGGGGTTTTCGTGGCTCTTGCGGATGGGCAGGTTGCGGTCGTCGGTGTAGAGCGCTTCCTGACGCTTGACGGGCGTGTCCATTTCCAGACTGATGGGCTGGCCGCCGCCGTTGATGCAGCCGCCGGGGCAGGCCATGATTTCAATGAAGTGCCAGCCATGCGGATTTCCGGCCTTGATGGCTTCGCAAACCTTGCGGGCGTTTGCCAGATTGTGGGCCACCGCCACCTTGACCCTGGTCTTGCCGATGGTCAGCGTGGCTTCCTTGATGCCTTCCATGCCGCGCACCGGCGCAAGTTCCAGCGGATCAAGCCCCTTGCCGGTCAGCAGTTCGTACGCGGTGCGTACGGCCGCTTCCATCACGCCGCCGGTTGTGCCGAAGATGGTGCCCGCGCCCGAACCGACGCCCATGAGCGGATCGAACTGTTCATCGGGCAGAGCCTGGAAGTTCAGACCCGCCTCGCGGATCATCTGGCCCAGTTCCACCGTGGTCAGCACCACATCCACATCGCGGAAGCCGCTGGCCGAGAGTTCGGGGCGCTGGGCCTCGAACTTCTTGGCCGTGCACGGCATGATGGATACGGACACGATTTTGGCCGGGTCAATATTCATCTTCTGCGCGTAGTAGGTTTTCAGCATGGTGCCGAACATGGCCTGCGGACTTTTGGCCGTGGAGAAATGCGGAATGAGTTCGGGATAGAACATTTCCATGTAGTTTACCCAGCCGGGCGAGCAGCTGGTGATCATGGGCATGACGCCGCCGTCCTTGAGGCGGTGGATGAACTCGGTTCCTTCCTCCATGATGGTGAGGTCGGCCGACCAGTTGGTATCGAACACCTTGTCAAAGCCGAGCTGACGCAGGGCCGCGACCATCTTGCCGGTGACGATATCGCCCGGCTTGCCGCCCAGGGCTTCGGAAAGCCCCACGCGGACGGAAGGCGCGGTCTGAACCATGACGATCTTTTCCGGATCGCGCAGAGCCGCCCATACCTTGTCGGTATCGTTGTGGATGGTGATGGCCCCGGTAGGGCAGACCTTGGCGCACTGACCGCAGTAGGTGCAGGTAGCCTTGTCCAGCGGCAGGTCGAAGGCGGGGGAAACGCGGGAATTGATGCCGCGCCATGTGAAGCCGTACACGCCGATGCCCTGCACTTCCGAACACATGCGCACGCAGCGTCCGCACAGAATGCACTTGGCCGGATCGCGCGTGATGGAAGGGTTCCCCTCGTCCTTTTTCATGGGCGGGCGGTTGTAGTTGTAGGGAATCTTGCGGATACCCATGTCCGAGGCGATCTTCTGGAGTTCACAGTTGCCGGAACGCGCGCAGGAGAGACAGTCGCGCGGGTGGTTGGCAAGCAGAAGCTCCACGATGTTCTTGCGCACGGCAAGAACTTCGGGCGTGTGGGTGGAAACCTCCATGCCTTCGGCCACCTTGGTTACGCAGGAGGCAGAAAGATTGCGCGCGCCCTTGACCTTGACCACGCATACCCGGCAGGAGCCTTCGGGACGCAGGGCGGGATGGTGGCAGAGATTGGGGATATTGATGCCTACCTGATGCGCGGCTTCCCAGATGGAATAACCGGCGGGCACGGTGAGAGTCTGGCCATCTATGGTAAGAGTAACGGTTTTACTCATGTTCGTATTCTCCTTGACCGGCTATCGGCGGGTAACGGCCTGCACCTTGCATTTGGTGATGCAGGTGCCGCACTTGATGCACTTTTTGGTGTCAATCACATGGGGCTGGCGCTTTTCGCCGCTGATGGCGTTCACCGGGCAGGCCCGGGCGCACATGCCGCAGCCGATGCACTTTTCCGGATCAATCCAGTATTCCATGAGGTTGGTGCAGGCCTTGGCCGGACACTTCTTGTCATGAATATGCGCTTCATACTCGTGCCGGAAGAAGCGCAGGGTGGAGAGCACGGGGTTGGGCGCGGTCTGGCCGAGTGCGCACAGGGCGGATTGCTGCATGGTGTGCGCCAGACGTTCAAGCTCCTCAATGTCGCCTTCCTTGCCGCGTCCGTCGCAGATGCGTTCCAGAATTTCCAGCATGCGCTTGCTGCCTTCACGGCAGGGTGTGCATTTGCCGCAGCTCTCCGCCTGGGTGAAGGTCAGGAAGAAGCGGGCCAGATCCACCATGCAGGTGTCTTCGTCCACCACTACCAGACCGCCGGACCCCATCATGGCCCCCGCCGCGGTAAGGGAGTCGTAGTCCACCGGGCTGTCCAGAAGGGATTCCGGCAGGCACGCGCCGGAGGGACCGCCGATCTGCACGGCCTTGAATTTCTTTCCGCCCTTGATGCCGGCGCCGATGTCAAAGATGATCTGGCGCATGGAAGTGCCCATGGGCACTTCAACCAGACCGGTATTGGTGACCTTGCCGGTCAGGGCGAAGACCTTGGTGCCGGGTGACTTTTCCGTTCCCAGCGAGGTATAGGCCGCCGCGCCGTCGGTAATGATGCGGGCCACGTTGGCGAAGGTTTCCACATTGTTGAGCACGGTGGGCTTGCCCCACACGCCGGACTGCGCCGGGAAGGGCGGACGCGGACGCGGCATGCCGCGCTTGCCCTCAATGGACTGGAGAAGGGCGGTTTCCTCTCCGCACACGAACGCGCCCGCGCCTTCCTTGATTTTCAGGTGGAAACAGAAGTCAGTGCCCAGAATATTGTCGCCCAGCAGTCCCATTTCCTCGGCCTGCCTCATGGCCACCTGAAGGCGGTGGATGGCCAGCGGATATTCCGCGCGCACATACACATAGCCTTCGGTTGCGCCCACGGCCCACGCGCCGATGAGCATGCCTTCCAGCACGGCATGGGGGTCGCCTTCCAGCACGGAGCGATCCATGAACGCGCCGGGGTCGCCTTCGTCCGCGTTGCAGCACATGTATTTGGGGCTGCCTTCGGCCATGCGGGTGAACTCCCACTTTCGTCCGGTGGGGAAGCCCGCGCCGCCCCGTCCGCGCAGACCGGAAGCCTTCACTTCCTCAAGGGTTTTTTCGGGGCCCATTTCCAGGGCTTTGGCCAGCCCTTCATATCCGCCGCTGGCGATATATTCCTCAATGTCTTCGGGGTCGATGCGTCCGCAGTTGCGCAGCACCAGACGGTTCTGCAGACTGTAGAACGCCATTTCCTTGTAGGTCTTGCGCGGCGTCTTGCCGGTGCGTCCCTGGAAGAGCAGGCGTTCCACCAGCTTGCCTTCCATGACGGTTTTTGTGACGATTTCCTCGCAGTCCTCGGCCTTTACGCGCACATAGAAATTGCCGCCGGGGTAGACGATGACCAGGGGGCCGAGTTCGCAGAAGCCGTGACAGCCGGTGGTGACGACTTCGCAGGAATGATCCAGACCGTGCTTTTTGAGCGACTCCTCAAAGGCCGCCCGCACGGACTTGCTGCCCGACGAGGTGCAGCCCGTGCCTCCGCACACGAGAATCTGGAATTTTTTGTCCGAAGGCTGACGGTCATAACGACGCAGAACGATTTTATGCTTGGCGCCTTCCCTGACCTTCCGGAGGTCGGCGGCGGAAGCAAGACGAGCGTATTTGGTCATGGTAACCTCTCTTGCGACGGGAACAGTTTTCTGTTGAAAGTGTTCCTGCGGCCGTAAACGGACGGCCGCCCGCTGCTGGGGTGCCGCGCGACGGCGCGCGCGGACAGCGAAGCAGGCGTGTCTTTTGAGTTGAGCGTTGAGAAAGGGGGAGGCCGGAGCCCGTCAGGACAGATAGCTGTCGAGAATGCCCGGGATGTCAAGCGGATTCAGACGGCCGTGAGTGTTGTCGTCCACCATCATGACGGGGGCAAGCCCGCAGGCGCCAAGGCAGGCCACGGTTTCCAGCGTGAATTCAAGATCGCGCGTGGTTTCGCCGGGTTTGACCTTGAGATGTTCGGAGACGGCTTCAAGAATTTTCGCTCCCCCGCGCACATGGCAGGCGGTTCCCTGACAGACGCGGATAATGTGCTTGCCGCGCGGATTCAGATGGAACTGGGCGTAGAAGGTCACCACGCCGAAAACCTCCGCCGTCGTGAGCCTGAGCTCTCTGGCGATGGTTTCCAGCACGGGTTTCGGCAGATAGCCGTATACGCCCTGGGCCTTTTGCAGCACGGGAATGAGCGCCCCTTTGGGATTGTCTTTGTACTCGCTCAGGATTTCCATGAGCGGCGCAAGATCAAATTCGCCCGTGGCGGAGCATTGACACGCCATACTTGTATCCTCCTCGATACATGACCATTACCTCGACGGGACAGTCCCGTCCGGGCCGCCGCGACGGACGGAGGCCCTGAAACACGCATTTGCCCGGCAGCGCTGACGGATATGCCGCCGGACAGGCGAAAAGCGTTATTCGGCAGAGGTTGCCGGCGTTTCCTCCATGCCGAGTTCTTTCAATATGTTTCCTTCCCGCGCCCATGCTTCGCGCAGGAAGAGGCGGGCCTCTTCACGCCCGCGCAGCGCAGGCGTGACGGAATAGGCGTCCATTGCGCTGCGGAAGGCCTGACTCCGGCTTGCTTCCAGAAAAACCTGTTCCAGCCGGTCAAGCACGGCGTCCGGCGTTCCCGCGGGCGCAAGCAGCAGAAAGGTGGAGTCGCCCCTGCCGGGATCGTCAAAGCCTTTTTCGGAGAGAGAGGGCAGAGCCGGCAGCGCGGGCAGACGTTCGCCGGAGAGGGCCAGCAGCCCGCGCATCTGGCCCTGTTTCACGCGGGCCAGCGCACCGCTGGCAGCTGCTTCAACGTGGCCGCCCAACAGGGCTGCTTCGGCCTCCCCGGGGCCGCTGAAGGGGACAAAACGCCATTTCAGCGAGGAGTCCTTTCTGGCCATCATGGCCAGCGCGATATGCGAGGGGGTACCCAGGCCGGGTACGCCGATGCGCAGCTTGCCGGGATTTTCACGCGTGGCGGCGAGGAAGTCGTCCAGGTCGTTCCAGGGCGCATCCGGAGCCGTTACCAGCAGGGGGGCCGCCTGGCCGAAAGTCAGAATGGGAGTCACGTCCCGCAGAGGATGGTAGGGAACGGCGTTTCTGTGCGGGATGAAGATGAGCGCGTTGGAGACGCAGGCTGTCAGGCGCGAGCCGTCCGGAGCGGCTTTCGTCAGTTTCGCCACGGCAGGCACGCCGCCGCTTCCCGGCGTATTGAGGGCTGTCGCCGGCCGGCCGAGTTCCTTTTCCGCTTCCCGGAGCAGCGCGCGCACGACGGCATCCAGAGCACCTCCGGGCGGGAAGGCGATGGAAATTTCCACCGGACGGGAAGGATAGCCCGGATCGGCAGCGGCTCCCCGCGGGGAAAATGCAGAAAGGATCAGAAAGACGAAAAGGACAGGAAACGCCGTCCGGTGAAGGCGGTCGGGAAAGCGGAAGGAAGAGACGAAGGAAAGGTAACGATCCGGTTTCATGTTACGCACTATGCAGAGCAAGTGTGAATATGGCAAGGAAAAATTTTTTTTCACATGAAACATTGTATTATTTGAATAAACAAACAGTGTTGCAGAGCGCATGACGCGTATGCTGCGAGGGCTGACCGGACGGAATATAAGAGAGTGAAGACTTGCAGTGACAGCCGGTTGAACTGCGCGCTGAAACCAGTCATGGCATTTCATCACTGGAAAAGCATTGCGGAGTCGCGCGGGAAAAGAATCATTTCCTCCGCGAAAAGGCGGGACTCCGCCGTGATGTCCCCTTGTGCCGTGTGGCCGCAATGCATTTGCGGCGTCAGGCTCCGGATTCAGGCGTGAACCCTGTGATCCGGAACACAGGGTATGGCTGGCAGGTATGTTCGGCAAGACGTTCCGGGGATTCGTGGGCGTATCGCCGCATGAGATGCAGTGACGCCGGCCGTGGATACATGCAGCCTTGTGACATTTGACCGCTCCTCGTCCCCCTTCCATGCCGCATTGCCGTGCGGCGGGGAGCGTCATCTCTGCTCTCGATGCCCGTAAGCCTCGCTCCGCTCGGCAACGGGCACGGCCCCTGCGGGGCCGCCATTCGGTCGGCCTTCATGGCTCGCTACGCTCGCGCCTCCGGCGGTCAAGGCTGTGTTCAACACTGTTCCATGACAGAGCCATTCAAAAAAGTCCGCCCGAAATCATCTGCACAAGGCCGCTCTCCAGACGCGGTCCGAGCACGAAGGCCAGCACAAGAGGAGCGGGAGAAAATCCGCCGCGCCGCAGAAGGGCGGAAAGAATTCCGAAAAAGACGCATTGCACGGGGCCTTCCATACCGCCCGCTCCCATAAGGGAACCGATGAGACAGAGCATCAGCACACAGGGCCACACCAGTCGCCAGGGCAGGAGGGCCAGGGCCGCCCATACCCGGGAAAGGCCGAGGCCGAGCGCAAGCAGCAGAATGTTGCCGAGGGCCAGACTGAAGATCAGCCCCCAGTAAAATTCGCCCTGCTCCAGAGGAAGACGCGGCCCGGGCACAATGCCGCCTATGGTCAGCGCGCCGAGCAGGGCGGCCATGATCGGGTTGGTGGGCAACCCCAGCAGAAGAAGGGGAGCGAAGGAGGCCACCGCTGCCGCGTTGTTCGATGCCTCGGGACCGGTCAGTCCCGCCCACGCTCCCTTGCCGAAACTCTCCGGGTAACGGGAAAGCTTCTTTTCCAGCGCATGTGAGGCAAAACTGGCCGTGACGCCCGCGCCGCAGGGTACGAGCCCGGCGGCAAAGCCCAGCAGACTGCCGCGCAGAGCGGCGAAAAAGGCGTTCAGCCCGCTTCCGCGCTCGACAGAAGCGTCGCGCTCCGCTTCGGAGCCGCCGCGTTCCGTGTTCTTCGGGGGAGGGCGCAGCAGACTGTCCAGGATGTCCCCGATGCCGAACAGCCCGAGCAGCATGGAGGTCAGCTCCACTCCTCCCCACAGATGTCCTCCCAGGGTCATTCTCTCCGTGCCGTGTACCGGATCCATGCCGGGCAGAGCAAGAACAAGCCCGAGGAAGACCATCACCGCATTCCGGTGAAAGCCCCCGGGGCCGAGCAGGGCGACCAGCGCCAGCGCCGTGAGCATCAGCGTGAAACGTCCGGCAGGGCCGAGATACAGGGCCGCTTCTGTGAGAACGGGCGCGAGAGCGGCCATCATGAAAATGGCCGCCATGCCTCCGCAGAAGGAAGCCAGCGTCGCAGCGGCCAGGGCCTGTCTCGCCCTGCCTGCTCTGGCCAGAGGGTGGCCTTCAAGCAGGGTGGCCACGGCGTCGGTTTCACCGGGAATGCCCAGCAGGATGGAGGTTACCGCCCCGCCGTATTTCGCACCGTAGAAAATTCCTGCCAGCATGGCGATGCCGGGCAGTGGCGGCATGACATAGGTGAGGGGAAAGAGCAGCGCCATGGCCGCAGGCGGGCCGAAGCCGGGCAGTACTCCTACAATCATGCCCAGCAGCACGCCCGCCAGCACCAGCAGCCACAGAAGGGGATCGCCGCCTACCGCGAAAAGACCTTCAAGTACAGGATGCATTGCGTCGGACGGGAACCATTCGATCACAGCGCGCTCCGGAACGGAAGACTGTCCGGCAGAGGCCAGCCCAGCCCCCGGACAATGCAGAAATACAGCAGAGCGGGCATGATGACGGCCATGAGCGCGGCAGTCTTGCTGCTGTTGCCCGCCGCGCGGGCGGCAAGAAAGAGCGCAGCGGCGCTGGAAAACAGCCAGCCGGAAAAAGGCGTCAGGCAGAGCCAGAGAACGCAGGCCAGTGCAAGCCCGCTCAGGCTGTTCCGTGCGGCGCGGCGCATATTCCCGTCATGGAGGGGTTGAAACGGGGATGGTACGCTTTGCGTGCGGGAAAAGCACAGTGCAAGCGTGCAGAGCAGCAGTCCCGTCCCGGCCAGGGCGGGCCACAGGCCGGGGCCGGGGAACGGCATATCCGCGCCACGGAGAGTCAGTCCCCGGCGCACGCCCGCCAGCAGGGTCCAGCAGGCCGCGCAGACAAGAGGAACGACGGCGAAGATACGAGGCGACATGAGGAACCTTGCGATGCTGCACTTCGGTGGATGCGTCAACTCCGAAAGGCGTCGGACAAGAAAGCGGCCTGGCACAAACCAGATCAGCCTGATGAGAGAAGGACGTTCTTTCCGGCTTGTATCGCGTGAAAGGACGGAAGGCAAGCAGGGGAGGGGAAACGCTCTGCTGCAGAATTGTGTTGAAGATAACCTTGGCCGCCGGAGGCGCGGCATAGCGGGCTTTGAGCGACGACGCCCCCGCATGATACTGCGGCATGAAGGGGCACGCGGAGCGGGTATCGCCAAAGCCGATCGGGCGTCATCAGGATGTCGAGGAAGCAATGTTTCGCGGAGCGGAGCCGAGCGAAGCGCAGCTTCACGAGGCGCAAGCGGGCCGGCCGTGGATACATGTGCCTTTCGCCCGTGTGGAAACGGGCTGCCTCTGCGGCACTGAATATTGCCGCCTGTGCCGAAGCAAAGCCATACGCCACGCACAGCGCCATCAACACTATTCCACTGCAGAGCCAGGGGAAAACTGCTTTGCGGGGTCATCGGCGCTGCAAGCCTCTCTTTGCTTGCGCGGTTCGGCAGGCTGTGTTAATTAAGCCCTTTTGACTGCCCGATGACATGAATGCGAGAGTGGCGGAATGGCAGACGCACCGGACTTAGGATCCGGCGGAGCAATCCGTGAGAGTTCAAGTCTCTCCTCTCGCACCACGATTCAGAAGACTTTCCGGGGCGGCGGCGTCCCGGGGCGAATAAAGGAGTTATCCCAGCTATGGAACACAGCGTAGAAAATGTTTCTCCCGTCCAGCGCAAAATCACGGTCACCATCCCCGCGGCTGACGCAGCCGGCGCCATCGACAAGGCTATCCGCCGCTTCGGAGCGGATCTGACCCTGCCCGGCTTCCGCAAGGGCAAGGTGCCCGCCAAGGTGCTGGAAAAGCGCTTTGGCGATGAAATTTACGCCCGGGCCGCCGATGCGCTGGTGAACGACGCCATCGCGGAGATTCTGGACAAGGAAAAGCTGCATCCCATGTCCCGTATCCGGTTTGAGGGCGATGCCCCGCAGGCTGCGCGCGACAAGGATTTCTCCTTTGCGTTCGGTTTTGAGGTTCTGTCCGACGACATCAGGCTGCCGGAAGACCTCTCCGCGCTGGAAGTTGAAGTGGAAAACGCCGAAGTGACGCCTGCCGAACTGGAGGAGATTACCAGCCGCGTTCTCCGTTCCATGGCGAGCCTGGAAGATGTGACGGAAAGCCGCCTGCCTCAGGATGAGGATGTGGTGCTGGTGGATATCGACGGAGAATATGAAGGCAAGCCCGTGGAAGGCATGAAGGCCGAAAACTACCTGATGCAGCTCCACGCTCCCAAGGAAGGGGAGAAGATGAGCGAACTTGACGCGCTCATCCGCACCCTGCATGCCGGGGAAGAGGGCGAGGCCCCCATGGTCTGTCCCGATATTTTTCCGGTGGAGGATCTGCGCGGCAAGACCATTGCCCTCAAGTGCAGACTGCACAAGATCAGCCGCGAAGTCCTGCCCGAACTGAATGATGAAGTTGCCGGGAAGGCTGGGTTCCCCGATGCGGAAGCCCTGCGCAAGGCCATTGCCGATCAGGCTGCGAACAACAAGATCCGCACCGTGCGTTCCGCCGCCCAGCAGAAGCTGCTGGAAGGGCTGCTGGACAGCCAGGACTTTCCTTTGCCTGAAAGCCTGGTGAACGCCTATCTTAATGAATATCTCGCCGCCGCGCATAATGACATGGTGCGGAGGGGCATGGATCGGAAGTCCGCCGCCGGGGCGCTGGAAGGCATGAAGGAAGAAGGGATGGTGGAGGCCCGCATGCAGGCCAAGGCTCAGGCGTTCCTCATGGCTCTTGGCCAGCGTGAAGGCATCCGGGTCAGCGACATGGATGTGGATCGCCAGATTTACCAGATGGCGCAGGAAAGTCAGCAGGACTTCCGCAAGCTGCGCGAGACCGTGTGGCAGAACGGCATGGCCCATGACCTGCAGGGGCGTATCCTCGCGGCCAAGGCGCTTGATCTCATGTACGGCAAGGCCAAAAAGTCCACGCTTGGCGCAGACGGAAAGCCCCTGACGGAACTGAAGCCTGAAGTGAAGTCCGAAGAGTCGAAGGAAGAACAGGCCGCCGAATAGGCGGCCTCGGGAAACGCGAGCCGGTGGGGGCCTTGCCCCCTCCGTCAAGCGAGCGGTTCCCGTGCCTTTCCGCCGAAAGGCCGGAGGAGTTTCAGGCGGCGGGTTTCCTTGAAAAGCTCCCGGAGCAGGGCGAGTGTGAGACACATCTTCGTTCTTCCTGTCCGTAACGCTCTCTGCGCTGACGGCCAGGGGTGCCGCGAGCCGGACAGTGTCATGCGCTTGCGGCGTCAGGCGAAGGCGTGAATCCTGCGGGCAGCCGCCGGGGGCTTGTCGGCAGATATCTTCAATGGCAGAATGTCTGAGAAAGACGCGCCGGGGCCGTCCGGCCCCGGCGCGTCTTTCCTGTGCCGGAAAAGGCGGCGCGGTTCCGGCAGGGGGCGACCCCTGCGCACGCGTTTAAAGCGGGAAAGGGCATTTGCCCAAAGGAGACAGAGATGATTATCCCCACAGTCATAGAGACCACGGGCCGCTCCGAGCGCGCCTACGATATTTATTCCCGTCTGCTCAAGGATCGTATCGTCCTGCTGGGCGAGGAGGTCAATGATCATACGGCGGCCCTGATTTGCGCTCAGCTGCTCTTTCTGGAATCGCAGGATCCTGAAAAGGAAATCAGCCTGTATATCAACAGTCCCGGCGGTTCGGTGACGGCGGGCATGGCGATTTACGACACCATGCGCTTTATTGCCGCGCCTGTGGCCACCATCTGCATCGGGCAGGCCGCAAGCATGGGAGCCTTCCTGCTGGCGGGGGGCGAGAAAGGCATGCGTTATGCCCTTCCGCACAGCCGGATTATGATTCATCAGCCTTCCGCCGGGTATCAGGGCCAGGTTACGGATATCGATATCCACGCCCGTGAAGTGCTGCGCATGAAGGCTTCTCTGAATGAAATGCTGGCGGAAAATACCGGCAGGCCGCTGGACAAGGTTGCCGCGGACACGGAACGTGATTACTTCATGACGGCCGAAGAGGCGCTGGAGTACGGCATCATCGACAGAATTTTCGTTTCCCGCCGTGATATGACGCAGGGCGAAACCGGCGCCGGGGAGTAACGCATGAGCGACAACGAACACAGCAGCGTCATGCACTGTTCCTTCTGCGGAAGGTCCGAGTTTGACGTGGAACACTTTATCGAGCAGAACGGCGTATGCATTTGTGACAAGTGCATTGAACGCTGCAACGACATCATATCACGTCAGCATGTGGAGGAAGCCCGGGAGGAAGAAGGGCCTCTGCTGACGCCGCCGGAGATCAAGGAGCGTCTCGACGCCTATGTCATCGGCCAGGAGCAGGCCAAAAAGGTGCTGTCCGTGGCGGTGCACAATCATTACAAGCGGGTTTTTTACAAGGGCGCGCTTGACGGCGTGGAGCTGGAAAAGAGCAATGTGCTGCTGGTAGGCCCTTCCGGCAGCGGCAAGACGCTGCTTGCCCGTACTCTTGCCCGTATCCTCAAGGTGCCGTTCGCCATTGCCGACGCCACCACACTGACCGAGGCGGGGTATGTTGGCGAGGATGTGGAAAACATTCTGGTTCAGCTTCTTCAGAATGCTGATTATGATCTTGAAGCCGCGGGCCGGGGCATTATCTACATTGACGAAATCGACAAGATTTCCCGCAAGGGCGACGGGCCTTCCATTACCCGCGACGTGTCGGGCGAGGGCGTGCAGCAGGCGCTTCTGAAGATCATCGAGGGCACGGAGGCCAACATTCCTCCCAAGGGCGGCCGCAAGCACCCCCAGCAGGAATTCATCCGCATGGATACCTCCAATATTCTGTTCATTGTGGGGGGGGCCTTCATCGGTCTGGAGAAAATGGTGGAACAGCGCATGCGCGGCAATACCATGGGCTTCGGCGCGAATATCCCGGTGAAGAAGGAGCAGAGCCTTTCCGTCCTGCTCGATCAGGTAGTGCCCACCGACTTTGTGCAGTTCGGCCTCATTCCCGAGTTTGTGGGACGCATTCCGGTGATCACCCATGTGGACGAACTGGAAGAGGATGATCTCATCCGTGTGCTCACCGAGCCGAAAAACGCTCTGGTCAAGCAGTATCAGAAGCTGTTTGAGCTCGACGGCGTGAAGCTGCGCTTCGAGAGCGACGCCCTGCGGGCCGTGGCGGCAAAGGCCATTGAGCGAAAAACCGGCGCGCGCGGCCTGCGCAACGTGCTGGAGGGCATCATGCTTGATATCATGTATGAACTGCCCACCATGAAGGACGTGCAGGACTGCGTGATTACAAGGGGCGTCATCGAGAACGGGGAAAAGCCCCTGCTCACCCGCAAGCCCCAGGTTCAGATAGCCTGATTGCAGGCCGGGCGGAATGGCCCGGCGTCACGGTGTTTCCGCGCCGTATTCTTTTCAAGGAACAGTTATGCCTCTTTTCACCGGAATCATAGGCGGCGAGCCGGAAGCCCCGCGCGAGCTGCCTCTCATGTCGCTGCGCGAAGTGGTGATGTTTCCGCGCGCCATCGTCCCTCTTTTTGTGGGAAGGGACGCATCCATCAAGGCCATTGAAAGCGCCGTGGCCCGCTATGACAAGCATATCCTTCTCGTGACGCAGAAGGAAGCCGATATGGAGAAGCCCGGCCCGGGCGACCTGTACCCCGTGGGGGTGGTGAGCAAGATCCTCCAGCTTCTGCGTCTGCCGGACGGCAGCGTCAAGGTGCTGTTCGAGGGGCTGTACCGCGCGGCGTGGCACCCCCTTTCGGAAGAGGAGCCTTTCGGAAACGGGCCGTTTCCCCGTCTGCTGCTTGAGACTCTTCCGGAGATTGAAAGCGGAAATTCCGAACGCGAGGCGCTGGTGAGAGCCACGCATGAGGCGCTGGACGAGTTCGGCAAGCTGAACAAGAAAATCAATCCCGAACAGCTGGCTTCCCTGTCCGGTCTGCGCGAACCGGGGCGCCTGGCCGACGCCGTGATGGGGCTGCTCAAGCTGGATCACGTCCGCAAGCAGGAAGTGCTGGAAATCCTGGACGGGGACAAGCGCCTGGAAAAGGTGTTTGAGCTCCTGAGCGGGGAACTTTCCGTCGCCTCGCTGGAAAAGGCCATCAAGAACCGCGTGCGCGGGCAGATGGAGCGCAATCAGCGCGAATACTATCTTAACGAGCAGATCAAGGCCATTCACAAGGAAATGGGCCGGGAAGACGATCCGCAGGCGGAGGCTGCCGAACTGGAGCAGCGCTTCAGGGAAAAGAACATGCCCGAGGAGGCGCGGGAAAAGGCTCTGCGCGAAGTACGCAAGCTGCGCCAGATGTCGCCTTCCTCGGCGGAATACACGGTGATCCGCAACTATATCGACTGGCTGCTGGATCTCCCGTGGAACGAGCTGAAGCCTGTCGACGTGGATATCCGTGAAGCCAAGGAACTGCTTGACGGCGGCCACTTCGGGCTGGAAAAGCCGAAGGAGCGTATTCTGGAATATCTGGCCGTGCAGAAGCTGGCGGGCAGACTGAAAGGGCCGATTCTGTGTCTTGTGGGGCCTCCCGGCGTGGGCAAGACCTCGCTGGCCAGATCCGTGGCAAAGGCCACGGGGCGCGAGTTCGTGCGCGTTTCTCTGGGCGGAGTGAGGGATGAGGCCGAGATACGGGGGCATCGGCGTACCTATGTGGGGGCGCTGCCCGGCAAGATTATCTCGGCGCTGAAGCGGGCCAGATACAATAATCCCCTGTTCTGTCTGGATGAAATCGACAAGATGACGTCGGACTTCCGGGGAGATCCCTCTTCCGCTCTGCTGGAAGTGCTGGATCCCGAGCAGAACAGCTCCTTTGACGATCACTATCTTGACATGGGCTATGACCTGTCCCAGGTCTTTTTCATCACGACGGCCAACAGTCTGTCGGGCATTCCCGCTCCGCTGCTGGATCGCATGGAGATTATCCAGCTGTCCAGCTATCTGGAAATCGAGAAGATCCGCATCGCGCGGGATTTCCTGCTGCCCCGCCAGTTGGAAATGCACGGGCTGAAGCCTGAACATCTGCGTATTTCCGACAATGCGCTGATGGATGTGATCCGTTTCTATACGCGGGAATCCGGCGTGCGTTCGCTGGAGCGGCAGATCGCCGCTCTGTGCCGCAAGGCCGCCATGCGCATGGCCGAGGCGGCCGACGCGGAAAGGAACAGCGGCCGTAACGGTGAAAGCGGCGGGGAAAAGGCCGCGCCGTCCTCCAGGGGCATCAATGTCACCGCTCAGAATCTGCATACTTTTCTCGGGGTGAAGAAGTATCGCTTTGAAGAGCGTGAAAGCGCCTCTCTGGTCGGTGTTGTGGCAGGGCTGGCCTTCAACGATCGTGGCGGGGAAATCCTTCATATCGAGAGTGCCGTCATGCCGGGGTCGGGCAAGGTGTCCAGCACCGGCCGCCTCGGCGACGTGATGAAGGAGTCGGCCCAGGCCGCCTTTTCCTATGTGCGTTCGCGTTCTTCGCGCTTCGGGCTCAAGCCGGATTTCCACAAGGAGATCGATCTGCATGTGCATGTGCCGGAAGGGGCTACTCCCAAGGACGGCCCTTCCGCCGGCATCACTCTGGCTGCTTCGATGGTGTCTGCCCTGCTGGGCATTCCGGTGCGCAACGATGTGGCCATGACCGGCGAGATCACGCTGCGCGGCAGGGTGCTGCCCATCGGAGGGCTGCGGGAAAAACTCCTTGCCGCACGCCGGGCGGGGATGAAGACCGTGATCATGCCTGCGGACAATGAACGGGATCTCAAGGAAGTGCCCGAGGAAATACTCAAATCGCTCCATCTGGTTTTTGTGCGGGACGTGGATGAAGTACTGCCTGTAGCCCTGGAGGCGGATCGGGAGGAGATTTTCTCCGGGCCGGACAGCGACGGAAATGTTCTGCGGGGGCTGCGTGTGGGGGCGGAAACGCACGACATGCCCGCGCAGTAGCATCCGCACGATGCATTCAGGAGAGCAGCGCTTGCCTCCTTCCGGGAAGATGCTCCGGAAGGAGGCCGGAGTTATTCGCGTGCTGAATATGCTCCGCGAGTCGGACAGGGCAAGCGGCATCTCCGTTCTTCGCCGCAAAGCGCCCCACGCTTGCGGCAGAATTCACGCGTGAAATCTGCGGGGCAGACGCAGGGAGCCGGACGGAAACAGTTTTTAATAACCGCATGTTGTTGATGCGGAATCTTTTCATTTTGGAACGGCCTGATATACTGATTCGCCCATTATGAAACGGAAGGAGCAACGGAAAGGCATGAAGAGGCTGACTGTGGGGATCCTTCTCCTGATGTGCGTGTTTTTGTCAGGATTCTTTTTTCACAGGGGAAATCAGAACAGGGAGTATGATGTCAGCGGGATGCAGCCCTGCATCATTCTTAATTTTCTGGGATTCAGGTACGACTCCGACAACAGGGCGGCGCTCGAACGGTTATTGAGCCTGTATTCCGAGAGGCATCCGGACAAGTTTGTCAGCTATGAAGGGATCCCCCCGGCCGAATATGGCAGGGTTCTCAGTCAGCGTCTGAAGATGAAAAGCGCGGATGACGTGTTCATGGTGCCGCCCATTCTGGCCCGCCGCTATGCGGCGGAAGGCAGACTCGCTCCCTTGAAGGGGATTCCCGCACTGAAGGCATATCGACCGGAAGTGCTTGAACAGATGAAGCTGGAAGGGGATATCCGGTACGCGACGACCAGTCTTGGAGCTTTCGGACTGTTCTGCAATCTGGACATGCTGGAAAAAGAGGGACTGAGCGTTCCCCGGAACATGGCGGAATTCGGCGCCATCTGCGGATATTTTCTTCGAAAGGAAGTGACGCCCGTTGCCTTTGCCGGGCGTGAACCGCTCAAGGCCCTGGTTGTCGCCGGGCTGTTCGAGCCTTCGGTTTCCGGAGACGCCGATTCCTTCTTCGTCTCGCTGGAAACGGTTCCCGGGCGTCTGGAAATAGCTCTGATGGAAAGTCTTGACAGACTGGCCGCGCTGCGCGAAAGGGGCTGGCTGCGGCCGGGCGATGTCAGGGGAGGGGATGACGGTGAGCCTCCCCTGTCCTTTACCCGGGGGGAAACTCCCTTCATGCTCGGCGGAAGCTGGCATGCGGTTCGCCTGGCTCGAAAGCCTCCCTCATTCAGATATGCGGCCTATCCTCTGCCCGCGAGCGAAGACCGCGCCGTAGTCGTGCTTGGACTGGATACTCCTCTTGCCGTCAATGCGGAAAGCGGATATCTGGAACAGGCGGTACAACTGGTGGGAATTCTGACAAGCCCCGAAAATATCGAGATTTTCACCTCGGGGCAGGGCCTCCTCAGCCCTTTGCGCGGTGGATTTCCGGCGGACAAGGCGCTGCGCCCCCTCTGGGAGGGAGTGGAGGAAGGAAGGGCAGTGTTCCATTCGGATATCCGTCTGCGGTATCCGGTGTGGGAATGCCTTGACGCCGGAGTGGACATGGTTCTTGCCGGGGGACAGGCCCGCGAAGCGGCGGAGAGAGTCGCGCGTGAAGCGGCGGAGATGAGTATATGAGGAAACCGGGAAGACAGCGTGTCACGCTGGCTGCCGTTGTGGCGCTGCTTTTTGTCGTGCTGTGCGGGGTATCGTTCAACTTCATGAACTCCGTACAGAATTCGCTGTGGGAGAATTCCGTCAAGAACATGCTGGAAAGCACGGTACGCGGCGCAGATCAGCTTGAGCGCGGCTATCTCAAGGAGCTCGAGATGCTGCGCATGCTTGCTGAAGACCTGGGCGGCGGAGAATCATCGAATGCGGACAGAATCCGTTCAAAACTGGAGATTTTTCTTTCAAACACAGGCAACTTTTCCTCCCTTATTTTTGAAGACGGAACCGGCTATGTGGATAACGGTCTCGCCGTTGTTCTGACGCCTGAAGAGCTGAAACGGCTCAGGACTCTGCCCGGAGAAAGCGGTCTGCTGTTTCCTTACCGGAATCGCGGCACGGAGCGCAGAACTTTTACCATCTTCACGTCTGTCAGATTTTCGGACGGGCGCAGGGGATACCTGTTCAAGGGCTATAACGTCGAGACCCTGTACGCGGAATATGCTCTTTCCTTCTACAATAATACGGGGTTTTCCTATGTGATTGCGTCGGACGGCAATATTGCCATGCGTCCGGTGCATCCCGGCAGCAACAAAACCTTTTCCAATCTGTTTGAAATCATCGGTGAGGGGAAGAATGACCCCGCCATTATCGCATCTTTCCGCAAGTCCCTGCAGAACGGCAGGAGCGGTGTGGCTGTATTTGACGACGGAAAGGGCGAGAACGTGTTCTGTTATGTGGCCATGCCCAGAATGGGAGGATGGTATGTCGTGTCCATCGTGCCCAACGCGGAAGTCATGCGGGAAGCGAACGCCATTGTCCGGCAGGCGCTGTTCATCTGCTTTCTGGGCTTCAGCGGGCTTCTTGCGGCATTTCTTGTCTACGCCCGTATAAACGGAAGCCACCGGAAGGAGATCGATGCGCTGGCCTATACGGACAGTCTCACGGGCATCCGGAATTTCGTGAAGTTCAGGCAGGACGGCGACGCGATGCTGCGCGCGGCGGGTGCGCGGAAGTATGCCATGCTTTCCATCGACATGCTCAATTTCAAGATATTCAATGATGTCATGGGATACACCGCGGGAGACAGCCTGCTGAAGGCGTTTCCCGAAATTCTTGACAGAGGGGCGGGAAAGGATGCGCTGACCGCGCGCATGGTGGCGGATCATTTTGTTGCTCTGGTTCCTTACCGTGACAAGATGGAACTCCGGGAATACTGCGCGTCCCTGACGCTTGCCGTTGAGGCGTTTCTGAAGTCACGCAGGCTGGATTACCATCTGGAGCTGAGGGTAGGCATCTGCTGTACGGAAGACAATGACTCGACCACAAGTGTCAACGCGCTGCTCGACCGCGCAAATATCGCTTTGCAGAAAATCAAGCAGCAAAGCGGTGAAGCATGGAATTTCTACGAACATTCCATGCGTGACAGAATATTGAAGGATCAGAAGCTGGAAGCCCGTATGGAAAAGGCTCTGACCGACGAGGAGTTTCTGATTTTCGTTCAGCCGAAATACTGGCTTGCCTCACGCGGGCTTGCCGGAGGGGAAATCCTGGTACGGTGGAAAATCGGGGGAGAAGGAATGCTTTCACCCGGTGAGTTCATTCCCCTGTTCGAGCGGAACCGTTTCATCGTCAGGCTTGACAGATATATGCTGGCATCGGCCTGCCGCCTGCTGCGGCAATGGCTGGATGCGGAGAAAAGGGTTCTCCCGCTGTCCGTCAACGTGTCGCGCGTGCAGTTTTATACGTCGGATTTCGTGGATGCCTGCATCCGGATAAAGGAGGAATACGACATCCCTGACGGTCTGCTGGAGCTGGAGTTCACCGAAAACATATTTTTCGAGAATGTCGCCCGTCTGAATCTGACCGTGGACAGGCTCAAAAGGGCCGGTTTTCATTGTTCCATTGATGACTTCGGGGCCGGTTATTCCTCGCTCAACATGCTGAAGGATCTGTCTGTGGACGCGCTCAAGCTGGACGGGGGATTCTTCCGCTTCGCCAAGGACGACGAGCGGGCCAGAACTGTTGTCCGGCACATGCTGAATCTGGCCGGGGATCTGCGGATGGTCACGGTTGCAGAAGGCGTGGAGACGCTGGAGCAGGTGGAATTTCTGGAAAGTGCGGGGTGCGACATCGTACAGGGCTATGTGTTCGGACGCCCCATGCCCGCTGCGGAGTTCGCCGAGCTGCTCGAATCCGGAGAAGACAGCCCGGATATCGTTCAGAGCGTGCTGTGAATGAAAGCATTCAGCCGCGCACGGCCCTCGGGCATGGAAAGCGTATGACGCGCGGCGTCCCTCAGCCTCGCGTGATTTCCCATATGCTTACGGGAACCGGCACGTCCTGTCTGTACAGCGGCCATGTGGGGGTGGTGCGGAGCCTGCGGCAGACAAGACCGTGCCGGGGCAGGACTTCGGGCAGGCAGGCGAACACCGCGCGTCCCGGTTCCGCAATCCAGGCACGCCCTCCGGCGGTCAGCGCATATGCCAGGAATGCGGCGATAGGTTCGGCGAAACGCCGTTCATAGACAATGTCACCGGCCCAGATCACGTCCATGCCCCCCGCGGGGAGTTCGGGTTCCCGCCAGTCCATGCGGCGCCAGTCCACGCCTTCCACTGCATTGAGTTCCGCATTGATGCGGGCGTAGCGCAGAGCTTCGGCGTCGTAGTCCATGCCGATGACTTCAGCCCCAAGCCAGCGTCCGGCCAGTGCGGTGAATCCCAGCCCGCAGCCCATGTCAAGACAGCGTTTTCCGGCGATGTCCGTCCTGTGCTCGGCAAGCCATGCGGCCAGAGCCAGAGAGGATGGCCACAGTTCCGCCCAGTAGGGCAGGCGTTCATCCTCCTGCCAGCCTTTCCACAGCGGGCCGGATTCGTCATCCATGTGTTCCCAGAGGGCTTCCAGGCTGGCCCTGCGCAGAATCCATTCCCGTCCGCAGGCGGTGAAACGCAGTTCGTCTGGGCATGTGTCGATCATGACGGTTTCTTTTGGAGCGTTTTGCGTTTGAAAATATCTGTCAGTCATATCCTGATGTTCCGATCCGAAGGTTTCACGCCTGAAGCCGGAGCCTCGCGCCGCAAGTGAATGGCGGCGACACCGGAGAAGGGGGCGTCGCGGTGAAGTCCCGCCCTGCCCGAATCCGCGGAGCATTTCAATCCTGCCGCTTCACCGGAACGGAGCGCCCCTTGCGCGAAGCTCCCTCATGCGCTTCCGCGTTTCCGGGGGAATCCTGTTCCGGCTGTGCGGCCGCGTGTTCCGCAAAGGGGTGCGCCGCATCGTACACGCGGGTCAGCGCGTCGAGGTTGAGATGGGTATATCGCTGGGTGGTGGAAATGCGGCTGTGCCCGAGAAGCTGCTGCACGCTGCGCAGATCCGCTCCGCCTTCCAGCAGATGGGTAGCGTAGGAATGGCGCAGCTCGTGTGGAGAAACATGCTGGGCTATGCCTGCCAGAACCGCGCTTTCCTCCACAATGCGCGCGGCCTGCCGCCGGTTCAGGCGTGCGCCGCGCCGTCCCACGAACAGGGCATTTTCACCGCGCGGGGCAAGAAGATGGCGCGCTTCAAGCCAGCGCGCGAGCGCCGCGCGGCAGGTATCGCTGAGCGGGGCCAGCCGCTGTTTGCTTCCCTTGCCCATGACCCGGATGCTCACGTCAGGATGATCGAGGGGAGGACAGTCCGCCGTGTCGAGTCCAAGCGCCTCGGAAATGCGCAGACCCGATCCGTAGAGCAGTTCCAGCAGCGCACTGTCCCGCAGGTGCAGCGCGGTTTCCACGCTGTCCGGCATGTTGTCGGAATGCGCGGGAGGCGTGCCGGAAAGCAGGGAAAACATCTGATCCACATTGAGCATGACCGGGTGGCGGTGTTCCTGCCGGGGATTGCGCACGCCCGCGCAGGGATCGACGGAAATCTGCCGTCCGCGCCGCAGGTAACGAAACAGGGAACGCAGGGCGGACAGTTTGCGGGCAGTGGAACTGCGGGCTGTTCCCGCCCGGAACAGCGAAGCCGAAAAGGCCTGCACATGGCGTTTGGCCACGGATTCCGGCTGGTTCAGTGTCGCTCCCTCTCCGTTCAGGAATCGTTCAAATTCCATGAGATCGGTGCCGTATGCGCGCACTGTGGCCGGGGATGCCCCTTTCTGAAATTCCAGCCATGCCAGAAAGGCAGTGGCGCACGCGGGCAGATCGGGAGGAGGCAGTACGGGAGCGGGTTTACGAGGCATGACGGCTCACCTCATACATATTGCCCGGCAGACGATGTATCGCGCCGCGCACTTCCAGCATGATCAGCAGGGCGCTCAGTGAGCCGGCATCCCGGGGGACATCCGGGAGAGAGGCGCTTTCCGGCTCCGACAGAAGTTCCAGCATTTCGTCCGCGCCGAGGCTTCCGTGTTTCCGGAGCAGCGCAAGAATTATTCCTTCGGGCGATGCGGGGGCAATGTCATCCGATGCTGAAACTTCCTCCCGTGCGGGTATGCCGGATACGGGATCGCCGGGGCCGGGGATGGGCCGCGCCTGGCCGCGCGGGTGAAGCGGAAGATCGGGCCGCCGCGTCGTCCGGGCAGGCGCCGGGGACGCGGAAGGCGCGAGGCGCGGCGGTTCCTGGAGCTGGGGCAGAAGATCCCGCAGGATTTCTCCGGCTCCGCGTGCGGCTCTGGCTCCCTGTTCGATCAGATATTCGCAACCTTCGCTCGGCGGCATGCCCGATGGCGTGGAACGCGCCTCGTCGGGAAGCAGAGCAAAAACGGAACGGTTCTGCTCCAGCGCGATCCGGGCAGTGACCATGCTGCCGCTTTTGAGCGCGGCTTCTCCCACCACGACGCCGAGGGAAAGGCCGCTGATAATCCGGTTGCGGATGGGGAAGTGCGGCCCCTGCGGCAGGGAGCCGGGAGGAAACTCGCTGAGTATAAGCCCCCCGTCGCAGAGTTCGTGGTACAGATCCGCGCATTGGCGGGGATAGATGACATCCACGCCCGAACCGAGTACGGCGATGGAGGAACCGTTTTCCCGCAGGGCCGCTTCGTGCGCGGCGCGGTCGATTCCTCTGGCCATGCCGGAAACCACGGCGATGCCGCACGCGGAGAGTTCACGGGCAACAGCGGCGCTCTGTTCCCGTCCGCTCCGCGTACAGCCGCGCGATCCGACCACGGCCATGCAGGGGCGGAGCAGCAGACCTGGATCTCCCCGCGTGTAAAGCAGGGCAGGAGCATCGGGGAGTTCGCGCAGCAGAGCAGGATAGCGGGGATCGGTCCAGAGCAGGATATCACCTTCGAGATCCCGGGCGTCTTCCCATTCGGGACGGGCTTCTCTGCGCCATTCCCCGCCGGACAGGGAAGCTCCCTTCCGGGGATCAAGGCCCGCCTCGCGCCAGCGCGGCACGGCATACACCGCGGCATAGGCCGATCCGAAATGCCGGAGCAGGCGGCATACGCTGCGCGCGCCCAGCCCTCTGGTACGGCGCAGAGCGAGCGTGGCCCAGTACTCCGCCCGCTGCTCCCCGTCCAGCTTGTCCAGCGCGCCGCAGTTGGCCTCTCTCGTCATGACGCGAAGCTCAGAACAGGCCCATCTGTTTCGCCCGGGCGACGGCTTCGGACTTCGGCCAGTCTTCCTTCAGGACCGTCAGATGCAGTTCGGCGTTCTGTCTGTCCCCGAGTCTGGAGTAGGCCAGAGCCGTCTTGAGCAGAGAGTCCGGCGTCTTGGCATGACGGGGAAAGCGGGCCTGCACGTCCTTGAATGCGAAGATGGCATCGCTGAACATGCCGCGTGAATAGAATGTTTCTCCCATCCAGTACAGGGCGTTGGGCGTGAGGCGGCTGTTCGGGTAGGCTTCGAGAAAGGCCCGGAAGGCTGCTTCCGCCTGGGCGAAGCGGCCGGTGCGGTACAGCCCCAGCGCCATGTCATAGGCGTTCTGTTCGGTTTTGACGGGCGCGGCAGAGGGCCTGGCGCTGGGAACAGGAGTGGCCGGGGTGCTTTCGCTTACAGGGGGAAGAGGGGAGGCAGGGGAGATGGGGACTCCGTTTTCAGCCGCGGGGGCGGGAGAGTAGGGAGAAGGCAGGGCACCGGGTTTGCCCGTTCCGGCCGGCGGCACATCCGGTGAGGAAGCCGGGACGGCAGGGGCTGAGGGGGTCGGAGCGGGGGCCGCCGCTTTGGAGGCAGGCGCACTTTTGGGCCTGGCAGGCGCGGACTTCGCGGGGGGCCGGGGGGTGACCGGTTTGCCGGGAGCAAGCCTGTTTTCCAGAAATTCCACACGCCGCCGGAGATCCTGAAGCTCTTCTTCCATAGCGGAATCGGGCACGGGCCGGGGCTGCGTCTCTTCAGCCGGGATTTCGCCGCTCCCGGATGAAAGGGAACAGCCTCCCGCCGGAAGCAGCAGGATGAACAGGACGGGAAAAAGGGAGGGCACAGTGCGGAAAGGGGGGTGGAACATAAAAAAAGGCTCCTCGGTTGGCGGCTTTGCAAAATCTAGACGAGAGCGTGATCAATGGCAAGTCTTCCTCCGCGCGGCGCGCGATCGGAACATGCCTCTGCTTCTCCGGCCGGGAACGGCTGCCGGGCGGCCGGGAAAAGGCTTGTGCCCGCCGGACTGCTCTGCTATAAGTACTGACCCGCCTTGCAAAAGACGGAAATTTTGTGATGAGGTCTGGAGGATCCTGTATGGCAACTGCCAAAGAAACCATGGAAAACCAAGTCGACGCGGAACTGGACTTCGCGAGCATGCTGGACAACTACGTTTCTTCCGACATGGGGGACCTTGAAGAAGGCTCCATTGTCGAAGGCGTGATTGTGCGCGTGGATGACGACAACGTCCTGGTGGACGTGAACTTCAAGTCCGAAGGCCAGATTCCGGCCGCAGAATTTCGCGACGCTCAGGGCAACATCGCGGTCAGCGTGGGCGACCATGTGAACGTGTATGTGGCCCGCAAGAACGAAATGGACGGGACGATCACCCTTTCGTTCGAAAAGGCCAAGCGCATGCAGATCTTCGATCAGCTCGAGGAAATGCTGGAAAAGAACGGCGTGATCAAGGGAACGATCACCCGCCGCATCAAGGGCGGTTACACCGTCGACCTCGGCGGAGTGGAGGCCTTCCTGCCCGGTTCCCATGTGGATCTGCGTCCCGTGCCGGACATGGACGCCCTGGTAAATCAGGAGTACGAGTTCCGTGTCCTCAAGATCAATCGCCGCCGCAGCAACGTGATCGTGTCCCGCCGCGTGCTGCTTGAAGAAGAACGCGACACCAAGCGCGCCGCCCTCCTCCAGACCCTTGCCGAAGACCAGATTGTCAAGGGCAAGGTCAAGAACATCACTGAATACGGCGTGTTTGTTGATCTCGGCGGTCTTGACGGTCTGCTGCACATCACCGACATGTCCTGGAAGCGTATCCGTCATCCGCGCGAAATGGTGCAGATGGGGCAGGAGCTTGAACTCAAGGTGCTGTCCTTTGACAAGGAAAACCAGAAGGTTTCCCTGGGGCTCAAGCAGCTGGTGCCCGACCCCTGGCAGGATATTACCGCCCGCTTCCCCGAAGGTTCCCACCATACCGGCAAGGTGACCAATCTGGTGGATTACGGCGTGTTCGTGGAACTTGAGCCCGGTGTGGAAGGCCTGGTTCACATTTCCGAAATGTCCTGGACGCGCAAGCTGCGTCATCCTTCCCAGATGGTGCATCAGGGCGATGAAGTGGAAGTGGTCATTCTGGGGGTGGACAGCGAGAAGAAGCGCATCTCCCTCGGCATGAAGCAGGTCAAGCCCAATCCCTGGGAGCTGGTGGGCGAACGCTTCCCCGAAGGTACCGTCATTGAAGGCACGATTAAGAACATCACCGAATTCGGCATGTTCATCGGCATTGAAGACGGCATTGACGGCCTCATTCATGTGTCCGACATTTCCTGGACCAAGAAGCTGCGTCATCCCGGCGAACTGTACAAGGTCGGTGACGTTGTTCAGGCCAAGGTGCTGACCGTGGATCAGGAGAATGAAAAGTTCACCCTGGGCATGAAGCAGTTGGCCGAAGATCCGTGGAGTTCCGTGCCCAGCCGTTATCCCGTGGGCAACATTGTGACCGGCACAGTGACCAATGTGACTGATTTCGGCCTGTTCGTCGAAGTGGAAGAAGGCATTGAAGGCCTGATCCACGTCACCGAACTGGGCAAGAAGGTCAAGTCTCCCGCTGAACTGTACAAGGAAGGCGACAGCGTGCAGGCCAAGATCATCCATGTCAGCGCCGACGAACGCCGTCTCGGCCTTTCCGTCAAGCAGCTCAAGGATGATGATGAGCGCCGCAAGCCCAAGGATTACCAGTCCGGCAACAACGAAGTGGTGACCACGCTGGGCGATCTGCTCAAGCAGAAGATGGATGAAGCCAACTAGAGCATTTTGCTCTCGAAAATATCTGCCGGTCAGACCCCATGTTCCGGCCCGCAGGTTTCATGCCTCCGCCGGAGTACCGCAATTCACTTGCGGCTGCTCCGGCGGCGCGGCTTCAGTCTCTCCTTGCCCGACGCCGTAGAGCATTTCGTCATTGGAATGCTTTACGGCGTTTCCATATGGAACATGCTCACCAGGACATGGACCTGGCGGACCTGAACAGGACAGCTCCGGGGTTGACCATAAGAACCGGATGAACAGCGGACGGGAGGAAACTTCCGTCCGTTTTCGTCAGAAATTCCCTTATGGCTTGAAGGATCCCCTTTCAGGGAGTTGACAAAAAGCTCTGTTCCGTCTCCTCCCCGCAAGGGAGAGACAGTCGCCCCCTCTCCGCCGGCTGCGGATTGACACATGTGACCAGAATGTCTCTGTGTCCTTTCGGCTTCTGAGGTCTATCTGCGGTTCAGCATGTCAAGCATGCTCCGCAATGCCGCCGCATGATCGAACTCTTCCCGAGCGGGCGCCGCGCGAGACGCGCGTGCATGTTTTTCGGGTTCCGGTTCCGGCGTCTCCAGCATGCGGGCCGCACGGGACGGCTGACTGCGATCACGCTGGATCAGTCTGCCGGATAACGCCTCTTTCGGGCCGGGAATGGAAAATGCCTGTTCTTCCCATTTGCCGCGCCCGAGAAAGCAGCAGCGCAGAGAGGAAAGTTCCCTGTCCAGAAACAGAAAACGGGCCGAGACGCCGGAACCCAGCCTGCGGACAATGGTTTCACAGAAGTCTCGGGCGAGTTCCCTGTCCAGATCGGGGAAAACGCACTCCACCAATGTCGCGTCGGCCTCGCTGTCGAAATCCACATGCGACGCGCCGCACAGGGAAAGAGCTTCCTGAAGCAGCGCCCGGATACGCTCCTCGGCGTCGAGAAGCTCCTGATAGGAAAAACCGTCCTCGTAAAGAACGTGGCCGAACATGACGTGACGGTACTGGGCCATGACGTTACCTCCCGAACATGAACACGGCGCGGCTGTTCGCTGAGGCCGCGCAAAACGGCCTTTCGGAAAAGGCGCATCGCACCGGAAAAGCCGAACGTCTTTCAGCATAGTCGCTGACGGGCCGCTTGCCAAGCGCGGCGGCACACACTAGAGTGAAGCAATTCCAGAGTTCGTCGTGAAAATGTTTTCCGGAATATGCCCTCCCGGATCGGAGCGTTCACGCCTGATGGCCTGTCATGCGATATGTTCCGGTTTTGCGGATATCTTCTGGCATGAGACGTGTTAATACGGATTGATGGACTGAATTATGCCGAGCAGTCGTCTTTTTTCCCCCGGCGCTGCGGATTCCGCTGCGCTGCATGTTTCCCGGCTTGTGTTCGCCGGCTTGTCGCCTCGCGCGCCGGGTACAGCGGGGTCCGCTCTGGCCGCTGCGCTTGCCCCCTGGCTGTTCCTGCCGCTGCAGCCTTCCGTGCGCATGGTTCTGCTGGTTATCCTGTATGCCGTCGGTTCCTGGGCTGCCGGCAGGACGGAACGGCTGCTCGGGAGCAAGGACCCGTCCTGCGTTGTGGTGGATGAGCTGGTAGGGCAGTGGATTGCACTGTTTCCGTTGTGTGCGCCCGCGTTTTCCTCAATCATGCCCGTTTTTCCCGGCCCGGCCCTCGGCCCGGCGCATGTTCCGCTGATTCCCCTTGCCGCCGGTTTTGTCCTGTTCCGGGTGTTTGACATTTCCAAGCCCGGCGCGGTGAGGAAGTCGGAGAGCTGGCTGAAGGGCGGGCAGGGCATCATGATTGACGATGTCCTGGCCGGAGTGATGGCGCTGGCCGCATTGTGCGGGTTCTGCCTGCTGTGGAGCCTGGCGGCATGAAATATCTTGCTCTGGACTACGGCACCAGACGGGTGGGGGTGGCCGTCAGTGACCCGGACGGCATGATGGCCTTTCCCCGCCGCACGCTGAAGCGGGAAGTCAGAGAGGCGTTCTTTGCCGAGCTGCTGGCCCTGATCGATGAAGAGAGGCCGGACGCCATAGTGCTGGGCTATCCGCTGCATACTGATGGCAGTGAATGCCTGACCACCCGGCAGGTGCGCAATTTCGCGGCGTCCCTTAAACGCCGCATGAACCTGCCCATATATTATATGAACGAGGTTCTGAGCAGCGCGGATGCGGAAAGCCGTCTGGCCGCGGCTGGACTGAACGCCCGCGCGATCAAGGATGTGGTCGATCAGGAAGCCGCCGCGCTTATTCTCGAATCATTTCTTTCGCAACCGGAATCCCTACGGAAGGAAGCATGAGTTCCACACGATCCCGGCGTTATTTCCTTGTTAAATGCACTCTGTTCCTGCTGGCGGCCGTTCTTGTCTTCTGCCTGTATGCGGGGTGGGAGGCATGGAGCTTTCTGAACGACGTGCCGGAAACCCCCGGCCGCGACAAGGTGGTGGATATTGAACCCGGTTCCACTCTGGCCGGCGTTGCCCGTCAGCTTCAGGAACAGGGGGTCGTCACGAGCGCCGACCGTTTTCAGCTTCTGGCGCGGCTGACGGATCAGGGGCGCAGGCTTCAGGCCGGGCAGTTTCTGGTCAGCACCGGCTGGCCCCCCCGCAGGGTGCTGGAGCATCTGGTAAATGGACAGGGCGTGCTGTACCGCGTTACCGTGCCCGAGGGGCTGCCCTGGTGGGAAGTGGGCAGGCTGCTGGAAAAGGAAGGGATATGCCGGGCCGCGGATTTCGACGCCGTCATTCATGACGCGGAGTTCTTGCGAAAGTACGGTATCCCCTTTGCTTCGGCGGAAGGATTTCTGTATCCCGATACCTATCTTGTGCCCAGACCTCGGGAAATGGATATGAGGGGCGCCCGTTCCTTTGCCGGGCGCATGGTGGACACCTTCTGGCGCAAGACGGCGGGCGCATGGGAAAGCGCCGGGATCGGGCCCCGGCCCGGCGCGGATGATCTGCTGCGTGTACTTGTTCTGGCGTCCATTGTGGAAAAGGAAACGGGGCTGCCGGAGGAACGCCCCCGGGTTGCGGGCGTGTACGACAACCGTTTGCGGAAGGGAATGGCGCTGCAGGCGGATCCCACGGTCATTTACGGTCTGGGGCCGGACTTTGCGGGGCCGCTGCTCCGCCGTCACCTGGAGGACAGCGGGAACCCGTACAACACCTATCGGATTCCCGGTCTGCCGCCGGGTCCCATTTGTTCGCCCGGGCTTTCCGCCGTGGAAGCCGCGCTGCGGCCCGAGAGTCACGACTATCTGTATTTTGTGGCTACGGGCAGGGATCGCGGCCATGTATTTTCGGCCACGCTTGCCCAGCATAATCGGGCCGTGCGGGCCTACAGGCAGGCCCTGCGGGAAAGGGACGGGGGCTAGGCTTTCTTCACCGCTGTTTGAGATTTGCGGGAAAAAGAGATAAGGGAAATGCTGATTAAAGCGTTTCCTTGTGTTGCGGAGCAAGACCGCCGCAAGTCGCGGAGAGGGAAAATTTAACCCGAATATGATCCATGACAGAAACTACGCCCCCGGCTTTTTCCTTTTTTTCTGACGAGCAGTCCGGCATGTCCGGCGATGACTCTTCCCGCCGGCACTCTTCACCGGTGCGGCGACCTTCCCGCCGGCGTACCCGGCACGGGAAAAGACGATCTGCTGACAAGCCGAAAGGTGATGGGCTGTCCGATGAGATTCAGGTTGAAGCCTGGGCGGATGCCCCGCGTGCGCTCAACAAGGAAGAGATCAACCTGCTGCCTATCCGGGCATACGGCGGTGAGATCTGCCTGATCCGGACGGAAGAGGAACTGGATCGCGCGCTCAATCTGTTGTGGAAGGAAAAGGTTCTGGGATTTGACACGGAAACGCGCCCCGTGTTTACCCGGGGAAAGAGCGGTAATCCCGCGCTGCTGCAGCTTGGCGGGGAGAACTGCGTCTTTCTTTTTCAGTTGACGCATGTTCCCTTTGGGGAAGCCCTGGCCGACCTGCTGGCCGACCCCCACATCATCAAGACAGGTGTGGCCGTACGCGATGATCTGCGCGCTTTGGCCCGTCTGCATGAATTTACTCCCGGCGGGGCTGTGGATCTTGCGCATCTGGCCAGGGCCCGCGGCGTGCAGGCTCAGGGGCTGCGTTCACTTGCGGCTGCGCTGCTGGGCTTTCGCATCAGCAAGAGCGCCCAATGCTCCAACTGGGAAAAAGAGGAACTCTCTCCCCGGCAGCTTCTGTATGCCGCCACTGACGCATGGGTCGGGCGGGAGCTGTATTTCAGACTGACCCGCTCTCATGCAGGCTGTGGAGCCGCAGACGGCGAGTACGGACGTCCTCCCGCCGCACAATGATGCGTGCGCCCTTTGCCGGGCGCGGTAAGGCCTGCCGCCGCCGAAGGCGGGAGGGAAAAATGTTCGCGGAAGAGAACCGGCAGCGGGGCCGGAGTGCGGCAATTGCTCATTTTCCGATGCAGAAGTCGGCAAAAATGGCGTTCAGCGTTTCTTCCGTGCTGTTCAGACCGATGATGTTTCCAAGATGCGCGCAGGCCGCGTCAAGGCGCAGGCCGCACAGATCCGGCGGGAGGAGGGCAGCGATTTCCTCCTGCAGTTCCGTCAGTTCGCGCAGCGCCATTTCCAGCATGCGGGCCTGCCGCCGGTTCGGCGCTATTTCCCCTTCGCCATGACTGGACACGTTTTCTCCGCGCAGTCTGGCGGCAAGCAGCGAGCATAATTCTTCCAGCCCCTGGCCGGTACGAGCGGAAAGGGGCAGACAGGGCGGAGGGAGGATATTTTCCGCCGCGCCGCGCAGGACGGGAGTCAGGGGTGCGGTATCCGCCTTGTTCCATACAGCAGCGATGCGGGAGACGCTCACTCCGGCCAGAGCTTCAAGCTCCGCGCGGAGCGCGGCGTCAAGCTCCCGCGCAGACAGAGCGGCAAGCCGTTCTCCGTCCAGCACCAGCAGAACCAATCCGGCTTCTTTTATTTTTTCCCGGCCCCGGCGGATGCCTTCCCGCTCGATGGGATCGTCGCTGTCCTCACGCAGTCCTGCAGTGTCCACCAGCCGGACGGGGAGGCCGAGTATGCGGCATTCTTCCTCAAGGTAGTCCCGGGTTGTGCCGGGGCGTTCCGTCACAATGGCGCGGGGACGGCCCAGCAGGGCATTCATGAGGCTGGACTTTCCCGCGTTGACCTGTCCGGCCAGAGCGATGAGCGCGCCTTCCCGCCAGATGCGGGCGCGGTCGTAGGCGGCAAGCAGGCTGCGCAGGGCGTCCATCACTTCCCGGGTGACGGCGGAAAACTCCGCGGGGGGCAGACATTCTCCTTCCTCCTCGGGAAAGTCCACGGCAAGGCAGACACGCTGCCTCAGGTATTCGAGGCGCTCCCGCAGTTCGCCCACCCTTTTGCCGAGCATTCCGTCCAGCTTGGCAGAGGCCAGACGCGCGCTTTCCGCTCCGGGCGAGGCGACAAGTTCCGCTACGGCTTCGGCCTGGGAAAGATCCATGCGTCCGTTCAGAAAGGCCCGCCGGGTGAATTCGCCGCGTTCCGCCATGCGGACGCATGTGCATTCCGGAGAGGCGGCAGGGGAACTGCCGGCATCCAGCACGGTTTCCAGCACGGCATGCAGCAGGGCCGGCCCGCCGTGCCCGTGGATTTCCGCCACATCTTCCCCGGTAAAGGAGCGCGGTCCGGGAAAGAAGACCGCCAGCACGTCGTCCAGCGTTCTCCCTTCCGCATCCACGATGCGTCCATGATGCATCATGCGGGGAACAAAATCCGTGAAACGGGGCGAGGAAGGACGGAAGACCCGCTCAAGCAGATGTTTTGCCAAAGGGCCGGAGATCCGGATGACGCCCACGCCTCCCGCTCCCGGCGCTGTGGCCACGGCCGCGATGGTGTCCGTGCCCGCCGGAATGAACGTATTGCTCACAGCTTGGCCAGCTCCGTTTCCACAAGTTTTTTCAGGTCTCCGGTCAGATCGGGCGACTTGAGCGCCGCTTCCAGCTGTGCCCTGCCCGCTGTTTTGTCGTTCAGGTGGTAAATGCGCAGAACCGCGAGGCTGAACCTTGCGGCGGGATTGTCCTGCATGGACAGGGAACGCTCCAGAGATTCCGCGGCTTCCGCGTATTTGCCCTGACGCTCCTTGAGAACGCCAAGATAGAACGGCGGGCGGGCGTCGGAGGGAACAGCCACGGCTGCCCGATTGATGAAATTTTCAGCCCTTTCCAGATCGCCCCGGCGCATGAACATGTCCGCCAGATCGAGCAGAGCGTCCGGGTCATTGGGGTTGGCCTGCATCTTCTGCATCAGATCGATCATCGCTGCCTGTTCAGGATCGTTCTGCATGGCTTCGGCCATGGCGTCCAGGCCCTGTTTCGACATGTCGCCTTCCCTCCCGGCGTCGGGTGCGGAACCGGCTGCTGGGGCAGGCCGCATTGCCTGCGGCGCGATATGCATGACAATCGGGTGATCCTCAAGACGGTATTTCAGGGAAGCTCCCAGCACGGCGATAATGCCGAGGCTGAGCATGATGAGCATGATGCGGGCGGGCAGGCCGGGCTTATTCATTGTCGTCCTCCGGGGTGTTGTCCGCCGCGAGCCGCGCAAGGCGGGCTTCCAGCGCGCGCTGTTTGCCGATCAGGAAGAAAAGATAGGCGCCGAGTCCGATCCAGAGCGCGGCGTTTGCCGCCATGAGCCAATGTATCGCATCCATGGAGTTCTCCCGATGTTGCTGCTGATGCCGTGTTACATGGGGGGGATGAAAGTCCCGCGAGTCGAGGCGGACATGCTGAACCGCGCGGGGTCAATCTTCGCGTTCCTCTCCGTCATTCCCTCTCTCTTCATCAAGGGCGGCTTCATCCAGACGTTTTTCCAGAAGGGTCTGACGGTATCGCAGCGCGATCAGCGCGATCCAGAGCAGGCCGAAACAGAGTACCGAGGCAATGACCGCAACGGCCATTTGCGGTTCCAGCCCTCCGCCCCTGGCCGCAAAGACTGCCGGGTGGATGGAACGCCACAGCCGGGCGGAAAGAAAAACCAGAGGCACGTCGAGGAAGCCGACGACAGCCACCACCGCGCACATGGAAGCACGGCCGCCGGAGGGCAGCGGCATGGAACGCAGAGCCAGGTATCCGGCATAGATGAACCACAGCACCAGAGTTGTGGTCAGGCGCGGGTCCCATGTCCACCACGTCCCCCAGGAGTGCCGCGCCCAGATGGAACCGGTAATCAGGGCGAGCGTGGCGCAGACCATGCCCACTTCCACGGCCGCGGCGGAGAGAATGTCCCATTTCCGGCGGCGCGTCTTCAGCCACAGTATGCCCGAAATACAGGACAGGAAGAAACTGGCAAAGCACCACCATGCCACGGGCAGGTGGAAATAGAAGATTTTCTGCACCACGCCCATGGATTGCTCCACAGGAGCGTAGACATAAATCAGCCATTGGCAGAAGGCCATGAGCAGACCTCCGGCAAGGCCGAGCAAGGCAAGTGCGCGCATCAGTCTTCTCCGCTGTAGACAAAAGGAAAAAGCGCCAGCCCGGCAGCCAGAAACACCGCGTCAAACGCGGCGGCCAGACCGATCCAGTCCTGCGGGCCGTCGGGCATGGGATCGGGATTGAAACCCGTCGCGCCAAGCTGGATGCCCGCCAGCAGCAGCGGGATCATCAGGGGAAAAAGTACGATGGAGAGCAGGGACTCCCGTCCTGCTCTGCCCACGGAAAGGGCTCCGAGCAGGGAGCCGGAGGCCGCCATGCCCACATCGGTAAGCAGCAGACCGATCAGGGCAGGAACAGGTTCCTCCCCTGCGCTCTGTCCGAGAAACACAAAGGTTGCGGGCAGGAAGACGAGCTGGGCGGCGAGAATCAGCAGCAGTCCGGCCAGAGCCTTGCCCAGCCAGATTCCCTGAGAGGGGACGGGCAGCGTCAGCAGCCCGAGGCGCGATCCGTTTTCCTCCTCCAGGGAGTAGAGCATGTTGAATACCAGTACCTGACAGAAGGCCGAGGCCAGCCAGAACATGGTGGCGGCAGCCTGGGGGCTGAGACGATCCCCGGCTTCCAGCGAAAGGCTGAACAGAAAAACCAGCAGCAGACCGAGCAGCAGCGCCTGGGCAAGCCCAGCGCTGCGCGCGAGAACAATCCGCAGATCCTTGGCGCACAGGGCAAGAGCAAGTTTCAGCACGGCAGTGCTCCTTCTCCGGCGGAGAGGGACGGGGAGGAATTTTCTTCCAGCGTCTTTTTCCGCAGGGTCAGTATGCGATCCGCCAGAACCCCGTCAGCATCGAGATCGTGGCTGATCCACACCACTGCTGCTCCGCGCGAGCGCGCTTCCCGCACGATATCCCGAAGCAGCCCCCGCGAAGCGATATCCAGCCCGGTGCCCGGTTCATCCAGCAGAAGCAGGCGGGGCCGGCCGAGCAGTACGCGGGCGAGATTGAGACGCTGGGCCATCCCCCGGGAAAAGATTCCCGCCCGGTCATGTGCGTGCCTGGCCAGTCCGACCCTCTCCAGCGCAGCATCAGCCGCTCTGCTCGCCTCCGTGCCGGAGAGTCCCGCCCCCCGGGCCCAGAACAGCAGATTTTCCCGCGCGCTGAGGCCGGAATAGATGAACGTGGCATGAGCAAGAAAGGCGGTTTCCGTCTCATCCGCAAGGCGTTCCACCGTACCGGAATCGGGGCGGCCCAGGCCGGCCATGATGCGCATCAGGGTGGATTTGCCGGTGCCGTTGGAGCCGGCCAGCAGCGTTATGCTTTCCGCCTTGAACTCCGCGCCGAGTTTCCTGAACAGCACGCGCGGCCCGAAGGCCTTGCTCACTCCGGAGAGACGCAGCAGCGTATTGTCCTTGGAAAGGGATGCGGCGTACATGGGGGTCTCGCTTTCAGGCTCTGACGGAGGATGCTCCGCCACCCCGCTTCGCAGGATTGCGGCGGCGCAGACCGAGGAAGGGGGCAAGCACCATGAGTGCGCCGCCTATCCACAGCCAGTTGACCAGTGGGTGAGCGCTGAGATGAAGTACGGCCTTGCTGCCGCGCTCCAGACCCAGCAGGGTGGCATAGAATTCCGTGCCGAGAGATGGATGGGTTTCGGCCTCGGCAAATGCGGACTGGCTGAATTTGGCGTAGATTCTCCGCTGGGGACTGACTACGGCGATATCTTCTCCGTTTCTGCTCAAACGGATCTCGGCTTCAAGAAACTCATAGGCGCCGTTGGCGCTGCGTCCTTCGTACAGTTCGTTCAGCGTGGCGGTATAGGGACCTACCTGTACGCTTTCCCCCTTGCCGAGAGAGACTTCCACCTGTGTGGCGTACGGGCCGGAAAAGGCTATGCCCAGTGCCACAAGGCCCAGCCCGAAGTGGACAAGAGCCGCGGCGAGGGTGGGACGGCTGGCGCGGGTGGATCGCTCGGCAATCACCAGTGCCATGCTGATCAGCGCGGCGATGCTCAGGCCCGCCGCCATGAGCGGCAGGGCGTCGCGGATGCCGGAGAGCCACAGGGCCGCTGCGGAAGCGGCGAATGAGGCGGAAACTCCGCCCAGACGGGGCCAGTCGCGCACGCCGCCTTTCCAGCCCAGCCAGGGGCAGACGGCAAGCAGAGCCATGATGACGGTAAACAGCGGCAGGCAGACCCTGTTGTAGAAATCCTGCGAAAGGCCGCTGGAGGTTTTGCCGAAGCCTGCCGTAATCACCGGCCAGAGCGTGGCCACAAGAATAACGCAGGCGATGGCGATGAGCATCCAGGCGGTGAGCACCAGAAATCCCTCACGGGTTTCCAGCCCTCCCAGATCGGCAGCTTCATTGCGTCCGGCCTGCCATGAGGCGAAGATGACGACAACGAGAGAGGCCAGCACGAAGCTCAGCAGGGCCGGCCCGACTCCGCCTTCGCCGAAGGCATGCACGGAGTTGACCACATTGCCGCGCACCAGATAGGTGGCGAAAAAGGCGGATACCGTAGTCAGGGCCATGAGAAAGGTATTGACCCTGTACAGCTTTCCCCGGCGGGTCTGGAGCAGACCGGTGTGTATGGCCGCGGTGCCGATCAGCCAAGGAATGAGAGAAGCGTTTTCCACCGGGTCCCATGCCCAGTAGCCGCCCCAGCCAAGTTCCATGTAGGCCCACCATCCTCCGATGATGATGCCGACGGTAAGAAAGAGCCATGCCGTGAGGGTGAAGGGCCGCGCGACATCAAGCCAGGACTGTTCGCTTCCGTCGACATGCATGGCCTGCGCCAGAGCCAGGCAGCCGGGTATGACAAAGCCTCCGTAACCGAGGAAAAGCAGTGGAGGATGAAGTATCATGCCGGGGTTCTGGAGCAGCGGATTCATGCCCCGCCCGTCCGCCGGGGCGGGAGAAAGCTGAATGAAGGGATTGCTCCAGGCGGTGATCAGCAGCGCGAAGAAACCCATGATGGAAAGGTAGAACACCCAGTACCACAGTCTGGTTTCCGCGCTGAGAAGCCTGTAGGGACGGGTGAACTGGAAAAAGGCCCCGCACAGCGAGACCATGAGCGCCCAGAACAGCATGGAACCGGGCTGTCCGGCCCAGAAGGCGGTGATCTTGTAGAACATGGGCAACACCAGATCCGTGTAGCCGGCCACATATTCAAGCGTAAAGTCACTCACGGCCAGGGCATGAAGCAGAATGGCCGAAGCCGCGGTCAGGCTGGCGGCGATAACAAGATTGGCCTTTTCCAGCCAGCCGAGGTCGGCATGGCGGCCCTGCCAGAGCTGGGCCGCCCCCATGCCCGCACCTCCCATGGCGCAGAGCAGGGCGAGAAGAAGCAGAACATATGCGGCAAGATACATGCGATCTCCGAAAAAAGTCGGCTGTGCTGACGCGTCGCGCGGGGCGGAGGAAATACCCCCGATCCTTCTCTGGCAGAGAGGCGCAGACGGCCTTCCGGCAGAAAAGGAAACGGCGCGGCTGTCCGCTCCGGGACATGGTGTGACTGGAAGTATCTGCCGACAAGAACCCAGTGTTCAGGCCTGCAGGTTTCACGTCCGAAGCCGGAGTTCGGGGCTGCAGGCGAACTGCGGCTGATCCGGCCTTGCGCGGAATTTCGCTCCGCTCGACTCCGGGAGCATTTTCAAACCGAAAATGCCCTAAACTCCGGCCGGAGCTTCGCGGTTTTCCTTCTGGTATTTGGAGGGACACTTGGTCATCAGACTTCTGGCAAGAAAGTCTCCGTTTTTCATGCCGCCTTCCACAATGACCTCCGCTCCCGGCTTGAACGTGTCGGGCACCACGCCCGAATAGTCCACCCAGAGCACGGCGCCGGGCTTTTCCGCATCCTGAAGCCGGAAACGCACGCCCAGGCCGTTCGCGGGACGGCTGATATCCTCCCCGGCCACGGTGCCGAACAGGCGGGCGGCTTTCAGTTCCTGGCCCGGCATGGCCAGTGCTTCGGAAACATTGAGAAAATAGACGCTGTTTTCCGACAGGCCGGCCCACACCATGTAGCCCACGCCGCCAAGGAAGAGGCAGAAGGCCAGAGCATAGACCGGGAGGGATTTTTTCTTCGCCATGGAGACTCCTTGCAGGCACGGGCTGTTCACGACGGCGGAGAGAATCCGGGCCGGAACGTCGCGTCGGGCGGCTGCTGCCGCGGAATGCATCGGCAGGTGGAGCGCATGTTAGCCGGGTTCATTTCTGTTTGCAAGCAGGAATTATTCCTGATTGGAGCCGGCAGCCTGCTCCCTGGCGCGGCTCAGCGCCGCGCGCCGCATGCGGGCTGCCTCGCGCATGTCTGCCACCACGTCGGATTCGTCCACGATTTCCCGGCCCAGTATTTCCTCCAGCACATCCTCCAGCGAGATCACTCCCGCAAGGCCGCCGTATTCATCCAGTACGGCGAACAGGTGCTGATGCAGCTCCAGGAAGTCCGAAAGCACCTTGTCCAGCGTCTGGGATTCCTGCACAAAGTGAATGGGCTGCATGATCTCGCCCAGCACGGAGCCGCCGCTGTCCCTGTCCTTGTGCCGGGCCACCTCGCGCCGCAGCACCATGCCCACGATATCCTCGTTGTCCTCTTCATACACCGGTACACGGCTGAAATGCCAGAAGTTGGGATTATGATAGGCCTCGTCCACCGTGGTTGCGGAGGGGAGGGAGAATACAACCGTGCGCGGGGTCATCACGTCGTGCACACGCTTCTGATCCAGCGCGAGGATATTGCGGATGGCGGTTTCCTCATAGGGCTGGATGATGCCGGACTGTCGGGAAAGGCGGGCCAGAATGCGGATATCGTCTTCCGTGGCTTCCGGTCCTTTGTTTCCAGGCGTGATCAGGCGGGTGATCATGCCTCCGGCCCAGGTGACGGGCTTGAGCACGATGATGAGCAGCCGCAGGTAGTATGCCAGCAGGCCGGAAAGCGGCGCGGCGTAGGCGACGCCCAGCGTCTTGGGCAGGATTTCCCCGCAGACCAGAATGAGTACGGTAAATGCAGCGGCGAAGGCGGGCATGTTGGCCTCGCCCAGAGCCGCCGCGGCGAGCGCTCCCGCGATGGAGGCCCCGGCTGTGTTGGCTACGGTGTTCAGGGTGAGGACGGCGGTAATCGGCTGCTCGATGTTGGAACGCATTTGGAAGAGCAGTTCTCCCGCCCTGGAGCCGCGTTCGCGCAGATGTTCGATATGGGTCCACTGCACGGAATAGAGCATGGCCTCTGTAGTGGAGCAGAGGGCGGAAATGCCTGTGGATACGAGCACGGTGATGATAAGTGCGAGCATGGATGCGGCGACGCGTCGCCCCGGTTTGAAGTTGCCTGCGCCTGAACGCCCCGGCGCAGGCAGGCGGAGCATGCCCGCGCGGAATGTCCCGGCCGCGATTTGACAATCGCGCAGGGGAAGATGAAAGTTTGCCGGAAATCCGGCGCAATCTCAAGTCGCCGCCGGATATTTTTTGCCGGAGGCGTCCGGCGGGGAGGAGAGATGGGAGAGCGTCCGGCCCTGGAAGGGACATACGGGCATGGGGGTGGCGTCATGGCGGCGGCCCGGTTGAGCGGCCGCGCCGAAACGGATATCGATGACTTCAGCACCAACTGTTTTTTTGCCGCCGCCCCCCTGACCGAACGCCTGCTGGGGAAAACGGCATGGTGTTCAGGTTCCGCGCTGCTGCGCTATCCCGATCCCGGGAATGTTCGTCTGCGAGCTGCTCTGGCCGCGCGCGAAGGCATGGAGCCGGATGCCGTCATCGCGGGCAACGGCGCTTCCGAGCTGATCTGGGCCGCTCTGCTGGCTCTGCGGACGCGCGGCGCGCGGCGCGTCCTCTTTCTCGGTCCTCTGTTCGTTCAGTACGCACGCGCCTGCGCGGCTCTGGGCATGGAAACGGAGCAGGTGCTCTGTCCGGAGGATGACTCCTTTCTGCCGGATGCCGCCGCGCTGGATGGCGTGGCCCGCAGCGGCGCGGACGTGGTTATAGTGTGCAGTCCGAACAATCCCGGCACGGGGATTCTCCGCGACTTTTCTCCCCTGCTTGATGCGGTGGGACGGCGCGTGCTGCTGCTGGACGCCAGCTATCGGGGCTTTCTGCCGGAAGGTGATCCGGGCGCGCTTCCTTATCCCTCGCTGGCCGGGGAGGCGGAGCGGAATGGCGCAGTCCTGATCCTGCTGGACAGCATGACCAAGTTTTTCTGCTGTCCCGGGGTGCGTCTGGGGTTTGCCGTGGCGGAGGCGGAGCTTGTCGCCCGCATGGATGCATGCAGGCCGTCGTGGTCCGTGGGCACGGCGGCGGAGTCGGCCGGGCTTGCGCTGCTGGAACACGAGGCGGAATATCGGGCGCTGCTGCCGGAGCTGGCGCAGGGTGTGGAGGCTGTGGCAGGACATCTGGAGGAAAGCGGGCTGTTCCGCCGCGTGCTGCGCGGGCCGAGTTTTGTCATCGCCGCATTGAGAAACGGCGATGCGGCGGACATGCAGGCGCGTCTGCTGCGTCGGGAGGGCGTCATGATCCGGGCGTGCGACAATATTCCGGGCATGCCGGAAGGGTGGGTGAGAATTCAGGTCCGCCCGGAACGCCACATGCAAAGGCTGTATGCGGGGCTGAAGCATTTACAGGGGACATTGTCCCCCGGGCTCCTGCACGCTGCATTTGCGTAGCATCTTTTGCGCGCGTGCTGGGGATACGGGGGAATCATTCCCCCGGCGGGGTTTGGGGCTGCCGCTCCAGTTTTCCCTCCGGCACAGCCGGGAGCATTTTCGTCTTGAAATGCCCTCTGAGTCGAGCCAGACGAGACTCCGCCGCGACGTCCCCCGTCTCCGGTGTCGCCGCAATTCATTTGCGGCGTGCAGCTCCGGCGGAGGCGTGAAATCTGCGAGCCGGAACATGGGGTCCTGGCTTGCAGATACTTTACAATAGCAAAATGCTCTATTCGGGAAACCAGCCTTTCGCCAGTTCGGCCAGCACCTCGATGTCACCGCCCGCCGCGACGTTGAGGTAGGAGCGGAATTCGCGCACCGCCTCCTGGCTCATGGGATTGGCGGCGAAGATTCCCGCGAACATGGCGGAATCCGAGGTAAGCATGGTGCGCGCGGCTTCCTTGCGGCGCTCGAAAGAGGGGGTGAGAAAGGGCAGCAGTTCCGGTTTGCGGGAAAGCATGGCGAAATAGGCCAGTGAGGTGATGTAGTTCAAGCCCTGAATGGAGGCCATGGCGCGGTCATGGGTTTCGGGAGAACAGCGGAAGGAACTCCAGCCCAAAGACGCGAAAAGTTCTTCCACAAGGCGTACCGCCCCGGCATCCTGCTCCGGCAGAGCTTCTCCCTCCTTCCAGCCGCGCCCCGGCGTAACGGTTACGGCGTAGCGTTCAGACACGGTTTTTGGCCCGAACAGGGGATGCGTGCCGACGACAGGCCCGCTCCAGGCCCGTTCCATGGCCCGCACGGGCAGCATCTTGACCGATGTGATATCCGCCAGCGCACAGCTTTCAGGCATGTGAGGAGCCGCCTTGCGCGCAGTTTCTTCCAGAACGGCGGCGGGCACGCACAGAAAGACGACTTCCGCGTTTTTGCAGGCCCGTGAGAGAGCCTCCGCGTCCAGCGGCAGATCCGCTCCCCCCGTGTCGTGTCCTGCTTCCTCCAGCCGGCGTCTGAGCATGGCTCCCATGCGCCCCCTGTCTCCGATAATGCCGACACGCACGGTCATCCCCGAATCTCCTTCCATACATCCCAGAATGCCGGAAACGACTTGTTCACCACGGCGGGGTTGTCCAGACGGACGCTTGCGCCCTTGCACTCCAGCAGACTGAGGCTCATGGCCATGCGGTGATCGCCGTGCGCCAGAAGCTCAAGTGCCCGCCCTCGCAGATCGAGTTCCGGGTTCCCGCGTATCATGAGTCCGTCCGGACGTTCCTCCACAGGAACGCCCGCCTTGCCCAGTTCACCTGCGGGCGCGGCGATGCGGTCACACTCCTTGATGCGCAGATGCGCCACTCCCCGGACAAGGGTTTCCCCTTCCGCAAAGGCCGCCAGCACGGCCACGGTAGGCACGAGATCCGGGCAGTCGCTCATGTCCGCTTCCACCCCTTTGAGGGGCGACGGATACACGGTAAGAGAGTTTTCGCCCTCTTCCGTCCGTGCGCCCATGCGTTCAAGGATGACGCGTATGGCGCGATCTCCCTGCATGGTGTCGGATCGCAGTCCTTCCACACGTACGGGGCGGCTCCCCAGCGCGCCTGCCGCAAGCAGGTAGGATGCTCCGGACCAGTCTCCCTCCACTGCATAGTTTCCGGCCCGGTAGAGAGAAGGACGCACGCGGAAACGAATCAGTCCCGGCCGTACGGCACGGATTTCTCGCCAGTCTGCAAGCTGCCATTCCGAGTCACGGCTGTCGCGCGTACTCACGTCGAAGCGCACCCCGAAGTCGTGCATGCTTTGCAGAGTCAGGCCGATATAGGGCCATGAGACGACATGGCTTCCGCAGATTTCAATGGTCACCGGGGATTTTGCCTGCGGCGCGGCCAGCAGCAGCCCGGAAAGGTACTGGCTGGATTCGCCCAGGCCGATTTCCAGCGAGCCGCCTTCCAGTCCTCTTGTTTTCAGGATAAAGGGCGGATAACCGGCTTCGTTCTCAAAACGCACGGCAACGCCCAGCCTTTCCAGCGCGGCGGTCAGTTCTCCAATGGGGCGGCTGTGCATGCGCGGCGCGCCATGCACTCGGAACTGTCCCAGCCCTGAGGCCAGCACTGCCGTTAACAGGCGGCAGGTCGTGCCGGATTCATGCACATAACAGGATACGGGGACGGCATCACCGCCGCGCGGGCCGCCGCCCATGCCGAGGACACGCCATTCCCCCGGAGCGATACGTTCAAAACGCGCTCCCGTATCTTCAAGAACGGAACGTGTCTGCTCTATGTCACGGCTTTCCAGCACGCCGGACAGACGGGATTCTCCCCTGGCCAGGGCCGCGCCGATAAGCCGGCGGTGGGAAACGGATTTGGATGATGGAGCCTTGACAATGACTTGATCCATAATAATGCGCTCGCTTGTGCCTGCCCCGCAGGGGCGTCAACGGATACCCGGAACACGGGCGGATTTCTTCATATCCGGCTCCTCTCCGGCCCGCAAGAGCGGGAGGGGGAACGGAGAAGAAAGTCCCCGCCGCTTGTGCGGCGGGGACTTGTCATTGTGCCTTGCGGCGCGGGGAGACGGCCGCCGGGCATTGTCCGTCACATCATGTCTACATGAAGAACAGGAAGGTGATCAGCAGGAACACGGGCACCAGGATGCCCACGGACCAGGCCATATACCCGAAGAAACTGGGCATCTTCACGCCCTGCTCCACGGCAATGGAACGCACCATGAAGTTGGGAGCATTGCCGATATAGGTATTTGCGCCCATGAATACCGCGCCCGCGGAGATGGCCGCCAGCGTTTCGCCGTGAGCCATGAGGGCCTGCGCGTCGCCGCCCGCGGTGTTGAAGAACACCAGATAGGTGGGAGCGTTGTCCAGGAAGGAGGAGAGCGCGCCGGTAAGCCAGAAGTACATGGCGTTGATCGGTTCGCCGGTAGCGGGATCGGTGACCATGTTCACCACGCCGGCCAGAGCGCCGTTGGTGCCGGCCTTGAGGATGGCGATGGCGGGGATCATGCTGAGGAAGATACCCACGAACAGCTTGGCCACTTCCTCGATCGGGCCCCAGGTGAAGTCGTTGCGTCTGCGGCACTCTCTGCTGGTGAGAATCCAGGAGGCCGCGGCGATGACGACATACATGATGTCGCGCAGGATGTTCTGCATTTCCATGGGAACGCCGAGCACATGGATTTCGGAGCCCTTCCACTGGCCGGAAATCAGCGTGTTGGCGATAACGGCGGCCAGCAGCACGAAATTGACGCTGCCTTCAAAGCCGAGTTTTTCTTCACCGGCCGAGGGATCATGCGGAGGAACAGGGCGGCCTTCCCTGTTGTACAGCACAGTGTCGAGAATGAAGAATGCGGCCAGCAGGATGCCGGAAACGAGGATGGTCTTCACCAGCAGATGGACGGTGGTCCAGAAGAAGCTCACGCCCTTGAGAAAGCCGAGAAAAAGGGGCGGATCGCCGAGAGGTGTGAGGGAACCGCCGATGTTGGCGACGAGAAAGATGAAGAAAACCACCTGATGTACGCGGAAACGGCGGTGCTTGTTGGCCCTGAGCAGGGGGCGGATGAGGAGCATGGCCGCGCCGGTGGTGCCCATCCAGCTGGCAATGAGCGTACCTACCAGCAGAATGCCCGTGTTCACAATCGGAGTGCCGACCAGCGAGCCCTTCAGACGGATGCCGCCGGCCACGGTAAACAGGGCGAGCAGCAGCAGGATGAAGGGCATGTATTCCAGCAGCAGGGTTTCCGCCGCGAGGAAAAAGGCCGTGTCGAAGCCGAACACGAACAGGCAGGGCACCAGAAAGGCCAGGCCCCAGAATACGGCCACCTTGCCGAAATGGTGTTCCCAGAAGTGGGGGACGGTCAGCGGGCAGAGCGCGATGGACAGCAACATGCACGCGAAGGGAATGACCCAGACGATGGACAGATCCTGCGGCAGCGCCGGATGCGACGCGAAGCAGAGCGAAGGGGTCAGCAGCAGCGCCAGCAGGGCCGGCGCAAGGGTACGCAGTTTGGGCATACCGGTCTTCTCCATGACAGGCAAAGGTGAACGAAAGGCGCTTCGCAGCGCGGCCAGTCGCCCGCTTATCCGGGCAGCTTTGTAAATTTATCACGGACTTCCGGGGACGGCAAGAAATTTAGGAGCGGCATGAGGATGCGGACGCAGGCGCAAAACCTTGACCGCCGGAGGGGCGAGCGGCAACGGCCTTGAGCGACGCCCCCCCGCATGGCATGCGCGCGGCAACATGCGTTGCCGCCCATACCGGAGCGAAACCGTACGTCTCGCGAACGCCATCAACTCGATTCCCCGGCAGAACCTTCCCTGAAAATGCGTTGACAATGACGCGGCGCCGGTGAAATCTTTTCAGGCATCCCCGAAGGGGCGGATCAGGGTGCAAAGCACAGGAGGCCATCATGCTGCGTCCACCAAATATTCTTACCATCGCCGGTTCCGATTCGGGAGGCGGCGCCGGCATTCAGGCCGATCTCAAAACCATGACCATGCTCGGCGCGTATGGCATGAGCGTGATCACCGCACTTACCGCCCAGAACGGACTGGGCGTGACCGGGATACATGCCCCGGACCCGGCTTTTGCCGCGCTTCAGCTTCAGACCGTGCTGGACGGCTTTCGCGTGGACGCGGCCAAGACCGGAATGCTTTTTTCTTCCGGTATCATGGAAGCGCTTGTTCCCGCGCTGGAGAAGAAGACGTTCCCGCTCGTGGTTGATCCGGTGTGCGTGAGTACCAGCGGACACCGGCTGCTGGAAGAGGATGCCGTGGAAACATTGAGAAAGCGCATTGTGCCGCTGGCGGATCTGCTTACTCCGAACAGACCCGAGGCGGAACTTCTGGCGGGAATGTCCATTGCCGGCGAGGAGGACATGGCCGAGGCGGGAAAGCGTCTGCTTGACCTGGGCGCAAAGGCCGTGCTGATCAAGGGCGGGCATTTCGCCGAGAACCCGGTTATGGTTACGGACTGGCTGCTGGAAAGGGATTGTGAACCCGTTCCGCTGCGTCAGCCGCATATCGCCACGTCCAATACCCATGGCACGGGCTGCACGCTTTCCGCCGCCATCGCAACCTGGCTCGGCTTTGAAATGCCCTTGCGCGTGGCCGTGACAAGGGCGCAGGAATATCTGAACAGGGGGCTGGTTAAATCCTATGCGCCGGGCGAGGGTTTCGGCCCGCCCAATCATATGGCCTGGAAGTGACGGAGGGCGGAAGGAAGGGGACCGGCCTTCTTTCCGCCGGTCTGCGCGGCGCGTCAGCCGCTGCCGGGAAACAGAGCGGGGGCGCGGCTGTTCGTCCGCACGGGCTATTTCCGCCAGGTGAAGCTGTTTTCCATCGTGCCGGAAATCCTTATGTCCGGGCTGCCGCCGTCATCATGCGCGGCGCAGCCCGTGAGGCAGAGAACATGGAAAAAGAGCGTCGTGAACAGGATGCGGCGGAATCCGGACATAAGGCCTCCCATAGAAGAACGCGCCTTCAGCACCGGCGCGGCCCGCGCTCCCGTTCAATGACGGCGAACGCGTTGTGACAGTGAATGGATTCAAAGCTTTCCACCTCGACGCGGAACCAGCTTACATGGACATGCCGGTCCAGTTTTTCCGCCACGCGGCGGACTACGTCCTCCACAAAGCAGGCGTCGTCGTAGGCCTGCTCCGTCACAAACTTTTCATCCTGCCTCTTGAGCAGGGAATAGACCTGCGCGGAGCCGGAACTTTCCGCAATATCGATGAATTCCTCCAGCCATTCAAATCTGGTCATGCGCACGGCCAGCTTCACCAGAGCGCGCTGTCCGTGCGCTCCGGCCCTGCTGATGGCTCTGGAGCAGGGGCAGACCGTGGTCACGGGAACATCCGCTTCCAGCGTGAACACCGGATGTTCGCCTTTCGTCATCTCTCCGGTCATGGTGCAGTCATAGGCCACCGGAGCCTTGCTGCCCGTGGCAGGCGCGGCCTTGGCCCGGAAATAGGGAAAGCGGAATCTCACATAGGCACGGCGGGCGTCAAGACGCAGGCGCACGTCTTCCAGCAGGCCGCGCATGGAAGGGTAATCCAGCGCAGGAACCGGCCCTTCCGGAGCATGTTCGCGCCATGCCTCAAGCGCTTCCACAAAACGGCTCATATGGGTGCCCTTGAAGGCGGCGGGCAGATCCACGCCCAGATCTACCGTGGCCACTGTATGCTGAAGGCCCGTGTCGCGGTCGCGCACCACGAGGGGCAGGCGGAATTCCTTGATGCCCACCCGGTCGATGTCCACCGCCAGATCGGACGGACTGTTCTGGACGTCCTGAAGTTTGTGCATGCCGAACCTTTTCCGGAGTATTTCTGAAGGTTTTCCGCCGGGCATGAGTCGCCGCCCGGCGGGAAGAAGATCATGTACCGCTTGCCGGATGATGTCTCCGGGGGGTCTTTCCCTGTCCGGCGCGGGAGTTCAGGGTCGATGTTCCTCATGGTGATGCCCGTGGAGGGATGCCGGAGCGGAGTCATCCATATGTTCCAGCGTGGTGAGGGACAGCGCGCTTTGCAGCACGCCTCTGGACGATCTCAGCCTGTCTGCCAGAGCCCGCACTTCTTCGCCCATGCCTTTCAGTGTCATGATTTCCAGGCAGTGATGCAGATCAAGATGGACGTGCAGCGTTGAAAGCACCAGACTGTGCGCTTCATGCTGCATGGAGGTCAGCCGGCGGGGCAGGTCGCTGTCATGGTGGTCGTAAACAAGAGTAAGCACGCCGGCGCATCTGCCCTGCGGGTTTTCCAGAGCCTCTTCCTTCAGCTCGCGCCGGATGCAGTGGCGCAGAGCCTCCGAGCGGTTGGCATAGCCGCGCCTGCGGCACAGCTCGTCAAAGTCGTCGAGCAGTTCCTGCTCCAGTGAAACACCGAAACGCGCGAGGTCTCCCATGGCAAGACTCCGTTGGATGCCCGTGCCGTCTTGTGCCGGAATGCGGGCTGGGATAGAAAGGTGTCAGAATACACCAGCGCGCCCCGCCCTTCAAGTTCGGCCCGTTGCGGTCAGATGTGACGGCGCGCGGAGTTCTGCCGGATATTCCGCACATGCGCGCAGCCCGGAGGTTTCTATGTTTGCGCCATTTTCCCTTTCCGCTGTTCTGCCCGCTCTTCGCGCGGGTGAAATGCTGCTCATGGCCTGCGGCGCGAGTAAAGATCAGGGCGGAGCGGAACGGCTCGCCGCTGTCATCCGTCCGGAGGCGCTGCCCATGAACGGCTTGCCCGTTGGAACGATGCTGGGGACGGAAAACGGGCCGTTACTGAAAGTCGAGGGGCGGGCCTTCTGGCCTGGATGGGAGCGGGCGGTTTTTCTGGCGCGGGCGGTTTCGGATATTCCGGAGGGAACATATGCCCTGAACGCCGAACGGGTGGGCTGCGCTCTGGCCGTGATCACCCTGTCCGACAAGGGGTTCGCGGGGCTGCGCGAGGATGAAAGCGGGCCCGCGCTCCTGGACAGGACGCGCGGGGAACTGCTGCTGTGTCATGAGCGGCGCTTTCTGCTGCCGGATGAGCCTGCGCGGCTGCGGGCCCTGGTGCTGGAACTGGCCGGGCAGGGGTATGATCTGGTGATTTCCACCGGAGGCACGGGGCTTTCCCCGCGTGACCTCACGCCGGAAGCGCTGATCCCTGTGCTGGATCGCCGTCTGCCCGGTTTTGAGCAGGCCATGATGGCCGCGAGTCTGCAAAAGACGCCGCGCGCCGTGCTTTCGCGCGCTCTGGCAGGGACTGTGGGGCAAACCCTGCTTTTCGCCCTGCCCGGCAGCCGCCGGGCCGCGCTGGAGAATCTGGATGCGGTGCTGGAAGCTCTGCCCCACGCGCTGGAAAAGCTGGGCGGAGACATGTCGGACTGCGGAAGGGCATAGCCCTAAATCGTTTCAGGCTTGCATGTGCCGGCATTTTCCTCCTTTTTTTCTTTCCAGGGCGTCGAGCAGCAGCATGATATGGCGTCGTGTCTGGGTGGCAAGGTCATAGTCCTTCAGAATCGTGCCCCGCGCCGTTTCGCGCAGCCCCGTGAAGCGCGGCGCCATGTCCAGAATGCGGGCGGCAGTTTCCGCCATGGCTTCATGATCCCAGAAGTCGCACAGAAAGCCGTTTTCTCCGTGGCGGAGAATCTCATGCACCGGCGGGGTATCCGAGCCGAGGGTCAGCGTGCCGCAGCTCATGGCTTCAAACAGGCCTGCCGACAGATTGTCCGGCGCGGTAAGATAGATATGCAGCGTTGAGGTTCTGAGCATGGTCCGGTAGGCCGTCAGGGTGAAGTCTGGCAGAAGCACGCGGCTGCGCATGGTTTCCGGCACTGCCCCGCGTACTGCTTCGCGCACGGAGTCGGCGCTGTCCTTTCCCGTATCCATGATGATGGCGCGGCATCCGGGCCGCAGGTTCAGAACCCGGGGCAGCGCCCGCAGAAAGGGAACCAGCCCCCGCGAAGGATCAGTCCCCCGGCAGGAAAAGCTCAGAATTTCCGCGCCGGGCGGAAGCCCGGGGAAACAGTCTGAGGAATCCGGGGAAAAGAAAGCGCTGTCCACGCCGTCATGGATGACGCCGATGCGGTTGCGCAGAAAATCGGGAAACTGGCTCCACTGCCAGCGGGAGCCGGTCAGGGCGAGATCGCAGTCGCCCAGCGCGTTGTAGCGGCACAGGTTGCGCGCCCGTCCGGCGGCGAAGTCCGCCGGAGGACGCGCCGCGCCGCGGGTGAAGAAAAGATGGCTTTCCCCCTGCGTGCTGAACCAGTCTGCCCGAACGGCGTGCAGGGCATCCGGAAAAAGATCGCGGGCGTAGAAGCCGTATCCGCCGTCCGCCGGATAATAGACGATATCGGGGCTGAAACCGTCCCTGCGCAGCCGGAGCATGGCGTTGGCCGCCCGCGTGCCGCGCCGCAGAACAACGCTCATGATGCTTTCTCCCGCGTCTCCCGCATCTGCGGCGGGAAGATCGGTCGGGGCGATGCGCAGACGGCGCACGCCGGGAAGTTTCAGACTCTTTCCTCCCCGTTCGGACAGAAAGAGCGTGGTGGTATCGGGCATGGACCCGAAGCATTGCGCCAGGGGGCGGAAAATGCCCGGGAAGTCGCGATGGATGAACAGGATGCGCATGGAGCGTTCCGAAGGGAAAAGTGTGCGGACAGACGGAAGAAGGCCGTCGGGCAGGCAGAAAGGGGAGGGAACTCCGGCGCGTCCCGGAAGGACGCGGCACACCGGGGAGGAACCCGGAAGGGCGCATCGGCGTGAGAAAAAGATGGAAGGGACGGCCGCGTCCGGGCGTCGGCTCTGTCCGACGACCGTCTTTCTCCGATTGCGGGAGGAGGGCCGTCGCCTGTGACAATACTTCCGAATCCTCCCGCTGTAAACCGGACATGCATTCCCGCCTCCGCCGCGGAAAACGGCTGATGCCGGGCACCGGATACGCGGTTTTGTCCCGGCTTCACTTCATCAAAAATTCCTTTGTGTTTTGAGACCTCTCCCTTCAGGGGGAAAAGAGGAGTTGACACGACGGCGAAGCCGATGAAATCCTTTTTCGTACCTCCTCCCTTCAGGGAGGGGCAATCCGCACGCCCCCTCTCCGTCGGCTGCTTCAGTCAGTCGGCGGACGGGGCGACTGTGGATTGAAACATCGCTCCGGGAAGGGCTTGGAGCTTTTCGTTATTGAAGTGTTCCACGGAGTCGGGCAGGGCGGGACTCCGCCCGCGACGTCCCCCTTTTCCCGGTGTCGCCGCAATTCGCTTGCGGCTTCAAACTCCGGCGGAGGCGTGAAACCTCCGAGCCGGAATGCAGGGTTCCGGCCGGCAGATATTTTCAGATGCAAAACGCTCTGGAAGTGAAATTGTCCTGATAATGCTTGAGCGCCGGAACATAACTTTTTACACTTGTCCCTCATGAAGGGAGCCGAGCGCGGGCCTGTTCCGCGAGTGAACGCGGGGCGGCCGGAAACTCATGGCCGTTTTTCGGTGTTGAAGAGGTGGAGGCGCGCCGCGCTGATCACGGTCTTTGCGCTGGCGTTTTTCCCGTGCGGGGCGGAACTTCCTTTTCTGTCCGTTTCTGCCCGTCCTGCGCTTGCGGATGAACTTCCGTCTCCCGCCGGAGCGCAGGACGGCGTGGACACTCCGGGCGAAGAAGAGACGGAAACGCAGGGTGAGGAAAAAGAGCAGACGGTGGCAAAAAAGGCCGGGGAATGGGGAAAGCCCGCGAAAATCCGGCTTTTCGGCTCTGTGGAGTTCAGGCAGTCCAATACCGCGCTGCAGTCCTGGCAGAGTATGCTGAAACGCAATGCCGGGCATCCGCTGTTCACGCCGGGCAGCAGGCTGAATTCCTCCACCACATGGGAGCAGTTCAGAAAACGGGCGGAGAAGCTCGGGGGACTGGATTTGCTGCGTCTGGTCAACAATTTCTGGAACAACTGGCCGTACCGGGAAGATCGTGACGTGTACGGACAGCCGGACTACTGGGCCTCGCCCCGGGAGTTCCGTGAAAATTCGGGCGACTGCGAGGATTACAGCATCGCAAAATATTTCACGCTGCGCGCGCTGGGCGTGCCGAAGGAAAACATGCGCATCGTCGTTCTCATGGAAACCATACGCAATCTTCCCCACGCGGTGCTTGTGGTGTATATGGACGGTGACGCCTATGTGCTGGACAATCTGAGCAGGCAGGTGCTGCCGCATTCGCGTTACAGGAACTATGAACCGCGGTTTTCCATTAATGAGGACTACCGCTGGGCGCATATGAAGCCAAAAAAGCGGGAGCGGAACGCGTCGGCAGCGCATGGACGGGGAACCCGGGCGGGGGAGCCGCGCAAACCCCGCGTATCGGAATGAGGTGCTGACGGATGAGATCGATCACGGCGGGTTCCCGTCAGGCGCCCGAGGAGATGAATATGACCACAGTGACGAACACGGCGGACAGGAGCGGACGTGCCGCGCTGCTTCTTGCCGGCTGTCTCGTGGCGGGAGTGCTGGCCGCAGCCTGGGTGGCGTGCGGCGCTCGGTATGAAAGGGCCAGGCAGGATATTCTGGACGCCCGCCGCGCGGAAATGGGGGCATGGGTCTCCGGCACGCGGGAAGCTGTCGAACTTTGGGCGGATGCGCAAGAAAAGCTTGTGAAGCGGATCAGCACGTCCGAACTGTACCGCATGTTTGCCCAGGATGTGCAGGCGCTGGGCGGAGGCGTGGAAAAAGCGGTCAACGAGGCCGACCGCGAGGGAACGATTCTGCCGGAAGATGCGGCATCCCTCGCCGAGCAGGTTCCTTTCATGCGCGGGGCGCTGCTGGACTTCATGAACTACAATGGCCTTTCCGACGTGCGCATTGTCAATGGAGAGGGGCGGACGCTGCTGTCCGCCATGACGCAGCCCGCGCCTCTGGACAGCGAGGCTGCCGCGCTTGTCGGGAAGGCGGTGAAGGCAGGGGAGTTTCTGTTCGGCTCCGTCCGCGCCGGACGCGATGGGCTGCAGCTCGACGTGGCTGATCCCATGTCCGCATATCTGGCCGGAGGAGGGGAGGACGGAGCCGTGGCCGCCGTGTTTGTCCGTATTCCCGTAACAGGCAGACTCGCTCAGTTCCTTGCCCGTGATCGGCAGGACGATGCCGCGCGGCCGTGGCTGCTTCAGCGTTCCGGCGACGGATGGACGGCTCTTGGTACGGATGCCGCGCATTCCGGCCCGGTTGTCTCTCTGCCGCTGGATGCCGCCGGAAACATGGAATTCGGCCGACGTGTCGGAGTGGACGGCAAAAGCGCCGTGTATTCTCTCGGTGTGTCTGCATCCGGCCCGAACTGGGAAATTATTCTGGAAATTCCCGCAGCCGTGGTGGACGCGCGTTTGCGCGGCATGGCCTGGATGATCTACGGCATAGGCGCGCTGGCTTCCGCCGGGGTCGTCCTGCTGGCCGCGCTGCTGTGGTGGGTGCTGATCAGCCGGAGAAACGAGGCCCTGGCCCGGCATTTCCAGCAACTGTATTCTGTTATCGATCGCCAGAAGCGCCTTCTGGACAGTGTGAATGCCTCACTGGAAGTGGGGCTGGCCATGATCGACGCCGACGGCGCCGTGCAGATGGCCAATCGCGTCTTTTCCGAACTGGCCGCGGACGAAGGGGAGAATGCGCCGGATGCCGCAGGCCGTTCCCTGCTCAGCCTTTTTGATGTGAAGACGGGTGCGCTGCTTGTGGAAGCCGTGCGCGGGGTACTTCAGTCCGGCAGAACCGATACCGTTGAGCTGCGCATGCGCGAGGGAGATGTCGGAGAACGTCTGCTCCGGGTCAGTCTTTTTCCCCCGTATCGCGGGGATGGAGAGCGGGGTGAATCCCGGCCCGGCGTGGTGGCCATTTTTCAGGATATTACCGAGTTCCGCCGCCGCAGCGAACAGCGCCAGCGTCAGCAGGCCAACGTCATGCTGGCGCTGGTGCGGGCCATTGAAAGCGTGGATCCCTATCTGGCGGGACATTCGCAGAAGGTAGCGGGGCTGGCCGATCTGGTTGGCGGGCAGATGGGGATGGACAGGGCCTCGCGTGAAGGTCTGCGCATCGCCGCCGCGCTTTCGCAGATCGGCAAGCTGTTCATTCCCCGCGAACTTCTGCACAAGACCGGAAATCTGACCCCTGAGGAGCGTGCGGAAATCATGCGCGCTCCGGAATATGCCCATGATCTGCTGAAGGATATCGACTTCGGCCAGCCCGTGGCCGAGGCCGTGTACGACATGTATGAAAAACTGGACGGGAAGGGATATCCGCGTGGACTCTCGGGAGAGAGCATCCCTCTGGCTTCGCGTGTGCTGGGTGCGGTGAATACCTTTTGCGCCATGATCAGTCCTCGCTCCCATCGGGAAGGGCTGCGCCGCGAGGACGCCATGGACAGACTGCGGAAGGAACCGGGTTTTGATCCGGCCGTGGTGGAAGCTCTGGATAATGTTCTGCGGACGCCTGAGGGTATGAGCGCGCTCCTGGGCGGATAGGCGGCCCGCTCCGGAACGGTATGTTCACTTCGTTCCCTCATGCGTGGCATTGTCCCATGACTGACCGCCGGAGGCGCGCACAGGCATGAAACCAATCGGGCGGGGCCAGCGGACGGCGGGAACCGGAGCATGGCTGCTCCGGGAATGCTCCCGGAGTTGAACGGAGCGAGTCTCCGCCGCATGCCGGTCTCCGGGGTGGAGTGGAACGGGCGGATGCCTCGTGCGGAGACGATCATCCCAGCTTCAGCTTTTGTTCCAGAGCCGGATCAATGGCGGCCCTGAATGCGCCTTCGCTGCGATCAATGCGCACCATGCCGGGCGCGGCTCCCTTCATCGGATGAATATAGCGGGCAAGAGAGTACTGGATTTCCGCCCAGGCGCCGTCTTTCAGCGGACTTTTCAGGGCGGCGAGCGCCCCGGCTTCGCGCAGGGTGCGTTCGGGAATTTCCTGTCCGGCATGATCGCGGCGGATGATCACATGAGCGCTGGGACCCTCCGCCGTGTGCAGCCAGTAGTCGTGCGGAGCGGCCAGCTTGAGGGCCAGCGCATTGCCTCTGGTGTCCCTTCCGCGCAGAAGGAGAAAACCGTCACTGCTGCGGAAAGCCTGGATCTGACTGGGGAGCTGGGCGGAAAAACGTGACGGCCTGCCGGAAGCCTCCGCTTCCCGCCTGGCGATCCGTGCCGCCTTGCCGGTCAGCACGCCGGGGGCGCTTCCCGCCGTTCCGCCGCCGTGATGAGCCGGAGCCGCAGGCCCCGCTCCGCTGAGGCTGGCCGCGCTGCGCAGCATGGCGTCGGCTGCGGCGTTCTTTTCCGCCAGTATGACCGCCCTTCGCCGGTCCAGATGCTCGAGTCCGCGCTTTCCGCGCGCGGCCTGACGAAAAAGCTCGCTCATGTTTTCACGCACGGTCAGTCTTGGGTCGAGCTTCAGTTCGCGCGGCCCCTGTTCCGTCTCGAGCACGACGAAGGGGGCCTTTTCCTCCGGCCTGAAGCGGTAGAGCTGGCTCTGGAGCAGCAGGGCATCCTTCTGCCGGTCGCGCATGCCGTTCAGGCGGGCTTCTTCCCTTTCCAGTTTTTCCAGCAGGCGGGACAGCCGCCTGACTTCCGCTTCATGAGGGCGGGCTGCTTCCTGCCGGGCCTTTTCCCCGACGCGCCCGTATACGTCGCGTTCCCCGGCAAGGGCCAGAGCGGCCAGAGGGTCGTCCCATACGCTCTCCGTCCACGCACCGCCGAGCTTTGCCAGACGGGCGGGAGGAAGGGGCCATGCAGAGATTTCCAGCGGGCCGGAGCCGTTTTCATACATGAAGACATCACCCCCGCCGCACTGCAGATCGGCCAGCAGGGCGGCGGCCTCTTCATCTTCCAGCAGGGGAAGCGTGCGGCGCAGCGCCGGCGTAATCACCGGCCATTCCCGCCATTCCTCGCCTTCGCACAAATCCCGCAGGGAAGTGGAGGCATCGGGCCAGCGCGGTTCTTCAAAGGACGGAGGAGCATCGAACAGAAGGCGCGGCCCCTCGCGCAGATCCAGCAGCAGCCAAATCGGCCCGCTGTCCCCTTCGATTTCGAGATACAGACGGCGCTCTGTCCAGTGGGCGGATGCCGAACGGATGCGGTGATCACGGAGATGCTTGCGCAGACGCATGATCTGCGCCGGAGGATGGGCGTTGACGGTCAGCTTGTGTCCGCTGACAAAGAGCAGAGGGGACTTGCGCTCCGCCCTCAGGACAAGATGGCGTTTTTTTGCGGCCTGTTCGCTGGAGCAGGAGGAAGAGAGAAAGGATGTTCCGTAGAGGCCGAAAACAGTGACGCCCTGCCCCGGCTGGTAGATTTTTTCCAGCCGGGTACCGGGAAGGGTGGGGAGCAGCGCGTCGCAGAAACGCCGGAAAAGATGGGCGTCCATAGAGCAGATCAACTTCAGGATTATACGAACCGGGACACGATGTCCCGAATCGCAGGGGGCACGCCGCCGCCGTCGCTTGACGCCGCAGGTGAATTGCGGCGGTACCGGATGAGGAGGCGCCTCGGCGGAGTCTCGCCCTGCTCGACTCCGGGAGCATTTCCAGGGTGAAAATGCTCTGGTGGGGAAAAGAGGCGTCAGCTGCCCTGCACGTCCTCGCCTTCTTCCTGGCGCGCCTTGCAGTTGACGCACAGCGTGGTTACAGGACGCGCCTTGAGACGGGCCACGCCGATATCTTCCCCGCACTCTTCGCAAATGCCGTATTCTCCCTCGTCAATACGGGTCAGGGCTTCCTGAATCTTGTGAATCAGGCGGCGCTCACGATCCCGGATACGAAGGGTGAAGGCACGATCGGATTCCGCAGTTGCGCGATCCGCGGGATCAGCGAAAGAAGACGGGGACTCGTTGAGTTCCTCAAGCGTTGATTCGCCCTTGTCCTGGGCGTCTTTCAGCATCTGCCGGAGCAGATTGCGAAAGTAGGCGATTTCATCAGCGGTCAAGAATCCTCCTCGCCGGGAAATCCGGCTATGGACTTAGCTGAATGAGAGCATTTTCGCTGCTGACGGCGTCACGGCATCGAAACCTCCGCGATTCGCTTGCGGCGCAATGCCCCGGCTTGAGACATGCGGCCTGCCGGACAGAAAGCGGGGTTCCGGCCGATTGCGTCCAACGACAGAATGCTCTGGGTGGAGCGGCAATATACCGGAGAAGAAAGATCCTGTAAAGTCATTATAAATAAACGTGTTGTTGCAGAATAGTGTTGAAAGTGACCTTGACCGCCGGGGGCACGCGGTGCGAGCGCGGCGTTTTCCGCGCCCCGGAGCCGCCGCGTTTTTTCAGCAGGAGCGGGTCAGCTCAAGGGCGCTTTCAAGATCGGCGAAGTCCGCGCAGAAGCCGGGCGTTTCAAGATGAGGATTCCGATAGGGCAGAAAGGGGATTCCGGCTCCGCCCGCCGCGTCCCTGTCGGTGGAGCTGTCGCCGACAAACAGCGTATCCCGGGCGGAAAGACCCCATTCACGCAGCACCTGAAAGGCTCCGTCGGGATCGGGCTTGGGCAGGGCGCGCGCCACAGTGACGACAGGATCAAAAAAGCCTTCAAAGCGACAGGTTGCGATAACGTCCCCCATACCGTCGCGGCGGTTGGTGTGCACGCCCGTGCGGATGCCGAGAGCGCGGCATCGTTGCAGCAGCCTGTGGATGCCTTCCGTAGGGCGGAGCATGGGCACGATGTCCCGCCGGTAGGAAATGCGTCTGGTCACATCGCGCAGGGCCGGCATGAGAGGAGCGGGGATAATGGCATCGATCGCCTGCTGGGCCGTACTCATCTGCACATAATGTTCCTGCTCCTTCGTAAGGAGCGGCAGGCCCAGTTCGCGCCGGAGCAGATTGTAGTAGTGCACGTTCGCGGCGGCGGAGTCGATGATGACGCCGTCGCAGTCGAAAATGATGCCTCTGGGACGTCCGCCGCACATGTCGGTCAGCCAGGCGGCGAGTTCTTCCGGACTGAAGGCCCGGCTCGTTTCAGCATGTTGGCTCATGAAAATTTCCGAGGTTTATGGGTGTCATGCATTCCGGAGCGTCAGGGGCTTGACGCATGTTGTCCTGAACATGTTTCCGGAGGAGCAGGGTGGGGCGGAGCCTGTCCATGTTTCCCTTTCACGGAAGTACGGGACACAGGAAGGTCAGAACCGGATCGTCCGGCGTTCCGCCTGCCGAGCCGGAACTCAGGCCGGGGATGGCGGAAAGGTGCAGCCGCAGAACCGGGAAGGGCGCGGGCGGCTGCACCCCCTCCGGCGGAGGGAGAAGCCGCGCGGGCGGGATGGATGTCAGCGTGTCGGCCATATCCCGATCCAGAACGAGGAAACGCAGGGAACCTTCCCTTGTTTCCCTGTCCAGCAGGGTGGCGGCCGCTTCCAGCACTGCGCGCCACGCCGCCGGGGGCGGGAGAACCGGTTCCTCCGGAGAGGCGGACCGCGGCGGAGCAAGCCCGTCGCCGAGCAGAGCGGCGAGGCCGGCCTGTTTTCGCGTCACACTGCGGGCGAGTTCCTTCAGTTCGATGTTCTGCTGTTCCTGAAGCCAGGCCAGAAGCAGCGTGCGCTGGGCGTTTTCCCTTTTCAGGCGGATCACGGAGGGCGCGTCGGGGCGGATGGAAGGTGTACCGCCATCCTTCAGCCGGGCCAGCGCATCCTGTTCGGCCGGGCTGAGATCCCCGCCGGAGGAACTGAGACCGCCCGCCGCCAGAGGCGTGACTGCCAGTCCGTGCGCGCCGTCGCGGATGGTTCGCTCGAAGTCGGCCAGACAGGCGGCGGCCTGCGCGGGAGACCACGGCAGCGCTGGCGCATGGGCATGTTCAGGCATGCCGGGCAGTCCCGGCCACAGAACAAGCGTCTCTTCCGGCAGGGAGAGGCCGAGAGTACGGGCGTCTTCCCGGACAAGTTCGGGGTGAAGGTGCGGAAGCGCAATGAGAAGCGGTGTGACAGACATAGGGGCTCCGGAAATACATGAGAGCGCGGCGCGCGGGAACTCCATCATACGTGCTCGCTTCGTTTTGGGCAATGCGGGCTGCGGGGAGAGGGGCGGCAGACCGCGCGAAAGCCGGGAACTTGATGTTTCAGGCCGCTGTGTCTATACTTGATATTTAGGCTTGCAGGAATGGCGCGCGTGCGTCCTGCCCGAGAAGCCGGTCATTCTGCCGCTGCCGTCCGGCAGCGCCGTTTCCCGGAGTGTCCCATGAAACGCATTTCTTCCCTGGCCGCCGCCCTTGTTCTGGCGCTCGGCCTGTGCGGAACGGCTTCCGCCGCTCCGCTGGTCGTGGCCCACGACACCAATTTCAAACCTTTCGAGTTCAAGGACGAAAGCGGCAAATACACCGGTTTCGACATTGAGCTGTGGGATGCGCTGGCCAAACGCGCCGGACTTGAATACAAGTTCCAGCCCATGGATTTCAACGGAATCATTCCCGGCCTTCAGACCGGGAACATCGACGCCGCCGTGGCCGCCATGACCATCAGCCCCCAGCGTCTTGAAGTGGTGGACATGTCTGATCCCTACTATGACACCGGCATCATGATCGCGGTGCGCGCCGAAGACGCGGACAAGGTGAAGAGTCTGGACGATCTGGCGGGCAAGGTGATCGCCACGAAGACCGGTACATCCTCCGCCGACTACATCCGCACCAAGTTCGCGGGCAAGGCCGGGGAAGTGAAGCTTTTCCCCAACAACGACAACATGTATCTTGAACTGCTCAGCGGCGGCGCGGACGGCGTGTTCTTTGACGAATCCGTGGTGCGTGACTTTGCCAGGGCTTCCGAGGGCAAGATTGTTGTGGTCGGCCCCCTGTACGAAGGGCAGTCTTACGGGGTGGGCTTCCCCAAGGGCAGCAAGATCGTTGGTCCCATCAATGAGGCGCTCAAGGCGATGAAGGCCGACGGCAGCTACAAGGCTCTGTACGTCAAGTGGTTCGGCTCCGAACCCGCGGCGAAGCAGTAGCGCATTCCGATTCAGAGCGCTTCCGGTGTCTCGTTCCACGAGACTTTTCTCCGGTTTCCCTGTCCGCAAGGCGCTCCGCTTCCGCACGGAAGCGGAGCGGAATTCCGCGATTCACCTGCGGCGTGAGCCTCCCGCTTCGCGTGGAGCCTGCGGGCCGGAGCATGGGGGCCTGGCAGGAAAACACCTCCGGTCACAAAATGTTCCGGGAAAACTGCCGGCCGGGACGCTGCGCCCCGGCCGGCGGAAACTTTCAACCATAAAAAAGCTCTAAAGGCGGTGCGCATGGCTTTTAACTTCCGTCCCGAAGTCATTGTCGAATCTTTGCCGCTGCTGGTGAAGGGTCTGGAAATGACCCTGCTCATCACGGTGGGCGGTCTGGCCCTGGGGCTGGCTCTCGGCGTGGCGACGGGGCTGATCAACACGGGACGCAACCGCGTCCTGCGGGCCGTTGCCGTGGGGTATATTGAGCTGATACGCGGCACGCCGCTCATCGTGCAGGTCATGTTTCTGTATTTCGGTCTGCCGCTGGCGCTGGGCATGCGCATTCCTCCCCTGACGGCGGGCATCATCGCCATCGGCATCAACGCGGGAGCCTATATCGCCGAAATCGTGCGCGGAGCGATCCTGTCCATCGACGCCGGGCAGTCCGAAGCCGCCCGCTCCACCGGGCTCAGCGCCTTTCAGACCATGTTTCATGTCATCTGGCCCCAGGCCTTCCGCCGCATGATTCCTCCTCTGGGAAACCAGTTCATCATTTCCCTCAAGGATACCTCGCTGCTTACGGTCATTGGCGTGGCCGAACTGACGCGGCAGGGGCAGGAAATCGTGGCCATCAACTTTCGTTCCTTTGAAGTGTGGCTGGCCGTGGCGATTCTCTACCTCATGGTTACCCTTTCCCTTTCCTGGGTGCTGCGTCTCATTGAGCGCCGCATGACCTCCCGTGTGGTGCGCAGAAGCCACGCGCATTGAAATGTCTTTCTCCGAACGGCGAAAAGGGCGGCCCCCGCAGGGGGCCGCCCTTTTCGTTCAGACTGATAACAGACCCCGCTTCGCGGAGTCTGCGCCGTCAGGCCGTTTTGGCGGCTTGACGGAATACACGAAAACCGCTCGCTTTACGGCGCGGCAAAGCCGCGACCTGCCCGCAATTTTCGGGAAGAATCTCCGGTGCTATTTCGGGGCGTTTTCGCGGTAGGCGACGGGCCGGGGCCAGGGATTGTTTTTCGCTCTGGCATAGCCGGACTTGAAGGGTTCGGTTTCCCACAGGCGCACGATGGACGGATCGATGGGCACGGCCCGTGAGAGATCCCTGCCCGCAAAGGCCGGATAATCCCTGGCGTAACGGTACACGCGATGGATCATGTTCTTCATGTGTCCCTCCTTGATGATGTGCGATGTCGTGCTGTACAGCACGTCGGTATCGTCAAGGTAGTTCACGATGCTGCCGTCAAACAGCCAGGGGCAGACGAATTCCCATACCACGCGCGGCTGGGGGCCGGGGGTGACTTCAAATATCTGGCCTGAGCCGGTGGAGCAGATCAGGGTGTTGCCGTTGGGCAGACGCTGTACGGAACTCTGATAGGGCGAAGTGAAGTTCTGGGGATTATGGGATTCGTATGACCAGACGATATCGCCTGTTTCCAGATCCACTTCCACGGCGCGGGAACGGTTGCCCTTGGGACGGAACCAGCCGTTGTCGTGCACCAGCACATGCCTGCCCTCATTGAGGAAGGTGCCGCAGTGCGGGCCGAAGAGCTGCTGATCCCCGTCATCCAGCCAGCCGGGCTTGCGTCCGCGCAGGTGGGTGGCCGGATTGCCCCAGCGGAAGATCATCCTGCCGCTTTTGCGATCCACGACGACGAATTCCCCGAAGTTGCGGCAGGTCAGGCATACCCGATCATGCACGGGGTCGTAATCCACGCCGTTGAAATGCACCCAGTCCACCGTGGAGAAATAGTGGGCTGCCGGAGGGAGAATATAGTTCAGATTGAACTCGTCGGGCGCATCCCCCACATGATCCCACAGATGCCATTCCCATACCACGTTGTTCTCCCTGTCGATCTCCATCAGGTAGTCGAGAAAAAGCCCGCGGTGCTGCTTGCCCTCGAACCACTCGCCCTCTTCGGGCAGTGTGCCGGGGATGCGTCCTTTGGCATAGGCCTCCTCATTGCTTTTCTTTTCCAGGCAGATCACCAGGGTATTGCCGTTGGGCATGGGACAGAAGGCGTGGGAAAGCACCTGCTGCGTTGCATGGTCATTCTTGATGTAGCGCTGAAGCAGGTTTCCCTCCCAGTCATAGCGTTCGAAACCGCCTGTGGTGCCCGCGAACAGGACGGCCTGATCGGGAATGCGGATGCCGCGTACCAGATCGCCGTTGGGCATGAGGTGGGCAAAAAGACCGGGAGGGTAATCGGTTTTCCATGTGTGAACAATTTCCCCTTCCATGTTGATCAGATAGGTTTCATTGCGGAAGTAGGGGCTGAACAGATTGTAACCGTCACAAGCCAGTTCCCTGTCGTAACGGTGCACCCCGGTGGGAATGCCGTGCGTGGCCATGTTGCGCTCCTTTGAATGAGGTATGGCTCTCACAATGAGGCCGAAGTTTCATGACGCCCCGGAAGCAAGGCGCGGGCCAAACAGGCAATATGTATATTTTTCACTGTGTTGGATGGTATTAAGAGCATACGGGATATGCCTGTTTCCAGAAGGAAAAGAACAAATTATGTGAGATTGAGTGATATTTTTTAGCATTCGGCATCCTGCCGGATGTGCAGAAAACAGAGGATCGTGTCAGAGAAAACTTGATACACTTTGCAGCGCCATTGAATCATAAAAAATGTAATAATGGCTACTTTTTTTGGTGGAATATGCCAAATTCATTTTATGTCCGTTTCTGTAGAATATTATATAACTGCTTGTTTTTGCTTATGAAAAATAATGGTACGGAAAATGCTTGTGCTGAAAGCGACAATATGCCGCATCCAGAGCGGCGAAACATTTTCATTTCTACAGACGGATGCGCCTGTTCCGGCGGATTCGGCAAGGAGAACGGCATGAAAGGACATGAAGGGTTGCGCGGGAAAAAAGCCCTTGTCACGGGGGCGAGCGGCGGGCTGGGGCGCGCCATTGCGCGGTCGCTTGCGGAACGCGGCGCGGACGTGGCGGGCTGGGGGCGCAATGAGGAGCAGCTTGAGGCTGCCGCCGAACTTGTGCGCGGTGCGGGGCGGCGCGCCGTGTCCCGCGTGGTGGATGTTTCTTCCGGCGCGGCGGAACTCGCCGCCGCCGTCGATGCGACCGCCGCCGAACTTGGCGGGCTGGATATTCTGGTGAACAACGCGGGCGTCAACCGGCCTGTGCCCGCACTGGAAGTCACGGAGGAGTGCTGGGATTCGATCCTGAACGTCAATCTCAGGGCGCCGTTCTTCATCGCACAGGCTGCGGTAAAACATATGACCGGGGGAGGGCGCATCATCAATATCACCTCCAGTCTGTCCGTCAATGTTCTGGAGAAGCGCGTCCCCTACCAGGCGAGCAAGGGCGGCATCAACGTGCTTACCCGCGCGCTGGCGCTGGAATGGGCTTCCCTGGGCGTGACGGTCAACGCGGTGGGTCCGGCCATTGTTGCCACGGAGATGACCAGAGCCATGGGATCAAGTTCGTCCGTGCATCCCAAAATGCTGCTCGGGCGTCTCATTCAGCCGGAGGAGATCGGCGCGGCCGTGGCGTTTCTGGCTTCTGACGAGGCGGCCATGATCACCGGCCAGACGCTGTTCGTTGATGAAGGCTGGAGCATTCACTAGCGTTCACGCCCTCCGCCTTGGGTCTCCGGTTCCGGAACCAGTTTTAACGTGAGTTGTTCCGGCGTGTTCCAGCACAAGGGAAGGAGCCGGAATCCGGTTTTCCGCAGCGTGTCGGAACGGTGCGGAAGGCAAACCGTTTCTTGAGGAGAGTCTCATGTCGCAGACAACCGACATTCTGAAATCCATTCCCTTTTCCTCCAGACGGGCTGTTCAGCTTGCCGCCGCGCTGGCGGCCTATTTCATCATCGCCTTTGTTCTGGGGCCTTTTGAGGGGCTTTCCGCCCAGGGGCAATGCGCCATTGCCACCATGGTGGCGGCGGTGATCGTATGGGTCACCGGCGCGCTGCCTCTGGCCGTGGCCGCCATGCTCATGACCATGATCCAGCCCTTGTCCGGAGCCGCCCCCCTGGACAAGGCCCTGACGAACTTCGCCAATCCCATAGTGTTTTTCTGTTTCGGAATGTTCTGCTTTACCTTCGCGTTCACCCGCACCGGCTTTTCCGAGCGGGTGGCGCTGTGGATTTCCCGTCTGGCGGGAGGGAATCCGGCCAGGCTGCTGCTCTGTTTCATCGCGGGCGGTACGGTGCTTTCAGCCTTCATGGCCGATGTTCCGGTGGTGGTGATGCTGGCTCCCGTGGCGCTTAAAGTGGTGGAGCAGAACAGGTGCGGGGTGATGAGCAGCAACTTCGCCAAAGCGCTCATGATCGGCCTTCCCATCGGCGTGCTCATGGGCGGCATTGCCACACCCACGGGCGCGTCCATGAATATTCTGACCATGCAGTTCCTGCGGGATATGGCGGGCGTGGAAATAAACTATCTCGAGTGGGCGGCCATCGGCATCCCTGTGGCGCTCGTGCTCATTCCCGGCGTATGGTTCATTCTGCTCAGGCTGTTTCCTCTGGAAATCGACTCGCTGAGCGATACGGAGTGCCTTGAGGACGCGTGGAAGGAACTCGGCCCCATGAGCAGGGATGAAAGGAAGTTTGTCGTTTTCATTCTGATAAACGTGGTGCTGTGGTGCACGGACAGTCTTCACCATATTCCTCTGCCGGTGCTTGCCGTTATCGGCGGAGCGGCTCTCTTTGTGCCCGGCGTCGCGCTCATCGACTGGGAATACGCCGCGCCGCGCATGGGCTGGGATATCCTGATGCTTATCGGCGGAGCATGTTCCCTGAGCATGTCGCTGTGGAGCAGCGGAGCGGCCGCCTGGATGGGGGATACGCTGCTCGGCGGCCTTCTGGGACTGCCGGTGTGGCTGCTCATGCTGCTCATCGGATTTTTCGCCATGTGGATACATCTGCTGGTGCCCAATTCCACGGCCATCATCGCCGTGTTCATGCCCATGGTCATAGCTCTGGCCCAGAGCAAGGGCATCAATCCCGCCGTGCTGGCCCTGCCGCTGGGTTTCCTTGCCTCCGCATCGCTGGTGCTGGTCATCGACGCGGTACAGCTGGTGACCTATCAGTACGGGTACTATTCCATGCGGGACTGGCTGAAGGCCGGGGTAACCATATCCTTCATCTGGATACCGCTGTGCGTGGCCAGCGTGCTGTTTGTGGGAGGAGCGCTGGGGCTGTACTGAAACATTCCGCAATCGAAGACATCCGCGGCCGGAACCCCGGTGCTCCGACCCGCGGATGTCTTCAATGACAGCGTGCCCCGTACGAAAATGCTCCCGTGCCGTTTGCGGCATGTTTGCCGCGGGCAGACGGGCCTGTCCCCGTGCCCCGGAATGACCCTTCACGAACCGGAGATTTCCGTGCTATCCTGATTTCCGTTGGCCTCCTTCGCCGGGTTCTTCCGCCCCTGAAGTGTTCCGCGGCGCAGAGCGAAACGAGGTTCTTCGCTGCTCTCCTCATCCGTAAAGCGTTCGCGCTGACGGTTGAGGGTGCCGTGCCGCCCCCCATGCCGGGCGTCGCCGCAATTCACTTAAGGCGAGAGGTGTGTCCGTGACGGAAAAGAAACTTTCCCCCGTGCTTGAGAATTATCTGGAGATCATTTTTCTGCATGAGCTGCGGGATGGCGCGGCGCGCGCCAGTGATGTGGCGGATGCCGCCGGGGTCACCCGTTCCACCGTAACCAGCGCGCTCAAGGCGCTGCAAAGGATGGGATATGTGGAGTACGAGCCGTACAGCCTCATTCATCTGACCCGGGACGGCATGCGCGTGGGCAGGGAACTCGCCCATCGGCATATCGTGCTTCAGGAGTTTTTCCAGCATGTGCTCCAGCTGGATGAGAAGCTGGCCAGTTCCGTTTCCTGCGATCTGGAACACATTCTGCCGCGGGAGGTCATGCTGCGTCTGGGGCAGTTTGTTCTGTATCTTCAGGAAAGCGGGGAAGACTGGAAGAACTGGTTCGCCGAATATGAAAAAAACAGGCCCGCGCACCCGCGCAGGCTGCGTGACGCGGAACTTCTGCGTCAGTCCCCCCATGCCCTGCCTCCGCGCGCGGGACAGAGCGAGTAGCAAGGGCAGCAGGCTCACGGTTTCCCTTCATGTTCGCGCTGCACAGGCGCAGGGAGGAGGAAAGGCCCCGGTTTTCCCCCGGGGCGTTCTGCTCTAGAAAGTGCCTGCCGACAGGCTTCCTGTGCTCTGAGCCGCAGATTGAAATGCTCCGTGGAGCCGGGCAGGGTGAGACTCCGCCGCGGCGGCCCCCTGTCCGGTATCGCTGCAATTCACTTGCGGCTGCTCCGGCGGAGTCGGGAAACCCGCGAACCGGAACATGGAGTCCCGACCGGCAGACATTTTCAGGAACAGGACGCGCTAGTTGTCCCGCAGCGAATACCTGACGGGAACCAGCACGCGGAATGCCTTGCCCCTGACGCCGGTGTCCATCCCGGCGAGCCTGCCTGCCAGCCGGGATGTTGCGGCATCGAGAACGGGCGAGCCGCTGCCCTTTGCCAGCCCGCAGCCTTGCACCACCCCCGCCGCATCCACGCGGATTTCCAGGGTATAGGTTCCCTCGGCCCCTGAACGTCTTGCCTGACGGGGGTATTTCTTGCGTTTTTCGATTTCCGCGATCAGCCGGTCCAGAAGCCTGCTGCGCAGTTCCCCTTCCGCCCTGCGTTCGGCCACGGCGGCGGCATCCGCGGAAGAGCCGGAGATTTCCCCCTCCGGCGCATTGACGGCGGCGGATTCGCGCGGAGCCTCCTTCACCGGGGCGGGAGGCTGTTTGCGCCGGGGCGCTTCCCTTTTGGGCGCCGGTTTGGGCTTCGGCTCGGGTTTGGGTTCCGGTTTCGGTTTGGGTTTGGGTTCCGGCCTGGGTTCGGGAACAGGTTCGGGTTCCGGTTCGGGGATATCGAATTCCGAGTCTTCGGCCAGGATTTTCTGCAGTTCTTCGTCCGCGGGGGGCAAATCCTCGGGCGTAATCTCTTCCATGACGCGCATGAACATCATGGCGGGGGGCGCGGAAGGCGTGGGCGGAAGGACTTTGCCCGCCGTGACCGCGAAGATGCCCGCCGCGCCCAGCGCGACGATGCAGCCGGTGAGGGCGGCCGCGCCGTCGCGGCTGCGGCGCAGGGCCGTGGAACCGTAAAACCGGTATTCAGGAAGATGAGCGTGTGCTGATGACAAAGCGGCCTCCCGGGCGCTGCCTGGCCAGATCCACCAGTTCCACGAAATACCGGAACGGGGTTTTCTCATCGACATAGAGGTTGAGCATGGCCTCGGGATGGGCGTCGATGAGCGCCCTGACGGCCTCCCTGTCCATCTGCTGTTCCTGATGCCAGCATGAGCCGTCCTCCCGGACGGAAATGAGCAGTTCCCCCTTGTTTGCGGTGGGGTCTTCGGAGGTTTCCGACTGCGGGAGAACGATATCCAGCACGGGCTTGCTGAAGGTTGTGGTCATGATGAAGAAGATGAGGAGCATGAAGATCACGTCGATGAGGGGCGTGATGTCCAGACTGATATCGTCGTTGAGCGGGTCGTCATGCATGGCGCGTCTCCTTCGGGGGCAGACATTCCGCGCCCGGACGCGAGCAGAGTTCCAGAGCGCGGTAACTGTGTTCCACGGCCTCGACGTGGAATCCCCTGAACTTGAGCATGAGATAGTAGTAGAACATGAGCATGGGTATGGCGATGCACAACCCCATGATGGTGGTGATCAGCGCCTCCCAGATGCCTGCCGCGAGCAGAGCCGGATTGGGAGCCGCGTTTTCGGCGATGGTGCGGAAGACGGTGACCATGCCGAGCACGGTTCCGAGGAGCCCGAGCAGGGGAGAGACGACGGAAACGAGTTTGATCCAGCACAGGCTTTTCGTGACACGGGCGAAGTTCCTGTGGAAGAGGTAGGCGACTTCCGCCCTGATGTCTTCGGAGTGTTCGCCGTGTGTCTGCGCGATGTCGCGTATGACGCAGACGAGTGGGTTGTCGCTGGCGTTGACGACATTGTTCCAGTTTCTTGCGGAACTTTGCTCCACATCCAGGAAATCCCGCTTGAATTCCTTCCAGACGAGCTGGAGAAAGAGCAGTGTGCGCAGGGCGAGGAACAGGCCGACGCAGGCGACAAGCGCCAGCACGACCCCCGCGGGGCCGATGGCCGCGTAAATGCCGGAAAGACTCATGCCGTCAGCTCCTCCGCCCGGACGGCAAAGGCAAGGAAACATTCCTTCGCGCGGGCGCGATCCGTGTCATCCGGATGTCTGGCCGCTTCTTCCAGGCGGGCCTTGCGTTCCGGGGTCATGGGGTGAACGTCGGCGGCCACCTTGTTCATCATTTCCACCACGCGGGGATCAACCTTGCCCTGACAGATGAAGGAACCCATGACCGTGTTGCCGCGTTCCGGCTCTTTCAGCAGAGCTTCGCTTTTTCTGATGCAGTCTCTGGCGTGTTCGGAGTCCGGCCATGCGCCCAGCGTGCCGAACAGGGCCGCGCGCACTCCGCGCAGATTTTCAAGGTATGCCCTGGCCTTCGCGTCGGGCATTCCCTTGTCCACCCAGTAGCCCACGCAGACCATGCCGTATTCTCCGGGCAGCGTTTCCGGAGCGGGAGCGTTTTCCACCGGAAGGATGTCGCTGTCCGGCAGGGCTTCATGGATGGCTTCCGCAATGCTGCGGGTGTTTCCGGTTTTCGAGGAGTAGATGATAAGGGTTTTCATCAAAAATTCCTTTGTGGTTTGAAAGTTCCCCCTTCAGGGGGAAAAGAGCGGTTGACACGACGGCGAAGCCGATGAAATCCTTTTCTGCAACTCCTCCCTTCAGGGAGGGGCAATCCGCACGTCTCCCGTCCGTCGGCTGCTTCAGTCAGTCGGCGGATGTGGCGACTGTGGATTGAAACATGGAGATGCTCCTTGAGTCGAAGTGTTGAATCGTGAAGGAGAGGCGCGCCGGACGAAGAGCCGTGCGCCCCGCGGGAGCCGTTCCGCCAGACTCTGCGGGCTTTTCCCGCCCGCTGCGCGGATGCGCGGCCGGACGGCAGGGGCCGCGTCATGCCTTGCCGAACTTTTCCTTCAGCGCAAGGAAGGAGTCGCGCGCGGCGGGGATAATCCGGTGGTGTTCACGCCCGACATATATGGAGAACATGACTTCCCCGCCGCTGTGGAAGAACTGCACGGAGTGGCTTTCCTTTCCCATGAAGGGCATGGAGAGAAAACACATGCAGTCCAGTTCGTCCAGCTTGAGATGCCCGCCCAGCGGGGCGTCTCCGAACAGGTTGAAATAGCCGTGGCCATGTTTGCCGGGCACGAGGGCGCTCCTGATTTCAAACACGCAGCCCATGTGCTGTACAATGACCGTGGCGCTCGGCCATGTGGCCAGGCCCGCCCATATGTCGTTGAAGGACGAGGCCGGGGCAAAGGCCCGCATTTCGTCCGGCAGGGCGCGCACTGCCTCCAGTTCGGTGACGCCGAAACGTCCGGCCAGGGTTGCGGGCATGACGGGTCCCTGGCTTTCGGTCAGGGCTTCGGCCACGCGGGCGCGCAGTTCTTCGCGGTTCATGTCGGTTCTCCTTTGTCTGTCAGGGTATTCCGCTCCGGATTCGGAGCCTGGCGCCGCAGGCGGATTGCTGCGGCATCGGATATGGGGAGCTTCGCGTTCAAGGCGGGTATGTCATGGGACGGGCCGAGGTAATCCGGCGGGGGAACCTGTGTCCCGCGCGGCGGGAAACGGCAGCCGCAGCGCGCTGGAGCAGGCCCGTTCCATAAGTTCAAGATCGTGGGTGATGACCAGCGCGCACACGCCCTGCGCGGCGACATCTTCCAGCGCATCGGCTATGCGGCGCATGTTCAGGCCGTCCAGCCCGCTGGTAGGCTCATCCAGAATGAGTACGCCGGGGTGCTTGGCAAAGGCGCAGGCTATGACCAGCCGCTGTTTTTCCCCGCCGGAGAGGGATTGCGGATGCCGCTCCGCAAGCTCTTCCAGCGCGAACATGCCGAGCAGACGCGCCGTCTCTTCCCTGCCGCGTCCGGCAAGCGCGAGACAGCACTCGATTTCGGCCCGCACGCTTTTCATATGCAACTGGTAGTCGGCGTTCTGGAGGACCACGCCGGTCTTTGCCGCGAGTTCGCGCGGGGAGAGTTCCCGGCCGTCGGCGAAAAACGCGCCGTCAAGCGGCTTGTTCAGACCGGAGAGCAGCCGGGCAAGGGTGGTCTTGCCCGTGCCGTTGTCGCCGATGAGCGCGACGACGCCGGAATCCAGCCCGAAGGATGCCCCGTCATACAGGAGGCTGCTTTCTTTCCAGCCGAAGCGCAGATTTTTCGCTTCGAGGACAGGCGCGGCAGGGAAGGCGGCGGGCGGAAGAGTCGTCCGCGGATCGCTTACCCTGTCGGCCCGCAGGCCGCAGGTTTCGCGCAGGGCGGCGTCGCGCAGCAGGGAAAAATCGCCCTCTTCTGCCACGCGTCCGCCGCGCATGACCATGACCCTGTCCGCCACGCCGTCCAGCCAGTACAGCCGGTGATCCACCACAAGGATCGCCAGCCCGGATTCCTTGAGCTTCAGCAGCATGTCGGCCAGATCGCGGGTGGATTCCGGATCAAGGTTGGCGGTGGGTTCATCCAGCACCAGCGCGGGCGGGTCCTGAAGCAGGAGCGAAGTCAGCCCGACCTTCTGCTTCTGCCCTTCGGAAAGCTCGTGAATGGCGGAATCAAGAATGTGCGTGATGCCGAGTTTCCCGGCCTTGCGCATGATTCCTGCGCGGATATCCTCCGGAGCCATGCCCCGCCATTCCAGGGCAAAGGCCAGGTCATCCTCCACATTGAGCGCGAAGAACTGCTGTTCCGGATCCTGGAACAGGGTTCCCATGCGCCGCGCGATATCGGGCAGGGAGAGCGCCGCCGTGGAATCTCCCCCCAGCGTGACCTTCCCTTCAAGGGCGCCCCGGTAATATTTGGGGCACAGGCCGTTGGCCAGGCGGATCAGGGTGGATTTGCCGCATCCGCTAGGCCCGGTGCACAGCACAAGCTCGCCGGGACGGACGGAGAAACTGATGTCGTTCACGGCGGGGCGGCTCTGGAAAGGATAACGGTAGGTGACGTGATCGAAGCGGAGCATCAGTGCATGCCTCCCATGCCGCCTCTGCCCGGCGGAATATCGGAAAGCGTGATCTGGCAGAGCGCGGCGGCTCCGGCCGCGGCCAGAGCCGCCAGCACGAAAAGCGTATCGCTCCGCGTCCAGCGGGAGGCGCGGTAGGGACGCGCGCGCATGCAGGCCGTATCCGCCCGCATGCCCTTGAATTCCGCGGCGATGCCCAGTTCCTCCGAGCTGCGGAGCGAACGGAAGAGCAGCGGAATGAACAGAAAACGGAAGACCAGCACGGGATGCAGCAGGCAGTTCCGGGGTGAAAGCCGGAAGCCGCGCAGTTTCATGGTGTCGCAGACCTGCCGGATATCCTGGGCGAAGGTGGGAATGAAGCGGATCATCACCGTGGCGGGCAGATAGACGCAGAACGGCAGCCGCAGGGACCGCAGGGCGTTGAGCAGATTCTGCACGCGGGAGGAGAAGGCCAGCGGCAGCACCACGTTGATCATCACGGCCAGCCGCAGGAACGGCACCAGCATGGAGCCGAAGTCCACCGTGGGCAGGGCGGGAACAAGCGCATGCAGACCCCGCACGCAGGCGAAGGCCAGACCGGCCATGAGCAGAAGCGCCGCGTAGGCAATCAGCAGCATGCGCAGGTTGCGCATGGTCAGGGCATAGATGAGCGACATGCCGTAGAGCACGAGCTGGGCCTCCGGCGCGGCGAGCGCTATGGTCACCATTGAGGCGAGCACGCTGACCGTCATGCGCGAGCGGACGTCCAGCCCCTGCCCGGGGAACGGGGCGGAGGAAGAAAGGCTAGCTTCTGACGATGCCTGCATGGCGCAGCTCCCTGACGGCGCGGACGCCGGAAAAAAGTCCCATGAATGAACCCGCGTAGCCCAGCGCCACGATGATCGCCACGGGCACAAGCATGCCGGGGCTTTCGCGCAGGGTGAGCCAGGACATGCCGAGGGAAAGGATTTTGGAGGAGAGATCGTAGACGCCCACGGCCAGCACGGGGCCCCACGGCCTGGACAGACCGCCGGCGGCGAAGGCGGCGGCTTCTCCGAGCAGGGCGCCGCCCAGCATGGAGGGCAGCAGGGTGACGCTCCCGCCGAGCAGAAGCAGGCTGACCAGCATGTTCACCAGCACGAACAGAACAAGCGTGCCCGGCGTGCGCACCTTGTACAGCATGACCACCAGCATGGTGGTGAAAATGAGATTCTTGAGCAGCAGGGTGACGGGATTGATCCCGCCCCCGGCCAGAGCGACTACCAGAGTGGAGAGCTTGGCCGCCGCGGAAAAGACGCCGAGCACGACGAGATCGTGCGCGCTCCAGCGCAATGTCCGCGCGGGGGAGAGCAGGGCGGGAGGGGAAGGAACGGGGGGGATGGGCATGTGGCTTCTCTTGAAGGATATCCGCCGGGGCGTCGTGCATACGCCCCGGTCAGATAGTGTATTTGAATTTCTTTTTCAGTCAATCATGTCCCGTGCGGAACTGAAAGCCTAGAACCGCCAGGAGAACTTGAGGTTGGCGTGCAGGCCGGGCTCATATACGGAATCGCTGAACTGGTAGGTTTTGTCAAAAATGTTCAGTACTTCCGCCGTAACCGAGTACTGGCGCTCACTGCCGAAATCAATGCCTGCGGCAAAGTTGGCCGTGGTCCAGCCGCCGTAGGTTATTGTGGAAATGCCGCTGTCTTCCTGAATGTCATCGCGGGACGCATTGGCGAAACGCGCGTAGGCGTCGGCATGGAAGAGAGTGTTTTTCGGCAGAGCCCGCTCATAGCGCAGCCCGGCCCGCCCGGTGAAGGTGGGATCCCCCACGTGGTAGGTTTCCCATGAGCCGTAATCGAATTTGCGCTTCATCCACGTCAGGGAGGCATAGGGGGTGAAGCCGCAGTCAAAGGCGTATTGCGCCGCAATTTCCAGACCGCGCGTCTTGGCGGAACTGACATTGCGGTATTCCGAAATGTCGGCGGCGGCGTCAATGGTCACATTGTCAATATAGTCTTTGGCGTCATTGTAGAAAAGCGCCGCATCCAGGGTAAATCTGCCGTTGTCGTAGCGCGCGCCGAGTTCGTAGTTGTTTGATGTTTCCGGATCAAGGTCTGCATTGGGGTAAATGGTGCCGCCCCCCATGCTGGAAAGTACATACCGCTCCTGGAGATTGGCCACGCGGAAACCCTGGGAGAACGTGGCGCGCAGTGCCAGATCGTCAATGCCCGTCCACACCAGACCGACGTTGAATACCGGGCGGGATTCTGAAGTGGAACCGGTGGAACCTGTTTCCTTCGGCCTGCTGCTCCCCATGGACGTGCGTGTTCCTTCCGCCCTGTCCATGTCTGTTTCAACCCAGGTATAGCGCATGCCGTAGTTCAGCGTGAAATCATACGGCAGCACGCTTTCCATCTGGGCGTAAAACGCATGGGTGTCCATGGAGCCTTCATGCCTGGAAATGTCCCTGTACATGGTCATACCCATGGCTTTTAAAGTTCCGCTGGCCAGAGTGTCGGCATCAAGCGCGTCGTGATTGTAGTCATATCCCGCGACAAGGTAGTGGCTGTCGCCCATCTGCCAGTCCGTCTGAAGACCGGCTCCTGTCTGTCTGTTGATATTGTCCGCGTCGTTGACGATTTTGATGGGCATGCCGTCCACATCTACCGTATTGATCATGTGTTTCCGGCTTTCCTGCCAGAAAGCGTCGAAGCGCACACGAGCCAGATATTCCGTAAGATTTCTGGCTTCGGCGAAGAGATTGACTTTGTCACGCTTCCATTCCGGAATTTCCACGGAGAAGTTTTCATAGCCGGGTTCCATGCTCCCTGCGCTGATGCTGCTGTCGAACATGTCGACGCCGCCGCCGATGCTGAAATGCTCGCTGAAATCATACCCCAGAAAGAGACTCCCTTCCTTTTGACGGAACGAGGTATGCGGCATGTCGCCGCGCGGGGTTTTCAGCCTGTCGTGGTCCTCATAGGAGCCGCTGGCGCGGTAACTGAAACCTCCGCTGCGGCCATAGAGACCAAGGCTGCTGTTGAACCCGTCGGATGCGCCGCTGTATCCGACGCTGGCTTCTCCCTGCACAGGTTTGGTGCCGCCTTTTTTGGTGATGATGTTGACCACGCCTCCCAGAGCTTCGGAGCCGTAGAGCACGGAAGCCGGGCCTTTTATCACCTCGACCCGTTCGATCATTGAGGGATCGATGAGAACGGCGGTACCATCCATAGACTTGTTTTCAGCGATTTTCTGACCGTCAATGAGAATGAGAACCCGGTTGGGGGATTCCCCGCGAATGGAAACGCGCTTGAGTCCCTGACTGCCGGAGTTGTGGATCTGCACGCCGGGCACATCTTCCAGCAGTTCTCCCACGGTTCGCGCCGGGGATTTCCTGATGTCTTCCTCAGTCATCACGGACACGCTCATGGGCACGTCGTGCAGTTCCCGCGCCACACGGGTAGCCGTCACCCGCACTTCATCGGAGCGAACGGTTTCCTCCGCGGAGGCGGCTGAAGCCAGCGTCAGCACACTCGGCAGGATGAGGGCGGCCACGGGCAGTGCGTACCGCATAAATTTGAATTTCACAGTCTATTCTCCCTCGGAAAAACAGGTTTTCCACAAACTCCGCCGCGGAACATTCCCGCCCGGCGGAGCTCCCTCATATCAGCACGCCCGGCCGGATTGCCCGGGCGCGTGTTTCAGATAATCCAGCAGCAACTGATTCAGATTCACCTGCCAGAACTGTCCCGCCACGGTGAGCACAAGAAAATCTCCGGCCCATGTCACCAGCCCCGCCCGTTCCCACTGCTCCAGCACCGGCCTGCATATGTCGCACAGAGGCTCATCGAATTCGGACTCCAGCGCGGACAGGTTCAGCGCGCCCCTCTCCATGCCTTCCGTTACGGCCTTGCAGAGCTTCCAGCGGGGGGCGGGCAGCACTGCCATGGCCAGGGGTTTGCGCCCTGCCTCCACGGACTCGCGCCATGCGGCGATATCGGACTGATTCATGTAGAACGTGCCGTCGATATTGCCGCCCCCGCCGGGGCCGAAGGCGAGGCAGTGCGCGCGTCCCTTGACGTACTGGTTGTACAGGTTGCGCTCGCGCGTGGTATTCGCCCAGTGGCTGATGGACAGACGCCGCCAGAATCCCTCCTGCATGGCCTCGACTCCGGCCCTGAACATCAGGGCGCGGCCTGCCGTGTCGGCTCCGGCAGGGAGCTTTCCGTTCTCGATGGCCCGGGAGAGAGGTGTTCCCCTGTAGGTGTTGAGCTGATAGCAGTCCGCCCCGTCCAGTCCGATGGACTGCGCCGTGGCGATGTCATCAAGCCAGCTCTTCATGTCCTGCATCGGAAAACCGTAGATGAGATCCACCACAATGGCCGCCTGATTGTAGCTCCGCAGTTTTTCGATGCGGCGCAGCAGGTCTTCGCGCGGGCACAGCCTGCCCATGGCCTGCCGGATTTTGGTGCTGAAGCTCTGGACGCCAAGGGAGAAGCGGTTTGCTCCCCCTTCAAGGCAGGCTTCCATCTTGCGCTCGTCGAAGTTGGTCAGGCGGCCTTCGACAGTGATTTCGCAGTCGTTGGCCAGCGGCAGGCGCGCGCGGATATCCCGCAGCACGCGGCGCAGGTCGTCGGCTTCAAGGGCCGTGGGCGTGCCTCCGCCAAGATATACGGCATGTACCGGCCCCTGTTCCTGCGCGGCGCGTCCCGCCCACAGGGCAAGCTCCCTGCCCAGCGTGTCCGCATAGGCGGCGCTCTCGCCGGGACGATAGGCCCTGTTGTAGAACCCGCAGTAAAGGCAGTGGGTTTCGCAGAAGGGAACATGAACATAGGCCACGCTTCTGCCTTCGCGCGGAGCGTCAAGCAGACGTTCCAGCGCGGCGAGGGCCTTGCCGCCGTTCAGCATTTCTCCGCCTGCGCCGGGATGCACGGCAATCTTGCCGTCAAAGGCGGATGTCAGAGGGTCGACGCCTTCCCTGGCAAAATAGCGCGCCATGTCTCCGCCGGGACGCTTCCCGGCGTCTCCGGCGACATGCCCCGCATGGTTGCCCTTCCGGCCGTCGGCGATCTCGCCGGAAATCCCGTCCGCATGCATGCCCTGCGCAATGTCCCCCGCGCCGGGCATGGGCATGGCGCTGTCTTTTCTCCGGCTGTCGTCCTGCAAGCTCATATCTTCTCCCTCTCCGGATCATGGCCGGAGTGATTTTGGTGGTTCAATAAAGTTTTATTAATCAAACTTTATGCGTGGACTTAAACAATACTTGTGAGGAAGTGTCAAGATTCATTTTCCGATAAACAGAATTTTCAATGAAAAAAGGAGCGGAACGCGAAAGCCCCGCCCCGGATGTTCCGGGGCGGGGCTGAAGACAGCGGAAACGAAGCGGGAGGAAAACTACAATTCCCGCAGCATCTTCACGGCGCAGAAGTTGCCGCACATGGCGCATTCCTCCTCGCACTTGTGCGGTTCGCGCCGGGCGTCGAGCAGTTCCGGATCAAGCGCGGCGGCGCGCATGCCGTCCCAGTCCAGATTTTTGCGGGCCGTATTCATGGCCGCCTCGCGGCGCAGGGCGCGGGGGCGTCCGAGCGAGGTCTCGCCGATCTGGGCAGCCGCGCGGGAGGCCATGACTCCGGCCTTGACATCCGCCGCGTCGGGCAGGGTGAGATGTTCGGCCGGAGTGAGGTAGCACAGGAAGTCCACGCCGGCGCGCACGGCGAGTGCGCCGCCCACGGCCCCCGCAATGTGATCGTAGCCGGGAGCGCAGTCCGTGGTCAGCGGCCCGAGTACATAGAGGGGCGCGTTGAAGGTGGCTTTCTTGATGCCCCGGATCTGGGCCTCCACCTCATTCATGGGCACATGGCCCGGGCCCTCGATCATGCACTGCACGCCTTCCTTCAGCGCGCGCCGGGCCAGCGTGCCCAGCGTGATCACTTCCTCCCACTGGGCGGGATCGCCCGCGTCACATCCCGCGCCGGGGCGCAGGCCGTCCCCGAGGGAAAGGGTGACGTTATGCCTGCGGGCAATGCCGAGCAGACGGTCAAAATCGGTGAGAAGGGGGTTTTCCCTGTCGTTTTTGAGCATCCAGCGGGCCAGAATGCTGCCTCCGCGCGAGACGATGCCCATGGCGCGTCCGCCTCTGGCCGCCCATTCCGCCCCGCGCCGGGTGATGCCGCAGTGCAGGGTCATGAAGTCCACGCCCTGCTCGGCCTGCTTTTCCACTTCCGCGAACAGGCGTTCCGGGTCCATGTCGGCCGGGTCATCGCCGCGATCAATATAGTGCTGCGCCACGCCGTACAGGGGCACGGTTCCCAGAGGGGCGGGACAATCCTCCAGCATGCCGCGCCGGACGGCGTCAAGATCGCCCGCAATGGACAGGTCCATCACGGTATCGGCTCCGGCCGCGAGAGCGACCCTGAGCTTGGCGCTTTCACATTCGGGGTGATTCTGGAAAGGGGAGGTGCCGATATTGGCGTTTACCTTGACGCGGGAAGGCTGGCCCACGACAATGGGTCTGACGTTTTTGTGGGCGGGGTTGCCGAGCAGAACCATGGAACCTTCGTCCAGGGCATGTTCAATCGCCGCGGGCGTCAGCTCCTCTTCCTGCGAAATGCCCTCGATATGGGCGTCAAACAGCGTTTTCAGGGCGGAATTCAGGGAAATAAGGCTCATGGATGCTCCTTGAAAGACTGAAGAAACGCGGCCGTAACCGGGCCGCGGAACGGAAACCTTCCCGTTTGCTCTAAGCGGAATGAACGCCGGGGTCAACCTTGCCCGTTTTTCCTCCGTCTTTTCCGTATCTGCGGGCATACAGCAGAAGCAGCAGGAATCCCGCCGCGGCAAATCCGGCTCCGATCAGCGCGGTTCCGGAGTATCCTCCGCCGGAACTGACGGAGATGCCGCCGAAATACGCTCCCACGGCATTACCCAGATTGAACCCCACCTGCGCGAGAGACGCTCCCAGCATTTCGCCTCCTTCCGCGCTGCCGAGCAGAAGCATCTGCTGCGGGGCGGAAATGCCGAACAGGCAGGCCGTGCAGACGAACATGAGGCCGAGAGCGGCGGCAGGGCTGTTCCCCGCGAGGAAAATCAGGATCAGGGCAAACGCCATGACGCCCTGCATGGTTCCGGCGATGGCGGCGGGACTGAAACGGACGGAAAGTCTGCCGCTGAGAGCGTTGCCCGCGACCATGCCCAGCCCTGCGAGGGCCATGACTGCCGTCATGTGCGCGGGCGGAATGAGAGTGATGCCCGTCATGAAGGGACTGACATAGCTGTACCAGCAGAACATGCCGCCGTTGCCCATGACGATGGCCGCCAGGATGAGCCAGGGAGCTGGGGATCTGAGAAAGCGGAACTGCCCGCGCAGGCCGGTATCCTTCATGCCCGGCAGACGGGGAACCCAGGCAAGAATGCCCGCAATGACGAGAAGTCCTGTGCCCGCCACCAGGCCGTAGGCCATTCTCCACGATCCGGCATGGGCAATGAGCGTGGAGCAGGGCACTCCGGCCAGGTTGGCTATGGTGGCTCCGGCAATGACGATGGAAACGGCAAGCACCGAGTAGGCCCTGTCCACCAGCCTGTCGGCCACGATGGCGGCCACGCCGAAATAGGCTCCGTGCGGCAGTCCGGCCAGAAAACGGGCCGCAAGCATCATGTGATAGTTCTGGGCCGCGGCTGTCAGCGCATTGCCCGCGATATACAGGCACATGAGCGCCAGCAGGATGCTCCTGAGGGGGCGCGTGCGGACCGTCAGCACCATGAGCGGCGCGCCCGCGCATACGCCAAGGGCATATGCGGAGATAAAGTGCCCGGCATCGGGGATGCTGACCCCCAGCGTACGCGCGACATCGGGCAGTATTCCCATGATGGAGAATTCGGACATGCAGACGCCCAGTGTGCCGAGGGACAGGGCGGCAAGACTCTTGAAAACGGGGTGGCTGATTTTCATCAGATACTCTGTAGATGCTCTGTTTAAGCGTGGAGTGGAGTTGAAGGCATTCCTGACCGCCGGAGGCGCGAGAGAACACAGGCAATCCGGTTGAGGATATGTGCTGCCTTACCGCCGCTGTCGCCATTCGCAAACTTTTGTGGCTCAAGACCTCTTGCGGCCCGCCAGCCCGCGCCGGGAACCCCGCCGGAAGGGGGGGGGCGCCCCCCTTTCCCTCCGCCTCACTGGACTGAACGCATCAGAAACAAGGGGAATCAAACACACAAGACTTTTCCGCCACCTGCCCGTGCTGGGCGCGGGCTGCTTTTGCGGCAGCATTCGCTGCTGCTCTGTCCGTGCAGACGGGGCGCCCCTTGAAATTGTCGGCAGCCGTGAAAATTGCGGGAAAATGCAAAAGGCGTGTCCATATGGAAAAGACATGGACACGCCTTTCACCCCGCTTCGGAAAAGGCGGGCAAATGTTCTACGCGCGGTTTTTGAGCTCCGCGTTCAGCAGATACAGCCCCTTGGCGTCTCCGCCGAGGAGGTCGAACTTGGCAATGAGATCGGCCGTACTTTTTTCTTCCTCGCCCTGTTCGGCCACGAACCATTCCAGGAACTGGCAGGCGCGGAAGTCGTCGCTGTCGCGGGCCTGCTTGTAGATGGCGTGGATAAGGCTGGTGACGTACTGCTCATGCTTGAGCGCGGCGGTCAGAGGCGCCCTGTAATCAGAAAAATCCGCGCCGGGCGCGGCAATGGCCGCGAGTTCGACCTTTACGCCGTTGTCCTGAAGATATTTCAGGATTTTCATGGCGTGTTCCTGTTCTTCCCTGGCCTGCACTTCAAACCAGTGGCCGAAGCCGTCCAGATTTTCGCCGTAGTAATAGTTGGACATGGCGAGGTAGAGATAGGCCGAGTAAAATTCCTTGTTGATCTGATCCTTGAGCAGAGCTTCAACCTGCGTATTCATGACAGCGATCCTTGTTGGTTGCGATTTTGAACATTCCTGAAAAACGTCTTCATGTCTCATAATTAATACGGATTTTCAGCTTGTCACGGGCAATCGTGAACTATCCGCAAATTTTTTGCTCCGCGGGGGAAATGCGCGGGGCGGAAGACGGCTACAGGGAACCCGCCAGCACGGCGGGAAAGAACAGAAGATAGCTCAGGGCCAGCGCGCGGCTCCTGAGCCAATCCCGCGCGGCCTCGGGCGCGCAGGCCATGAACAGCGCGGTCAGAACCCCGGCGGGCGCCAGCAGGCCGAACCATGTCACCACGCCCACGGCGGGGCCGTAGGCTCGGCAGGCGAAGAGCAGGGTCAGGCCCAGGGGAAGCCAGCCCTTGCGCCAGCGGAAGACGAGGGGCGCGGGCGCGGCGCTGTCCCGGTCTGTTCCGGGGGCAAGCAGACAGCAGGCGGCCAACATCATGAGAGCGGCGCACAGACTCAGCATGAAAGTTCTCCTTTGTTTTTGGGGAGGGCGGGGCCGGTTCCGGTCTTTGCAGGGGATTTCTTTCCGTCCGGGGAGGAAGATGCGCTTTTCGCTCCGGTGGCGGAAGATGAGTCCGCGGAGGAAACGGCAATGGAATCGGCAGGATGTTCTCCGGCTGTGTCGTCTTCTTTCTCCGTCCGGGCGGGAACAGCGGCGTGCATGGCTTTTGCCCGGACGGCGGCCAGTGCGGCCGCGGCGCTTCCGCGTTTCGGCATTGCCCCGCGCACGCGGGCGGCGGTTCTGTCCAGCATTTCCGCAATGCGGCCGCGCAGCGCGTGCAGAGGCGACGCCGTCCGGCTGCGGCGCAGCGAGCGGAAGCCCGCGCCGAACAGCCCCATCCCCGCCAGCAGCGCAAAGATGTCAAAGCCCGCGAGCTGAGCGGGGCCGTGGAACAGGGTATCCGGCAGAGCTTCCCCCCCGGTCAGGCCGTTGAGGAAAGGCAGGAGAGCGAGAGCCAGCCCCGCCGCCGCAAGCTGCTCGCCTCGTCCGGCGGGCTTGTCGCGGGCCCATGCGTGGGTAAGGCAGCAGGCCCAGGCAAAGAAAAAGGTCAGACTTTCCCATGTGGCGCGCTGCGGCAGATCCGCATCCAGCAGGCGGTTCATCCAGAAGTAGGCGGCCACGGAAAGCGGCAGCCCGGCGATGACGGCGGTGTTTGCGGCGTAAACGCCCTTGGGCACGCTGTCTCCGGTTTTTCGCTCCCGTGCCTTTTCCCAGAGCAGCAGCCCGGCCGCCATCATGCCCGCGGAGAGCAGGCCGGAAAGAAAGAGCAGGGCGCGCGGCAGAGGCGCGGCAAAGCGGCCCAGATGCAGGGCGCTGGCGGCATACCAGACGGAGCGGATAAAGGAGGGAGGGGTTTCCGTGCGGGGGTCGAGTACCTCCCCCCTGTCCATGCCGGGAATCACGCGAAGCTCGAGGAGATCGGCGGAGGAGCGGCGGGACAGGGCGGAGCTTCTGGCCTGCACGGCCTGCATGCTGATGACGTTTCCGTCGTGAAAGCGGATCAGCAGCGAACCTGCACCGCAGTCCGGCCAGCGCCGGGCAGCCAGTTCGAGCAGGGGGGCGGGGTCGGGCACGCTGCCGTATTCTTCGGAAAGCGGCGTGACGGGCAGAGTCCGGGCTGTGGGCGAGGGGGGCTGCATGATGCCCGCGCCCTTGGATTCGCGCACAAAGTTCCGCGCCCCGTCGCGGTAATGGGGGAAGAGCGTGGAGGGAAGCAGGGACTGGGCCAGAAGCACCAGACCGGAAGCGGTGATGACGAGAAAGAAGGGCAGGGTCAGCCCGCCCGCAACGCCGTGCGCGTCGCGCCAGAACGCGAACCGGTTTTCACCGGGCCGAAAAGCGAGAAAATTCCGGAAGAAGTCCCTGCGCAGGCAGACGCCGCTGACGCAGACCAGCAGCAGGGCAAGAGCCGCCATGCCTACGGCCTTGCGGCCGACGCCGCGATCCAGACCGAAGAGATCGACGTGCAGGCGGTACAGGAACGAGCCGCCTCCGGTTTCCCTCGCCGCAAGCGCCCGGCCGGTTTCAGGATCGAACAGTTCCGGCGCCATGCCGTGAGGATCGTGCACGGCCTCTCCGCTGGCCCATGCCGCCGAGGGTACGGGAGAGCGTTCCGTGGGCAGGTTCACGCGCCACATTTCCGCGTCAGGCGCGCGCCGGGTCAGGTAGGCGAGTCCGGCGCGCGCGGCTTCGATTTTTTCGCGCGTACTGCCGCGCTGCGCCGCGTGATGGGTTTCCGGCTGCATCCAGAAGGTGATTTCGTAGCGGTACAGCGCCAGCGAACCCATGAAAAAAAGAAAAATTCCCAGCCAGCCGAGGACAAGCCCGGCCCGGGAATGCAGTTCACGCATACTGCTGCGGAAAGGAGCGTTCATGGGCGCTCCTCCTTTGCTCCGGAGCGGAGCAGCGGGGTCAGTCCCATATGGTACAGGACGGCGAGAAAGGGGAAGAGGACAATGGAAACCAGAAACGCCGCCGCGCTGGCCTCGAAGGGAGGCAGGGGCAGCACCGAGGCGAGGCCGGGAGCCAGAGCCCACAGCGTGATGAACGCCGCCGCGAGCGCGCCCGCCGTGCGCAGCCAGGGCAGACATTCCGGCGGAAGGGAAGGATACGTCATGGAAAATCCTTTTGTCGGGGAGGAAGGGAAAACCGGGGCGGGCCTCGGGAGGATATGGAAAACCGCGCGCCGCCCCGGGCAGGGAGAGTCATGCCGGGGCGTTCCGGAAGACCGGAGACGCCCGGCGGATTCACGTTGAATGTGTCCTAGAAGGTATAGGCCAGCTTGAGCCAGTAACGGCGGCCGCTGTCCGGATAGGTGTAGTCGGCGTCACTGTTGCTGCGCGTGTCATTGAACAGATTGTACACCGTGCCGCTGAGCTTGAGGTTCTTGTACATTTCCCAGGTGAAGCCGATGTCCGTGGTGAGGGTGGTGTCCTCGTTTTTGTTCAGTTCCCCGCCCTGGCCGAAGTTCGGATAGTATTCCTTGCCCCGGTACTGGAGAGAGGCGAAGGTGCTTACGCTTTCAAGGGGCAGCCATTCGACGGTGAGGTTGGCCAGGTGTTCGGGCATGGCCACCAGCGGCTCCCCTTCCAGTCCGTCATACTTGTGGAAGTCATAGGGCAGGTTCGAGGCTTCCCCGGTGATTTCCGAATTGTTCCAGGTGTAATTGAAGCGCGCGGACAAAGTGTCGGTGAACTTGTAGCCGAGAGCGAACTCGATGCCCCACACTTCCGCGCCGGTGATATTGTAATAGGTGCTGAGGCCCTTGCCGGTGAGCGGGTCCTGAATGGGCTGGCCGTCCGGCCCCAGCAGTCCGTCCGTGCCGGTATTGACGATCTTGTCCTTGTAGTCGGTGTAGAAGCCGGTGAGGCTGGCGCTCAGACGGGAGTTGTCATACAGCACGCCCAGTTCGTAGTTGACGCTGGTTTCCGGGTCCAGATCCGCGTTGCCCCGTGTGATGCCGCCGCCTCTCTGACCCATGCCGAACATGGGATTGATCTGGACAAGGGTGGGGGACTTGAAGCCCCAGGCCACGCCGCCCTTGAGCGTCCAGTCAGGCAGGAAGTTGTAGACGCCGTACAGGCGGGGACTCCAGTGGTCGCCGAACTCGGTGTTGTTGTCCCAGCGCAGACCGCCGGTCAGGCTGAGGTTGTCCAGCAGCCACCATTCGTCTTCCAGAAAGAGGGAATATTCCTCCATGGAAGCTTCCGTTTTTGTGATATTGGTTCCGCCCGGCACGATAGTGGTGTAATAGCCGTCGTCGTCCAGCCCGTATTTCTTGTATTGCCCGCCGACCAGAATCATGTGGCCGCCGAGCGCGACATTGTACTTCGCCTCGATATTGGTGTTGTCCACGTTCATCAGGCCGGGCTTGGAGGAGAAGGAGGAGGTATATTCCTCATAGAAGGCGTCCAGGCTCAGGTTTCCCACAGGCAGCCTGCCGTTGTAGGAAAAGTCGTACTGCGTGCGATCGTACTCGGTTTCGGCGACGCTGTTCGGCCTGCCTTTGCTCATAAGCTCCGTGGTCTTGCCGGGGGTGGTGCGGAAGCCCTGTTCCTGCCGGGTCATGCCGATCATGAATTCCTGCCCATCCACGGGGGTGAACCACAGGCGGGCGGTACCGTTCTGCTTCTTGTGGCGGGCTACTCCGTCAAGAACTTCATCCTCGTCGCGGCTTGACAGATCTCCCCAGAGCTGGATTCCCAGCTTTTCCGGGATGATGGGGCCGGTCAGGTAAAGATCGCCGCCCAGCGTGTCGCCGTAGTCGCTTTCCCGCAGGGTGGCGCTCGTGGAGAAGGTTCCCGTCCACTTGCTGCCCACTTTCTTGGTAATGACGTTGATGACGCCGCCCATGGCCTCGGAACCGTACAGGGTGGACATGGGACCGCGCACCACTTCAATGCGCTCAATGGCTTCGACCGGAGGAATCCAGCTCATGGCCTCGCCCTGACTGATGCCGCCCTTGCGGGTGGTTCCGGTGCTGTTCTGGCGGCGTCCGTCCACCATGATCAGCACCTTGTCGGATTCCATGCCGCGGATGGAGATCGAGCCGGTTTCGCCGCCGATGACATCCACGCCTTCCACCCCGCGCAGCGCGTCGGTCAGGGAATTGACGGCCTTCTTTTCCAGTTCCTCGGAAGTGATGACTGTCACGCTGGCCGGGGCATCCTGAACTTCCTGGGCATACCCCGTAGCGGACACGATGACTTCGGATGTTTCAACGGATTCCTCGGCGTATGCGGGAGTCCAGAGACTGGGAGTCCCTGCGGAAACGCAGAGCAGCGCGGCCAGAAGGGCCGGCAGGCGGCGTATGCGGGACGGCTTTCCTGAAGCGACGAACATGCTTTCCTCCAAAAGGGGCACGGCTTGCGGGCCGTACCCTGTTATAATATGATTTTGAAAACAGATATCGTTTTCTGAAAAAAACTGTAAAAAGTCAGACTGACATCAACCTGACAAAAAACGGTGCGTGAAATCCGCGGGGAAACGCTATGACCATTCTTATTGTGGAGGATCACCCCGTGCTGCGGGACAAGCTGGCCGGGCATTTTTCGCGTGCGGGGTTCGCGGCGGATGCCGTGGGCGGGGGCGCGGATGCCCTGGCCTATCTGGATCGCAGAAACTATGATATCATGGTTCTGGATCTCGGCCTGCCGGACATGGACGGTATGGAGCTGCTGGCCAGACGGGGCGGGGCGCGCTGCCTTATCCTGACCGCACGGGATGCCCTGGAGGATCGCCTGAAGGGACTGGACCTGGGTGCTGATGACTATGTGCTCAAGCCGTTTGAAATGGCGGAACTGGAAGCCCGTGTACGCGCCGTGCTGCGGCGGGCGGACAATGCGGCCGCCCCGGTGCTGCGCTGCGGAACGCTGTGTTTCGATACCCGTTCCCGCCATGCGGCGGCGGGAGAGCGTCCGATCCAGCTCTCCCGCAGGGAAGGCATGCTGCTGGAGGAGCTGCTGCGTTCCTCGCCCAGGGTGGTCATCAAGGATGTTCTGGAGGAACGTCTGTACAGCTTTGAGGAGGAAGTCACGCCCAATGCCCTTGAGGCCGTGGCGTCCCGCCTGCGCCGCAAGCTGCGGGAAAGCGGGGCGGACTGCCGCATGGAGACCGTGCGCGGTCTGGGATACCGCATGTCTCCCGCGTCATCCGAAGAGAGAGCCGGGCGCGGACGCACAGGCGGAAGGCGGATATGAAATTTCACTGCCCCGTGGCTTTTGACTCGCTCAGTCTGCGCCTGCGCATACTGGTGGCGCTGACCTGCATGCTGCTGCCCGTGTTTCTTGTGCAGGCCTATCATCAGCGTGACATTCTGGACGACCTGCGGCGAAATATCCTGCTGTTTCAGGCCAAGGACATCACCTTCGGCAGGGATTCCGCCGCGATCCGTTCCCTGCCCGCCGCCTTTGGCGAAGATATCCTGTATTATACCCTGTACTCCCCGGAGGGGAAGCTTCTGTGGTATGCGCCCCACGGAGGCCGTCCGCGCAGGCTCAAGCCCATGCTGCTGGATGAGGGGCAGCGGTACGGCGGCTGGTTTTCGCACTTCGCCGGGGAAGAGATCAGTGTACCGGTACGGCTCACGGACGGGAACATTCTTATGGTATCCAAGCGGGATGTCCTGGAAAGAGCTGCGCTGGACAGACTGCTGGGGAGCCGCTCGCTCAGGGGGGCTTCCCTAACCATCGGGCTGGGCGTGCTGGTTGTGCTGTTCATGGCGGTGCTGCTGCGCTGGACCATGCGGCCCGTGAACCGGGCGGCGGCGCTGACGCGCCGGATTGTTCCCGATGATCCGGGCAGGGGGGTGCCCGTGGACGGGCTGCCGCCGGAACTGCGCGGGCTGGCCGAGGCCGCGAATGACGCGCTCAGACGCCTTGGCCTCGCCTATGAACGGGAAAAGAGGTTTGTTTCCGATGCGGCGCATCAGCTGCGTACGCCCCTGACCGTGCTGGGCCTGCTGCTGGAAGAGGGCAGACGCGGCGGAAAACCGGACTGGGTGGGCATAAGGCGGGAATTTCGCCACATGGAACGCATGGTGTTTCAGCTCGGACGGCTGGCGAAAAGTGATCGCGCCGCTCTGACCGCGCGATCGGGAGCGGTGTCTCCGGCTGATCTTTCCCGCGCTGTGCGGGAAGCGGCCGTCTCCCTCCTGCCTCTGTTCGAGAAGGAAGGGAGAACATTGGAAGCGGATATCGCTGACGGGCTCCGATGCGCCTGCGATGCCGGAGACATGCGCGAACTGGTGGGGAATCTGCTGGAAAACGCCCTGCTGCACGGAAAGGGCGCGACAAGGCTGCGCGCGGGCCGACAGGGCGGGCGGATCATTGTGGATGTGACCGACGAGGGGGATGGCGTTCCCGAAGAACTGCGCGAAGACATGTTCCGGCGTTTCCGCAAACGCGACCCCAATTCCGACGGTTCCGGGCTGGGGCTTGCCATTGCGCGGCAGATTGCCCGCAATGCGGGAGGGAATCTGGCTTTCGTCTCGTCGCCGGTGTGCGTTATACGGCTGGATCTGCCGGAAATTCCGGACAGATCCCCGCAGTTGCGAGAGGCTTTGCCCTGAAAATCGCCAGAGCATTCCGCTCTTGAAATGCTCCGTGGAGCCGGGCAGGGCGAGACTCCGCCGCGGCGGCCCCCTGTCCGGTATCGCTGCAATTCACTTGCGGCGTTAGGTTTTGACGGGGCGTGAAACCTGCGGGCCGGAACATGGAGTCCCGGCCCGCAGACATTTTCAGGAACAGGACGCGCTAGTTGTCCCGCAGCGAATACCTGACGGGAACCAGCACGCGGAATGCCTTGCCCCTGACGCCGGTGTCCATCCCGGCGAGCCTGCCTGCCAGCCGGGATGTTGCGGCATCGAGAACGGGCGAGCCGCTGCCCTTTGCCAGCCCGCAGCCTTGCACCACCCCCGCCGCATCCACGCGGATTTCCAGGGTATAGGTTCCCTCGGCCCCTGAACGTCTTGCCTGACGGGGGTATTTCTTGCGTTTTTCGATTTCCGCGATCAGCCGGTCCAGAAGCCTGCTGCGCAGTTCCCCTTCCGCCCTGCGTTCGGCCACGGCGGCGGCATCCGCGGAAGAGCCGGAGATTTCCCCCTCCGGCGCATTGACGGCGGCGGATTCGCGCGGAGCCTCCTTCACCGGGGCGGGAGGCTGTTTGCGCCGGGGCGCTTCCCTTTTGGGCGCCGGTTTGGGCTTCGGCTCGGGTTTGGGTTCCGGTTTCGGTTTGGGTTTGGGTTCCGGCCTGGGTTCGGGAACAGGTTCGGGTTCCGGTTCGGGGATATCGAATTCCGAGTCTTCGGCCAGGATTTTCTGCAGTTCTTCGTCCGCGGGGGGCAAATCCTCGGGCGTAATCTCTTCCATGACGCGCATGAACATCATGGCGGGGGGCGCGGAAGGCGTGGGCGGAAGGACTTTGCCCGCCGTGACCGCGAAGATGCCCGCCGCGCCCAGCGCGACGATGCAGCCGGTGAGGGCGGCCGCGCCGTCGCGGCTGCGGCGCAGGGCCGTGGAACCGTAAAACCGGTATTCAGGAAGATGAGCGTGTGCTGATGACAAAGCGGCCTCCCGGGCGCTGCCTGGCCAGATCCACCAGTTCCACGAAATACCGGAACGGGGTTTTCTCATCGACATAGAGGTTGAGCATGGCCTCGGGATGGGCGTCGATGAGCGCCCTGACGGCCTCCCTGTCCATCTGCTGTTCCTGATGCCAGCATGAGCCGTCCTCCCGGACGGAAATGAGCAGTTCCCCCTTGTTTGCGGTGGGGTCTTCGGAGGTTTCCGACTGCGGGAGAACGATATCCAGCACGGGCTTGCTGAAGGTTGTGGTCATGATGAAGAAGATGAGGAGCATGAAGATCACGTCGATGAGGGGCGTGATGTCCAGACTGATATCGTCGTTGAGCGGGTCGTCATGCATGGCGCGTCTCCTTCGGGGGCAGACATTCCGCGCCCGGACGCGAGCAGAGTTCCAGAGCGCGGTAACTGTGTTCCACGGCCTCGACGTGGAATCCCCTGAACTTGAGCATGAGATAGTAGTAGAACATGAGCATGGGTATGGCGATGCACAACCCCATGATGGTGGTGATCAGCGCCTCCCAGATGCCTGCCGCGAGCAGAGCCGGATTGGGAGCCGCGTTTTCGGCGATGGTGCGGAAGACGGTGACCATGCCGAGCACGGTTCCGAGGAGCCCGAGCAGGGGAGAGACGACGGAAACGAGTTTGATCCAGCACAGGCTTTTCGTGACACGGGCGAAGTTCCTGTGGAAGAGGTAGGCGACTTCCGCCCTGATGTCTTCGGAGTGTTCGCCGTGTGTCTGCGCGATGTCGCGTATGACGCAGACGAGTGGGTTGTCGCTGGCGTTGACGACATTGTTCCAGTTTCTTGCGGAACTTTGCTCCACATCCAGGAAATCCCGCTTGAATTCCTTCCAGACGAGCTGGAGAAAGAGCAGTGTGCGCAGGGCGAGGAACAGGCCGACGCAGGCGACAAGCGCCAGCACGACCCCTGCGGGGCCGATGGCCGCGTAAATGCTTGCAAAATTCATACAAAACTCTCCTTTCGCGGATACCGCTTCCGGCGTAGCCGGGAAAAGTATACGGATTTCGATTTCAAACAATACATCCTGACAGGAGTCTGACGAATCTGTTTTCTTTCCCGCAAAGCGGCTGCACTGACCTGGCCGCAGAGTGTGCCGAAAATAATCGTGACCGCAGGAGGTGCGGGTGCAGCGTTTTTCGCGCAAAACGCAGGCGGAAGCCGGTGCCTGTAAGGATGATCGAACGTCGTCAGGAGGTCGCGGTCGAATGTCATGCGGAACGGAACCTTCGGGCGGCGGAACTGCACGAAGGCTCCGGCAGGCCGTGGATACATGCTGTCTCTGCCCCATGCGGAACACGGGTTGTCCTGCGGCAGCATTTGCTGCCGGGGCGGAGCCGCGCGTCTCGCGCAGAGCCATCAGCACGACGCGGCAGAACGAGTCAACTTATCGCTTGACAGATTTTCCCCGTCGGCGATATTCTTTGTCCAGCACAGGAAAACGCCATGCATCACGCCAACCACAACCCCACCCTGAACATCGCAAGCGGCCAGAACTATTTTGGCGGCTTCTTTTTTTATTTTTACGGGTGGTTTAGCCGGGTCTGTGGCTGCGGGGTGAATGTATAGCGCGACTGATATCGCAACACCAGGGGCCACAGGCAAACGCTTGTGGCCCCTTCTTGTTTCACCGGCCGCAGGCGGAGGCTCCGCAAGCACAAGGAAGGGCATCATGCATCTTGGCAAATCCGTACGTCTGGAACGCATTTTCAATCGCGAAACCAAGCGCGCCATCATTGTTCCCATGGATCACGGAGTTTCCGTGGGCCCCATGGAAGGCATCATCGACATGCGGAAGGCCACCTCGGACATGGCCGAGGGCGGCGCGGACGCCGTACTCATGCACAAGGGTCTGGTGCGGTGCAGCCACCGCGCCTCCGGCAAGGATGTCGGGCTTATCGTCCATCTTTCCGCTTCCACCTCCCTCACGCCCCAGAGCAATACGAAAACGCTGGTCGCTTCCGTGGAAGAGGCCATCAAGCTCGGTGCGGACGGCGTTTCCGTCCATGTGAATCTGGGGGATGAAAACGAGCGCGACATGCTTGCCCAGCTCGGCAGGGTGGCGGAAGACGCCCAGAACTGGGGCATGCCGCTCATCGCCATGGTATACGGGCGAGGCCCGAACATCCGCAACAGCTTTGACCCCTCCGTGGTGGCGCACTGCGCCCGTGTGGGCATGGAGCTTGGCGCGGATGTGGTGAAGGTGCCCTACACCGGAGACGTGGACAGCTTTGCGCGGGTGACGGAATGCTGCTGCATCCCCGTGGTTATCGCAGGTGGTCCCAAGACCGAGTCTTCCCGCGAATTTCTCCAGATGGTGAAGGAAAGTCTCATGGCCGGCGGGGCGGGCCTTTCCGTGGGGCGCAACGTGTTCCAGCATCCGAATCGCGTGCTGCTGCTCAAGGCTCTGCGCGGCATCGTGCATGAGGACAGGAGCGTGGACGAAGCTCTGGCCGTTCTGGGAGAATGAGATGCGCCGCATTTATGTAAAAAGCATTCCCTTTGATCGGGATAACGTGACTCTGGCTCTTGAATCCGGCGTGGACGGGGTGATTGTGGATGCGGCGCATGTGGCGGGTGTGGCCGGGCTGGCCCGCTGCGACGCGCGCGACGCGGCCTCCATGCCCGTGATCTCCCTGAACGCCAAGGCCGACGAGGAAGAGGCGGCCCGCCGCCTTGCCGCCGGCGAGGATGTGGTGCTGGCCAGAGGCTGGGAGATCATTCCCGTGGAAAATCTGCTTGCCCATCCCGATCCGAAGGTCTCCGGCCGTGTGGCTCTGGAGGCGGGTTCGCTGGAGGAGGCGCGGCTTGCGGCGGGCATTCTGGAGCGCGGCGTTTCCACGGTGGTGGTGCTGCCTGAAGGCATGACGGAACTGAAACGGATTGTGGCCGAGCTGAAGTCCGCGCAGGGGAGCATTTCCCTTGAACCCGCCCGCATTGCGGACGTGCGGCCCGTGGGCATGGGGCATCGCGTCTGCGTGGATACCTGTTCCATGCTGTCGCGCGGGCAGGGGATGCTGACGGGCAACTCCAGCGCCTTCACCTTTCTTGTCCATGCGGAGACGGAACATAACGAATATGTCGCCGCGCGGCCCTTCCGGATCAACGCGGGGGGCGTGCACTGCTACGCATTGCTGCCCGGCGACCGCACCCGTTATCTTGAAGAGTTGAAAGCCGGGGATGAAACCCTTATCGTCGGGGCGGACGGTTCCTCGTCTCTGGCCGTGGTGGGCCGGGTCAAGGTGGAAGCACGCCCCATGCTCTATATCGAGGCGGAAAACGCGGAAGGACAGCGCGGCGGCGTCTTTCTCCAGAATGCCGAGACCATCCGGCTGGTGCGCCGGGACGGCAGGCCGGTCAGCGTGGTTTCCTTGCGGGAGGGAGATGAGGTTCTCTGCCATTTTGACTCCGCAGGCCGTCATTTCGGCATGCGCATCGAGGAAGACATCAAGGAAAACTGAGAATGGATCTGACGGAATTGCGGGCCGCCATCGACGAGGTGGACGGCGAACTGCTGACGCTGCTGCACCGCCGGGCGGAAATCAGCCGTATGGTGGGAGCGGCCAAGAAGGACGAGGGCGGCCCCGTGTTCCGGCCCGAGCGGGAGCAGGAAGTGGTGGAAAGACTGCTCCGGATCAACCGCGAGAGCAGGGGGGAAGGGCTGCCGGACGAGCACATCGCCCGGATATGGCGCGAGATATTTTCCTCTTCCCGCGCCTTGCAGCGGCCTCTGCGCGCGGCGTTTCTGGGGCCGGAGGGCACCTTTTCGCACATGGCGGCGCTGGAATGCCTCGGACACAGCATCAGTGCCGCCCCCTGCGAGAATTTCGACGCCGTGTTCCGGGCCGTGTCCGAGGGGACATGCGACCTGGGGCTGGTGCCCCTGGAGAATTCCCTGCATGGAAGCATCGGTCAGTGCATTGATCTCTTCGCGGAGTATGACGTGCATGTTGTAGGCGAGCATTACAGCCGTATCCGTCTTTGTCTCATGAGCAGGGAGAGCGGACTTTCCGCCGTAAGGCGGGTCTATTCCCATCCCCAGCCGTTCGGACAGAGCCGGGGCTGGCTGCGCGCCCATCTGCCGGGCGCCGCGCTCATGCCGGAGGAGTCCACCGCCGCCGCCGCGCTCAGGGTCAGGGACGAGGCCGGTTCCGCCGCCATCGGGCATCCCGGTCTGGCCTCCATGCTCGGGCTTGATGTGCTGGCTGATTCCCTGGAGGATTCCACTTCCAACTGGACACGTTTCGCCGTCATCGCGCCGGGGCGGGAGGCCCGTTCGCCCCGTGCGGAACCTGGCACGGCGCTGAAAACTTCGCTGCTGTTCACCGTGGCGCATCGGCCCGGCACGCTGGCGGCTGTGCTCAATATACTCTCCGGGGCGGGGATCAACCTGTCCGAGCTGGAGTCGCGGCCCATGCGGGGAAGCATAGGTGAATATGTTTTCTTCCTTGATGCCGTCTGCGACCTGCTGCGGCCGGAGCATGTGGAAACCCTGGAGAAGCTGAGGGAATGCTGTCAGTCGCTGCGCGTGCTTGGCGTCTATCCGCACGAAACTCCCCGTTCGCGGGGCTGAAACCGGCCCCTCCGTTCTGACTCGCAGGCTTCATCAAAAATTCCTTTGTGGTTTGAGACCTCCCCCTTCAGGGGGGCGCGCGGATTGAAACATGCTTCCGCAGAGGTTCAGGGCCGCAGGCAAATTTCGGTTGTTCCGGATATGGGGCACCGGCTTGCCTGCGCCGCCCGTTCCCGCTATCGTCATGCCGCAAGGCGGGAAACATGGATAAAAATCATTTCCTCATCAGGAAGCTGTCCGTCGATGATCTCGACCAGTATGACAGACTGTTGCGCTATGCGTTTCAGGTGACGGAAGGGGCTCTGCAGGAATCCGGCTGGGAGGATGAGGATATCCGGCAGTCGAAGTTTCCCATTCTGGCTCGTGCCAGCGTGCTTGGATGCTTTGACGGCGAGAGCCTCGTATCGCAGTTTGCGGTGTACCCCGTGAAGATGAATATCCATTCCGTCATCTATCCGGTGGGCTTTGTCACCAGTGTGGCCACCTATCCGGAGTATGCGGGCATGGGGCTGATGTCCCGGCTCATGAAACAGAGCCTGACGGACATGCGGGAGAGGGGGCGGACGCTTGCGCTGCTGTATCCCTATTCCATTCCCCTGTACCGGAAGAGGGGCTGGGAAATCATATCGGACAAGATGTCCTACCGCATCAGGGACGTGCAACTGCCCCGGCATGTGGATGCTCCCGGCTATGTGCGCCGCGTACCGGAAGAAAGCCCGGATCTCATGCATCTGCACGCGCGTTTCGCGCAGCAGACGCACGGCTGCCTTTTCCGCAACCGTCTGGCCTGGGATGAATACTGGCGATGGGACGAGGACGACACCACGGTCGCCATCTATTACAATGCCGAAGATACTCCGCTGGGCTACATGGTCTACCTGATCAAGGATGACATCATGCACATCAAGGAGATGATCTACCTGAACAGCGAAGCGCGCAGGGGCCTCAGAAAGTATGTCGCCGCCCATGTGTCCATGATCGACGAGGTGAGGGGCAACAACTTCTTCAGCGAACCCATCGCCTTCAGCCTGGAAGACAGCGACATCAAGGAGATGATCCGTCCTTACATCATGGGCAGAATCGTGGATGTGGAAGGCTTTCTGCGGCGTTACCGCTTCAGCCCGGAGGCATGCGGCACGATTGAGCTGGAGGTGCGCGATCCCTTTCTGGAGTGGAACAGCAGAACATTCACCCTTGCGGTGAAGGAGGGCAGGGCCGAGCCGTGCAGAGCCGGCGGGAAATACCGGGCCTCCCTCTCCATAGGGACGCTCACGGCGTTTCTGCTGGGTTACAGGCGGGCGCGTTCTCTCGCAAGGCTGGAGATGATCCGGGCGGACGAGGCGGCCCTCAGGCTGCTCGACAGTATGGTGATTCATGAAAAGCCGTATATTTCCGACTATATTTGATACGCCTTCGTTGCGAAACTGTCTGATTTCTGAACGGGTTCCTCTGTCAGAATTCCGCCGCGCCGCGCCGTGAAAGAGCGGAGGGCATTGCGCGGCAGGGATTGGCATTGCGCTTGCAAAGAAGGTTCGGATTTGTGAAAATGATGATGGAGGGTCCGAAAGCGGATGCGAAAGGCGGTGAGAATGCGGAAGCATGTGTTGGCCATGGGGCTGGGCGCGGTCGGATGCGCTCTGGCCGGGCTTTTGCTCGGCTCCCTGCCGTGGCCGCATTCCCTGCCCAGCGTCAGCCGGCCCTTGTGCCGCTCCCTGAAGGAATCAAGCCTGCCTCTGTCCAGCCCCGCGCTTGACGCCGCCAGGGCCTCCATGCCGAGCGCCATGTTCCATCTGAGCCTTGACGTTCCGGATGTCGCGCGGGAAGGAACCGGCGCGCAGCAGCCCTTTCCGCGGGAAGATGGCGCATATCCTTCCCTGCTGAAGGAGCTGCTGGCGGAAACCCCCCGTCCTCTTGTCTTTTCCGGCCCTTCCGAAGCGGGTTCGGGGCTGGCGCACGGTCTGCCGGAACTTCTGGCCGGGCCTCTCCGCGTCTCCGCGCGTCCGGAAAACGGGAAGACATTTTCCGGCGCGTCGTTATGCCCCGGCATTGTCGAGTTTGATGCTCTTCCCCGTTACGCGCTGGAACCGGGGTTTGCGGGCAAGACCATGGTGGAGCGCTCCCGGCGCTATCATGAGACGGTTCGCCGCTTCGCCTCCCGCTACGGGCTTGATCCGGCACTGGTGCTTGCCGTCATGCAGGTGGAAAGCAGCTTTGATCCCAATCAGGTCAGCGGGCGCAGCGCGCACGGGCTCATGCAGATTGTGCCGGAAACGGCGGGGCGTGAAGTCAATCGATGGCTGGGACGGGAGGGGGAACCTTCCCCGGGCGAACTGCTTAATCCGGAACAGAATATCCGCTACGGCGTCATTTATCTGCACCTGCTGCATTCCGCGCACCTGGACGGCATCAGCAATCCCCTGAGCAGGGAGTACTGCGCCATTGCTTCCTATAACGGCGGTTCAGGCATGGTATTGCGCCGGTTCGGCAGCAGCCGGGAGGAAGCTTTTGACGTCATTAATACCATGACTCCGGAGGAAGTGCGCCGCAAGCTTCTGGATACCCTGCCCGCGCTGGAAACCCGTTCTTTCATGCGCAAGGTGCTGGCCGCCCGTCATGTCTACGCCGCTGTTGTGGGAGGAAATCCTCTGCAGGGAGCGGGATGACGGCCTCGGCGGGGCTGCCGGACAAAAATGCCGATTGACAATCACGGGAGTCGATGAAATTTTCTTCGCGGCGCGTGTTCCGGAAACCGCGCCGCTGATTTCCCCGCCTTCTTTCCCGGACGGCAGAAAGGGGAACAAACGGTCAACCGCGCGTCTGACGCGCCAGACAAGGATGAAATGATGAAAAAAAGCGTCATTCTGGGCGGTCTGCTTGCCCTGAGCATGTTCGGCCTCATGGGTATGGGCGGCAACAAGGAAGAAGCTGTCAAACCGACGGTGGGCATTGTGCAGACCGTGCAGGTGTACGAGCAGTCCAAGCTGGCCAAGCTGGCCACGGAACGTCTGGAAAAGCTTCAGAGTGAAGCCATGGCCAGACTGGAGGCCATGCAGAAGGAAATGAGCGCCGCCGAGGAAGCCAAGGATGATGTGAAGAAGCAGCGCATCCAGGTGGAAATGCAGCAGCAGCTTTACACCATGCAGGCGGCGCTGGAGGCGGAACAGCAGAAAGTGCTGCAGACGCTGCAGGGCGTCATGCAGAAGGTCATCGGAGCGTGCCGCGCGGAAAAGGGCATGACTGTCGTGCTTGAGGCCGGCTCCGCGCTGTCTTACGATCAGGCCGCCGACATCACTTCTGAAATCGTGACCCGCCTGGATCAGGAAAAGGTGGATTTCGGCCCGCTGCCTTCGCTGGAGCCTGCTCCCGCTCCGGAAGAGGACGCCTCCGCCGATAATGCCGCGGATGCTGCTTCTGCCGGGGAAAAGCCCGGGGCTTCCGAAACCGCTCCGGCGGACACTCCCGCAAAGGACCCTGCAACCTCCGCATCCGGAGCTGCTCCCGCGAAGTGATTGGCCCGGCAGAGCTTCCTTGTTTTGCCTCATGACAAGACCCCCGCCGGAAACCGGCGGGGGTCTTGTCATGAGCGTTTTGTTATTGAAAATATCTGCGGGCCAGGACCCTGCGTTCTGGCCCGCAGGCTTCACTCCTCCGCCGAAGCTTTACGCCGCAAGTGAATTGCGGCTGCTCCGGCGTCGCGGCTTCAGTCTCGCTTCGCTTGACTCCGGGAGCATTTTCAAAACGAAAATGCTCTGAAGAAGGGGCTGAGAATCTCCGGCATCCGGTATTGCCGGAGCGGGTGTGCGACTCCCGGCCGGGGTGTGCGGCATGGCGCACATAAAGCGGAAACGAAAAAGGAGGCGGGGCAGGATGTCTTTAACTAACCATGTGCAGTTTCATGGTAATTTTGCGTCGGGTACGGTTCTTGCTTTATAATTCCGAACACCAACCTTTTGCCTCAAGGAAGCCTCTATGTTTTTCGAGAGACGATGGAAAAACCTGCTGATCGGGGCGATGGTGGGCGCGTCCTGCCTCGCCGGGGTGCCCGCTTCCGGAGCCGAGACGCCGCACGGACTGCAACCCGCCGCTGACATGCCCTACATTCCGGATCTGGGCGGGCTGCGGGCCAGGACATTCAAGAACCAGTACGGCCAGGTTCGCCATCTGGCGGAAAGTGTGGTCGTGCGCCAGAGCAAGGTTGAAGGCGGCAAGGCCCATGTTCCCGCGGGCGGTCTCTTCTACATTTCGGAGACGAAGGAAGACGCCGCGCCCTTCATGCGCGATCCTTTCTTTGTGCTTGGCGAGCATGCCTATCTTGTGGATTTGAAAAGCCACAGGAACACGGTGCGCGACGTGAAGGTCGCGAAACGGGAAAAAGTTCTGGTGGACAAGGCGGGATACCGTCTGTGGTTTGACTTTTCCACCGACCATTATGACAAGCCCTACATCCAGCTGGCGCTCATCGCCCCTTCCGGGCACTGGCCGCTGGAATTCACCGTGTCCGACCAGTTCGCGCATATGGAAGAGATCCGCAAACTGGACATGAAAGACGGCCTCAACCCCCAGTTGATCGAGTATTACCTCGACCCTGACTACTGGTACGGGGCCAGCAAGTTTACCGTCAAGAGCAATGATTTCGACAAGGCGACCTTTGATTCTCTGGAATATCCGGTGATCGACGAGGCCACCTTCTCGCTGAGCCGTCCCTGGGTGCTGGATGTGCGCCAGGAGGATTTCCGCTGGTACGGCACCAAGCGCATCTATGCCTTCCGTCATCCGGAAGGTTTTCTCGTCCGCGTGACGGACTTCTCCGGCGACAAGGTGCTGGGCGAAAAGCTGATCCGTCCGGTCACCCCGCAGGGCTACAAGGATCGTGACGACGCCAAGGATGAATATTTCCTCTCCATCCCCGAAGAGAACATGCGCGTGGAAATCATGGTGCAGCCGGAGTATCTCAAGCATTCCGACTTTACCCCCTGGTCCAATGATGTTCCCTACGGCTGGACGGACGGCCTGCTCAGTTTTGTGATTTATGACGATCTTGTCACCGTGAGGAACGGAGAACCCTGGCCGCTTGACCCCCGCTACAGGGTGGGGCTTGAAGCCAACCTGCTCACCGGCAAGCTCCAGCGCCTCATACTGGAAAACGCCGAACCCTTTACTCTGGATGATTCCAGCAACAGTTTCGACGGTCCGATCAAGTACTCCGAAGTGTGGAACCGCCCCGCCTTCAAGCTGGTGGCCAGTGGCTTCGACGACAAGACCGTGAGCGAGTACTATGTGCGTGACGCCTTCTTCCAGCGCACGGACAACATGGTGTTTGACGGGAAGAAGGGGCGCAGGGACATCGACCTCTTCGTGGGGCGCGCCCCCACGCTGATCCCCATTCTGGAGGACAGCTTCCTGACCCGCCTCTCCGACAAGACATACGGCATCGTTGTACAGGGGTCGCACTTTACCACGCACCCCCAGGCCATGGATAATATGGCTTTCAACGCGCCTGATCCCACGGCTCCCTTCGGCGGCCTGCTGCGCGGCTTCAACCGCACCAACGTGAAGAACCGCCGGGGCGATGCCCTGGTTTCCGCAGAAGGGCTGGTCATCCGCGGCAGCTATGTGGACTGGCGCAATGACCGCATTGTCATCCCGCGCGCGGGCCTGTTCTATACCTCGCGCAACGGCCGCAACGTGCGCGCTCTGCGCGGCGAAAGTTTCTACATGCTCGGCAGGAAAGCCTGGATTGCCACCTTCCAGTCCGCCACCTTCGTGCGCAAGGACTTTGACCTTGACTTCTGGAAGCTGCAGCCCGAAGGCTCGCTGCATCCCATTTACTGGCAGGACGTGCCGCTGGGCGAAAACAACAAGATGCTGCGCTTCACCGATCGCAAGTTCCTTGACGATCGCGCCATGGGGCTGGTGAATGTGGTGAAGTACTCCGGCAACAACTTCGGCGCGCCCTTCCTGCTCGCGCAGAATCTCGACCCCACCGATCCCGGAACCCGCTACAGCGTGCATCCCATGTTCGGTGAAGGTTCCACATGGATCATCCCCGAGTTTGTGGGCGACAACTACATGCGTATCAAGGAATTCGGCACTCCGATTATCCAGAACATCCAGTACACCTATACCGAACCCAAGCGGGTGCTGCTCGGCGTGGGCGAGAGCGCCGGGCTCGGCGTGGGCACGGTGAAGGTGCTTGCATTCGACGAGGCCGCCGGAACCGTGACCGTGGAGATCGCCGACAAGGACGGCAAGGCTGAAACCAGGGTGCTTGGCCCGCTGGACGAGCATGCGCGCAACCTGCTGCCGCAGCATCAGGATATCGTGAACAGGCTTCAGCTCGTGGTCGGTCCGCTGAATGACCGTGTCATGGCTGAGATGGATATTGAAAAGCCCTTTGAGGACGGCAAGGCCGCCCTGTGGACGTACGTCAATCTTCTGTATCTGGAAAACGAAAAGCCCCTGCCCACGGATTCCCGTTTCATGGTTCGTTCCGACGTGTGCGGGCACTGCTATCAGCTGAACGAGCTGCTGTTCGACAACAGCGAGGAAATCGTTCTCGACAGGAACAATCCCCGTTATGACGGCCCCAAGGGCGCGGACGGCAAGCCCATCTTCAGCATCGTCGTGGACAATTTCGATGGCGAGATGATCCACGCCTGGCATATCGAAACAGTCGTCAGGGGACGCGTGTTCAAGAGTGACAATCTGGCCTTCAACCCCCGCAACAACGTGGACGTTCTCATGGGCGTCAACGGTACGACGGAAGGTTTCCTGCGCGCGAACATGCTGGAACGCTCCGCCTACCAGGAATACTGGAGAGTCGGCCTCCACGAGCACGCGAAGCGCGGGCTCGACGCATGGATGGCCCACAAGTTCCAATAGCGCAGCATGCCGGGTGAGCGCCGGCGGCGATGCAATTCGCCCGGCGCCCGGCCGGAATGCGGACGTTCACAGAAAATCCGCGCGGAACTGCCCGATCCGGCCACAAACCGGATCGGGCAGCCGGAAACCGCGAACACGCAGGAGAAAGACCCAATGAGTCAGACCCCGTATATCTATGAGGATCGGCGTCGTTCCTTCCTGAGCTGTTGCTACAGCTTCCAGGAGGTGCTGCCCGGTCTTCTGGCCATGTTTTTCATCGCCATATTCAGCAACAATCTGGCCGGGGTGCCCAATCCCTTCACGCTGGAAAACCTGTTCCGTTATCTGGACGCCGTGATCGGCCCGATCAACGGCCAGCCTCTGTTTCAGATACTCAACTCCAACTTTGTGTGGAACCCCTTCCTTCTCGGCCTGATCATCGGCAACACGTTCGGCGTGCATGACAGCTGGAAGCGCGGTCTTTCCTATATTCACAAGCTGATGCCGCTGGGCATCATCATGCTTGCGCCGCACTTCGTATTCGGTCACGCAACCAAGGCGGGCTGGGCGATGATCATCTTTGCCTTTGTCATCATGGTGCTTACCGCCCAGTTCACCATCTGGCTCGGCCGCCGCATGGGAGTGGACGATCGCCATGCCGGGGATATCGCCGGGGCGCTCGCCACGGGCGATCCGCACGTCACCGCCATCCTCATGCCGATGCTCAAGGCCAAGGGCGGACAGGTGATCAATGCCCTGGCCTGCGTGCTGCTGTTCGGTCTGATCGCCTCCTTCCTGCTGCCGCTTGTCGGGCAGTTGGTCGGCATGAAGGATGAAGCCTTCGGTCTGCTCTCCATCCTCGGTATCGGCAATACCGGCCAGATGTACAATGCGGCCTTCGGCTACAGCTACGAGGCGGGACGCTGGGCCCATTACCTTGAACCGGTGCGCCATGTCATCATGCCTGCGGGCTTTCTGTATGTGTTCTTCGTGCTCTTCCTGCGCAGCAGGATCAATCCCGATGATCCGGAAATCCACGCCACGCGGCCGCACAAGGCTGTGCCTCTGTTCGTGATCATCTTCATCGTGTGCTGGATTCTTGCCCAGTTCCATGTATTCAAGGAACCCGCGCACCTCGCCATATTTGAAATGGTGAAATGGGACTTTTCTCTGGCCGCGGCCGCTCTGGGCCTTTCCCTGCCGCTGCGCGAGATCGCCCAGTGGGGACTGCGCGGTTTCGCGATCACCTGCATCGCCGGCACGGCGCGCATCGTGGTGCTGGTTGCCGCCATCATGGCCGCGGTTCATTTCAACTGGCTGACTTTCTAAGGAGTTCAAGATGGAACGCCATCCTCATACCACCGACGCGCAGGGTTTTGACTATATGGCCAACTCCGGCCTGGAGGAAAAGGACCGCGACTATGTGGGCATTATTCTCGCTCTTGTGATCATGGTCTTCATAACTGTCTGTCAGTACAACGGTCTGCTCTAGCGGACGGATTCCGATCCCGCCGCGGGAGATGACGGGGCCGCCCCGCGGCGGCCGTCCTTCTTCCGCACGCCGTGGAAGAGGCGCATGTCGGCCGGGCGTCCATCGGGATACGGGGAAAGGTACGACAACCTGCTCATTGCCACGCTTTATCAGCCTGGGAGGAAACATGCTGGGCATTTACTTCTACCTCCAGATTGCCTTTGCCGTCTTTTTGCTGTGGGCGACCAGCGCCGCACTGTACATGGGCGTTTTCCACGCTCACCGGGGCACTGTCGCGCTCGGTCGGAAAAGTCTTGCCGCCGTTGTTTCGGTGCTGCTTTCCGTCGTTGTGTGGTTTTTTCTCTATTCATGGACTTATCTGAGCTGGTAATTCCGGCTCTTCAGGGGCCTTCCGCAGCGTTCTTCCCCTCTCTCTCCGGCGGAAGGTCCCTTTTTCAGGCTTGTCTCGAGTTTCATCAAAAATTCCTTTGTGGTTTGAGACTTCTCCCCTTCAGGGGGAAAAGAGGAGTTGACAAGACGGCGAAGCCGATGAAATCCTTTTCCGTACCTCCCCCCTTCAGGGAGGGGCAATCCGCACGACCCCTGTCCGTCGGCTGCTTCAGTCAGTCGGTGGATGGGGCGACTGTGGATTGAAACATCAGGCATTATTCTTTCACAATGATGACCCGTCAGCGAAGAGTGGAGACGGCCTCGAACGCGCCGGAAAGACATATGCAGTACCGCATTCTGGTTGTGGATGACGAGCCTGAATGGCTGGATATCCTCTCTCTGCTGTTCACCCGCAAGGGGTGGGACGTGCAGACAGCCCTTTCGGGAGAAGCGGCATGGAGTGCCATGGGAGAGCGTTCCTACGATCTGGTGCTCTGCGATCTTTCCATGCCGGATATCAGCGGCATTGAGCTGCTCAAGCGGGTGCGTGCCGTGGACAGTGTGCTGCCCTTTGTGATCATGACCGGGGTGGGCACCATTGAAACTGCCGTGCAGGCCGTGCAGCTTGGCGCGTACAGTTACATAACCAAACCCTTCAAGACGCAGGAACTGGAAATCGTCGCCATGCGGGCCGTGGAACACGGACGCATGCACCGCCAGCTTGAACATTCAAAAGATCGCGAGGCCGAAAGCGAATCCCCGTTTACCGACGCCCCGGGGCGAACCATGCAGGAAGTGCTTGCCACGGTGAAGAAAGTGGCGGATTCGCAGGTCCCGGTTCTCATTCAGGGGGAAACAGGTACGGGCAAAAGCCTGCTTGCCGCTCATATCCACAAGATCAGCCAGCGCCGGGATCAGCCTTTCCTCACCATTGACTGCGGAGCCTTGCCGGAAACCCTGCTCGAAAGCGAGCTGTTCGGCCATGTCAAAGGGGCATTTACCGGCGCGGTGTTCAGCCGCCGCGGCCTGCTGGAAGAAGCGCAGGGCGGCACGGTATTTCTGGACGAAATAGGCGAGCTGACCCTTGCCACGCAGGCCAAGCTGCTGCGGGCCATCCAGGAGCATGAAATCCGTCCGGTTGGCGGGAACAAGCCCGTTACCGTAAATGTGCGCTTCATCACCGCGACCAATCGCAATCTTCAGGAAGATGTGACGGCCGGCCGCTTCCGGGAGGATCTGTATTACAGGCTTGCCGTTATTCCCATCGTGCTTCCGCCCCTGCGCGAGCGCACGGACGAAATGACTTCACTCATTGGTCATTTCATCAAGAAATTCAATGCGCGTTATGGCAAATCCATTGCCGGGGTCAGCCCTGCCGCCATGCAGATGCTGTTTGAACAGCCGTGGAAGGGAAATATCCGCGAACTGGAAAACGTGCTGGAACGGGCCGTGCTGCTGGCCGGACAGGATATGCTCACGCCGGATACCCTGGGGCTCCAGCTCTCCTCCGGAGAAGCGCGCAGGCCCGCCGGAGCGGATGAGGGGCGCTCGCTCCAGCAGACTGTGCAGGAGGCGGAGCGGCGGGCCATCGAGCAGGCGCTCCGCATCGCCGGCGGCAACCGTACGCAGGCGGCGGCCATGCTTGGAATCGGGCGGCGGACGCTGTACGACAAGCTGGAGGAATACGGGCTGGAAACCCGCAAGACAGGGAAATAGCCGTACAGAGGCTGTATCGTTTTTTTTATGTGAAAGTCGATGCCGTTTCCGGCTGAACTGCAGCGGAAACATGACGCAAAGCCCCGGATGGTTCCTGCCGTCCGGGGCTTTATGCATGCGGAGGTAATCCGGTTGCGGCGGAGTGTAATGCGTCATGTTTTTTCATTGCATAACTTCTATGTATGAACTGTTCAAGGGACAGGGAATGCTGTCTGTGATATGATGTAACAAATTTCCGCATGAAACTGTTCTGATTGTGCGGAACGGCGCACATGCGAAAAAACAGGTTTCAGGAGGTTCTGCAATGAGAGGCGGTTGGAAGAAAGCGTCTTGCGCGATCATGCTGGCGCTGCTGCCGTGCGCGGGATTTGCCGCGGATGGCGCGATCAGCTTTAACAAGGCGCCGGCCGAAGTCATCGTGGAGGTCACGGATGGCATCGTGGATGAAACGCTGGCTCAGGCCATTGTGGAGTATCGTGAGAAGAACGGGCCGTTCAAAACAGCGGAGGATCTGCGCGGCGTGCCGGGTATGACCTCCGTCATTTTCGGTATGCTCGGCCCCATCGATGAGGGCGGCGACGTATTGTACGAAGCGGAAATTCCCACCGGCATGCACAGCTATTAACCTCTGTTCAGAACAAGGGAGAATCGTCATGAAGAAATTTTTCGCCGCCGCTGCGACGCTGGGACTGTACCTTGGCATGAGCGCTTCCGGCATGGCCGCGCCCAGCGTGTATCCCACCGGAACGACCATCTATGATCCCGCTCAGGCGCAGAACGGATATGTGCTGATCAGCGTGGACTACAAGGATGTTTACGCCAGAGTCGACAACCGGGAATACATGACGGGGGAGGTTGATTTCAACAGCCCCGGCGCGGTTCCCCGCGGGGAGAACAGCGACCTCGTGTTTCTCATGGACATGAACGGCAATGTGGTCAACACCTGGAAAGACCTTGGCGACAACAAGAAGTGCTATCTGCTTCCCGATGGCCATCTGCTGAGTATCAGTGAAACCCGCAGCGAAGTCACGGAATACGACTGGGACGGCAAGGTGGTGTGGAACTTCGCCACCAAGCTTGGCCCCCATCATGACGGACGGCGTCTTGCCAACGGCAATACTCTGATCCTGTGCTATGAAACCGTGCCCGCCTCGGTGATCAGAAATGTGGAAAATCAGACCACGCAGTGGTGGGGCACGCAGGATCGCGCCAACGCCAAACTGCGCGGCGACACGATCATCGAAGTGAATCCCGAAGGCAAGATTGTATGGTCATGGAGCGCCTCCGAGCATCTGGACATCAACCGCTACATGCCTCTCACCGGCATGAATGACTGGACCCACGGCAACACCGTGTCCGTCATTCCGCCCAACAAGTGGTACGACGCCGGCGACAAGCGTTTCAAGCCCGGCAACATCATGTATAACCCCCGCCATTTTGACGAGTTCGTCATCATCGACAGAGAAAGCGGCGATGTCGTGTGGTCGCTGAAGGGCTTCAAGGCCATGGGCGGCCTCGGTCAGTGTCATGAGCCGATCATGATCGAAAAGGGCAAGCCCGGCGCGGGCAACATCATGGTGTTCGACAACGGCCTGTTTACCCGCAACGGAGCGCACGCCGGGCAGACGGTGGTGTGGGAAATCGACCCGAGCACCAGCAAGGCCGTGTGGCGTTATGTGCCGGCCGTTGCCGGCAGTTTCCGCTTCCTCAGCAAATACAAGGGGTCTGCATACAAGATGGATAACGGCAATGTTCTCATTTCCGAAGACTACGCCGGACGCGTGTTCCAGGTGAAGCCCGACGCCACGCATCCCGACGGCGGCGCCATCGTCTGGGAATATGTGTATCCTTCCGTCATTTCCCGCACCTCCCTGTACCCCTATGACTACTGCCCGCAGCTCAAGGCGCTGAAGAAGCCCGCCGAGCAGAAGGTTTCCCCGCTTGATCCCGGTTTCTGGCAGGTACTGCCCGATGCCGAGCGCAAGGGCGGCGTCGTGGTCAAGACAGGCAGATAATCCCGCACTCCGGCGGTGAGGGGTACTCACGGCACAGCTTTGCCGCTGAGCGTCCCTGCTGTTTTTTCTCGACCTCGGGGCGGAAATCCGGCATTCTCAGACCGTCCGTTTTCTCTTCCGCAGCACCGGAAGAGAGGCGGGCGGCTTTTTGACATGCCGCCGGGCGGCGGCGAAACCCCGGGGATTGCCATGCGCAATACAGTCGCCACATTCATGCGGATGAAGCAGGATGGGAAGAAGATTTCCATGCTTACCTGCTATGACTACACCACTGCGAAGCTGCTGGACGCCGCCGGTGTGGACGGCGTTCTGGTGGGGGATTCTCTGGGCTGCGTCATTCTGGGGTATCCTGATACGCTGTCCGTAACCATGGAGGATATGATCCGGCATGGCGGGGCCGTGGTCCGGGGATGCACGAATGCTCTGGTGGTAATCGACATGCCGTTCATGTCCTATCAGACTTCAGTGCGTGACGCCGTGCTCAATGCCGGAAGGCTGATGAAGGAGGCCCGGGGGCATGCCGTCAAACTGGAAGGAGGCGCGGCGGCAGCGGATCGGATACGGGCCATTGCCGATGCGGGTATCCCGGTGCAGGCGCACCTGGGCATGACCCCCCAGTCCGTCAATGCTCTGGGCGGTTTCAAGGTTCAGGGCAAGGGTGAGGAGGCGGCCCGGCGTTTGCTTGCGGATGCCCGCGCGGTCGAGGAAGCCGGAGCATTTTCCGTTGTGCTGGAGTGTGTGCCTCCCCGGCTGGCAGAGCTGATTTCGCGTAAACTGACTATTCCCACCATCGGCATCGGTGCGGGTGCCGGGTGCGATGGGCAGATTCTGGTTTGTCAGGACATGCTGGGTATGTACAGCGACTTCACTCCCAAATTCGTCAGGCATTTTGCCGAGATCGGGGCGGGCATGCGGGATGCTTTCCGCGCCTATGTCGCCGCTGTGGAGGCAGGAAGTTTTCCGGCGGAGGAACATGCCTTTGCGAAAGCGGACTGTGATGAAGAGGTGCTCGCGCGGCTTGAACGGGAATAGAGCATTCGGAACATCCGGATTTTTCGGGAAACCTCTTTGAAGGGCATGGGATAGAGAAAATGATTGTTGCGGAAAGCGCTGCTGAAGTTCGGGCGCAGATCAGGGCGTGGAAACAGGCGGGGCTGAGCGTGGGGCTGGTTCCCACCATGGGATACCTTCATGAGGGGCATGCCTCTCTGGTGGAGAAGTCGCGTTCCCTGTGCGACAGAACCGTGGTTTCCGTATTCGTTAATCCCACCCAGTTCGGGCCGGGTGAGGATCTGGAAAGTTATCCGCGTGATTTTGCGCATGATTGCGCGCTGCTGGAGGAAAGGGGCTGCGACATGGTGTTTCACCCCGATGCCTCTGCGCTGTATCCTCCTGACTTTGCAACCTATGTGGAAATCTGCTCCGACATGCCGAAACAACTGTGCGGAAAGACCCGCCCGACTCATTTTCGCGGAGTCTGCACGGTAGTGACCAAGCTGTTCAATATCGTGACGCCGAACATGGCCTTTTTCGGACAGAAGGACGCCCAGCAGCTGGCAATCATCCGCCGCATGGTTCGAGATCTGTCCATGAATGTGGAGATTGTGGCTTGTCCCATCGTGCGTGAGGCTGATGGCCTCGCCAGGTCTTCGCGCAACTCGTATCTGAACGCGCAGGAACGCGCCGCCGCGACGGTTTTGTCCAGATCTGTCGCCGTGGGGCGTGACATGGCGGCGCGCGGCGAACGCGACGCCCGCGCCCTGGTGGCGGCCATGAAAACCGTCATTGAAACCGAGCCTCTGGCCCGGATCGATTATGTGGACGCTGTGGACGGCGTGACCATGCAGCCGGTGGATGTCGTCCGGGACGGCGTGCTGGTCGCCATGGCCGTGCATATCGGCAAGACCAGACTGATCGATAATTTTATCGTTGGGGAAGGGGTGTAGCGAGTTTTCCGTTGCGCTGCGGATTTCATGGTATCATGCAGTGCGAGCCAGTACCGCCGGAAGCTCGGAACAGCCGCAGGCTTGCCGCCCCATGAACAAAGCGTAAAACGCCGCGCCCGCGAATTGAGCAGCCTGCTGCATTCAATTCGCGGGCATTGACTATAAACAATGGAGCGCGACAGTACGGGGTGTTCCGGGGGAGTGGAGAGGGGCCTCGGAGGGGCAGCGCCCCTAGCAGGCCCCTCTCCCCCGCCGGGAGGGCGGAAGGAAAAACAAGTTCAAACAGCCGAACATCCGAAGTTCAAACCTTCGGGCTGCAACTCCTCCCTGCGGGCAAGCCATCCGCAGGGCCGCTACATCACCCCTTCCACGTTCTCTGTCTCCCACGGGCCATCTGCTCCGCAGGGAAACTCCAGCACCATGCTTGCGCCCTGACCGGGCACGGAAACCGCGGTCAGCGTGCCCTTGTGCGCTTCCATGATGCGGCGTGCGCAGAACAGGCCGAGGCCGAACCCCTGTGAGCCCTTGGTGGTGAAGAACGGCTCGAAGATCTTGTCTATGTTTTCGGGCGGAATACCCGCTCCGCTGTCGCTGATGGAGATGCGGCACCAGGGTTTTTCCGAACGCCTGAATGTTTCTCCCCGGATGGTGAGCGTGCCTTTGCCCTTCATGCTGGTCAGCGCGTTGAGAAGCAGATTGATGCAGACCTGTTCGAGCAGAATGCGGTCGCCCTGTATGGGGAGTCTTTCCGGCAGGCCGGAGATGTCGAGCCGGATTTCCTTCATCTGCGGACGCAGAAAGGAAAGCGCGTCCCGCAGGATGTCCGGAGCGTTCTGGGGCGTAAGGCATATGGTCTGCGGCATGGCAATGTTCAGCAGGCGGCGGGTGGTGGCGGCCGCCCGTTCCACATTGCGCTGGATGGTTTCCAGCAGATGGCGCATCATGGGATCTGTGGATTCCTCCTTCGCCACATCCGTATTGGCGAGAATAATGCCCAGAGGATTATTGATTTCATGAGCTACTCCGGCGGCCATCTTGCCGATGACGGCCAGCCGTTCCATTTCAATGAGTTCCTTTTCCAGCTGACGCCGCTCGGTAATGTCGCGTCCGATGCAGCAAAGCAGGACTTCCCCCCTGTCTTCCCTGTCCGGCGCGGAGAAGGGAAATACAATGAACTCCATAATACGCTGCTCGTCAGGAACGGGATGGAGCAGCACTTCCTCCCGGGCAAAATTGTGGCGGCCCGCGTGATCAAGCATCATGCCCAGGCAGTCGTTGCCCTGGTCGCACAGCGCGTGCTTCAGCGCCATCTGGCCGGTGCCTTCGTTAAGGCGCAAAACAAGCCTGGCCGCCTTGTTTGCCAGTACAATGCTTCCTTCCCCGTCCACCACAAGCATCATGTCGGGCGACATTTCAAACAGTTCGCGGTAGCGTCGTTCGGTGGAGCGGAGTTTCTGGCGGGTCAGACGGATCTGTCTCCGCAGGGTGACAATCCACGCGATGACCAGCAGGCTGAGTGCCAGCAGACTGGAGAGAATGGCGAGAATATGCCCCCGGTATGTTTCCCAGAAGGGTTCCTGCGTCAGCAGGTTGCCCAGCCATTTTTCGCGCAGCAGCTTGAGTTTGCCCGTATTTTCCAGATGGGCAAGGGCATTGGTCAGTTCGGTGGCAAGTTCGGGCGTGTCCGGCCCCAGCGCCAGAGTGACGGGAATCCGCTCAAGGGAAATGCCCATAAGTTTGACGCTGGTAAGGTTCATCTGCTGGGCAATGTAGGAGGCCACCTCTCCGGAAGGCGCGACGAAGGCCGCCGCCTCATGGGTTGCCAGGCGCTGGAGCGCGCTTCTGTACGAGCTGGAAATCAGGGGAAGCCCGCCGTTCTGGATGATTGTGTCGATAAAGGGATCGTTTTTCAGCACGAGGATGCGCTGGTTCTGGAAGTCCTGTTCGCAGGTGATGTGCGCTTCCGGCGCACTGACCAGGATACGGCGGTTCAGACCGAAGGGCGTGATCAGCGTGACGCGCCCGTGATAGGAGACGCCGCTCATGGACGCGCCCGCGACAAGGTCGAGCGTGCCGTCATTCAGACGGCGGGAAAGTTCTTCCGGCGAGGCGGAGATAAAGCGTACTTCACGTTTGAGCATGGCGCCGAGCATGACGCTGAGATCCACGCACAGGCCGCGCGGGTTGCTGCCGTGCGCATTAAGAAAGGCCAGAGGGGGCAGATCGCGCGGAATGCCGATAAGCAGCCGCTCCGCCCCGAAAGCCGGGACAGCGTGCAGCAGCGCGCACAAAAGCAGACAGAGCAGAATACCCGTTCCCGTATTCCGGATGCCGGACATACGTTGCCTTCCGCCGCGCGCGGCTGCCGGCGCGAGACGTCGGAATATCTGTTTGTGTAAGGACATGACCCCTCCTGCGGTTCTCGTAGCGCAGGAAAATGAGGGTGACAAGAGAGAAAAGTGTGCGGAATATCGCTCAATAGTAGAGAAAACGCACGGAACATCGCACAGTTTCAAATGATAGTTTTTTATTTCTCATTGCTTTAACACATTATTTGAAATCGGTACGTTTTTTGCTTAACATATACGAAAATGGGGTCCGCCGCCCGGCGGATCGCACACTTCTGACAAGAGGGTGTACTGTGAATCGACGTCATTTTCTCATGGGTATGGCCGCGACCGCAGGCGTCGCCATGATGCCCCGCATGGGCCGTGCCTTCCCGTCCGTGTTTCCCCACGGCACCACGATCTACAAGCCTGAAAAGTGCTGGAGCGGATTTACCGTGTTCGGCGTGGAAACTGCCGGTGAGGGCTGTGTGCTCATCGACATGAACGGCAATGTGGTCAAGGAATGGAAGCACGTCAGCGAACTGGAGCATCCCACCAAGATACTCAAGGGCGGCTACGTCATGGGCGCTACCCGCCAGAAGCCGGAAATGAAGGGCCGCACCTACGGCGACCCCCATTCCGCCGACCTTTCCATCTGCGATTTTGACGGCAAGATCGTGCGCAACATTCCGCTTGCGGGCATGCACCACGACTACCAGGTGCACAGCAGCCCCACCGGCTACTACAGCCCCACGCAGGAAGTGCTTTTCGAGCCTGACGAGAACATTCTGGTGCTTTCCCACCTGTTCACCACGCCCGAAGACAACGGTTACAAGCTTACCGCGCGTTCCCCGCTGGACGACGATTACATCTTTGAAGTGGACAAGAACAACAAGATCGTCTGGGATTACCGCTTCAGCGATCATTTTGACGAAATGCCCTTTGACGACGAGTTCAAGGCCACCATGTTCAAGTACCCGACCTGGCAGGTGACCCGTACCCCTGGCGTCAAGGCCGCTGACTGGATCCACTGCAACTCCATGTCCAAGCTCGGCCCGAACCACTGGTATGATGAAGATCCGGTGAAGCACTCCTGGGCCCATCCTGACAACATCATCGTTTCCAACCGCCAGACCCAGACCAGCTTCATCATCGACAAGAAGACAAAGAAGATCGTCTGGCACATCGGCCCGGACTACTACAAGGATTCCGTGTGGTATCTGAACGGCGAGCCGCAGAAGGGCCGCGCCCTCAGCCGCCTCGGTCAGATCGTGGGCCAGCACCATACTCACATGATTCCGGCGGGACTTCCCGGCGCGGGCAATATCATGATTTACGACAACGGCGGCTATTCCGGCTACGGACGCCGCAACCCCGCCACGGAAACCGGCTGGTCCAACTCCCGCCGCGATTCCTCGCGCGTCATCGAGTTCAACCCCGTCACGCTGGAAAAGGTGTGGGAACATTCCGCCGCCACCATGGGGCTGCGCGAAGGCTACAAGTTCTACAGCGACTATGTCAGCTCCGCCCAGCGCCTGCCCAACGGCAACACCCTGATCACCAACGGCGCCGTCGGCCAGCTTCAGGAAGTCACCCCCGATCATGAAGTCGTGTGGGAATACATCAGCCCCTGGTATAATCCCAGCGGCAATTTCAACCTGGTGTACCGCGCGTACCGCGTGCCCTATGACTACGTTCCGCAGATCAAGAAGCCCGCGGAATATGAAGTCGTTCCTCCCACGAACAAGGACTGGCGTCTGCCTGCCAGCAAGACGGCCTACAAGGGCTGAGCAGTCCGTTAATCATCAAGGAGTACAAGGATTATGAAACGTTTTCTCGCCATGCTCATCGCCGCCGCCACGCTGACGTTTGGCGGCATGGCCCATGCTGAAGAACCCGAACCGTTTGACCTGAACAAGGCCACGGTGGAACAGCTCATGGCCATTCCGGACGCCAATATCACGGAAGAACTGGCCAAGGCCATTATTGACTACGCCAAGAAGACCCCTTTCAAGTTTTCTGACGATCTGATGAAGGTGCCCGGTCTGGATAACAGCACGTTTGAAGCCATGATGCCTGTCGAAGAAAACGACAGCGTCTGGTATGATCCGGAAAACGCCGATATGGTGCTCGGTCCCTCCAAGTGCTGATGCCTCGGGCCGTCTGCCGGGAGGCGGGCGGCCCGCTCATTTAAACTTCCATCATCCAAAGGAGTTTCACATGAATATTAAAGCTGTGCTTTCCGCTCTCGCTCTGACTGCCGTGTTTGCCGCTCCGGCCATGGCCGCCTCTTTCAGCTTCAACCGCGCCGATGCCGACCGTATGGTCAATTTCGCCAAGGAAGAAGGCATCTCCCTGCCCAAGGATGTGGCTGAGAATATCGTGAAGTACCGCAGCCAGGGACATCAGTTCCTCACCGAGGACGACCTGTCCAAGGTGCCCGGCATGACTCCCCAACTGCTCATGATTCTCAGCCCTGAGGAAACCGGCACCGATCTGCTCTTCAATCCTGAAGGCAGCTCCGGCATGAAGGCATATTAAACCATGTCGTTTCCCCGCGCGACTGCCGTCACGCGGGGAAACGCTCCGCCCGGAGCCTGGCAGCAAATGTCCGGACGGAAAAGAAATGTTCACTACCTTTTCCCGGTATGAGACAGGCGTGTTTCTCTGCATCCCTTCGGCTTTTACACCGCATCAAGACAGGGAGAGAATGTATGAATTTTGTGAAATCTTTCGTGATGGGGCTCGGCATGCTCGGGCTTTGCGCCGGTTCATCCCTGGCGGATACCAACGTCATTCCCGTTGGCACCATCAAGTATGATCCGGCCAAATGCTGGAACAGCTATGTCATCCTGTCCCCCACGGTTCCCGGTTCCTCTGCCAAGCTGATTGACCGCAACGGCAATCTGGTCAAGGAATGGGATTGCATGGGCGGCAACGGCATGCCCAACAAGGTGTATCCCGGCGGGCATCTGCTGACGACCATCTATCCTCCCGTCAAGGCCGGCTCGCAGGATATGAACACCATTGCCATTCTGGACTTTGACAACAAGATTGTCCGCAAGTTCAACAAGTGGGAAAAGGTGGAAGCGAACGACGGACAGCCCCGGGAAGCGGACGGTTCTTCCTGGGTAGCCCGTCAGCATCATGACTATCAGCTTGAAGGTTCTTCCACCGGCTACTATGCGCCCGGCGTGGAGAAGAACGTGAAGCTGGACGGCAAGATGCTGGTGCTGGCGCATCGCAATACCATGAACGCCCGCATCAATTCGCAGAAACTGCTTGACGACGCCATTTATATCGTGGACGGCAAGGGCGAGGTGATCTGGAAGTGGTTTGCCGCTGATCATTTTGCGGAATTCGGCTTTACCGATGCGGCCGTGAACAAGATTCGCTCCATGAATCCCCGCGGCGGCAAGGAACTGGGCGGCGTGGACTGGTTCCACATCAACTGCGCTTCCTGGCTGGGGCCGAACAAGTGGTATGACGCGGGCGACAAGCGTTTTCATCCCGACAACATCATCTGCGACAGCCGCAACTCCTCGCATCTGTTCATCATTGACCATGAAACCGGCAACATCGTGTGGCAGGTCGCTCCTCCCTTTGTGGGCGAAGACGGCGCGCTCGGCCCGATCACCGGTGTGCACGGCACGCACATGATCCCCAAGGGGCTGCCCGGCGAAGGCAATATCCTGATCTTCGACAACGGCGGAACCATGCCCGGTGACGTTTATCCCTCCCAGGCCCATGCCTGGAGCCGTATCATCGAATTTGATCCGGTGACCAAGGATCGTGTGTGGGAATACTCCGCCACCACCATGAAGGCTGCTCCCGGGCAGCACGGCTACCAGTTCTTCTTCTCGCCGTACATCTCCATCGCCCAGCGCCTGCCCAACGGCAATACGCTGATCGACGAGGGTGCCACCAGCCGTATCTTTGAAGTGACGCCCATGGGTGAAATCGTGTGGGAATATCGGTCTCCCTACAGCCGTCCGCTCGGTGATGTGGAAAAGAACGCCGGTGTGAACTACCGCGCATACGCCGTGCCTTACGAATGGGTGCCGCAGCTCAAGAAGCCGGTGGAAACCCCGGTGAGCTATCCCTCCTTCCCCGGAAGTTTCATCATGCTTCCTGACGACAAGGGCAATATTCCCAACTTCAAGCCTACTGTGGATAAAGGCCCGGCCATGCAGTTCAAGGATGTCTGGACCGTGAACCGTCCTGCGAAATAAGGGGTCGAAGGGCGTCCTGTGCCATGCTGTTCATGGCGCGGGACGCCCTTCTGTCTGCAATCTGTGCCGCCGCTTGCCGAAGTTCCGGACGGCGCTTGTGCCGCAGAGCTTGGGAGAACGGTACACAAGGGAGAAGTCGCAATGCAGTTTCTGAAAATTCTGGCAGCAGGACTGGGCATGGCCGCGCTGTGCGCCGGTTCCGCTCTGGCGGAAACGGATGTCATTCCGGTGGGAACCATCAAGTATGATCCGGCCAAATGCTGGAACAGCTATGTCATTCTGACTCCGGATGTTCCAGGCGCGTCGGCCAAGCTGATCGACCGCAACGGCAATCTGGTCAAGGAGTGGGATACGAGGGGCGGTTACGGCATGCCCAACAAGGTGTATCCCGGCGGACATCTGCTTACCAGCCTCTATCCTCATCTCAGTGAAGGGTCTCAGGATCTGAACACCATCGCCCTTCTGGATTTCGACGGCAAGATCGTGCGCCAGTTCAACAAATGGCAGAAGCTGGAAAAAGGGGAACCCGGCCAGCCCGCCGAAGCGGACGGTTCGTACTGGGCGTCCCGCCAGCACCACGACTTCCAGCTTGAAGGATCACCGGTGGGTTACTATGCCCCCAGCGCAAAGCCGAAGCTGGACGGCAAGATGCTGGTGCTCGCGCATGCCAACGCCAAAAATCCGCGTATCAATCAGAACACGCTGCTTGATGACGTCATCTACATTGTGGACGGCAAGGGAGAGGTCGTCTGGAAATGGTACGCCAACGAGCATTTCTCCCAGTTCGGATTCACCCAGCCCGCCATCAACAAACTGCAGACCATGAAGCCCCGCGGCAAGTCCCTGGGCGGAGTGGACTGGCTGCACATCAACTGCGCGTCCTGGCTGGGTCCGAACAAGTGGTATGACGCGGGCGACAAGCGTTTTCATCCTGACAATATCATCTGTGACAGCCGCAATTCCTCGCACCTGTTCATCATTGATCATGAAAGCGGCGATATCGTGTGGCAGGTGGCTCCGCCCTTTGTGGGCGCGGACGCCCAGCTCGCCCCGATCACCGGGGTGCACGGCACGCACATGATTCCCAGGGGGCTGCCCGGCGAAGGCAATATCCTGATCTTCGACAACGGCGGTACCATGGCCGGAGACCTTTACAGCGACACCCAGGCCCACGCCTGGAGCCGTGTCATCGAATTCGACCCGATCACCAAGAGCCGGGTATGGGAGTATTCGGCTCCGACCATGAAGGTGGCCCCCGGTCAGTTCGGGCAGAACTTCTTCTTCTCGCCCTTCATCTCCATTGCCCAGCGTCTGCCCAACGGCAACACGATGATCGACGAGGGCGCGACGGGGCGGGTGTTTGAAGTGACGCCGCGCGGCGAAATCGTGTGGGAATACCGTTCTCCCTACAGCTATGTCACGCCGCTCAAGGGCGTGATCAACTATCGCGCCTATGCCGTGCCCTACGACTATGTGCCGCAGCTGAAAAAGCCGGTGGAAACGGCAGTGGTCGCTCCTTCCGTTCCGCATTCGTTCATCATGCTGCCGGACGTCAACGGCAGTATTCCCGATTTCCGGCCGAAGATGGACAAGCTGCCCAATGTGCAGTTTGAGGAACCGTGGGTAGCCAATCCCCCCGCGAAGAAGTAAGTTTTTCCGATCCGGCTGTCCGCCATGACGGGCATGGCGGACAGCCGGATTTCATACGGGTTTCGTCCGGAGACGCTCCGCGAAGAACGGCGGAGCCGACGGCAAATCAAGAGGGTAGTGGAATGCGTTTTCTGAAGTCTCTGGCGCTGGGCCTCGGCGCCGTCTGTCTGTGCGCGGGCGGCGCTTTTGCCGTGGAGAGCCTGAGCACGCCCACCGGCGTGCATGTCTGGAACAAGTACGGCGCGTACGATGGCTATACGCTGCTGTCGCCCAACATGACCAATGACGTGTACCTCATCGACATGAAGGGAGATGTGGTGCATACATGGCATACCGCCGGAAAGCCCGGTCTGTATGCCGAACTGCTGCCCAACGGAAATCTCCTGCGCGGCATCCGCTATGACCCGAAGCATGTGCCCTTCGGCGGAGTTTCCGGCGGTGTGCAGGAAATCGACTGGGACGGCAATGTGGTATGGGAACACAAGATTCATGGCCCCAGAGCCAACCAGCACCATGCGTTCAGCCGCATGCCCAACGGAAATACCCTGATCGTCGCCTGGCAGTACAAGTCCTATGACGAAGCCGTGGCCAAGGGACGGAGGAAGGGCACCCTTCCCGCCAAGGCTGATCCCAAGGCCAAGTATCAGTATGACGGCCTGTGGGAAGACTATATTGTCGAAGTGGACAAGGACGGCAGGGAAGTATGGTCCTGGCACACATGGGATCATATCGGCAAGGGCAAGGACAAGCTGGATATCAACTATAAGCTGCCCATCGCCAACTACTACGGGGATTCCGACTGGGTGCACATCAACTGTGTGACCTATATTCCGGAAACCGATCAGATATTGTTCACCGCGCGCAATTTCGGCGAAGTGTTTCTTGTGGACAAATCCACCGGCAGGATCGCTTTCCGCTGGGGCAATCCCACAACCCATGATCCCAGGGCGAAGAAGCCCGGCTGGTGTGATGACGGCGATCAGAAGCTGTTCGGCCCCCATGACGCCACATGGCTTGGCGACGGGAGGATCATGCTGTTTGACAACGGCTGGAACCGGCCGAGCGTCAACCGTTCGCGCGCGGTCATCATCAACAGCAAAACGGGCGAACTGGAATGGGAATACCGGGCGCAGAACCCCAACGGATTCTATTCCGCCTATCAGGGCGCGGCCCAGATGCTGCCCAACGGCAATGTGCTGATCACATCCACCAATACCGGGCATATTTTTGAAGTGACCAGGGGCAAGAAGCCCCATGTGGTGTGGGAATACGTCAGCCCCTGGACGCTGAAGGGGCCCGTTGCACTGCTGGAAGATTCCCATTCCTTCGATGACCCCACCGGGCTGGAAGATATCAACATCATGAGCAACTTTGTGCATCGCGCCTTCCGCTACGGCAAGGATTATCCCGGCCTCAAGGGACGCGATCTGTCAAAGGCTCAGGTTCTCTTCCCCAAGGCTCCCAAGTGGTATGAGCTGTGGGACAAGGCCGCCATGCTCAAGCCTGCTGAAATCAGGTAGGCGTCTCGGCAAGGAGGGGGGCAAGATTCAGTTCCATCGCCGGGCGTGCGCCTCCGGCTGGGAAGGACGAAAGAAAGTTCCCGATCCGGTCCTTCCCCCTGTTCAGAGGAATCCCTTGCCCGAAAAGCAAAAAACGTCCGCTGCTCGGACGTATTAACCTGTAACCGGGAGGAATTATGAAACGCTTTACTTCTCTTGCGGCAGCCGCCGTTCTTGCAGCGGCCTTTGCCGGGTCGGCAGTCGCTAATGAGGCTTTTCGCGGCCCGCTGGGCGTGCTTGCCAATGAGCCGGGCGTAACGGAAGGTTATGTTCTGCTTACTCCTCAGGGAAGCAAGACCAGCTACCTGATCGATAACAATGGTAAAATCGTCAATAAATGGGAAAGTGAATACAAGGGGTTCTGGGGCGAACTGAAGGCTGACGGCACGCTGTCCCGCCATGGGGTACTTCCTGAAATTGACTCCACCGGCCTCTGGCTTTTCGGCGGCGCTGCCGGGATCATGGAGGAGTTCGACTGGAACGGCAACAAGATCTGGGAATACAAGATGTATATTCCCGGCAAGGAAGTGTCGCACCACACCTATGAAATCATGCCCAACGGCAACTATCTGCTGCTCGGCTGGGAATTCAAGAGCTATGAGGAAGCCCTGGCCAAGGGTATGAAGCCCACCAAGGATCGCTACCTGTTCAAGGAAGGCTACACGGATGAGAAGCGTCACATCGACGGCATCTGGCCCGACTTTGTCCGTGAAGTGGATCGCGCCACCGGCAAGACCGTGTGGGAATGGCATGTGTGGGATCATATCGGCAAGGGCAAAAACAAGATCGACATCAACAAGTTCTGCTCGGCCAAGGTTTACAGCGCCTACGCCGGGCCGGACTGGACGCACTTCAACGGCGTTGCGTACAATCCCGATACCGATCAGATTGCGGTGACTTCCCGCAATCTGGCGGAAGTATTCGTTATCGATCGCAAGACCGGCGATATCGTGTACCGCTGGGGCAATCCCGCCAACTACGGCGCGGGCAAGGCTCCTGCCGGCTATGCTGATGACGGCGATCAGAAACTGTGGGGGCCCCATGCTCCGGACTGGCTGCCCAACGGCAACCTTTCCATCATCGACAACGGCGCCCGCCGTCCTTCCCACAACTACACCCGCGCGGTGGAACTTGATCCGAAGACAAATGCGGTGGTGTGGCAGTGGACGCCCATGGCGGTAAAGGCCAATCCCAGCAATTTCTACTCCCACTATCAGGACGGCGCGCAGAAGCTGCCCAACGGCAACTGGATGCTGACCACCAGCAACGACGGTCATGTGATCGAAGTGACCAGCGACAAGAACATCGTGTGGGAACTTGCCAATCCTGTGCGTGAAGACAGAATCTACAAGGCCACCAACATCCACGGCAAGGGCGGCGCCAGCATTCACAAGGCGCTGCGCTATCCGGCCGACTTCCCCGGCTTCCAGGGCAAGAAGATGAAGAATGAGGGCAAGTTCCCGAACTGGACTTCAGTCCTGTCCAAGGATGCCGTCCCCATGCCCGGAAGTGAAGCTCCCAAGGCCGCTCCGGTGAAGACCTACAAGCGTGTTGTGCCTGCAGCCGAATAAACGGTGAGAGAATAATGAAACTCTGACCCCTGCGCCGCACGTCATTCCGGGTTTTCCCGGCGATGTGCGGCGCTTCTGATTAAGGAGATTCGCATGAATATGCTGCGTGCCGTCATGGCCGGACTATGCGTCGTCAGCCTGTGTGCAGGCGCGGCTCAGGCCAAGTCTTCCGTACATCCGGTGGGAACCTTGCGCTATGACCCTGCCAAATGCTGGAACAGCTATGTCATTCTCGCCAACGAAGGGGGCTCGGGCGGTTCCGCCAAGCTGATCGATCGCAACGGCAATCTTGTGCATGAGTGGGATCAGAAAGGCGGACAGGGGTTCCCGAACAAGGTGTATCCCGGCGGCTATCTGCTGACCTCCCTGTACCCCGGCCTGAGCACGGGCTTTCAGGACTGCAACACTGTTGCCCTGCTGGACTTTGACGGCAACCTGGTACGCAAGTTCAGCAAACTTCAGAAGGTGGAGAAGGGCGAACCCGGCCAGCCCGCCGAAGCGGACGGCACCTACTGGGTTTCGCGGCAGCATCATGATTTCCAGCTTGAAGGCTCGTCCGTGGGGTACTATGCGCCCGGCGTGGAGAGTTCCCTTCGCAGGGACGGCAGGATGCTGGTGCTGGCCCATGAAAACGTCAGAGCCCCGAAAATCAATCTCCAGCAGCTCATCGACGACGTGATCGTCATTGTGGACAAGGATGAAAATATCCTGTGGAAGTGGAATGCTTCCGATCACTTTGACGAGTTCGGCTTCACGGCGGAAGCGGCGGGACAAACCAGAGCGCTGGGTGAAGTGCGCATCAAGGAACATCAGGGCGTGGACTGGTTCCATATCAACTGCGCGTCCTGGCTGGGGCCGAACAAATGGTATGACGCGGGCGACGAACGTTTTCATCCGGACAATATCATTGCCGACAGCCGCAATACTTCCCACATGTTCATCATTGATCACAAGACGGGCAGGATCGTGTGGCAGGCGGCGCCTCCCTTTGTGGGCGAGGATGCGCAGCTTGTGCCGATGGAAGGCATCCATCATACGCACATGATTCCCAGGGGGCTGCCCGGCGAAGGCAACATCATGGTGTTTGACAACGGAGGGATTGACAACACCTACCCGACGATGAACCACAGTTGGAGCCGTGTGGTGGAATACAACCCCGTCACCAAGACGCCGGTATGGGAATATTCCGCAGGCATGAACGGCATTCCGAACGGCATGTTCGGCGATGATTTCTTCTTCAGCCCCTTCATCAGCAATGCCCAGCGCCTGCCCAACGGCAACACGCTGATTTGTGAAGGCTCTTCCAGCCGCATCATTGAAGTGACGCCCAAGCTGGAAATCGTATGGGAATACGTCAATCCCTACAATTATGTGGAAGCGTTCAAGCATGGGTACACCTACCGCGCCTATGCCGTTCCCTACGAGTGGGTGCCGCAGTTGAAAAAGCCCACGGAAGCCGCCGTTGTTCCGCCGGCCAATGAGGTCATCCTGATTCCCGACGTCAACGGCAATATTCCTGCCTACAGGCCGACAGTGGACAAGCGGGAATCGGTACAGTTCGGCCGGCCCTGCGTCATTGTTCCCAAAAAATAGCTGACCGTGAGGCGTCGCATGCGCGGCCGCCTCCCCTGTTCAGGGCATGTTCGTCTTGAACCTGCCTTCACCTGTTACGGTAAAGGATGTGTCGTATGAATCGCATGTTGACCGGATGTCTCGGCCTGGCCTTTCTGGCGGCAAGCGCGCTGCCCGCGCTTGCGTACGAGGCGTTTCAGGGGCCGCTTGGCCTGCTGCAGAAAGGACAGGGAACGTATGAAGGCTACACCCTGCTGGCTCCGCAGGACTCCACGATGACGTATCTGCTGGATATGGACGGCAGGGTCGTGAATGAATGGAAGAGCGAATATCCCTGTTTTTATGCCGAACTGCTGCCCAACGGCGGCATGCTTCGTCATTCCCGCATTCCCGATGCCGCCCCCAACTTCGGCGGCGCGGCAGGCCTGCTGGAGGAATTTGACTGGTCCGGCAAGAAAATATGGGAGTACAAGTGCTATACACCAGGAAAGGAAGTGTCGCATCATACCTTTGAAGTGATGCCCAACGGCAACATACTGCTTCCCGTATGGCAGTACCACAGCTATGACGAAGCCATTGCCAAGGGGCTTGATCCGGATAAGCTTGGCCGCGCCATGCTTCCTGACGGGGTCAAGGTCGGCAAGGGAATGGTCAGGGGAATCTGGCCCGATGTCATCCGTGAAGTGGAACGCGGCACCGGAAAGACTGTCTGGGAATGGAAGGTGTGGGATCACATCGGCACAACGCCGGACAAATTCGACATCAATGCGTTCTGCGACCTCGGCAATATCATGCTCTGGCTGGCCGGGCCGGACTGGATACACCTGAACGGCGTGGCATATAACCCGGAAACAAATGAGATAGCCTTCACTTCCCGCAACCTCGGCGAAGTATTCATCATTGATTACAAGAAAAACGGCGGCATCAAGTACCGCTGGGGCAACCCCGGCAACTACGGCCAGGGCAGACTGCCCTGGGGGTACGGCAAGGATGGGAGCCAGAAGCTGTGGGGCCCTCATGCTCCCGACTGGACGCCCGAAGGCACGCTGACGATTATGGACAACGGCTGTTACCGTCCTTCCGGCAATTATACCCGCGCCGTGGAGCTGGACCCTAAAAAGAACGCCGTGGTATGGGAGTGGAAGCCGGAGAACGTGAAGGCGGAGGACAGCAACTTCTATTCCGCGTTCCAGAACGGCGCGCAGAAGCTGCCCAACGGCAACTGGCTGATCACGACATCTTCTCCCGGCCATATCATTGAAGTGACCGGGGACAAGAGCGTCGTATGGGAATATGTGAATCCCGTTCGTGAAGACAAGGTCTATGCCCTGAGCAACAGCCACGGCGGAAACGGCGATCCCGTGCACAAGGCGCTGCGCTACGGCAGGGACTGGCCCGGGTTCAAGGGCAGGGACATGAGCGCCAAGCGGGATCTGATGCCTGCGGGTTCTCCTGACTGGCTGAAGGTTTTCGCCGGGTGCGAAACCGTGCCCATGCCCGCTGCAAAGAAATAGCCGTGTCCGCATTATCGTCCCGCGCGGGAACACTGGCTCCCGCGCGGGACGTGTGGAGCATGACATGGACGATTGCGCAGGGAGAGGGAACATGCGTGTTCCCCGCGCCGGTCGTGCAGGAACAGTTTAATCGAGCGGATTGAGGAGATGTGAATGAAGCTTCTGAAAACCCTGGTTCTGGGACTTGGCGCCGCATGCCTCTGCGCGGGCGCCGCGCAGGCCCAGACTGACGTCATCCCCGTGGGAACCATCAAGTATGATCCTGCCAGATGCTGGAACAGTTATATCATTCTTGCAGGGACCTATCCCAAGCTGATCGACCGCAACGGCAATCTGGTGAAGGAATGGGACAACTGGGGCGCGGCCGCCCAGCCCAGCAAGGTGCTGCCCGGCGGTCATCTGCTGACCTCCATTTACCCGCCCGTGGCTGAGGGGTTCCAGGATCAGAGCGCCGTAGCCGTTCTGGACTGGGACAACAGGATTGTCCGCAAGTTCGACAAGTGGCAGAAGGTGGAGCAGGGGGCCAAGGGCCAGCCCGCCGCGGCGGACGGATCTTTCTGGGCTGCCCGTCAGCATCATGACTTCCAGCTTGAAGGTTCCTCCGTGGGGTATTACGCGCCCGGCATGGAACCCAGAATGGACGGCAAAATGCTGGTTCTCGCTCACAGCAATGCCGAAAATCCCCGCATCAACAAGGCCGGACTGCTGGATGACGCCATCTATATTGTGGACGGAAAGGGCGAAGTGATCTGGAAGTGGTTCGCCAGCGAGCATTTTTCCGAATTCGGTTTTTCCGAAAGCGCCCTCAACAAGCTGCATCGTATGGCTCCGGTCGGCAAGAAGCTGGGCGGCGTGGACTGGTTCCATATCAACTGCGCGTCCTGGCTTGGGCCGAACAAGTGGTATGACGCGGGCGATGAACGCTTCCACCCGGAAAACATCATCTGTGACAGCCGCAACACCTCACACCTGTTCATCATCGATCACAAGACCGGAAATATCGTGTGGCAGGTCGCTCCGCCCTTTGTGGGCGCGGACGCCGCGCTGGCTCCGATTACCGGGGTACACGGCACGCACATGATTCCCAGGGGGCTGCCCGGCGAAGGCAATATCCTGCTCTTCGACAACGGCGGAACCATGCCGGGAGATCTGTATGCCGATTCCCAGGCCCATGCATGGAGCCGCATCATCGAGTTCAATCCGGTGGACAAGACCCGTGTGTGGGAATATTCCGCCGCGACCATGAAGGTTTCTCCCGGTCAGCACGGCTACAAGTTCTTCTTCTCGCCCTATATTTCCATCGCCCAGCGTCTTCCCAACGGCAACACGCTGATCGACGAGGGCGCGTGCAGCCGCATTTTTGAAGTGACCCCCATGGGTGAAATCGTGTGGGAATACCGTTCTCCCTACGGCTACGCTCCGGCCATGAAGGCGAATACGACCTACCGCGCCTATGCCGTGCCGTATGAATGGGTGCCGCAGTTGAAGAAGCCCGTGGAAACGCCGGTGACCGCGCCGGTTGAGCCGAAGACGTTTATCATGCTGCCTGATGACAAGGGGAATATTCCCAACTTCAGAACAACGCTGGACAAGCGCCCGGTGGTGCAGTTCGACGAACCGTGGGTGGTGAGCCGTCCCGCGAAAAGGTAACCGTATCCGGGACAGCCTGTTTCTGAGACGGATAGGCTGGCGGCGGGAGGGCGAGAGCCTTTTCCGCCGTTTCTGCTCATCCGGGCACCTCTCCTGACCTTTGACGGCTGCGCAGGGAGAGGGAACATGTGCGTTCCCCGCGCCGGCCGTCTGCAATATCCAATACGAGGGAAGAAACATGAAACGTTTAACGAAAGCTGTGGCGGCAGGCATCGCCGCGCTGGCCCTGGCCGGGAGCGCGCAGGCGTATGAGGCGTTCAAGGGGCCGCTGGGGCTGCTGCACAAGGCTCCGGGCACGTTTGACGGCTACACGCTGGTAGCGCCGCAGCAGGCCAACACCACTTATCTGATGGATATGGACGGCAACGTGGTCAATGAGTGGAAAAGCGACTACGGCTGCTTTTATGCGGAACTGATGCCCAACGGCAACCTGATCCGCCATTCCTCGCTGCCCGGCGTGCGGCCTTCCTTCGGCGGGCAGGCCGGGCTGTTCGAGGAGTTCGACTGGAACGGAAAAAAGGTATGGGAATACAAATGCTATATTCCCGATGAAGAGGTTTCCCATCACACCTTTGAGGTGATGCCCAACGGCAACCTTCTGATCCTGGTGTGGAAAAAGTATTCGTATGAAGACGCTCTGGCCAAGGGGCTGAAGCCGGACGCTCCCGGACGCTATCTGTTCAGGGAAGGGCTGAAGGACGGCAAGCAGGTTATCGAGGGCATCTGGCCCGATGTGGTGCGGGAAATCGAGCATGGCACGGGCAGGGTTGTCTGGGAATGGGCTGTGTGGGATCACATCGGCACCGGCCCGGATCAGATCGATATCAACAAGTTCGTGCCCCGCATCCGCCATGCCTGGGCCGGGCCGGACTGGACGCACTTCAACGGCGTGGCCTATAATCCCGCGACAAACGAAATCGCCATCACTTCCCGCAACCTGGCGGAAGTGTATGTCATCGACTACGGGAGCGACAAGGGCATCAAGTACCGCTGGGGCAACCCGGCCAACTACGGCAAGGGGGCCGCGCCGGCGGGCTATGCCGATGACGGGGATCAGAAGCTGTTCGGCCCTCATGCCCCGGACTGGACGGCGGAAGGCACCATTTCCATCATGGACAACGGCCATACCCGTCCTTCCGGCAACTATACCCGCGCGGTGGAGCTTGACCCGAAGAAGAACGCGGTGGTGTGGCAGTGGAAGGCATCCGATGTCCGGACATGGGACTGGAACTTCTATTCACAGACCCAGAGCGGCGCGCAGAAGCTGCCCAACGGCAACTGGCTGATCACCGCCACGAATACCGGCGGTCATACCATTGAAGTGATGCCCGACAAGCGCATCGTGTGGGAATTCATCAATCCCATGGGCAAGGGCGACAAGGTGTATGCCGCGTCCAACGCCTACGGCGATATGGCGCCGCAGCTTGCCGTGCACAAGGCCCTGCGCTACGCCAAGGATGACCCGCGCTTCAAGGGCAGGGACATGAGCGTGAAGCATCCGCTGATGCCCGAGGGAACCCCCAACTGGCTGAAGCTGCTTGACGGCAACAACGTGCCGCCCAGGTTCAACCCTGACAAGAAGTAGTCTCGGTAATAGCAGAAATGGTGTTGATGGCGCTGTACATGACGTGTGCCTTTGCTCCGGCATGGGCGGCAACATGCGTTGCCGCAAAGGCAGCCCGTGTTCCACACGGGCCAGAGCCACCATGTATCCACGGCCGGCCCGCTTGAGCCTTTGGGCGGCGAAGCCGCCCAAAGGCTCAAGCTCCGCGAAACATTGCTGCCGCTCCTCGCCCCCCAGGATGCCGCATGACCATGCGGGGGGGGGGCGGCGCTCCATGGCGCGCCACGCTCGCGCCTCCGGAGGGCAAGGATAGTTTCAACACCATGTTACTACAGAAAGCAGCATGCCTTGACAGAAAAGCCGCCGGATTTCTCCGGCGGCTTTCGTCATGTTCTGCCTGGAGCTGTCAACGGGCGTCACCGGGCGAAAATATTTTTTACACCGGGCAGACGGCTTGCCCGGCGTCAGATTGACCGCTACTATGGCGTCTTCGTCACGATAAGCTGCTCTGACATGAGGTTTTCTGTATATGTGTGGAATCATTGGTTACAGCGGACATCGGCCTGCGGTTCCTCTTCTGATTGAAGGGCTGCACAGGCTGGAATACCGTGGGTATGACTCTTCCGGCGTGGCCTTCATGCAGGCGGGAAAGCTCCATGTGGTCAGAGCCGCCGGCAGACTGTCCGCCCTGGAAGCAAAACTTGCGGCCGAACCCAGCATGTTTTCCACCTGCGGCATAGGGCATACCCGCTGGGCCACTCATGGCGCGCCCGAAGAACGCAATGCGCACCCGCACCTTGCGCGGGGCGGCACCCTTGCCCTTGTGCATAACGGCATCATCGAGAATTTTCAGGAACTGCGGGATGAGCTGACGGCTTCCGGCTGCACCTTTCGTTCGGATACGGATACGGAAGTTCTGGCCTGCCTGATTGAAGAGGAACGCAAGCGGGCTTCTTCCCTGCTTGAAGCCTTTGCCCGCGCTCTGCGCCGCGCGCGCGGAGCCTATGCCGTAGCCATGATATCGCCTGAAGAGCCGGAGACGGTGTATGCCGCGCGTCTGTCCGCGCCGCTGCTGATCGGCGTCGGCGCAGGAGAATGCTTTGTGGCGTCGGATATCCCCGCGTTTCTGGCTTATACCCGTGATGTGGTCTTTCTGGAAGACGGGGAGATCGCGCGCGTCGGCCGGAGAAAGGGGCGGGAAGGCGGCACGGACGAGGCCCGGGCATGGGAGCTGTTCCGTCTGGACAGCCTTGCCCCCATACACCGGGAAGTCACACGCATCGAATGGGATATGCAGGCCGCCTGCAAGGACGGGTACAAGCATTTCATGCTTAAGGAGATTATGGAACAGCCCCGGGTCATTGCCGAGTGCATTGCCGGGCGCGTGCCCGCCGATCCGGGGCGGGATGAAGCCGAAGGCGTGTCCCTGCCGGAGCTGGATGGGCTGGCCGTTCCGCGCCGTCTGCGGATTGTGGCCTGCGGGACCTCATTTAACGCCGGACTGTGGGGAGCCCGTCTTCTGGAAAGATTCGGCGGCGTGCCCGTTGCCGTGGAAATAGCCTCCGAGTTTCGTTACCGTGATCCGCTGCTGGAGGAGGGGGAAGCCGTGCTTGCCATCAGCCAGTCCGGGGAAACGGCCGATACGCTTGCGGCATTGCGGCTGGCCCGGGAAAAGGGCTGCGTCACGCTGGGGCTGTGCAATGTGGTGGGGTCTTCCGTCGCGCGCGAGGCGGATGCCGTGCTGTATACCCAGGCCGGGCCGGAAATCAGCGTGGCCTCCACCAAGGCCATGTGCAGTCAGATGGCGGTACTGCTGCTGCTCGCCCTGTACTGGGGAAGACGCAGAGGGAGGAAAGGGGAAGCCGGGCTGCTTGCCCATCTGCGGGCGCTGCCCGCGCTGCTGGATGGAGAGCTGCCTTCCATGCGCGAAACCGCAGCCCGCATTGCGCGAGCCTGCGCGGGAGCCCGCAGCTTTTTCTATCTCGGGCGCGGACCGGCCTATCCTCTGGCTCTGGAAGGCGCGCTCAAGCTCAAGGAGCTTTCCTACATTCATGCGGAAGGCTACGCGGCCGGGGAGATGAAGCATGGCCCCATCGCTCTGGTGGATCCGGAGTTTCCCACCTTCGTCGTGGCGCTGCGCGACGAGTTTTTCCCCAAGATCGTATCCAATATTGAGCAGGTGCAGGCCCGGCAGGGCAGAGTCATCGTCCTGACGCAGGCGGACGGGCGGAACGGCTGCGGAAAGCTGCATGCGGAGGAGATCTGGACGCTGCCCGCCTGCCGCCCCGAACTGGCGTCGTTTCTCGCGCTGCCGGCATTGCAGCTGTTCAGTTACGAGGTGGCCGATTATCTGGGCAAGGATGTGGATCAGCCGCGCAACCTGGCCAAGAGCGTAACGGTGGAGTGAGAGGCGGAGGGGCGGCATGACGCGTGGGCCCGGGGGCGGAGACGGAAGGACGGAGCGGGGAGGATGCGCGGACGACAGGGATATCATCGCCCGCATTATCCATGCGGATCGGTATGTGGTCGAGTCCATTCCTGAATGTTCGCTGCTTTCCGCCCCTCCGGCCCGTGAGAAGCCCCTGCTTACCATGCGGGAGGAATTTGCCGCGGCGTGCGTGCTGTATTCCCGGGGTATGGAGCTGGCGCACGGCCTGTTTGAGGAAAAGCGGGATCTTTTCCCCCGCGATGAACTGGCGGCATGGGCTGTGGATACGACGGAGAGCCTGATGCGCAACAAGGCCGCTCTGCTCAGTTTGTGCAAACTGCGCTGCGGCGGCGATTATCTGTGCTCCCACAGCGTGAATGCGGCTGTACTGGGTGCGGCGTTCGCCATGCATCTTGGCGTGAACAGGGTGTTTCTTCCGGATTTTGCGGCTGCGGGCTTCCTCCATGACGTGGGCAAGCTGTTCGTCCCCGAACACATCCTGCGCTATCCGGGCGGACTTTCTCCTTCACAGATGGAAGAGATGCAGGCTCATGTGCTCAAGGGACAGGAGTTTCTGCGCTTCTGGGATGATGTCTCTCCCATTGTGCTGGATGGAGAACTGGATCACCATGAATGTCATGACGGCACAGGGTATCCCTACGGCAAGTCGGAGGGAGAGATTTCCTTTACGGGACGTTTGCTGGCCGTGGTGGACATGTACGACGCCATGTCCAGCACGCGCGGCTACCGGCGGCAGGTGACGCCCTTCAGGGCGCTCGGCTTCATGTATAACGAAAGAGACAGCCATTTTGCTCCCGGCTATCCGCAGGCATTCATCAGGCTCATGGGCGTCTATCCGCCGGGTTCCTTTGTCCGCCTCTCCGATGGAAGCCTTGCCCTGGTGCTTGAGGCGGATGCTCATGCCGGACTGCGGCCGCTGGTGATGCGCGTTCTGGATCGGGAAGGGCGATCCTGCGCTTCTGACGTAATTGCGCTTGGCGAGCGTGAGGATCTGAGCGTCAGCGGAACGCTCTGGAAGCTGCCTGCCCGGCTGCGGCGGGACGCCGAAGAGCGGATCGGCCGCATATAGAGTCAGTTCAAGGCAAAACTGTTTTGTGAGCCGGGTGAAACAGGACGCGGCCCTATCATTCAGGGCGTTTTGCGATTGAGAACAGCTTCCATCCAGTCTCCCGGGTGCGGCCCGCGGGTTTCACGGCTGAAGCCGGAGTCTGTCGCCGCAAATGAATTGCGGCGACACCCAGAGGGGAGAGGGGGGTGTCGAGCAAGGAGGGCAGGGACGGGTCTCGTTCCGTTCGGCTCCGGGAGCATGTTCAAACCGGGAATGCTCTCACCCGGATTTTACACAGTATTAACAGTTTTTGCCTTTTTCCGGACACCAGCAGGGGGTATCTCTTTGCCATGCCGCGCGTTTGGGCGGCGAATTTCATGCAAGGAGAATCATCATGGCTCAAGGCATTTCCAGGCGCGACGCTCTCAAACTGGGGGCAGCCGCAGCCGGCTTCGGCGTATTGCGTATGACTTCCGTGGCGCAGGCCAGGCAGAATTCCGATACCCTGCTCAAGGCAGGGATAGTCACCGACATGCACCATACCACCAGGGCAGATAGTGAAACCCGCAAATATTCCGCCGCCATGAAGAAAATGCAGGTATTCACGGAGAGCATGAGCGCCGTGAAGCCGGCGTTTGTCGTGGAGCTGGGCGACTTTGTGGATACACTCTCCATGGAAACGGAGCCGCTGAAGAACCTTGCCCAGATTGAAACCCGCTTCGCTTCGCTTTCCTGTCCGCATTATCATGTGCTGGGCAACCATGATTTCGACAACCTCAGGCGGGATGAGTTTCTGGGCAATATCACCAATACCGGCATTGAGCAGGGGCAGACGTGGTATTCATGGGATGCGAACGGCATTCATTTCGTCGTGCTGGATGCCGATTATACCCCCGGGAATTATCGGCCCTATGACATGAACACGCCGGCCGATACCTTCTGGACATGGACGGACACCATTATTCCTCCTCAGGAACTGGAATGGCTCAGGGATGACTTGCGAAAGACTCCCCTGCCGACGGTTCTGTTTTCGCATCAGACTCTGGATCGGGTGGACGGGCAGGATCACAACATCAAGAACGCTTCAGTCGTGCGCGGGATACTGGAAGACAGCGGGCGGGTTCTGGCGGTGATTTCCGGGCACGACCATCAGGGCGGCTATTCCAATATCAGGGGCATCCATTATGTAGTGATGAACGGCAATGTGGGCGTCAATGACTACCGCCCCTGGAGCGCCACAAGCGAGGCCGGCGGAATGGACACACGGGAAGACAACCAGTTTGCCGTGCTGGAAATCAGCCGGACTGACGAACGGAAATACATGCTGACTCTGGAAGGATACGGCCGTCAGCCCTCCTATATGCTGGAGCGTACGCTGGGCAGATAGCCTTATACCGCGGCGGAATGCCGGACGGCGCTGCCCCGTATCCGGGCGCTTTTCCGACCTTGCGGGCATGTTCCCGCCTGGAGCATTTCGTTCATGAAATACTCTGCGGAGTCGGCAGGGCGAGACTTGTCTCCGCTCTTCTTTATCTCCGCAAGGCGCTGCGCGCTGACGGCCAGGGGCTCCTCGACACCGGAGGAGAGAGTGTCGCCGCAATTCATTTGCGGCGTCAGGCTCCGGTGGGGCGTGAAACCTGCGGGCCGGAACATAGGGGCCTGGCCGGCAGATATGTTCAAGAGCAAAACGCTTTCATGTCCCGGGGGCGCAGGGCAGGAGCGTCAGTCAGGAAAGGAGGCTGACGCCACACGGTTCTTTCCCTGCGCCTTTGCCCGGTAAAGAGCCCTGTCCGCCGCTTCAAAAAGTTCTTCATACGTCACGCCGTCTTCCGGAAAGACACTGATTCCTATGCTGTTGGAAATCCGGAAACGGGACGCGAAAGGCCCGCTCACGGAAGCCAGGGCGGATCTGTATTTGTCGGCCAGCAGCAGAGCCTGTTCACGGCTGACGTCGTGGAGCAGCAGAAGGAATTCATCGCCTCCGATTCTCCCGATGAGATCATCGGAACGGAACGAGTTTTGCAGGGTTTCCGCTATGAGGTGGATGACGCTGTCGCCGAACTTGTGCCCGTTTGTATCATTGGCGATCTTGAAATCGTCAATGTCGATGATCAGCATGGCATGTTTGCGCCCTGGAGAATCATGGAGAATCTGGGCACAGCGATTGCGCATGAATTCCTTGTTCAGCAGGCGCGTCATGGGATCCCTGCTTGTCAGATCATTCAGATAGTGGAGTTTTTCTTCCGTATCATGGATATCCACCAGTTTCCCGATAATGGTCGATTCGTCGATAATGCCGCAGTTGCAGTAATGCCAGCGGAAACCGAGACCTTCGATATAAATCCTGAATTTTTCGCTTTGTCTGATTTTGTTTTCGCAGGATATTAATTTTTGCAGTAAGTCATTTACAACATTATAGTCATCAGGATGAATAAGTTTGTGCTGATCAGGTTTTTTCAGAAAATTATTTATATTTCTTTTGTCTATATGTCGTTCAAGGCTTCCGAAATGCTTCATGTTGTCATTTTTTATGTCGTATTCAAATATTATTTCATTGCTTATCTTGCTGAGAAGAACATATTTCTTTCTTTCCATTTCTATCATATCATTCAGTGCTTTTTCATGCGTAATATCCATCATGACATTCATGAAAACAGGATGGCCGTTTTCAATGCCGATAAAGCATGATTTTACATCCAGCCAGACGATATGACCATCCTTGTGGAATACCCGATATTGAATATGAAGATTTTTCCTGTTCCGCACATGGGCATGGAACTTTTTAAATACCGGCCTGAAATCGTCGGGATGCAGAACATTGGCCGGATTGCCGCTTTTTTCCTGCTGTTCGTATTCCTCTTTCGATCTTCCGGTCAGGGCATAGAATCCCTTGTTGGCCCAGAGAACGCTTCTTTTCATTTCTCCGTCAAAGGAGATTTTGACTACACCACAGTCCAGCAGATCCAAAAGCGACTGCAGGTCATGATCTGAAGTCTTCCTCTCTCTCTTAACAGGGGGAAAAGACATGTCTTTCTCCGTGACTTGAACTCCTTGCAACCTGTCGCGTTTATCTTGTAGCAAGTAATTTTGTTTCGGAAAAGAGAAATATGGTGAAAAATTTTTCAGCATTCAATCTGAAGAGTTATATAGTCCGTTTCCCCCTCCGGACAGGATGCCGTCCGGAGAGTCCGGACGGAACCCGGTTCGTCCCGCGGGTTTCACGCCTAAGGCCGGAACGGCAGCAGGTGAACTGCGCCTGCTCCGGCCTCGCGGTGAAGTTTCGCTCCGTTTGACTTCGGGAGCATTTTCAGGGTGCGGAAGTGCTGCGGCATCAGAATCCTGCCCGCCCTGAAAGCGGGCGGGACACCGCAGACGGGACGGTTCAGCTTCGTTTCATTTCATCAATCAGCCCCATGAGTTCGCGGGCCTGGGCAGCCAGCGCGTTTACCGCCCCGGTTGCGGATCGCATGGCTTCCGCCGTCTGGGCGGAGATGGCGTTGACGGCATCCACCGAACGGTTGATGGATTCGCTGCTGGCGGACTGTTCTTCACTGGCGGCGGCAATGGAGCGAACCTGATCGGCGGAGGCATCGGCCAGATGAAGAATTTCTTCCAGCAGGCTTCCGGACTGATTGACGCTTTCCGTAACCCTGTTTGTCAGTTCACCCGCATGGTTGACGCCTTCAATATTCTTGTGCACTCCGTCCTGAATATTCTTGATGGCATCGCCCACCTCATGCGTCGCGGCCATGGTCTTTTCCGCCAGTTGGCGCACGTTGTCCGCCACCACGGCAAAGCCCTTGCCGGCGTCTCCGGCGCGGGCGGCTTCAATGGCGGCGTTCAGGGCCAGCAGATTGGTCTGATCGGCAATATCCGTAATGACGGACAGAATGCGTCCGATATCTTCGGCCTTCTTGCCGAGATCCTGCATGTCCGCCGCGATGGTGGAAGAGTTTGCATACAGCTCTTCCATACCGCTTACGGCGATGCGTACCTGTTCCGCGCCTTCCTGCGCCTTGCTCCTCACGTTTTCCGACGCTCTGGCGGCCTCGGAGGCGTTGCGGGCCACGGCAAGAACGGCAGTATTCATTTCTTCCATGGAGGTAGCGGTTTCTTCGGCAAGACGGGCCTGTTCGGCTGCGCCGTGATCCGATTTCCGGATCTCTTCGCTGAGGCCGTCGGAAGCTCCGTTCACTGCGGCCACGACGGATTCAAGACGATCCGCCGCCTGCAGCATGCCTTCACGTCTGGCTCTTTCCGCCAGGGCCTTGGCGGCCTCGGCCTCTTTCAATGCGGCAAAGGCCTGTTTCTGCCGTTCCCTGGCTTCCTCCATGGCCGTGTGCGCTTCCTCGATTTTCTGCTTCAGGGTGCCGACCATGGTATTGAGCGCGTCGGCAAGTTCTCCCAGTTCGTCGCCGCGCTGGATGTCAAGCGTGTGTTCAAGGTTGCCGCCCGCCACGGTGGAAGCAAAGTGGACTCCCTGGACCAGGGGGCCGGTGATGCCGCGCGTGAGCGCGACAGACAGAAGAAGCCCGACGAGTACGGCGGCAATCAGTCCCACGGTCAACATATTGGAGGCGTCAAGCGCCCTTGCGTCCGCGTCGCGGGCGATGTTCCTGGTCTGTTCCATGCCTGCGCCGGCGGTAGTCCTGGCCAGTTCCTGAACTTTGCCGGCCACAGCGCCGCGCTCCCTGTCGATATCCGCGCGGCGGAGCCATGTTTCAAGCAGGCGTTCCATATCGGCCTTGTATTCATGGGCCGCGTTGTAGGCGCTTTCCAGCAGCGGCAGATATTCCTCCGGCAGCAGCGGGTTGAGTTCGTTGAAGATTTCGTTCAATCTGTCGAAAAGCGCCAGTCCTTCCCGCGTTATGGCGGGGTCGTTCAGCACCTGCGCGCTCTGATTCTTGATGCGTATGCTGTTGCCCTGGTCGACAAGCTCGTTGGCCAGAGTGAGAGAAACTGCCAGCGTCTCCAGTGCGGAAGGCGATTCCCCATTGCGGATGGCTTCAAGCAGAACCTGATCGCCCTGCTTCAGAAGATGCAGCAGACTCTCCTGAAATTCCAGGGCGCTCTTGTCCATATCCAGACGCAGAGCGACCAAGCGTGTCTGAATTTCATACGTCTGGCTGCACAGTTCCCGGTATTTTTCCATGTTCTGCGCTGTGGCGTCGGCATTCTGTCTCAGGACACGCAGTTCAGGATAGTTCTGAACCAGTTCCAGCGCCTGATCAAGACTGTTCCGGGCCTCCGCAAAGTTCCTGTTCGCGGCAGTCCAGTCTTCCTCCCGTCCGCTTCTGCCGAAACGCAGCATGGACTGGACCGTGGAATTGATGGCCCGTTCCAGATTCGTGACGATCTCCACTTCCGCAAGATAGCATTCGCTGATGCTTTGGCTGGCGTTACGGGTTTCCTTCAGGGTGTTCATGGCCATAAGTCCCAGTCCGCACATGAGGAGGATGAGCAGGCCGAATCCGAAGCCGAGTTTGAGCCAGAGCTTGAGATTTTTCATGAAGATTACCTCTCCAGACAGGATTTTTCGGGAGAAACAGGGAGTGTTTTTTTCCCTGGTATCCTTGTGCTTCCGGTTCTCCGGGAAAGACGCCGCCTCTGCGGGGAAGGACATGCAGGACGGCAGAGCGTCTATTGTTTGTTCAGTGAAGCAATGAGATTCGTCAGCACGTTGATCTGGCGTTCAAGCTCTGCCACCGTGCGTGAAGCGTCCCCCATGTTGGATGCGGTTTCAGTGGCAATGACATTGATCTGCCCCACGGTACGGTTGATTCCTTCGCTGGTGGCGGACTGCTCTTCACTTGCGGCGGCAATGGCCTGAATCTTGTCGGCCGATTCGGCCGCCATGTTCAGGATTTCCGACAGGGTGGCCTTGGCTCTTGAGCCGAGTTCCTTGGTTTTATTGATGTTTTCCACGCTGCGTTCCACCTGGGTGATGCTTTGGGCGGAGCTTTCCTGGATGGAGGTAATGGCGCTGGATACATCCGACGTGGAGGCCATGGTCTTTTCCGCCAGCTTGCGCACTTCATCGGCCACGACGGCGAATCCCCGGCCGGCCTCTCCCGCGCGGGCCGCTTCGATGGCGGCATTCAGGGCCAGCAGGTTGGTCTGATCCGCTATGTCGGAGATAACGTTCATGATCCGGGTGATGTCCTGCGCGTGCCTGTCCAGCGCGGTCATGACGCTTTTGAGTTCCATGGAATCATCCTGTACCTTCTGGATGCTTTCCATGACCTGATCCACAACCGCCACGCCCGCGGTCGCCGCATTGCGGGTTTCCTGCGCGCCTCTGGACGACGCGGCGGCATTGCCGGCGATATCGGTCACGGCCAGATTCATCTGCTCCATGGCCGAGGTAGCCTCGGCCACGCGCTGGGCCTGTTCCTGCGCGCCCGCATTGCTGTGCTCGATGCGCGCCGTCAGATCCCTGCCCACCTCTTCGCTTGCTCTGGCCACATCGGCAAGGCGTTCGGCCGCCTCATGCATTTGCCGCGCCGCCTCGTTGGCCTTGCCCAGGGCCTCGTCGGCACGGAGCCTGGCGGCCTGCGCCTCACGGCTCTGTTTTTCGGCGTGCGCCTGTTTTTCCTCACTTTCCCGGATACGGAATCTGAGGCGTTCGATCATGAAATTGAGAGTCTTGCGCAGTCTCCCTATTTCATTGCTGCTGCTGACGGCTATGGAGGCGTCAAGATTGCCCTGGGCCGCGTATTCGGCGAATTTCGTCGTCTCTTCCAGCGGGGTGGCGATGGCACGGTTCGCAAACAGCAGGCTTGCCGCCACGGCAATGAAAATAATGCCGATGCAGACAGAGACATAGATGGAATTTGTCCGGACTCTCTCCCGCGTGGCTTTTACTTCCGCGCTGCAGCGCTCATTGAGACGGCGGGTGAACTGATCCAGCGGCTTCATGATTTCCGCGGTGGCGTTCTGATAGGCCGGGCCGAACACCAGCAGAGCCGCTTTTTCGCGGTCGGGCGCGCCCTGTACGGTATAGTTGCCCGATGCGTCCTTGAACTTGCCCTCCACGGCGTTCATGGCCTCCGTTTCCAGAATGACCAGCGCATTGGAAAGCTGATTCGCCCGGGCCACCAGCGCCAGCTCTTCGTCGGTCACGCCATAGTCCCGGAGCAGGTCGACCAGCTCTCTTTTCCGGCCGGGGGCGATCAGCGCGTCGGCAGGACGGGGCTTTACCCCGGCGCGCGTATCCACGATGTCATTGTATGCGTCGATCGCTTTCCTGTCGCCTGTCACGGCATACAGCCGCACATTGGCGGTGAGGTTTTCGGAGCTTTTGCGGACTTCCTCGCCCAGCATGAGACTGACCAGACGCTTCTGCTCAACATCCTGCAGGGTATTGATATTTGAGATGAATACAGAAATTTCAAATCCCGTGAAAATGACGGCGGCCAGAATGAGACCGTTGAAAAGAAGCATGGCCCTGCGGATGGTCATGATTGTACCTGCCTGTGCTGTACGGTATGAAGGACATGATGTCAGCCGGAAACCGGAATCCCTTCTTTTTCTGCCGGTATGCATGAATGCAAACATGCAATCGTCGAAAACCGGAAAAAGTTTAGCGCAAAGGTAAGGCAATCCGCATCAAAAGTGAAGGCTGCATATAAAAAAATCCGCCGGAGAGTTTCCGGCGGACAAGTTGCATGCCTACAGCTTCCTTTCCAGTTTTGCCCAACTGTCTTTCAGAGTAACAGTACGATTAAACACCGGTTTTTCGGGAGTGCCGTCAGGATCGGAGCAGAAATATCCCAGCCGTTCAAACTGCACCCGTCCGCCTGCGGGCAGGTCCGCAAGGTAAGGCTCGGCCATGGCCGTGACGATTTTCAGCGAGTCGGGGTTGATGAAGTCGGTGAAGGGGCGTCCCTCGTCGTCGGGGTTGCCGGTCACGCCGGGCACATCCTGCAGGAAGAGATGATCATAAAGACGGACTTCCGTCGGGCGGGCATGACGCGCGCTCACCCAGTGGATGGTTCCTTTCACTCTGCGTCCGTCAGGCGAAGATCCTCCGCGCGAAGCAGGATCATGCGAGCAGCGCAGTTCCACGACATTCCCCGCTTCATCCTTTATGACTTCCCGGCAGGTGATATAGTAGGCGTAACGCAGCCGGACCTCGGCTCCGGGCGCAAGGCGGTAGTATTTTTTTGGCGGATTTTCCCGGAAATCGTCGCGTTCAATCCACAGTTCACGGCAGAACGGGACGGGCCGTGAACCATGGGAAGCATCTTCGGGATGCAGCGGCAGATCGAAGACCTCCACCTTGTCTTCAGGGTAATCCTCGATAACTACCCTGATCGGGTCGAGCACGGCCATGCAGCGCGGGGTGACGGCGTTGAGGTGTTCACGCACACAGAATTCGAGGAGGCTGTAGTCCACGGTGGAATCAGCCGTGCGGGCCACGCCGATGCGGGAACAGAAGTCCCGGATGGCCTCGGGGGTACAGCCGCGGCGGCGCAGACCGCTGATTGTGGGCATGCGCGGATCGTCCCAGCCGCGCACATGCCCTTCCCTTACCAGTTGGATGAGCTTGCGCTTGGAGAGCAGGGTGTGCGTGAGATTGAGGCGGGCGAATTCAATCTGCTGGGGATGGTAGATGTCCAGCGCGTCGAGCATCCAGTCATACAGCTCGCGGTTGTTGTCGAACTCCAGCGTGCAGATGGAATGCGTGATGCCCTCGATGGAGTCGGAGATGCAGTGCGTGAAGTCGTACATGGGGTAGATGCACCACTTGTCTCCCGTGCGGTGATGATCCGCATGACGGATGCGGTACAGCGTGGGATCGCGCATGATCACATTGGGCGAGGCCATATCTATTTTTGCGCGAAGCACCAGCTTTCCGTCCGGAAATTCCCCGGCTTTCATGCGGCGGAACAGATCGAGGCTTTCGGACGCGGGGCGCTCCCTCCACGGGCTGGGTGTTCCCGGTCTGGTCAGCGTGCCGCGGTATTCCCGGATTTCCTCGGCGGACAGCTCATCCACATAGGCCTTTCCGTCCATAATCAGCTTTTCGGCATAGGCGTACAGACGGTCAAAATAGTCGGAGGCGTAATGCGGTTCGCCTTCCCATTCAAAACCCAGCCAGCGCACATCCTGCTGGATGGAATCAACGTATTCCACGTCTTCCTTCACCGGATTGGTATCGTCAAAGCGCAGATTGCACTTGCCGCCGAAATCCCGGGCAAGGCCGAAGTTGATGCAGATGGACTTGGCGTGGCCGATGTGCAGGTACCCGTTGGGTTCGGGAGGAAAGCGCGTGTGCACTCTGCCGCCGAAGCGGCCGCTTTCGTTGTCCTGCGCAATGCGCGCGCGCAGGAAGTCCTGCCCCTGGGGCCTTTCCTGCGCGGCGGCGCAGGGCGTTTCGGGCTGCTGACTCATGAGCTTGCTCCAGACCCGGCGGCTCTGCCGCCGGGTGAATTTGCGGGGAAAATTTCACGGATGCCTCAGTCATCCTCACGGAACATTCAACTATATGCGAGTCCTTTTTTACGGTCAATGCGCTTGCGGGACGCGCTGTTTTGCTCCGGCGGTCAAGGCCGTTCCCAAACCCGGACTGCGGCGGCGTCCCGTCCATTGCGGGTGCGCCTTTCACAGGAAGCCCGTTTTGGCCCGTAAATTGCATGGAGGAGGAACGTCTTCTCCCGTGCGTCGTTAATCCGTCGCCCTGCCGCCTTCAGCGGAGCCGCGGGCACGGGAAACGAAAGCTGATCCGTTTGGGAGAAGGCAAGGAGAATCTATGCAGAATGCCATGTTTTCCGGCGTATTCGCCGCACTGACCAGCGAACACCGCATGGCGGTGATTTCCAATAATCTGGCGAACGTCAACACCAGCGGCTACAAGGCGGACAAGCTGGCCTTCAAGGATACCATGCAGCACTTCGCTCATGATTTCATCCGCGAGCCGCTGGAGAATCTGCGTTCCAAACCGCTGTTTCCCGAGTCCCGGCTCCGATCCCGAGTCCGGCTGGCTGTGGCGGAAACGGATTTCAGCCAGGGCAGCATGAACTATACCGGAAACAGCCTGGATTTCGCCATTTCCGGGGAAGGTTTTTTCCGCATTCAGACTCCGAACGGCGCCTTTCTCTCCCGGAACGGGAGCTTCTGTCAAAACGCCGACGGTATGCTGATGACCAAGCAGGGCTGGCCCGTGCTCGGAGAGGGCGGTCCGATCACCGTTCCCGAGGGAACCCGGAATATCCATGTGAACAGCGAAGGAGCCGTATTTGCGGACGGGGCGGAGATAGGCAGGCTTGAACTTGTCAGCGTCGGGGATCTGACCGCGCTGGAAAAGGTGGGCGGCAATCTCTATCGCCTGCGGGAAGGCTCCACCGCGGCGGAAATTGATCCGCGTCAGACGGGCACCATGGTCAATCAGGGGTATCTTGAGGCCGCCAATGTGGATGCGGTGACGGAAATGGTAAACATGATTGAGGTTCACCGCAGCTTTGAGGCGCATCAGAAAATGATGCAGAGTTCGGACGCGGTGGACAGGGAGCTGAACAGCAAGGTCGGCAGGGCCCGCTAGGGCATTCCCGGAACGAAAAAGCTGCGTGCGCAGCAGCGCGGCGGGCTTCCGGCCGCCGAGGCGCTGTCGATACGGTAAAAAAAGCCCGTCGGGTACTCCCGGCAAGCGAGGACAACAGTTATGATGCGCTCACTCTGGTCTGCCGCCACGGGCATGACCGCCCAGCAGACGAATATTGACGTCATTTCCAACAATCTGGCCAACGTCAATACAACATCATTCAAGAAGAGCCGCGCCGAGTTCGAGGATCTGATGTATCAGACCATGCGCGTGGCCGGCTCCGCCACGGAAGGGGACAATTCCATTCCCGTGGGCCTTCAGGTGGGCATGGGCGTGCGTCCCGTGGCCGTACACAAGTTCTTCACCCAGGGGGATTTCCAGAATACGGGAAATCCCCTGGACGTGGCCATTGAGGGCGACGGCTTTTTCCGCGTCATGGTGGGGGATCAGGAGATGTACACCCGGGCGGGAGCGTTCAAGCTCAACCAGGACGGCACTGTGGTCACCGCCAACGGCTATGTGCTTCAGCCCGAATTTGCCGTGCCGGAAGAGACGAAATCCATTTCCATCAGTGAAGACGGGCGCATGGTCGCGCTGGACGCCAATTCGGAAGAACTGGCCGCCACGGATATCCCCCTGTATACGTTCATCAACCCCGCCGGTCTGGACGCGCGGGGGCGCAACCTCTACATGCCCACCGACTCCTCGGGCGATCCGGTGGAAGGCGTGCCCGGTGAAAACAATGTGGGAACCCTGGCTCAGGGTTTTCTGGAAATGTCAAACGTGGAGGTCGTGGACGAAATGGTCAACATGATCGTGGGCCAGCGCGCCTATGAAATGAACTCCAAGGCCATTCAGACCTCCGATTCCATGCTCCAGACCGCCGTCAATCTGAAGCGCAGCTAGGGCGGGAGTCTGTCTTGCGTCTGTTTCGCGCCGCATGTCGTTCTGTTCTTTTCACACTCGCGCTGCTGGTTCTGGCGGTGTTTCCGCGCGCGGCCGCGGCCTGGCAGGCCACAGGCAGCGAGGCCCGCGCGGTCGTGCCTCCCGCCTCCATCGGCGGCGACAGCGATGTGTGGCGGCTGCGCATACGCGAAGCCGCGGCTGTTCAGGGCGACATGGTACGGCTTGGCGATATAGCCGATCCGCTTGGCGGACTGTCCCGGGAGAGGTGGGAAGAACTGGCCGCCAGACCCCTGTGGCCCGCACCGCCTGCTCCGGGCAGACCTCTTCAGATTAATCGGCAGCGCCTTGAGTCCGCCCTGAAAGAGCGCCTCGGGGAGCTTGCCGCATCCTGCATTCTGCCCGCGTCTCTGGTTATTCAGCGCGGGGGAGCCGTGTACCTTGAGCCGGATCTGCGCGCGCTGGTGATCCGCGCGCTGACCCCCCAGATCAACCTGCTCGGCGGGCATGGAGATCTGACGGATTTCCGCCTGCCTGCGTATGCGTTCACGGCCCATGAGGGGCAGAGCATCGAGCTTGAGCGGGGAGTGGTCGCTCCGGGGCGCATCGGACTGCGTTTTGCGGTAAAGGAACTGGACGGCACGGCCAGGCGGCGCTTTACCGGTTCCGTTTTTCTCAATCTATGGATGGATGTTCCCTGCGCCGCTGTTCCCCTGAACCGGGGGGATGCCGTTTCGCCGGACAGAGTGACGTTCCGCTCCGAAAATCTTGCCTATACCAGAGGCGCGATATGGGACGGCAAAGGCGGGCCATGGCAGGCAAAGCGGGCCATCGGCGTCGGTGAGGCCATTCTGGCGGACGATCTCGCGCCCCTGGCCGCCATACACCGGGGAGATCGCGTGACTCTGGTATACCGGCGGGGCAATGTGGAAATGCGCACAATGGTCGAGGCGCTGGAAGAGGGCGGCCCCGGGGATACCATCGCTGTGCGCAATCTCAGTTCAAAGAAACAGGTTTATGCCACGGTGCGCGATGCCGATACCGTGGAAACAAAATAGCGGAGGAAGATCATGAACAAGCTTGTCCCGAACATGCGCGGCCTTCCGGCGCGGGGATTCCTGTGTGCCCTTGCTCTGGCGCTCGCGGGGTGTACGGCGGCCGAACAGAAGCCCACGATCATCCAGCCCGTGACGCAGCCCATGGCATACCGCGAACCCGCTCCGACCTACAGCAATCCCGGCTCGATCTTCAGCGAGAGCGACGCGCTGCTGCTCTTTGACGATCATCGGGCCAAGCGCGTGGGCGATATCGTCATGGTCAATGTTGTGGAAAGCGCAAGCGCCGCCAATGAAGCCACCACCGACACCAACAGGGACAGCAATTCGGAATACGGCGTTTCCGCCCTGTTCGGCAGAAGCTCCATTCCTCTTGTGGGCGGCAAGGTAGGCAGCACTCCCATTCTGGGCACCAACACCAAGAAGGAATTTTCCGCCGACGGCTCCACCACGCGCAACAACAGGGTAACGGCCACGGTGGCCGCCCGCGTGGTCAATGTGCTGCCGGACGGCCTGCTGCGCATTGAGGGCGCGCGGGAGACCAAGGTCAACAACGAGACGCAGTTTCTCGTGGTGGCAGGGCTGATCCGCAGCCGCGACGTGGCGGCGGACAACAGTGTTCTGTCCACGCAGATGGCTGATGCCCATATCTCCTATTATGGAGAAGGCGTCATTGCCGACAAGCAGAAGCCGGGCTGGCTGACGCGCCTCCTCGACAATATCTGGCCGTTCTAGAACATTTTGTCATTGAAGAAATCTGCCGGCCGGGACCCTGTCTCCGGCCGGCAGATTTCGCGCTTCCATCGGAGCCGTGCGCCGCAGGTGAACTGCGGCTGCTCCGTGCCCGCGGCATCCCTCTGGCCGTCAGCGCAAAGCGCGCTGCGGATAAGGAGGGCAGAGACGAGTTTCACTCCGCTCGCCGTCCGGAACATTTGGAGGAGCATTTTCGTTTTGAAAATGCTCCTGGGCGGGCAGGATGTTCCCTTCTCCATTTCGCAGCAGGGCTTTCCGGCAGAAAAACTTCTTTTTTCTCCGGGGTGCGGACGGCCCGGCCTTGTCCGCGGATACAGCCGCCGTTCCCTGCCCGGAACGGCGGCTGATTTTCTTGTCGGCGGGCTTACGTCATGGTCTGCCGGCTGTGAAACCGGCTTGCAAAATGGACAGGTGTTTGTTATTGACTGAACAATCAGGCTTGAGGAGAGACAACCTGTAACTTTCACTAGAGGATTTGAGATGGAGAACCAGCAGAACAACGATGTAGTCGTTGACCGTGGGGAAGCGAAGTGGTCCGACCTGTGGCTCAAGGAAGACTATTGGGCGATATGGATCGGCTTCTTTATCCTGCTTGTATCCGCGTTCATGATCTTCGGCGCCCGGGGCGATATCGAGAAAAAGATGGCCGACTACAATGCCGTTATCGCCGCTGAAAAGGCCAAACCTTTCAAAACCGTGGAGCTGATTCAGGCGACCGCCGCCAAGAAGGCCCTGACCGGCGCGTCTCTGCCTTCCGTGAAGTCTCTGATCGGCATTACGAAAACTCCCGGCAAGTGGAGCAGCAACCCGGTCGCCTCCTTCGTGACTCCCGCCAAAGGAGATCAGGCTGCCGCCGATGCCGCCAAGGCCAGGGCCGCAGAAGCCCTGACCGCCGCCAAGGCAGCCCAGACCGCTGCCGCCGACGCCCAGTTCAAGGATGAAGCTCTGAACAAGGCTGCTGTCGACGCCGTCAGCGCATGGGAGTCTGCCGACAAGGCCGCCGCTGCCGCCAAGGTGAGCGCCGGTTCCAACATTTTTCTCTCGCTCGTGATCCTCGGTCTTGGTCTGGGCGTGATGTTCTCCATCGGCATGATGGCCATGGGCAATAATGTGCCCCAGTTCTTCATCGGCTTCCTCGGCGTGTTCGTGCTCAGCGTGTTCGCCAACTTCCTCGGCGGCTTCGCTCCGACCGCGAAGTACGGCGTGAACGCCGAAATCATGTCCATCGTCCTCGGTCTGCTGATCGCCAACACCATCGGAACGCCCAAATGGATCATGCCCGCCGTGCAGGTGGAATATTACATCAAGGCCGGTCTCGTCCTGCTGGGCGCAGAAGTGCTTTTCGGCAAGATTCTCGCCATCGGCGTGCCCGGCATTTTCGTGGCCTGGGTGGTTACCCCCATCGTGCTGATCAGCACCTTCATCTTCGGCCAGAAGATCCTGAAGATGCCCTCCAAGACACTGAACATCGTCATTTCCGCCGACATGTCCGTGTGCGGCACCTCCGCCGCCATTGCGACCGCTGCGGCCTGCCGCGCGAAGAAGGAAGAACTGACCCTTTCCGTGGGCCTTTCCCTTGCGTTCACCGCGATCATGATGATTGCCCTGCCCGCGCTGATCAAGGCCATCGGCCTGCCGGAAGTGCTGGGCGGCGCCTGGATCGGCGGCACCATCGACGCCACCGGCTCCGTGGCCGCGGCGGGCGCATTCCTCGGCCCCAAGGCTCTGCAGGTTGCCGCGACCATCAAGATGATCCAGAACGTGCTGATCGGCGTGACCGCCTTCTGCGTGGCCATGTACTGGTGCACCAAGGTTGAGTGCAACGAAGGGCAGCAGGTTACCGCCATGGAAATCTGGAACCGCTTCCCCAAGTTCGTCATCGGCTTCCTCGCCGTGTCCATCGTCTGCTCCGTGGTGAGCGGCAACCTCGGCAACGATCTCGCCACCTCCATGATTGACAAGGGCGTGGTTTCCGTGGCCAAGGCCTTCCGTGGCTGGATGTTCGCTCTGGCCTTCGTGTCCATCGGCCTTGCCACCAACTTCCGCGAACTTGCCAGTTACTTCAAGGGCGGCAAGCCCATTATCCTGTATGTCGTGGGCCAGTCCTTCAACCTGTGCCTGACCCTGCTCATGGCATGGATCATGTTCTACAAGGTCTTCCCTGACATCACCGCGAGCATCTAGCGCGGAGCAAGCAAAGGGCCGCCCGTCTGCAGCGGGCGGCCCTTTTACCGGAGTCGCGATGAATTTTTCTCCCACCATGCGGCAGTGGTTCAGATTTGCCGCATATGGAGCCATGTTCTGGCTGGTATTTTGTGTGGGGTTGCCGAGGCTGCTGTCTCTGAGTGAAAGCTGGAGAACATTCGGCGCCGCCCAGGACAAATGGAATATTCATGCCGGTGCGGTCTACTATACCGATGTGCCCGTTACCAGAGATACGGAAACCGCCAATCGGGCAGCGGTGAGGCAGGCCCTTGACAAGCGGCTCCAGGCCATCTCAAAGGCTGACACCGGCACTGGGATGTAGTTTTAACTAGGATCTCCTCAAGGATTGTTCGCTCGTCAGAGGGCTGGAAAGACGGCGCTGCAAGTTGCAGCGCCGTCTTTTTGCGCCGGTGAAGTTTGCCTGCGCGGCTCGTTCTGCGTTTGGGCATGGGCGTCCTCGGCAGGGGAAGAGGTTTCGGAGCGGTTCTATCCAGGTCCGATCCATGTTGTTCCCTGTCTGCCGAAGCGCAGGGAGGGAGACCGGCTTTCCCCTGTCCAGCTCAGGCGTATCTCGCCGCATTCCGCCGTGTTGAATACCGGAATGCCGCGCTCTTTCAGAGCGGCCAGCACATCGGGATGCGGAAAACTGAAGTTGTTGTATGAACCGCTGGAAATCAGGGCAGTTTCGGGATGAACCGCGTCATAGAATTCTGGCAGCAGACTGGATACGGAACCGTGATGGGGCAGCACCAGAACATGGGCCTGAAGAGGTGCGCCGGAACGGAGGATTCTTTTCAGGGCGGAGCGCTCCGCATCCCCGCAGAACAGCGCCAGACCTTCGCCGTTTCTGACAAGCCGGAGAACAAGTGAGCCGTTATTGCTGGAGAAGCGGCCCCGAGCCGGAGGATGCAGCACTTCCAGAGTCAGCCCGTCTGACAGGGATATGACGTCGCCCCGCATGAGCCGGCGCTCGTCGATGCCGCGTTCGTACGCCGTGTTTGTGAGACGCGGGCCGTCGCCTTTCGTGAATGCTCCCGGCAGGGCGGAGCGGTACAGCGTATCGACGCGGAACGTCTCCGCCACGGAAATCAGCCCCCGGATATGATCCATGTCGGCATGGGAAGCCAGGATCGCGTCAAGTCTCGGCGCCCGATTGGAGGTCAGGGCATGGGCCACGATGTCCCGACCGGTATCAAAGCGGGGAGACAGGGAGCCTCCTCCATCCAGAAGCATGCGCCCGATGCCGGAGCAAGAGGGGTATTCGAGAGCCAGCGACTGCCCCTGTCCGACATCAAGCACCCGCAGCGTAATGCGTTCTTCCCTGAAGGCGCGCCATGTTTCGGCGCTTCGCTGCCATAAACCGGCGGGGAGCAGAACAAGAGCGCAGATCAGCAGTCCGCGGCAGGCGCGGGAAGCTGCGTGGCCGCCCGCCGCGCAGGCCAGCGCCGCCAGTGCGCAGATGAAACCGAGCATGGACAGGCCTGTCGGCTTGAGTCCCTGCAGGGCGGCAAGCAGACCGGCCTCGTCCATCATGGTCAGCAGCTTCAGGAGCATATCGCCAGGCAGAGCCGCGCCGGAGAGCAGAATATGCAGCGCCTCGCCGCCGCAGGCGAAGGGAAGCAGGGCGCAGCCCAGAGCGGCAAGAGGCAGGACGATCAGCCCCAGTACGGGCAGCCAGATCAGGTTGAGAATGAAGCAGGGGCAGACCCTGCCGAAGGCATGCAGAACAATGGGCAGTGTCGCTGTCTGGGCCGCCAGGGAAACAATGAGCATCTGTGCCGCGGCGCGCAACGCGCGGGAATGGAGGGGAACGGAGCGCAGCAGAGGGGCGGCCAGGATGATGCCCGCCACGGAAAGCATGGAAAGGCGTACCGAAAGATCAAAGGCGCTGGCAGGATGGACAAGCAGAAAGCATAATCCTGCAAGAAACAGCGCGTCCAGCGAAGTGGATACTCTGCCGCTCTGCCAGAGCGCCGCTCCTGCAAAGAGCATGATCGCGGCCCGGATCAGGGAAGGCGGAGCGTCTCCCAGCCAGAGATAGAGCAGGGCAAGGGGCAGACCGACGGCAAAGATCAGTCTGCGGCGCGGCATACGCAGAAAAAGGCGGGGATACAGCCTCCCCGTGAGCGCGGCGCAGCCGCAGGCAAGCAGCAGGGCCAGCGCAAGATGCTGGCCGGACAGAGCGAGAGAATGCACCAGTCCCGCCCTGGTGAACAGGTCCAGCGTAACGGAATCAAGCGCGTAGCGATCGCCGAAGAGCAGCGCGGGAAGCATGGCCTGCCCCTGCGTCATGAAGCGGGCGGAGTCCGGTCTTTTCTTGTGCCGTTCCTCTGTGGTGAAGCTCAGAGACGTCGGCTCACCGAGGCTGCGCACAAAGGCGGTTCTCACCTTTTCGCGCAGTCCCGGGCCAAAATCAGGGCTGCCTTCTGTCCTTGCGGGAGAGGCCCTTCCGGGGCGCGACATGATCCAGGCATTGAACCATACATCCTTTGCCGCCCAGTATGCGGCGATATCGTTGCCTCTTTCTGCGGCGTCGATGTTAGTGAAGGAAGAAACGGGACGGATACGCGAGGTGAAGACGATGTACTGGCCGGGGAGAGGCCGCGGAGTGCCGGGCAGACGGGCCTGATCCCATGAAAGATTCACCTTGCCGGGCAAAGGCGGGAGGGAATTTCCGGAAGCGGGCCGCACGTCCTCCAGCAGGATGCGCAGACGCCGATCAGGAAGCCCTGACACGGAAACGATTTTCCCCTGTGCTTCGATGCGTTCTCCGGCATGAAACCATGCCGGAATATCGGTCGGAGGTTCGGGGATTGCATGGCGCATGTGGAAAAATCCGGCAAGAACACAGAGCAGAAGAACGAAACGGCGGGCCCGGACGGAAACCCCTCCCGGCGCGGGGCAGAACAGAAGCAGCATGACGGCTGCCGCGGAACCGGGGAGAATATGCCGGGCGGAAAGAATCCCGGCCAGAAGGGCGAGCGTGCAGTGCTGCCAGAAGAAAAGCGGCGGAATGCCTGCACGGAAGACAGCGCCCGTGCCGCGCCGGGACGATGCGCCCGTTCTGGTCCGTGTGTCGGTTAACGGCATGTCGGGAATGCAGGCTGCGGGGAGAAGTGGCTCCAGTGCCGAAATGCGTCGCGGGGGCAAAAGGGAACTGCCCCGGCTGAAGCGTTTCGGGACGGGAGAGGAGGAAGAGCCGATTGATCTTCCTCCTCCTGACGAAACAGGGACTCAAGCGTCGGCCGGGACGCGCCGGATGCGCGCGCCCACGGCCTGAAGTTTGACTTCCATGCGTTCATATCCCCGGTCGAGATGATAAATGCGCTGCACAACGGTCTTTCCGCGCGCGGCAAGGCCGGCCAGCACCAGCGAGGCGCTGGCACGAAGATCCGAAGCCATGACCGGCGCTCCGGCCAGATGTTCAACACCGCGCACCATGGCGGCGGAACCGGACAGGCGGATATCCGCGCCCATGCGCACCAGTTCCTGAACATGCATGAAGCGGTTTTCAAAAATGGTTTCGTCGATCATGCTGGAACCGTCGGCCAGACAGAGCAGAGCCATGAGCTGAGCCTGCATGTCGGTGGGAAAACCGGGGTGGGGACGGGTACTGACATCCACGCCGCGCAGTCCGCCGCTTCCCGGCCGGGCAAGCACGCCGTCCGCCCTCTGGATGATATCCATGCCCGCTTCGCGCAGCTTGATCAGCACGGCGTCCATGTCATCATACGGGCAGTTCCTCAGCAGAAGCTCCCCGCCCGTGATGCCTGCCGCGGCCAGAAAGGTTCCTGCCTCGATGCGATCCGGCATGATCGCGTATTCACAGCCGTTGAGCGCGCGCACGCCCCGCACCCGGATAACGGATGAGCCGTGACCTTCGATTTCAGCTCCGCAGCGGATAAGGAATCTGGCCAGATCAACCACTTCCGGCTCACGGGCCACGTTTTCCAGCACGGTTTCCCCCTCCGCCAGACAGGCGGCCATGAGCAGGTTTTCCGTGCCGCCCACGGTGGGAAAGTCGAACTGGATATGCGCGCCCCTGAGTCCGGCGCATTTGCCGTGGATGTAACCTTCTTCAAGTTCAAATTCCGCGCCCATCCTTTCCAGCGCGGAGAGGTGCAGATTCACGGGACGCGCGCCGATGGCGCAGCCCCCCGGCATGGCGACGCGGGCCACACCAAGCCGGGCCAGCAGAGGGCCGAGACACAGCACCGAGGCGCGCATGGTCTTTACCAGATCATAGGGCGCTTCACTTTGCAGGGGGCCGGGCGAGACCTCAACCCTGCCGTTCCGGAAGGAACAGGGGCAGCCCAGAATTTCCAGCAGCCTGAGGGTGGTGTGAATATCCCGCAGGTCCGGGACATTGGTGAAGACAGCCGGTCCATTCAGCAGAATGGACGCCATGAGAATGGGAAGCGCCGCGTTTTTCGAACCGCTGACGCTGATTTCCCCACGCAGGGGCAGGCCGCCTTCAATCACCAGATTTTCCATTGTATCCTCGCTTTTGCGCGGACTCCGCGCATTCAGTCGGAATTGTCACCCGAAAAGGGCTTGACCTTATCGGGCGCATTGAGTAAAACACCAATTCGCATGGCGGAAGTAGCTCAGTTGGCAGAGCACCTGGTTGTGGCCCAGGGGGCCGAGAGTTCAAGTCTCTTCTTTCGCCCCATTCAGAAACAAGCCCTGTTCGCAGGGCTTTTTTTGCGCCCCTTGCCCATGCTTCCGTGATCCCCTGCGCTCCACGGTTCAGAACTCCAGAGCCAGTCCGACAGGGCAGTGATCCGAGCCGTACACGTCACTTTCGATCCAGGCGTCGCGAATATTGTATCTGAGCTCCTCGGAGACGAAGAAATAGTCAATGCGCCACCCGATATTCTTTTCCCGCGCCCGCATGCGGTACGACCACCAACTGTAGGCGTCGGTCTCACTGCCGTGCACATGGCGGAACGTATCCACATAGCCCGCCTGCGTGAAGGCATCCATCCACTCCCGTTCCACGGGCAGAAATCCCGTATTGGCTTCATTTTCTTTCGGACGAGCCAGATCTATCGGCCTGTGGGCGATATTGAAATCGCCGCATACCACAATGGGCTTGTCCTGACGCAATTCTTCCGCGTAGTCGAGAAAGGAGCGGAAAAAGCCCATCTTGTAGGGCACACGCTTGAACACGCCTTTTTCCAGCTCTTCCCCACCGTTGGGAAAATAGCCGTTGAAGTAGTGAAACCGCTCAAACTCCAGATGCAGGATGCGCCCCTCTCCCTGATAGTCCGGGTCGGGCAGCTCGTATTCCACATGCTGCGGCTCAATGCGGCTGAATACCGCCACGCCGGAATACCCTTTTCTGACCGTGGAAGGACACCACCAGGAGAGCCAGCCGGCCGGGCTGCGGTTTTGTTCAGGTATCTGTTCGGGGGAAGCCTTTGTTTCCTGAAGGCCTATGATGTCGGCCCCTGTGCCGGAGAACCATGCCCATTCGGGCTTCTGGCTCAGGGCTCTGAATCCGTTGACGTTCCATGAGGCAAAACGAAGCAGGGGCATGGCGAATCCGAAGGTTGAAGATTGAACGGGCACGGGGGAACAAGAATACGCGAGCATGGGGCGAAGCTCAAGGTTTCCGAGTCATGCCCGGTACTGAACCTTCCATGCTTTCCAGTTCGCGGAGAACCATGTGAGGAGTAATGCTTTCCATGCAGGCGTGCGCGCGGGCGCAGACAAGAGCGTTTCTCCGGCCTCCTCCGTGCAGGGAGCAGGGACGGCAGGGCAGAGGAAGCTGAATGACGCGATCCTGTTCTCCGGAGGGAAAGAATCCCCATTCCCGGCAGGTCGGGCCGAACAGGGCCAGCACCGGCGTCTTTACGCCGTCGGCAAGATGCATGGGACCGGAATCCCCGGTGACGAGAACGCTCGCGCGGGCAAGCAGGGCGATGAGCTGGCGGAGGCTGGTCTGATTGATGAAATTGAGTGAAAGGGGGGCCGCGCGTCCCCGGACGGGGTCACCGAGATTGGCGTCTCCCCGGCCTGTCCAGAAATGGGGAATCCCCCGCTCTTCCAGCAGGCGGGAGAATTCCTTCCAGTGGCGTGCGGGCCACGTCTTGGATGGATGGGTGGCAAAGGGGTGCAGGGCGACAAGGGGAAAGCGGCGGGCAGAAGGAAGGTTCAGCGGAGCAATCGCTTCATGGCTCCATTGTTCCTCTTCCGGGGTTGGAAAGAAGCGGGGGCACAGTTCCCGCGGGTTCCATGAGCCGCTTTGCGGCACAAGGGACTCCAGTGCGGCGGCGTAGCGCTGGGGCACGTTCCGGGCGAGCAGCGCATCCCTTCCGAGATGTCCGTCTGAAATCAGAAAGAGACGGCGGGCAAGAGCCTTTTTGGGATAGCGGAACACCGGCCCTTTCCAGAACAGGGAGAGCAGCCTGGTTCGCGGCACGCCATGCAGATCCGCGAGCGGAATGCCGCGAAATTCTTCCGCAAGAGCACGAAAAAGCGCGCGCTGGGCACGGCCTTTCAGTTGTTCCTGTTTCAGACCGATAACCCGTGTTACGGCGGGATGTCCCGTAAACAACGGTGCAAAAGCCTCTCGTGTAAGTATGGTAAATGTCAGTCCGCCTGCCTCGTGCCAGTGCAGAAGCGGACCTGTGAGCAGGGCGACGTCGCCCATGGCGCTGAGACGCGCCGCAACGATATGGGAAGAAAGGTTCGGCATGTCAGCTCCCGCGCTGAGGCGGAAAGGATAGGATGAGATTTCCCGATGTTGCCAGAGAGCCGTCACAAGGTCGAGAAAAAAGACATCCTTTTTGATTTTTTCGGAGTCTTTCATAATATTGCTGTAATTATAATATGTTATGGGATGGTCGTTGTCAAAAAAATGAACAGCGGTGCGACAGTGCGGTAAATTTTTATACAGGTAATATGTTTCTGAATATATTGTGATGCAGCTTGAGAGTGCATATCCCAATATATTAGCTGTAAAAATCATAGAATATCAGAATTGGCACGCGTATTGCTAGTAAAAATATATGCGTGAATGAGTGAAATAAATTTTGATTGAAGTTTTATTTCACTTTGTTTCATAGTATTACAGAATGATAATGAGGATACTTGAATGAAGAAACTGCTTGTTATGGTGATGATGTTGTCATGCATGTCTCTTGTGGCGCTCTCGGAGGCTGCTCAGGCCACCCCCGAACAGGATGCCGCGACCATGCAGCACCCTGACGGCCCGCAGCACAACATCATGGACTGCCGCATCTGCCGCTGAAGCCGTATTCCGGTTATTTTCAGCCGCTGTCCGAAAACCCTTTACCCTGATTAACCGAGGTCATCGTCATGAAGAAGTTTATCGCTCTTGCTCTGCTGTGTTCCTGTCTTTCCCTCGTCGCTCCTGACGGCGCGGCCCTTGCCACGACAGAGGAAGATGTCGCGACCATGCAGCATCCTGACGGCCCGCAGCATGACAATGTTCATTGCCGCATCTGCCGCTAGGGCATTTCGCTCATGGAATGTTCTGCGGAGTCGGGCAGGGCGAGACTCATCTCCGCTCTCCTTATCCGTAAAGTTCTACGCGCTGACGGCAGGGGCGCCGCGCCCCTCCTCCTCTGGTGACGCCGCAAGTCGATTGCGGCGTCAAGCTCCGGCGGAGACGTGAAACCGGTGAGCCGGAACACAGGAACTGGCCGGCAGATATTTTCAAATGCAAAACGCTCTGGAACAATGCCGCATTGAATGCTTCCCGGGGCGAGCGCAGCGCGAACCCGCCGCCATAGCCCTTCTGCGGTGTCAAGCGACGTTTTCAGGCGCGGAAGCTGTCGGTCAGACCACACTCCTGACAGGCAGGTACGTTCAGTCGTAAAACGAACCGGTGCCGCGATGCCCGCAGCCCTCTTTCCGGTGTTGCCTCTTCCGGAAAAGGCTGCGGGCATGGGATATTGCCGGCATGAAAAAGACTTGCCCGCGCTGCGGCTTTACGATAGAAATCATTTTTCGCGCCTGCGGAGAGGTAGCGAAGCTGGCCGTAACGCGCTCGACTCGAAATCGAGTTATCGGTTAATAGCCGGTACGTGGGTTCGAATCCCACCCTCTCCGCCACTAATAAATTTTTTTGAGTCCTTTTGGATGTGTAATTATCCGAAAGGACTCATCTTTTTATCTAAAGTACGTCTGCCGTAGTGTATTGTTGTGTACCTTGATAGGTACCCATCGCATGGAAGTTGTGTTAAGAAATGTGTACTTTTTCTGCCGGGACTTTCCGTCAGGGGTACACATCTTTTTGATACGCATATGGAGCAAGGCAACATGGCACGCGCTGAAAATTTGCTCACCGCTAAACAGATTGAGGCGGCACTCAGAAAAGGGATTCCCACACAACTTAATGATGGGGGCGGCCTCTATTTTGTCGTCACTGACAAAAATCGTGGCTCGTGGTTTATGCGAGGCCGTCTCAATAGAGTTTCCAAAAGGAGGGTTCTTGGCGATCAATCCGTTTCGTTATCGGAAGCCCGCCTTATGAGGAACGAGGAAAAAAAGGCTCTCAAGGCTGGCATTGATACCATTGCGGAGAAAAAGGCGGCTGTAAAGCGTGCAGAAGAAGAGGGACGCACTTTCGGCATGATTTCGGATGAGTGGCTTGACTTCTGGAAAAATGACAAGGACGACAAGACAATCTCGTCCACCATCGGACGCTTGAACAAGCACATTCTGCCCATGTTGGGCAAAAAAATATACTCATCGCTTGAATTTGCCGATCTCAAATCTGCCTGTGCGCAAATAGCCGAAAACGGTCATCGTGAAATGGCGAATCGGGTTGCCACAATCATCTCTCAAGTATGCCGTTTTGCAAAAATGAATGGCTATCACAGATACAATATTGCCGAAGACCTGACTACATTGTTTCCGAAGCCAAAAAAAGACATTAATTATGAGGGATTTCCTGCCATTACGGATAGAGAAGGCGTGGCTGAAATGTTGCGAAAAATTGACAAATACATAAATGCGGGGCGCTGCTCTCCCTACATGGAGGCAGCCCTCAGACTTTTCCCGCTCGTCCCCCTTCGAGCATCTTCCATGCTTCTCTCCGAATGGAAGGATGTAAATTTCGATGAAAATCTGTGGCGGATACCTGCGGAGAACATGAAAGGAGAAATAGGACAACGAAGAGATTTCGTTGTCCCTCTTTCAAATCAGGTGAGGCAGACTCTTGAAAGGCTCTATGAGTTTCGTGTAAACAAATTTTTGTTTCCCTCTGGTGGAAAGTCAGGGCATCTTTGTGTTGAAGGCGTCAATAACTCCATGCACAGAGCGGGTATCCCCAAAGGCAAGATGTGTATTCATGGCTGGAGGAAAGTTTGGGGTTCTCTGGCACGTGAGTATGGCTTGCCTGATAAAATTGTGGAGCGGGGCTTGGCACATGTCTCTGGCTCAGCAGTCGAGCAGGCGTACAACAAGGCGCAATATCGAGAAATCATGCGATATTCGTTTCAATGGTGGGCGGACTTATTGGATGCCTTACGGGATAATACAGAAATACCGCGTCTGTTATTGTCTCCTGATTTGATATTTTCATAATTGATTATGGTTGAATAATAGGTATGGAAAAATTTTGGTATCAAGGGAATGAAGTTTTAGACCTTCTGCGCTGGACACCGGAAGAGCTTTTTTATGCGTGGAGATATGGTCTGCATGCATATGAGAATAAAGTTGAGAGGATTTATCCGGATCGATATATTGTATTTCATAGATATAAAACTTCAACAGAATTATATTATAAATTTGACATAAAGAAAGGATATTTTATTAATAATGTTGATATTGAATTTTATATTAATATAGATGGAGAGAAGAAAAATTTTTATAAAAATATTATTAATGAATTAGATGAAGATCGTGGCTCATTTTTTTTGAACAATGAGTATTTCAGCATATGTATAGAAAAGAGTGGTGTAATCCGGTTTTATCGAAATAATAATATAAATATGTGTGACTTGAATGATTTTTATCGGTCATGTACAAAGAATGCATTTGATTACAATCAGCTAATTGTAGACCCTATAGATTTGTCTAAAAAAGAAGAATTAATAAATATAAATCAGTTTTTTGAATATGAAATAGAAAAGCATTTTTTGTTGAAAGAGAGAAATAAGTATGTAAATGATAAAGTTTTGCCTGGACAATTTCGCTGCTTGCTGGCAAGCAATGAAGAATTATGTGTTATTGTAAAATGTTATATTCATTCTAGCATAACAAATAATTTAGAAGAAAGAAGAGTATATCTACAAATAAGGCCAGACAAAGATGCTGTTGAGGATTATATTAGAAATCCATATAAATATTTTTTTGATGGTTTTGTTATTTATGTTTGTGTAGATGGAAAAACAGACTGGTTTATTGCTCCATCTACAGATTCTGTAAATGATATAATAGCCTTGTTTAATTTTAATAAATTGGAAAAATTAGAGGAAAATGATATTATTGATGTTTACCATAAGGCACAAAATCTAGAGAAAAATGAGTATGTACATTATAAATTGAAAAAAGAAGATAACGATATTGAAATGTTCTACCTTGATTATGTAAACTCTTTGTATTTTAAGTCAGATGAAATTATTAATTATCTTAATTTTTCTAATATTAATGTTTGTATTTCTCCATATACATATGGAGCTAAATATCGCACTAAAGAATATAATATTATAAATAATTCATTATATATAAAAAGTATAAAATCAAAAATTGAATACAGTATAGAAAAAAACAAGAAAGATGATACCACCAGAGATACAAATCAAGACGTTGAATGTAAAATGTCAATACTGACTCATAATGATCAGTATTTAATACAAGAGTTATTTAAAAATATAGAAATAAAAGATGAAAATAAGAAAATACTTTTAAATTTATATAAATTTTTAGAAAATTTTAAAATTATATATAAAGACAACAATAGAATGTTAGAATATATTGATATTGTAAAATATAAAACTATTGGAATGAGCAATGATGACATTCAAAACAGTAATAAAATACTATCAATACATAATAAAAAACAATCCGCATTAAGAACATATATAAGTAGAGCAAAGAAAGCCGTTCTTCATGAAGTCGTTACACGATATGGTATAGATTTTCCTTATATTGAATATAATCAAGGAATAGATAAAGATGAGACTATAGAGGACAGGATTCATCAAATAATTATATTCCTTCAGGAAGTAGAAGATAATGGTTAGTATAAAGCTAGCTGATATTTTATCTATATTTTGATAAGTATATTTAGTCCATCTACTCATAATTGACATGAAAGAGAAGGGCCAGACTTGCTGGCCCTTCTCTTTTGTCCTTATCCTGTGGAATATGGCAAAATCAGCCAGAGCTCGTAATGGCTAGGGGCGTCGCGGAGTTTTTCAAGATGTTCCCGTGACTGGATAAAGGCGTTACCCTGTAACGGGGTACGCCTGTCATACTCTTCATATTTTATTGAAATATCAAGATAAAAAGAATCAAAAAAATATTTTTGTAACGGCTTCCCGCAACTTTTTTGAAGGTTTCTCCTGTGAGGCACGGAAAGTTCAGGAGGAAAAAAATGACTTCATTTCATCCACACTTCACATCCCCCCGCATCCGCGTCAAGGAGGTGGCCGCCCTGTTGGGCTGTTCAGTGTCAACCGTCTGGGCATGGGCCAAGAAGGGCATCATCCCCGCACCACAGCGTGTGGGGCCGCGCTTCACGTACTGGTTGCGTACGGACATCGAAGCCGCGGCAACATCAACCGCAAATATCCCCACGGAGGCCGATGGTGACTGAAACAATCAAGAAAGGGAGCCGTGCTCAGGAATACCGCAAGGCGCACGAGCTGTTCCTGAAAAAATGGGCCGGTGGCCTTGATCCTCTGGAAATCGGGCTGCTGCTGAACCTGTCCACAGCTCAGCTCGCAAAGCACTCACTAGAAGCATTCCAAGCGCAGGCCGAACGGACTACCCCGCCGTATGTCTGTATTTTGTGGGAGGAGTTGCCGCAAGCGGTGAGACGTGTATTTTCCGGTGAAAAGGGCCAGATTTGTCGTGTTGAGGGAGACGCATCGGGCGTCACGATTACGAAATCATCAGTAACCGCCCAGCAGCGGGTTTAAGCAATATAAACGGACAAGGGGCCTCATTAGCCCCTTGCCCGAAGGAGGAACAAAAAAATGGCATTACCGATTATGGAACCGTGGCGGATGGAAAATCCCCCGGCACGACTTGAAATGCTTTCATTTTTTCGGGGTGAAGACTTCCATGCTCATCGTGTACCAAGCCTTTGCCGAATCGCGTACCCCGCATTTACCCGCACTGTCGTCGGTGAAATAGCTTCGGCTCAGGCCGTGGGCTTCGACATCGTGCTGCTAAGCTTTCTGGCGTCCATTGCAGTTGCTGATCGAGGGAAACACCGCGTAGTGCTTTCAAACGGGAGTGAGAACAGCCTCTCGCTCATCATGCACGTCGGGGCGGAATCTGGGGCAGGCAAAGGCCGTGCCCTGGAGGAATCGCTGAACTTTTTTCGCCAGTGGGAAAAGACAGCCTGTCAAAAAATTGAGGAAGAAAACAAGACTCGGGCAGGCAAAAACGAGCTGACGCTTGCCCGTATTGCAGCCTTAAAGCGTATTTATTCCAAAGGGTTTGACCCTGAAATTGCTGAACAGATTCTTGCAGAAAGGGCGCACTTGCTGGAACCACTTCGCTGCCCGCACTTTTTGCTGAACGATGTAACTGCCCCCGCCTATATGCAAGAATTGGTGGAGTATGGGGTGGCCACGCGTCTTGAAAGCGATGGGATGCCACTGCCAGCAGAGACGATGCGGATCGTGAACAAAGCATGGTCAGGAGAGAGCTGTAGACGGACACGGCTCACCATGCCGGATGGGGTTGTCCATGATCCTTTCGTTGTGGACTTGGTAATGACTCAACCGGAATTCTTTCACCGTCACATAAGCGATCCCGATGCCGTTGCCAGTGGGCGTCTAGCGCGGACTCTGGTGTATCTGTACGACAACGCGGATTTTGTACCACAACAACCAGCGCATGAACTGAATTCAGAAATTCGTAAACTGTTCTATGACAAGCTCTCTGAGCTTTTGCGTTATTCTGAAACGGAATCACAGACAAAGACTCTGATTCTTGTCGAACGTGATGCGGAACAGCTTTTTCATGATGCTAACCGAACTTGGCATGAGCAATGTCATCATGACGGATACTTATATAAAGTCAAGGACTTTGGTGAACGCATGGGACAGCATGCCCTTCGGCTTGCTGGAATTCTTCACCTCGCAGAGCATCAGATAGATTCGTCAATCAAAATTAATGCAGAAACTATACAAATCGCAATAAATATGACAGAAATATTTGCTTCCCACACTTTTGCATACCGTATCAAGGACTACGGAGACTTCAATAAGAGATGCTGTTGTGACATTATGCTTTTTGTTCTGGAAAACAACTTTTTTGAAGTTCCTGAAGTGGTGATCAAGCAGGCATTGAGAAAAAAGTATAAGGCTGCTGATGTAGAGGGTGCTTTGTACTATCTTCAACAGTCAGGGCATCTTTACCCTGCTCATGAGAATCCTTTCCGCCCCAAACAGGTAGGCCGTCCAAAGGGGAGAATCTTCAGGAATCCTTATTTTGAACCGGGCGACTATCCGTATTAATCGCCTGAAACTATGCATAAAGGTGCCCCTTTCCATTTCGAGAGGGGCTTTTTTTACTTCTGCTGACGATCAAAGATGGTTCCGTTATTTTATCGTACAGAACACATTCCTCCTGTACATCGGAGAGTAGTCCAGTAGATTCATGTTGCATGATGTTTCAATGTGCAGAAAAGTATAGAGTTAAAGTCTTTGAGGGGAATAAGTATTCAGAGTTTGTTGGATGATAGGGTAGCAGAAGCCTATTCCTTTGCTTGATGCAGAAGCGTAACGATGAAAGGCTTGCCAGTAGAAATTGTACCAAAGGAAAATACAAAGGCTATGTCAATAAAAAAGGATAAATTGGGGACAGGGCATCCCCTTTTTTATCCCTTTTTGGGGCTAAAAATAGGGGAGACGTTGGAAAATTTTTGTTTTTTCTTCAGAGAAGGCCATAAATCAAGACATGATTCATAGGCAAGTCAAAAGGGTTTGTTCACCAGCATATAGAAGTTCATGCGTTTTTACTTTCTTGCGATAAGCGCGTTAACATCACTCAAAGTAAGGCCAGTAAACGAACTGATTTGCTCCGGTGAAAGACCTTGAGCGAGCATATGGGTAATAATACTTGCGTAGCCTTCTGCTCGTCCTTCTATACGTCCTTCTACAAGCCCTGTTTCATAATAAGCGGCATTATCACGGCGAGTCTTTTCTCTATCTTCGGCTAACAGGCGCTCGCGTTCATCGGCGTTGAAGAGCCACATTGATCTGGCTGCGGCCATGTCCAGACGAGAGTATCCCCCAATTTTTAGCCGAAATTGCGCCTAAAAATCCCTCCCTACTGTTTTTTTAGAACGATTTTTCTTCATTCAAATCTATGTGCAAAGGAATGTGATATTTCGATACAACAAGAACATTACTGAAGCCTTGAACTCAAGTGGAAGATATATCTGTAAATTAAAACTTTTCCGCCAAAATTATATGAAAAAACTTATTTCAATGACACATACAAAACGATAAGTAGTTCTGATATGACGTAATATATACGATCTAGGAAAAAGGTAATACCTATTAATAAAATTATTATAACAAATTCATTATAATAAAACTTATTATAATAAATTATATTAAAACAACAATAAAGACTTATAACATCAAACATAATGCTCAATATGCAACCAACATATTGAGCATATTATCTCAGGAGAACCATTATGAAAATCACATATGATAATAAATTTCATAACTACTCTATCAATACCAATAAAGAAAAGAATCAAGGATGTATTGAAGAAATACTCGAACGTATTGAATCCTCTCTTAACTCCATGTTGAAAAAACATTCAAAAGTATTATCCGTCAGGTTTGATGTTCGTTATCCGAAAGACGATATAACATGTGATAAAAACAAGATTTATGATTTTAATTACAACTTTAAAAGAATACTTAATCGTGAAAGAATTGAAGGTGGACATAGAACAGATCCAGTTCTTATATCTGTACCAGAACAACATAACGAAGACCATAAACATTTCCACTATCTTCTTCTTGTAAATGGAAATGCTCATAGAGCGACTACAAACATTCATAAAAAAGCAAATAGCCTCTGGAAGAAAATGAACAACTCTGATGAAGATGGCCTGGTAGATTTCTGTAACAAAAATGGAGACAACGGAATCATGATAGACAAGAACTCGAAAGATTTTGAAGATCAGTACAACAGAGTCTTTTATCAGGCTTCATATTTGGCAAAATCAAGAGGTAAAGAGCATCGTGATAAAGGCTCCTGGATAGTCAGAAAAAGCAGATAATACATTAGAAAATCATCAACAGGAACGGCATAGATTTCTCAGAATTGAGAACATATGCCGTTCTTTATTTTTGGAGTTCTTATGTCCAAATCAAATATCAATTTGAAAACTACAACAAGTCCAAAAGTAAAATCAAATACTGTCATTTCCATACATGGCAAAGACATTACAACTTACTAAGGAAAACTTGATTATGCACATCAATGTGGCATAGATTCCATTACTTCAAAGATTATTCAATTTCCCGTATCTGAAAACAGTAACACTTGTATTTGTGAAGCAGTTGTAAAAACGAGTGACGGCAGAGTCTTTTCTGATATCGGAGATGCCAGTCCTGATAATGTTCCTCGTGGTTGTATAAATCGAATCATTGGTGTTGCTTCCACCAGAGCAAAATCCAGAGCTTTGTCAGATGCTTTTAATATTTCAAGTTCACTGGACGATATAGGCGAATCAAGTATTATCGACATAACACCTGTTCAAGATGATAGCCCAGAATCATGTCAGGATATGCTTTCACTACAGCAAAATGCTAATGCTGGTGATGCTGACAAATCGAAAATGCAAGGTGGAGGATTAAAGTCTATATCAGCAAAGCAAATGAATTTTATTGAAAAACTTGCCTCCAGACAACATACTACTGGAGATGAACTCGCCATGTCCATAGTTAATAAATCTCTTGAACAGCTTACTGGGGCAGAAGCAGATTTTATTATTAAATCTGTAAAAAATAATACACTTCACTAATATTATGGCATTCGTATATTACATTTCACATAACGGAGGATTTATGAATATTACACCTGAACATCCGGGAATCGAGTTGCGAAAGAGAATTTCAGATAAAGGCATGAATCTTGCTGAATTTGCAAGGAGTATCAATGTTTCTTCTTCACGAATAAGCGAGCTTGCTTCCTGTAAACGCGCATTGACGATTGATAGTGCCATAAAGATAGCTGATGTTTTTGATACTACTCCTGAATATTGGATTTCAAAACAGAATAAATATGACCTGTATTGGAAATATAACCGGGCATAGAGGTTTACCATGGAAAAATTTGATATAAAAACAAGAGAGTATGAGTTTAGAATACTTGAAGAACCAAGTAAGGACAACGACTACACTTGCACTTGTGCTGGAAGTTTATTTTCAAACAAAATTGATATGGAATTGAGTATTATCACTATGACACCAGACGATTTACCTGATAGCGTTGAAGAAATCATGATCTATGTCACTAAACAAAAATGTAAAATAGACTTACTACGTCAAGCACTGGAATGGACGCATATGACAAAACCTCCTGTATAGGCATTTGGATAAGACAATACTGAGAGCATGGCTAATACATATTTTTTAAGTTTGGAGCTGGTTGAGTTATGCTGGAAATTCGATGGTTTTTATATCCCGCAACAGATTCAAGAAATAATCCAAAGTGACAACGGCACTGGGCTTGAATAAAATGAAAGCCAGCGTCATTTAGGCGCTGGCCGAGTAAAACCTTATAGGACTGGAGCAAAACATCAGCTTTGCGGGTGGCTGTAATTTTAACCTCACTAGGATTAAAGTTCTTTAAATTCCCAAATCCATTGGCGGAAATACTTTGTTAAATTCAATGTCCTGCTTAGCTGCGTTGTTTGCCTTTCCCCAAATCTCAAAAGGCTTTGTAGTATCCAGAATAACTGTACCATCACTCATAATCTTCCAATCACCTATGACTTTGATGTACTGCTGTTCTGACGGAAAGAATTCAAACACTCTGTCCGGATCATCTACACCATCCGTTAGTTTGAGATCCGTTGCAGATCCAAGAGTTGCACATTTCCCTGGTGCTGTACAAATGGTGTAAAAATCCATCTGATACATATATTCAGAGAGAAGATATCCCTCAACTGCAGAATTTGTCTCAGTTTTTACGACAGTGATCTCTTGACTACCGAGTTCAAATCCTTGGACTGTTGTACTTACCGCACACATCACCAACAGACCAAATACAAAAGTAACGATTTTTTTAAACATAGCGTTCACTCCAAGGTTAGAAGTTGGTGGCATATTTCAATATATTTCTGTTTAGAATTTTTTATACCTGTTACTTTACTCATATATATCTCCCATAATCGTGATTATTTTTAATCACGATGCAACTCCACTCTGCGATTGCGCGCATATGCTTCCGAGTTGTCTGCCGTATCGATGGGGTGCTCAGATCCCCATCCGACGCAGCGCAAACGCGCAGGCGATACATTTCGTTTCAGCAGTTCATCTCGAACTGCTTCCGCCCGAAGCAAAGAAAGTTTCCTATTCCATTCAGGGCGGCCACTTCTGTCTGTATGCCCTTCAATCAACAACTTCCAATCCGGGTGAATGACAAGGACATCATGGATTTCATCAATCCATGGCAGATGCTCGGGCAAGATTTCTGCCTTCCCGAGAGCAAATTCCAGATAAATAACCGCCATGCCTGTTTCTTCCAGTTCCTTGACGAGAGAACCGGATATACGCGGTACTATAAAACCTGAAGATTTTTCTGCTTCAGGAGTGGATTGGGATTCCGCAGTGCTGCCTGAAGACACCGGTTCATGATTTTTCCTCGCGGAAGGAACAGTCGATTCTGAATCTGTATATCCTTTCCCTTCAATTTTCCGCATATCAATCAAAAAGTTCTCTTTTGCGTTTGTAAACGGTATGGATAAAAAATTAATGCATAACACCGCCATGATGCAGATAACGAATTGTCTCTCTCGCATTAGAAACCCTTCAGAATAATACGTCGTGCCTGAACCTCGCGCACAGCCCATTCCTCAAGACGCAGTTCTTCATTATCAGCGTACTGCTTGAACCTGTTACGCTCCTGTTCCCGCCCGGATTCAGGTAAGGCTTCCCAAGCCTTACGGGCCTGCTTCACGAAAGTCGGATCTTCATCCCAGAACACATGCAGCCGTTCATGGTTGAGATTCTCCTCCAGAGAACGCTTTTTTCCTTCGGCTGCTGCAAGGATATGCCTGATTTTTCCTCCCGGTATGAAACGTCCTTCTTTCAGCACGACCACCTGATCCTGCAGAAGGTATCCCATAAACAACAGCGTCTCACGAACGGGAGTTTCTCTTTTTCCCGCAAAGACATCATTCAGCCATACACAAATCTGGGTTATGTCGTAGTGAAAACCTTCCACTCCCGCTTCTACGCGTTCTCTGCTGACAGACGGAGGAATATCCCCGCTGTGCAGGGCCAGATCATAGACCGTCCTTCCAAGCGCCTGTCTGCTGTCAAAGTGCAGTTCGTATGTCGTCTTCCGGTATTTCCACGCATGTGAAAAGGCGGCAGCCCCGGTTTGAGCGCCGCGCAGCAGGCGTCCGGGACACAGAGAGAAGTTGGCTGGACGCGCATTCAGGGCAAGGGTCAGGTAACTGTCCCACAATGCCGGGGAAAGTTCGGCCGAACTGGCTTCCGGATATGCCATCGGGCAACAGGTCAGAACAAAACATAAAATGGAAAATCGAATTTTTTTCATGGAGAGTAGAGGTTCGGGGATGGAATATCCCCGAACCTTGTGCTGAGTATTAAATCATCAGGCCAGTGACATGATGTCGGAGATCAACCCCTTGACGCTGCTCAGCATGGACATGACCATGCTGGAAAGAGCCTTGACCGGGCTGAGAAGGGCCATGGCCGGATTATCCGAAGACGCTCCGCTGATCGCCTGCCGCGCACAGCCCGCAATGGCCATGGGATCGCCACTGGCGATGGAACCCGCCTGACTGGTGACTTCCTTCAATAGGCCGGTGACCTGCGAGGACAGCGTGGTCACGCTGGTCAGCAGGCTTTGGGCCTTGGGCAGCAGACTGGACTGAAGAGACTGCCGATCCGCAAGGCTCAGGTCCTTTTTGGCGTCGGCAGTATAGTCGGAACGGGCGTCCTGCATTTTGGACATCTGCTCGTTATAGGCATCAATCTTGTCGGCGTCCGCGCCGCTGAGGGCCATTTCCGCGCTGGCCACACGGCTGAGGCCGGTTTCACGCGCAAGCCTGGCCCGTGTCGGGCAGTTACCGGCAGCATCCCACAACTTGGCTTCCTTTTCGCACAGGTCGCGGAAGGCGTTGGCCAGCTTCATGCCCTGAGCCTGAACACTTGCGCTGGCCTTTTCACCATTAAGACCGCTGACAAGGCGCTTGTATTGATCCGTGTTGGTCTGCATCTGCTTGCGCAACCTGTTTATCTCGCCCCAGTTGACGTTGACGGCTTCCGCCGGGGGCTTGCTGAACTCAATCGAAGCCATTTCCAGATCTGCCGCGTTGGAACCGGCGTCTGCGGCGGACTTGTTGGCCTGGCCCAGCAATTCTGCGCCAGCCCAGACCAGCCCGGCAGTCAGCGCGGTCAGAAACACGGCAACAAGAAATTTGCGAAGTCTCTGCATTCTCTTCCTCCAAATGTATGTTGAATGTTATTAATGCCCGAAGATAGCTCCAACGGCCCAGAAGTAGGGATGTTGGGGAATGGAAGTCCAATCATTACCCAAAAGATTATTGTTCTTTTTAGATTCTTCTAAATATTTTCTTATGGCTTCTGTATAGGCTTTTGTAGTCTCACTTGTTTTAGATTTATCAATAAATAAAGGAAGTATATAAGCATTTGCTCTGTCATCAGCAAACCATAAAGTCCCATAGGTATGTTTGACACCACGTTTCATGAAGGTATCAACAAAAGATATTTGGTCTATACTTGGCACCCATCCTGAACCTCGTAGCTCTTTTTCAACTGTTTCAGAAGAAAGAACAGCCATAATCTCATCATCTTCCAGTGCCTTTGGTGCAAAACTTACACCTGTATTACATGCTGAAAGAATCACAATTTTACTATTTTTTAGAGCATCATTTGGAAATTCAAGAAGTTCTTTTATGGTCAAAAAGCCGTCATCTTGTTCACTTTCTGCCATGTAAAGATATCCATTAAGCATAGACAGGCCATGAAGACTTTGTTCCATATAGGCTTTTGATTTTCTAAATTTATCTTTTGTACTCTCTTTCAAATGAGCAATCTTGGCTTCAAAATCTACATAATATGATGTATATGTATCTGAAAAAGGCATCCCATGAGTAGCAAAGTATATAATATCATTGCCACCATTAATAATTAAATTTTTAATCCATGTCTCAGTTGCATCAGTATTATACTTTATATTGTCAGAATTCAAATCAACACCAAGAGACTGAGCAGCCTTTTCTACCTCTACTTCTGCTCCCTTTAGACTTTTTAGAATAGGAAATAAACTGTTGCGAGGATTTCCTGCTGCCACTATGCTAAGAGCTGATGATTGGTTTGAATCTCTACTCTTTGCATGATCAAAAAACGTCAGTCTGGAATGGACAATTTCTTTATCTTCAACTAAAAAAGCTGGACGTACAGGATCACTTCCATTCGTTACTAGTGCCATAAAAGGAAACTGAGCCAAAAAACCACTAGTGATAATGATCAGACGATCCTTATTTTGGACATCATCTTTTACAGGTGAAATAAGCAAATCATACATATGACTGAAATAGGCTGTGCTTGAACGCATAGCCGCTTCTTCTTGAACAGGCGTATTAACATCACGGAAGCCTTCAATCATCTCCATCAAAAAATCTTTCTTGATTTTTTCATCAATTTCCTTTGCCGTCACCGGCTCCGCATAAATCCGCACAAATTCCTTGGCAATGGAAACAATAATCAAAGTATCTGGTAGACTGATATAGTTCAGTACCAGCTCATCCGGTTCCAGGGATGCCTGGACTGCCGCCGTATCAATTTTGGCGTTGGAATCGAACATTGCCGCATCTTCGGGGTAACGCTTCTTCCACTCGGCCAGCAGGTCGTTAAAGGTTTTTTCCAGAGTGACAACGCGCTCTTTGGAAGCTTTGGCCTCTTCTTCCAGTAAAGCTGCCTGACGGGCTTCTTCCGGCGTCTGTTCTCCGTTCGTCTTTTCAGGCAGGGCAGGCGTATGGGAAGCCACCTTGTCCCGCCGGGCGGCAAGGCTCAGGATGTCCTGATACAGCTTCTGCTTTTCAGGCTCCGCATAGTCCATGCGAACCAGTTGGGTATTGGCCTTGATGATTTCGTTGCGGTATATCTCGTCCAGCTCCATGGCCCGCACCATGTAGGATTGCTCACCCGTTTCCTTATACTGGGCGACGCACAGCTCCATGGCTTCGGTGAAGAGTTCGCCCTTGTCTTTCATGTATTCGCCCAACAGTTCCACATCAGACTGCGAGCCACGCATAGACGTCACCAGAGCAATGGCTTTTTCGTACTCGGCTAATGCTTCGGCGTTCTTCCCTTCCTCACGCAGAGCGAAGCCCAGCCCTTGATGAGCGCTCCATATCAGCTCGCGCATGCCCAGCCCTTTGGCTATGGACAGAGCACGGGTGTACGCTTCCACTGATTCCCGACGGGCCATAGCAGGCTCAAGGGAAGGAAGCGTGATTTCCTCGTCGTCGAATACCAGATCACGTGCGGCTCTTTTCGGAGTAGCGGCTTTACGCAGGCAGCGGCCCATCTGATTCAGGCTCTCTGCAATACCGCGAGGCATTTCCAACTCTTCATAAATGGCATTGGCCTGGCGGTAGCAGTTCAGCGCACGGGCATAGTCATTATCCGCCACTTCGTAAATTTTTCCCAACCCAAGCAGCGTGTTCGCGCGTCCTTCTCGGAATCCGTCCTTTTCGTAGAGTTCAAGCGCTGCCACATAATCGCGCCGAGCGGAAGCATGGTCTCCCGTAATTCTTGCTACAAGCGCCATGTTGGACAACGCAATGGCCTCGTCACGTACATTGCCCACCTCGCGGGCAATGGCGATGGACCAGCTGAAATACTTCTTCGCTTCCTCATGGCGTCCGGCACTTTTCAGAACCAGTCCGTAGTTGTTGCTATCCACGCCCTCATTGCGACGAAGCATGGCTTCTTTTTCGATATCCAGAGATTGCAGAAGGAGATCGGCGGCTTCGGGGTAATAGCCCTGTTCCCATTTCAGAATGCCGAGATTGCTGGAGGATTCCGCTCTGGTCAGCGGTTCTCCCCCACTGCTGATGACTTCGGCCAACAGTTTTTCCGCTTGTACAAAATCACCCAGATTGCCTGCGCACAAACCCCAAGCCGTCAGGATGCGGCGACGCATTTCGCGATCCCCGTCCTGTGGGAGCAGTTCCGCCGCCTTTGCATAGGCGGGCACTGCGCGAGAATAAAGCTCGAGTGCCTTATAGGCATCTCCCAACTGGGCATACCAGTCGGCAAGTTTGGCTTTGTCTGTCGAAAGTTTTATCAGTCGCTCAAGATAATCCGCCTTGAGTGCAAATTCTCCAAGATGATGGTGGCATACCGCCATATTACCCCAAGCTTTCTGCTGAAAATCCGCAGCAACTTTACCAGGCAGCTTCAGGGCTTGAGCATAGGTGTCGAGTGCTTCACGATATTTCTCCTGCCGAATACGGATGGTCGCGACATTGCCGAGTACGAGTCTTGCTTGCGGAATCTGCTTGTTCCTGACAAGCATGGCGGCCACCTCGCCGAATCCTTCCGCTGCCTCATCCAGCCGGTTTTCCTGATAGGCTTTCTGGGCGGCGGCGAAGCTGTTTTCCAGTTTCCCTGCATACACAGCGGACGGGAACAGATAAAGACAGAAGAGCAGGAAAAAAACGACATGGAGAAATTTCATGACGGTGCTCCAAAGTCCCGCCTTTCCTGTCCGGAAAGGCGGGTTCCGCAGTTCTCTTTATTTGTGGTTCAGAACATAATAGGCGACAAAAGGCTCACCCCTGGGAGCAACCTGCGTCTTCGTGCTGATCTCTTCTTCCTCTTCTTCCTCAAAGACGAGATCGCGCGTCTGACGCCGGGAAGTGTTCTTTTTTTCAACTTCCGCTATCTGCACCGCATTTTCCGCAGGAATCACGCCCTTGGAGTTTTCGGCGATTATCTTGTCCAGTTCGGGAATACGTTCAGGAGAAATAACGCAGAGCAGCTCTTCCTTGCCGGGAGTGTCATCAAACTTGAACGTCCCCTTTACCGGCACGGTATATTCGGTGTTGCGCGTCACCTTATTGTCCACACCTGCCTGCACGGAGGGAAAGAGCACTGTCAGCGCACCGGAACTCCCCTTGGCCATCCAGTAGGCATATCCATCAATATTCGGCGTATACACAAGCTTAACGCGATCGCCCGATTTGAACTCGTGCGAAGGTGAAACAGTGGAAACCTGTCCGTTGCGCTTCAGCTCAATGGTGGCCTTTACCGCCACAACCTGGGCATCAGGAATTTTCACCTCTTCCGCTGCTGCAGGCACATCTTCCTCCTCCTCAAACACAAGATCACGTGTCTGACGCGCGGCTTCGGCGTTCAGCGCCAAAAAGAGAAATGCACACAGAGCCGCCAGACCAAGAAAATACTTTTTACGCATGACACTACTCCTTATGTTTCAGATGTCGTACCGGCCTATTCCGCCACAGGCTGTGCGGACATCTTGAACTTGTTGAACAGAGCCTCGAGGGTGACGCCTTCCATCTCAATTTTTTCCGGGAGAGGAGGTGCATCCTCCGGTTTCAGCTGCGCTTTGATTCTGACAGTCCCATCGGCCAATGTAGAACCATCAGGGCGGTTAAAGGCAAGGATATAGGTTCCGTCACCGGGAAACTCCATATCCGTCACGGTGAAAAGGTTCCATTCCGGACGAATGGCGATCTCTTCCCGATAAAGCAGCTCTTCGCCGGGGTCATTTCTGCGATAGATGGAAAAAATCAGCTGCGGTACACCGCAAGGCTCGTCAAAGGCAGCAACCCATGATGTCTTGGTTGTCGAAAATTCTTCCGCAGGCTCTACCGGGGTGTAATCGGAAGCAACACTCCTGCAAAAAACGATGCTGCCCGCCGCAGACACATCCTGAACACAAAAAAGAAACGCCATGACAACGCACAGACACACAGTCAGCCTCCGCAAACCGGAAGAACATTTCCAGTATGTCCGGAACTCCGCCAAACAATTCAACATAGTACCTCCTTTCCTCTCGGCATGCAGAAAAAAGATGTTTGGAGAATGAGCATGTTGATGCTCCAAGCTCTTGGGATATTCAGATTGCTTCAAAATACCTGCTCACTGAACATCAAATTGCCTTTTACCCTGTACCCCAAATCTTTTCATGCTTCACTTTGATTCACCGACCACGCCCTCAACAAAAGCCGGGGGACGCAAATACCCGACAGCCTTTCAGCAGCATGACTATACGCGGTTGAATGACCTCCTTTTTGGTTGCATTTTACGCATTAAAAAATAACGTGCAACATCAATTTTATGAGGTCAAAAAAGCTGATATCCTGAACTGTTTTCTACACTTCGTTTAAGCGGGGATGGATTTGTATGAAAAATCGGAGCATCGCTTCTGTGGCTGCTGAAAATATTACTTTTCGCCGTAAAGCGGCTGGCTTGACTCAAGCTCAGGTGGCAAGCAGAATCTCTGTGGAAAAAGAGAGTGTTTCCCGTATGGAAAGTGGCAAAATCTCGCTTAATCTTGAAAGGCTTCAGCAATTTGCGGATTTGTTTGGATGCCCTGTCTGTGAACTTTTAAAAGAACCATCGCAAGACGTTCAAGCGCAGGCAGAAACTATAGCTGCGCTGATCAGCCATCTTGAACCAGAGGAACGTGAAATAGTTATTAATATCGTAGCTGAAGTTGTTCGATTGTGTTCTGTGAGAAAGCCTCATGCACCAGAATAATAGTGTAATTCATTTTTATATACATATGTATAATTATTAGGAAAATAAACGAAAGGCCATGCTCTTCATGGCTTTTTTCATTTAAGGAGGACACATGAATCAATCGCAGGATATCAGCAAACTTTCCAGAGCTATGTTGCAAATTCAGAAAAATCTTCTACCAGCATTGAAAGACGCTACAAATCCATTCACAAAGAGTAACTATGCGACCCTGAACAGCGTTATGGAGTCATGCCGGAGTGAACTGCTTTCTCACGGAATCTGGTTCACACAACTACCATGTCCCGCTCCCGTTGAATTGGGGGCGGGGCATATTGGTCTGGAAACAAGACTCATCCATGCGGAATCAGGACAATGGATTTCATCACTGGCTGTCATTCCCCTGCCGAAGAACGATCCGCAGGGCATGGGATCGGCAATTACATACGCCCGCAGGTATTCGTTATGCGCCATGCTCGGCATCGTGACGGAAGACGATGACGGAGAGGGGGCAAAAATAAGCTCAAAATCGGCCTCATCACAAAAAAGGAGTATAGGAGGCCCACAGAGGCAAAAAGAGCCTTCAGGCAATACAACCATTGAAAATCAAATTTCAGGGGCCTCAAATCGAACCGTAAACGATCTTAAAAATCTGCCCAAATTGGATGGCGTGACCTACCGGAAAGTCCAGACTCAGGACGGAAGGCTCTGCATCATTGCCAAGGGGGAAACTGCCTGCAAGAAGACGCTGCTCATGGCGGCAGGTTTTACATGGAACCAGCAGCAGAGGCTCTGGTGGAAGTATGCCGATATCGCATGAGATTTCTATAAACAGGCTGAACTGGCAAAGGGCTGTCCCACGGGACGGCCCTTCCTTTTACTCGATCTCTATCGGAGAAGAAGACCATGACCACAAATCGTAGTGAAGCTCTGCTGGACTTGATTCGGCAGGGTCTTGTCATTTCGGGGGAACATCAGACACAGGCAATGTTGGGTGAACGCTCGGCATATATCGGTATGAGTGATATCGGGCAATTCATTCAGTGTCCAAGGGTGTCCATCATCCATCGGCTTTCTTTAAAGAAAGCCGATGAAAACCTGTCCCGGACACTTACACTCCAGAGAGGCCACTGGTTTGAGGATGGAGTCGCCAAGGCATTGTCAGCCCTGAATCTACCCGTTGTCCGCCAGCTTGAAATTGCGGTGGACAATGACGGATACCCTGTCCGGGCACATCTGGATTTTCTGCTCGTGTCCGTCCGGCCCTGTCCAACTGTCCGTGTGCTGGAAGTGAAGAGTTGTGGCAGGCTACCGGATACACTGTATGCCTCATACGAGACACAGGCATACGGTCAGATTTCCATGCTGAATCGGTACTGGAACACGCCGTCCTTTAATTTGAGGAATGCCGAAGGAAATCCTCTTTTATCCGGACTGACATTCCCGCAGGCAATCAAGGCGTTATGGGGAGTGGCCTTTCCCGAAGACCCTGAACAGGTGGATATGGAGGCATGGGTACTGGCTCTGTCCATGACAAACGCTACGGCGTTTGGCCCATATCTCCCAAATGACAGCCTCCTCAGTGCCTGTCTGAGCAACGCAAGAGACATATGGCAAATACAGGAACAGGTTCAGCGGAGAGAACTGGACGTGGACGGACTGCCTACCCCGTCAGGCTTTCATCCGCTTTGCTCCTGCTGCGATGCAAGCTCAGACTGTCCGAAATTCATCGGAGTAGCCCATCCTGAACTGGAACTCTCTCTGGACGAACTCGCTCTCTGGAAAGATGAACGCTCCGCGTTGGATGAAAAAATCAGGGAACGGGAGGGAATGATGAAGGAATGGTACGCCCATGCGGATATTCAGGGACAATGGATTGAGGCGGGAACAACACGATTTCGTGTCACGCAAAGTCCCGGCAGACGGACGCTCGACAGGGACAGTCTCGCAGGAGAGCTTGTCGAACTGTTTCACGATGGGGGCATGGATGATGTCGATGTTCCCGCCCTCATTGCCCGCCATGAAAAAATCGGTGCGCCGTCTGTACGACTTTTTATCAACACCACAAACAAACAGGAGAAAACACATGGGCTACAGGTCTGATATCGGGCTGGCTCTCACTCAGCCAGCGGTTCAGAGGATGCACAAAAAACTGAACACCCTGAATAAAAATTCCGAGGCGTTCTCAGTCATTACGGATTTCATTGCCTACGCGGACAAGCACTATGAGGATGCTGACTCCGGTGCTGAAGTCTATCTGTGGGAGTGTGTCAAATGGTACGAGGATTTTTCTGATGTGAGCTTTATCGAAAATCTGCTGGCAGAACTCGACTGGAAGGATTTTCTGTTCATACGCATTGGCGAAGATTATGACGACACAGAAGTAAGGGGGGACTTTTGGGATAATCCGTTTGAAATCAGGTTAGAGCGAAGTATTAATATTTATTAATCAAATATAAAACTATTCTGGAGGGTATTGTTGTGAAGTGTGCAGTATATTAATAATATTAATGTTATTATTACTTTGAGTATATATTAAAATGTAATTAGGATGAACCACTAATTCTCGTGTCCCTAAAACACGCCCCTGCTTTCCTTTTAATGGATAAAAGCATAAATTGCTTGCAGCATTACGTAATAGTTCATCTATGCGTAATGCTGCATTAATATTATCTTTTGCAATATAATCAACAATATTTGCGAGGTCTTCCTCGGCAGAAGCCGACCAAACAATTTTCATTGGAGGCCACTCTCCTTCGCAAGTAACCGTTCACGTCTAGCTTGAGCGCGTATTTCTACTTCTTCTTGGGTAAAAATGCGTCCGTTTTCAATATCTTTTAATCCTTTTTCAACCTTTCTACGAAACCATGCGTCATATTCGGCAAGGCGATCCACGGCTTCCCTGAGTGTGTCCTCACGCGTCATATTCCGCAGAGAAGCGGCGGCATCCAATGAAGCCAGCGTAGCGTTGTCGATGGAAATAGTCTGAGACATTATAACCTCCAGTTTTCAACATCTTACCGAGTGAACCGTCCCCCGTCAAAGGGGGACGGTTTCGCTTAAAGGAGTACGACATGCCCAAAGCCGTCCAACTCGATGCCGGACAAATATTCAGCGGCAAGCCTTCCGGCACAATGATTTCAGGATACGAAAAGCCGTCAGAGTACACCCCGAAAATTGATCCGGCCTACGTTTTCCATGAATCCAGCAGGGATGTGATTGTCTGGTTTCTTATGCGGAATCCTGACCCGCTGTATATCTTCGGGCCAACCTCCGCCGGGAAAAGCAGCCTTGTACGGCAGATTGCGGCACGTCTGAACTACCCTGTCTATGAAGCAACCGGACATGATCGCCTTGAGTTCCCTGAACTCGTAGGCCACTTGTCCGTGAAAAACAGCAATATGGTCTTTGAGGACGGCCCTCTGACTCTGGCTATGAAAACGGGGGGAATATTCCTGTTCAACGAGGCTGATTTGTGTTCTCCGGCAACCCTTGCGGGGCTGAACACCATCCTTGACGGTTCCCCATTGTGCATAGCCGAAAATGGGGGAGAACTTGTTACACCAAGCCCCATGTTCCGATTCATTGTAACCGCCAATTCCAACGGAGGAAGCGATGAAACAGGACTATATCAGGGAGTCATGCGCCTGAATCTCGCATTCATGGACAGGTTCATGGTTGTCAAAATGGACTACCCCGCCACGGATGTTGAATGCGCCATGCTGACCAGAATGTTCCCGACAATCCCTGCTGAAATCATCGAGAAAATGGTTGAATTCGCCAATGACGTGAGAACGCAGTTCATGGGAAATTCCACAGCCCATGACGCCTTGGACGTTACGCTGTCCACGCGAACGCTCATCCGCTGGGCGGAACTGACCGTTGCCTTTCAACCTCTGGCGAAGCAGGGCATCTCGCCAGTCAGATACGCCATGGACAGGGCATTGGGATTCAGGGCTTCCGCAACCAGCCGCGCCGCGCTTGTCGAAATGGTGCGAAGGTATTTCCCACAAAATGCGGACATGACTGAAAACAGCTAACTCTCTTATTTCTCATCTTTTATCTTTGAAGGAGTATCATCATGAACACACCGACTCTCATCACTCCCCTGCATGTGCTGGACAGGATTCTTGTCCTGAACCTCGACATTTCCCTGTGGTCAGCCAGAACCAAGCTGACAGAGGAAGATTTCGGAGGCGCGGAACTTCCCCCGGAAGACCTGGCTTCCCTTGGCTCCAAGAAAATTTGTGATCCCGCCAGATTGGCCGTGTTCTCAAAACTCAAGGCCCGTGCCGTCAATCTCCTGAACAGGCATGGCGTCAAGTTCCTTTCCGGATGGGCCATTCCCGAAGACAAGGCAGGGAATATTATTAATGGACTCTGCGCCATCCGTGATGAATTTTTCATGGAAAAGCGGAACTTCCTTGCTTCCTATGACGAAGGTATTGCCGAATGGATCGCCAGACATCCCGCATGGGCAAACATCATCCAGAACTCCACGGTAAGCCGGGATTATGTCGACAACCGTATGAAATTCACATGGCAGTTATACCGTGTCGCTCCCGCCGCCGGACTGGATGACAGCACAGCCATGACAGAATCCGGCCTGCATGAGGAAGTGGAAAACCTTGGCAACACCCTGTTCGGGGAAATAGCCAGAGACGCCTCCGAGATATGGCGCAAGGTGTTTGAAGGAAAAACGGAAGTGACCCACAAGGCATTGTCTCCCCTGAAAACCATGCGGGACAAGTTGATCGGTCTGTCTTTCGTGGAACCGCACGTTGTTCCTGTAATTGAGCTTCTCGAAACCGCTCTCGCAAAGATGCCCAAAAGGGGAAGCATTACGGGTGCGCACCTGCTCATGCTTCAGGGGATGGTGTGTATTCTCAAGGAACAGGACACTCTACTTTCACAAACGCAAGCGATTCTGACTGCGGCATCTTCCGAGGATACTCTTGCTGACCTGTTCGATAGCTTTGCCCCGACTGTACCTGTTTTAAATCTTGCTGATGCTGAACTGCCGGAGGAAACTATACCAGATATGCCTGACCTGTCCATTCCGCTTGAACCCATTGCTCCCGCTGCCAGTCTTGACAGCATGGGCTTATGGTAATTGGAGTGAAATATCATGATTCACACAAATACAATACGTACCTTGCCTCTGGTCGCTTCCATGCTCGGAGACAGGCTGGGCGTCAAAGTGGATATTGGCAACAGAGAAAACGCCTGTACTGATGGAAATACAATTTATATTCCCGTATTACCTGCTGATGGAGATGAAAGATTGTATTCTCTTGTTAATGGATTTATTGATCATGAATCAGCTCATATCAGATTTACCGATTTTCAAGTTCTGGACAATGCAAATATGAGTCCATTTGAAAAACACATCTGGAACTCGATAGAGGATTGGAGGATTGAACATGAACTTGTAAAGCGATATCCCGGATGCCGGGAACACTTTGAGTGGCTCATCCGATACATTTTCAAGGCAGAGTCGAAAGAGAAGGCCGGGGACAATCCCCCGGCCTTCTCAATCTTAAATTACATACTGCTGACCCTGCGCTCATGGGATGTGCCTGAACTCAAAAAAGACAGAGAGGAGGAAGCCCTTGTCATCGAAAACCATTGGCCCGGTCTTCGGGGAAAAATTGATGCCATCTTGAATCAGCTTCCCGGCAACTGCCATTCCACCGGAGACAGTATCGAATATGCACAAAAAATCGTGAATCTGCTGGAAAAGGAAGCTGATGCGGATTCAGGTTCAGAACCGCAATCACCGGAACAAATTGCCGATACAACTGCACAGGAGGAATCGCGAGATGAAGCCAAGGGCAATGAGCATGACAAAACGGAAGAATCAGATTCATCCCCTTCGATTGAGGAGCGTGAAAGGGAACGACAAGGAGACACAGCCCCGGCACAAAAAGAACGTGAATCGTCAGCGTCAGCCGGGAAGCTCCACACACTCATACACGCCAGAGAGGGAGAATTGCCCGTTTCGTTCGATGAACAACTTGCTTCCGGACTCAACGCGACGCGGACAGGGACGCGAAATTCCGGTGTCCGCATAGCGGTAGAGGGGCAACTTGAAGTTCATCCTCTGCCGGAGAACCAGCGACAGGAAAGCCTCTCCGCTTCACGGGCACTCAGAACACGTCTACAGGCTCTCATGCAGGCCCGGACATTACGGAGAACTGCTCCGGGCAGATATGGACGTTTGGACGGACGGCTCCTGCATCGGCTATCTGTCCAGAATCCACGAGTCTTTCTCCGGCGGGAAGAAGTACCGGGGGACAATACAGCCGTACATATCCTGCTGGACATTTCAGGTTCGATGTACCGCAGAATCCATTTGGCAACGTCAGCCTGTTACGCGGTGGCCTCAGCACTTTCAGGCATACCGGGAATCAATGTCGGGGTGACGGCATTCCCCGCAACAACTCCCAATGATATCCCCGGTGTATGCCCGCTGGTTCGGCATGGTCAGCGCGTGGGAACAGGTTTTGATGTTCCGGTAACAGGCTCAACACCTCTTGCGGAAGCACTGTGGTGGATTGCCAAGACGATGCTCTTCCTCAAAGAAAACCGAAAAATTCTTCTGCTTATCACCGATGGACAGCCAGACAACTCACAAAAAGCACTGGAGGCTTTGCATATGCTGCAAAATCTCGGAACTGAAGTCATGGGGATTGCCATTCAGTCTCCTGAGCTTGCCAGACTACTGCCGATTCAAGCCAATATCGACAATATGAACGACCTTGCAGGAGCAATGTTCAACATACTCGGTTCGTCTCTTATTCATAACAAGGGGATGAACACGTGAGCGCAGGTATAAAGGTAACAACCATGATAGGAATCGCTATCTTGCTCTTGCAAATCGCAAGCAAAATTGCAAGAGATCTTGAGAAATAATAGAGAAAATTTTAACCTGTAACTGAGAGGCAAGTTGTCATGCTCGAGGTAAAAATATTCCTGAGTGGTTTCGCAACAGCGGCAGTAACTATTGTTGCTACAGTGATTTTGTATGAGAAATATAGATGGTAGTTGTTACAAAAAATACTATCTGAAATACCACACCCACGTCGTTCGGCGTAGGTGTGGTATCTCATCTCAATGAGAGAAAAATAAAGGGAATTTTTCGTGACATTGACAAGCTGTCAAATTTGCGGGACTGGATAGGAAACATAGCTTGCGTGACGATTTTGTCTTACGTTGTTTGGCGTAGTGCGTTTTTATCCAAGCAGAGTTGTGTACCTAATAGTGTACCTTTAAAAGTTAAAGAAAATAATAGAATAAATATTTTTGATATGTTATTAAACTATTTCAAATCCCACCCTCTCCGCCAATCTAATGTTTTTATAGGACTTTGATTGCTGTTTGTTGTAATCAAAGTCCTTTTATTTTAGCTGGTTAGTGTATTTTGACATTGTTCTTTGTTGTTCTTTGGCGTCTAGTGTCATTGTTCCCGGGTATGGTTTTAGGTATGGTAAGGCCGGAGGGCTGGTAGGTTGAGGCTTTTCAGCCATACCATTTATGTGTAACTATAGGGAATCAATGGCGAAAAATGAGATATCGAAACTCAACAGACTAAGCTCCTCCGAAATCAGCAAGGCGTTACGGCTTGGAGAGCCTGTCACTCTTGGTGATGGGGGTTCCCTGTCCCTTGTTGTGACTGGAAAGAATGAAGGCAAGTGGCTTTTCCGGGGGCGCAAGGCTGGCAGCCGAACCTTGATTGACCTTGTGTGCGGCTATGCTCCTGAAACTGGTCTCAGCGCGGCAAGGAGTAAGCGGGATGAGTTCAGGCTTCTTCTCCGGCAAGGGATAAATCCGAATGAACAGAGGCGGGCGGAACTGGCAGAGGAGAGACGGAAAGAGGGAGAAGCGGAGAGAACTTTTTCCGTTGTTGCCGAAGAATATTTTTCCATGCGTGGGGATGTGACGGGCAAAACCATACAGGGAGACAGGGGGCGTGTCGAAAACCATATCAACCCCCATATCAAAAACCTTCCAATCGTTGATATCCGCCGGAAAGAACATCTCAAGCCGATTATCGACAAGCTTGCGGAGAGGGGAGCCTATACGCAGGCTTCCCGTGTGGCTGGCCTCATAGAAAGAATTTTCGCTTATGCCGTGGACGCCGGATATATCCCGGGCACTCCCGCAGAACATCTTTCAAGGCTTGTGCCCAAACGCCCGGCAGGGGAACAGAAACACCAACCCGCCATTGTCAGCGATGACGGAGCGGCTGAACTGTTCCGCAAACTGTGGGCTTATATGGGAAGCGGGAGAAGCGGGCCTTCCATCAGATACGCCATGCAACTGTCAGGCTATCTGCCTGTCCGGAACGGGAACATGATTGCCGCGCAATGGGAACACCTCAATCTTGAAGCTGGTACATGGGTATTCCCTCAGACAAAAAACGGACGGAGCTATATCGTCCCCATGTCCCGGCAAATGAAGAAAGCCTTTGAGGAACTGGCACTGTATCGGCGGGGCATGTGGTGCTTTCCAAGAGGGGGAAGTCCGGGCATATCACCAACACCGGACTGAGCAAGGTTCTGAGGGCCGCAGGCATCCCGCAGGGGGAGCATTGTCTGCATGGCTTCCGTTCCGCGTTTGAGACTCTGGCACTGGAAGCGGGCGCGCCGAAAGCAATCTGTGAACGAGTGCTTTTCCATGTGGCCGGAGATGCGACTGAACAGGCATATAATCGGACGAAATATCTTGAACCTGTCCGGCTGCTGCTCCAATGGTGGGCGGATACCGTGGACGCCCTCAGGGATGGAGAGGGCTTGCCTGCCATGCCGGAACCTCTGCTGGCGGCATACAGATAAATCATTTTTCAGCTTTCGATCTATATCCCCAATATCCCCAGAATTACCGCCCGCTGTGACAGGGAATTGGCCCGGTGCAACTATTGCCCTGCAAATAGCACATGCCAACCCTGCAAAGATTCGCTTCCTTCAAGCTGGAAATCCGATTCCGTGACCATCTTCCGCCTTATGTCCATGTGCTGGCGGCGGACAGGCGGGAACTGCTGTTTGAAGCGTGGACGAGGTATCACCCATGAGCAAGTTTTTCTTTCCGGAATTGAAATCAGTGGAAGCTCTACAGCCCTATCGACTGCGGACGTGCTGGAGTACGGGGGAGGTTCTGGATGTGGATGTGGAAAGCACTCTGCGTTCTTTTCCCGAACTGAGCGGCATTCTTTTGCCGGAAGTATTCGTTCTTGCCCATGTGGGGGAATGGGGCGGTACAGTAGAATGGAAGGATAGCGAACTTGGTGCGGACAACATTTATGCCTGGGCAAAAGAGCAGGCCGGAGAGGTCAGTCACGAAATGTTCGGGGACTGGATGCGGCGCAACGGCCTTTCCTTGAGCAAAGCCGCTGAAGCTCTGGGCATGAGTCGCCGCATGGTGTCATATTATCGCACAGCGCAAAAGGCTATCCCCCGGCATGTCTGGCTTGCCTGTCTGGGGTGGGAAGCCATGGGCGGGATGCGTGGTAACTCCGGGGGTGGTATGCCTCTCCCCCTTCATCTCCCTATGCCGGGCTTGAAGGAAGAACAGCAGGAGAGAATCTGATTTCATCCATTCCCCCCCTGAAAGGTTGAAAATGTTCAGAACAACCGTACTACCCGTGATACCTGTGATACCTCCTACGGCCGCAAGGGCTGGAACGGTAGTACGGTTGAAAAGTGAACCGTGCTACCCGTCCTGCCAAAACGAAGAGAGGGGGGATGTTCAGGACTCATGTCGCGCATGTCGCACGGGGATGAACTGGCGCGGCGGAATCAGGGATTTTTGTTTCTGGAACCGTCTCACTTGTCTTACTTGCCTGCCGTAACGCAAGAGGTTACAATAGGCCATGATAAAGAGCTTTGCCCACAAGGGGCTTGAACTGTTTTTCCATACCGGCAGTCTGAAAGGGATTCAGGCCAGACACGCTACAAGGCTGCGTCTGATTCTGGACTTGCTGGATATGGCAAAGACTGTAGGGGACATGAATTTCCCCGGTTCACGTCTTCATATGCTGAAAGGAGACCTTGCGGAACATTGGGCGGTGAATGTATCGGGAAACTGGCGTATCACATTCCGCTTTGAAAACGGGGATGTCTACGTTGTAAATTACCATGATTACCATTGAGGGCTTGCCATGGGACGCATTACCACACGCCGCCCGTCTTCTCCGGGCGAAATTATCAAGGGGTTGTATATGGAGCCTCTCAACCTTTCCATTACAGAGCTTGCCGCACGGCTGGGCGTTTCGCGCAAAACCCTTTCCGCCATTGTGAACGGGCGTGCGCCCGTGACTGTAGATATGGCTATGCGCCTCTCCCGCGCCTTTTCCACCTCCCCGGAACTATGGGTAGGACTGCAAAGCAAGCTGGACTTGTGGGAAGCCAGCCAGAAAGAAGGGGCATGGAAAAACGTGGAACCTGTCCATATGCCGGAACAGGTGGAAGCCCCCGCGCAGGCATGATCACATTTCCCCGGCTAGGCATGGCGTCATGAACCATGCCGAAAAGGCGGATACCCTTGCCGTGGCACCAGCCACAAAAAATTTTATGAGTTCGGCCTGTTGCCGATTATTTAGTCTGCTGCGTCTTTCATACATGGTCTTATCCTAGCTCTTTTTTCTTAGCTGGGACAGCCCCCATTTGAAAATGTCAACAAAAAATAAACTGATAGGCATACAGACTTACATATTTGATATGTGGATATTTTTGGTTCTCACTGGCATGGCATTCTGCTAGGCAAGTAAGAGTTTCTGCGCTACTCTTTCGGAAATCCTGCCTTTGGCGTTCGGATGCAGGTGGCATCGAAAGGGATGAACATGGAACTTCTTGATAATATCAACAGCTTGTTTGGTGACAATCTTAAAGAAATACTCCGTTCTAAGAGCAGGCTGAAGATTGCGGCATCGTGCTTTTCCATATATGCTTATGAAGCTCTGAAAAAAGAGCTGGAAAAGATTGAGGGGATGGAATTTATCTTTACGGCCCCTACGTTCACGGCTGACGAAGCCACCGACAAGATAAAAAAAGAGCGGCGGGAGTTCTTTATACCCAAGGCCGGGCGCGAACACAGCCTTTACGGTACGGAGTTTGAAATACAGCTTCGGAACAAGCTCACGCAACGGGCCATAGCGCGGGAGTGTGCCGACTGGTTGCGCCGCAAGGCCCTTTTCCGTTCCAACAAAACGCTTGCTCCCATGCAGTCCTTTGCTTGCGTGCAGAGCAGAGATTCTGCGGCTGTGTATATGCCCTTGCAGGGTTTTACAGCCGTTGATCTCGGCTATCAGAAAGGCAATGCAATATCCAACTTCATCAACTGTTTCACTGAAGCAGAAATTACAGGAAAGTATCTTCAGCTGTTCGATACGGTATGGAACGATGCGGACAAGGTGCAGGATGTTACTGAGGAAGTCTGCGCGCATATTGTGTCCGCGTATGTTGAAAATTCGCCGGAGCGCATCTACTTTCTTATTCTTTACAACATATTCAGGGAATTTCTGGACGATATCAGCGAAGATCTTCTGCCCAATGACAGAACGGGTTATCAGAACACGCTTGTATGGAAGAAACTTTTCAACTATCAGCGCGATGCGGCAGTGGGAATCATCAACAAGCTTGAAACGTACAACGGCTGCATTCTTGCCGACAGCGTGGGTCTCGGCAAGACCTTTACAGCGCTTGCGGTCGTCAAATACTATGAGCTGAGAAACAAATCCGTTCTCATTCTGTGCCCCAAGAAGCTGGCGCACAACTGGCTGACCTATAACAAGAATGTGAAGACCAATATATTCCGGGAGGATCGTTTCAATTACGATGTGCTTGCGCATACGGATTTGTCCCGCACGAGCGGCGAATCCTTCGGCATTACGCTTAATCAGGTGAACTGGGGCAATTACGATCTTGTAGTCATCGACGAATCGCATAATTTTCGTAATAATAACCCCTACAAGGAGCATGAAACCCGGTATCAGCGGCTTATGAACAAGGTGATACGGGAAGGCGTTAAAACAAAGGTACTCATGCTTTCGGCAACGCCGGTGAACAATCGCTTTTACGATCTCCGCAATCAGCTTGCTTTGGCCTATGAAGGGGATTCGGAAAATCTGAGCGACACACTGCGCGGCTCCCGCAGTGTGGAAGAGATATTCCGCCGGGCGCAGACGGCATTTAATGCGTGGTCGAAACTGCCGCCGGAGGAACGCACGCCCAAGGCCATACTGGATCAGCTGGATTTTGATTTTTTCGAGCTGCTGGACAGCGTGACCATAGCGCGTTCCCGCAGACACATTCAGACTTTTTATGATACAAAGGATATCGGCGCGTTTCCGCAGCGAAGAAAACCTCTTTCCTTCCGCTGCCCGCTTACGGAAAAGAGCGGCGTACCGGACTTCAACGATATCTATACGCAGCTTTCCGCACTGACGCTCTGTGTCTATACGCCATTTGCCTATCTTTTTCCCAGCAGGGTGAAGAAGTATGCCGACATGTACGATACCAGACTTGAGGGCAAAAACGTACTGCGGCAGGCCGACCGTGAACGGAGTCTCCAGGCGCTTATGACGACAAATCTGCTCAAAAGGCTGGAAAGTTCGGTAGAAGCCTTCCGCCTGACGCTGAGCGGACTCCGGGAAAATTATGCACACACGCTGGAAAGCGTGGCCACATTCAAGAAAAAGGGCACGGGCTTCACCGGGGAGAGAATAGTTCCGCCCTCTCTGGAAGAGGAAGAGGAAGCGGAAATTCCCGCCATCGGGAAAAAAATACGGATCAGTCTGGCGGACATGGACATTGTCACATGGGAAAGGGAACTCTCCGCCGATCTTGCCGTTATAGACAGCCTGCTGGAATCCATGAACAAGGTCGGCCCTGAAGACGACGCCAAGCTGAAACACCTGAAAGCACATGTTGCGGAGAAAATCGCTCACCCCATCAATGCCGGAAACAAAAAGATTCTTCTGTTCACCGCTTTTGCCGATACAGCCCGCTATCTTTATGAAGAACTTGCTCCGGAAATCAGGAAGCTCGGCCTTCATGCGGCGCTTGTCACCGGCACATCCGCGCCGAAAACCACACTGAAAAAAACGTATGACTTTGAATCCATACTCACGCTTTTTGCTCCCAGGGCCAAGGATAAGGCCGGAATCATGCCCGAAGAACAGGGAGAAATAGATCTTCTCGTGGCCACGGACTGCATTTCGGAAGGGCAGAACCTTCAGGATTGCGACTACCTCATCAATTACGACATTCATTGGAACCCCGTGAGGATCATTCAGCGATTCGGCCGCATTGACCGTATCGGTTCGCCCAACGCGAGCATTCAGCTTGTGAATTACTGGCCCGACATTTCACTGGATGAATACATAAATTTGAAGGAGCGTGTGGAAAGCCGCATGGTCATTGCGGATATCACGGCCACGGGCGACGACAACGTGCTTACGGCAAAAAGTACGGACGTTTCCTACCGTCGGGAACAACTCCGCAGGCTCCAGGATGAAGTCATTGAAATGGAAGATCTGAAGACGGGCATTTCCATCACCGACCTCGGCCTGAACGATTTTCGTATGGATCTGCTGAACTTCATACAGGAAAACGGCGATCAGGCTCTGGCTCCCAAGGGGTTGCATGCCGTCATTGCGGCCCGCCCGGAACTTGGCCTCATGCCCGGCGTCGTGTTTGCTCTGCGTAATCTGAATCAGGGCGTGAGCGTCACCCAAAGCAACCGCCTTCACCCGTATTACCTGCTCTACATGGGCGCAGACGGGAATATCATTGCCGATCATACGGAAGTGAAAAAAATACTGGATCTGGTGCGGACGGCATGCCGAGGGCAGAACACTCCCCAGTACGACGTGTGCCGTCAGTTCAACGAGCAGACAGCGGAAGGCAGGAACATGCAGCGCTGTTCCGAGCTTCTTTCCGGGGCCATTCAGTCCATGATGGCAGTCAAGGAAGAGCGCGACATAGACAGCCTTTTTTCCGGCGGCAGAACCACGGCCCTTGTCAACAGCATAGCCGGACTTGACGATTTTGAACTCATAGCCTTTCTGGTGGTCATGCCATGACGCTTTATGACTACCCTCCGGCCACTGCGTTCGGGAGAATCATCCCCAAAGACAAAATTTATGAACACGCTTCCGTGTCTGCCGAAGTCCGGGAACTTTTTGTCGCACAGGTGGCACAAATCCGCTGGAAGAACAAGCTTGCGCCCGAAACCCTCAATCTGGACGCCACGCCTGCCGTTCCGGAAATTCAGGTGTTCGCTCTGGCCCTGAAAGAGGAGAATATAAACACGCGGCTCCTTCGCTGTATGGATGAAGCCATTCCCTTTTCCATTATCTTTGAGCTTCGCCGTGAAGACAGTCTGCGCCTTGCCGCCGCGCCTGCAATACTTTCCGGCGGAAAAAAGTTCATGAGCGAATACCTCTTTTCGGAATGGATGCCTGCGGATACCCCGCGGGTCCCCCTGCCCCTTGCCCTGAACCTGGAACGGCTTTATGAAATAATCCTCGCAACGCTTGCGCCCTTCCGGCAGCGTTCGGAAGAGTCGCTGGAAGCGTGGATTTTGCGCCTCAATGCAATTCAGGAAAAAAAGAAGGAAGCGGCAAAGCTGGAACGTCGCCTGTGGAAGGAAAAGCAGTTCAACCGGCAGATTCCCATCAACAGGGAACTGCGGCTGGTTCGGCAGGAGCTGGCCGCCCTTTGCGCTGAATAAAAAAAGGGAAGAATCGGGGCTCCGCCCCGTACCCCGCCGGGGGAAATGATTCCCCCTGCCCCCCCCGGCGGGGCAAAACATTGCCGCATGAAATACGTTTTCTATAATCCCGCAAGAAGAAAGGACAGGCTGTGGACAAGCTCAAGATGCACACCCCGGACATGACGCAGGACAACATTGCCCGCATACGCGAACTGTTTCCCAACTGTGTGACGGAAGCGAAGGACAGAAACGGCAACATCTCTCTTGCCGTGGATTTCGACGCGCTGCGTCAGGAGCTTTCAAACAGCATTGTGGAAGGGGAACGGGAACGCTACCGGCTGGACTGGCCGGGCAAAAAAGAGGCCATGCTTGCCGCCAACGCCCCCATAGCCAAAACCCTGCGCCCCTGCCGTGAGGAAAGTGTGGACTTCGACACCACGCAGAACCTCTTTATCGAAGGCGACAACCTCGACGCGCTGAAACTTCTTCAGGAATCCTACCTCGGCAAGGTCAAAATGATCTATATTGATCCGCCGTACAACACGGGGAACGATTTCATTTATGAAGATGACTTTGCCGAAAACACCGATGAATATCTTGAGCGTTCCAACCAGAAGGACGAAACCGGCCGTCTTGTGGCCAATACGGAAAGCAATGGACGCTTCCACTCCGACTGGCTGAGTATGATGTATCCGCGCCTAAAATTGGCAAGAAATTTGCTTACAGATGATGGTGCAATATTTATTAGTATTGATGATAATGAATCAGCAAAACTAATGACAATTTGTGAAAATATTTTTGGAAGTAACAGTTTTGTTGGTCAGTTTTCGTGGCGCAAACGAACTGCAAAATCCGATGTTCCATTTGGTGTTTCTCAAGATTGTGAGAAAATTCTTTGCTTTGTAAAAACAGATAAGGCATTTTTGGCATTGCCTGGGGGTACAAGGCGATACTTTGAAACAGATGATTTTCCCGAAAGACCTTGGAGAGTTCACGACTTGACAAAACAGACGACTGCAAGTGAACGTCAAAATAGCTATTTTACTATAGTAAATCCTAAAAATGGAAAAGAATATCCTGCAAATCCTAATAGAACATGGGCTGTAACAAGAGAAACTTTTGAAGAATATTATAAACAAGGAAAAATTGTTTTTCCTGGTGATTATGATTTTTTATCTATTTCTAAGCCTGCATTTCGATATTTTAAGGATGAAGATAAAGCAAAAGCTGGTGAACGATTTGGATTTATTCCTGTAAGTACTTTTCTTCCTGAGTCCGTTGGAATGACTAAGGAAGGTACAGAAGATATTGTTAGCCTGTTTGACAGAAAAGTATTTACATTTCCTAAGCCAGTTTCATTAATTCATTTCCTCATACAGGCAATGACTGCTATTTCCCCGTGCTCATCCTCCCTCATCCTCGATTTCTTCGCCGGTTCCTCTACTACCGCCCATGCGGTGATGCAGCTCAACGCGGAAGACGGGGGGAATCGTCGATTCATCATGGTGCAGCTGCCGGAAGTGTGCGACGAAAAGAGCGAAGCCGCGAAGGCGGGCTATAAAACCATTGCGGAGATAAGCAAGGAGCGCATACGCCGCGCCGGAAAGAAGATAAAGGAAGAGATGGCGGCAAAACAGACAAGCGCTTCTTCCACGGGACAGGGGAGTCTTTTGGATGCGGCAAAGCTTGTCGCGTCCTCGTTGGATACCGGCTTCCGCGTGCTGAAGGTGGATTCTTCCAACATGGCCGACGTGTTTTATAATCCCGACGCCGTAAGCCAGAAAACATTGATGGAGGATGTGAGCAACATAAAATATGACCGCTCCCCTGAAGACCTGCTCTTTCAGGTGCTGCTGGACTGGGGCGTGGACTTGTCTCTACCCATCCGCCGGGTAAAGAGGCAGGGGAAGACCGTGTTTTTTGTGGATGAAAATGCACTTGTTGCCTGTTTTGACAAAAATATCACGGAAGAACTCGTGCAGGAACTGGCAAAACTTCAGCCTGTCCGCGCGGTGTTCCGTGACGACGGCTTTGCCTCCGACGCGGTAAAAATCAACGTGGAGCAGATATTCCGCCTGCTCTCCCCCGGCACACTGGTCAAGACCCTGTAGGAGAGAAGCGTGGAACAGCAAAAACTTCGAGAGCTTCTTTCCTCGCTGATTACTGCTTGGGAAAGTGAACTTGTGGAATTTAAAGAAGCTTCCAACGACTATAAAACAAGTGAAATAGCCAAATATTTTTCTGCTCTCTCAAATGAAGCGAACATAAGGGGCAAGGAAAAAGCGTGGCTTGTTTTTGGGGTAAACGATAAGACAAGAAAAATTACAGGCACGAATTTTCGTCGTGATCATGAGCAGCTGCAAAGTCTGAAGGGACAAATAAAGCAAATTACGGGTTCCATAAGCTTCATGGAAATTTATGAGGTGGAGGAGGAAGGGAAGAGAGTCATCCTCTTTGAGATTCCGGCTGCGCCGTGTGGTATTCCCGTACTTGCCAACGGTCATGCCTACTCCTGGGCCGGGGAAAGTCTGAAAGCTCTGGATTTTGCACAACTTGACACAATCCGTAACCAGACGCTTACTGAAGACTGGTCTGCCCACGTTGTACCGGAGGCAGGTGTCGATGATCTTGATGCCTCTGCACTGAAAAAAGCCAGACAGGATTTTATTCAGAAGCATAAAAACAGGATAGCCCCGGAAGAAATAGCGTCCTGGCCGGAAGAAACTTTTCTCAGCAAACTGCATCTGATCAACGCTGGAAAACTTACAAGGGCGGCGGTTCTACTCTTCGGTAAAAGTGAATCTTGGGGCTTTCTTTCTCCTCATCCAGCACAGTTGACATGGCGTCTTGAAGGGCCTGAAAAAGCATATGAGCATTTCGGACTTCCTTTTTATCTTACCTCTTCGGAGCTGTATTCCCGTATTCGTAATATCCAGCTCAGGATACTCCCTGACGACTCGCTCGTCTCTCTGGAGTTCTCCAAGTACGATAAAGATGTCATTATGGAAGCCTTACACAACTGTATCATTCATCAGGACTATACACTGAACAGCCGGGTTATTGTTACGGAATATCTGGATCGACTGGAATTTCTCAGTGCCGGTTATTTTTTCGAAGGGAAACCAGATGATTATATTGAAGGAAAGCAGACGCCTCAACGCTATCGTAATCCATGTCTTGCAAATGCCATGTCTCAATTGAACATGATTGACAGCATGGGAATGGGTATTGCAAAAATGTATCAGAGTCAGGCAAAAAGATATTTTCCTCTGCCGGACTATGATTTGACGCACAATCAGGTAAAGTTGACCATACATGGTAAAATTGTCGACCCTGCCTATACCCGCCTGCTCCTTCAAAATACCGACCTGCCGATTTCTGATATTCTAGCTTTAGATCGTATTCAGAAAAGATTGCCTATCCCCAGTGAAATGATAAGTCATTTAAGAAAAAAAGGATTAATTGAAGGAAGAAAGCCACATTTGCATATATCTGTATATGTTGCACAGATGGTTCCAGGAGGAACTACCCAATATTATCAGGTTAAAGAACAAGGTACTGCTTACTATGCAGATTTGCTTTTACGTTTTATTACAGAAAATAACGGTGTTACTAGACAGGATATCGAGCAGGAACTGTTTCCTCAATTAAGTATATCGTTATCTAAAAAAGAAAAAAGCCATAGGGTATCGAACCTAATCACCAGCCTAAGAAGACGTGGCTTAATTGATAATCTTGGAACACGTTCAAAGCCTTTTTGGGTTTTGACGAATGCAGAAAGCAAATAGCTAAAATGCAGAAAGCTTTTTGTTATTAAGCAATTAATTTCAACATGTTAATCTTTTATGCAGCCGTTGCTAAAAAAAACGATGCAGAAAGAAAAGCAGGTTTTTTCCATGAAGCTCAAGTTTAAAATTCAGCCCTATCAGACCGCCGCCGTAGAATCCGTGGTGGATTGCTTTGCCGGTCAGCCCAGACTGTCCGGCATGTCGTACCGTATGGATCCCGGAACGAATCCCAAAATAAACGATACAGGCTTAGGGGTGAAGAATACCGAGCTTGTCCTTTCACGGGCGGAGCTGCTTGAAAATATACGGAAGGTGCAGATGCGTCAGAATCTCCCCCTTTCCCCAAAGCTGAAGGACAGTGAGGGAAGAGATATCGAGGAGAACGACGCCGCCTGGTGCCCCGTCAATCTCGATGTGGAAATGGAAACCGGCACAGGCAAGACATACTGCTATATCAAAACCATGTTCGAGCTGAACAACCGTTACGGCTGGAACAAATTCATCGTCATGGTGCCGAGCATAGCCATTCGCGAAGGAGTGAGCAAATCCTTTGAAGTAACCTCCGATCACTTTGCCGAAACCTATGGCAAAAGAGCGCGCTTTTTCACCTACAATTCCCGAACGCTGCATGCTCTGGAAAGTTTTTCTTCCAGCGCGGATCTCAGCGTCATGATCATCAATATTCAGGCCTTCAACGCTATCGGAAAGGATAACCTGCGTATTTACGACGAACTGGATGAATTCGGTTCCCGCAGGCCCATAGACGTCATCAGCGCCAACCGTCCTATTCTCATTCTGGACGAGCCGCAGAAGATGGAAGGCAAAAAAACGCAGGAAGCTCTGAAAAAATTCAATCCCCTCATGATACTGCGTTATTCCGCCACACACCGTGTGGAACACAACAAAATTCACAGACTGGACGCCCTGGATGCCTATAATCAGAAGCTGGTGAAGAAAATCGGCGTTCGCGGCATATCCGTCAAAGGGCTTTCCGGGACGAACGCATATCTTTATCTGGAAGATATAGAAGTTTCATCCAAAGCCCCGGTTGCCCGCATGGAGCTGGAAATAAAGCAGAAAAGCGGCTCCATAAAAAGAGTTGCCAGAAAGGTGGGGCAGGGAGAAAATCTTTTCAATCTGTCCGGCGGGCTTGACGAATATCATGGCTATGTTGTCTCGCAGATAGACGCCGGAAACTGGACCGTGGAATTCACCAACGGTCTTGTCCTCCATACCGGCGAGGCCTGCGGTGACGTGAACGAAGCCATGCTTCGCCGCCTCCAGATTCGGGAAGCCGTGCGTGCCCATCTGGATACGGAAATGCGTCTCTATCCTCTGGGAATCAAGGTTTTGTCCCTCTTCTTCATTGATGAAGTCGCAAAATACAGGGACTACAATCAACCCGGAAACAAGGGCGAATACGCCCGCATGTTTGAAGAGGAGTACAATCTTCAGGTCAACGACATTCTTCACTACACCTTGCCCGTCCGGAATGAACGGTATCGGGAATATCTTGAAAGCATCACGGCGGAACGTACGCATAACGGGTACTTTTCCATAGACAGGAAGAGCAACAGACTTGTAGATCCTTCTGTCATAAAAAGAGGTGAAGACAAGGGACTTTCCGACGATACGGATGCCTATGACCTTATTCTGAAGGATAAGGAACGCCTGCTTTCTTTTGATGAGCCGACGCGCTTCATCTTCTCTCACTCGGCTCTGCGGGAAGGCTGGGATAATCCGAATGTCTTTGTCATGTGTATGCTCAAGCACAGCGACAGCACCATTTCCCGCAGGCAGGAAGTCGGGCGGGGCCTGCGCCTCTGCGTCAATCAGCAGGGCGAGAGGATGGATAATCCCCTCACCACCCATCAGTTGAACGTGCTGACTGTGATTACCAGCGAAAGTTATACGGACTTTGTTTCCAACCTTCAAAAGGAAATACGGGAGACAATTTCCGATCGCCCCCGCAAGGCGGAAACCGGCTTCTTCTCCGGCAAGGTAGTGCAGGCGGCGGACGGTACCAGAACAAAAATTGACGACGCCATGGCCAACATGATCCACGCTTGGCTGCTGAAGAACGATTATATTGACGAAGTCAGCGAAGAAGTAACGGCAACATATCACGAAGCCAGGGAACAGGACCGGCTGAAGCCCATGCGACCGGAACTTTTCCCCTACACGGAAAGCATAGTGACGCTGATTGATTCCCTGTATCTCTGCGCTCAGGGCATTCCTGTAAGCGATGAAAGCAAATCCAGAACCAACCTCCTGAACGGAAATTTCAGAAAAAAAGAGTTTCAGGAACTCTGGAGACGTATCAACCATAAGGCAATCTATCGTGTGGATTTCGACAGCGGCGAGCTTATCCGCAACTGTATCGACACACTGAATGCGGAATTGAAAGTCACTCCGCTGAAATATGTGGTCGTTACCGGGATGCAGCAGGACAACATGACAACGGAACACCTGGAGCAGGGATCTGCGTTCACCATAAAAAAGACGGAAACCGAATTCAGCAAGTCTTCCGTACATTCTCAGGTAAAATACGATCTGCTCGGAAAACTGGCAGAACTGACGAAGCTGACACGAAAAACCCTTGCGCTCATGCTGTCGGGCGTTCATGCCAGCACCTTTGACCTGTTCCGCCAGAACCCGGAGGAATTTATTTCTGAAGCCGGGCGGCTCATCAACGAACAGAAAGCAACCTGTATTATCGAACGCCTGAGTTACGACTGCCTTTCGGAAAGCTACGACAGCAGCATTTTTACCGAAGCTCAGGTAAGGCTGGCAGGCGACACGGGGCAGAAGCTCCAGAAACATATTTATGACTATGTAAATACGCAGTCGGGGGTGGAACGCAGGTTCGCCGACAGGCTGGATACGGCCGGTGAGGTTGTGGTATATGCCAAACTACCGAGCGGCTTTTTCATTCCTACGCCGGTAGGCCCCTACAATCCCGACTGGGCTATTGCCTTCAAGGAAGGATGTGTAAAGCACATTTATTTTGTAGCAGAGACCAAGGGCAGCATGTCTTCCATGGAACTGCGCGGTGTGGAGGAAACAAAGATTGCCTGCGCACGCAAATTCTTTAATATGCTGACGGAAAAACTTGGCGACAACCGCGTCACATACGACGTGGTGGACAGTTACGACAAGCTTATGGACATTGTGAAGGCGTAGTATATGAAAGAGTTGGATGAATTGATTTTTTTGGTTTAAGAAAGAAGGAAGTAGTATTCGATTTAAAGTAGAAACAAAGGCAAATATACAGGTGATTCAGAATGTCACATCTAGTTTGACAAAAATATCTTCTGAGATTCAACAGGATTTTCCTTGAATAAGACATTGCTGGATAAGGATTTGCAGAGAGGGTACAGAGCGCTTTTTAAAGGATGGAGTCTTGCTGTGAGGAACCAAAAGGCTCATGAAGTGACAGATACCTTAACAGAAGAGGATGCTTTTCAGGAACTTGTCCTCATAAGTATGCTCATGAAAGCACTGGACAAAAGCTCTACGGTTAGAGTGCTGTCACAACAAGAAGATTATTAAAATTTTATCTCTTTAAAACCTCAAGCCCCGTGATCATGTCATGGGGCTTTTTCATTTTTCATATAGAAATAGTATCAGATAGGAGGTTTTATTATGATTACTGACTATCTGAAAGCCGGTTTCCCCACCATCCTGTTACAAACTCAGGAACCGCATCGAGCAGATGAACTCATGAGGAAGATTCCCGAATGGCAGATATGCCGTTGGGATTGTGTTTCCGGTGTTCACGGTATGGCCATGTCATCCTTCACTCTCAACGAAATCCAAAATCCTGTCGAGGCTGTTCAATGGCTTTCCACTGTGAAGGATACGGTGCTCATCGCCCATGGACTCCAGCACTTTCTTGACGATCCCGTTGTTTGCCAGTCCATCCTCAATGGAATTCTTCGCTGGAAGAGCGTCGGCAACTGTCTGGTCATGGTCTCCCCATTACCGACTCTTCCGATTCAACTCCAACCGTTCTTTCATCTCATCGAGATGAAGCTGCCCGATGAAGAGGCGTTGATGCGCCTGCAGGCCGAGATCGGCGAAACCACCAACATCAGGACAAACCGCAAAGCTTCAAGGCTCACCACAGGTTTGACTGAATTTCAGGCAGAAACTGCCTTCAGCTTATCGCTGGTGAAAAAAGGCTATTTCAGTTCCAAGGTCATCACTGAAGCCAAATCGCAGATGATTAAGAAATCTGGTCTGCTGGAGCTTTATCCCCCTGCCGACATGCAGAACGTAGGGGGCCTGAAAAAACTGAAAAGCTGCATCCAGAACCGCGCACAGGCCTACGCTCCTGATTCGTCGCTTCCCAAGCCCAAAGGAATTCTTCTTGTAGGCATTCCGGGAACAGGCAAGTCACTGTCCGCCCGTGCCGTTGCTTCCATGCTGGATTTTCCTCTGCTTCGTCTGGACATAGGGCAGCTCAAAAATTCCCTTGTCGGCGAATCAGAACGGAGAATCAGAGAAGCAACCAAGATCATAGACGCCTTCGGCAACTGTGTCCTTTTCCTCGATGAACTCGAAAAAATGTTCGGAGGAGTCAAGGGCAACGGAAGCAGCGACGGCGGAACCACCAGCGGCATGTTCTCACATTTCCTCACATGGATGAATGATCAGACAGGCTTACACGGCGGAAGTCGTGAAGGCCCAGGCAAAACGCCATAACTATTTCTACTCGGAAAAGAAGGTCGACAACACCCTGAAAATAACCCTGACCGCAGTGTAGGAGAGCACCATGAAAACCATCACCATTTCCATCGACGCCACAGGCGAAGTCACTCTGGAAACTTCCGGCTTCAAGGGCAAATCGTGCCTGGAAGCTTCGGAATTCATCAAGCAGGTTCTCGGCGAGGAAATCTCCCGTGAGCTGACGCCTCTTTCCTAATATTAATAGGGAGGGGAAAGAAGTGACACGTCATGTTCCCGTGTGCAGGAACGGCGGTTATTCCATCCACTAGGAGTCCGAGGTGTCGTATTCTGATATCTTCAAGGATGCGGCGCTTCTTCAGCTTTAAAAGATAAATTTATGATCAAAAGTTTCTATACTATTAAATAAGGTTGACCTCTGGAATTTACGCCCCTCTATATCCCCATGCCGAATGGTGTGGGGAATTTTTTAACTCGAATATTGCGGGGATGACATCCTAAGTAATGTAGAGTAAAAAGAAAGGACAAATGATATTGAGAGCTGTCAGGGGGTATATTTGGGGGTATAATAGATCATCTTCTTTGACGGTTTTCAATCATACTAATGGGATAGTATACAGTATCGAATCCCACCCTCGCCATTTTTTGCAAGCCCCTGATTTTTCGGGGGCTTTTTTGCGAATTGGCCGCAGCCCGCATCCATCGCCTGGCGAGCCGGATCACGTCACCATTGGAATGCGCTTTTGTGCCTCTTCGTCAAGCCGCTTTGGCGGCCAGGCCGGCGCAGACACCGCAGAGCTGGGATCATTCACATGCGCGGGGCAAAAATGCCCGCGAGAGGAGAACACATGGCGTCATTGCTTGATCTGCCGGAAGGGGTAACGCTCCCCCATGCTCCGGAATTTTTTGAGACGCTGCTGCAGGACGGAAAGGGGATGCGCGTGGAGCGCATTGTTTCGTGGGGGCATGTGACCCCGGAGGGAGAGTGGTACGACCAGAGCGCCGACGAATGGGTCGTTGTGCTTGAAGGTGAGGCCCGCCTTGGGTTCGGGGACGGGACGGAGCATATTCTGGGACGGGGGGAACACCTTTTCCTCCCCCGGCATGTCAGGCATCGCGTACTGCAAACAAGCCGCCCCTGTATCTGGCTGGCCGTCCATGCGCCGGAGCTGGCGAGGGGCTGAGGCATGACGGCGCGTGCGCGGCCGGCAAAAGCCTTCCGCGCCTGTTCCGGCGGGAAGAGCCTCTTTCCACTGTATGCGGAAAGAGGCTCTTCTGCGGCAAGTTCCCTTACTTCACCACTTCAAAACCCTGCCCTTCAATGGCGGCGGTCATTGCCTCCGCGGACGCCTCACCCGTCCAGGCGGCCTTGCCTCCTTCCAGATCCACCGTCACCTGACCCGCGCCGGGCACCTTTTCCATGGCCTCCGTCACCGATTTCTGGCAGTGCGCGCAGCGCATGCCCTTGACACTTAACATGGACATACTATTTCTCCTTAAGCTAAAACGAAACCTGTTTTCAAATAAACTAGAGCCGACCGGGCTTCTTGGCAAGACCCCGCGAGGAAAAATGGAGCAGATTTATGGCTGAGTGGGCGCAAAACATGCGTTTTCGTATCGACGGCATGAGCTGCGCGGCATGTTCCGCGCGTTCGCAGCGGGCGCTCGGAGCCATGCCGGGCGTGGCGTCCGTTTCCGTGAACCTGGCAGGGGGCACGGCTCTTCTGAGTCCGGACGAGGCGTATCTGGCCGAACACGGCATAAGCGAGGAAGCCTTTATCGGACAGGTGGAGGAGAAAATTGCCTCTCTGGGGTTCAAACCCGCGTATATTCCGCCGGAAACCGATGAACACGACGCATGGGAAGAAGAGCAGGCCCGCAGCGACGCCGCTCTTGCGCTGCGCCGCCGGCGTCTGATGACAGAGTTCGTGTTCGCCGTGCCGCTGGTAATCATCGCCATGGGCAGTCACTGGGGACTGCCTCTGCCCGCATGGCTGGCTCCGCATTCTTCCCCTCTGGCCTTTGCACTTGCCCAGCTTTTTCTGACCCTGCCCGTGGTCTGGTCGGGCCGCGATTTCTACCGCACCGGGATTCCCCTTCTGCTGCGGGGAGCGCCGAACATGGACAGTCTGGTCGCCATGGGGACGGGCGCGGCGTTGCTGTACAGCCTGTGGAGCACGGCGGAAATCGCGCTGGCCTCCGCGCCGGAGGCCGTGCATGCCGGCGTCATGGGCCTGTACTATGAATCGGCGGGCATGCTCATTGCCCTGATTTCTCTGGGCAAGTATCTGGAGGCTGTTTCCAGAAGGCGTACATCCGATGCGATTAAGGGGCTGATGGATCTGACGCCTGAAAGCGTATCTCTGCTGGGCGAAAACGGAGAAAGCCGCGAGGTGCCGGTCAGGGCCGTGGTCGCGGGGGATCGCCTGCTCATCCGGCCCGGTTCGCGCATTCCCGTGGACGGCGTGGTGGCGGAAGGCTCCTCTTCCATCGACATGTCCAGCCTTACCGGCGAACCCGTGCCCGTGGAAGTGACGACAGGCGACGAGGTGGCGGCGGGCACCATGAACGTGAGCGGGGCCTTTGTGATGGAAGCCCGGCATGTGGGCGCGGAAACCGTGCTGGCCCGCGTCATCCGTCTGGTGCGCGACGCGCAGGGGTCGCGCGCGCCCATCGCCGGGCTGGCGGACAGGGTGAGCCTGTATTTCGTGCCTGTGGTCATTACCCTGGCGACGCTGGCCGGGCTGGCCTGGCATGTTCTCGGCCATCTGCCGTTTGGCGATGCCCTGCGCATTTTTGTGGCCGTACTGGTAGTGGCCTGCCCCTGCGCGCTCGGTCTGGCCACGCCCATGTCGATCATGGTGGCCACAGGGCGCGGCGCACAGCTTGGCGTGCTGATCAAGAGCGGATCTGCACTGGAAAGCGCCGGGCATCTCAACGTGCTGGTCTTTGACAAGACGGGCACGCTGACCGAGGGCGCTCCCCGGGTGGCGGGCATCCACCCCGCTGCGGAAAGGGACGGGGCGGGCCTTGATGAAAATGCCATGCTGCGCATGGCCGCCTCTCTGGAGGCGGTTTCCGAGCATCCTCTGGCGCATGCCGTGCTGGAAGCCGCGAAGTCGGCGGAGGTGTCGCCCCTGCCCGTGGATGATTTCAGGGCCGTGAGCGGGCGCGGCGTGCAGGGACTTGTCGGGGACGGTCCCCTGCCGCACCGGGTGCTGCTGGGCAATGCCGCCATGCTGAGAGAGGGCGGCGTGAAGCTGCCCGGCGATCTGGAAAACGGTCTGCTTGCTTCTCTGGCCGACGAAGGTCAGACGCCGCTCCTGCTGGCCGTGGATGGAAAGTTTGCGGGAGTTCTGGGGCTGGCCGACCCGCTGCGGGAGGAAAGCCCCCGCCTGGTGCGCGCGCTGAAGGAGCGCGGCATCCGGGTGGTGCTGCTCAGCGGTGACAATGCCCGCACGGCGCGGGCCGTGGCTGCCCGTGCCGGTATTGAGGAAGTCATCGCCGATGTGCTGCCCGACGGCAAGGATGCGGTGATCGCGGACATGCGGGCAAAAGGGCTGCATGTGGGCATGGTGGGCGACGGCATCAACGACGCGCCCGCGCTGGCCCGGGCCGATGTGGGCATGGCCATGGGGTCGGGTATCGACGTGGCCATGGAGGCCGGAGACATGGTGCTGCTGCGCGGCCTGCCCGGTGTGCTTACCGCGCTGGATCTCAGCCGCGCCGCCATGGCGAACATCAGGCTCAGCCTGTTCTGGGCCTTTGCCTACAATGTTCTTCTGATCCCCATCGCGGCGGGTGTGCTGCTGCTCTTCGGCGGGCCGGGCATGTCGCCCATGCTGGGCGGAGCGGCCATGGCCATGTCGTCTGTTTCCGTGGTGCTCAATGCCCTGCGCCTGCGCCGCGCGGGCACGGAAAATCCCCTTGCGGCGTAGTTTTTCATATATGCCCGTCCGGGAGCCGCCCGATGCGTATCCGCAGGGCGGCTCTTTGCGTCGGGGATGCGGCTGCTGGATATACCCGCCGGCCAGAACAGGGGGGCCGGAGCATTTCGCCATTGAAATGCTCTGCTTCAGTCGAGCGGGGCGAGACTGAAGCCGCGACGCCGGAGCAGCCGCAATTCATTTGAGGCGTACAGCTCCGGCGGCGGCGTGAAACCTGCGGGCCGGAACACAGGGGCTGGCCCGCAGATATTTTCGAATGCAATGCGTTCCACGGACAAGGAGTGCAGGGATGCTTCCGCCCCGCTCGACTCCGCGGGGCATTTCCGGTAACAGCATGCTCTGTTCCGCGCACTTCAGTATGTTTCAGGCCGCGGCCGCCCCTCCGTTGACGGACAGGGGAACCCGGCCGGAGCCGCAGAAAGGGGAGAACATATGTCTGATATCATCATTCGCAGCGCAATGCGGGCCGACGTGTCCGTGATCCTGGACTTCATCAAAAGTTCCTTTGTGGTTTGAGGCCTCCCCCTTCAGGGGGAAAAGAGGAGTTGACACGACGGCGAAGCCGATGAAATCCTTTTTCGTACCTCCTCCCTTCAGGGAGGGGCAATCCGCACGGCCCCTATCCGTCGGCTGCGGAGTCAGTCGGCGGATGGGGCGGCTGTGGATTGAAACATCAGGGAGCTTGCCGCATACGAGCGCATGAGCGAACAGGTTGTCGCCACGCCGGAACTGCTGGAGGAATGGATTTTCGACAAGGGCAGAGCGGAAGTCCTGCTGGCGGAGCAGGACGGCAGGCCAGTGGGTTTCGCCCTGTTTTTCCACAATTTTTCCACCTTCCTCGGGCGTGCCGGGATATATCTGGAGGATTTGTTCGTACGGCCGGAAGCCAGAGGCAGAGGGGCGGGCAAGGCGCTGCTGCGGGAGCTGGCGCGTCTTGCGCTGGAACGCGGCTGCGGACGGCTGGAATGGGGCTGTCTGGACTGGAACGCTCCGAGCATTGCCTTCTATCGGGCGCGGGGGGCCGTACCCATGGAGGATTGGACGACCTACCGCCTGACCGGGGAAAGCCTGCGGCGCATGGCCGGGGAACAGACAGGGGGAGCTGCGCGGCGCGCTCTGCTCCGTGTGCGCGGGGCGTCTTCGGAGCAGGCGTCATGAGTTCCCGCCGTTTTCCGGGCTGTGCGCCGGGCAGGTTTACAGCGCGGCCCGAATCAACTACCAACAGGGCATGTTTTATCATGTCGCCCTGCTTTCCCCTCCCTATGCCACGCTGACCTATTGCGCGCCGGTCTGGCTGGACGCCTCCCTGTGGCGGCCTGGCCTGCGCGTGGCCGTGCCGCTGGGCAGCGGAGCGGTGCGCGCCGGGGTGATACTGGACGCGGCGGAAAGTCCGGATCTGCCCGATGGCGTCAGTGCCCGGCCTCTGGTCTGGCCTCTGGAGCGTCATCCCCTGCTGGGAGAACACTATATCGACATGACGGCACATCTGGCGCGCCGTCAGCTTGTCACGCCGGGCAACATCCTCGGCGCGGTGCTGCCGCAGGGGCTGCGTACCACCGGGCGGATACGGGTGCGGGAGTTCACGACGGGGGGAAGGCCCCGTCTCCTTCATCTGAGGGAGCTTCCCCGCCTGGGGGAAGAACGGCTCAGGGAACTGGGCGCGGCCTTTCTGGATGGCCGGGTGGAGGTGCTGGCGCTCAGGGAGGATGCGGCCTCCGGCGAGATGTGCCGTCTGGAGTGCGAGCCGCCGTGGAAGGTACGGCCCAACGCGCTGCGCCAGAGGGAAGTGCTGGAGTATCTGTGGGAAAGGGGCAGTGTTTCCCGACGCAGGCTGCGCGACGCTCTGCCCGAAAGTTCCGCCGCGCTGGAAAGCCTGGTCAGGGCGGGGCTGGTGCGTATCTGTCCGCAGGATGCCGAGGATGCCGAAAGCGATGAGGAAAGGGGACAGGAAGCTCTGCTGCCGCCCCCGCCTCCGCCCTACGAGCTGACCGGGGAACAGCAGGCGGCGGTGGATGCCTGCTGTGCGGAAATGGACGCCGCGCGCGCCGGGGCGGGAGACGGAAAGGCATCTCTGCATCTTGTGTATGGCGTGACCGGCAGCGGCAAGACGGCGGTGTATCTGGAGCTTGCGCGGGCCTGTCTGGAACGGGGGCGCACGGCGCTGCTTCTGGCTCCTGAAGTCGCGCTTGCCCTCAAGCTGCGGCGTGACGCGGAGGCCCGTTTTCCCGGCCTGCCCGTGTTTCTGTTTCACGGCTACCAGAGTCCCGCCCGGCGGGAAAGAACCTTCCGCGAGCTGGCGGCGCGGCGCGAGCCGTGCGTGGTGGTGGGTACGCGTTCCGCGCTGTTCCTTCCGCTGCCGGAACTCGGCCTGATGGTGCTGGATGAGGAACACGACGCCTCGTTCAAGCAGGATGAGGGGCTGCACTATCAGGCCAAGGAGGTTGCGTGGTGCCGTGCGGCCCTGTCCGGCGCGCTGCTGGTGCTGGGTTCCGCCACGCCGGACGTGAAGACCTTTTATGCCGCCAGGCGGGGAGTCCTTTCCCTGACGCGCCTGCCGCACCGGGTGGGCGGCGGCGCGCTGCCCTCCATCGAGCTGGTGGATATCAGCCGCGACGCCGTGGGCGCGGGGCAGGGGCTGCTGGCTCAGGCTTCTCTGGAGGCGCTGCGCGAAACCGTGCGGCGCGGCGAGCAGGCCGTGGTGCTGCTCAACCGCCGGGGGTACGCGCCGCTCATGTATTGCCTGGACTGCAAGACCGTGGCCCGCTGCCCTCATTGCGACATAGGGCTGACCTATCACAAGCGGCGCGAGCAGCTTGTCTGCCACTACTGCGGGTTCACCCTTCCCTTTCCTTCGCCCTGCGCCCGATGCGGCGGCCTGAACTATCTGCCCATGGGGGAGGGAACGGAACGTCTGGAAGAGCGGCTTGCCGGAGAGGAACTGGCCGCCGTGCTGCCGCCCGGCGGGCGGGTGCTGCGTCTGGATCGGGACAGCACACGCCGTCCCGGCCGCATGGAGGAGATTCTGGCCGCCTTCGCGCGCGGGGAGGCGCAGGTGCTGGTGGGCACGCAGATGCTTTCCAAGGGGCACCATTTTCCGGATGTGACGCTGGCGTTGATCGCGGATGCGGATCTCGGACTCAACCTGCCGGATTACCGGGCCATGGAGCGCACCTTTCAGCTTCTGCTGCAATCCGCGGGCCGGGCCGGGCGCGGGGAAAAGGCGGGCCGGGTGCTGATCCAGACCCGCATGCCGAACCATGTCTGCTGGGATTTCGTCAGGCGGGGCGACTACGACGCCTTTTACGAGCATGAGATCGCGCTGCGCGAAAAGCGCCGTTATCCGCCCTTCGTCAAGCTGGCGCTGGTGCGGGCTTCCTTCCCCGCGGAAGATGCCGAAGGCGGAAGTGAAGGGCAGGCTGCGCTGAACCGCTTCATGGGACTGCTCAGGGAAGAGGGACGGACGCTGGGCCTGACGCTCATGGGGCCGATCCCCTCGCCGCTGGCGCGGCTTCAGGGGCGTATGCGTTTTCAGGCGCTGATCAAGGCGGACGACTGGCAGAAGGTGCGGCAGGCTTACGGGCGCGCAATGCGCAGGGCCTTCGGCGGAGGGGCCGCGCCGAAAACCCTGCGTCTCAGCCTTGATCTTGATCCGGTGAACATGCTGTAGCCGTTTCCGTACGGAACAGAAGACCGTCCCGTACGCCCGGCAAGTCAGCAGAGTCCGTTCAGGCCGAACAGCCGTTCGGCGTTTTCGTGCAGGATTTTGGGAAGAACGGCCGGATCATATCCCTGCGCCAGGAATTTCGGCAGAGCCTGCGTATAGTCCGCATAGGGATAGGCCGAGGCGTAGCACATCTTGTCGCCGATGCAGGTGTTCACGGCTTCGACCAGCAGGTCCGCGCCGGGAAGATGGCGGTAGATGGAGCTTTCAAAGTACAGATTCTCATGCCGCCATACGATGGCGATGAGTTCCTGCGTCCACGGAAAACCGGCGTGGGAAAGAAGTACCCTGAGGTCGGGAAGATCCGCGCAGATGTGGTCGACAGGCAGGGGGCTTCCCCATTCCATGTATGAGCCGCCGCGTATGGGCAGGGGACCGATGGTGATGATGACGGGCACGTTCAGTTCGGCGCATGTCTCATAGATGGGATAGAAGCGTTTGTCGTCGGCCGTGGTTTTCAGCGCGAAGGGATCCACGGATACCCCCTTGAGTCCGAGGTTTCTGACGGCGTGTTCGATGTCGGAACGGACATGCCCGTTCTGCGGGTCCGCTCCGGCGACGCCGATGAAGACGGGATACTGTTTCACCAGATCGGCAATGTACTCGTTGGGGATGTGGGCCCCTCCCACCGAGCGCATGTCGCGCCCGGAGCAGACGGCTCCGGTGATGCCCATCTTCCGGAAATACTTCATGGTGGTTTCCAGAGGTTCCGGCTTGAGCGGGCGTGTCTGCGTCACCCAGAAGTTCGCGGGTTCGGGGGTGATGTAGCATTCAAATTCGGGCGTGAGAGGACGGAAACGGCAGTCGATGACGGTCATGGAAAAATTCCTTGCTGGAAGTTGCGTGAGCGGGGGCGCGGCGAGGGCGTCCTGCGGGCGGCCGCGCCGCGTGTGCTGTTCTGAAAGGGGTTGGAGAATGCTCTACTTGAGGCAGCCGATTTCGCGGTAGTACCGTGCCGCGCCGGGATGAATCTCGATGGGCAGATCCTTGCAGACGCGCTCGGGGGAAATGGTGTTCCAGGCGGGGAGGGCGAGGGCTATGTCCCGGCGGCCCTCCACCAGCGCTCTGGCCATCTTGTAGGCGTCTTCATCGGGCACGTCGGCGTTGATGACAAGACCGCTGGGCGCGGTGATGATGGGAATGTCCTGCTTGACCATGGGCTTGTACATGGTGGCGGGCAGCGTGCCGGGCGTCATGGCGTATGTTTTCTGAAGCTCTTCCAGCAGCTTGTCGTCAAAGGGCAGGAAGCGGATATCCATGTCCTTGACAAGTTCGGAAATCATGAAGTGTTCGCCCGGGTTGGTGCAGCTCATGACGTCGAGCTGGCCTTCCCGCATCATGCTGCCGCATTCGGCGGGCGTACCGCCGTAAAGGGTATAGCCGCGCTTCTGGAGATCCTTCTTGGAGACGCCGAGAGACTGGAAGGTCCAGCGCGCGAAGACTTCCGCGTTGCCTCCGACCTTTGAGCCCATGAACACGCGCAGAGGCTTGTCGCTTTCCACGATCTGGCGGACAGAGGTGATGGAACTGCCCGCGGGAACCGCGAAGACGATGCGGGTGTCGTCGTCAAGGTTGGCCAGCGCCTTGACGTTGACAGGGGCTCTGAACGGGTCCGCCCCGTCATGGGCGGCCTTCATGAAGGTGACGGCGGTGATGCCCACGGAACTCTGCCCCTGCGCCACGCGCACCACGTTGCTCACGCCCCCGCCGGGGAACAGGGTGGTATCGAATTCCGGATACATGGCGCTCAGCACCTTGGCGTACGCGCCCAGGCCGACGTACCATGTCCCGCCGGGGGCGGAAGCGGCAATGTCCAGTTTCTTTTCTCCGGCGGCGTGTCCGGAAAGGGGAGCTGAAACCGTGAACGCGGCGCACAGCGCGAAGGCAAGGAATCTTTTCAGCATGATGTTTCCTCCTGCGGGAGCTGAATGTTGAACAGTTCGGAAGCATTCTTCCAGAGCAGCCTGGGAAGAACGTCCTCCCTGAACAGGGACTTGAAAATGGCGAGGCTTTCGCCGATGGGCATGAGCGGATAGGCCGATCCGAACAGGAAGCGGTCCCGCAGCCAGGTATTGGCGGCGGCCACATAATCCTGCGCGCCCGAATTGTTCATCAGGTACATGTCCGGGCACAGCCAGATGTTTTCCTGCCAGAAGCAGGCGCCGATGACGGCCTGCACCCAGGGCCAGCCGCCGTGGGACACCATGAATCTGCCCCGGGGGAAGTCGGCGGCGATGCGGCTGATGATTTCGGGATTGCTGTACGAGACATCCGGCCCGGCGCGGCCCCCGAGCATGAGGATGACCGGAACTCCGTGCGCCTGGCACATTTCATACACGGGATAGAGGCGGCGGTCGTTCGCGTAGAGCGGCACGGCGCAGGCGCCCGGCTCCATGGAAACGGCCTTGAGCGGGCCGTTGATCACATGCTGCTCAATGTCGGCCATGGCCCGGGAGACGTTGGAGCAGTCCAGCCCGGCGGCTCCGAGGATGCGCCCGCCGTAATGCGCTGTCATCTCGACCACATCCTCGTTGGAGACGTTGTAGCGGAAGTGCCCGTTGCGCCCGGTGGCAAGGCCGAAGGTGATGCCCGCTTCGTCCATTTCCCTGAGCATGAGTTCTTCGGAAATCTGCTGGACGGACGGGGGAGACGCAAGGCCGAATTTTGCGCTGAAGGCCTTGTTCGCGGCGGGGGAATACTGTTGCCTGAAACTCTTGAACGGGGGACGGAGCCGCACGTCGATGACCATGACATTTCTCCTTGGTAGAGGGTTAGGCTTTTATAGAACCATGTTGATAGCGTTGTGCGGGGTGTGTACTTTTGCTTCGGCACGGGCGGCAACATCCGTTGCCGCAAAGGCAGCCCGTGTTCCACACGGGCGAAAGGCAGCATGTATCCACGACTGGCTCGCTTGCGCCTTTGTGCGGCTTCGCCGCCCAAAGGCTCCGCTCCGCGAAACATTTGATCGCTCCTCGCCCCCCTCCATGCCGCATTACCATGCGGCGGGGGGTCGTCGCTCCAGGCTCGCTACGCTCGCGCCTCCGGCGGTCAAGGTTGTCCTCAACACCACGCTATCCTGAGATCACTGCGATTGAGCGGGAAGCGCGCCTACTCCTCAGGCAGGGCACACTCCTCGCCCGCTTCCGGAACGGGGTCCTTTCTGTTGCGCATGTGCTGGCAGGTGATGACGAAGCCCATGCAGGCGAAGCCGATCAGATCGGTGATGAGGCCGGGATAGAACAGACTCAGCCCGCCGATGAGGAGCAGGAGCCGCTCGGGGAGAGTGCAGGTTCTGAGCAGCCAGTTCTGCAGCGCCCCGGACAGGCCGATGACGCCGATAACGGCCGTTACCGTGGCCGTGGCAGAGGAAAGCAGGCTCCCCTGCCAGAGCAGGGAAGGTTCGTACACGAACATGACCGGGACAATGAAGGCCACCACGCCGAGTTTCATGGAGGTGAACCCCGTCTTCATGGGATCGGCTTCTGCGATGTTGGCTCCGGCGTAGGCCGCCACGCATACCGGGGGCGTGATGAAGGAAAGAATGGCGTAGTAGAAGCAGAACATGTGGGCGACAAGCGGAGCCAGCCCCATCCTGATGAGCGCGGGCGCGCCCAGCGTCGCCACCACGATATAGGCGGGCGTGGTGGGCATGCCCATGCCGAGGATGAAGCTCGTCACCATGAGCAGGAGCAGCATGATGAACAGATGTCCGTCGGCCAGACCGGTCAGCACGTTGATGAACTTGAAGCCTATGCCCGTATAGTTGATGACGCCCACCACAATGCCGGAAGCCGCGCAGCAGGCCACCACCATGAGGGAGGAGGCCGCGGCCGCGTACAGGGTGTCGAAGAGGCGTTTCAGGGTGAAGCGGGTATCCCTGCGGAGGAAGGAGAGCAGAAGGATGGAGCCCGTGGCCATGTTGGCGCAGATGGCCGCGCTGCGCCCGTCGATCATGACGGCGACAAGGATGGCCAGCGGCGCCAGAAAGTACAGACGGCCGAGTATGCTTCGGAGCGAAGGCACGAGTTCGGAGCTGATGAGGCCGAGCCCGCGCCGCCGCGCCTCAAAGTGTATCATCACCCACAGGGCCAGATAATACAGCAGCGCGGGGAGCAGGGCCGCCTTCGCCACTTCGAGGTAGGACACGCCGCAGAGTTCGGCCATCATGAAGGCCGCCGCGCCCATGACCGGGGGCATAATCTGGCCGCCGGTGGAGGCCACGGCTTCCACCGCGCCCGCGAAATGCGGCTGGTAGCCGCATTTTTTCATGAGCGGAATGGTGAATACGCCGGTGGTATAGACGTTGCCCGCGGAAGAACCGGAAATGGTGCCGAACAGGGCGCTGGCGAAAATGGCTACCTTGGCCGGGCCGCCCTGGGATTTGCGCGTGAGCCGGTAGGCCAGATCCATGAAGATGCTGCTCATGTTCGAGCCTTCAAGGAAGGCGCCGAACATCATGAAGGCGAACAGGGTGCTGCACGCCAGCATGATGGGTATGCCGTACACGCCTTCACCGGTGAGGTACATGTTTTCGGCGATGTTTTCCAGCGTCGCTCCGTTGTGCCGGATAAGGGCGGGCAGATGATCCCCCCACAGAAAATAGGCGAAAAAGGCTATGGCCACGGTGAACAGCGGCAGGCCCGTCATGCGCCGCGTGGCTTCCAGCGAAAGGCCCACAAGAATATAGGCGAGAGCCACGGCCTGCGCGGGAACCTCGTCGATGTAGGCCATGCGTTCCTGAAGCTCTTCATAGTTGAAGTAGAGGTACACTGACGTGGCAATGGCGCATGCCGCGAGAACCAGATCGACGAGAAGCAGGAAGACCGGTTCCCCGCGGCCTTCGCGCGGTTTCACGGCCGGATGCAGGAGGAAGATCATGGTGAGGGCGAAGCTCAGGAAAATGGCCGCCAGCAGCGATCCCTCAAGAACGCCGTATCCGATGGTGTAATACAGCTGGAACAGGGCCATGGCTATGCCGATGGGATAGGCGGCCTTTTTCAGCGATTCCCGGGAAAGGATGGACATGGTGACGCCTCCGGTGCGCGGTGATTACAGGGAGTAAGCGGCCAGGAAGCCCTGCCGGACGGCGGTGATGACCTTGCCCGGACGCACGCAGTCGCCGACGGCCGCGGCGGGAAGGGAAGCGGCGGCAAGCTGCCGGAACAGCAGACTGCGGGAACGGTAGCCGAAGGCCATGATCAGCGTGTCGAAACCTTCCAGATCGCGTTCTCCGCGCAACTTGTCGCGCACACGCGCACAGCCGTGGGAAAGCGCAAGCACTTCGGTGTTCAGCAGCGTTTCCACGCCGAGCTGCCGCAGGCGATCCAGCATGAAAATGCGCGTGCGCGTTTCCATATCCGGCGCAAGGGCGTCCCTCAGTTCGAGAATGACGACTTCCCTGCCCTGTTCGGCGAGAAATTCCGCCGTTTCGCAGCCGACAAGCCCGCCGCCGAGGATGAGCGTCCGTTTGCCGCATTCCGCGCCCATGAGGACATCCTGGGCGGCAAGCGCGCCGGAGCCCTTGCAGAAGGCCGGAATGACAGGCTCGCTGCCGGTGGCGACAATAACCGCGTCGGGCCGGAGTTCCCGGATGTTTTCCGCACTGGCCTCCACGCCCATTCGGGCGTCTATGCCCGAATGAGCCACGGCGTGTTCAAACCAGAGGCGCAGGCGCTCATAAGGCTGCTTGTGGGGCGGCCTGCATGCGGCATGAAGCAGCCCGCCGAGACTGCTGCCCCGTTCCAGCAGTGTGACGCGGTGGCCCCTTTCCGCCGCGGTCAGCGCGGCCTGAAGACCTGCGGGGCCGCCGCCCGCCACAACGACATGTTTCGGCGTTTCCGTTTTGACGTGCGGAAAGCGGGCTTCCTGCCCGGCGCGGGGGTTCACGGCGCAGGTCACATTGCCGAAGGGGGCGCTCACGCAGCCCTCGTTGCAGGACAGGCAGGGCGTGACGGCAGCGATGTTTCCCGCCCGGCTTTTGACCGGAAGGCAGGGATCGGCAATGAGCGGACGGCCCATGACGATGAGGTCGGCCTTGCCTTCCGCCAGAATGGCTTCGGCCAGTGCGACATCATGGATGCGTCCCGCGACGGCCACGGGAACGCGGGCGTCCACGGCCCTGCGCACGGCGGCGGCGCGGTCGGCGTTGAAGCCTTCGGGCAGGCAGGACGGCGGGATGGTGTAACGGTTCGTTTCACACGCGCCCACACTGATGTTCAGCGCGTCTATGCCGTTGTCCGCAAAGGCGCGGGCAATGGGCAGGGACTGTTCCAGCGCAAGGCCGGTTCCGTTGAATTCGTCCACGCTCAGGCGCACGGTAACGGGAAAGTCGGCGCCCACGGCGTTCCGGCAGGCTTTCAGCACTTCCAGCGGAAAACGCAGGCGGTTTTCCTCACTGCCGCCGTATTCGTCCTGCCTGCGGTTGGTGAAGGGGGAAAGAAACTGGTTGAGAAGATATCCGTGCGCGCCGTGCAGCTCGATGAGGTCGAACCCGGCTTCCCGCGCGCGCAGGGCGGCCCCGGCATAAACGTCGGCAAGCTCGTGTATCTCGTCGCATGTCAGCACGCGCGCCCCTTCATAGGGGGTGATGCCGGGAATGTAGGACACCAGCTTGACCGGGCCGCCGTTCGTCTGCGGGTTCGCCGTGCGTCCGCCATGCTGCAGTTGAATGCCGATTTTGCCGCCGCAGGCATGAACGGCCCGGGTCAGCCGGGTGAGCCCGGGAAGCATGGCGTCGCTGTCTATGCCGAGCCCCAGTCTGTAGCTGTTGCCCTGCCGCTCCACATAGGTGGCCTCTACCATGATGAGGCCGACGCCTCCGCGTGCCCGGTCCGCGTAGTAGTTGAGCATCTGATCGGTCACTTCGCCGTTGCCGGCGGCATACTGTGTGACCATGGAAGACATGACAAGACGATTTTTTATTGCAAGAGAATTAATGGTGATGGGAGAAAAGATACTATCCGTGTTCATGCTGTCCTCCGCTGGAGCTGAATCTGCTGATCCGGAATCAGGCTATGATGCACGGAAGGAGAGCAAGATTCATACCAAAGGAGTATTGAATAAAAAAATAATGCATCACAGATAGTTATATTGAATATGCCGGATATTCGGATATTGGACATCCTGGACATCGTGTTCTTCCCTTTTTGCGGGAGAGGGCGGAAAGAAGGCCGGATATTTTTCTGGCGGGGGAAGCATATGAGAAAAAATGCAGATGATGCGGCAGGTTGCGGATTGACTTCCGGCACAGGAAAACATTTTCTTGAGACAAGACCGATTCTGGATAAAAGTGTGCATAATGTTCAATATGTCCAAAACCGGTATCCGGGACTTTGGGAGGGCACCATGCAGCACGGCGCCGCCATGCGCGAGAGAAAGGAAAGAATATTTGCGGAATGGAAGAAATTTCAGAACGGGGGGGAGGTGGATCTCTCCGTCATCCGTGACTTTGTCTACCGTTCCTGGCTGCGCTGCCGGGAGCTGGGAGTTGATCCGTTCCGTGTGCGCTGCCGCGAGCTTTCACCCGCGGAGCTTGCCGGAGAGATGGAGCGGCACGCCTTTCTGCTTGAGAGTTCGAAGAGCATCATGGATCAGGTGTATTCGCTCATTTCCGATTCTCACAGCACCATTTCCCTGGCGACGCGCGAGGGCGTGATCCTGCGCTCCCTGCCCGCGGACAGCGCTGTCAGCGCCAGAGGCAGAATTTCCCGGGAAGAGTATATAGGGACGGTGGGGCTGGCCACCTGTCTGGAAGAAAAGAAGCAGCTCGAAATCTTTGCGGCGGAACACTACTGCACGGAAAACCACGACTTCGTCTGCTCCGCCGCCCCTATTCACGACAGGAGCGGAGAGGTGGTGGGAGTACTCGGGATCACTTCGCCCTGTGAAACATTCCACCCTCATACGGGCGGTATGCTGGGGGCCGCCGTGTACGCCGTCATGGAGCAACTGGGCCTGCGGGAACTCCTGGGCGAACAGAAGGCGCTGCTGGAACTCATGGATGAGGGGGTGATCACCCTTGACGCCGGAGGCGCCATACGGCTCATCAACGCCAAGGCCATGCGCATGCTGCATCTGCGGGACACGCCAGCGGGCGTGAACATTGCCGCGGTCATCCGCTTCAGCCGGGCTGTCGCGCCGCTGCTGGAAGCCGGGAAGGCCTTTCATGACGTGGATACCACCCTCATGCTGGAAGACGGCGCCCGGAGCGTCCCCTGCGTGCTTTCCGCCGCCGTGAACCATTCCACAGGGGGCATGATCCTCACTCTGCGCGAAACCGGCCGCATGAGGGAGTTCGCCACACGCCTTGTCGGGGCGAAGGCCGCGTTTTCCTTCAGCGACATCATGGGCACTTCCCCCCGTCTTCTGGAAGCGCTCCGCAAGGCAAGAAAGATAGCGGAATCGGATACCACGGTGCTGCTGCTCGGTGAAAGCGGCACGGGCAAGGAGCTTTTCGCCCAGTCGCTGCACAACGCCAGCCCCAGGCGCAGAAAGCCCTTTGTGGTGGTCAACTGCGGGGCATTGCCCCGGGAGCTGATACAGAGCGAGCTGTTCGGCTATACCGAAGGCTCGTTCACCGGCGCGAGCCGGCAGGGCAAGCCGGGGAAGTTCGAGCTGGCCGACGGGGGAACCATTTTTCTGGATGAAATAGGAGAAATGCCGCTCGACGTGCAGGTCAATCTGCTGAGACTGCTCCAGAACCGCGAGGTCGTGCGCATCGGCGGACAGCGCGTCCGGCGCGTGGATATCCGCATCATCGCCGCAACGAACAGGGATCTGCGCAGGGCCGTTCAGAGCCGGGCCTTCAGGGAAGACCTGTACTACAGGCTGAACGTCTTCCCCCTGCGTATCCCCCCTCTGAGGGAACGGCGGGGGGATATCGCGCTGCTGGCGCGGCACTTCATGCGGAAGTTCGCGCGGCAGGCGGGCAATGCCCTGAAGGATATCTCGGAAGAAGCTCTGCGGGCGCTTGAGGGCTACATCTGGCCGGGAAACATCCGCGAGCTGGAAAATGTCATGGAGCGCGCGGCGTATATGGCGGGCGGGGAACAGGTCACGCTGGAAGATCTGCCCGAAAGCGTCACGGAGGGAGCGCGCGGCGGTTCCGATGCCGAAGGCGGAGGAGAAGAGGCGGTGCTGCGGGAAGCCCTGCGCGCCAGCCGGGGGCATGTCAAACATGCGCTGGGGATGCTGGGGATGAGCCGCAGTACCTTTTATTACAAGTGCAGGCGCTACGGGATCAGAACCGGAGATTTTCGCTGTTCTCCGGCCGGACCGGACGGAGAGGGCGGGAATCCCGGGCGGGAAAATCCCCTGGCGGGCCTGAATGCGGAAGAACTTCAGGCTCTGGCGGATCTGGCCCGGCGGATGTGCCGGAAGAACGGGGGATGCTGAACGGCAGCATATAAAATTTTCAACAGATTGCCCCCGGTTATGGAGAGAACCGGCCCATTCATGTGCGGAGAGGAGAGGAAAACAGGGGATTAAATACAATTATTACGAATGGATGGTGCAAAAACGTATTATTTTTTGTACACCTTGAACCAGTCAAAGGCATTGATGCGGCATGCCGCGTCACAGTGCGCCGCATCGGTCAAAACCTTTAAACGTCAAGGATGTGCATCATGAAAAAGCTCCTGACTCTCCTCCTCGCCGCCGGTATGGTGGTTTCCGCCGCCAACGGCGCATCCGCCGTGGAAATGAAGGTTTCCGGCTCCTGGCTGACCTCCTTCTCCTTCACCAACAACCTGTATGGCAAGAATGCCCTGTGGGAAAAGAATTACACGGGCGGGCTGGATCAGCACGGAAATCTCAAGGATCAGGAATCCGGTCATTTCAACGCCGCCCAGCGTATCCGCATCAACTTCGACATGGTGGCCAGCGAATCCCTGTCCGGCCGCGTGCAGTTGCAGGTAGGCCAGGGGCAGAACTTTGGTTCAGGGAAAAACGCGCCCGGTTACTACAGTTGGGGTAGCAACGGCGTAGCCGGACCCGGCGAAGAAGTGACCGCGCGTCTGGCCTATCTGGACTGGATCATTCCTTCCACCGATGTTCTGGTGCGCATGGGCCGTCAGGAAGTGGCGATGCCCTCCTATACCTTCAACTCTCCCGTTCTTGACGATGTGATCGACGGCGTGATGGTGTCCGCTCCGATCAACGACATGGTTGCCGTCAATCTGGGCTGGATGCGGGCTGATGCCGGACTCAGTAAGTGGGGTGAACCTTATGAGGCTCACAATACTCGTGACCTCGCCTACCTGGGCGTTGACGTGACTGCCGACGGCTTCAAGGTTTCCCCGTGGGGCATGGTCGGTTTTGCGGGGAGCAATACTTTTGGCGAGCGTAAGGATCAAGTCATTGACTACGATGATAAGGGGAACCTCAAGTACCTTGACGCCAGCACGCATTACTACTGGGCGGGCATCGGCGGCGAGCTGACCATCTTTGATCCCTTCAGGTTCACTGCGGACTTCATCTACGGCGGCAACGACGCCGACGGCTGGGGTGAGGAGAAGGGCTGGTACGCGGCTCTGGGCGCGGAAATGAAGACCAGCTTCGCCACTCCCTTTGTAAAGGGCTGGTATGCCTCCGGCGATGACGCCGACTCCAAGGAACGTGGCGCGCTGCCTGAAATCAGCGGCGCGTTCGATGCCTCCAGCATCTACTTTGACGCCAACGGGCTGCTTTCCCCCACCATCGACAACTGCAGCGCAAACTCCACCTGGGGCGTGCAGGCCGGCGTGAAGGACGTCTCCTTCATCGAAGACCTCACCCATGCCCTGTCCGTGACCTACTTCCAGGGCACGAACAATACTGATCGTCTGACCACGACAGACTGGCGTTATCGGACGGGTGACCCCCTCGACGTGAACTACATGACCACCGCCGATTCCGCGTGGTCCATCGACTTCCTGAGCAGCTACAAGCTGTATCAGAATCTGACCGCCAACCTGCTGCTCTCGTACCTGATCACGGACTTCGATGAAAGCATCCGTCCGTACGGTGCCGACGGCAAGGTCAAGTTCGACAACGCCTTCCGCGGCACCATGAACTTCACCTACGCGTTCTAGCCCGTTCCCCGTCCGGGGACGGCGCGGACTCCGCAAGGCGGGGTCGGTATCAGTCCGAGGGGAAAGGCTCCGGCCTTTCCCCTTTTCTCTGTCCCGGGGCGCGGCTGCCGGAGCGATATATGGCCGGCGGAATATCCTTAAGTTTGAATAATAAAACTTTATTTTGTATAACGACATGGTTGTCTTACTCCGGCAAGGATTTCCCATGTCAGCACCCGCTCCAGCTCCCTCCGTGCGCACCGCGCCTCCCCCTTCCGGCACTTCCGCGAGTGCGCGTGAAGTCGTTCTTCTCACCGTGCCGCAGCTCGGCCTCATGCTCTGCCATATGGGCATGAGCATGACCGATGTCGCCGTTACCGGCCTCATATCCCCGGCGGCGCAGGCGTCGCTGGGCGCGGTCGGGCAGGTGTTCACCCTGCTCATGCTGGTGGCTTCTCTGGCCGGAAGCGGCTGCCTCGCGGCGGTGAGCCAGGCGCTGGGCATGGGGCTTGCCCGGCGGGCGGCGCGTTATGCCGCGCTGATCGTACTGCTGGCGCTGTCCGTCGGGGGAGTGATTGCCGCCGCGGCGCTGGCGGGACTGCCGCTTGTCCTGCGCCTCATGAACATAAGCGAGGAAATGCGGCCCGTGGTTCGCTGTTTCGTCACGGCCTACTGTTTTCATCTGCCGTTCTATTACGCGCTGATCATGATCAATTCGGTATTCCGGGCCTACAGGCTGGTGGCGCTGCCCTTTTTCGCCATGCTGGCCGTGGCGCTGGTCAATCTGGCGGGCAGTGCGCTGTTCGGCCTGGGGCTGTTCGGCTTTCCGGATTTCGGTTATGCGGGAGTGGCGTGGGCCACGTTTTCGGCCGGCCTGATCGGTTTTTTCTGGAATCTGCGGGCCGCCGTCCGGCGGGGCATCCTGCGGCGGGAGAGCCTGCCGGACATACGCTGGGCGCGCAGGGCCGCGCCCTATCTCTTCCGGGTGGGCGGACCGGCTGCGCTGGGCAATATTGCCGGACATTCCGGCAATCTGGTCATTTATTCCCTGCTTTCCGGCCTGCCGGGGGATGGGGTGTCCCTGCTGGCAGGGCTGGCGCTGGGCATGACGGCGGAATCCGTGCTGCTTTTTCCCGCGGCCGCGCTGGGCATGAGCATGGCCATACTCGGCGGGCATCTGCTGGGAGAAGGGCAGAGCGCCCGCCTGCGGGAACTGGGCGCGAAGACGGCGCTGGCTGTCTTTTGCCTTGCCGTCTGCTGCGCCGCCGCGCTGTTTGTTCTGCGGCGGGAGGTGGCCGCATTGCTGGCTCCCCGCCCCGAAACCGCGGCCGCGCTGGCGTTTTTTCTGGGATATTCCTGCCTTTCCCTGCCTGCCCGCTGCGCGGGGATGATCCTGCACGGCGTGTTTTCCGGCACAGGGGCCACCCGTTTAAGCTGCATGGTCAACTGCCTGTGCATGTGGGCGCTGTATGTGCCGCTGGCCTTTATGCTGGCGCGCGTACTGGAGTGGGGACCGGCCGGAGTGTTCTCCGCCATGGCGCTTGGCCATTATGCCTCGTTTGTCTGGACCGTCCGGCTGTTCAGGGGAACAGGATGGCTTGGATACGGGATGCGGAGGAAACAGGAGTGACTCTCCGCAGGGAAGCTCCCCATCCCGGGCGGGAGCGGACCGAAACACGAGAGCGTCTCATCAAAAATTCCCTTGTGGTTTGAGACCTCCCCCTTCAGGGGGAAAAGAGCGGCTGACACGACGGCGAAGCCGATGAAATCCTTTTCTGCAATTCCTCCCCTCAGGGAGGGGCAATCCGCACGCCCCCTCTCCGTCGGCTGCTTCAGTCAGTCGGCGGATGGGGCGACTGTGGATTGAAACATGCTTGAACGTGCCTGCCGGATACCTGGAGTGTTTTGCTGCTGAAAGCGTCCGCCGGCCGGGATTCCATGTTCCGGCCCGCGGGTTTCACACCTTCGTCTCTCCCTTTTTCCTCTGCCTTCTGATCCGCAGGGTATTGGGATGCACGCCGAGCATGGCTGCCGCGCCGTCGGTTCCGCCGATTCGTCCCCCGTGCCTGCGCAGAACATCGTCAATATAGCAGTCGGTCAGTTCGCGCAGGGAAGGCCAGGGGGTGGCGCGGAGCAGGCTGCGCAGCGCGGAGGGGCCGCTCCACGCTTCGCAGGAAGAAAGTTCGGCCGCCGGAACCTGCGCCGGGGAAAAGGAGGCATACGGGCAGCCGCCTTTCATCTCGTCCTGCGCCGGAGGCGGAGGAACCGCGCCCGTCGGCAGCAGACTGCCCATTTTGCGGGTGTTTTCCAGTTCCCTGTCCAGCGCGGCGTCCAGCGTGATCATACCCCCCTTGAGCTGGACAAGCAGACGTTCCATCAGGTGTTCCAGTTCGCGGACATTGCCGGGCCAGTTGTGCTGACAGAGCTTTTCGGCCTGTTCCGGCGTGAGGGCGGGAGGGGATGAAACGCCCATGGCGCGCGACTTGGCGACAAGGAAGAACTGGGCGAGGGAGGGGATATCGCTGCGGTGAGCGCGCAGGGGCGGAACGCGCAGCACGCAGACATTGAGGCGATACCACAGGTCTTCACGGAAGCGGCCCTGCCGGATCATGGAGACAAGATCCCGGTGGGTGGCGGCAATGACCCGGATATCCAGCGCCACGGGGCGCGCGCCTCCTATCCTGCGGATCTCGCGCTGATCCAGCACGCGCAGCATGCGGGCCTGAAGGGGAAGCGGAAGATCGCCGATTTCATCCAGAAAGATGGTGCCGCCGTTGGCGCTTTCAAAGTAACCGGCATGGGCGCCGTATGCTCCGGTAAACGCGCCCCGCTCGTGTCCGAACAGCTCGCTGTCGATAAGCTGTTCATTGATTGCGCCGCAGTTGACCTTGACAAAGGGACGTCCGGCGCGCGCGGAAAGTTCGCGTACCGCGTCGGCCACAAGTTCCTTCCCTGTGCCGGTTTCTCCCAGGATGAGGACGGTGCAGTCCGTGGCGGCGGCCTGCTCGATGCGGGTAAACAGCTCGTGCATGCCGCGCATGGCCCGCAGGCGTTCCACCGCGCTTCCCATGGGAGAACCGATGTGTTCCGGCGCGCGCACATCACCGCTGTCCATGAAGCCGTCGCGCAGTTCCTCCCCCAGCGGGCGGGTGAGCCTGAGCAGTTTGCCGAGCAGTTCCCCGGTGAAGGTGCCCGCGATGTTGGAACAGAAAATGAGCTGAAATGTGGCCTCTCCCACCGTAAACAGCGGGATGCGAAGATAGGAGGCGAGATCTTCCTCCCGCAGGCTGGTCTGGGCGTTCTTGAGACTGAAGGCGTTATTGATGGTATAGGGCGTGAGGGCATCCGTGCCCATGAGCAGATCGATCTGCTCCTGCGAAAACTCGGTGGTGGCCAGTGTTCTTACCCTGTTGTGCGTGTCGGGAAGCGTGTCGGCCAGAGGTGTGAAGGAGGAGGTTCTGTAGCGCCGGAATCCGCAGAAAATCCGCGTCAGGGGGAAGTGCTCGCGCAGCATGCCGAACAGATAGGTCAGCGCGCTTCCGATGCCGATTTCCCTGTAGAGAAGCCGGCAGGATCGGCCGCACAGCTCAAGTTCATCCTCATTCATGTTCAGCGAAGCTCCGGGCGCGGACGCTGCGGCGGAACGGGATTCGCTCATCAAAAATTCCTTTGTGTTTTGAGACCTCCCCTTCAGGAGGAAAGGCTCTGTTGCAGAACCGTGTTGACGGCGTTGTGCGTGGCGTGCGGCCTTGCTCCGGCTTGAGCGGCAACATTCGTTGCCACAAGGTCAGCCCGTGTTCCACACGGGCGAGAGGCAGCATGTATCCACGGCCGGCTCGCTTGCGCCCTTGTGCGGCACAGCCGCACAAAGGCTCCGCTCCGCGAAACATTACTTCCGCTCCTCGTCCCCCTCCATGCCGCATGACCATGCGGCGGGGACTCGTCGCTCCAGGCTCGCTACGCTCGCGCCTCCGGCGGTCAAGGTGTTTTTCAACACTATTCTGCAACAGAGCGGGATGAAAAGAGGAGTTGACAAGACGGCGAAGCCGATGAAATTCTTTTCCGTAACCCCTCCCTGAAGGGAGGGGCAATCCGCAAGCGGATATCCGGCACTTTGCCACAGGAGAACGCGCCCCGCAAGGCAATGAGAAGCGGGATGCATCCTCCGTTCGGGCTATTCGCCCAGCAGCGCGCGCAGGGGGGCTTCCTCCCGTGCCAGAAAGCGGGCTTCGTCCGCACGGACGATATCCGGTTGATCCGCCAGTTCCGGGCATCGTCCGCGCAGTTCGGCCCGAAGCCGCAGAAGGCGTTCGTTCCGCTCGCGCGGGGGCAGAAGCGCCGCACGCAGGGAGTCCGCGGCACTGCGCCGCAGCTCCGCAAGACCGAGTTCCCCGGCCAGACGGAAGATATGCTCCAGCGGAGCCGGGCTGGTGTCAAAATGCAGCGCCCGCATGGCAAGCTCCAGGGCAAGCCGGGGATTTTCCGCATGGGAAACGAGCCAGAGACGCCCTTTCAGCCAGAGCGGATATTCCCTGAGCAGCGCGGCCACTTCCGCCGGCGAGGGCTGCTTTTTCAGTTCCCTGTCCAGGAGGGCTTCCTGCCGCAGAGAAAGGGCGGGCTGCCAGGTGAGCCATGGGGTAAGACGAAGCTCGTAGCCGTCTTCGAGCAGGTGAAGATGCTCATCCGGAACCATGCAGGATGAGGCTTTGCGCGCGGCCAGGATGTGACGGTTATGCTCCTCGTGCGTCTTCCGCCCCGGCGTGGAACCGCAGAAATGCCAGACAACGGATTCCGGGACAAAGGCCGCCCTCCGGCGTTCTTTTCCCCTTTCAAGCGTGCGGCGGACAAGACGGGAGCAGAGCTCCACGTCTTCAAAACCGTTACGGAATTCCTCGTCAAAGGCTCCGGCTTCAAGAAAGTCGGCGCGGCGCATGACAAGGCTGGCCGCCGTCACGATATCGAAGCGCCGGGCGCGGCGTGTGACCGGGTGATCGGCGGGCCAGTATTCGTAGAGATGGCGCACGCGCATATCCGGCCTGAGCGTGACGCCGATATGCTGAATTTCTCCGTCCCTGCGCCATTGCGGGGATACGCGGGCATCGTCGGGAAGGCCGCGGGGCGGATAGAGCAGAAGGGGGCTTGCCATCAGCAGGGAATCATCCTGCTCCAGGGCATTCAGCAGTGGAGGCAGCCAGGACGGGGCGGGCAGGGTATCGTTGTTCAGAAAGCATATGTAGCGGCCCTGCGCTTCCCGCGCGCCGAGGTTGCAGGCTCCGGCAAAATTGAGATTGCGCGGCGGGGAGAACATGCGTCCCGCACTTCCGAAATATTCCGCGAGGTGCCGGGCAAGGCGTTTTCCTTCGGCAGGAAAGTCCTGCGCGCCGTTGTTGATCAGGAGAACTTCCGGAACGGCCTGGTTTTCACCGCGGGAAGCGCCGTGGAGAAGGGAGGATGATTCCCGTGAGGCGGCCAGAGCTTCCAGACAGCGCAGAGTCATGTCCGTCTGTCCGTACACGGGAATGATGATGGATGCGAGCATGAAAGAACCTGCCGGAAATGAGGGTTCCATCCGATGCGCGCACTGTTTCATAAAATCATGAAAAGGAAAAGATGCTCCGCCGCAGGCGGAAGAAGGCTCGCCGCGCCAGGTTCCGGGAGCGGGTTCGGAGTGAAAGGCTTTGCAGGCAGGCATGAAAGAGCGGGCCGCTCTTCCGAAAAAGAGCGGCCCGCTGCTGTCGGGAGAGGGGGAGGAGCTTATATGCCGGAGGCGATCAGGTAGCCGGCAACCAGACCGACGGGAATGCTGTAAAGAATAAAGGGAATGACAGTGCGGCGCAGGATGGTACCTTCATGGCCGATCATGCCGAGAACCGCGCAGACGGCTACGATATTGTGGATGCAGATCATGTTGCCCATGGCGCCGCCCACGGCTTGCGCGGCCAGAATTACATAATGGCCGAGGGGCGAGAAGTTCAGCGCGTTGGCGACATCCCACTGGAAGTTGCCGAACAGCATGTCGGAGACAGTGCAGGAACCTGTGATGAACGCGCCCAGGCCGCCCGCGTAGGAAGCGAAATAGGGCCAGGCGTTGCCCGTGAGATTGGCCACAAACTGGGCCATGGCCATGGGCATGGAGGGCAGGCCGTCGGCATTGACGCCGGAACCCTTGAACACGGAAACCAGCGCCACGGCCGAGATGAGAGCGATGGTGGGAGCCTTCATCTTCTTGAAGGCGGTGGTCCATGCGCCGCTTACCTTGGCCGGACTCATGGCATGCAGACCGATGGTGATGATTGATACGAGGATAAAGGGAATGGTGCCGGGCAGGTTGAGCAGGGCGAGACTTGCGCCCACACCTTCCTGACCGAGAACATTGCTTACGCCGACCACGCCGTAGGTGTTGATGAGCGGTTTGAGGCCGAAGGCGGGCACGCGGGTGAGGACAAGAATCAGACCGCACAGTACATAGGGCATCCAGGCGCGCGTCTGGCTCATGTGATCGGTGAAATCCGTGGCATCACTGGCCTTGATTTCCCCGCTCCAGTCATGATCCCATTCGGCGGTCGGGGCGAACTGCCATACTTCATCCCTGGGGATGCAGAAACCCTTTCTGGTGAGATAGACCAGCACGCCGAGGCCGAGCAGACCGCCTACCATGGAGGGCAGTTCGGGGCCGACTGTCCAGGCCAGAATAAGATAGGGCACGACAAAGCAGGTGGAAGCCATGAGGCAGTATTTCCAGGCGCGGAATCCTTCGGCCCAGGATTTGTTTTTGCCGAAGAAGCGGGTCATGAAGCCCAGCATGAAAATGGGCAGGATATATGCCATGGGCAGGTGCATCAACGTGGCATACTCGCCCACGATCTTGTAGAACATGGAGGGATCGCTCAGACCGAGGGCGGCGACGCCGAAGCTTTCCACCGCTTTCAGGCCCTGGAGTACGGGAGTGCCCACCGCGCCGAAGGTTACAGGTACGCTGTTAAAGGCCAGACAGATAACCGCGGCGCAGAGAGGAGGAAAACCGAGGCCCAGCAGGAGCGGGGCGGCCAGGGCCGCAGGCGTGCCGAAGCCTGCCGCGCCTTCAATGAAGGCCGCGAACATGAAGCCGATGATGATGGCCTGAAGACGGCGGTCGGGGCTGATGCGTTTCATGCCTGCCTGAATGGTTTCCATGCCCCCGCTGTATTCCAGCGTGTAGTAGATGAGGAGGGCGCCGAACACGATAATCAGCACGCCGAAAGCGGTGACAGCGCCTTCAATGCACAGAGCGGCAAGGCGCAGAGGCGCCTGTCCCCAGACTGTGGCTGCAAGCGCGAGCGCGGCGAGCAGCGCGAGCGGCATGGCCCGGGTGGACGGCCAGCGCAGGCCGGCCATGAGAACGAGGGCGACAAGAATGGGGATGAAGGCGAAAAGTGCCAAGAGACCGATCGACATGGATCCTCCTCCGTTAAAAAATACGCGACTGCGCGGCATTGGCCGCAACCCGGGCCGGAACGCCTTCCGGCGTTCTGTATGAGCCGGGCCGCCCTTTCTTTCGGGCGGCCCGGCGGTCACGCTCCCGCGCGGGGCGGGGTGCGCTTATTTTTTCATGTTTTCGGCAAGCAGCTCCGCAATATGCGAAACCTTGACGCCAAGGCCCTGCTTTTCCGCGCCGCCCCGGATCTGCATGACGCAGCCCGGGCAGTCCATCACCACGCGGGAAGCACCTGTCTCCCTGATGTTGTCCAGCTTCTTTTCAAGCAGCCGGGCGGAGATTTCCGGGAACTTCATGGAGTAGGTGCCGCCGAAGCCGCAGCACACTTCTTCCTCGTTGCAGGGCACATAGTCCGCCGCGTCCGCGATAAGAGCGCGGGGGGCTTCCTTCACGCCGAGGCCGCGGCAGATATGGCAGGCCGCGTGATAGGTCGTCTTCTCTCCGGTGTTGTTGAAGTCTTCCGGCCTGAGGCCGAGCACGTCATGCACGAAGGAGCTGAAGTCCGTGACCTTGTCAGCAAAGGCCTGGGCCTTGAAGATCAGGGGATCGCCCTGCAGGATTTCCGGATAGCTGTGCTTGAGGTGCGATGCGCAGCTGGCGCAGAGGGTGATCACCGCGTCGTAGTTTCCGGCGCTGAAGGCTTCCACGTTCTGGCGCGCCACTTCCTTTGAGGTGGGGCGCTGGCCCATCATTTCCAGGGGAAGGCCGCAGCAGGTCTGGGCTTCGGGATAGTCCACGGCCACGCCGTGGGCCGCCAGCACCTTTACCGCCGCTTCCAGTTGTTCGGGGTAGACGAAATCCTGCGCGCAGCCGCCGAAAAGGGCGACGCGGTATCTGGGGTTCTCCACCCTGGGGGACAGCGCGGGCCAGCGGTCACGGAAGGACTTGTCCGCAATGGCGGGCAGAGCCTTGAAACTGTGCTTGCCCAGGAACATGGCGGGCAGATGGCGCTGGAACTGCGTGCCGCGGGTGAACGGCTTCTGGGCGAAGGCGGCATATTTGAGCAGCCGGTGGAAGAGCTTGCGGTTCTTCATCACCGAGGAAAGCAGACTCATGGGCAGGGGATTGCCCTCTTCCGCCGTGAGGCGGCTGCGGATTTCGCGGATCAGGCGGGGCAGATCGATGCCGCCCGCGCAGACGCTCTTGCAGGCTTCGCAGCCCACGCAGTTCTGGCAGAGCACCTTGGCCTTGTCATGGCCGTGGAAGAAGTAGGTCAGGATAAGGCCGATGGCGCCGATGTAGATGTAGCCCATCTTGTGCCCGCCCACCAGACGGAACACCGGGCAGACGTTGGCGCAGGCCCCGCAGCGCACGCAGCGGAATATCTGGGAGAACAGCGGGTCCCTGGCGATTTCACTGCGGCCGTTATCCACAAAGACCACATGCATGATCTTCCTGCCGTCGGGGTTGGCCTTGCACTCTCCCGCGCCGTCCATGAGCGTGACGTAGGAGGTCAGGCGCTGGGCCGTGGCGTTGCGCGGCAGCACCTGAAGCGCGGTAAGCGCCACGTCGAGAGTGGGAACCAGCTTGTCCAGACCGGCAATGGCCACATGCACGCGGGGCAGGGTGGTCACCATGCGGGCGTTGCCTTCGTTGGTCACGGTGGAGACCGCGCCGTTTTCCGCAATGGCGAAGTTGCAGCCGCTCACGCCCATGTCGGCGGCGATGAACTTGCGGCGCAGCTGCACGCGGGCCACCTTGACCAGGCGCTGGATATCCTCCGCATCCTGCTTTACGCCCGTTTCCCGCGTGAAGTCCTCGGCTACCTGATAGCGGGAAAGGTGGATGGCGGGCATGACCATGTGGGAAGGCCCTTCATGGCGCAACTGGATGATCCACTCGCCAAGGTCGGTTTCGTCCACAATCAGCCCTTCTTTCTCCAGATAGGGGTTGAGCTGGATTTCCTCGGCGGTCATGGACTTGGACTTGACCACCCGTTTCACGTCGTTTTCCCTGGCGATGCGGGCGATGATGGCGTTGGCTTCCTCGGCCGTGGCGGCACGGTGGACATGCACGCCGCGTTTTTCCGCCTGTTCCTTGAACTGCGCGTACAGTTCCTCCATGTGCCTGCAGGCGTCGTCCTTGGCGTCGGCAATCTGCGCGATCAGGCCGCGCTCGTCCACTTCCTTGAAGATGGTTTCGCGGTTGGCGCGGTAGGCTACGGCAAAGGTGTCCAGCGTGTTGCGCAGGAACTTGTCCTCCAGAGCCTCATCGAGCTGCTTGTGATATTCCGAGTAGTTTTTCGGCGCGCTGTGCATGACCTAAGCCTCCAGAAGAATGATGTGCAGTTCCAGCGGGCCGTGTACGCCCACGGCGGCCACGCGCTCGATGTCCGCCGTGCGGCTGGGGCCGGTGATGAACGTGGTGTAGGTCGGCGTGCCGTCGCCCATGCGCGCGCGGAGCTTTTCGGCAATGGCGGGCAGATGGGGGTATATTTCCGATTTCCTGAGGGCGATGACGTTGATTTCCGCAATCATGCCCGCCAGACGGCCTTCCTCGGAATCAGTGTTCACCATGCAGGTGCCGCTGGCGGCCACGCCGAGATCCGCCACGGAAAAGCCCACATCTATGCCGGCCAGATGACCGCGCAGGCCGCTGCGGATGCAGGAAAAGCCCCTGGCTTCACAGGCGGCGGAAAGTTTTGCATAGCTTTCGTCATCAAGGCAGGGCGCGGCCACGATGCGCTTCACGCGGGTGGGCACGCCATTGGGGCCGAGGGGGCCTTTCTCGGCGTCGGCTTCTTCGGCCAGCATTTCGCAGGGAGCCTTGGCTTCGCAGGTTTCCACCACATACTGCAGCGCCGCGTCGAGATCGGCGGCTTCACGCACCACGGCGTTGACCGCCTCGGCTTTGGCCCTGAACTCGTCGACGAGGGCCTGATTGATGGTTGGCATGTATTCTCCTCCAGGAAAGGTAGGTTCGGCTTACTTCAGGGTTTCCGCATAGATTTCCACAGGGTGCTTCACCACGATGTCGTCGTGGTTGTGGGAGAGCACGTCCTCGAGCTGCATCATGCAGGCCGGACAGCCCGTGGCCACGACCTTCGCGCCGGAAGCTGCCACGTTGTCACGTTTGCGCTGCCCGATTTTGCGGGAATAGTCGTAGTGGAACAGATTGAAAGAGCCGCCGCAGCCGCAGCAGCGGTCGGCCTCGCGCATTTCCTTCAGCGTATAGGCCGGATTGGCGGAAATGACGGCGCGCGGCTGGGCTGACACGCCCAGCGCCTTTTTCAGATGGCAGGGATCATGGTAGGTGATCGTGACGGCGTCTTCCGACGGGACGGCCGCTTCCACTCTGAGCACATCCACAAGGAACTGATTGATGTCCATGGTTTTGGCGGCGAGGTCGTCGGCCAGCCTCTTCATGCCCGCGCCGAGGCGATCGGCGTACATGGGCCAGTATTCCCTGATGGTGGCTGTACAGGAGCCGCAGGGCGTGACCAGATAGTCAAAGCTGCCCTGTTCCAGCAGTTCCAGGCTGATCTTCATCTGCGCGACCATGCCCCTGGCGTCTCCGGAGGAAAGCGCCGGAATGCCGCAGCAGGCAAGTCCCCTGGGCATGTATACGGCTACCTTGTGATGCCGCAGCGCCTTGAGGCAGGCTTCCGCCATATCCACATACATCTTGTCGCCCATGCAGCCGGGATAGAAGGCGACCTTGAGGCCTCCCGCCGCGCGCGGCTCATCCACATGGCCGTAACGGGCATGCAGGGGCCTGGCCGCCATTTTGCGTATGTGCCGGTCGCCCAGCATGAAGTTGAGCATGGGGGCGCAGACGGTGTTCTGGGCGTCCCTGCTTTTTTTGAATATGAGGGTCTGGGCGGGAGCGCCCATGCGCATGGCGAGGTTGAACAGGGCCGGACGGGTCAGCAGGCCGCGGAAGATGACCTTCTTGACCGGCGAGAGGCCGATGTATTCATACACCAGCTCGCGCGCGGCCAGAAACACTTCCATGATTTTCACGCCGGAGGGGCAGGCCGCTTCGCAGGAGCCGCACAGCAGGCAGCGCCCCAGCTTGTCGGCCACCGCCCGGGGGTCGCGGATCATTTCATGGGCAAGATTGCTCACCAGCGCGAGCTTGCCGCGCGCCACGTCGGCTTCCATCATGGTCGCGCCGAACATGGGGCAGACCTGCTGGCAGAAGCCGCACTTCATACAGGCGACGATACGGTCGTCCAGCGTCATGAGACGCCGGGCGAGAGATTGCAGATCGTTCATGCCGCGCCTTCCTTAAATGCCCACAAGCTTGGTGGGATTGAGCAGGCCCCTGGGATCGAGGGCGCGGCGCAGACGCTGGGAGAAAAGGATGGTGCCGCGCGAGGTTTCCTTCTCCATCCATTTGGCCTTGGCGGTGCCGATACCGTGTTCGCCGGACAATGTGCCCTGAAGCTTGAGGGCCACGTCGAACATTTCGTCCACGGCTTCCTCCACCCGCTGGAATTCTTCCTTGTCGCGCCTGTCGCACAGGAAGGTGGGGTGCAGGTTGCCGTCCCCGGCATGACCGAAGGTGCCCACTTCCAGCCGGTATTTTGCCGCGATTTCATTGATTGCCTTCATCATGGCCGGAATCCGTGAGCGCGGCACGGTGGCGTCTTCCAGCACGGTGGTGGGCTTGCAGCGGGCCAGCACGGGCAGAGCCATGCGGCGGGCTTCCCACAATTTGTTCTTTTCCGCCGCATCCCTGGCCACATGCACGGTGACGGCGCTGTTTTCCTTGAGCACCTTTTCCACCACGACGGCCTCATCCTCAACCTGAGCGGGGTGGCCGTCCACCTCGATGAGCAGGATGGCGGCGGCGTCGCGGGGCAGACCGGCCCTGGTGAAGTCGTCCACGCGGACAATGGTGTTGTTGTCGAGAAATTCCAGCGTGCAGGGGACAATGTGCGCGGCGATGATGCCCGCCACGGCTTCGGCGGCTTTCTGAATGTCGTCGAATACGGCCATGATGGCCTTGGAAGCCTTGGGCGGCGGCACAAGCTTGAGCACCGCCGTGGAAATGACGCCCAGCGTTCCCTCGGACTGGATCATCATGCCGCCGAGATTGTAGCCGGTGACGCACTTTACGGTGCGGGAGCCGGACTTGACCAGTGCGCCGGTGGCGTCGAAGAATTCGATGCCCATGAGGTAGTCCTTGGTGACGCCGTATTTCAGGCCGCGCAGTCCGCCCGCGTTTTCCGCGATGTTGCCGCCGATGGTGGATACGCTCTGTGAGCCGGGATCAGGCGGATAAAGGAGGTTCTTCGCGGCAACGGCGTTGGCAAAGTCGGCAGTGACCACGCCGCATTCCACCACGGCGTAGAGGTCGCTTTCGTTGATTTCAAGAATGCGGTTCAGCCCGTTGGTCAGGATGACGACGGTATCGCTCCTGTCCGGGATGGTGCCGCCGGACAGATTGGTGCCCGCGCCGCGCACGGTCATGGGAATGCCGTTTTCATACAGCTTGCTTACACACTGCCCCAGCTGCTCGGTAGTGGTCGGGCGCACCACAAACGCCGGAACCACGGGATTGAGCACGGCGGAATCGTAAGAATAGCTCTGGCAGTCCGCCTCGGAGCTGAAAACGTTTTCCTTGCCGAGCAGTTGTTCAAATTCTTTGATGAGAGCCTGACTTGCCATGCTGCCTCCTTGAGCGATGTGAAAAAAGTCGGGCAAGACCGCTGAAAAATGAGGCGACGGAGCCTGTCGGATTTCCAGCAATCTTTCTATTATGTGGGAGATTTCATTCAAAAAAGCAAGAAATAATTTTATTTCATTGAGTACACAAACAGTGCAGTCATTGGTTGCTCAATCAGCACTTGATCGGAATCGTTTGAAATAGAGAGGAAAAACAGTTTTCCTTTTTTGATACGGTATACAAAAACGCGGCGCATATTTTTGAGAAAAATTACGCAAAACAGGAGTTCACTTGCGGCATCAGGTCCCGGCGGCTGATTGCCGGGCAGTGTCATGTCCGCCCTATGCGCCGATCCGTTCGCAGCCGGGGCCGTGCAGGGTGCTGACCCCACCCGTTCCCCGCGCGAGTTCAATGCGGGTTCCGATGCGATCGCGCAGAGCGGCAACATGGGAAATGACGCCGATAATCTTGCCGTCCCGGCGCAGGGACCCCAGGGTATCCAGCGCCACGTCCAGGGCTTCGGCATCCAGCGTGCCGAAGCCTTCATCCAGGAAGAGCGAGTCCACGCGGATTTTCCGGCTGGCGAGGCGGGAAAGTCCCAGGGCGAGGGCAAGACTTACCAGAAAGCTTTCTCCGCCGGAAAGGTTCCGTGTGGTGCGGACTTCTCCGGCCTGCCAGTGATCCCGGACCGCCAGCTCCAGACCTGCGCCTTCTCCATCTGCTGAGGGGGCGCGGAGCAGGGTATAGCGATCCGTCATGCGGACGAGTTGGCGGTTCGCCAGAGCGATGACCGCGTCAAACGTCAGCCCCTGGGCGAAAGTCCTGAATTTCGCTCCGTCATGGGAACCCATGAGATCATGCAGATCCTGCCAGCGGCGGTATTCAGCCTCCTGTCGCTGAAGGATTTCACGCTTTTCTCCCAGTTCCCTGTTCAGACGGGCGTCCGCTTCGAGCTGCTGTTCCTTCATGCCCATGTCGCGCTGAATCCGCGCGCGCTCGGCAAGCACGGCCTCCAGTCTGGCCGAAAGAGAGAGTTTTGCGGAGCCGTTCCGCGCCGGAAGGCGCGGACATCCGTTTTCCGGCGGAGGCGGCGGGGCAGGCAGTTCGGGCACGGCTTCATCCAGCGCGGCCCGGCGCGCTTTCAGCTCTTCACGCAGCGCGGCAAGGCGTTTTCCTTCGTCGTCCAGCTCCTGTTCTTTCCGGCGCAGTTCTTCCCTTTCCTCCTCATTGAGCAGCGAAGCCATGAACAGACGTTCGGGCTGCCCGCCGTCTTCGCCTCTTTCTCCGTTTTCCCCGGCAAACCCCTTGCGGCGGAGCAGTTCGGCAAAGCAGTCCTCCCGCTCCGCAAGATCGGAACACAGTTCCCTGCCTCCCTGTTCCAGTTCCCGCAGACGGGAAAGGGAAGCTTCCAGGGCGCGTTCCGCGCCTTCCCTGAGACTGAGCGCACGCCGCGCTGCCTGTTCCGCCGCGCGCAGGGTGTTCTCTCCGCGCATTTCCGCCTCGTCCGCTCCGGAGGCTCCGGCATCCAGTTCCCGCAGGGTTTCGCGGCGGCTCGCCTCCGCCGCGTTCCGTTCCGCCTGAGCCGCAGCCAGCGCGGACGCCGTTTCCCGCAGGGCGCGTTCGTCGGCGCGCAGTTGTTCTTCCAGCGCATCCCGCGCGGCAAGCTGTCTTTCCCTCCGTCTTTCCAGATCGCGTGCCTCGCTGCGCAGCCGTTCACGCCGCTCGCGGCGGGCCTCCAGCGCACGAAGGGCATCCGCATCGGACAGGCCGGACAAGGGATGCAGCGGCGTCAGGGCCTCCTGCCAGGCGCGTTCCGCATCATCCCTCGCGGCATGCCGTTCCAGCGCCGTCCGTTCGGTCCGTTCCAGCGCCGCCCGGGCCAGCGCCGCGGCGCTTTCTCTCCGTTCCGCCTCCAGGCGCGCGGCGTTCAGGGCGTCTCCGGCTTCCCGCGCTTCCCGCCGCAGGGCCGTGACGCGCACTTCCGCCGCGTTCAGCGCCCGGTTCAGGCATTCCGCCCGCTCAAGAGCGGCGTCGAGTCCGGCCCGGGCACGTTCCAGCACCGCGCCGCCTTCTTCAGAGCGGAGCAGCCCGGCGCTCAGACCCGCATCCGCGGCGTGTTCCGTGAGAAAGACGTCTTCCGCCTCCGCGAGCTTCAGGCAGTCCTCCGCCTGAGCGGAGAGGTTGTCCAGATCGCGCCGCGCCGCGCTGCACGCTTTTTCCCTGTCCAGCAGTTCGGCGCGCGTCTGCTCCAGTTCTGTCCGCGTGTTCCGCAGACTGGCCCGCGCCTCGTCTTCATGGGGGATGCCGCCGGAGGCGTAGGGGTGATGAACCGCCCCGCACAGCGGGCAGGGAACGCCGTCCCGCAGTGCGGAGCGATGTTCGGCCAGTCCGGACACGCTCGCCGCAATGCGGATCTGCTCCTGGCAGAGAGCTTCATTTCCGACCAGCAGCTTTTCCCGTTCCCGCAGGATGCCGAGTTCTTTTTCCGCGGCGGCAATATCCGCTGATATCTGTATCCTTGTCCGGTTCTTTTCGTCCCGGTTCCGCAGTGCGGCGGCCCGCCGCGCCGCGGAGCCGCGCAGTGCGGCGAGAGCCTGGGAGCGGATACGCAGTGCGGCCAGCTCCTCACGCGGCTGCTCCGGCGGCTTTCCGTTCAGCAGTGCGGCCAGCTCCTCCTCTGCCCGTTCGGCGGCGCGGCGGACGGAATCCTCCAGCTCCGCAAGCCGTCCGCTTTCCCTTTTCCGGAAGGCTGCTTCCCGCTCCGTGTTCCGCCGGGTGTTTTGCGCGGTTTCCAACTCTTCTTCCGCCGTCCGGGCTTCCTTCCGACGCGCTTCAAGCGCGGCAAGACGTTCACGCAGCAGGGGCAGCGCCTCTCCCAGGGCGTCGTCCGCGCTTCCGTCCGTCAGAGCGCGATCCAGTTTCCGTTTTTCCTCCTCCAGACGGATTCCGGCAGCAAGACATTCATCTCTTTCCCGCACACGCATGTCATGCCGGATACGCGCGGATTCCGCCTCCTTTGCCAGCCGGGTCAGGTTTTCCGCCTTTTCCGCCAGCCGGGCGTCCATGGCACGGATGGCGCGCAGCAGGGGCAGAGCGCGTTCACGCTCCTTCCGGGCCGCGTTCTCGTCCGCAAGGGCGGACTCAAGCCGTGCGGAAGCGTCGTTCCGGGCGTCATCCAGTCTGGCCAGTTCCGCCTTCTGTTCCCGCAGGGCGGCGTCTGCGGCGTTTTTTCGCTCGCGCAGCGCGGTCAGGGCGGCGTGGTCGGCGGCCAGCTCAAGCGCGCGGCGGGCACGGGCAAGGCGTTCGCGCATGGGGGCGAAATCCTGCTCTCGTGCGGCATGCTCCTCTTCTTTCCGGCGGACGTCGGACTGTGCGGCATGGAGTTCCTCATCCTGCTCAAGCCAGTGCAGGGCGCTGCGCAGGGCGCTTTCCTCGCGGGCCAGCGCGTCGTCCCGTTCCGCAGCCGCCCGGAGTTCGGCGCGCAACGCGGCCTCTTCTTCCGGGGCCAGAGGGCGCAGTCCTGCCAGTTCCGCCATGAGAGCGTCACGCCGGGCTTTTTCCCTGTTCAGGCGCTCGTGGGCGCGCCGGGAAACAAGGCCGTACAGGGCGGTTCCGGTAATCTGCTCCAGAATGGGGGCGCGCTCGGAGGGGGAGGCATTGAGAAAGGCGGCGAAGTGTCCCTGCGCCAGCAGCATGGAGCGGGTAAAGCGATCAAAGTCCAGTCCGGTAAGTTCCGTGACCCTTGCCGCCGTTCTGGAGGAAGCGCTTTCCAGGATTTCGCCGTGTTCCGGGTCTCTGGTGATATCGGCTATCTGATGGGTATATGGCTGAAGGGCTCCGCCCGCTCTGCGCCTTGCGCGATGCTGATACCATGTGCAGCGGTAACGGCCCGAAGCCAGTTCGAATTCCACTTCGGCGGAGCATTCCCCCGCGCGTCTGCTCATGATGTCGTTGGAACCTGCGCTCAGGCGTCCCAGCCGGGGAGTCTGACCATAGAGCGCCAGACATATCGCGTCGAGTATGGTGCTTTTGCCCGCTCCCGTGGGGCCGGTGATGGCAAAGATGCCTTCACCCGCATATTCGGAGCGATCGAGATCTATGCTCCACTCCCCGGCCAGGGAATTGAGATTTTTCAGATGAATGCGGGTGATGCGCATCAGTCCGTCTCCGGCCCGGCATCGGCGTTTTCCATCTCGTGCAGCAGTTCTTCATAGGCCGCGCGCAGGGAAGGGCGTTTTTCCTCCTCTGTCCGCCGGGCGTCGAGAAGGCGCTCAAACACGTCATGCGGGTCCATTTCTTCCAGCGTTTCTTCCGCTCCGTCCGCATACAGGGCCGCATCGGAGAGGACGCGGTCGCGGATGCGCAGGATGTCCAGCCGGGTATCTTTCGTCAGAGCCTCAAGCTCGTCCCGCAGAGCGGAAGAGGGGGAATCCGGGATGATTTCAAGCCAGATTTCCTCATGTTCCCGGATCATTTCGGTCACGCGGGCAAGGATGGCCTCCCGTCCGCCGCGCAGCGTCTTCAGACGGCGGAAGCGGGGTACGGGCAAAAGCCCGACGCGGGCCGGGCCGTCCGCGTCCAGTTCCGCGAAACAGACGCTTTTCTGCTGATCGGCCTCACCGAAGCCCATGGGCAGCGGCGATCCGCTGTAGCGGATGTGTTCCCGCCCGCCGACAGCCTGCGGCACATGCAGATGCCCCAGGGCGACATAGGACGCCTCCGGCGCGAAGGCCGACGCGGGCATGGCGGCCAGCGAGCCGACATAGAGATCGCGCACGCCGTCGCCGTCCATGGTCTTGCCGCCCACGGTGAAAAGATGGCCCATGATGACGAGAGGCACGCGCGTTCCCTCCGCGCGTTCAATGGCGTCACGGCGGCTTCTGGCTTCTTCCGTGACGGCGGCGTAATGGGCCAGCAGGCCCTCCCGCAGGCGCACCTCGCGATCCTGCCGGCTTTCCCCCGGGGAAGAGACGCGCAGATCCGCGTCGCGCAGAAAGGGAACGGCGCATACGACAAGTTCGGCCCGTCCTGCCGCGTCGCGCAGGGTGATGACTTCCTCCCGCAGGGAAGGCCCGCCGGGATTTTCCATGGACGGATGGGGCAGGGCCGCGCCGACCACATGCACCCGCAGCGCCCCGAGCAGGGCGCGGGGCGCGTCGAGAAAGGAAGGGGAATCGTGATTGCCGGCCGTGATCACCACATGGCGGCAGGGAGAGTCCGCCGCGCGGCGCAGGAAGCTGTAATAAAGCTCCTGCGCGCGCACGCCGGGCGTGCCGGTGTCGAAGACATCGCCGGAAACCAGCAGGGCGTCGGGCTGCCGCTCATGCAGCACGCCTGTCAGCCAGTCGAGAAAGGCGGCAAACTCGTCATGCCTTCTGCGGCCGAAAAGCGTGCGGCCGAGATGCCAGTCGGAACTATGCAGAATTTTCATTCCGGGCACAGGTTGTCCTTGCACACGTCGACCCACTCGCCGCCCGTGACGCTTTCCAGTTGGGCGAGCGTCAGTTCCGCGGCATTGTTGGGCGCGCCCGCCGCCGGATAGACGGGATCGAAGGCGCGCAGGCTGACGTCAAGGTAGACGCGGACGCCGGGCCTGAGCGCAAAGGGGCAGCAGCCGCCCATGGGGTGGCCGACGGCGCTTTCCAGTTCATCGGGCTTGATGAATACGGCCTTTTCGCCGAAGCGTTCCTTGAACTTGCGGTTGTCCAGACGGGCGGTTCCCATGACCACGATGACAATGGGGCCGGATCTTGTCGTCAGGCTCAGGGTCTTGGCGATGCGTCCCTCTTCGCAGCCCAGCACGGCGGCGGCCAGCGCCACCGTGGCGCTGGAGGAGGAAAATTCCCGGTAGGCCGCTTCCAGCCCCTTTTCTTTCAGAAACGCGCGGACGGCTTCAACGCTCATGTCTGCTCCCGCTCTTTCCTTGAGAACGTCTTGTTATTGAAAATATCTGCCGGCCGGAACCCCATGTTCCGGCCCGCAGGTTTCACGCCCCCATCGGAGCCTGACGCCGCAAGTCGATTGCGGCTGCTCCGATGTCGCGCCCCCGGCCGCCAGCGCGAAGCGCGTTACGGACAGGGAGCGCAGAGACGAGGCTCGCTCCGCTCGACTCCGGGGCATTTTCAAAGCGAAAATGCTCTGGAGCATGTTGTGATTGAAACTGTCGAGCCGGGGAGAAGCATACGGAATCCGCCGCGTCGCGGCAAGGTTCCGTCTGTGCGGAGATATTCGCGCCTTTAATGGAGGATGCATTTCAACCATATGAAATTCAAGACGAATTTTTAAAAAATCATCGAAAAGACGAATGTTTCCCGGTGCGGTGTTGAAAACGGCCTGCCTGACCTTAACCTCTTCTTAACCCTGCGCCGGATAGAGCCGGGACATCCGGAACGTGCGGGCCGGCGGCGGTCCCGTACGAACGGCCCGGAAGAGGCGGAAGGGATTCCGTCTGTCACGGCATGGAGGTACGGAATATGAAAGGTATGGAATGGAAGGGGCGGCGCGTCATGTCCGCTTCGCTGCTGATGAGGGTGCTGGCTGTTCTGGCCGGAATATGGACCGTGTTCGAAATTTTTGATGTTGAGGACATGGCGCTTGATCTCAATATGCCCGAGGCCATGCTGGCTGCCGGGGCAACGACGATTTTCTGCGTGGCGGGAGCGGCGCTTGCCGGGGAAGGGCGGATTTTCCGGCTGGAAGACGGTCGGCCGGGGATTTCCCTTGCGACGCTTCGGGCGCTGACCGTGCGCCATGCGGGGGTGATCCGCCTCGGCCTGACAGTGCTGACGCTTCTGTCCGCGGTCTGGTTCACGGACGAGATATATGACTTCGAGGATATGCGGTTTGATCCGGATATTCCGGAAGCGTTTTTTGCGGCGGCTTTTCTTGTTTTCTTCCCCCGGCTTCTTTTCTGGATGCGGAACCGCGCGCCTCTCTCCGACGCCCGCTCCGACACGGAGAAATCGCTGCTGGAGGAGCTGAGGAGAAAGGCGGAAACTGACGAGCTTACAGGGCTGTACAACAAGAGCGCATTTACTGAAAAGGTGAGGAGCTTTCTGGCCGAATGGGCAAAGGATGGGGAATGCGCGCTGTTCATGATTGATATGGACAATTTTAAAAGCGTGAACGACACCTACGGACATCTGACCGGAGATTATGTGCTGGCGGAAACCGGGAAAACGCTCAGAAAACTTTTTGCGGAGCGGAAAGCCTGGCTGGGCAGAGTGGGAGGCGATGAATTCATGGTTTTCGTCTGTCAATGCCATCGCGCCGAAACGGCCGGAATTGAGGACGAGCTTCGCGCTGGGCTGAATATTCCCATTCCGGACTCGTCTGAAGTTTTTACCGGAAGTGTCGGCCTTGCCGTCTATGAGGAAGGAGACACGTTTGATTCTCTGTATGTCCGCGCGGACAGGAACCTTTATGAAGCCAAGAAGTTCGGCGGACGCCCTGCGGAAGGCAGAGCTTTTTCGCTTTGAAAATGCCCCGGAGTCGAGCGGAGCGAGCCTCGTCTCTGCGCTCCCTGTCCGTAACGCGCTTCGCGCTGGCGGCCGGGGGCGCGACATCGGAGCAGCCGCAATCGACTTGCGGCGTCAGGCTCCGATGGGGGCGTGAAACCTGCGGGCCGGAACATGGAGTCCCGGCCCGCAGATACGTTCAATAGCGAAATGCTTAAATGAAGCCCCCTTCCTCAGGGGAGGAAGGGGGCTGGCGTCCCGGAGGAGGGAGCGGCCGGGACGCGCGGGAGGAGGGATTTACGCCCGGGTCACCTCGATGGTGCGGGATTTGGGAGTTTCTTCCGCCTTGCGGGGGATCACCACTGTAAGCACGCCATCCTTGTGGCTTGCGCTGATGCCTTCGGCATCCGCGTCATCAGGGAGCGTCATGGCCCGCTCAAAGGAGCCGTAGGCGCGTTCCGTGACATGGAAACGGCGCTCGTCCTTTTCCTTGCCGTCAGTTTCGGGAGCTTCGGCATTTTCCCTTTTCTTTTCGCCGCGCAGGAAGAGCATGTTGTCGCGCACTTCCAGCTTGACGTCGGCGGGGTTCACACCCGGCAGTTCGGCGGTAAGCGTGTATGCCTTGTCGTCACTGGTCAGCTCCACACGGGGGCTGATGGTGACCTCGGCGAGTGCGCGGCGCGAAGTTTCGGGCAGCATGTCGGAATAGAAGTTGTCCCACGGATCGACCAGACCGGAGAATACGCCGTTGAACAGACGGTCGATTTCGTCATGCAGTTGGGTCATGGGAGAAAAGCCGTTGGAACGGGCGGCGGGAGCGTTATGGGAACCGCCCCAGCGGGGCCAGTTGCGGGAGATGATGCGAGGGGTATTCATATATATTTCCTCCTGTGTGGAAATCTTTTGTAGCCTATAAGTAATACAGGATTTTTATGAGTCAACATATTGTTGAAAAAAATAATTCAACGCTCTGTTCAAACGGCAGAGCCGGGAGTATCCCTGACTGCCGGAGGCATGCCGCGCAGCGGCGTATGAAGCACCCTCCCCGCATGTTGATGCGGCGCTGCCCCTGTTTCCTCCGCGGCTATGTTGCTCCGTTCTTTTCCTGAGCGGGATTCTGCCGTTCCCCGCGGCACTCTGCCGGAGGCTCCAGATCGTCCAGCAGGTGTCGCGCAGCCGCACGCGTCCGGGGCACGTCAAAGTCTTCCACTGCGCTGCTCAGCTCATCCATGTGCCTGTGCCGGCAGGTTCCGCCCAGCAGTCGTTCCAGTTCTTCCATATCATTCATGATCACACCCCAGTCCATCTCCAGATTGTCCAGGATTTCCCGGACAAGCGTGCGGACGTGCGCGGCCGGAACGGGAAGCCGGGCGTCAGCCTCCGGGCCGGCAGGGGGCGATGCGGCTTCACCGGCGGAAGGCCCGGTCAGGTATTCTTCCACGGCGCGCAGGCTCTCATGCAGGCAGGCGGTAAAGGCCGCCCCCATGGTGTCGTCCAGCGCGCCCGCCTTCAGCTCCTTCTCCACTTCGGCTGAAATGCTGGAAAAGTCGGCGAGTCCAAGGCTGGCTGATATGCTCTTGACGGTATGGGCCAGGCGGATGGCGAGTTCCGTGTCGCCTCGCCGCAGGGCGGTATTGATATCCTTGTCCGTTTCCGGGTAGGATTCGATGAATCTGCGCAGCAGCTTGAGGTACAGGGATCTGTTCCCTCCCACATTGTCCAGTCCTGTCGCGGGAATGAGCGTGCCGGAGGTTCTGCGCCCCGAGTCAATGGCCTGCATGACGGAGGAGATCAGATCAGAGCCCCGTCTGTCAAACGATATGCCGTGCTGCCCGTCATGAGCGGAAGCGTTCGCTCCCACGCCGAGCCAATGGCGCAGGACGGCATTCAGGCGCTCCGGCTCCAGCGGCTTGAGCATATGATCATTCATGCCGGCGGCGAAACACTGGCGCTTGTCTTCTTCCTGTCCCTGCGCCGTCATGGCGATGATGGGCAGAGCGGAAAGTCCGTAGCCCATGCCGCGAATGCGCGAAGCGGCTTCCAGCCCGTCCATGACCGGCATCTGGACATCCATGAACACCAGGGCATACTTCCCCGGCCCTCCGTCCCGAACCTTGTCCACGGCTTCCAGACCGTTGTGCGCAACATCAATGTCCATACCCTGATCGTCAAGCAGAGCCAGAGCGATTTCCTGATTTATTTCATTGTCTTCCACCAGAAGAATACGCAGGGGGGCCGATGCGTCCCTTTGTCCCTTGCGCAGCAGAAGGGGAGCGAGAGCGCCATGCAGGGCGGGCAGCAGAACGGGTTTGGCAAGGCAGGCGGCAATCCCCGCCCGGGCAAGGGCTTCCCCGTCCGGCCTGCCGGACGGGCCGGCCAGCAGCAGCGCTGGGGGCATGGCGGGGGCAGGCGTCATATCCGCCGCGCGGCAGATACATTCCAGTCCGTCCATCCCGGGCATGATCCAGTCCGCCACGAACAGATCGGGAGCCTCGCCCGCTGCGGCGAAACGGCGCATGGCCTCCAGGGCTTCGTCGCCGGACGAAGCGGTTGTCACGCCGAAACCGAGAAATTCGAGCATTTCACGCAGGACGGCAAGGGATGAGGCGTTGTCGTCCGCCACAAGCGCGCGGACGGTTCCGGAACCGCACAGAGGCCGGAGCGGTGCGGAGATGCTGTCACTTCGCTTCAGGCTCAGTACAAAGAAAGCGGTGGTTCCTCTGCCCGGAACGCTTTCGACGTTCAGCTCGCCGCCCATGAAGCGGCAGAGGCGCTGTGCGAGGGGCAGCCCCAGGCCCAGCCCTCCGTGAGCGCGCGTGTTCGAGCCGTCGCCCTGGCCGAAGGGCTGGAGACTGCGGGCGAGGGTCTCCGGAGACATGCCGGAGCCCGTATCGCGAACCTCAAAGCGGATGAGCGCGTCATTCTGGTGTTCGGCAAGACTCGTTTCCAGACGCGCCTCGACGACGACCTCTCCCGTCTCGGTGAACCTGACGGCGTTATCCGCCAGAGCGTGCAGGATCTGGGCGATGCGCGCGGGATCTCCCTCCAGTGTTTCCGGAATGAGCGGATCCACGCGGATCACGAATTCCAGGTTCCTTTTTTCCGCCTTGGGTGCGTTGGCGGAACACAGTCCCTCCATCAGGGAAGACAGGCGGAAGGTGTGTTCTTCCAGTTCAAGGGCGTCCCGCGTCAGGGAAGAAAAATCCAGCAGTTGATTGATCATGTCGAGCAGCGTCTGCACTCCCTGCTGAAGCTTGTCGATATAGCCGCGCTGCTGTTCGGTCATGGCTGTCTGGGAAAAAAGATAGCTCATGCCCATGACGGCGTTGAGGGGAGTGCGCATTTCATGGTTCAGACGAGCCAGAAATTCGCTCTGGAACGCTTCCGTCAGAATGGCCGGACCGTCATCGGCTCCCGGCGCGGACGAGGAAGCCCCTTCAGGGATGCCGTTCCGCGCCGTTCCGGACATATCCGCGCCGGGTGGTGACGCCTTCGCGTCCCTTTCGCGGGATGCGCGCGCCCAGGCAAGGAATACCGCGCCCGGCAGGGCGATCAGAAAGACGGTTCCGACCGCCGCGGCCGGCATGAACGGAAGCCGCGCCGCGGATTCCGGCCGCGCGGTCAGAATCAGCCGGTTTGTGCCGGCAAGGGCCGCGTAACGCCCTCTCCAGCTTTCCCCCTTCCATTCGTATCGGAAAGGGCCTTCTCCGGACTCTCTCATCTCCCGGAGGGAAGGAAGAAATATGGCTTCATCCGGGCGGGGAGAATCGCCTGCCGCCATCAGCACGCTGTCATCCCCGTTCAGGATGAGAATGACAGAACCGCCTGTCCGGCTGCCCGCTTCGGTTCCCGCCGGAGCGGAATAGGGGCCGGCCGTATCCTCCGGAAAAGCCGGGGGAATGTGCCCTTCATGGCCTGAGGGAGGAAGGAGTTCCCCAAGCAGGGACGCCAGACTGTCTGCAAGAAGCCGCTGTTCCCTGTCCAGAAGCTCTCCGGCCGCATCATGGCGTTCCCTGCCGATCAGGACAAGCCAGATCAGGGCAGGGACGGCAAGGCATACTCCGGCCAGCCGGAAAAATTTTTTCTTCCGTCTCGTTGACAAAGCTTCCCCGCTTTTTTCAGTCCTGTCTCGGGCGCGCGGGCGCCGGAAAACGGCCGTCATGATACTTTGAAAAACAGTAGGGGGTTTTCCGCACTTAATCAATGAGGGTCGGCCGCGCGCCGCGGACGGACGAGAGAGGCGGCCGCAGGAGCTTGCCAAGCGCCCCTCTGCTGGAATAATCTGCATGGGTTCGCGTCACCCCCTGCAAGGAACAGACATGTCATCCCCTTCTTCTCTTCCACGCCCGGTTGTATCCGGGGAGCCTTCCATCGCCGGAATCCGGCAGAGCAAAAATTCTCCCTTCGCTCCGGATTTAAGTCGTATCCGGGAGATTTCCGCCCCGCGCAAGGCATCCATCCGCGATGTGAACGGCATGTCCGCCCTGATCAACGAGTTTGCCGCGCGGGGGATCATGCTGGCGCGGGGGCCTCTGTATCTGTATCAGAGCATTCAGGACTACCGGGTGATGACCATGCCTGCCTCGGACGGCACCGAGCGGGTGGTTGCCTGCGGCGGCCTGCATGTACTGTGGGAGGATCTGGCGGAGGTGCGTTCCGTGGCGGTGCATCCCGCCCTGCAGAAAAGCGGACTGGGCCGGGCCATGGTGGAGGCTCTGCTGGATGACGCCAGACGGCTGGAAGTGCGGCGGGCCTTTACGTTCACGCTGGCCGAAGGATTTTTCCGGAGTCTGGATTTTGCGGTTATTCCGCGCGATCAGTTGCCGCCCGTGGTCTGGGCGGAATGCAGCAAGTGCCCGAAATATTACAAATGCGATGAAGTAGGCATGATCCGCCCTCTTCTTTCCCCTTCCGAATGAGCGCGAGGAGTTTTCATGATCCAGCTGACCGGTCGGCATTTTCTGAAAATTGCGGATTACAGCCCTGAAGAGCTTGACTTTCTGCTTGAACTGGCGGCACGCCTCAAGGCGGCCCGCAGGAACGGCACGGAACCCCGTCTCCTGGAAGGACGGCGCATCGCCCTGATTTTCGAGAAGGATTCCACCCGTACCCGCTGTTCCTTTGAAACGGCGGCCTATGATCAGGGTGCGCACTGCACGCTGCTCGGGGCCGGTTCGCAAATCGGAAAGAAGGAGTCCATGGCGGATACGGCCCGCGTGCTTTCCCGCATGTTTGACGGCATCGAATACCGGGGGCACGGGCAGAATGTGGTGGAGGAACTGGCTCGTCATTCCTCCGTGCCGGTGTGGAACGGTCTGACCAACGAGGCGCATCCCACTCAGATTCTGGCCGATTTTCTCACCATGCGGGAACACTGCTCCAGGCCTCTTTCCGAAATGACCTTCGCCTATCTTGGCGACGCCCGCTACAATATGGGCAATTCCCTGATGATGGGCGCGGCGAAAATGGGCATGAAGTTCCGTTCCATCGCTCCCGCGGCGCTTCAGACCTCGGAGACGGTGCGGAACATGGCGCGGGAGGTTGCCGCCGCCACAGGCGCGGAGATCATCTGTACCGATAATGTGGCGGAAGGCGTGAAGGGCTGCGATTTCCTGTATACCGATGTATGGGTATCCATGGGGGAACCCGATGAGGTATGGAAAGAGCGCATTGATCTGCTTCTGCCCTATCAGGTCAACGCGCGCGTCATGGAACTGACGGGTAATCCGGACTGCAGGTTCCTGCATTGTCTGCCCGCCTTCCATAACCGCGAGACAAGCGTGGGCGAAAGCATCTATCGGAAGTTCGGGCTTGACGCTCTGGAAGTGACGGAGGATGTGTTCGAGTCCCCCGCGTCCGTGGTATTCGATGAGGCGGAAAACAGGATGCATACCATCAAGGCCGTCATGGTCGCCACCATCGGCCGGATTCCTCCTGTGTTCATGGAGGATTGAATTTCGTGGGGCATCCCGATATTCCGGCATGTCCGGAACGGGCGCGGCGGAGGAAGTATTTTTCGCCGCGCCTTCGCGGTTAATTGCAGAGCGGCAGTACACGCTTTGACAGTACAAAAAAATAATTTGACTGCGCCCTTTTTTTATTCGAGAAAAAACCGATTTTAATGATTGCACTTAATGTAATGGGAAATATTCCCGGAATGGAACATGCCAGAGCCGTGAAGTGTGACAGGTGTATGAGCGTCATGTTGGCAGGTATTATTGTGAGAGAATTCAAGGAGTGCATATGAACCTGACCTTGGGAAAGAAAATCGGCGGGGGATTTTCCCTTATTCTTCTGCTTACAGTAGTTGTAGGTTTTGTGGCCGTACGTGCCATGAGAGAGGGAGTCACCGTTTCCGGCTATATCGCCTCGGATCGGGTGCCGCGTCTGGCGGAGTACGGCGACTTGCAGAGCAATCTTCTGCTGACGGCATATAATACCCGGATATATTTTGAAAGTGCGGATGCGAAGGCTCTGGAAACAGGCATGGAGTATCTGAACAGGCTCAAGGCGAATGTCGCCCGCCTGAATGAACTGAATGCTGTCCAGTATTTCGAGAATACCGCGAATTTTCTTGAGCAGTTCGGCAAGGGCATAAGCGCCTACGAGCAGGCTATCAACAGCGGCGTCAAGCTGACTGACGAGATTTCCGGAACGACCGTAAAACTTATCGAATCCGGCAATGTGGTGCTGGGCAAGCTTGAGGGCCTGGTCAGGACCATGAGCGGGACCCAGAGGGCTTTCCTTGATGCCGGAGATATCCGCAATGTGGCCGTGTATGCGCAGAATATGGCCGATACCAATGCCATCTATGCCCGTGTGGCCATGGTGCTGGAGAAGCTGCTCATTGCCGAGCGCAATCAGGATATGAAGCTGCTGGATGACGTGCGTGCCAGCCTGCCTGGTATCGACAAGGATGCTCAGGCTGTCCGTTCGCATCTGGCCCGTCAGGAATGCCGCGATCTTTTTGATAATGCCGCCGCGATATGGAAGGAGTTTTCCGGGCTGGCGGATCGTCTGGCCTCCCTTCAGCAGGAAAACGCCAAAACTTCGAGGGCGCGTATCGATCTGTATATGGGGCTGTTCAATCAGGCTGCGGACATGATGGAGCTGACCACCAGAAATACCACGGAAACCGTCAATGGCGCGGAGACGACCATGTCGTCATCCACCACTGTGGTGACGGTGCTGCTCGGCGTGGTTCTGGCGCTGGGAGCGGCGCTGTCCGTGCTGATCACCCGCATGGTGGTGGGGCCGCTGGCAAGGACTCAGATGTTTGCCCAGGCCGTGGCCGGCGGCGATCTGGACAGAACGCTGGATGTGCGCAGCAGGGATGAGACCGGAATGCTGGCCGATGACCTGCGGAGCATGGTGGTCAGTCTGAAACAGAATATTGCCGAGGCGCGCCGGAAGTCCGAAGAGGCCCAGAAAGCCACGGAAGAGGCGCGGGAGGCCATGAGCCGCGCCGAGGAAGCCGCCCGCCGTGCCGAAAGCGCCAGGCGGGAAGGCATGCTGGCCGCCGCCGGCCAGTTGGAAAGCGTGGTCGAAGCCATTTCCTCGGCCTCGACCGAGCTTTCGGCACAGATTGATCAATCGGATGCAAATGCCCGCCATGCCTCGGAGCGTCTGGCCGAGGCCGCTACGGCCATGAACGAAATGAATTCCACCGTGCGGGAAGTGGCCAGAAACGCCGGAGATACGGCGCAGATGTCCGCGGAAACCAAGCAGCAGGCCGTCAATGGCGCGAATATCGTCAGGCAGTCGCTGGAAAGCACGGAACGTGTACGCAAGGTTTCCCTGGAACTCAAGGAAGACATGACGGAACTCAACCGCCATGCCGAATCCATCTCCAATATCATGAACGTCATTTCCGACATTGCGGATCAGACCAACCTGCTGGCTCTGAATGCCGCCATTGAGGCCGCGCGGGCCGGGGAAGCCGGAAGGGGCTTTGCTGTAGTGGCCGACTCCGTGCGGCAGTTGGCGGAAAAGACCATGGCGTCCACCAGCGAGGTGGGCAAGGTTGTCACGGCGATTCAGGAAAGCACCACCAGAAGTGTGCGGAGTGTGGAAAGCGCGGTGGAACAGATTGCGCAGGCGGCGGATCTGGCCCACCAGTCCGGGCAGGCACTGGAAAATATTGTCACCGATGCTGACGCTGCCGCCGATCAGGTAAGCGCAATAGCCGCCGCCAGCGAGGAGCAGTCCGCCGCCAGTGAGGAAATCAACCAGAGCATTGAGCAGGTGAACGCCATTTCCGGTGAACTGGCCCAGGCCATGGGGCAGGCCAGTCAGGCCATCAATGATCTTGCCGCCCAGGCCCAGAACCTGAGCCGTCTGATTGAGGACATGAAGCACGCCTGATTGGTTTCCCGTATGGACGTGAAGAGGAACCCGCCGGCTACGCCGGCGGGTTCCTTTTTGGTTAAACGAAACCCCCCAGCTAGGCTGGGGGGTTCAAAAAAGCTTTCAGCTTTACCTATATTGTAAAAACTCCTTTTGATTTGTTAGCGTTGAGCTGCGGTCTGGCAACTGCGGTCAACAACAAATCAAAAGGAGGTCACTATGGGTGACGCCAAAAGTTTAGCGCATACAAAATGGAACTGCAAATACCACATGGTTTTTGCTCCTAAATATAGAAGACAGATATTTTACAGTGAAAGGAAAAAGGCTGTTGGTGAAATTCTACGTAAATCATGTGAATGGAAAGGAGTAAATATTTTGGAAGCCGAGTGTTGTCCCGATCATATACATATGCTGTTGGAGATTCCACCAAAAATGAGCGTGTCGAGTTTTATGGGATACTTAAAAGGTAAAAGTAGTTTGATGCCATATGAACAGTTTGGCGATTTGAAATTCAAGTACCGCAATCGAGAATTTTGGTGCAGAGGATATTCTGTAGATACGGTAGGTAAAAATAAACAGAAGATTCAAGAATATATGCGAAAACAATTAGACGAGGACAAGCTGGGAATTCAGTTATCCATTCCGTATTCGGGGAGCCCGTTTACGGGCGGCAAGTAACAGAAATGCAGATGCCAGACCCATATGCGCCTGTTAGGGCGCTGCTGGTAAGAGAGCCTTACAGGCGCATATGGAGAACCACCGGCTAGGCCGGTGGGTCTCTTTTTGCGCTTGCGAAACTCCCCTGACAACTTTAAATACAACATCTTGAAAGAGCTCCCGGTGCAGATCGGAGCGAAATGTATCTGTCACATTCCCTGTTTCCGGAGTTTTCGCAATGGATAATGTCTGGGTGAACACCGCGGTTTTTGTCGGCTGGCTGCTGGGCGGCATTATCGGAGGCGCCACCGGCATAGGAGCGATCATGATCGCCATGCCGATTCTGACGATGGTGCTGGCTCCCGGCGACGCCGTGCTGGTTTCGTGCCTTGTCGGTCTGTACGGCTGCATACATCTGGCCCTCGCCTACCGCAGGGACTGTAAATGGGCTGATATCCGGGATCTGGGCATCGGAGTCGTGCCGGGGTGCGTCGTCGGCGTTCTGGCGCTGAAAATCGCCTCGGTCAGATCGCTTGAACTCATGATCAGCGTCATGCTTGCCGTTTTTGTCCTGCTGCGGCTGTTCCGCGGAACAGCCCGGCAGCGCCTTCCGGAGTCCGCACCGCTGGGTGTCGCCGCAGGGGCGGCATGCGGCTTTGTCGCCGCTTCGGTCGCCATGGTCGGCGCGCCTCTGGGAATATATGCGCTGCTCAGGCAGTGGGAGCCCAATCGCGCCCGCGGCAACATGAGCGTGCTGTATGTCTTTACGGGGGTGGGAGCGGTGGCAATGCAGGCGTTTTCCGGTCTTTATGACATGGCGCTGCTTCGGATCGCGCTTGTCGGCATGGCGGGGTGTTCACTGGGGCAGTTTGCAGGGGTGCGCCTGGGCCGGAATATCAGAGGGGAGACATTCGGCCGTCTGATCGTCGTTTTTCTGGCGATAGCGGCGGTGGTTCTTTTTATCCGCGCCGTGAGCTGAGAGGGGCCGGGGCTGCGCTGCGTCACTGTCCCTGGAGGGACTCCATATTGATGTCCGCCTTAAAGAACTGGCTCTTTTTGTGCGTGGTATCCGGCATGCTATTTAATTATCTTCTGTTTCACGCTTAAACAAGGTGAAATTTAATTTTGTGCTGCGCTGGTACAGGTACAAAATTTTTTTGTATATGGGACTTTTTTCTTTTTTTAATTTGTTGGACACGCCCTCTGACATGAGTATGCTTGACATGATTGTGAAGAAAGATTCATGCCATGCATGAAAGGAGGAAACATGAGCATTGATTTCAGGGTGCGTCCCCCAATTCCCAGTTACCGGAACGCGGAATTTTACAACGACATTGAAGATGTTTCACAGCGTGCCGCACGTTTCGGGGCGGAAATATCTCCCTGCGCCCATACCTTTTCCATGGAGGATCTGATCCGGGAAATGGATGCCAGCGGAGTGGAGCAGGCTGTTGTGCCGATCCGAAAGGGCTGCGGAGGCGACAATGAGGATTTGCTTCATCTCTTCAGCGAGTGGCCTTCCCGGTTTATCGGCCTTGCGGGGCTGGCGCCTCTCGCCGGAATGGAGGAGGCCCTGCGGGAGCTGGACAGGTATGTTCTGAGCGGCCCCTGTTCCGGCATTGCCCTGGAACCGGCGTTTGATCCGGAACGCTGGCATGTGGACGATGAACGGGTGTTTCCCCTGTATGAGAAATGTCAGGCCGAGGGCGTTCCCGTGGTGTTCACGTTTGGCGGAATTTTTACTCCGGGTCTGGAATATTACGTTCCTCTTGCCATGGACAGAGTGGCGGCGCTTTTTCCGGATATGCGGATAGCTCTGAGTCACGGCGGCTGGCCCTTTGTCACCGAAGTATGCCAGTTGGCGTTTAATCGGCGTAATATTTATCTTGCACCCGACATGTACATGATCAACGCTCCGGGCAGTGCGGACTATATCGCGGCAGCAAACGGACTTTTGTATGATCGAATGATTTTCGCTTCGGCCGCTCCGATTATTTCTGTGCGTGATGCGGAGCGGCATTACCGGACATGCGGCGTACGCAGGGAGTATGTGCCGTATCTGATGGAGAGAAACGCGCGCCGTTTTCTGGGGTTGTAGGCGGTCTGGAAGGTTTCTGAGCCCTTCCCCGGTTTTCGGGAACATTCCGTATTCCGGAGAGAAATTTCTGTTCCGGAAAAACACGGAGGTGTCCATGCGACTGGAGCAGCTTGCAACCCTTTTGGAAGTGGAAAGACACAAATCCCTGAGTCTGGCCTGCATTCCGCTGCACATGACGCAGCAGACGCTCAGCGCCTGTATACGGAGCATGGAGCGAGAGCTTGGGATTGCCATACTGAAACGTACAGGACGCGGAGTCCGCTTTACGGCGGAAGGGGAGAAGGTGCTCGCCTATGCCAGAGAGGCTGTTCCCGGCTACCGGAATCTTCTTGCCGAGTTTGCCCGAAGCAGCCCGAAATGCGGGACGGCAAAAGGCGCGGAACTTCGCATTTATGTGAATTCTCTGTTCTATCTCGCATGCTTGACCGAGATGCTCAAGGATTTTTGCGCCAGTCATCCGGAAGTCAAGATTATCACATTGGGAGCCGCGCCGGACTTTATCCGCGAACGCCTGCTCGAACCGGAGGAGGACGGCGTGTATCGTGTGGGCCTGCTGAATGTGCCGTATACGGAAGAAGGCAAGCCGGAAAAGGTATTCGTAAACTCTTCCGAGCTGAACTTCATTCCTCTTGAAGGCGGAAGCTACCACGCCTGTGTGGGAAAGAATTCACCGCTTGCGCGTAAACGGGAACTTTCCCTGCGTGCCCTGCTGCGGGAGCCGCTTGTTATCGGGGCGGCCGATGAATTCAATGTTACACCTCTGCATTACATGCTTTCGCGTCATGGAAAACCCAATATTGTGCTGTCGTCCTCATCGCTGAATCTGTGGCGTGACGCCATAGCGGCAAATATGGGGGTGGGATTTGTGCATGATATTTTTCTGGATGGACGTGAACCGTTCCACAGCAGCCTTAAAGATATTGTTCCCATACGCATCAGAGAAAAGTTATGGGCCGTCACCGGCTGCCTGATTGCGGGCAGGCCGCAGGGCATTATTGAGAAGTTTATCGCCTTTCTGCCAAAGGATAAAGCCACGAAGGAGAAAAGATATGACTAAAGCCGCGACATCGCGCCGCAGCGCATACTGGCTGCACGCCCTTGTCTATTTTCTGCTGACCTTTGGGGCAGGGTATGTTCCCTTATCTCATCTGGAGCCGCTTGGCATGTCGGTTATGGGGATATTTCTGGGACTCCTGTATGGATGGACGTTTATCGGCTTCATCTGGCCGAGTATGCTGAGCATTTTCGCCCTGGGAGTATGCGGCTTTTTTCCTACGCCGCAGGCGGCCTTTTCCAACGCGTTCAGCAACCACCTGGTCATTTTCATGCTGCTCGTTCTTGTATTCACCGCATATTGCGAGAAAAGCGGCCTCAACAGGAAGCTTTCCTGCTGGTTTCTGAGCAGAAAAATAGTGGTGGGCAGGCCGTGGACTTTTACGTTCATGGTGCTTCTCGGCTCGTTTGTCGTGAGTTTCCTGGTGGACGGCAATGCGGTGGTTTTTCTTGTATGGAATCTTATGTACAGCATATTTGAAGAAGTGGGATACAAAAGGGGCGAACGTTACCCCGCTTTTCTGCTGGCCGGGGTAGCCATAGCCGCCATTCTTTCTTTTGGCTGCAAGCCCTGGGGCAATGTGTGCATTCTGGCCATCGGAGCGCTGGAAAATTCCAGCAGCGGGGCCTATACGGTGAATTATCTGACGTTCATGGCCGTTACCATTCCCATCTGCATCATGTTTGTCGCGGCCTATTTCGTGGTGATGAAGTATGTTTTTCGCCCGGACGTAAGCAGACTCATGAATCTTTCCGATGAATATCTCAGCCGTATCCGCAGTGAATTGCGGCTTAACCGTCAGGAAGGGATTGCCCTGGCCGCTCTTGTTGTGTTTATGGGACTGATGATCCTGCCCACCCTGCTTATGGGAAAGGATGGAGTGGCCGGACTGCTGGCCGGCTTCAATTTTCTTTCCGCCATTGCCGTGGTGCTTATCGCTCTCAGCCTGATGCGGTTGGAAGGACGCCCTCTGCTGGACTTCGACGCCTGCGCGCGGGACGGCATCCACTGGCATGTTTTCTGGATTACGGCGGCGGCCTTGCCCGTATCGGCTGCCGTGAGCAGCGATGCGGCGGGCATCACCGCATGGCTGGGCGAAGTGATGAACTCCTGGTTCAGCGGCGCGAACGTTATTGTGTTTCTTGTGCTGTTTTCCGTCGTCATCAACCTTGCCACCCAGTTTACCCATAATGTCAGCCTGGTGCTCATCGCCGTGCCCATTGCCGTACAGGTGAGCGGTTCTCTGGGGCTTAATCCCCTGGCGCTTACGGTGCTGATCGTTATTGCTGCTGCCTGTGCCTATGCGACGCCTGCGGCTTCAACCGTGGCGGCGGTGCTTTTTTCCAATGTGGACTGGATCGGCGTGAAGAACTCGTTTAAAGCCGGATTCAGTGCGGTGGCGGCAGGTCTGCTGGTTCTGTTCGCGTTTGGTTTTCCCCTTATCGGCATGGTCTATGGCTTTACCTTGTGACGCCGGGCTAAGTTCCGGAGGCGCGACCATTCAGGAGAAGGCATGAAAATCTTTGATATGCGTTTGCGGCCGCCTTTCGGCAGTATTGCCAGAGGAATGTTCGGCAATCCCGGGCGGGAGCTGTTTGAACCGGAGGCTTTTGCTCCGCGGTTCGGCATGACCATAGCCGAATCGGCGCGGCTGTGCTCCATGGAGTTGTTCATTCGGGAAATGGATGAGGCGGGAATATGCGCCGGCGCGGTGCTGATCCGCAAATCTACCGGCATGGATAACCATGATCTTGAAAAGCTGCATCAGCAGTATCCGGGGCGCTTTATCGGCGTGGCTGGCATCGATCCGCAGGACGGAGAGGCCGCTCTGCGGGAAATAGATCGTTTTGTCGTCAACGGGATATGCCGGGGCGTGCTTGTGGAGCCGGGGTTTTGCCGGAGACCGGTGCGTGCCGACGACCGCAGCCTGTATATTTTCTATGAGAAGTGTCAGGAACTGCATATTCCCGTATTTCTGTCCTTCGGCGGTTACGTCGCGCCGGACTTGAGTTATGCCGATCCCATGATCATTGAGCGGGTGGCGCTGGACTTCCCGACGTTGACGCTGATTGTCGCCCACGGCGGCTGGCCCTTTGTGCCGGCTATCTGCCATGTGGCTTTCAACCGTGAACACGTTTATCTTGCTCCGGATCTGTATACCATGAATGTGCCCGGCAACCGGGACTATCTGGACGCGGCCAATTATCTGATCCCGGAAAAGTTCATGTTCGGCACAGCCTATCCCTGTGTGGATATGCGTCAGGCCGTAGCCTATTATCGCGCGTGGGGACTGCGGCCCGAGGTCATGCCCGGCGTAATGTACGGCAACGCCGCGCGGGTTCTGGGATTGCCGCAGGAGACAGGGAACAGGGCCGTCAAAAATTCCGTTATGGATTGAAACATGCAAAACGGTTGAATGAAGGCCCGGCCGGAGCGGCGCATGACGCCGCTCCGGCTTCAGGCGTAAGTTCATTGCATGGCCAGACGGCGCAGTTCTTCCATGTTTTCTATGCGCAGGCATTCTCTGGTGAGTTCGCTGATCACGCCGCGCTGCTTCAGCTCCTGAATGGAGCGCAGCAGGGTGGCCCGGTGCATGCCGAAGAGGTTGGCCAGTTCCGACTGGGAGATATGCGGAACAAGCTCCGTCGCGCCGCCGCTGGCCTGTGACATGTTCAGGCAGAAGCGGCAGATTTTTGTCAGCGCGTCGGTATTGGAGTAGGACAGGGAACTGTGCATGGCCAGCAGCTTGACGCCGAGAGAGGTCATGAGATTGACGACAAGATGGGGATGGGTCCGGACGAATTCCTCGTCCTGCAGAAGCGCCCCCTCAAAACGCCACAACACCACATCGGTGAAGCAGTAGAACTGGCAGCCGGCGTCGCGGAAATCGGTAACCTGGCGTCCCAGGGCATCGGCCACATTGATCAGACTGCCCGGCTCCATGTACAGCATGTTCTGCACGCTGCCGTCCGCCGCGCCGTGCAGAATGGTCAGGCGGCCCTTTTCCAGATAATAGAAGCAGCCTTCCGGCAGAGTGTTGAGAACAAGGTAGCTGCCCCGCGCATGCGCCTCCCGCTGCGCCAGATGCAAAGCTTCCTGCCAGCATTCGTTCATGGCCGGCAGAGTGGAAGTATGGATGGATGAGGCGGGCACGCTGGGCATGGAAGCTCCTGTCCGCCGCAGTCATTCATCTGGATCGCGGAGGATGGAGGCATGATACATCAGTGCGTCCGGGATTTGCAAGCAGGATGCGGAGCGTGAAGGAAACATGAATTCCAGAACATTTTGCTTATGAAATGCTCTACTTCAGTCGAGCGCGGCGAGACTGCTCCGGCGGCGTGAAACCTGCGGGCCAGAACATAGAGGCCTGGCTTGCAGATATTTTCAATAACAAAACGCCCTAGTATTCCTTCGGGAAACTCTGCCCGCGCCGTTCCTTCAGCAGCGTCAGCAGGCTCTGTTCCGCTTCACGCTTTTCTTCCCGTTCGACGAGCTCCAGCCGCAGAGCTCCGGTGGGGCAGGTTGCCGCGCAGGGAGGAGCGATGCCTTCCACAGGCAGTCCGCGGCATAGGTCGCATTTCTCCATGACGCCGCTGTCCTCATTGAAGCGGGGCACGTCAAAGGGACAGGCGTCCGCGCAGGCCCGGCAGTCAAGGCAGTTTTCCTCCTGTACTGTCACCGTACCGTCTTCGGTCTTGGCAATGGCATCGCCCGGGCACACGGCAAGGCAGGCCGGGTCGGCGCAGTGGCGGCAGGACAGGGCGAGGTGGCGCGGGGAAGGGGCATCTTCCGCATGCAGCCAGATCAGTTCCATGCGGCGGCGCGCGCCGCCGCGCCATGACCGGCAGGCGTTTACGCAGCCGCAGCAGCCGCAGCAGCGATCAGGGTCGAACACAAGCGAATATTCCACGTCAGTTCTCCCGTATTTTACGGATGCTGACCAGAGTCTGGCTGCCCATGGCCGAGATCAGCGGATCGCTGATGGCCTTGTCGTCCGGAGAATAGAGCAGGTTGACGTTTGCTCCGCCGTCCAGCAGAGGCAGATCCGGCAGGTTCATTTCCGCACAGCCCTGCCACCAGCCGTGCGGCATCATGACCGTATCCCTTCTGATGCCGGGCCACAGTTCGGCTCTGGCCCGGACAACACCGTGCGGGGAGCGGATTTCCACCTCGTCCCCGTCCGCGATGCCGGAACGGGCCGCGCTTTCCGGGTGAATATGCAGTGAGGGACAGGGCATGAGGCGGCGCAGATCCGGAATGTTGCGCTGCCACCCCGCCGAAAAGCAGCGGGTGGTGTGATAGTCGGACAGGATGAAGGGATGGCTTTCCGCCAGCTCCGGCGTGCCGGTCAGACTTTCCGCGGGTTCGCGCCATTCAGGCAGGGGGGAGAAGCCCGCCGCCTCGAACAGGGTGTTGTACAGGGCGACCTTGCCCTGTTCCAGCCAGGGGCCGCCGTCAAGGCGGGAACTTTTGGCCGTGAAGACTTCGGCATACCGTTCATAGCGCCGTTCGCGCGCCGGAGCAGTGATGCCGAGCGGATGCCCGCGCAGTTCCTTCATGGTCAGGCCCAGCGGTTCGAGCTGCCAGTTCAGGCAGGTTTCCATGTCGCCCTGCCAGAATTCCTCGCCGTACCCCATGGCGACGCCCAGATCGAGAAAAATCTGCTGCATGGAGCGGCCCTGTCCCACCGGCTCCGCCGCCCTGCGCCTGGCCATGAGCAGCGGGCCGCGCACAAGGAAGGGATGATCGATCTCGTAAGGCGTGAGCGCGGGCAGGACAATATCGGCCCAGGCCATGTCCGCCGTGCGGTGGGTGTCGAACACGGCGTAAAAGTCCACCTTTTCCAGCGCGCGGATAACGCCGCGCGGGTCGCGCGTGCTGACCGAGGGCTGCGTGCCCGGCGCGATGATTGCATGGATGCACGGGTTCTCTTCCAGCACATTCCGGAACACCCGGCAATAGCAGGCGGAAGTGCCTTCCAGAAAGGGCTGGAAGGCCCGCGGGAATTCCGGCCCCACAATCCTGTCCACCCAGTCGCGGGTATAGCGTCCCCTGATATGCACGGAACGCGGGGCGGGGCGCTCGAAGCGCGGGGCGGCGAGCAGATTGCCGCCGGGGCGATCCAGATGCCCGGTGATAGCCATGAGCATGGCAATGGCCCGCAGGGCGTCGCCGGCGGAAGGCGCGTGTTCCAGTCCGTTGCCGACATCAATGGCCGCCCGCGGCGCGGCAGCGTAGGTGCGGGCCATTTCCTCAAGCTGTGCGGCAGGCACGCCGCAGATGCGCTCCGCCCAGTCCGGCGTAAAACGCCGCACATGCTCCGCGAGGCGTTCGTAACCGTAACACCACGTTTTCACAAAGTCGCGGTCGATGAGTTCCTCGCCGCAGACCACATGCAGCATGGCCAGGGCCAGCGCGGCGTCCGTGCCGGGCCGCACGGGAATCCAGTCCGTTGCATAGGCTCCGTCCGCTTCAACAGAGGGTTTTATGGCGTAAATGCGGGCGCCGCGGGCGCGGGCGTCGGCCAGAGCGTTCGCGCCGCCCAGCGGCGGGCCGGAGTAGACCGGCTGCCTGCCCCAGACCAGAATGACGTCGGCATTGCGGCAGTCCGGAACAGGGCGCGCGCCCACGGTGTAATGAAACGCAAATGACATCTGCATGGCGCATATGCCGCTGTGCGCATAGTTGGGGCTGCCGTGCACGGTGAGGAAACGGTACAGGTATTCGCTGTAGTCGCGGCGGGCGGGGGAGAGTATGGCCAGAGATTCCGGCCCGAACTTTTCCTTTTGTTCTTTCAGTGTGCAGGCAATGGCGTCAAGGGCTTCTTCCCAGCTTGTGGGGGCGAATTTTCCTTCCCCGCGTCTGCCCGTGCGCCGCAGGGGGGTGGTCAGTCTGTCCGGGGAATGGACCCACTGCGGCGCGGCATGGGCCTTGCAGCACAGGCCGCCCCTGTTCTGCGGAGCTTCCGCCATGCCCGCCACGCGCAGCAGACGGCCTTCCTTTGCAAAGGCATATATGGCGCAGTTGCTGCGCGGGCCGCACATGCCGCACCACGTGGGCGTCACCGTGCAGCCTTCCCTTTCCGCGAGGCGGCGGGCGGCCTCCAGCGTCAGGGCTCCCGCGGGGAGAGGGGCATTTCCGGGAGTAGTCATCGAAAATTCCTTTCGCGTTGTTTTGGCGTGGTGCAGAAAATAACCTTAACCGCCGGAGGCGCGAGCGCAACAAGCCATGGAGGCCGACCGGATGGCGGCCCCGCAGGAGGCCGCGCCCGTTGCCGGGCAGCGCGAGGCTTGCGGCATCGAGAGCAGGATGACGACTTCCCGCCGCATGGTCATGGGCATGGAGGGGGGCGAGAAGCGGTCAAATGTCACGCGGAACGGAACCGAGTGAAGCGCAGCTTCATGACGCAAGCGATCCGGTCATGGATACATGCGGCCTCATCTCCGCTGCCGCCGTTCGCAAGGCTCCGTCGTCGCCTGACGACTGCCGCTCGCCCGCATGGAACTCGGGCTGCCTTTGCTGCAACGTGTGTTGCCGCCCGCGCCGCAGCAAAAATACACGTCACGCACAGTGTTATCAACATGGTTCCATGATGGAGCCTTTCTTTTTGCCTGTGTGACGCGGTCGTGCGCCGGGCCGGGGCAGTCAGTTCCCCGCAAGGCCGGGCAGCCACAGGGAGAGGACGGGAAAGGCCATCAGCAGCGCGATGTGAAGCGCATCCGCGCACAGAAAGGGGACTACGCCCCGGAACACGGAGGCCATGGGCACATTGGCCACTCCCTTGATGACGAAGAGATTGAGTCCCACCGGCGGGGTAATCAGCCCGATTTCCGTCACGCGCACCACCAGGATGCCGAACCAGATGGGATCAATATGATACGTCTCAATAAGCGGAAAGAAAATGGGTACGGTAAGCAGGACGATGGCCATGGAATCCATGAAACAGCCGAGTATGACCATGACCAGCAGCACGCCTGATACGACGAGTATGGGGCTTTCCACCACACCCGCGATGACGCTGGACAGCTCCGCCGGGATGCGGCTGACAGTGAGAAAATACCCGAAGATCATGGCTCCCAGCACGATCATGAAACACATGCCGGATGTTTTGACAGAGTCTTCCAGACTGTCGCGCAGAAAGGCGAAACGGTTCCTGCAGCGTCCCAGCCCGATGAGCAGAGCGCCGAACGCGCCCACTCCCGCCGCCTCGTTGGGGGAGAAGACGCCCAGATACAGTCCTCCGATGACCACGGAAAAGAGCAGGACAATACTCCATACCCGCGTGAGGGAACGGAGCTTGTCCTTCATGGGGCGGCTTTGTCCGGCGGGGCCGTCGGCGGGTCTGCGCTTCACCCAGAAACGCACCACGGCCATGTACAGGGCAATCTGGATCAGGCCGGGAATGAAACCCGCCATGAACATGTCACCGATGGACTGCCCGGTAATGATGCCGTACAGCACCATGACCGTACTGGGCGGTATGAGAATGCCCAGCGTGCCTCCGGCGGCGATGCAGCCGGTAGCCAGGGTATTGGCGTACCTGAACTTGCGCATTTCCGGAAAGGCCACCACGCCCATGGTCACGGCGCAGGCCACGGAGGAGCCGCAGATGGCGGCGAACCCGCCGCAGGCCGCCACGGTGGCAATGGCCAGTCCTCCCCTGAGCCTGCCCAGCCAGGTGTTCACGCAGGCGAAAAGTTCGTCGCTGATGCCGGATTTGAAGGCGAAATTGCCCATGAGCAGAAAGAGGCAGACCACGGCATAGGTGGGGTTGGCAAAGGTTTCATAGGGAACGCCGCGCAGCAGGCCGAGGGCCGCGTCGGTGCCGGAAATGGCGGCAAAGCCCGCCGTTCCCACAGCCAGCATGGCCATGCCGATTGGCATGCGCAGAAAGATGGCGGCCAGCAGAAGCAGAATGCCGATGCAGCCGATGGAAATGGAACTCATTGTTTTTCTCCTCGCCGCAGGTGAATGGCCGCTGTGGGGATATACAGGGCGAATGCCAGCAGAAACACACAGGCCAGCGGCCACATGGGCAGATCAAGCGTGGCGCTGGTGAGGCCGGTTTCCCGCAGCTCGCCTATGAGATGCCAGCTCTGCCAGGTCAGCAGCACGGCGCAGATCAGGACGGCGGCGTTGGAAAGAAAGAGCGCGGCGCGCTGCATGCCCGGAGAGAAATGCTCAAAGAGGATATCCACGCAGACATGGGAATTTCTGTAGGCGCAGTAAAGGATGGCGACGGGGGCGAATACGCCCATGAGAATTTCCGAAAGTTCATAGGAAGCGCTGATGGGGCTGCTGAAAAAATATCGCAGCCCCACGTCCGCCGCCGTAAGCAGCACCATGGCCAGCAGCGCCAGACAACCCAGCGCCAGCAGGAAGAGCATGGCCCGATCCATTATTCTGTTCAGCATAACGGCTCCTGTTCTTCTGATGTTTGTGGTTGACTGCGCTTCAACCCCGACCGCCGGAGGCACGCCGCGTCAGCGGCGTATGGAGCGACGCCCCCCCCCGCCGTTTGAAAATGCTGTCAGGGGCGGGCGGGCAGGATACGCTCCGGGGAAGGACGGCAACATACGCTGCCGCAAAGGCAGCCCGTGTTCCACACGGGCAAAAGGCATCATGCGCCCACGGCTGGCGTCACTGCATCTCGTGCGGCTGTGCCTCCCTCGATTCCGCTCCGCGAGACATTGCTTCCGCGACCTCCCGATGACGCTCGATCGGTTTTGCCGATACTCGCTTCCGCTTGCGTTTTGCGCGGAAAACGCCGCGCTCGCGTTCCGTGCCCCCCCTCCATGCCGCATTGCCATGCTGCGGGGGGGTCGTCATCTCTGCTCTCGATGCCCGCAAGCCTTGCTCCGCCCGGCAACGGGCACGGCCCCTGCGGGGCCGCCATCCGGTCGGCCTCCATGACTCGCTACGCTCGCTGTTCCGCAGGTTAATGGAATTTTCAGAGTATTTCGCCATTGAAATGCTCTGCTTCAGTCGAGCGGAGCGAGCCTGAAGCCGCGACGCTTCCTCTCCTCCGGCGTCGCCGCAATTCACTTGCGGTGTAAGGCTCCGGCTTCAGACGTGAAACCTGCGGGCCGGAACATGGGGGTTATGATTGGCAGATATTTTCAAACGCAAAACGCTCTACTTCGTCATGCAGTCGAGTGCGGTCCGGGCGTCCTTCAGCCCCTTTCTGTTCATGTCCGCAAGCCACTGCTCCCACAGAGGGCGTCCGACAAGTTCGCTCCAGCGGGCTCTTTCCGCCTCGGAAAGAGTAATGATCTCCCTCAGATGAGGAGCGATTTCCGGTTGCAGGCCACGGGAATCGTAAGAGAATCGCTTCGCCAGCCAGAGAGAGCCTGCCCGCCCGCTGTTGGCGTCAATGGCCTGCTGCGCTTTCTGCGGCAGTTTATTGTAAACGCGCTGATTCATGGCGATGCAGAAGGTCACCATGCCCAGCGGCACGTTGTCTGTGACGTATTTGGCTTCGTCATACAGGCGGAAGCCGGATACGGATTCCCAGTCGCAGATCAGGCCGTCGATGACGCCCTTCTGGAGGCTCATGTACACGTCGGGCATGCCCAGCACCACAGGAACCGCGCCCAGCGCCTTGAGACTGCCCACATACACGGACGTGCAGCGGATTTTCATGCCCCTGAGGTCTTCCAGGGTGCGCACGGGCTTCCTGGTCAGCAGAAAGGCGGTATCGGTACTGTACAGGGCGATCAGCCTGTTGGCGGCAAAGGGTTTCATGGCTGCTGGAACACTGTCCAGAATGTTCCAGACCCGTTCCGTCGCGTCCATGGCGTCCTCATAGGCCAGCCCGCCGAGTCCGATGACTTCCAGCAGCGGATTCATGCCGGGGTAGCGTCCCATGGGAAGCCAGGCCATGTCCGCGATGCCGTTGCGCACGGCCATCCATGCCTGATTATCCTTGGTCAGGGTGTTATTGGCGTAAAGTTCCATGCGGATGCTTCCCTGTGAATCCTCCTCAACCTTTTTCATCCAGGGAATCAGACCGTTTTCCGTACTCCAGGCGTTTTCCGCATTGACGTGGGAAAACTTGAGCGTGACGGGTTCGGCCGCATGAACGGGAGCGCAGAGCAGGGCGGAAAGTCCGAGAGCCAGGAACGCCTTTTTCAAAAACATACGATCCTCCTTCAATGTTATTCGGTGCGGGGCTGATCGGGGTAGGCGAAATCATCCATGTAATAGCGGTAAGGCCTGATGGGATAACGATCCAGCGGCACGGGGTCGAGCGCCGCGCATACTTCTCCGTTCCGTTTTTCCAGCGTCACCCAGGCGGGCCGATCCTGACGCTGCGGGTAATCCTCCCGGAAATGTCCGCAGCGGGATTCCCTGCGGGCCAGAGCGGCCTTCAGGTACATTTCGGTCAGCAGCGTCATGGCTCTGGCTTCCGTCAGCTTGAGCAGATAATGCGGCTCGGCAGCGCCGAGCAGAGGCAGGATGTTGTCACGCGCGTCCTCAAGTTCGGCCAGCGCCCGGCTGAGGCCCCGGCCGGTCTTGAGTATGCTCACGTCAACCGGGTTTACGATCTCCTGCATGCGCCGCACAACGTCCTTGGGCGCGACGCCCGGCTTGCCCAGCAGCCCCATGGTGCTGTTCAGGCTTTCCTGCGCCGCGTCCATATCCATGTCGTCCGGGCAGACATCCGCCGCGTGGGCCGCCGCTTCCTCTCCTGCTATGTATCCGGTGGTGCTGGTGATGCAGGTATCCCAACCGCCCATGTATACGCCCGTATGCACGCTGAGCGCGCGGCCCGCCGCATACAGCCCCGGCACACCTGTGCGGCAGCGGGTATCGGCCGCAATGCCGCCGAAATCGTTGTTGAGCTGGGGCATCCACTCGGTTTTCATGTTGAAGAAGTCGATGCCGAGTTTTTTCAGTTTCTGATCGTTGAGCAGCATCCAGCCGCCGGTAGGCGTCATGACCCGGATGCCCTCCTCGCTCATGGTGCTGGTGTCGAACCGCACGGGGGCGCGGCCTTCGCGCGCTTCCAGCGCCATGCCCCGGATGTTGTAGTGCGGGTCCACCTTGGCCCCGCGCCCGGGCGAATATGTTTTCATGAAGTCTTCGCCGTCCCTGTTCAGAAAGCGCGCGCCATAGGGCAGCATGCCGGTCTGTCCCTCCCAGGCGAAGAGTACGGGGACGTTCCAGTGCTGGAGAAATTCCATGTTGCGCAGCTTCGCCCCGGCATGGAAGGCCAGCATGGCCCCTTCGCCCGCGCAGGTGTTGGCGAGATAGGACTGCTTCCAGCCGCCCGTATGCGTACATAACACCACCGCTCCGGCCCGGAATACGCAGGGCACGCCGCTGCGGGCGTGAAAGCCGACGGCTCCGCAGACCCGGCCGTCCTTCTTGATCAGTTCGGTGATTTCCACGTTGGAAATGCGCCGCGCCCCGTATTCGTTCATTTTGGCCTGCAGGGTGTCCGTGGTATGGATGCCCCCCTTGCCGTAGGGGTGATAGAGGTAATAGCGCATGAACGAAAGGCCGCGCTGGGGAACATGCAGCAGCGTGCCGTTTTCGTCGCGCGCGAAGATATGTCCCCAGTTTTCCAGATCGCGGAAGCGGTCGTAGGAAGCCTCCAGAATGACGGCAAGCTGTTCCTGATCGCACAGACCGTCGTAATAGTAGACAAGTTCGTCCAGCAGATCCTTCACGTTAAATTCCGGCTGCATCACGATCATGTCGCCGCCGGACACCATGCCCAGACCACGCCAGTCGCGCGGACCCTTGTCCACGACAAGCACGCTCCGCCCCTGCTGGGCGGCCCGGATTGCGGCCCACATGCCGGAGAAGCCTCCGCCGATGATCAGAACGTCGGCAGTATGCACAATGGGTTTGGGCATGGCTAGTATCCTCCCGTGTTGCTTTCGATGGTGTAGGGCAGACGCTCCTTGAAGGGGTGCACGTCGATGGCCTCGCTCGGGCAGCGCAGCTCGCAGAAGAAGCAGGTCATGCAGTCGTCGCGGAAGGTCACGCGGGCCTTTGCGCCGCAGGTCATGCAGCGCATGCTTTCGTTCAGCGCGTCAATGACGTCGAGGCCGCGCCGGGTTTCCCGGAAGCCCTCGGCCGGAATGGCGGCCCGTTCGCTGCGCGGTGCGGTCAGTATGCCTTCGCCGGGCAGGTTTTCCGCGATACGCCGTTTTTCGTCCCGTTCGCTGTGCAGATGCGCCCCCTGCATGAGCCGGTCGATGGAGATGGCCGCCTCGCGTCCGCCCGCAATGGCCCTGATGACCGAAGCCGGGCCGGTGACGGCGTCGCCCGCCGCGAACACATTCCATACCGAGGTGCCGAAGGTGACGGGGTCCGCCTTGATCCGGGAGGAAGACGCCTTTTCCAGATCGGGGAAGAAGGAAAGATCGCTGGCCTGACCGATGGCGAAAATGACGGCATCGGCTTCGATTTCCCGCATGTCGTTCTCGTCGAAGACCGGCCGGAAGGCATGGGCGCCGTCCCATACGGAAAGGCAGCGTTTGAGCGTCAGACCGCAGACTCTGCCTTCCTTCCCGTTCACCTGCATGACGCCCCATCCCGTCTCGATGTCCACGCCTCGTGCGCGGGCGTCCGCGATGTTGTGCGGAAAGGCGGGCATGGCGTCCTCGGCTTCCAGGCAGCAGATCCTTACCTGCGCGGCCCCCAGGAGTTTTGCCGTGATGGCCGCGTCCATGGCCACGTCGCCGCCGCCGATGACAAGCACCGTTCCGCTGACGGGAAAGTCCGGCGGAACAGGAGTGCCGCCGCCGCGCCCTGCCCGCACGGCACGAAGAAATTCCACGCCGTGAAAGACGCCGCGCAGTTCCTCGCCGGGCACGTTTGCCCGGCGGCTGAACGTGGTGCCGGGGGCGACGCAGACAGCGCGGAAACCGCGTTCTTTCAGATCTTCAAGGCTGATGTCGCCGCCTGCGCCGATGCGGACGTTGCACATGAATCTGACGCCGAGGGCTTTCAGTTTGCTTACCTGCGCTTCAATCACGGCGCCGGGCAGGCGGTAGGCCGGGATTCCCCAGCGCAGCATGCCGCCGGGTTCGGGCAGTGCCTCGAAAACGGTGACGGGATAGCCTGCTGACGCCAGAAACCATGCGCAGGAGAGTCCGGCAGGGCCGGAACCGGCCACCGCGACTCTGGCAAGATGCCGGACGGACGGCTGACGGGGCGCGTCATGCAGGTCATAATCGCCCAGAAATTGTTCCAGCGCGTTGATGTTCACCGCGCCGTCCACCCCGGAGCGGCTGCATTCGCTTTCGCAGGCGTGCGGGCAGACGCGCCCGGTAATGGCCGGGAAGGGATTTTTTTCCTTCAGTTTTTGCGCCGCTTCCGCAATTTTTCCCTCCTGCATGAGCGCATTCCAGGCGCGGATGTCCGTACCGGCGGGGCAGGCCGCCATGCAGGGCGAAAGGGTATTCTGGTCCGTGTCGATACGGAACACGTCCAGACCGCATGTTTTGTAGCAGGTGCCGCAGCCCGTGCATTTGGCCGCGTCAATGGCGTTAATCACGTTGACCTCCCGAAAGGACGTTGCGGGGCGCGGCCGTTCCCTCCGGCCGGACAGGGAAACCGCGCTTTGCCTTTTCCGAGGACATAATCTTCTTTTGAGAAAAAACGGCATGTCGCGGTTGCGACATGCGGGAAGAGTTTTTGTCGGGCTATCTGGCCGTCCGGGGCGCGCAGTTCATGACGCCATGCAGGACTGTCTCCTGGAACTGACGGGAGGCATGCTGCACCATGACGGCGCCGGATGTTTGCTCCGGTCGGGAGACACGGCGTTTTATTGCGACAAGCGCGGCGCGCTGGCGGAACGATACGACTGCCGGGGGGCGTCAGATATTATTCAGGGACATCATGCCGGATAACATTATCCTGACGTCCGGAAGGGAAGTCCGTTATGAACATGACGCGGCAAGTTATATGAAGCAGCAGGAAAGAGGCGACAGGGTAAGCCTCTGCATGGGCGCATTGTTCTTTTTCCGGAGCCCGGCAACTCTATGACAGGAGAACGGGGTATCCGCCGAGGGAGAGATTCCCGCATGGGCCGGCCGGGTTCGACTGCCTTCGGGTTCCGGGTTTTGTTCCTGTCAGTACGCGCTTTGACGCGTGGCGGAAACCAGCCCGGGCCAGTGGTCAATTCTGCTGAAGAGGCCGCCCGCGCCGAGGCGGAACCGGATGCCGGGTATCTGCGTGAGCATGGCAGGCTGCCCGAAAAGGCAAACAGGATTCCTGACGCTTCATGCCGGGATGACTTCAGGGGAGCCTTTCCGTTTGCAGCAGATTCTTTTCGGCTGGAGCGTTTTGCTCTCGAAAATATCTGCCAACCAGACCCAGTGTTCCGGCCCGCAGGTTTCACGCCTGAAGCCGGAGCTTGACGCCGCAAGTGAATTGCGGCGACGCCGGAGAAGAGGGGGCGTCGCTGCTTCAGTCTTGCCCTGCTCGATTGAAGCAGGGCATTTCAATGGCGAAACGCTCTCATCGGAGAGGCCGTCCCGGGGGAACGACCTCTCCTGTGAAAAGGGGCAAGGTCCGGCTACAGCACCCGGCAGCCGTCTTCCTCCACAACCACCATGTATTCCCAGCGGGCGCCGCCCCAGCCGGGATAATACAGGCCCGGCTCCACAGTAACGATCATGCCCGGCTTCAGCGCCTTTTCGCTGCGCGGGGAAAGCCGGGGTTCCTCATGCGTTTCCAGCCCCACGCCGTGCCCGAGAGAGTGGGTGAACGCCTTTTCCATGCCGCGGGCGGCAAAGCTGTCCACCGCCGTCTGCCATGCTTCCCGGCCGGTCATGCCGGGACGGATGGCGGCAATGGCCTTGCGCTGTGCCTCGCGCACGGCGTCCAGCATGTCCAGAAAACGTTTTTCCGGCTTGTCCCCTACCCAGAAGGTGCGGGTCTGATCGGAACAGTAGTGTCCGAGACGCGCCCCCACATCCACCAGAATATGGCAGTTGGGCGTAATTTCCGTGGGGCCGTGGGCCTCTTCAAAGGGATTGTAGTGCGGCAGCGCGGCGTGGGCGTCCTTGGCCACAATGGGGGAAAAGCTGTTTTCCGTCGCGCCGTGTTCGCGGAAGAATTTTTCAATACTCCAGGCGATACCCGCTTCGGTATTGCCTGCCGTGAGGATGGAGGGCAGCCATTCCATGAGCTGATGGTTGAGTCTGGCGCTTTTCTCCATCAGGCGGATTTCTTCATCATCCTTGATCACACGCAGTTCTTCCACCAGGCCGTCCGCCGCCTCCAGCGACAGACCGGGTTCCAGGCGGGTGACGAAATTATGGGAGACAATGGCGGATTCAAAGCCGATGCGGCAGGAAACCCTTTCCCTGAGCAGAGTGCGGATTTCTTCCGCAGCCGAGCCCCTGTAGATGAAGATGCGATCCCGATCCCACAGTTCGGCGGCGGCTTCCTCATAGCGGGAGTCGGTACACAGCCAGTCTCTGCCGTTCTGCCGGATAATCAGGCAGCCCGAGCTTTCGTTGCACTGGCTGTCGTGCAGCTCGAAGCCGGAAAGATAAAAACGGTTGGCCGGGTGGGAGACGATGAGGGCATCCAGCCCCTCCCGGCGCATGAGTGCGCGCAGATGTTCCCGGCGCGCGGCATAGCGGGTATTATCCATGGGAAACTCCGGAATGATCCTGTCACAGTGAATAAATCGGCTCTTCCCTGACGAAGGCGTGCCGTGCGGAGCATGCCGCAGCGGAACGACGCGGCGATGGGGACGGCACGGAACACAGATTAGGGATATCCTCAGCGGCTGGCAAGCCTGTTTCCATCCCGGCCGAGGGTCGTGTTCCGGCCCGCGGATTTGATGCAACGCCAGGAAACGGAGTGGGAGGAACAGGCAAAAAAATGAGAGAAACAGGACTTGTCCGGGACGCCGCCGTTTTTTATTCAAGGATCAGAGCATTTTCGTTTTGAAACCGCTCCCGGAGTCAGGCGAAGCGGTACTGAAGCCGCGACGCCCTCCTTCTCCGGTGTTATAACTCCGGCTTCAGGCGTGAAAGCTGCGATCCGGAACACAGGGGCCTGGCCGGCAGATACTTTCAACAGCAAAATGCTCTGATAGACAGGTATATGGAATCTCTCTCCCCACTCGCCGCAGAACGCTTCATACGGAAAGGGAGCTGTCATGAAAGGAAATGAAATATCAAGAAGAAAGCTGCTGAAAGGTTCAGCCGCCACAGCCGTGGCGGCTGTTGTGGCCCCTGCGGCTCTGTCCGGTTTTCTGGGCGGCGCCCGGGAAGTTTCCGCCGCGGACATCCGGCAGGCGCCTCTTGTCGGTTCGCGCAACGTCACCGGCGTCAGCACGCCCGGCTCCCGCGCAAGAGTCTATTTCACTCCGCATATTGACGCGGAGCATCTGATTCGCCTTTATGAGCAGATTAATGGGCATATTTACGGCAAAACAGCCATCAAGCTGCATACCGGAGAAAGAAACGGACCGAACATCCTGCCCCGCGACATGGTGAAAGCCTTCCAGTCCCGGGTGCCGGAAAGCTGCATCGTGGAAACCAATACGCTGTACCGGGGGGATCGCCACACAACGGAGTCGCATCGTGAAACGCTCCGGGTCAACGGCTGGAATTTCTGCCCCGTGGATATCATGGATGAGGAAGGCGATGTGGCGCTCCCTGTGCGCGGCGGCCTGCACCTCACGGAAGTGGCCATGGGTGGCCATCTGGTCAATTACGATTCCATGATCGTGCTTACCCATTTCAAGGGGCATGCCATGGGCGGCTTCGGCGGCTCCATGAAGAATATCGCCATCGGCTGCGCGTCGGGTCAGGTGGGCAAGCGTCAGGTTCACGGCGTAAGCGGCGAACCTCCGGCGGACTGGGGCGCCTGGCCCGCACGGGAAAGACTCATGGAACTCATGGCCGACTCCGCCAAGGCCACATGCGACTATTTCGGCAGCCGCATTGTCTTTCTCAATGTTCTGCGCCGCATGTCCGTGGACTGCGACTGCGCGGGCACGGCTGCGGCCGAACCTGCCGTTCCCGATATCGGTATCTGCGCCTCCACGGATATTCTGGCCGTGGATCAGGCCTCATGCGATCTGGTTTTCAGCAGACCGGAAGCGGAAAACCACGACCTCGTCGAGCGTATCCTGAGCCGTCACGGGCTGCGCCAGCTCACGGCCATGGCGGAGCTGGGAATGGGCAATCCCCAGTATGAACTGATCGTCATGGACTGACGGGTTTCCGCGGCCGGAGACCTTTCTCCCGCATGTCGAGTTTTGAAAAGGGGGACGGAGAAGCCGTCCCCCTCCCTTTCCCGCAGATTCCGTTAAAGTGTGCGGCTGGCAGAAGCTCTGCCGGAGCAGAAGCGCAGTATGTATTGTCCTCTTTCTGTCGGGGAAAGGCTTATCTCCATGCGTCGAGAAATTCCCCGGCGGGTCTGCCCGCATCAATGTGTCGGAGCAGGGCGGAACCGAATACGGCGGCATCGGGCTGCAGCCCGGCGGGAACTGCGTCCAGCTGTTCCGGGCGGTTCAGGCCGAAGCCCAGAGCCAGAGGCAGGGAAAAGGCGTCGCGGGCGCGGCGCAGCGTATCCAGCATCTGTGGAGGCAGGCCATCGCGTACGCCGGTGGTGCCCATGACGGAAACCACATAGACAAAACCTTCCGACACGGCGGCGTATTCGCGCATGCGTTCTTCCGCGGTGTTCTGCCCGACCAGGGGGATCAGGGCAATGCCTCGTGCGCCGAGCATCGCGCGCAGTTCGCCGCTTTCCTCCAGCGGAACGTCGGGGATAATGCACCCGGCCACGCCTGCGTCAGCGGCGTCCCTCGCAAAGCTGTCCGGCCCGTATTGCAGGATGGGATTCATGTAGCCCATGAGCACCAGTCCGGCCTGCAGGCGGGGAAAGGTTCGCAAATCCTTCAGGATGCCGCGCAGTGTCACCCCGGATGCCAGCGCGCGGCGGGAGGCTTCTTCCACCACGGGGCCGTCGGCCACGGGATCGGAGAAGGGAATGCCTATTTCAATGATGTCCGCGCCGTGGGCGTCCAGCTCCTCCACAGCCCCCCGGAAGCGCTCCGGCGAGGGAAAACCCGCGGTGATGAAGGGGATGAGGGCCGTGCGCCCTCCGGCGCGGGCGTTCCGGATTTTCTGTTCAAGAATATGCATGTTCGACTCCTTGCGGCTTACAGCGGCAGGTGTTTTTCAACGATGTCCAGATCCTTGTCTCCGCGTCCGGAGAGATTGACCACCACGTTGGATTCTCCCGGGAGTTCAGCCCGCAGTTTTTCCGCGTGTTCCAGCACCCAGGCCAGGGCATGGGATGACTCCAGCGCGGGGAGAATGCCTTCGGAGCGGCACAGCGCGGCAAAGGCGCGCAGCGCCTCCGCGTCGGTGGCAAGGCCGTAGAAGGCGCGGCCCGTGGCCTGCAGCCATGCGTGTTCCGGGCCGACGCCGGGATAGTCCAGCCCGGCGGAAACGGAATGGGAGGGCTGGATCTGGCCGTCTTCCGTCTGAAGCAGCATGGTATGCTGGCCGTGCAGTACCCCGGGAGAGCCGAGATTGAGCGGCGCGGAGTTGCAGCAGCCGGGTTCGCCCGTGCCCGCCGCTTCCACGCCGGTGATGCGCACACTGCCGTCATTCAGGAAGGGATAAAACATGCCGATGGCGTTGGAACCGCCGCCTACCGCCGCCACGACCATGTCCGGCAGGCGGCCTGTCAGTTCCAGCATGCGGGCGCGTGTTTCCCGTCCGATGACGGACTGGAAATCCCTCACCAGCGTGGGAAAGGGATGCGGCCCGGCAGCGGTGCCGAAACAGTAGTGCGTGTCCTCCTGCGCGGAGATCCAGTAGCGCAGGGCCTCGTTGATGGCGTCCTTGAGCGTGCGGGAGCCGCTTTCCACCGGCCGCACTTCCGCTCCCAGCAGCTTCATGCGGCGGACATTGGGAGCCTGCCGCTCCACATCCTCCGCACCCATATAGATGACGCAGCCCATGCCCAGGCGCGCGGCGGCGGCCGCCGTGGCCACGCCGTGCTGGCCCGCTCCGGTTTCGGCCACCAGACTCCTTTTGCCCATGCGTCTGGCCAGCAGCGCCTGCCCCAGCGTGTTGTTGATCTTGTGCGCTCCGGTGTGAAGCAGATCTTCCCGTTTCAGCCACAGGTTGAAGCCCAGCTCATGCGAAAGCGCGGGGCAGAAGGTGAGGGGGGTTTCCCGTCCTGCGAAGTTGCGGAGCAGATCGTCCAGTTCCTCCTGAAAGGAAGGTGAGGACATGATGGTGGCCATGGCCGCTTCCAGTTCCCTGAGCGGCGGCATGAGCAGTTCCGGCACGAACTGCCCGCCGAAATCGCCGAAATATCCTTTTTTCATCAAAAATTCCCCTGGGTGTTTAGTCCCGCATTGAAAATATCTGCCGGCCGGGACCCCATGTTCCGGCCCGCAGGTTTCACGCCTCCATCGGAGCCTGACGCCGCAAGTCGATTGCGGCTGCTCCGATGTCGCTGCTTCAGTCTCGCCCTGCCCGACTGAAGCAGAGCATTTCATGAGCGGAATGCTCCATGGTTTGAAACCGTTCCCTTCAGGGAGAAAGGTTCTGTTGACAAGACGGCGAAGCCGCTGAAATCCTTTTCCGTAACCCCTCCCTCCAGGGAGGGGCAATGTGCACGCCCCCTGCCCGTCGGCCGCGGAGTCAGTCGGCGGATGGCGCGGCTGTGGACTGAAACATTTGCGGGCAGGACAGGAGGAATGGGGGAATGCCGTTAATGGTGGGGGGGCAGGGGCATCATGCCCCTGCCGGTGGGATACGGTGAGACCGAACCTTCCCGACTCCTCCCAGTGCGGCAAGCGCGGAGCGGATAAGGGCGGGTTCCTTGCGGCCGGGAGAGGATTCCAGACCGGAGTTGAGATCCGCGCCGTCGGGGCGGCATCGGGCGACGGCTTCCGCGACATTGGCGGGAGTCAGGCCTCCGGCCAGCAGCCAGGGGCGCGGCGCATCCAGTCCGGCGAGGGCGGAGGCGTCCAGCCGCACGCCGTGTCCGCCGCCGTCCGTTCCCGCATCAAGCAGAAAGAGTCCGGCATGGGGGGCGGCTTCGTCCATGGCGCGTTCCATCTCGCTCGTGCCGGTGTAACGCTGCGGCCAGAATACGCGGATCAGGCGTTCCGCGCCGAAGCGCGCGGACAGTTCCGCAGCAAGGGATTCCGACTGGCTTCCGTGCAGTTGGAGAAAGTCCAGCTTCGCCTGCGCGGCGATGTCCAGCATGGTTTCCGCATCGTTTCCGGTAAATACGCCCACGCGGGCCATGCGCCCCGTATCCAGCCGGGCTGCCGTATCGGGAGATAGAAAGCGCGGACTGCCAGGTGCGAAGATGAATCCGACCATATCCGCCCCGCAGGCGGAAGCCGCGTCCAGCGCGTTCTGATCGCGCATGCCGCAGATTTTGACAATCATGATCGCGCTCCCGTTTTCCCGGTCAGCCGGGCCAGAGCCGCGCCGGGATCGGCTGCGGCCATGAGCCCGGAACCGACAAGCGCGGCGTCAAAACCGGCTTCCGCCGCTCGCCGCAGATGATCCGGCTCCGACATGCCGCTGGCCGCAATCCAGATTTCCCCGTCCCGTCGGGCTGCGCCCATGTTCAGACAGGCCGTCCTGTCCACGCGCAGGGTATCGAGGTCGCGGGCGTTGACCTGAATGACGCGGGCGCCGGATTCCCGGGCAAGGGCAAGCTCTTCCGCGCTGAAGATTTCCACCACGGCCTCCATGCCGAAACTCTCCGCCAGTTCGCGCAGCCCGCGCAGACGCCGAACGTCGGGTGTAAGACGGACAATCAGCAGCAGGGCCGAGGCTGGCGTGGCCGCCGTGAGCCGCACCTGAAGAGGGTGCAGGATGAAATCCTTGCGCAGCAGAGGAAGCCCCGCAGGGGCCATACGGGCAAGAAAGCCGGTTTCTCCCCTGAAACGGGAGCGTTCCGTCAGTACGGAAAGACAGGCCGCTCCGGCCGCGGCATAGCGTCCGGCCACATCTTCCGGGGAAAGATCGAGCCTGATATCTCCCCGGGAGGGGGAAGCCCGCTTGTATTCCGCGATGATCGGCAGGATGCCGCCGCGCGGGGCCGCGAGAGCGGCGCGGAAGGAGGGGCGCGTTCCGGTCAGGGGAACAGGGAACTTTCCTTTCCGCTCCAGACTGATCAGGGAACTGACTTCCTTCTCCTTTTCCGCCCGGAAGGAGTCCAGCATTCCGCCCGGCGATGTGTCGGGAGAAGCGCAGGCGGCGCGTGATTCATGCAGCATCATGAAGCACCCTCCCTCCCGCGCCGGAGGCTAGAGCCTCCCGCGCACGGGCCATGCAGACAGCCAGGGGAAGCTGATCCTCCAGCAGGTGAATGCCCATGCCCACGTTGAGTGCCAACATGTCGCGCATGGCGGAGGGGCCGCCGCCGTTCAGCAGTTCGCGCAGCACGTTCACGGCTTCTTCCCTGCTGGAAACCGCCAGATCTTCCGGTGCGCAGGGAGGAATGCCGAAGTCCGCGGGGTCGAGGGTGAAGGGCGTCAGTTCTCCGTCACGGAGCAGGATCATCTCATTGACGCCCAGAGGGGTGATTTCATCGTAGCTTCCCGCGCCGCAGACCACGGCTGCGCGGCGCACCGGGGACTGGGCCAGGGTTTCCGCCATGAGGCGCAGAAGGTCGGGGCGTGCCACGCCCAGCAGAATATGCGAGGGGCGTGCGGGGTTGATCAGTGGGCCGAGCAGATTGAACAGTGTGCGGATGCCCAGTTCTCTCCGCAGGGGCGCGATATTGCGGAAGCAGGGATGGAAGCGCTGGGCGAAGAGAAAGACGAAATTGCGCTCGCGCAGCATGAGCGGGGCATCCTCCGGGGCGATGTCCAGCGGAACGCCCAGCCCTTCCAGCACATCGGCGCTGCCGCTTCTGGACGAGACCGCGCGGTTGCCGTGCTTGACCACCTTGTACCCCATGCCCGCCAGGGTAAGTGCCGTGCCTGTGGAACAGTTGAAGGAGGAACGCCGATCTCCGCCGGTGCCCACCACTTCGATGAACGGGCCTTCCAGACCGTCCACTCGCACTGCCCGGGCCAGTGCGGCCCTTGTCGCGTGCGCCATTTCCAGCGGGCTTTCCCCTTTCATGCGCAGTCCCATGAGAAAGCTTCCCGCCTGAGCCGGAGTCATCGCGCCGTCCATGAGCGCGGAAAATCCTGTCGCCGCCATATCCGCGCCAAGATCCGATCCGGAGGCAAGGGTTTCCAGAATGGTGTCAATGCTGTTTGTTCCATGGCCTTCCGGCAGAATTTCCTGCGGAAAGTTGCCGAGCAGACGCACGCCTTCGGGCGTCAGCACGGATTCGGGATGAAACTGCACGCCGACCCAGGGGCGATCCTTGTAGCGCAGGGCCATGACCACGCCTTCGGCGTCATGGGCGGTCGCCGTGAAGGGAGCGCCGTCCTGCGGATAGACGGCAAGAGAATGATAGCGCCCTGCCCGCATGGGGTTGGGCAGGCCCCGGAACAGTCCTGTGCCGTCATGCACGATATCCGAACACTTGCCGTGCATGACGAAGGGGGCTTCCGCCACACGCGCGCCGCCGAACGCCCCGAGTATCTGATGCCCGAGGCACACGCCGAGTACAGGTACGGATGGATCGAGCAGGCGGAGAAATTCCAGGCACAGTCCGGCGTTTTCCGGATGACCCGGCCCCGGGGAAATGCATACCCGGGAAAGATCGGGATGCCGGGCGAGTTCGGGCAGGCGGGGATCGTCGTTTTTCACTACCACGGGGTTCTGTCCGAGGCTGTAAAAGGCCTGCACCAGATTGTAGGTGAAAGAATCGTAATTATCGATGAGCAGAAACATGGCTGTCTCCCGAGGCGTCAAGCACGGCGCGCATGATGGCGGATTTGTTGCATACTTCATTCCATTCCATGGCCGGGTCGGAATCGTGGACAATGCCGCCCCCGGCCTGCCAGCAGATCCTGCCGTCCTTCAGCCACATGCTGCGGATGGTGATGCCTGTGTCCAGGCTGACCGCATTCCTGTCCAGCCCCAGCCAGCCCATGCAGCCCGCATAGGGTCCGCGCGGCAGATGCTCGGTTTCCGCGATGATTTCCATGGCGCGGACCTTGGGCGCGCCGCTCACCGTGCCTGCCGGGAAGGTGGCTGCCAGCACGTCCAGTGCGTCCAGTTCCGGGCGCAGACCGGCGGATATGCGTGAGGTAAGGTGCATGACATGGGAGAAGCGTTCCACTTCCATGAGGCGTTCCACCTTCACCGTGCCCGGGCGGGCCAGACGGCCCAGATCGTTGCGGCCCAGATCCACCAGCATCACATGCTCGGCGCGTTCCTTGGGGTCTTCCCGCAGTTCGGCCGCCAGGCGGCAATCCTCCTCATCGTCCGTCCCGCGCCGGCGTGTCCCCGCAATGGGAGAAAGCTGGAGCCTGCCTTCCGCGCAGCGCACCATGACTTCGGGGGAGGAGGCGATGAGCGTAAGACCGGGCAGATCCATATACACCATGTAGGGTGAAGGATTGAGCCGCCGCATGCGGCGGTACAGTTCAAAGGGATCGCCGGAAAATTCCGCGCTGAAGCGGCAGGAGGGCACAACCTGAATGGCTTCCCCCCGGCGCAGCCTGGTCCTGATGTCGCGCACGGCCTGCTTGTATCCTTCCTCTCCCGGATCGGCCACGATTTCTCCGACCTGCGGCGCACAGGCTTCCATGCGGCGCGGCGTGGAGGGGAGTCGCGCCTCTTCCTGGCCGTCCAGACTGATCCGGCACAGGCGGTTGTAGAGATGGTCGAACATCAGCAGCGTTCCGGGAAGGACGAGACAGGCTTCCGCCCGGGCGGGCGGGAGGCATGCCGCGAGTCTGGGGGTAAACAGCCCGGCCATACCGTAGCCGAAATAGCCGTACAGCGCGCGGGTCAGCGGCGGCAGGTCGAAGCCGTCGGGCGCGCGCAGTTCAATGCCGCGCATGACGGAACGCAGGCCGTCCGGAAAGTCCGTGCCTTCCAGCGAAGCCAGGGGCGCGAGCCGTTCGTCGGGAATATCCAGAGCGAGAACTCCCGCGCGGCAGCGCGCAATGAGGCGGAAGTCGCAGGCCAGGATGCTGTAGCGGCCCCAACGGCCGTCTACCTCGGCACTTTCGAGCAGAATGCCGTGCGCGTCGCGGCAAAGCGCGCGGAAAAGACTGATGGGGGTGTCCATGTCCGCCGGGAGCCATGCCGCGTACTGCGTGAGCGTAACGGAAGGGGAATGGATCTGTGCTGTCATGATGTGAAACCTGCTGTTGAAAGGGAACAAAAAAAGCCGCCATCCCCGGGAGGATGGCGGCTGTGAAACCCTGCTGCGGTTCGACGGCGCGTTCACGCGCCCATGTCAGAAAATGACGGGGCGCACTCCTCCCTTCACGTCGGAGACGCGCCACCACCAGAACATGGTGCGGAACGTGGAACGGGAGGAAGGATGAAACATGAATAAATCCTTTTATGGCAAGAAAACTCTGGCGACTGTCGATGTGTCTGGATAACCCCGCGTCGGGCAGAATGTCAAGCGGGAAGCGAGCCTTGCGCTGACGACCGGGGGGCGCCGCCCGGTATTCAAGCGGAGAAAAGTGTAGTATAAGGGAACGGGATTATGAAGGAACTGTTTAACCGCGGATTGGATTTAGTGCCGTATGAAGGAAGATGAAGAAAGCGGGATTGCGGAGATAAACGCCGCGCTGCGGGAGAGGCTGCTGCGGCGCATGAACAGACCGGGGAACTATCCTACTGCCGTTGAGGGGCTGATGCTGATCCGCCGCGACGGAGGCGACTGCGGGGGGCGCTGCTTCGAGCGGCCGCTGGCCGCGCTGGTTGTGCAGGGGCGCAAGCATTCCGTGTTTGGAGACGGGGATTACTATTACGGTGAAAACCAGTGTCTGGTGGCGGGAGTGGACATGCCGTCCCAGTTCAATGCCGTGGATGCAACGCCGGAAAGGCCCTTTCTTTCCCTGTGCATCTATCTTGATCAGCGGATGATTTCCGAGCTTTCCATGGAAATGGCGCGCGCGGGCCTGCCCGACAGCGTGGAGTGCGGCGGCGTGGCCGTGGCGGACGCGGGGCCGGATCTGATGGGAGGGATGCTGCGTCTGGTGGAACTGCTGGACAAGGAAGAACAGGTTCCCTTCCGCGCGCCGCTGATCATGCGCGATCTGCATTATCTGCTGCTGACGGGACCGCAGGGGGCCGTGCTGCGCAAGCTGAACACCCTGGGCACGCGAAACAACCAGGTGGTACAGGCCATCTCCTGGCTGAAGAAGAATATCGAAAAGCCGTTGCGTGTGGAGGAACTGGCCCGGCGCGTGCATATGTCGACATCGAGCCTGCACCGCCATTTCAAGGCTGTCACAGGGTTTAGCCCCCTGCAGTATCACAAGCAGCTTCGTCTGTACGAAGCGCAGCGCCTGATGCTGGCGGAGAACGAACGGGCGGCGAGCGCGGCCATGGCCGTGGGCTACGAAAGCGTGACGCAGTTCAACCGCGAATACAAGAGGCTGTTCGGCGAACCTCCCCATCGGGACATGATCCGCCGCAGGGAACGACTGTTGTAGAGCAAGCCCTGCCCGCCGGAGACACGCGCTTTGGGGCCGTGCCCGTTTCCGGGCAGAGAGACTTGCCGGCATCAGGAGCGGAGACAAGCCCCCCTGTCGGCTTGCACTCCGAAACATTTCATGTCGCGGAGTACGAGCCGTCAGGCTTTTTCTCCCTCTCCCCAGGCAAAAACGGCCCCGTTGGGGGCGCCGGGAAACACGCGCGTTCCGTAGATCAGCGCCCGCCTTTCCACCCGCATGGCGGGCCATGGGCCGAATTCCGCGCCGAGAACACGCAGCAGGGCCATGGCTGTGGGCGTGACGGTTTCCCCTTCTCCCGGAAAGGGGCGCACGGGGACGCCTTCCATAAGTTCCAGAACGGCGGGGGCGGGCACGGGAATGACGCCGTGCGCGCATCTGACGCTGCCGTCCGCCACGGGCAGAGGGCTGACCACAAGACGCGAGGGCGCCAGCCGGACAAAAAGTTCGCAGCTCATGCAGATGTCAAGAATACTGTCCAGCGCTCCCACTTCGTGAAAATGCACTTCCTCCGGCTTTTTTCCGTGTACGGCGGCCTCGGCGCGCGCCAGCAGCGCAAAGGTTTCCGTGGCAAGGCGTCTGGCGGCTTCGTTCATGCCGTTTTCCGCGACAAGTTTTGTGATGTCGGTCAGAGTGCGGTGCGCGTGCTGGCGCGGGAGCGATACTTCCGCATGCCAGCCGCCGACATGGTTCACCTGCCGGCGCGTCAGGCGCAGGCTTCCGGCCAGTTCCGGCATGATCGCGGAAAGAAGCCGTTCCGTGTCCTCCGCGGAGCATTCCGTCATGCGGAGCATTCCGGCCAGAAAGATGTCACCAGACAGACCGGAATGCGCCCGGATCGTCAGCACCGTCTCCGGCGTTCGCTCCGCATGTTCGCGCATGCCGGCAGGGGTGTGTTCGTGCGTATGGTTTCCGTGCGTGTGTCCGTGTTCATTCATCAAAAATTCCTTTGTGGTTTGCGACCTCCCCCTTCATGGGGAAAAGAGGAGTTGACACGACGGCGAAGCCGATGAAATCCTTTTCCGCATCCCCTCCCTTCAGGGAGGGGCAATCCGCACGCCCCCTGTCCGTCGGCTGCTTCAGTCAGTCGGCAGATGGGGCGACTGTGGATTGAAACATTCATCAGAAATTCTTTATGGACGGAAGGTGTTGATGATTCTTGCCGCGGCGCAGGCCGCGCCGTAGCCGTTGTCGATGTTCATGACGGCCACGCCGGGCGCGCAGCTGGAAAGCATGCTGGCCAGCGCGGCATGACCTCCCTGCGCCGCGCCGTATCCCACGGAGGTGGGAACCGCAAAAACCGGCTTCGGGGTAAGCCCTCCCATGACGCTGGCCAGGGCGGCGTCCAGCCCGGCTACGACAATCAGCGCGTCAAAGGTGTTGACTTCATCCAGCCGTTCAGCCAGCCTCCACAGTCCGGCCACGCCGCAGTCCTCGAACACCTTGTGCGTGATGCCCAGATAGCGCAGCGTGCGTGCGGCTTCCCAGGCGACGGGGCCGTCCGCCGTGCCGGCGGATATGACGGCGATCCCTCCCCCGGCCCGGGCGGGCAGCGTTTCGCCGAACGCGGTACGCGACAGGGGATCGTAGTCATACGACGCCCGGATCTGTTCAGGCATCATGGCGAAGATGTCCGGGGCAAGCCGTGTAAACAGAATGGGGCGGCCCGAACCTCTGCCGAAGCGGGAGAGCAGTTCCTCCACCGCCTCAAAAGGCTTGCCTTCGCAGAATACAGCTTCGGGCAGACCAATGCGGGAAGTGCGGGCATGGTCAAAAAGAATGCCGTGATCCATGACAGCTCCGGAGTCTCTCTTTCATCTCAAGCGCTCCCTGAATGGTTTGAAAGCCTCCCCTCAAAGCGTTCTGCACCTGAAAACATCTGCCGGCAGGACACTCTGTTCCGGCTCGCAGTTTCCGCACCTCCGCCGGAGTTTGACGCCGCAACTGAATTGCGGCGACACCGGATGGGGGGGGCGTCGCGGCGGCGGATTGGCCTGATCGACTTCGCTGGGCATTTCATGAGCGAAATGCTCTGGGAAGAAAACTGATTGACAGGACGGCAGGGCAGGACTTCTTGACAGAACATCTCCGGTGGGAGGGGCAGTGCAGGGGACGACTCCTGTCCGCCGCCTGCGGATTCAACAGGCGGATGGAGCCGTCCGGGGATTGAAACATGCGGAAAACGCAGGGGGCAGGCTTTCACCCCGCGCGGCGGGCCACACAGCCCGTCGAGGGCATATACTGCCTTTAATGAAGACAGTCTATACCGGACGCATGCATGGTAAAAGACATGATTCTTCCGATTTGTTGCCCGATTCTTTCATCTGTCTGGAAGACAGGCGGATTACAGCTTTTTGACAAAACAGATGATGCGGTTCGCCTCCGCAAAGCCCGTGTTCAGGTGAAAATTCCGGCTGGGTTCGTTTTCCAGCCCGCAATCGGCGGCAAATTCGGTACAGCCTCCGGAGGCCGCCCAAGCTTCGCACGCCTTGAGCAGCGCACTGGCATATCCTCTGCGTCTGAACTCCTTTTCCACAAAGATGCCTTCGAGGTATCCCACGGGAGAACTGTTTGTTCCTTCAACGTAATCACGCCGCAGTCGGCACAGGGCAAAGCCCGCATGTCCTCCTTCCCCGGAAACGATGTTTCAATCCACAGTCGCCCCGTCCGCCGACTGACTGAAGCAGCCGAAGGACAGGGGGCGTGCGGATTGCTCCTCCCTGAAGGGAGGGGATGCGGAAAAGGATTTCATCGGCTTCGCCGTCTTGTCAACTCCTCTTTTCCCCCTGAAGGGGGAGGTCTCAAAACACAAAGGAATTTTTGATGAAAACGGCCGCGTCATCGTCAGTCAGAAAAGCACGGAGTTCCGTCGTCAGTTCTTCCCGGGCATGAGTCGGCCACAGTTTCATGGCCAGCTCAGGCAGAACGTCGAGATCGGAAGAATCCGCCCTGCGTGCCACACGTCGGCAGGCTTCCGCGCCCGATGCGCCGGCGAGTGTCGGCGCGGCGTACATGCGTTCTTCCGTGCCGTCCTCACCGCGTACCATGGTCACGAAAGTCCACCCGCACTTTTCGTAAAAGGTGCTGTGATCCGTCACCAGATAGAGGCGTTCAACGCCAAGTTCCCCCATATCCCTCCGTACACGGTCGAGAAGATATCTTGCGACGCCTCTGCCGCGGTGTGCTTCCTCGACAAACAGCGCGCATACATTGGGGCTCAGGTCCCGGCGTTCATGAAAGTCATTTTCGATGACGCCCGCTCCGGCGACGATATTGTCATCCTCATCCACAAGTACATACCACTGGGGAACGGCTCTTCCGTCTGTTCCGGCGCTTCCGATGCTTTTGCGGTACAGATCCGGGGAAATATTCCATTTGCCGCCGAACCAGAGGGCGGCTTTTTCATGCAGGGCAGGGCATGTTCTCAGAAATTTCAGTTTCAGGCTGCTTGTCACGGTTTTTTCCGGAGGTGCATAGACAACGCCGTTTCGTCAGTGCCGTCGCATTCGCATACGGCAGGCCCGACGAAACGGCGTGAAGCCTGCGGAGCAGAAACAGGGTCCGGCTGGCAGGCGTTTTCAACAGTAAAACGTGCTAGAACTCTTCGCCTCGTTTCTTCATGGTCTGCATCCCGCCTGCGGAGTTCACGGTGTCGATGCCATGGCGGCGCAGTTTGAGCTGCGCGTCATAGGCGCGGGAGCCGGTATTGCAGATCAGCGCCACCTTCCTGTCACGCGGAATCTCATTGATGCGGGCCTGAAGCTCTTCCAGAGGAATGGCCAGCCATTCTCCGGGATACTTTTGGGCCAGCGGCAGGGACCCCTTGCCGGGGCGCACGTCAAGGACAATACAGCCGTTTTCCCTGCGGTGCTTCCACAGTTCGATGAATTCATCGGGCAGAATGCTCTTGTGCAGACCGGAAAGCACATTGTCCGCCACATTGGCGGCTGTGTTGATCACGTCCATGGCCGCGGCAAAGGGCGGCGCATAGGCTACTTCAAGGTTGGACAGATCGTTGAGAGTGGGTCTGGAGAACTGGAGCATGGCGGCCACGGCGTCGATACGCGCCTTGAGGGCGATGCCGTCGGAGCAGAAGCCCTGTACGCCGAGTACGCGGCGGGAAGGCTTGTCCACCACCACTTCGATGGTCATCATGCTCTTTTCGGGATAGAAGTGGGCCTTGTCCAGCTGCTCCATGGGCACGCCTGCGGCGTCGAATCCGGCCTGTATGGCCTGGCGCAGGGTAAGGCCTGTGCCGCAGGCGCTCATTTTGTAAAGTTTCACGCACCAGGAACCGACCACGCCGTCAAAGGTGGAATCCCCGCCCGCAAGGTTGGTCCCGATGACCCGGCCCTGCCGGTTGGCCATGGAGCCCATGGGCAGATAGGCGGGCTGGCCGGTGATGAGGTTGGGCACGACCACGCAGTCCCCCCCCGCATAGATGTCGGGGTCATTGGTCCGCATGTGCTTGTCGACGATGATCCCGCCGCGCGGGTGACAGTCCAGCCCGGCGTCGGCGGCAATCTGCGAGTTGGGGCTGACGCCCACGGAAAAGATCACTTCATCCGCGTCGATGACGCGCTTGTCGGTGACGACCTGACGAACCTTGCCGTCCTCTCCCATGAGTTCCTTCACCTGCTCCCCGGTAAGGACGGTGATGCCCAGCTCTTCCAGATCATGCTGGGCCATATGGGCAAGATTGGGAGAAATCTGGGCGGGCAGCACCTGCGGCAGAAGTTCGATGACGGTGGTCTTGATGCCCCACTGATCGGCAAGAGCGACGGCCATTTCCAGTCCGATGAAGCCCGCGCCCACAATGACGGCGCTGGAAATGCTGCGGGCGGCGCAGCGCTGCTGCACGGCCTGGGCGGCCTCGATGCAGGTGACGGTGGTCACGTTTTCAAGATCATGTCCGGGAATGGGCGGAACCCTGGGCGTGCTGCCGGTGGCGATAACCAGCTTGTCATAGGCGATGTCGCGGGTTTGTCCGGTGGCGACATCTTCCACGGTGACGGTTTTTTCCCTGCGATTGATTTTCAGCGCGCGGGTGCCGAGCTGTACGTCGACATCGCGCAGATCATGGAAGAATTCAGGAGTGCGGATGACACCGGCGGAGGTGGCGCGAAGGCCTTCCACCTTTTCCACATCACCGCCGACAAAGTAGGGGATGCCGCAGCCGCCGTAGGAAATGATGGCGCCCTGATCGATGAGGGTGACCTTGCTTTCGGGCTCAAGACGCTTGAAGCGGCAGGCGGCCTTGGGGCCGAGAGCCACGCCTCCGATGACGAGAACGTTTTTGGGCATGTCGGGAAACCTCGCAGGGTAAATAAATAATGGTAGGAGCAAACACGGCCTGAACCGCGCAAGCAATTCCGCACATGATAGCAAAGGCCGGCCGTAAAAGGCAAGATGACGGAGGGAATTTTTCTGAACGGAGATGCGTTCCTTTTGGGGCCGCGGGAACATTCCCGCAATGGGCATGTTCCCGGAGCCGGGTATGGCGAGGCGCCCCTCTGTCCGGTGCCGCCGCAATTCACATGCGGGGGGGGAGTTCCGGCTTCAGGCGAAATCTGCGGGCCGGAAACGGAGTCTGGCCGGCATTCTCAAGGACAGGACGTTCCGGAACTGCGGAGAGACCGGCCCCGGCCTGATTCAGACATGCCTGCTCCCTCTGTGGCCCCTCTCTGCTCCGATATGTTCGGAGCCTTGCCCGGGGTTTCCTCTTCCTCCTGCTTCTCGGGCGACAGATGTCCGGGGGCGGGCGCATATGTATCCGTTCTTCCAAGAAGCATGCGGATTTCCTCCTGTGTTAATACTGCAGATGTGTTCCATTCGCTCTTCATACGGCTCTCCTTGACCGGAGGGAAAATGCGCCGCGGCGGGGTAGAGTTCCGGCCGGTTCCGTGAGTGATAGTGAAGTACGGACATGTTATACCCGTTTCAGGCAGTTTTTTTCCGCAGCATTTGTTTTTCGGATACGTAAGAATGTGTTCGTTTTGAAAAAATGCTTCATCAAAAATTCCCTTGCGGTTTGAAATCTCCCCCTTCAGGAGAAAGGAACTGTTGACAGGACGGAGAAGCCGTCGAAATCCTTTTCCGCGGTTCCTCCCCCATCAGGGCATTTTCACTTTGAAAATGCCCTGCCGACTGCGAGAGCAGGCGGCCGCCGCGAAGGCATAAGCGCAATTTGTTTGCGTTGTTGCATGCCGAAGCGAGCGTGCCTTTCAGCTTTGACTTTGCAAAAAGTCAAAGCGAATCTGCTCGCAGAGCAGGGCGAGACTGAAGCCGCGACGCCTCCTCTTCTCCGGTGTCGCCGCAATTCACTTGCGGCGTACAGCTCCGGCGGCGTGAAACCTGCGGGCCGGAATATCGGGTTCTGACTGGCAGAGACTTTCGAGAGCAAAACGCTCTGGGGAGGGGCAAGCCGCGCGCCCGCTGTCCTTCGGCCGCGGAGTCAGGCGGCGGATGGGGCGATTGTGGATTGAAACTTTCAGGGGATGCGGAAAGGCGGCCCCGGGAATACCGGAAGGCCGCCTGAAAGATGGCAAATGCCTGGAGCATTTCGCTCATGAAATGCTCCACAGAGTTGAGCAGGGCGAGACTGAAGCCGCGACACCGGAGCAGCCGCAATTCACTTGCGGCGTCAATCTCCGATGGAGGCGTCAGAACACAGGGTCCTGACCGGATACTTTCAATAGCAAAACGTTCCGGGATGGGAAGACAGGAACCGTTTCCGGGCTGGAGCGGTGCAACAGCGTGTTTTCGCTTTTGCAAGGATGCTACTTTCCGCCGAACAGACCGCCCAGAATGCCCCGCATGAGTGACTGGCCGATTTTGCGGCCTACGGTATTGGTCACCGTGCGCCTGGCTGAACGGGCCACATCGTCGAGTACCGCGCCGAAAATATCATTTTTTTTCTCTTCCCTGCGGCGGCGGGCTTCTTCCCTTTCGCGCTTCTGCTCTTCCCTGCGGCGTTTTTCTTCATCCTTTTCACGGCGCAGGGCATCCTCCTCCCGCTGACGCGCCTGAAAACGTCCGGTCAGCATTTCGTAGGCGGATTCCCGGTCGATGGGCGTATCGTATCGTCCCGCCATGCGGGAAGAGGCTATGGCGGCGGAGCGCTGCGCATCGTCCGCCGGGCCGACCTGAGATTCCGGCGGCAGAACCAGCGCGCGTTCCACCATGTCCGGCGAGCCGCTGGGGGTGAGGAAGGAGATCAGGGCTTCGCCGGTGTTCAGGCTGCCAATGGCCTGCACCGTATCAATATCCGGATTTTGGCGGAAGGTTTCCGCCGCAGCGCGCACGGCTTTCTGATCGCGCGGCGTATAGGCGCGCAGAGCATGCTGCACGCGGTTGCCCAACTGGGAAAGCACACTGTCCGGCACGTCCGCCGGGTTCTGGGTGATGAAATAAAGTCCGACGCCCTTGGAGCGGATCAGGCGCGTGACCTGCTCAATTTTCTCCAGCAGGGGTTCGGGCGCATCGTCAAACAGCAGATGGGCCTCGTCGAACATCAGCACAAGGCGGGGTTTGTCCTGGTCACCTGTTTCGGGCAGCCGTTCATAAAGCTCGGAGAGCAGCCAGAGCAGCAGGGCGGCATAGGTGCGCGGCCTGCTGATCAGGCGGTCGGCGGCGAGGATGCTGATAATTCCCCTCCCCTCAATGTCGTTCAGCATGAGGTCTTCAATGCGCAGGGCCGGCTCGCCGAAAAAGGCTGCCGCGCCGTCTTCCTCCAACTGGAGCAGCGCGCGCTGAATTGCTCCTGCGCTGGCCGGGGATATATGCCCGTATTCCCTGAAACTGTCCTTGTCTTTCTGCGCAAGGGTAAGCATGGCCCGCAGATCTTTAAGATCAAGGAGCAGCAGGCCCTGATCATCGGCCGCCCGGAACACGATATTCAGAATGCCGCTCTGCACCTCGTTGAGCTTGAGCAGACGGGCCAGAAGCAGCGGGCCCATATCGCTGATGGTGGCCCGCAGGGGATGCCCCTTTTGTCCGGCCACGTCCCAGAAGCAGACCGGGCAGGCCCGGTTGACATAGCCCTGATCCGCCAGGCCGAGTTCCCTGATCCGGGCTGCGATACTGCCGTCGGGATGACCTGGCAGGGCAAGGCCGGAGAGGTCGCCCTTGATGTCGGTAAGAAAAACGGGCACGCCGAGGGCGCTGAAACTTTCGGCCATGTTCTGGAGTGTCACGGTCTTGCCTGTGCCGGTGGCTCCGGTGATCAGGCCGTGTCGGTTGGCCATGCGGGGATCAAGGCAGAGTTCCTTCATGGTGCCGTCCTTCTGCGGGGCGGCTGCGATGAACAGGCGCTTGTCGGATGTGAGCATGGGGAGGTCTCCTGCAGGAAGTTGCGGAAGTGGAGGGAATACGGCCGGAACGCATGCTGTTCAGTGCAGGAACTGGCCGGCGGCTTGTCCAGAGGATGAAAAACAGGGGACACCCGTGAGGATGTCCCCTGCAAGAAGACCGTTTACTGCGCTTTGCGCGGAATGGGACGAGCTGCTATGAGCTGCTCTTGTTCATCAGCATATCCTTGAAGCTGCCGAAGAAGCTCTGGCAGTCCGTGGGGCCGGAAGCCGCCTCGGGATGATGCTGTACGGTGATGATCGGCCTGGTTCTGTGCCGGAAGCCTTCCAGCGTGCCGTCATTGAGGTTGACGTGGGTGGGGATGAGGTCGCCTTCCGCGATGACATGGAATCCATGATTCTGGGAAGATATCTCCACCTTGCCGCTGATCAGATTCTTGACCGGATGATTCACGCCATGATGACCGAATTTCAGTTTTTCCGTCCGTCCGCCCAGCGCCAGGGCCAGAAGCTGATGTCCGAGGCAGATGCCCGCCACGGGGTAACGCCCGGCCAGTTCCCGGATGATGGCGATTTCATCCGTCAGAGTGGCCGGATCGCCGGGGCCATTGGAGAGGAAGATGCCGTCGGGGTTCACCGCGTCCACCTGCGCGGGAGTGAAATCGGGCGGAACAATGAGCATGTCCAGGCCGTATTCACGCATCTTGCGCAGGATGTTCCACTTGATGCCGTAGTCGTAGACCACCACTCGCGGATTTTCGGCATGTGTGCCGGGCCAGGCGTAGGTTCCGCCGGCGGAGAGCGCCGCGGGCACGGGCAGGCCGCGCGTCCCTGCTGTTTCATCCCAGCGATAGGGCGCTTTGGCCGCCACGCGCGGAGTGAGCTTGCGGCCTTCCATGGAGGGCATCTTCCTGGCTTCCGCGATCAGTTCCTCCGGCTCGAGAATCTTCGTGGAAATCGCGCCGCGCATGGCTCCGGCCTTGCGCAGATGCAGCGTAAGGGCGCGGGTGTCCAGTCCTTCGACGCCGGGGATCCGATGGCGGGCGAGGAAGGCGGCCAGCGTTTCCGTGGAGCGCCAGTTGGAAGGCTCCTTGCAGCATTCCTTCACCAGCAGGGCGGACATATGCACCCTGTCGGATTCCATGTCGTCGGGATTGATGCCGTAGTTGCCGATCAGCGGCCAGGTCATGCATACCATCTGCCCCGTGTAGGAGGGGTCGGTGATGAGTTCCTGGTAGCCGGTCATCGCAGTATTGAAGATCACTTCCCCTCCGGCCAGGTCAATGGGGCCGGTGAAGGATTCGCCTTCCAGAACAAAGCCGTCTTCAAGGGCGAGCAGGGCTTTCATCAAAAATTCCTTTGGTTTGAAACCTCCCCCTTCAGGGGGAAAAACGGACCTGACAAAACGGCAAGGCCGATGAAGTCCTTTTTGGGACCCCCCAGGGAGGGGCAATCCGCACGATCCCCATCCGTCGGCCGCGGAGTCATTCGGCGGATGGGGCGGCTGTGGATTGAAACTTGTCCTATCCTTTTACAGGCGCGGCCCGGTAATAATCCTGAATGCTCTCGACGCGCAGCGGGTTGTTCTGCGCGGCGTGAATGGCCCGCGCGATGGCGCGCGCGCCGGACATGGTAGTGGTGTAGGGCACGCCGTAATGCAGGGTGGCCTCGCGGATGGCCCTGGAATCGTTGGCCGTGCGCTTGCCCGATGCAGTGTTGATGATCAGGGCCACCTCGCCGTTCTTGATCATGTCCACCACGTTGGGACGCCCTTCATACATCTTGAGGACGGTCTTCACATCCAGCCCGTGGCTGCGCAGCAGTTCCGCCGTGCCTCGCGTGGCAAGCAGCTCGAACCCCATTTCCGCCAGCTGACGGGCGACATCGGGGGCGAAGACCTTGTCGCGGTCATTGACCGAGAGGAAGACCTTGCCCCTTGTCGGCAACTTCTGGCCGCTGGCCAGCTGGCCCTTGAGGAAGGCTTCCTCGAAGCTGGCCGCTATACCCATGACTTCGCCGGTGGAACGCATTTCAGGGCCGAGCAGAATGTCCACTCCGGGAAAGCGCTTGAAGGGAAACACCGCTTCCTTGACGGAAACATAGCCGCCCTTGCGCCTGCTCCACGGGTCCAGCTCCTTCAGCGTCCTGCCGAGCATGAGCTGGGTGGCCAGGGCGGGCAGGGGCACGCCGGTGGCCTTGGAAACGAAGGGGGCGGTGCGCGAGGCGCGGGGATTCACTTCCAGAATGAAGATCACGCCGTCCTTTACCGCGAACTGAATATTCATGAGGCCGACCACGCGAAGTTCACGGGCCAGGGCCACGGTCTGCCGTTCGATTTCCTCCACGATTTCCCCGGGCAGGGAGTAGGGGGGCAGCACACAGGCGGAGTCTCCGGAATGAATGCCCGCCTCCTCAATGTGCTCCATGACGCCCGCGACATACACATCCCTGCCGTCGGCCAGCGCGTCCACGTCCACCTCAATGGCGTTTTCCAGGAACTGGTCGATGAGAATGGGGTGTTCGGGGGTTTCCGTGCCCACCACAGTGCGGAAGTAGTCCGCCAGATCGTTTTCGTCGTAAACGATCATCATGGCCCGTCCGCCCAGAACATAGCTGGGGCGCACAATGACGGGGTATCCGATGCGTTCGGCCACCTCCCTCGCTTCGGAAAGCCCGGTCACGGTACCGTTGGCGGGCTGGCGCAGGTCGAGCTTGCGGAGCAGGGCCTGGAAGCGCTCGCGGTCTTCCGCGCGGTCGATGGCGTCCGGGCTGGTGCCGAGAATGGGCACGCCCGCGCGCTGCAGGGGCACGGCGAGATTCAGGGGCGTCTGTCCGCCGAACTGGACGATGACGCCGTCCGGCCGCTCCAGCTCGACGATATGCATGACGTCTTCAAAGGTAAGCGGTTCGAAGTACAGGCGGTCGGAGGTGTCATAGTCCGTGGATACGGTTTCGGGGTTGGAGTTGACCATGATGGCCTGCACGCCTTCTCTGCGCAGCGTGAAGGAGGCGTGGCAGCAGCAGTAGTCGAACTCGATGCCCTGGCCGATACGGTTGGGGCCTCCGCCGAGTATCATCACTTTTTTGCGGTCCTCGGCCTCAAGCTCCCGCCCTGTTTCATAGGTGGAGTAGAAGTAGGGGGTATGGGCTTCAAATTCAGCCGCGCAGGTGTCCACCAGATAATAGACAGGTTCGGTGCCCGTGGCCTTGCGCAGGGCGCGCACGTCGGATTCGGGACGCTTCCACATTTCCGCCAGCTGACGGTCGGAGAAGCCGTATTCCTTGGCTCTGCGCAGCATGACGACCATCTCGGGATTGTCCGGCGTCATGGAATTGCCCAGCGCGAAATCGCGGATGGAGGATTCCATGTCGACAATGTCGCGGAGCTGGCGCAGGAACCAGGGATCAATGGCCGTGATTTCGTTGATTTCTTCCAGGCTCATGCCGGCCAGAATAGCCTGGCGCAGGGCGAAGAGACGCCGGGAATTGGGGGTGCGGAGCCTGGCGACAAGTTCGCTCCTTTCCGGCAGGGGGGCGCGGAAGGCGCTGCCCAGACCGGGCGCGCCGATTTCCAGCGAGCGCAGCCCCTTCTGCAGGGCTTCCTTGAACGTGCGCCCGATGGCCATGGTTTCGCCCACGCTTTTCATGGAAGTGGTCAGTTCGTCCTTTGAACCGGGGAACTTTTCAAAGGTGAAGCGCGGGATTTTCACCACGCAGTAGTCGATGGCCGGCTCAAAGCTGGCCATGGTTTCGCGGGTGATGTCATTGGGCAGTTCATCCAGAGTATAGCCCACGGCAAGCTTGGCCGCGATCTTGGCAATGGGGAAGCCCGTGGCCTTGGAGGCCAGCGCGGAGGAACGGGAGACGCGGGGATTCATTTCGATGACCACGAGTTCCCCGTTTTCCGGATTCAGGCCGAACTGGACGTTCGAGCCGCCGGTTTCCACGCCGATTTCGCGCATGATGGCGATGGAGGCGTCGCGCACCTTCTGATATTCGGCGTCGGTCAGCGTCATGACCGGGGCCACGGTGATGGAGTCGCCGGTGTGCACGCCCATGGGATCGAGGTTTTCAATGGAACAGATGATGACGCAGTTGTCGTTTTTGTCACGCATCACTTCCATTTCGATTTCTTTCCACCCCAGCACGGACTGTTCCACCAGCACTTCGCTGGTGAGGCTGGCGTCCAGTCCTCCCGCGGCGATCTCTTCCAGGTCTTCCTGGTTGTAGGCCACGCCGCCGCCGGAACCGCCCAGGGTGAACGCCGGGCGGATGATCAGCGGGAAGGGCATGGAGGAAGCGATGCGCCGCACGTCTTCCATACTGCGGGCGATTTCGCTGCGGGGCACTTTCAGCCCTATGCGTTCCATGGCTTCACGGAACAGCTCACGGCTTTCGGCCTTTTCAATGACTTCGGCCCGCGCGCCGATAAGCTCCACGCCGCACTCGTCAAGCACGCCGGATTTCGCCAGTTCAAGAGCCGTATTCAGGCCTGTCTGGCCGCCCAGAGTGGGCAGAATGGCGTCCGGGCGCTCCTTGCGGACAATGGCGGCCACGGTTTCCGGTTCGATGGGTTCGATGTAGGTGCGATCCGCCATATCGGGATCGGTCATGATGGTGGCGGGGTTGGAGTTGACGAGGATGACCTCGTACCCCTCTTCCTTGAGGGCCTTCACCGCCTGAGTGCCGGAATAGTCGAATTCGCAGGCCTGACCGATCACAATGGGGCCAGAACCGATTACCATGATGCGTTTAAGGTCGCCGCGTCTGGGCATGCCCCTGCTCCTGCTGAAGGGTTGAACTCATCTTTATTATACTGTCATGGAGCGGGAGGCAAGGGGCGTGATAAGGGGGTGAACCGGGCCTGATCCGTCTGGCCGGAAGTTTTTTTCCCGAAGCGGGGAGCAAGTATCCGTAAGGCGTTGCGGGCAAATTTCGAAAACGGCAGGGCTTGTTTATTTTCTTTTCTGTGGTAGCTCCATTTTTTCGCGAAGGAACGCGTTTTTTACCTGTAAGGAGTGTAAGGATGAAAAAGGTCTTGTTTGCTGCGGCAATGGTGCTGGCGTTTGCGGTTTCCGCTTCCGCCGCCGTGAAGGAAGTCGGCCCGGTGACGGTTGACGTCCCCGAAGGCTGGACGACTCAGGTGCAGGGGCCGGCTTCCATAGTGCTGGCTCCCGATCAGAAGTCGGTGGTGACCGTGGCGCTTGCCCCCGCGTCGGGAGCTACGGCGCAGACTCTTGCCGAGAATGCGTCCAAGGGGATGGGCGGCAAGGATCTCAAGGCGGATGGCGACGGCTGGGTATATGCCTTTTCGCACAGCGGGGCCCAGGGCCTTATCAGGGTGAGCGTGCAGAAGGATCAGGCCGTGATATGCACCATGATCGGAGAAAATCCGGAACTGATGGAGATCGCCAGGAGCGTGAAGCTGAAGTAGGCGAACCGGCGGCATAGCTGTCAAGATGAACGCGCCGGAGGTGCGACGTCACTCCCCCGGCGCGTTCAGGGCTTTCTCCAGGGTGTCTTCATCGGCAAACCGGCGGGCAATGTCCCGAAAGGTTTCCCCGGTGGCGATGAAGGCATCCACCACATCAGGATCAAACTGGGTGTTCCTGCCCGCGCATATGATGCTGACAACCTCCTCATGGGGAAGGGCAGGCTTGTAGACGCGTCTGCTGGTGAGAGCATCGTAGACATCGGCCACGCTCATCAGGCGGGCCGAAAGGGGAATGGCCTCTCCCCTGATCCCGCGCGGATACCCCTTTCCATCCCATCGTTCGTGATGGCAATAGGCGATATCATGGGCGATACGCAGGAAGGAGTCGCTGCCCAGCCTGCGCTCGGCGGCAGAAAGCAGATCCCGCCCGTGCACGGTATGCAGCTTCATCTGTTCAAACTCTTCGGGGGTAAGCGGGCCTGCCTTGAACAGAATGGAATCGGGGGTGGAAACCTTGCCCACATCGTGCAGCGGGGCGGAAAGATAGAGCATTTCAATCATGTTCCTGCTCAGAATCCGCTGGTATCCGGGCAGTTCAGCCATATGTTCCGCCAGAGTGCGCACATAGTGCTGGGTGCGCTTGATGTGCCCGCCTGTTTCCGGGTCGCGCCATTCGGCAAGGGCGGCCATGGCTTCAATAGTCACTTCCTGCGTGAGGGAAAGCTGTGCCGTGCGCGCATGAACCAGAAGATCCAGCTGATCCCGGTGCTTCTTCAGTTCTATCTGGTTGCGCACGCGGGTTTTGACCAGCAGCGGCTGAAAGGGCTTGGTGATGTAATCCATGGCGCCGAGTTCCAGCCCCCGGGCTTCGCTGCCGGCGTCGGTCTGCCCGGTGATGAAGAGAACGGGAATGTTCCTGGTGGCGGGATCGGCCTTGAGGCGGCGGCATACCTCATAGCCGTCGATGCCGGGCATGGTGACGTCAAGCAGAATGGCGTCGGGCGGATGCTCGCCTCCCGCCAGCCTCAGGCAGGAATATCCGTTCTTGGCCACCATGACGGCGTATTCATCCTTGAGCGCTTCCACCAGAATCCAGATGTTTTCCGGAGCATCGTCCACGACGAGTACGCGGCTTTTCGTCTTTTGGTCTTCCATGTGGTGTCCCGCTCCCTGTCAGCGCAGCCGGTCCCTGCGTCATGTGCCGCCTGTCGGTAAAACCGCGCATGTCTTTCCGTCGCAGTCTGCCGTCCTGCGCCGGTTTCATCAAAGATTTCCTTGCGGCCTGCCGTTCCCTTTCAGGGGAAGGGCAGACCTGACAAAACGGCAAAGCCGATGAAGTCCGCTGGCGCGCGGCCCCGCGGTCGCCTTCCCGCGCATGAATTCCACGGGACGGCAGGGGGGACGGCAACCTTGCCGCTCCTGAAATGTTATCGGCAGGTTGAAGAAAAAGTAAGGGGATGGCGGCGGAAAGCATCTGATGCCGCCGCAGCGCTCATGAGGCGTCGAACGGCAGCTTCATGAAGTCCTCCGGCAGGCATGCCCGGCTGCAGAATGTCCGGGGGAAAGCCCGGATTCTCGCGCCCCGGACAAATGCGGATTTATTTTTGTCCCGTTTCGGGATACAGGCAGGACATGAAGGAACGGATCTGGCATGTCTATTTGCTGCGCTGTGCGGATGGCAGCCTGTACTGCGGGGTAAGTACCGACGTGGAACGTCGGATCCGGCAGCATAACGGGGAATTGACCGGAGGGGCCAGATGCACACGGGCGAGGCGCCCCGTGCGGCTGGCCGCATGCGCGGCCTGCCCGGATCAGGGGAGCGCGCTGCGTCTGGAACGGAAAATAAAGGCGCTGCCAAAAAGGGAAAAGCTGAAGTTTCTGCGGGAGAAGGGGAATATGCCATGTATTCGGGACGCCGCCCCGGAGCTTCCCGGAGGGAATGATTCCGCGCCTCCCGCCTGAATGCGCGGGAGGCCGGAGGAACAGACTCACGGAACCGGCGGCGGGACGTATTTCTGTCCTTTTCTTTCGCGGGGTCTTCCTGAAAGCCGGAATGTTCCGCCTTGTCCGGTTTGACGCCTCGTGTCCGCTGTCATATGATCCGCCCCCGCATGTGCCGTATTGCGCGTTCCGTCCGGGGCTCGCAGCGGCTTTGCCGGGATTTCCCCGAGGGCATTTCGACGGTGAAATGCCCTGCGGAGTCGAGCAGGCGAGACTCCGCAGGAAGCGTGAAACCTGCGGGCCGGAAATAGGGTCTGGCCGCAAATGTTTTCCATCGCAGAACGCTCCAGACACGAACGCCCCCTGTGGCTTGATATTCGAGGTGTTTTCATGAGGTGCAGACTGAACTGGCTCAACTGGCTGAGCGCGGCGGTGCTGATGCTGTGCTGCGCGTTTGCCGCCGTTCCCGTCCGGGCGGTAACTCTTGTGGATATTTACGGCCCCGGCCAGAACATGGTGAACATGGCCCTGGCCTCTCCGCTTACCGGGCCGGGCAAGGCCGCGACCGGCCTTGGCAGGGAACTCGGAGCCGCGATGGAAGGGAATCTCGGCTTTCTGCCCTTCATGCGGCTGACGCCGCCGGCCGCCGTCCTCGGAGGCACGGTGCTGGACGCCTGGCAGGGCGCGGGAGTGGACTTCAAGCGTTTTCAGATTGCCGGGGCGGATCTCCTGCTCACGGCCTACTGGCCCGGTGGTGACGGACGGGGCGGCGAGGTCGAAATCCGTCTGTTTGAGACGTTTTCCGGCAAGCCGGTGTTCAGCGGCGTCTACAAGGGGGTGACCGGCACGAGCGTCCCCGCCACGGCGGATCGCATTTGCGCGGACATCATGGAAAGTCTTACCGGCAGCGGCGACTTCTTCCGCTCCACTCTGGCTTTTGTCAAGACTGCCGGTTCCAAGAAGCGTGATGTCTGGCTGGTCAGCCCCACAGGCAAGGGGCTGCATCAGATTACCAATATTTCCGGCACGGCGCTCTCTCCTTCATGGTCGCCTGACGGGCGCTATGTCGTGTTCAGTCATATGGATGACAGCAGCCACGCGCTTGGGGTATGGGATCGTTCGCGCAACCGTGTGCAGCGCATCCGCTTCCCCGGGAATACCGTCATAGGCCCGGTGTTCATGCCGGACAACAAGGTGGCCGTGGCGCTCTCCACCAACGGCTATCCCAATATCTTCCTGCTGGATCACAAGTTTCAGCGTGAACGCGTGCTGGAGCAGAGTCCGGGGATTGATGTTTCACCTTCCTTTGACGCCACAGGCACGAAAATGGCGTTTACATCCAGCCGGATGGGCGGGCCGCAGATTTTCATCAAGGATTTTTCCACCGGACAGGTTCGCCGCGTGAGCATGAACGGCGGCTACAACACTGAACCGGCGCTCAGTCCGGACGGAACACTGGTGGCCTTCACCCGGCTGACCCCGCAGGGACACCGGATTTTTGTACAGGATCTGGTGACGGGCATCGAGCGTCAGGTGAGTTTCGGTCCGGGGCGTGATGAACAGCCCTCTTTTGCGCCGGACAGCTATTTTATTGCCTTTGCCTCCAATCGCAGCGGACAGCACAGGATTTATCTGACGACCCGGCACGGCGGAGAACCCAGGATGGTGCCCACCGGAGGAGGCGCGGCGACATTTCCCCGCTGGGGCAAGATTCCGGAGGAGAAGTAGGCTGTACGGATCTTGACAAGGCGTACCTTGAAGATAATATGCATCACAGCCGTGAGCGCCAGCCTTCCCCAAAGGCTGGTTACCTGTGGAACGGCATTTGGGGAAAATATGATTATGAGCCTGTGGAACGGCTCAGGAGGATGTCATGAAGAGCTTGAAGACTCTCGGCCTTGTAATGGTGATGGCCCTGGCCCTTGGCCTCGGCGCCGGCTGCTCCAAGAAAACGGAAATGCAGACTTCCACTTCGACCGAAGATCCGGCGGCTGCGCTGAATGCCGCCGTGCAGACCATCACTGACGGTATCGTGTACTTTGACTATGACAAGTACGACGTAAAGAGCGAATATACCGGAATGCTGCAGCAGAAGGCCGAACTCATGAAGGCCTATCCCGACATCCGTGTGCGTATTGAAGGCAACTGCGACGAGCGCGGCACGCAGGAATACAACCTGGCGCTCGGTGAACGCCGCGCCCGTGCCGTTTATGATTACATGGTCATGCTGGGTGTGAATCCCGATCAGCTTGAAATGATCAGCTACGGCAAGGAACGTCCCGCCGTGTCCGGCGACAGCGAGGAAGCCTGGGCGCTGAACCGCCGCGACAACTTCAACGTCATTGCCCGTTAGTTTCCGTTCAAATCACAGCAGGAAGGCCGTTCCCGCAAAGGGGGCGGCCTTCCTGCCGTTTGTCGCCTGTGCCGGAGCAAAGCAGCGCGCCTCGGGCAGCGCCATCAACACGGCTCTGCTGCAGAGCGCTGGGAGAAAATAGGTTGACAAAAGAAAAAGCAGGATGAAATCTTGTTGATAACGCTTCTCTTTTCCATATATTCCGAACATGGAGAAGGGGTGTGGAATATTTTCCATGGAGAAAGAATTTTCAGTTTTCCCTTGCATGAAGATGAAAATGTTAAAGGAGAAGCTTGCAAAATTTTTCTAGATCGGGCATCCCTTTCTGCGCCGTCGCCAAGGCGGGGCAACCAACCGGAGCATAGCACAGCTTGGCAGCGCACCTGCTTTGGGAGCAGGGGGTCGTCGGTTCAAATCCGACTGCTCCGACCAGTCTTTATCAAGGGTTTCCAGTCATTGACCGGAAACCCTTGTTTTTTGTCGTGCGGCATTTTTGCGGCACAGGCATTTTTCCCTGCCGGAGCATTCTGTGAGTGCAAGTATCTGCCGGCGATACCCCTGGATTCTGGCCGCAGGTTCCACACCTGAAGCCGTCGCGTGCGCTGTTGTCCATGCCTGCACCCTGCGGGGTGCCCGTCGGGTGGCAATGCCGCAAGTGAATTGCGGCTGCTCCGGCGTCGCGGCAGGGTCTCGCTCTGCTCGACTCCGTAGAGCGTTTCATGAGCGAAATGCTCTGACATTCATCAAAAAATCCCTTGTGGTTTGAGACCTCCCCCTTCAGGGGGAAAAGAGGAGCTGACACGACGGCGAAGCCGATGAAATCCTTTTCCGCATTCCCTCCCTTCAGGGAGGGGCAATCCGCACGCCCCCTGTCCGCCGGCTGCTTCAGTCAGTCGGCGGATGGGGCGACTGTGGATTGAAACATTGAGCATGAAGTATCCGGTGTTGCACTGGCATCAGGAAGCTCTCCGGGAGTTTCCGGCGGGGAAGCCGGTTCCGCCGGCAGCGGAGCGTTCCGCACTTGACGATCTCCCGGCGTCACGTCAGAATCGGATTTTCAACTTCTTACCCTCAGATCATCATGAATGAACATAACAGTGCGCATACTCAGGAAATACTTCCCGTCAAACCTGTTTTCGACATGGAGCTGATGCTGGGGCTGCTGCAGGAAACCAGGCTCGGCGGTCAGGTCATGGAAAATCTTGCCGATGCCTGGGAGCGCTGGCTGCCCCATCTGCATGTCATGAAGCTGGATACGGGAAAAATCCGATATCTCCTTGTATGGCTGGATGAGGATGTGGAAACGGAAGTGGACGAAACATGGGGAAAATCGGCGACGGAAGGCTTCCGCCTCAATGCCCTGGCTCAGACAATGTGCATGTGCGCGGTCCATCAGGCGGAACCGGAAGTGGAGGAGGCGGGCTGTGCGCCCGCTCCCAAACCCACCGAGGCTCTGCGCCATGCGCTGGCTGCCGAAGGCGTGCCGTATCAGGAAGACGGCCCCACGCTCAGTCGCCGGTATGCCGTGCTTACGCATTTTCCCTTCCGGGGCGCGTGCGATATCTGCTTCCTCCAGCCGGACTGTCCCAAGGCCAACGGCTCCAGGGACTCTTCATTTCATACCGTGGAGCTTGGCCTTCCGCCTCTGCCCGACGGCGAAACTTCCGACGGCGGCCATGCCCGCTGATCGCGGCGCGAAAAATGCGCCCCCCGCGTTGTCCCATGGCGTCGCGCATGTGTTCAAGGCCCTGGGCTACTCCCTGTCCGGACTGATCTGCGCGCTGAAAAGCAGCACGGCCTTCCGGCAGGAGTGTGCCGTGCTGGCGGTGATATGTGCGGCGCTGACGCTGACGGACAAGGCGCCTGTCCAGTGGCTGCTCTGCGTTTGCGCCTGGCTGGCCGTGATGGCGGGGGAGCTTTTGAATTCCGCGCTGGAGGAGGCTTTCAATCTCATCACTACCGAGTATTCGCCGGGAGTGAAGGCGGGCAAGGATATGGCCTCCGCCGCCGTATTCGTGCTCATGCTGATCAATGCCGGCGTCTGGCTGCATGTGTTCGGAAACGACATTATCGCCCTTGTTCCGGGCGGAGCGGGGAGCTGACATGGAAACGCTTTTTCTCAGAAAGGGAGAGGAGCGCCGTCTGCTGGCCGGGCATCTGTGGGTGTTCAGCAATGAGGTGGATGTCGGGCGCTCCCCGCTTTCCGCATTCGAGCCGGGACAGGACGTGCTGGTGGCCGATTCGCGCGGGCGTGTGCTGGGCACGGCCTGCGTCAATCCCGCTTCGCTCATTGCGGCGCGGCTGGTCAGCCGGGATGCCGGGAAACCGCTTTGCGCCGATCTTCTGCGGGAACGGCTGACACGGGCGCTGGCACTGCGGGAAAGACTCTTTGCGCGCCCCTTTTACCGTCTGTGCCACGGCGAAGGTGATTTTCTGCCCGGTCTTGTTCTGGATCGGCATGGGGACTGGCTGACCGCGCAAATCACCACGGCAGGCATGGAGCGCCATCGCGGGGAACTTGCGGAGATACTGCGGGAACTGCTGAACCCCTCGGGCTGTATTCTGGCGAATGACGTTGCTGCGCGCGATCTGGAAGGGCTGCCCCGGCAGGTGGAGAGCCTGTGGGGGAATATGGACGCCGTTCCGCGGGAAATCGACATAGAGGAAAACGGGCTGAGTTATCGCATTCCCCTTGTGGGCGGGCAGAAAACGGGCTGGTTCTATGACCAGCGGCCCAATCGCGCGGTGCTGGGCGCACTGGCCCGGAACGCGGAAGTGCTGGACGCTTTCTGCTATGCCGGAGGCTTCGGCGCTCTGGCCGCCGCGCATGGCGCGAAGAGCGTCACCTTTCTTGACGCCTCGGCCTCCGCGCTGGAATTTGCGCGGGTCAACGCGGCAAGGGCCGGTCTGGACGGCGCCACGCTGAAAGGCGACGCATTGACGCTGCTGGCCGTTCTGCGCCGGGAAGGCCGGAGTTTCGATATGGTCTGTCTTGATCCTCCGGCGTTCATCAAGCGCCGCAAGGATGCGAAACAGGGACTGGAAGCCTACCGTCGCGTCAATGAACTGGGCCTTGACCTGGTGCGGCCCGGCGGCTTTCTGATGAGCTGTTCATGCTCGCATCATCTGGAAGCGGGAGAGCTGTTGCGGATTGCCGCCCGCGCGGGAGGGCGGCGCGGCAGACATCTGCGTCTTGTCCATCAGGGATTTCAGGGGCCGGATCATCCCATCCACCCCTCCATGCCGGAAACGGCATACCTTAAAACCTTTCTTTTCCAGGCGGATTGAAGCCGCCCCGGAGGCCGCCATGAAACTGCTCAGTACCCGTCTGCTTACTCCCGGCCCCACCCCCATCCCCGACCGTGTACGGCTGGCCATGGCGGAGCCGATGATTCATCATCGCAAACCCGACTTCGTGGCTGTCATGGACGAAACGCAGGATATGCTGCGCCGTCTCTTCGGCACGGAACAGGTGGTGCTGCCCCTGTCCTGCTCCGGTACGGGAGCCATGACCGCCGCCGTGCACTGCCTGTTTGAAAAGGGCGAAAGGGTGCTGGTGGCCGAGGCGGGCAAGTTCGGTGAGCGCTGGGCTGAAATCGCCGCCACGCGGGGGCTTGATGTGGCGACACTGTCCGCTCCCTGGGGAAGCGCCATAGCGCCGGAACGCGTGACTGACGCGCTGGACGCCGATCCCTCGATCCGGGGCGTGCTGATACAGCTTTCGGAAACCTCCACGGGCGTGCAGCACCCGGTGCGGGAAATCGCGGAGCAGACGCGGAACCGTGATGTCATGCTGGTGGCGGACGGCATTTCTTCCGTGGGCATAGCTCCCACTCCCATGGATGAATGGGGAGTGGACTGCCTGATTACCGGATCGCAGAAGGGACTCATGGTTCCTCCCGGGCTTTCCCTGCTGGCGTTTTCCGCGCGGGCCTGGAAGCGGGCCGAAGGCGTCGCTCCTTCCTGCTTCTATTTCAATCTGCTCAAGGAAAAGGCTACGCTGCTGAGCAGGAGTCAGACGATGTTCACCTCGCCGGTCAGTCTGATCATCGGGCTGCGTGAGGCGCTTCGCATGATTTTCGAAGCCGGACTGCCCGCCCTGTACGCCAGGCAGTGCGGTCTGACCGCTATGGCCAGAGCGGGAATTTCCGCCATGGGACTGGAATTGTTCGCCCCCGAACACTACACTCTCGGATTGACCAGCGTGAAAATGCCGGAGGGGCTGGCGTCTTCCGCCGTGACGAAAAAGGCGGCCGAGCTGGGGGTGATCATGAGCACCGGGCAGGCGCCCATGAAGGAAGAAACCCTGCGTCTTGCCCATATGGGATGGGTGGACTGGGCGGATATTCTGGCCGGCCTGCATGCCCTTCAGTGGGCTGTGGAGTCTCTGACCGGGCGGAAGCTGTCCGCGGGAGCGCTGGATGCGGCCATGGCCGCATGGCATGAAAGCATGAAGGAATGCCGGACGAATCCATAGGGAACCGCTGACTTGTTCCGCGAATGAATTAGGTTCATGCCCAAAGAGGCTTTTGCCTCTTTGGGCAATGCACGCCGGTTCGTTCATCTGACGGGAAAAGTAAATTTTCCTCTTCACGACTTGCGGACGATTTTGCTCCGCAAGACCGCGGGAAACGCTTTAATCAGCGTTCCCACAGACTGATGACAAACCCCGCTCTGCGGTGTCTGCGCCGTCCGGCCGCAAAGCGGTTTGACGGAAAGGCCCGAAAATCAGTCGGTTACGGCGCGGCAAAGCCGGACCTGCTCCTGATTTTCGGGGCTGCTGACGTTGTCGGCAGCCTTAGGGCATTTCGCCGTTGAAATGTTCTACTTCAGTCGAGCAAGACGAGACTGAAGCCGCGACGCCGGAATAGCCGCAATTCACTTGCGGCGTATAACTCCGGCGGAGGCGTGAAACCTGCAAGCCGGAACACAGGGTCTGGCCGGCAGATATTTTCAAGAGCAAAACGCTCCGGGAAACGCTGATTAAAGCGTTTCCGCGACAATTCCGTGACAGAGCGTTTCATTCTGAAACTGTTCCCGAAGCCGGGCGGAGAGACTTTGCCGCGGTCAGCCGGCGGACGGGGCAACTGGGGACTGAAGCATGAAATACCTGCTGCATGGCTGCCGGGTTGTGACCATGAATGCCCGGCGGGATATTCTGGATGCGGATATTCTGGTAGATGGGGATCGCATCGCGGCGCTGGGGCCGGATATCGCCGTCCTGCCCGAAGCCCGGGACGCGGAACGGGTGGACATGACCGGGCGTGTGCTGCTGCCCGGTCTGATTCAGGCGCACATGCACGTCACGCAGATTCTGTTCCGGGGGCTGTGTGACGACCTGGAACTGATGGACTGGCTGGAAAAACGCACCTGGCCGCTGGAAGGAGCGCACAGCGCCGCGAGCAATGCCGTTTCCGCCCGACTGGCCGCGCTGGAGCTGATCCGCAGCGGAACCACGTCGCTGGTGGATATGGGGACGATCAGGCACGAAGATGCGATTTTTGAGGTCATGGAAGCGGTCGGCCTGCGCGGACTGTTCGGCAAGTGCATGATGGATGAGGGGGCGGGCGTGCCCGCTTCCATGCGGGAAAGCGCGGAGGACAGTCTGAGGGAAACGGAGCGGCTGATCAGGAAGTGGCATATGCGGGGTGGGGGACGGCTGCGCTGCGCGGTGGCTCCGCGTTTCATTCCTTCCTGTTCGGACGCCCTGCTGACTTCGGCCCGGGATCTGGCGCGCGCCAACGGCCTGCGCCTGCATACCCACGCTTCGGAAAATATGGGAGAAATCGCGCTGGTGGAGGGCAGCCGCCGCATGCGCAACATACTGTATCTGCATAAGCTGGGGTATACGGGGGAAGACGTGCTGCTGGCGCATTGCGTGTGGCTGGACGGGGAGGAAAAGCGTGTGCTGGCGGATACGGGCACGCATGTGGTGCATTGCCCCTCGTCGAACACCAAGATGTCCTCGGGCTTCGCGCCCGTCGCAGAGCTGCGGGACATGGGCGTTAATGTGGCGCTCGGGCTGGACGGAGCGCACAACCACATGGATTCCTTTCTGGAGATGAGGCAGGCTTCGGTGCTGCAGAAGGCGCTTCTCAACAACCCTCTGGCCCTGCCCGCGCCGGAGGCGCTGGAAATCGCCACGCTGGGCGGAGCCAGAGCCATGGGGCAGGAAGCGGAGATCGGCTCGCTGGAAGTGGGAAAAAAGGCAGATCTGATCGCGCTGAATCTGGAAATGCCGCATACCCTGCCTGCCGTGGGCAGGGATGTGGTGGGGCGGATTGTCTATGAGGCCACGCGGGAGAATGTGACGGACAGCATGGTGGACGGACGTTTTCTGTATCGGGCGGGAAAATTCCTGACGCTGGACGCCGGGGCCGTGCTGCGGGATGCGGAACGGGAGTGCCTCGGCTGCATATGCCGGGCGGGGCTGGAGTTTGGAACCCGCCCTGAAAATGCCGTTCAGCGTCCGATCCTTCCCAGCAGGCAGGTCACTTCATAGGGAATGGTTCCCCACCATGCAGCCACTTCCTCGATCCGGATCGGCCTTGCCTTTCCTCCCAGCACATGCGCCATGTCGCCGGGCCGGACGGAGGGAATGCCGGTGACGTCAAGGCAGGTCATCTGCATGGCCACACGCCCGATGACCGGCGCGCGCATGCCGTTCACGCTCATCTGCGCGCCGGGCATGCGCCGGAAGCCGTCGGCGTAGCCGATGCCCGCCACGGCTGCCAGCATGTCGCGCGGGGCGACAAAGGCGCGGCCATAGCCCAGGCTCTGCCCGGCGCGCAGCGGATGCACCTCGAGAATCGGCGCAAATGCTTCCATGACCGGGGCAAGGCCGAGGCCCAGAACATCGCGCCGCGTGCCGTGGAAGGGATTGCCGCCATAAAGGGCGAAGCCCGGACGGGCCAGATCTCCCGCCTGTTCGGGGAAGGCCAGCAGACAGGCGCTGTTGCCGAGAGAAAGGCGGATATCCGGAAAGGTTCGCCGCAGGCATCTGGCCGCTTCCCGGAAGGCACGCGTCTGTTCATGCGTAAAGGCGTCCTGTTCGGGTTCGTCCGCCGCGGCCAGATGCGAAACAAGCAGATCGGGCCGCAACTGCGGGGCGCGCGCCAGCCTGTCCAGCACCAGAGGCATATCCTCCGGCAGAAAGCCCAGCCGGGCCATGCCCGTATCGCACTTGAGCGCGATGGGAACGCTTTTTGCGGCATGATCCCGCGTCAGTTCGGCCATCCGGTCAAGCGCAGACCAGTCGTGAATGAGCGGAGTGATGTCGTGGGTGAGAGCCGCCCGGGCATCCTCGTCAAACGTGGGGAGTGTAGGGGGAGCAGTCGGGTTCCCGGCATCCAGAGGCGAAAGGCCGAGCAGGGCCACCACCGTGCCCCGTATCCCCGCCCGGCGAAGTTCCACCCCTTCCGCCGCCGCGCCCACGGCGAAATGATCCACGCCCTGGCTTGACAGGGCGGCGGCCACAGCCAGAAGTCCGTGGCCGTATGCGTCGGCCTTGATCACGGGCATGAGCGGCTTGCCGGATGCGCGGAGAAAATCAAGATTGTGCAGAAGATTATCCAGATGGATGCGGATGCGGCAGAGGGTTTTCACGGCAGGTCTCACAGTATGGCTGATGGCCGGGGATGTCGGTCGCCGGGGCTTTTTTTCGCGGGCGATATATGCTAGAGCAGGACATTCTGTTTTTGTGCCCGTCAAGGACGGCAAGGGGCGTTTCCCTGTTTTGCGGGAACGCCGCTGATGGAGTCTTTTTATTGCGTCTTGCCAAGGCTTGCAACCTGGAAGTGTCCTCCCGTGTATTCCTCCCCCGTTTCCTGCTCTTTTTCCGTCAGCCGTGCATTCCGGCCTTCCCGCCGGGAAGGCCGGCGCATGCCGTGGTTTCATCTGCTCCTGGCTGTCCTGTTTCTGACTGCCGTTCTTGTCGAGGGGGCGTCCGCCCTGCCGGGCATCTCGCTGTCGTCCCCCGTGCGGACAGGAGGCGACGCCCCGTGGCATCTGACGGCCGACCATCTGGAAAGCCTTGACGACGGCGTGATCGTGGAAGCTTCGGGAGATGTGGTGCTGACGCGGGGAGAGGATTACCTCAAGGCGGATTTCGCCCGCTACTACACATCCACGGACTGGGTGCTGGTGCAGGGCAATGTCCGGGTGCGTCTGGGGCGGGACGAGCTTTCCGCCGCCGAAGCCGAGTTCGATCTGAAAAGTAATACGGGTTGGCTCAAGAACGGCAGCGTATTCATGGCCGGGCCGCATATCACCTTTGCCGGCGAGGAGGTTGTCAAACACTGGGGCGATCGGTATACGTTCAAAGAGGCGAAGGTCACGGCCTGCGAAGGGCCGACTCCCGCATGGTCGCTGGCGGCGGATCAGGCCGTGGTGGAGATAGACGGGTACGCCACACTGTCCCATGCCAGGTTTCAGGTGCTGGATCAGGGAATACTGTATGCCCCATGGATGGCCCTTCCCGCCAAGACGACCCGGCAGACCGGACTGCTCATGCCCGACTACGGCGTCAGCGACGAACACGGCTTTTTCGCCACCGTGCCGTGGTACTGGGCCATGGACAAGAGCCGTGACCTTACGGCATACGCTTCATGGTTCGACAAGAACGGCCTGATGCCGTCCATCGAGTATCGCTCCCATGTGAGTGACGCCGACAAGACATGGCTTGCCTTTGACTATCTGCATGACAGCGACGCGGAGAAAGACATCCGGGACAACCGGTTCTGGCTGCGCGGCATGGGGGAAGGGCTGGTCGGGCTGAGCGGCTGGAAGTACAAGTATGACGTGGATTACGTCTCCGACGGCAGATTTCTGACGGATTTTCACTCCTTCATGACCGGCTACGACGAGTCGCATGACGTGCTGCTGGAAATGTTCGGCCGCGACCTGCCCACGCGGGACAAGAACCGCGTCAGTGCGGGCTACATCTACCGGGACTGGGAGCGTTTCGGGCTTACTGCGGGTTTCCGCTACGAGGAGAACCCCTGGCTGCGCCATATTGATGAATATTACCGGCATGTGGATGACACCACCGTGCAGAAGCTCCCAGAGTTCAACGCGTATCTGTACAAGGGACGTCTGATGCCGGACATGCCGCTGGAAATCGCGGCCGACGCCTCCACTGCCTACCTGTACCGGGAGGAGGGAACCAGCGGGATGCGCACGGAAGTCCACCCCGTTCTTTCTCTGCCGGTGGAGCTGAAGTACGGCACGCTGATTGCCGGCGGCGGGGTACGGCAGACCTTTTACCACAGCACGTCCGTTTCGGGAAATTCGCCTCTTGTCAGTGCGCCGAGTGAACGGCGGGATCAGACAGGGCAGGGACGCACCATTCCGGAGGTTGATGTCCAGGCCTATACCGAGGCGCACAGAGTATGGAAGTTCACGCCTGATCTTGACGCCGACAGAATCGGCCGTTATCAGCTCACGGCGCTGCGCCATACTGTCCAGCCCCGGGTGTCGTATTCGTGGATACCCAATGTCGATCAGGAAAAGAATCCCTTCTATGACGAGGATGACAGGATTCTCCCCTCATCGGTGCTGAATCTCTCGCTGACCAATCTTGTGACCCTGCGGCGGGAACTGCTGAGTGCGGGCGGGGAGGGGGAGAGTAGCCGGGCAGGACTCAACCTGCTTGATCCCGTGTACAGTGAAATAGCCCGTGTGCGTCTTTCCGGCGGATATGACTTCCGGGAAGCGAAACGTGAAAGATTCCGGGATATCCTGCCCCGCCATCCAGTCCTTGACCTCGCGCTTGAGACGAGCGTGAGTCCGCTGGACTGGCTCAGCCTGTGGAACCAGACCTACTTTTCCATGCACGGCGAGGGCGTCACCCGCAACGATATGGGGGTGACCTTCGTCAGTCCGCGCTGGGGCAGCTGGAGCGTGGGGTACAGCCGCCGCAACGGTTATTACGATTACCGCCGCATTGTGCAGTATGACAACCTGAGCGATATACTGAGTTCTTTCGACAGGCCGCTGGAGCTGGTGACCAACGCCCTGGAACTGCGGCTCAATTCCCGCTGGAGCGTGGGGTATTCCTCCCAGGATGACCTGCTGACCAAGGAGAATTACCAACGTGATATCAGGCTTACCTATGCCGATCCCTGCTTCCGCGTGAGCGGTTACTACACCTCCGAACGTGACGGCAAGGAGCAGAGCTGGCGTATCAGGCTGGAACTTCTGGGAATCAATTAGAGCAGTTCGCTCTTGAAATGATCCGCGGGGCCAGGCAGGGCGAGACTCCGCCATAACCCTCAAAGCGTCGGAGAAGGTTCTGAATGATAGCGCGGCTGGCCTGCGGCTCCCTGTATGGCGTGGATGCGTATCGGGTGGATATAGAGGTGGATTTTTCCCGCCGCGGCATACCCGCCTTCGTCATGGTTGGCCTGGCCGAGGGCGCGGTGCGTGAGGCGCGCGAGCGCGTTTCTTCCGCTCTCAGGGCGTCCGGGTTCCGGATACCCCCCGCGCGGATCACGGTTAATCTTGCGCCGGCGGATCGGCGCAAGGCCGGCAGCGCCTATGATCTGCCTCTGGCGATAGGGCTGCTGGCCGCGTGCGGAATTGTGGCTCCGGAAAAGATTCAGGGGTGGATGCCGGTCGGGGAACTTTCCCTGAACGGGGAGATCCGGCCTGTGCCCGGCGTGCTGCCTCTGGCGCTGCTGGCCCGCGCGGAAGGGGCAAGAGGCATGCTGGTCGCTCCGGAGGCAGGCGATGAGGCTGCCGTGGTGAAGGGACTTGCGGTGTATACTCCCCGCACGCTGGGCGAAGCTGTGGCCTTTCTGGCCGGAGAATCGGAACTGGCTCCCCGCGTCTGCACGCCGCCCCGGCCCGAAACAGCGGCATATGCGCGTGATTTCTCCGAGGTCAAGGGGCAGGAGCATGCCAAGCGGGCCATAGAAATCGCGGCGGCGGGCGCGCATAATCTGCTGTTCATCGGGCCTCCGGGCAGCGGCAAGACCATGCTCGCCCAGCGCATCCCCACCGTGCTTCCCCCTCTTTCCTTCGATGAGGCTCTGGAAGTCACAAAAATCTACAGCGTGGCGGGTCTGCTGGGAAGCCGCGGTCTGATGACCGGGCGTCCTTTCCGATCGCCCCACCATACTGTTTCCGATATCGCGCTCATCGGCGGCGGCGCGCTGCCCCGCCCGGGAGAAGTATGCCTTGCCCATCGCGGCGTGCTGTTTCTGGATGAACTGCCGGAATTCAGACGTTCCGCACTGGAAGTGCTGCGCCAGCCCCTGGAAGACGGCATGGTGACCATTTCGCGCGTGGCCCGCGCATTGAGCTATCCGGCGGACTGCATGCTTGTGGCGGCCATGAACCCCTGTCCCTGCGGCTACCGGGGTGATTCCCGGCACGCCTGCACCTGTTCGCCCGCCGCGCTGGATCGCTACCGGGCGAAGCTGTCCGGCCCGCTGCTTGATCGCATTGATCTGCATGTGGAAGTGCCCGCCGTGCCGCGCGAGGATTTGCAGGCTCCCGTCTCCGGGCGGACCGGCACGGATTCCGCCTCCATGCGGGAACGCGTGGCACGGGCGCGGGCCATACAGACCCGGCGTTATGCCGGAACACCCTGCCGGGCCAACTCCGCCCTTTCCGGGGCAATGCTGGATCAATACTGCGCACTGGACGCCGAAAGCCGCGAATTTATCGGACTTGCTTCGGATCGTCTGGGGCTGTCCGCCCGGGCCTATACCCGTATTCTGCGCATCGCGCGCACCATCGCGGACATGGAGGAAAGCCCTTCCATCAGGCTGCCCCACCTGGCCGAGGCCGTCAACTGCCGTGTGCTTGACCGGGAGAACCAGACATGATCGCGCGTCTGTCCGTTTCACATGGGCTGCTCCTTCTCGGAGCGTTGGGAATGTTTTTCGGCAACGCCAATCCCGTGCTGCATCTGCCGCTTGCCGCGCTGCTGTATCCCGCCTGTCTCGGCCTGCTGGCTCGGGAGGACTTTCCCTTTCGCCGGGGCTGGCTCTGCGGACTCATCGGATCGGCCGCCGCGCTGTACTGGATCAGCTGGGCGGTGCATGACTACGGGGCGTTTCCCTGGCCGCTGGCCGTTCCCTGCGCGGTACTGCCCGGCGCATGGGTGGGGCTGTGGGGAGGGCTGTTCTGCTTCTGTCTGTCCCGGCTTTCCCGCGCGGGAAAGTTCAGCCTTCCGCGCCGCGCTCTGGCGGCGGGCCTGCTCTGGTATCTGCTTGAATGGACGCGGGGCTGGTTTGCCACAGGTTTTCCCTGGCTTACCCTGGGGGCGGCCCAGGCCCGCTGGCCCCTGCTGATCCAGGGAGCCTCCGTGATCGGAGACTACGGGATATCCGGCCTGTACGCGGGCATGGCCTGTCTGGCGGCGGATCTTGCGCGCGCTTTGCTGTCCGGAGGCCGGCGTGCGCCGGGACGCGGCAGGGAGCGGGCGTTTTCCGCCGCGGTTCTGGCTCTGCTCGCTCTGCTCGTCGCCGGGTTCGGCGCATGGCGGCTGGAAAGTATGCCGCCTCGTGACCCGCTGGGAGGCGGAACTCCCGCCGGAGTCCGGACCGGAGAGGGCGGCGCGCTGACCGTGGCCCTCATTCAGGGCAATGTGCCGCAGGATATCAAATGGGCGCCGTCTTTTCAGGAAAGCACGGTGGACAAGTACCTCGGCCTGAGCCGCATGGCGCTTTCCGCTTCCGGCGCGGGGGCTCCCGCGCCCGATCTTGTGGTCTGGCCGGAGACCTCCATGCCCTTCTTCTTCCAGCTTGGCGGCGAACTGCCCGCAAGACTGCGCGAGTTCGCCCGGACCCGGGGCGTATGGCTGCTTTTCGGCGGCCCCGCGCGGGAGGGAAGGGACGAGGGCATTCCGGACGGCGGGGCGGCGGAGGGGGGAGACTCCGCAGGCGCTTCATCCCTGCGCAATCGGGCCTTTCTGCTCGATCCCCTGGGAGTGCCCGCCGGGCGTTATGACAAGCGCCATCTGGTGCCGTTCGGTGAATACATTCCTCCCTTTCTCGATCTGCCGCTGTTTGAGCCGCTGCTTCAGGGGGTGGGCGGCTTTTCGCCCGGAGAGGAAAGTCCGCTTCCGGTTGTGAGGAACGGAAGGGGCGAAAGCGTCCGTCTGGGCATGCTGATCTGCTATGAGGCCATTTTTCCGGAAATTGCGCGGGCTCATGTGGCGGCGGGAGCGCAGGTGTTGCTCAACATCAGCAATGACGGCTGGTACGGCAGAAGTTCCGCTCCGGCCCAGCATCTGTATCTTTCGCTCATGCGGGCGGTGGAGCAGCGGCGCTGGATGGCACGCGGCACGAACACCGGACTGACGGCATTTGCCGATCCGGCCGGCCGGCTGTGGACGCTGGGCGGAGCGGACCCTGAATCCGGAGCGGGCCTGTTTGAAAATGCGTGGCTTGCGGGAAGAATCTGGCCGGAAACCGGGTTCAGCATATACTTCCGCCTGCACCCCTGGATGCCCGCGCTTGCCTTGACCATGCTTCTTCTTGTATTCTTGAGGCCGCGCCTCCGGCGGTGAAGGCAGGTTTCTTCAACTTTTCTGACCGGGCAGGTCTGCCCGTCCAAAGGATATCGACATGCTGCAAATGGCGGAATTGCGTCCTCGCTGTGCTGCGCTTTCGGAACAGTTCAATTCCCTCTGGGGGCGTCTTTGACCTGCCCTCGCGGGAGGCGCGTCTTGCGGAGATCGAAAGGATCATCTCCAGGCCCGACGCCTGGAACGATCAGGAAGCCCTGACTCCGGTACTGAAGGAAAAAAGCCGTCTGGAGAATGAGGTGGAGCGTTATCGCGCTCTGGAATCCTCCCATGCGGACATGCTTGACTGGCTGGAACTGGCTGCTGAGGGCGCGGAAGGGGAAAGCGGCGGAGAAGGCGAGGAGGCGCTTGCCGCGCTTTCGGAGCAGGCGGACAGGCTGGAGGCGCTGCTCACTTCCACCGAGATGACCATTCTGCTTTCCGGAGAAGCGGATCGCATGAACGCGATTATGGAAATCCACCCCGGGGCGGGCGGCACGGAGGCCCAGGACTGGGCCGAGATGCTGGAACGCATGTATCTGCGCTGGGCGGACGAGCAGGGTTTCAGAGCCTCCGTGCTGGACAGCCTGCCCGGTGAAGAGGCGGGGATCAAGAGCGTGACCATGCGTATCGAGGGGGAGAATGCCTATGGCCTGCTTCAGGGCGAAAAGGGCATTCACCGGCTGATCCGCATTTCTCCGTTCGACTCGTCGGGCCGCCGTCACACCTCCTTCGCTTCCGTGGATCTGCTGCCCGATGCCGGGGATGAAATCTCCATTGAGATCAGGGATGCCGATCTGCGCATCGACGTGTACCGGGCATCCGGAGCGGGCGGACAGCATGTGAACAAGACCGAGTCCGCAGTGCGCATCACGCACCTGCCCACAGGCATAGTGGCCCAGTGCCAGAACGAGAAGTCGCAGCACAGCAACAGGGAATCGGCCATGCGTATCCTCAGGGCCAGGCTGTACGAGCATGAGCGCAGCAAGCGGGACGCCGCCAGGCAGGCCGATTACGCGGGCAAGGACGCCATTGCCTTCGGCAGCCAGATACGCACCTATACCCTCCAGCCCTACCGGCTGGTGAAGGATCATCGTACCGGATCGGAAATGGGCGATGTGGATGCCGTACTGGACGGACGCATCAGCCAGTTCCTTCGGGACTACCTGCTGTATCGCCATGAACGGCAGCCCCGTCCGTAGGGAGAATGGAAGCTGGTATGGAGCCGGAAATCAAGGCCGCCGCAGAACTGGCGGAAGAACTGGAACGCATTGCGCTTCTTCTGGAGCAGGAGGCGGAGGCACATTCCTCCGTTGGTGGCCGGGAGCGTTCGGACAGGGGAGGCAGGCGCGGCCTGATTGTCTGGCGCGAGGTGCCCGGTCTGGAACGCGGCGCGTGGGAAAGGCTGAGCGCAGGGAAGGGCTGCTCCGGCTGGCATGTCTGCGATCCCGGGGCGCACGCGGTTCCATCGGCTTCCGTCCGTTCCGACATGCGGAGGGAGGAGCGCACGGGGCTGTGGCGGCCTCTTCCCTTCATCGAACGGGTGAAGGAGGAGCTGGAACGGAATTCCCGCTCCGGCCGCGGCGCGGCGCTCGCGCTGTTTTCCGTCGCGTCATCCTTTGCCGAAGCGGATACTTCCCTGTGTGCGGGGGTGTGGACATCCGCCCGCCCTGGAGATGTTCCGGGCCGGGTGGACGAGGGCGGAACGGGGGGAAATGTTTCCGGCACGGTTGGGCTTTTCCTGCCCGGACGGGGCGTGTTTCAGGCTCTGGCCCTGGCGGAGCGGGTGGCGGGAGAAGCGGACGAGCATCTGGCAAAGGCCGGACTGTGCGTGCGAACCCGCGCCGGAGTAGCGGCGAGCGCGGACTGTCATGAGGATTTCTCCGTGCTGCTGCGCCGCTCAAGAGAGGCTCTGGATACTGCCTCCCGCCGGGATGATGCGGCGCTTGAGGAACGGGTGCGCCTGTACCGGGAGGACGTGTCCGGTGAAGGACATGATGTGCATGAAACGTTGGTGCATGCCAGTGAAAAACGCTTTCTCTTTTTTGGCGGGTAAATATGTTTCAATCCGCGCGCTCTCCATCCGTCGGCTGCGGAATCAGTCGGAGGATGGAGAGCGCGCGGATTGCCCCTCCCCCCGGGATGGGGCTGCAAAAAGGGATCTCATCGGCTTTGCCGTTCTGTCAGATCCATGTTCCTCCTGAAGGGGGAGGTTTCAAGCCATACAAGGAATTTTTGATGAAGGATGAAACGACACTCAGCGTTGCCGTGATGAGCGGCAAGGGCGGCGTGGGCAAGAGCAATATTGCTCTCAATCTCGGCTATGCGCTGTCTCAGGCGGGGTATCCTCTGCTGCTCATGGACTGCGATCTGGGGCTTGCGAATCTGGACGTGCTGCTGGGCATAGCCCCGGAGGGCAATCTTCAGCAGGTCATCATGGACGAGCGCGCCGCATCCGATATCATTTACCCCATAAGTGAAAAGGGGCGGGGATATTTCGATATCCTGCCCGCCGCCTCCGGCGTGCCGGAACTGGCGGAAATGGATGCGGACATGCGCGATCTGCTGCTGCGCCGTCTGGAGCCGGAACTGCGGAAGTACAGCGCGGTGCTGCTGGATCTGGGGGCAGGCATCAACGGAACCGTGCGCTCCTTCGCCGCCATGGCCGCCGTGCGTCTGCTGGTGATGACGCCCGAACCTACTTCGCTGACCGATTCCTATTCTCTGGTAAAGGTTCTCAACGCTCAGCTGGGTATCCGGGATTTTCTCGTCGTGGTCAACGATGTGGAGAGCAAGGAAGAGGAGACGGCGATATTCGAGCGTCTTTCTCTGGCGTGCGGACGTTTTCTCGGGTTTACGCCCGTTCTGCTTGGTTCCGTGCGGCATGATCCCGCCATGTCCCGCGCGGTGTGCAGGCAGCAGCCTCTGCTGAAGGTGGAGCCGGAAGCCCCGGCGGCAAAGGATATTCTCCGCTTGTCCGGAGAACTGCTCAAGATACGCGGCGTCATGGCCGGTCGCCTGAAAGGGAATCCTGTGCTCAGGAACCTTGCGCGCGCAGAAAATTAAGACTAAATATATTCAGAGCGGTTTTCTATTGAAATGCTCTGCCGGGTCGGGCAGGGCGAGACTCCGCCGCGACGTCTTCCCATCCGGTGCTGCCGCAATTCACTTGCGGCGTACAGCTCCGGCGGAGGCGGGAATCCTGCGGGTCAGAACCTGGGGGCTGGCCGGCAGATATGTTCAAACGCAAAACGCCCCAGTGTGGTGTCTTGACCATATTATGAGTGTGAATCGACAAGGGGAGCGGAGGTTCCATGAATAAAAGCGAACTTATCAAGACGCTGGCAGAGCAGTCCAACCTTTCTCTGGATGAGTCCACGATGGTCGTGAATACCTTTGTGGATTCCATGAAAAAGGCGCTGCTGGAAGGCGACCGGGTGGAAATTCGCGGTTTCGGCAGTTTCAAGATCAAGGAATATGAATCGTATGCCGGACGCAATCCGCGCACCGGCGCCAGGGTGGAAGTGCAGCCCAAGCGCCTGCCCTTTTTCCGCGCCGGCAAGGAGCTGAAGGAGTTTCTCAACAACTGACGCGGCAGGCTTCCCTATTCCCCTTTACGCAATGAAAATGCCCGGTCACGCCGGGCATTTTCATCAAAAATTCCTTTGTGGTTTGAGACCTCCCCCTTCAGGGGGAAAAGAGGAGTTGACAAGACGGCGAAGCCGCTGAAATCCTTTTCCGTATCCCTTCCCTTCAGGGAGGGACAATCCGCGCGCCCCCCATCCGTCGGCTGCTTCAGTCAGTCGGCGGATGGGGGGCGCGCGGATTGAAACATTGCGGCGGTTCCACAAGCGGCTCTTCCACCACCAGCGGGGCACGGCTGTTTTTGCGCGCTTCCAGCAGCGCCAGGGCAGCGGGGGCGGGAACTCCTTTCCGGCACGGATGCACGAAGCGCAGACGGACAGGGCGCAGACGGGTCGGAAGCTCCCGCAGCGCGTCCGCAAGTTTGTCCGGGGAAAGAGCCAGAAAAAGACTTCCGCGCGCGCCAAGCAGGCCGTCGGCGGCGGCAAGAAAGGGGCTGATCCCCTGTTCGGCTTCCAGCGCACCGCGACGCAGGGGAGAAGGGGAAGAACGCCCGGAACCCGGCGTGCGCCACGGCGGATTGCAGACCGCGGCATCGAACAGGGGGGGGCCGCCATGGCATGACTCTGGCTTCAGCATCCGCCGGGCGGCAAGCAGGGTTTCCCTGTGCGCCACGTCGCCGCACAGAACATGACAGTTTTTCAGCCCGAGCCTATCGGCATTAAGACGGGCGGCATCGGCAAGGGCCTGTTCCCGTTCCACGCCTACCACGCGCAGGGTTTCCCGGCGGAGCAGCAGGGCAAGCCCCACGATGCCGCAGCCCGCGCCGAGATCCGCCACAGACTCCTTTCCGTTCAGGGCAGTGAGGGCAAACCGGGCAAGATGCAGGGCATCCGCGCTGAAACGGAAGGAACCTTCAGGCTGAAACAGACCGGAAGGAAAAAGAGTTCGGGCTGAGGAAATTTCTGACATCATGACTGTGAATGAGTGGGGAAACACGGGCATTCGGGCATGTTCAAAGTGAATTTGCCCTGGCCGCTGAACGGGTTTTCATGGCAGGCCACGCTGCGGAACCGTGCTGACGGCGATGCGCGAGACGCACTGTTCTGCTCCGGCAGCGAGGCGGCAAGAGGTATCCACGGCTGTCTCGCTTTCGCTTCCGGCGGCCTGGGGATACTTTCAACACGACTCTGCGCGGGGGGCCATGGTATCCCGTGCGTTCCGGCAGGGCAAGCGGCCGGACGGCGCTTCCTGTTGACGGACTTTTCCTTTATGATCCGGATTCTGTTCGGAGCAATATTGCGTTGTTCACCCGTTTTTCCGTGCGGGGGACGTCATCAGAAGGGGAAAGACGGAGTTTTTCCCCCTGAAAGGGGAGTTTTCAAACCATAAAGGAATTTTTGATGAAAACCTGGCGCGCCGATCTGCATATTCATTCCCGTTTTTCCCGGGCGACCAGCGGGCGGCTTACCGTGCCGCATCTGGCGGCATGGGCGGGGGCCAAGGGGATAGACCTGCTGGCCACCGGCGATTTCACGCATCCCGCATGGCGGGAGGAACTGCGCGAAGCTCTGGAGCCTGACGAGCAGAGCGGGTTTTACCGCCTGAAAAAGCCGCTCGGGGCAGATGACGTGGAACGGGAAATCCCCTCTCTCGCGGGAATGGCGCCCGCGCCGCCGCGCTTCGTGCTGGAAGCGGAAATCAGCTCCATTTACAAAAAGAACGGAGCGGTGCGCAAGGTACACAGTCTTGTTTACGTTCCGGATTTTGACGCGGCGGAAAAACTGAGCGTCAGGCTGGCCGCCGTCGGCAATCTCAATTCCGACGGACGGCCCATTCTTGGTCTGGATGTGAAGCATCTGCTGGAGATGGTGCTGGAAATTCCCCGCGCATACATGATCCCCGCGCATATCTGGACGCCATGGTTTTCCCTGTTCGGCTCGAAATCAGGCTTTGATTCCCTGCATGAATGCTTTGAAGACCTGACACCGCATATTTTCGCGGCGGAAACAGGGCTTTCTTCCGATCCGGACATGAATCGCTGCTGGAGCCACCTGGATCATCTGAGCATGGTATCCAGCTCGGACGCGCACTCCGGCGAGAATCTCGCCCGGGAAGCCACGCTGTTTTCCGGCGAGTTCTCCTATGACGGCATGTTTGCGGCGCTGAAGGGCGAAAATGCGGACTATGCGGGCACGCTGGAATTTTTTCCGGACGAGGGCAAGTACCATCTTGACGGACACCGCGCGTGCAACGTCATGCTTGAGCCTCTGGAATGCATGAAGCTGAACGATATGTGTCCCGTATGCGGCAAGCCTCTGACAATAGGCGTTCTGCACCGCGTGCTGGAACTGGCGGATCGCACGGCGCCGCCCGAACCCGGGAAGGGATTCCGATCGCTCATTCCTCTGGCGGAAATTCTGGGCGAACTGCTGCACTGCGGTCCCAGGACCCGCAAGCCCCAGTTGAAACTCGCGGAACTGGCGCTGCGCTTCGGATCGGAGCTGGATCTGCTCATGGAAACGCCTCTGCCGGAAGTTTCCGCCTACTGGCCGGAGCTTGGCGAGGCGCTGCGGCGGATGCGCGCGGGCGAGGTCATCAGGCGGGGAGGCTACGATGGGGAATACGGCGTCATCCGGCTGTTTGAACCGGGGGAAATGGAACCTTCCCTGCTGGAACGCGTACCGCGCGCCCGACGCAGGCCGCTGCCTTCCGGGCAGGGAGATCTGCTGGGCGGTCTGGCCGCCATGCAGGAGAAGAAGGAGAACGGCGCGGGCAGGCCTGCCCGGCGTTCCGGCAGCAGCGCTGCCGGAACTGTTGCGGAAGCCTCCTCGCGCCCCGCGTTTTCAGAGGCGCAGGAACAGGCGCTGAGGGCCGGGCTGGAACCTCCCCGGCCTGTTCTGGTTCTGGCCGGACCTGGCGCGGGAAAAACCCGCACGCTTGCCGGACGGGCGCTGCATCTGCTGGAGCATGGCGTTCCGGCGTCGGACATGGCAGCCGTGACCTTTACCCGGCGGGCGGCCGGCGAGCTGCGCGAACGTCTGACCCTGTTCATGCGCGCGGCGGGAATGGGCGGGGAAGTCCCGGAGGCGGATACCCTGCACGCGCTTGCCCTGCGCCGCTGGGTCGGAGCGGCGCCTCTGCTTTTGCCGGAAGAGGCCGCCCGCAAGGCTTTCGCCGCGCGCGCCCCTCAGTGGAAGGGCAGGGAGGCGGCGCGTGCCTGGACCGCCTTTTCCCTGGCGAGGGAACGGATGGAGGTGAACGGCCTGCCCGCGGAAATACGGAGCGCGGCGGAGGATTATCAGACATGGAAGACCGAGCGCGGTCTTGCCGACTATGCGGATTTGCTGGAAAAATGGCTTGCGGCGCTCGGATCGGGTGAAACGCCGCCCCCGTGGCGGCATGTGCTGGTGGATGAGGCGCAGGACCTTTCTCCCCTGCAGCTTGCTCTTCTGCGTGCGCTTCTGCCTTCTGACGGAGCGGGATTTTTCGGCATCGGCGACCCGGATCAGGCTATTTACTCCTTCCGTGGCGCGGAGGCGGATGTGGAGACTTCACTCCGCGTCATGTGGCCGGATATTGAAACGCTGACCCTCGACAAGAGCTATCGCGCGGCGCAGGCCGTGCTGGACGCGGGCCGCGCCTGTCTGCTCCGCGCACCGGACGGCCGGGCGGCCTGCGGAGAACTGCGGGGGTTGCCGGGCGCTCGCGCCACGCTGCAATGGCTGTCCGCTCCCAGCGTGGAATACGAGCTTGGCTGGGTTGCCGGGCGCGTGGCCTATCTGCTTGGCGGCACTTCCCATCAGCAGGCGGACATGCATGAGGAACTGGCGGGCTGCCATCTGGCGTCCGGCTCGTGCAGTCCCGGCGATATCGCCGTGCTGGTGCGCCTGAAATCCCTCATGCCGCCTCTGCGCGCCGCGCTCGAAGCCCGGGGCATTCCCTGCTCCGTCCCGGAGGAGGATGCCTTCTGGACTGAACCGGGAGTGGAAGCCCTGCTGCGCGCCGCTCTGCTGCGTCTGCGCGGGGCAAATGGAACGGAGGGAGGTTCGGATGCCGCTCAGGCGGATGCGGAGATGCTCGGGGCGGAGGATGATGACGATGCCGCGCGGCTGCTGGCTGCCCTTCCCGAAAAGGTGTGGGAACTCGGGCCGCGCGGTGTGGTGAAATCGCTGGAAGCGGAAAGGGAGGCGGCGCTCGCCGCAGGGAATCCCGATGCTGATCCTCTGCCGGAAGAAATCGCCCGGCTGGCTGCGCCGCTGTTCACGGAGTCGGCTGCGTTCCGCGCTCTGGAGAAGAGTTTTGCCGAGGCCGGACGGGACTGGGAAAAGCTGCTGGCTTCCGTTGCGCTGCTGCGTGATCTGGACATGGCGAGAGCCCGTGCCGAGCGTGTGCAGATTATGACGATGCATGCAGCCAAGGGGCTGGAGTTCAGGGCGGTGTTCCTGCCCTGCCTGGAAGACGGAATCCTTCCGTTTTGCGGATTGGAATACGCGGAGGGAGAACCGCCCGCGGATACTCGGGAAAAGGCGGAACTTCTGCGGGAAGAGGCCAGAATTCTGTATGTCGGCATCACGCGGGCGGCGGAAGCGGTGTTTACATCATTTGCGGCGGAACGTAAGATATATGGGAGAAGTGTCTCATCCGGCGCTTCCCCCCTGTTTGCCCCCGACCTGTTCAGGGCGATACTCCCCACACGGCGCGTCAGACGCAGGGCCAGCCAGCTTTCCTTTTGACCTGCGGATGCATTTCTTCACTCCCAACCCCCGTGCAGGACAAAATATTCCATGTCCCTATTCATGCATAAATCGAAGAATGAAGAGAACCGGCTGCTGGCGGGAGATCCCCGCGATCCCCGGTATATCGCATCCTGTCTTGAGCTGGCGCGGGATCTGCGGGTCTGCCTGCATCTGGATTTTGTTCTCAACCGGCGTCAGATTTCCCAGTTGCGTTCCGTATGCGTCGCAGTGGAAGGACGACATTTTGTCGTCTGTCTGCTGGAAGATGTCCCCCGGCTTCCTCCCGCGGGTATGGAGACGCAGGTGTATTTTACCGTGCGGGGCGGCAGGCGCAGTGTGCCGTGCAGCTTCACGACCAGGCTGGAAAGCCTCCGCAGGGAGCGCGGCGGCCAGTACATGACGTTTCCCATGCCTGATGTCATGGAGCATAACCAGCGGCGCTTCAATGTCCGCATTGATGTGGAGAAGGAGAGCATTCCCGGCTTCAGCGTCTGGCACGGCGCGCTGTCCAGCGGCGGCGACTCTTCGGGAGGCCCCTGTCTGCGCTGGACGCGGCTGGATGATGAGTCCTTTCTTCTGGCGGATCTTTCCGCCGGCGGGCTGCGGCTCGACGTGCGGGATACATGCCGGGAATATCCCCGCCTGCTCCCCAGGGAGCTTCTGATGGTGAAAGGGGATTTCTCTCTTCCGGACAAGCCTCCCCTTCCTCTTTCGATGGTGGGGAGCATCGTGCGGATTAATGTGTCCGAACGTCAGCGGATCAAGAGCCTCGCGGTGCGTTTTCAGCGCTGGCTTCAGACGCGGGACGACCGCAACGTCTGGCTGAAGGTGGACGAACAGGGAGGAGTGCCCGCCGTCGGGGTGTGGATTTTTCATATTCTTCTTGAAAGGAACAGGTTGATCAGGGCGGAACAATGAGCGTTGACGTGTTGGGAAGCGTCTGCCGATTTTCTGTTTTCCTGCTGCCTGCCGGAGACGAGCGCATAACGGCGCAGAGAGCGGCGTCCCGCAGGGGCCGTGCCCGCTGCCGAGCGGAGCGAGGCTTGCAGGCAGGCTCTGTTCAGGTTTGCGGTTGATAAAGAGAAACAAGCACCTTTAACCGCCGGAGACGCGAGCGTCAGCGAGCTTTGAGCGACGACCTCCCGCCGCCTGCAAGGCGGCATTCTGGGGGGGGGAGCGGTCAAATGTCTCGCGGAGCGGAGTCTTTGGGCGGCGAAGCCGCACGAAGGCGAGAGCGGGCCGACCGTGGATAATGGCGTCTTTCGCCCGTGTGGAACACGGGCTGTCCTTGCGGCAGCATGTTTCCGCCTCACTGCCGGACGGAACCGTACGCCCCGTGCAACGCCATCAACACGGTTTTGCAACAGAGCCTGTGAAGAGGAAAAATTTATTTTTCCCGTTAGAGCGTTTTGCTGTTGAAAATATCTGCCGGACAGGCCCCATGTTCCGACCCGCAGGTTTCACGCTTCCAGCGGAGCTTGACGCCGCAAGTCAATTGCGGCTGCTCCGATGTCGCGGCGGAGTCTCGCTTTGCTTGACTCCGGGAACATTTTCAAAACGAAAATGTTTTATAATGTTTCAATCCACAGTCGCCCCATCCGCCGACTGACTGAAGCAGCCGACGGACAGGGGGCGTGCGGATTGCCCCTCCCTGAAGGGAAGGGGTACGAAAAAGGATTTCATCGGCTTCGCCGTCTTGCCAACTCCTCTTTTCCCCCTGAAGGGGGGAGGTCTCAAACCACAAAGGAATTTTTGATGACCGAGCTGGCGTGTCTTTCCCAAAGAGGCTTTTGCCTCCCTGGGTATGGAGTTGATTCATTCACAGAATAAATCGGCGGTTCCTTAAAGAGAGCTGATGCTCAAACACAGGGATGAGATGTGGTGAATATTGTGTTTAAAATTTTTTTTGATAATTAATATCAAATAGTTATACAGATCTATGTGTATAAAAAGATACACATGCTTCCAGGGTTGACAAAAAAATTTTACAAAAAATGCCCCAGACCTCTTGTCAGCGCTCTGTGGGGAGGATATAGTCGGCTTGCGTTTGAACGAATAGGGGTTCGCTCAGGCGTCCGTACAACTGCGGTTCAGCAAATTCTTTTATCAAGGATGTGGTATCATGAAAAAGCTCGTTACGCTTCTTCTGGCCGCCGGCATGGTGTTCTCCGCGGCCAACGGCGCTTCCGCCGTGGAAATGAAGGTGTCCGGCTCCTGGCTGACCTCCTTCACCTTTGCCGACAACCTGTTCGGTGAGAATGCGCTTGTGAAGGATTCCGATGAAGGCACCTTCAACGCCGCCCAGCGTATCCGTATCAACTTCGACATGGTGGCCAGCGAATCCCTGTCCGGCCGTGTGCAGCTTCAGGTCGCCAACGGCGGTGACGCTCCCCAGTACTACACTTGGGGCACCGCCGGCGTGGGCGGGACGGGCAAGTATGCCGTGACCGCGCGTCTGGCCTACCTTGACTGGATGGTTCCCACCACCGACGTGCTGGTGCGCATGGGCCGTCAGGAAGTGACCACTCCTTCCTACACCTTCGGTTCTCCCATTCTGGATACTCCCGTTGACGGCGTGCTGGTCAACGCTCCCATCAACGACATGGTCGGCGTGACCTTCGGTTGGCTGCGTCCCTCTGCCAAGTTGAACAAGTGGGGCGAAGCGCATACTGCCCACGGTAGCGCGGATCTCGCCTATCTGGCCGTTGACGTGGCCGCCGACGGCTTCAAGGTCACCCCCTGGGGCATGGTCGGTCTGGTCGGCAGCAATGCCGCTCAGACTGTTGTGAAGGATGAAAATGGTGGCAGGCTGGGTGCCAATCCCACTTTGGATATGTTTGGTTGGGGTGTTGACGGTCTTGACACCCGTACCACCGTGTACTGGGTCGGCATCGGCGGTGAACTGACCATGTTCGATCCTTTCAAGTTTACCGCTGATTTCCTGTACAGCGGCAACGATGCGGATCACTGGGCCGAACGCAAGGGCTGGTATGCAGCTCTGGGTGCGGAAATGAAGACCAGCTTCGCCACTCCTTTCCTGCGCGGCTGGTATGCTTCCGGTGACGATGCGGATTCCGAAGACAGCGGGCGCATGATCACCGTGAATGACGGCGGCGCGTTTGATGCTTCCTCCACCTACTTTGACGCCAATGGTCTGCTGGCCGCGACCATCGACAAGTGCAACCCCGGCGGAACCTGGGGTGTGCAGCTCGGCGTGAAGAATGTCTCCTTCGTGGAAGACCTCACCCACGCGCTGTCCGTGACCTACTTCCAGGGCACCAACAACACCAACCGGGTTTCTGATCCGGCCATGCGGGCTCGTTTGGGTAAGGTTGTTGACGATGCCGCCAATGGCAACTGGTCAGTTCAGGGGCCTGTTGGTTACATGACCACCAGCGACTCCGCGTGGTCCATCGACTTCCTGAGCAGTTACAAGCTGTATCAGAACCTGACCGCCAATGTGCTGCTCTCCTACCTTGTTACCGACTATGATGAAAGTCTGTGGGGACAGGATTACGAAAACGGCTTCCGCGGCACCCTGAACTTCACCTACGCGTTCTAGTGGCGCCCCATACGGGGCTGCATGAAAGCGCGTCCGTGAATTGCGGATGACATGAGGGAAGAAAGGCCTTGCCTTTCTTCCCTTTTTTTGGTTAAACGAAAACCCCCCAGCTAGGCTGGGGGTTCAAAAAAGCTTTCAGCTTTACCTATATTGTAAAAACTCCTTTTGATTTGTTAGCGTTGAGCTGCGGTCTGGCAACTGCGGTCAACAACAAATCAAAAGGAGGTCACTATGGGTGACGCCAAAAGTTTAGCGCATACAAAATGGAACTGCAAATACCACATAGTTTTTGCGCCTAAATATCGCCGCCAGGTGTTCTATGGTGAAAAGAAGCGCGCCATTGGCGAAATTCTGCGCAAGTTGTGCGAATGGAAGGATGTGAAAATAGTGGAGGCAGAATGTTGCCCGGCACATCCACATGCTGCTTGAGATTCCTCCCAAAATGAGTGTGTCGAGTTTTATGGGCGATCTGAAGGGCAAGAGTAGTCTCATGCTCTATGAACAATTTGGGGATTTGAAGTTCAAATACCGCAATCGAGATTTTGGTGCCGTGGGTATTACGTCGATACAGCAGGCAAGAATAAGGCCAGGATTCAGGATTACATCAAGCATCAGCTGGAGTCGGATAAACTTGGCGAACAGTTGAGCCTGCCATACCCGGGAAGCCCGTTTACGGGCCGCAAGTAACAGAAATGCAAATGTC
>CALUUZ010000003.1 GCA_944324075.1 Candidatus Mailhella excrementigallinarum
AGAAACAAAAAGACAAAAAAACATGTTCCGCACACTATCTCGTCAAGAATGACCAGGCTCCGCCTGGTCGCCTGACGCAGAATGCGTGCGGTCTCCATCATTTCCACCATAAAGGTGCTCTGCCCCTGTGCCAGATTATCCGATGCCCCCACGCGTGAAAATACTCGATCCACAAGACCGATATGGGCTTCCCCCGCGGGCACGAACGACCCCATCTGGGCAAGGATGCAGATAATGGCTGTCTGACGCAGCACAGTGGATTTGCCAGCCATATTCGGCCCGGTGATAAGCAGCAGACGCCGCTCATCATCCATATGCAGATCATTTGGAATGAAGGAAGAACGTCCGGTCACGGCTTCCACTACAGGATGCCGCCCTTCCCGGATGCGGATTTCGCCATTCTCATGCAGAACCGGACGGCACCAGTCGAGACGGACCGCGCTTTCTCCCAGAGACTGCCAGTAGTCCACCCAGGCAAGGAGATCCCCCATGAACAGGAGGCGTTCGCGCGCCTCCCCAATCTTGCTCCTCAGCTCCTGATACAAACGGTATTCAAGGCTCTTGCGCGATTCAGCGGCGGAAAGCAGTTTTTCTTCCAGTTCCTTGAGTTCCGGCGTGGTGAAACGTTCCGCGTTGGCAAGGCTCTGGCGGCGCTCGAAACGCTCAGGGAGCTGACTCTGACGGGAACGGCTGAGTTCAAAATAGTAGCCGAACACCCGGTTATATCCCATTTTCATCTTGGGCTGACCGCAGGCCTGCTGTTCCGCAGCAAGAAGAGCCTGAAGCCGGCTTTCGCCATGTTCGACCAGTTCCAGCAGTTCGTCCAGTTCGGCATTGAATCCGGACCGGAACAGACCACCGTCGGTAATCTGCAAAGGAGGCTCATCCACCAGCGCCTTTTCCAGCAGATCCGCAAGATCATCCATCCCGTCCCAGCGGCGGATCAGACGGAACAGGGCAGGAGGCAGAAAATCCCCGCGCGCCTCTTCGGCGCTGGGCAGCTCGGGAGAATCTTCCATGCACAACACTGCCTTTTTCACGGCAGGCAGGGCATTCAGACTGTCACGCAGAGCGGCGAGATCCCGCGGCTGACAGCGGTTCAGAAAAATGCGTGTGGAAAGGCGCTCCATATCATGCACGCCGTCCAGCGCCCGCCGCAGTTCCTCGCGCATGACCGGCTTTTCCGCCATATGGGCGACCACAGCCTGCGTTTCGGCAATGGGAGTCAGTTCCCGCCAGGGATAACGCAGTCTTTCCTCCATAAGTCTGCCGCCCATGGGCGTACGGGTCTGATCCAGAACCTGCCACAGAGTCCCCACGCCCTTGCGTCCGTCAAGGCGGCGAAACAGTTCAAGGTTACGCTCCGTAATTTCATCCAGCACCATGAAACGCCCCATATCCAGCGGATGAAAGGGAGCAAGATGGCCGGAATCCTGTTTCTGTGTCTGTTCCAGATAGGCGACAAGCGCACCGCAGGCCTGCGCAAGCTCAGGCCGCTTATCCAGCCCCAGCGCCCCCGCCTCAACCACTCCCTGAGCCTTGAGCACGCGGGTCAGTGCCTTTTTCAGTTCAAAATGGCTTTGCCATGGCACACGAACGACCTGAACACCGGTTTGGAGGCCAAGATGCGCGGGTGCCTTTGCCTGTTCGGCAAGAAGCAGTTCCCGAGGCGCAAGCTTGAACACCCATTGCCACAGCTCAGGCTCGCGGGAAGACTGAAGTCCGGACCATGCCCCGGTGGAAACATCCATCCATGCAAAGCCGCCCGCTCCACGCTCCTCGTTCCAGAATACCGCGCCGAGGTAATTATGAGACTTCGCCACCAGGTTCGCATCTTCCAGGGTGGTACCCGCCGTCACAACGCGGGTCACTGCCCGTTTGACAAGGCCCTTGGCCGTACGGGGGTCCTCTACCTGATCACATACGGCGATTTTGTATCCTTTTTCCACCAGCTGACTGATATAAGCTTCCGCCGCATGCCAGGGGACGCCGCACATGGGGATGCAGTCCTCTCCACTGCGGTTGCGGCTGGTCAGGGTGAGCTGCAGCTCGCGGGACGCCACCTCGGCATCCTCGAAAAACATCTCGTAAAAATCCCCCATGCGATAGAACAGCAGAGCGTCAGGATATTCAGCCTTAACCTTGAGATATTGTTCATACATGGGTGTCAGTCTGGGCTGATCAGCCTTTTCCATGGGGGGTCTCCGAAAAAACTGTTTAATGACAGTGAGTCCGCAGAAAACGTTCTCCCTTCCCGCACGAAACCGGCAAGGCGCTTGTAAAAAAAGACTGCAAGGACACGCGGGAAAGCATACCCTTGCAATCTTTCTCAGCCCTTGAAGGGGAACTCAGATAATTTTAAATCTGAGGCGTTCTGGAAAAACTCCTGCCGGAACGGAACAACATACTGTTTCTGAACACAGTCGAAACCGCGCCTTTCCTGAGAAAGCTCCCACCGGAGCAGGTCTGTCCCTTCCTGACACATGCAGATACAGACGGCGGAAATTAATGCCGCCATGACGGAACATCGACTCCTGTCCGGGTAATCCATCTCAAGAGAAAGGCACGCTAGTCCAAGGAATCAAGGGAAGACGCGCCCGCCTGAGCCGCACGACGCTCGGCGGCTTCAAGCGAGGCCTGGAGTTCGGCCTTTTCCGCAAGGAGCTTTTCCTTTTCGGACGCAGCAGCTTCCTGCGCGGCCTTCAACTGCTTTTCCAGCGACGTAATGCGCCGGCGGGCTCCCGCAAGGCAACCTGTCGCAGTCATGCGATCCCACATGAGCATGAGCAGCACCATGAGCGCGCCCAGTGCAAAACAAATCAGCATGAGCGAATACAACGGCATGGGTATGGATTCCATAGGCGTCAGGAAAAGCAGATCAAGACGCAGCACCACAGGGTCGGAGAAAGACCCCTGGTTCTGCACAAAGAACATCATGACGAAAAAGAAGACCAATACCAGCAGGAATACCTTGATATAGCGCATTTCCACTCCTTTCTGTGCCCCTGGGGGCATCACTCAATCCGCCCGGGGGCGCTCCCCAGCCGTTTGAACACGGGATACAGCCGCTCCCGCGTTCTTTCCAGATGTTCGGGAATGACCCGCACGTCATCCAATACAGCCATAAACGAAGAATCGCCGTTCCAGCGAGGAACGACATGCATGTGCACATGCTCCCGGATCCCCGCGCCGGCCGCTTCCCCGAGGTTGAGCCCCACATTAATCCCCTGGGGACGGCAGAACTCGCGCAACGCACGACAGGAAAGCTGAACCAGCGCCATCATTTCCGCGCTTTCTTCGGCGTCAAGTTCGGTGATGTCCGGCACATGCCTCAGGGGAATAATCATCAGATGCCCCGCCGCGTACGGGTAACGGTTGAGCATCACGAACAGCCTGCGGCCGCGCCAGACGACAAGGCGCCGGCGATCCTCCGCATCCCGTTCCGGCCCGGGGGCCATTTCGGAAAGGCAGAACGCGCAATCGCCGGATTTGGGTCCGAGAATGTACTCGATACGCCAGGGAGCCCATATGTCCTTTGCCATCCGCACCCCTTCAGTAAAAGCATGCAGCTTCGTTTCCCCCGCACGTCGGACCGCTGTAAGGCCAACGCCGACGGCATCTCCTCTCCTAACATGACCGGGGGTGAGGCGGCAAGCAGCAGAAGGTCCGCCTCCGTTTTTTTTTGAAGGAGCTGTTCCTTGCGCCTCCACGACACCCTGTATCCGGAACTGACGTCTTCCTCATATTGAAACATCTGCCAGCCAGAACATCATATTCCGATCCTCAGACTTCATGCCCGAAGACGGACAGGCAAACTGCGTCCGCTCCTGTGTCGCGGCGGCGTCCCGCTCCACTCCGCTCCGGGACATTTCAAGGTGAAAACGTTCTAGAACTCCTCTTCTGTCCCGTTCATGTCAGGGTCTCCTGCCGTCAGATGAAAAATTTCCGCTGCTGCCAGCTCTCCGGCATAGCGCAGTTGAGCTTCGCGTCCTCCCACGTCGCCGTTCTGCCGGGCCATGAGCACTTCGTCCAGAATCCGTCCATAAACAGGTCCGGGCGCAAGTCCCATATTCCGCAGGTCGTCCCCGCTGATTTCAATGGCAATCAGACGTTCACGATAGACATAATGCGTCAGCTTCCTGCGCAGCTCCTCATCTTCCACCCTGGCCACAAGATACAGCAGTCCTTCCAGGGGAACACGGCGCAACATACGGTGAAGCTCGCCGGGGCGGCCATTTTCCTTCTGCCAGGACAAGACGCGAGGCAAAGCATTCATAATTGCCATACGGGCGTCTTTCAGACGCGCGGCCCGCTTTTCCGGCAGAGTCAGACGAGACAGCACATCTTCGAGTTCCTGTGCGGAACAGTTTCTGCACAGTGCAAGCAGGCACAGCGTCAGAGGATCGGGGTTCTCGTCCTGATACAGCCGTCTGTACCAGTCGAATACGTCAAGAGTCCTGCGCAGAAGCTCAGCTTTCCATGGCGGCATGTCCAGCTCGTGATGCACGGCTTCAAGAATGCCGAACTCCTGCATGCGGCTGAAGCAGCAGAACGGGTTCTCCTCCTCAAGCATGAGTTCCAGTTCATTGCATACACGCGCGCCGGAAAGACGTTCCATCAGTCCAAGCTCCAGAGCGTTGCGGATCAGGCGGTCGCACTGCGGTCCGATCCGGAACGCGTAACGCTGCTCGAAACGTACGGCCCGCAGCGCACGCGTGGGATCCTCTACAAAACTCAGAGCATGCAGCACCCTGATTCGTTTCCGGCGGATATCCTCCTGCCCGTCAAAAAAATCAACGAGCTGGCCAAAATGCTTGTCATCAAGCTGAACAGCCATGGCGTTGATCGTGAAATCCCGGCGATACAAATCCATCTTGATGGAGGACAGCTCAACGGTGGGCAACGCAGCCGGAGACGTATAATACTCCAGACGCGCCGTAGCCACATCCACGCGGAACTCCTCCTCTCCGGAGGCACCAGGATCAATGGAACGCAACGGAAAGAGCACCAGCGCCGTCATAAATTCCCGGTGTTCGCGCACCCGGCCTCCCAGCCTTCCGGCCAGATCCCGCGCGAAAGGAAGCGCACTGCCCTCTACAACAAGATCCACATCCATATGCGGCCAGCGCCCCTTGCGGCGGGTCATGAGCATATCCCGCACAAAGCCGCCGACGACATACACACTGACTCCCCTCCCGGCGCCGAGTTCCCCGGCAAGCCTCAGCAAGGAAAGGCAGGGGCCGGGCAGAACACTTTTCATGAGTCCGGAGAGGCTGCGGGTGCGTTCTCTTTTCTGGCGCGGCTGCGGCAGGCGGATCTCGTCATCATCCATGAACAGGCGAATCAGATCGGTGCGGGTAACCACCCCGATCAGCGGCAGGCTTTTCAGCGTATCAGGGGCCTGACCGTCGGAGGACACGATCGCCCCATCCGCTCCCTTGTCCGCATCCACCACGGGAACCAGACGCTGGCGTGCGCCAACGATGATGTCCATGAGCACCTGCAGCCCTGCCTGACGTGCCACAACCTGAAAGCTGCGCTGCATGTAGTCCGCTGCGCGTGCGGCCCCAAGCCCGTGGGAAAGAGCCTTGACCGTAAGCTGGTATTCCAGCAGTCCTGTGCAGCAACCGGCGGAGTCAAGCACGGGCACGGCCTTAAGACCATAGCGGGCCATGAGGGAATCCGCCTGTTCCAGCGTACCGCTTTCCCTGATCCCGATCGCAGGCGATGACATCAGCATGGAAGCTGTCCGCACCGGACTGGCCTGAATGGAAACCAGGGCAAGAATGGCGTCACGCAGTTCGGGAAGGCTTTTATCCCGCACTGAAGCGGAAGCCGCGTACCGATGTCCGCCGCCCCCGAGCTGCGCGCACACCTTTCCCACATCAAGACTTTCCTCCTGACTTCGGGCCACTACCTGCACCATATCTTCCATCGCGCCCAGGGCGAAAAACACCCTGCAGGGCTGCATATCCATGAAACGAGGGGCCAGGGCGGCAAAATCACTCATATAGTGATCCATGCGGGCGCAGGCCAGAGCCAGGGGCACGCCGCCCAGGTCGTGCAGCTCCGCACTTTCCAGCAGATCATTGAGAGTCTTCAGCTGTTCCTTCGTCAAATCGTGCCGGACCAGCCCCGCAATCAGAGCGAGATCCATGCCCTGTCCCAGCAACCAGGATGCGGCGTCAAAATCCTCCGGCGTGGTTGAGACATAGGTGAATGCGCCGGTATCGCCATAAATGCCAAGACCAAGCAGCGACGCCTCCTCGCAACGCAGAGGAATGCCCTTCTCCCGCAAAAAACGGGTCAGCAGCGTGCAGGTGGAGCCCAGCATCTCGATATGCTCCACCTGCGCCCGGATGCTCTCCTCACCACAGGGGTGATGATCCCATACATGGATTTCCACATCCGGACGCTCCAGGAGGGAACGCACATGAGGAATGCGCTCGGCCTGACACGCATCCACGATAACCAGCCGTTCCACACGGGAAAGTTCGGCATCTCTGGGCGGCACAAAGTCATACAGCCAGCGCAGGGCGTCCTCATAGAAACGCTGGAGAGACTTTTCCTGCGTGCCGGGGAAAATCAGCATGGCTCCCGGATACAGCAGGGACGCGCCAATCAGCGAGGCCAGAGCATCAAAATCAGCATTCTGATGACAGGTAATGGCGGTGACTTTCATATGTTTTCTCTTTCCGGGGCGGTTTTCCGCTCCTTTTTCATGCCGTCCGGCCTGACATCACAAGAGGAGTTACGGGGGTGGCAGCGGGCGAATACTTCGCGCAGATGACGCGCGCCGATATGCGTGTACAGTTCCGTGGCGGCGAGATCGCTATGCCCCAACAGCATCTGTACAGTGCGCAGATCCGCCCCTCCTTCAAGCAGATGAGTGGCAAAACTGTGGCGCAGGGTATGCGGCGAAATATCTCTGGCAATCCCCGCGGCCAGAGCGTGTTTCCTGATGATTTTCCATATGGCCTGCCGGGTGAGCCCTTCACCCGAACGATTAAGAAAAAAGGCGTCAGCGCGGGGCGCAAAAAGGGGGCGACATTCCGCAAGATACAGGCGCAGCATGTCCACAGCGCGATCGTGCAGGGGAACCAGGCGTTCCTTGCGCCCCTTGCCGAACACTCGTACCACGCCCCGCTGAAAATCCACATCCAGGGGTTTCAACCCTGTCACCTCCGAAACGCGCAATCCGGCAGCATACATGAGTTCCAGCATCGCCCGGTCGCGGCGGCCCAGCGGCGTACCCGGATCAGGCGCAGCCAGCAGGGCGCGGACTTCATCCACACTGAGCACGTTGGGAAGCATCTGCGGCAGTTTCGGCCCGTCAAGCAGCGCGGCAGGATTGCCCCTGATCAGTTTTTCCTCCGCGCACCACCCCAGAAAACCGCGCAGGCTGGAAAGCCTGCGGGCCAGGGTACGGTGTCCGTCACCCCTGCGGCGCAGCCAGACAACGAACAGCAGCAGACTCTGTTCGTCAAGGGCCGGCACGGAAGCGTCATCCGCCGCCCCGCCGTTTTCAGGCCGGGCGGAACAGATTCCGCTTTTCTCACAGAACTCTCCAAGCGCACGCAGATCCTGTCGATAGGCATCCACCGTGTGCGCGGACAACCCCCGCTCGGCCAGCAGCATGTCCAGCCAGCGGACGCCATGCGTCTGAAGCCATGCCTGATTGAAATCAAAGGAACACACAGCAGCCATGGGGCCTCCGTATCATATTGGCGTGCATTTCAAAGTTGCTTCAAAACAACATGCGCATAACGTCGGGCAGAACGGGAGCCCGCCAAGGCGGACGGACGGAAAGCAGTCTCGTCAAACCTCTGTTTCAGCCCCATGCTCCACCTTCTTTCTCTCCTCCATTTCCCTGCGCTTGCGCCACAACGTCACACTGTTGATACCCAGCATTTCGGCGGCCCGTTCCATACTGACCCCCATACCCAGGACCCGGCGGATATGGGCTTCCTCCACCTCGCGCAACGTCGGAAAACGCAGGCTGCCGCCTTCTCCGGCCAGTGCCTCGGACAGCGCCGCCGGCAGATCGCCCGTCTTCACCTCGCGTCCGGCGGCAAGTACAGCCGCCCGTTCCATGGCATTCCGCAGTTCCCGCACATTGCCCGGCCATTCATACAGACACAGTCTGGACAGGATTTCCTCCGACAGGCGCGGCTCCTCCGTCAGGCCGTTGCGCAACGCGGCCTCCTGCAGAAAACGCCGGGCAAGGAAAGGAATATCTTCGCGCCGTTCACGCAAGGGAGGAATACGGCATTCAAATACATTCAGACGGTAATAAAGATCTTCGCGGAACTCTCTCCGCTCCACCGAAGCCGCCAGGTTTCTGTTGGTCGCGGCGATAACGCGCACATCAAGCCGCCTCGCCTGGCTGGAGCCGACCCTCTCCACGGTTCTGTCTTCCAGAAACTGCAGCAGCCGGGCCTGCGAAGATGCAGAAAGCTCGCCGATTTCGTCAAGAAACAGCGTTCCGCCTTCCGCCTGTTCAAACTTGCCGGGCTTGTCCCTGACCGCCCCGGTAAATGCGCCGCGGACGTGTCCAAACACTTCGGATTCAAACAACGTATCCGCCAGAGATGAACACGTCACGCCAACAAAAGGTCCGCCCGCGCGCGCCGACAGGTCATGAATGGTTCGTGCCAAAGCCGTCTTGCCCGCCCCCGTCTCACCGGAAAGCAACACTGTCGCCTCACTGGGAGCCAGACGCTCCACCATGGAGCGAAGTTCCAGCGCCGCCGGAGAACTCAATCCGGAAAAATACGAGGACGAGCGCAGCGACTCGTTTTCCTTCCTCAAACCAACGATCTGGGAAACTTTATCCAGAAGATGCTCAAGCTGCTCCGCGTCAAAGGGCTTGGGCAGATAATCCCACGCTCCCGCCCGGATTGCGGAAACAGCATTGTCGAACGCGGCGAAAGCCGTCATGACCACACAGATCAGTTCCGGCCTGATCCGCCTGGCCTCGCTCACGAGTTCCACCCCGGACATGCCTTCCATGCGCAGGTCCGTCAGAAGAAAGTCGAATTCTCCGCGCTCAAGTTCACGCAGGGCCTGTTCTCCGGAACCTGCGCCCGCAGCCCTGTGCCCGAGGGCTTTCACCGTCATGCACAGGGTCTTGACGATGGAGTCGTCATCATCCGCAATCAACACGTTGAGCCGCGTCATCTTCCTCCTCCTGTTTCCCGTTCGCTTCTTCATCCGCAAGAGGCAGTTCCACCACAAAACGCGCCCCTCCGTGCGCACCCCGCTCATAGCGCAGGGCACCGCCATGCGCCTCCGCCAGATGACGCGAAATGGCAAGCCCCAGCCCGGCAAGACCCTGCCGGGTTCCCTTCGTCAGGCCGTGGGAATAAGGCTGGAACAGCCGTTGTTCCTGCTCGGGGGCAATACCCGGCCCCTCATCCTCCACGCTCATTTCGGCATGGCTCTTTCCGGCATCCCTCGCCGTTCTCAATCCGACTTCAACCCGTCTTCCGGGCGGCGTCTCCCGAAGGGCGTTGGATACCAGGTTGGAAAGCAGCCAGGCAAAACGTTCCACATCAATATTGACAAAAACCGGATTATCCCGCGTCAGAACCAGTTCCTGCCCCTTCTCCCTGGCCGTCAGACGAAATGGAGCCAGCCACTCGTCCAGTTTCACGCCCAGCTCCACGCGCTCGGGAAAAAGACGCAGCATGGCAGGGGTCATTCCGGCGATATCCATGAATTGCCGGACTACCGCCCGCAGGCGCTCCGTATCCTGGCGCACGGTGTCAATCAATATGCCCAGCGAGTCATCCACGTCCTCCCGCTGTCTGTTCAGCAAGTCCGACGCCAGCCCCAAAGACTGCACTGGAGTTTTCAGCTCATGCCCGATCCAGTCCATCATCTCGGCCCGCAGCGTATCCCGCATGGCTTTTTCCGTCACATCGGTCAAAAGCAGCAACCGGCCCGCCGGACCGCCGTCAATGATCAGATCCCGGCTGCGAGCCCTGAAGGCGCGGTGTTCCCCTTCTTCCGTCAGACCGATCTCGCATTCTCCCCGCGCGGGGGAACTCAGCAGCTTATCCAGGTCCACCCGGTTATCCGCCCCTTCCGGCCGCTTCCGGAGATTTCCGGAAAACGTCAGTTCGTGCCACGGCCTGCCCTCAATCTCTTCCCTCGACATGCCGACGATCCCCAGCATGCGGCGGCTGACCAGCAGCACCCGTCCCCGCGCGTCAAGCGCAAGAATGGCATCCTCCACGGATTCCAGAACAAGCTCAAGCTTGTGTTTCTCCTCAAGAAGCCGCTGCACGTTAAGGGCATCAAGCTCCCCCAGCCAATCCCACTGACGGGTCAGCTCGTCAAAAAGCACCCGGACATCAAGAGTCTGCGGCTCGGGCAGCGACAGACTCCGTCCAGGAACAGGCCGGGCACGCAACAACTCCGCCGCCCGGCGCAAAGGATGAGCGATACGGGCCGACACGGCGTCTGCCACAAATACCGAGGCGACCGCGACGACAAGCAGCCCCAGTCCCCCTGCCAGCAGAACGGCGTCCCGCCAGCGCAGCCCCGCATCCAGACGCTGAAAAAGCCCTTTTTCGTTGATCCTTTCCAGTTCGCGCAGACCGGCCTTTACAGCCATGGCGTCCGGCCGTTCCGCCTTCTGAAACTCCTCCCAGGCGGAACGAACGTACGCAAGCGCAGTTCCTTCATCACGTTCGGTCACGTTCTGTTCGGCGCGTTCAAGGTTATCCTCAAAAAATGCCCGCCACCCGGCCGGAGTCCGCTCCGGATAAAGCCGTGGAGCAAGCAGGGCATCACACGCCCGCTCCATCTCCGAAGCCCAGACAATCGAATCATAGTTCAGGCGGACCATCTGCAGGGGAAGTCTTCCGGTAAACCACACGGCAGCGAGCATGAGCATGCCGGTACACCAGAACAGGAACACAACACGCAGAAATGACGTCCTGATGCGTCTGTGCAGCGAGGGCAGCGCGCTCATTTCTCTCCTCATCAGACATAACAGAGTTTTTCGTTGCGAAAAACGCTAATATACCTTGGAGATAAACATGAAACCGGCCATGCGCAATCTCATGAGCACGGCATAAGACATCGCGGCGTCAGATTGATGACATGCACGTCCACTCCTACAGACTCATACAGAAACTCAAGCAGCAGCGAACCGCGCAGCCGTTCCCGCAGCGGAGAAAGGCGTGACGCGCCGAATACCGCATCCCGCACGTCATGGGATGCGCAGAAATCAGCCAGAGCCGACGCCACGTCATTTTCGTTCAGCAACACGACACGAGCTCCAAGCCGTTCCGCCGCATTCAGCGAAATATCCATACCCCGCCGCATGCCCGATCGTGCTGCAGGAAATCCTTTTCTGCGGCGGAGCACATTCACCGCGTAGCACGGAACACTGCCGGCGGCAAGCTTCAGGCCGTACCGCACCAGCATTTCTGCATCTGTGGGAAGAGAACTCAGAGCCACCATGACAGCGCCGCGCTCCTTTTCAGGGCATGCAGTCCGAGCAGCATGTCTATCCGCTTCTGTCTCCCCGGCCGGCCCGCCTTTTCCAGAGTTCTGCCGCATCATGCCTCCTTCCGCTCCTCTATCCGACGCATAGCTGCGGAAAACCATATTGCATCACGCAGTTTCACGCCTCCTCCTGTTCCGGTCAAGCCCTTCAAGACTCTTCGTCCACAACAGCATGGCGGGATAAAACGAAAGAGGAGGAGATGGAGAGATGGCCCTCTCCCGTTCTATCCCGCGTTTCTGCTCTCCGGGAGCGTCCGACGCCGAGCAAGTTCCGTGCCAGTTCATTGAATTTAATCATTTCAACATATTACAAAGAAACAGATATTGAACCTTCCCTGCAATTTGCAGGAGCCGAATGATGGAATCCTGCAAAAAGCAAAGACCGCCCTCAGGCGGCAAGAGCGGCCGGGCACGGCATGAAAGCCTCCTTGCCTCTACGGACTGGAGAGGATAGACTTGTACCTGCTCAACGGCATGCACGGAATGCCTCCTGCGGCAAAACGCGCGCGTCGCGCATATGGAGAAAAAACGCGAATATGAAAAAATATCTGGGCATCCTGGGCAAGGTCGCGGTTCTGGGCATTTTTGCCCTGGCGGTATGGCTGCTGTATCACAAGCTGCGCAGCTACAGCCTTGGAGAAATCAAGCACAGCCTGCACCAGATTCCGCTTTCCCAGCTGCTGCTGTCTTTCGGGCTCATGATTATCAATTATATGGTGCTGATTGGCTATGACTGGCTTGCTCTCAAAGCCATTCACAAAAAACTTGCTCTTGCCCGTGTAAGCCTTGTTTCCTTCGTCGGATGCGTCATCAGCTACAATTTCGGCGCACTGCTCGGCGGCAGCACAGTGCGTTACCGCCTTTATTCCGCCTGGGGGTTCAGCACACTGGATATCGTACGCCTGGTGCTTATGCTGGCCGTCACTTTCTGGGTCGGCGCCATGGGGCTTGCCGGCGCCATTTTTCTGTTCGTTCCTCTGGATGTTCCGCCCGAACTCGGCATTACGGCCAACCATATCCGCCCTCTTGGCGGTGCGCTGATGGGACTGTGTCTGATCTATCTGCTTGTCTGCTGGCGGGCGAAAGGAAGATCCATCAAACTGTTCGGCAAGGAATTCGCCCTTCCCACGCTGCACATCGCCCTGGCGCAGACCTTTGTTGCCGGACTTGATCTGGTTGTCGCCGCCTCCTGCCTGTACGCTCTGCTTCCCGCAGACAGCGGCGTCTCCTTTCTGGAATTTCTGCCGAGCTATCTGCTGGCGCAGGTTACGGTGGTACTCACCCATGTGCCCGGGGGCATGGGAGTGCTTGAGGTCATCCTCATGAACCTTACCCACGGAATTCCCTCACAGAATGTCTTTGCCGCAATTCTGGCCTTCAGAGTCATTTACTATCTCCTGCCGCTGCTCATCGTAGCCGTGTTGCTGGGTGCATATGAAATTCATCTGCGACGCCACGAAGCCGACGTTCTCAAACAAGAAGCCTCCCGCTGGCTGCGTGCCTGGCTGCCCACCATTCTTTCCTACGCCGTATTCGTGGCGGGAGCGATTCTCTGTCTGGACGTGGTCATTCCCGCCGGCCCGCGCATACTGCATTTTCTCCGGCCCCATATCCCGCTCTGGATTGTGGAGGCCGCACACATGCTCACCGGGCTGGTAGGCGTGCTGCTGCTCATGCTGGCCTGCGGCATTGAAAGCCGGAAACACTCTGCCTGGAAAATGACCCTGTGGGCCATCTGTCTCGGCATTCTGGGCACCCTTCTGCAGGGCGGCGACTGGCCGGAAGCTCTGATGCTGCTGATTCTGCTTTTTCCCCTGCTCGCGGCGCGGCGCTGCTTCGGCCGCATCGCTCCCATATGGAGAGGCTCTTACCCCATGAGCTGGGCTACGGCAGGTATTCTTGTCATACTCTGCGGTCTGCTGCTCGGCGTGTATTTTTCCGGTCTGCCCCGGAATGCCGATATGCTGGCCGACACACTGATGCACAGCAGCTATTTCGCGAATACGCCGCGCATCTGGCGTACGCTGACGGCGGAAACCGTCATGCTGATTATACTTATCGGACTTTACCTGTATATCAAATGGAAGGAAAAAAAAGCCGGAAAACAGATGTGACATGGAAACAGGCGGCCTTGATTGGGGAAGACTCGACTTCTCATCAAGACATCAGCGCGGGCTCACCAGACGCACCTCGTCGCTTCCGTCACGTTCGGCAAGCAGCACGTCTACCTTCTCCGTCCGTGACGTCCGCACGGCACGACCCACATAATCTGCATGGATGGGCAGTTCCCTGTGCCCCCGATCCACCAGCACCAGAAGCTCTACACTGTCGGGCCGTCCATAGTCCAGAATGGCTTCCAGCGCCGCGCGGACCGTACGCCCCGTGTACAGCACATCATCCACAAGAAGAACCTTGCGCTCTTCCAGCGGCAGAGGGATGGATGACGCTCCCAGCGCGGGAAAGGCGGCCATGGAGGTCCAGTCGTCACGATACAGATTAATGTCAAGAGTACCCAGGGGAATGTTCTTTCCCGTCTTCCTTTCCAGGAGTACGGCCAGGCGGCGCGCCAGATCAACACCACGGCGCTGGATGCCCACCAGAAGCAGACGCTCCGCGTCTGCTCCGTGCCGCTCGACAACCTCGCTGGCCAGACGTTCCAGGGTTCTTGCCATATCTTCCCGCTTCAGCAGAGTCAGTTCCATAATAAAGCTCCATCGCTTGTCCAAACACACCGGCTTTGGCGAACGCCCGTTCATAGTATGTTTTTTCTTCCTTCAAGCAAAGCGTTTTGCTCCCGCTCCATTGACAAAGCTCGCCGCTGTTCTTAATTTTCCCCTCGTATCTTACCCCTGAATCTGGAGGAATCATGATTAAACTGACTGAAAATGCCCGCAAGGAACTTGAGGCGTTTTTTGCCGACAAGCCCAAATCGGGCATTCGCGTGTATCTGGCTGCCGGCGGCTGACGCGGCCCGAGGCTGACTCTGGCTCTGGACGAGCCTAAAGACGACGATACCGTGGTGGAAACGGACGGCTTCACATTCTGCATTGAAACGGAACTTCTCAACAAAATCGGCGGCGTGGATATTGACCTGTCCTATATGGGATTTACGGTCGAACCACGGCAGCCCCTTGCCAGTGAAGGAGGATCTTCCTGCTCTTCCTGCGGCAGCGGCGGTTCCTGCAGTATCTGATTCCTCCTGTCGAGGCCTTCCGATCGGTTCGTCCCTTCAGTCAGCTCCCGGCAATCACTATCTGAAACGACCTGCGGAGGGTCTCCATGCTGAAACTCAGTGAAAGCGCTCGCAAGGAGCTTGAAGCCTTCTTTTCCGACAAGCCCAAATCCGTTGTACGCATTTATCTTGCTCCCGGCGGATGCAGCGGTCCTCATCTCGGCCTCGCTCTTGATGAAGCCAACGACGATGATCATGTTGTCGAGGAAGGCGGTTTTACATTCTGCGCATCCAAGGGCCTGTGGGAACAGATCGGCGGTGTGAGCATCGATCTTTCCTACATGGGCTTCACCCTTGACCCCGTCAACCCTCTGCCCGGAGGAAGCGGGTCCTGCGGCGGCGGGTGCTGCGGCAGTTGCGGAAGCTGCGGTTCTCATTAATTCAAGGCGCTGTTGCAAAAACCGGTTGATGCTACTGTACCGGAAACAGAATGCCGCCGGCATACATATGCCGGCGGCATTCTGTTTCCGCCAGGCAACTTCTGCCAGGTTCTTCATTGTTCCAGTTTCTCCGGGAAGATCTGCAAAACTGCATTTCATCGGCCCCACAGTCTTGCAAAGTTCATTTTTCCACTGGAGTTTGACGAAGAACAGCGCTGTCTTCAAAACAAATTCCGAAAATATTTTCCTCCCTGCCGTCAAGTCTCCGTCGAAGCAGGAATTCCCGTGTACCGATCCTGCGGCAGATGCAGCTCCACCTCATGAAGCACAGCGTCCTGCTCTTCTGTGAAACACTCCGGTCGCCTCTCCTCCCTGTTTTCTCCCTCCCTTTCAGACTGCCGGATCCATGCTGTGCAGTCTCGCCGCATCATGCCCGCAGTCCTTCTCCGCCGCGGGTACAGGACTGACAACCATTAGAATTCAAACATGATTTTAATAAAAATTTAATATAAAACCTCATTTTTTAATCCCGTTTTTATGCCTGCCTTCATACCATCCACTTCTATATTTGCCTGTCAGAGGGGATGCTCTCCCCCTCTGTCCCCATCCGGGCAAATGACATCCGGCACTGGATGCCGGAAACATGCAAAGGAGTTTTGTATGGATTTTTTCATGGTTGGCACGCTGATAATCTGTTTTCTGCTGGTCATCGCGCTTGCCTGCTGGTGTGAATCCCAGGTTGAGGAAAAATAGAGGAGTATTTCCATGCTTGCACTTGGAATCCTGATCGCCGCGCTATGCCTGTATCTGGTATACGCGCTTGCAAACCCGGAAAAGTTTTAACGGCAATACAAGGGATAAAAAATGCTGGAGATTCTGTTATTTTTGGCTGTCTTTATTGTCGTGATTTTCCCGACGGGAAAATATCTTTACCACATTGCCACGGAACAGCGCACCTTTGCCGATCCGGTATTTGATCGGCTGGACAACGTCATTTACCGGATATGCGGCATTGATGACGAGGGAATGAGCTGGAAAAGATATGCAGTGGCGCTTGTCGCCACCAATGCGGCGATGGTCTTTATCGGCTATCTGATCCTGCGCATCCAGTTCATTCCATGGTTCAACCCCAACGGCATCGGCTCAATGGAAGCCAGTTTGTCATTCAATACCATCATCAGTTTCATGACAAACACCAACCTGCAGCATTATTCAGGCGAATCCGGCCTTTCCTATCTGAGCCAGATGCTGGTCATCATCTACATGATGTTCACCTCCGCGGCCACCGGCGGTGCCGTGGTCATGGCCTTTGTCCGCGGCCTTTCAGGCACCTGCAGAAACATGGGCAATTTCTACCGTGATCTTGTCAGGAACACGACCCGCGTGCTTTTGCCGCTTGCCATCGTGGTGGGGCTGGTACTCGTGTCGCAAGGATGTCCGCAGAACTTCTCGGCCAATGTCACCGTCCAGACCATCGAAGGAAAATATCAGGACATCGCCATGGGACCCATCGCCTCGCTGGTGAGCATCAAGCATCTGGGAACCAACGGCGGCGGTTTCCTCGGGGCCAACTCAACTACCCCTCTGGAAAACCCCAACGTGTTCACCAGCATGCTTGAAATGTTGTCCATGATGCTTCTGCCCGGCGCCTTCGTCGTCATGTTCGGCTTGATGGTGCGAGATCGCCGCAGGCAGAAGGCGGAAAAGGAAGGCAGGAAGGAAGGTATCGTGCTGGGCAGTGAAGCCAAACCCGTCTTCGCCGTCATGTTCGCCATCTTTCTCATCGGACTGGCCGCCTGCTATACTTCGGAACTCGCGGGAAATCCCAGACTGGAACAGGTGGGGCTGAATCAGGACATGGGCAGTATGGAAGGCAAGGAAGTACGCTTCGGCATTGCCCAGTCCGCCACGTTCACGACCGTAACCACCTCTTTTACCACCGGTACGGTCAACAACATGCATGACACACTGACGCCCATTGGCGGCATGGTCCCGCTGATCAACATGATGCTCAATTTCGTGTTCGGCGGCGAAGGCGTGGGACTGGTCAACATGCTCATCTATGTAATACTGACCGTGTTCGTCTGCGGACTGATGGTGGGACGCACACCCGAATATCTGGCCAAAAAGATTGAAGGCAGGGAAATGAAGCTGGCAGCCCTGTGCATCATCATCCATCCTCTGCTGATTCTGGGCTTTTCCGCCCTGGCCGTGGCCGTGCCGGACGGGCTGGCGGGCATTACCAATCCGGGACCGCATGGCCTGACCCAGGTGCTGTATGAATATGCTTCTTCCGCAGCCAACAACGGCTCAGGTTTTGAAGGCCTGGCGGACAACTCCCTGTTCTGGAACGTAACTGCCGGTCTGGCCATGTTCTTCGGCCGCTATCTTTCCATCGTCATTGCGCTGGCCATTTCCAGCTCGCTCATGCTGAAGCAGCCGGTCAGCGAATCCATCGGCACACTGAGAACCGATACCCGCACCTTTACCGTGTCCCTGTTCATGGTCGTTGTCATCATTGCCGCGCTGACGTTTTTCCCCGCGCTGGTTCTCGGACCGCTTACGGAACACATGATTTTGTGGGGCTAGGAGTTACGGACATGAGCAAAAAAACGAAAACCGCATTTATTACCGCGGATATTCTGAAATCATCCCTGATCGGCTCGATCACGAAGCTGAACCCCATATACATGATTAAAAACCCGGTCATGTTCGTGGTGGAAGCTGGTTTTGTGGTGACCCTGCTGCTGTGCTTCTTCCCGAATCTCTTCGGAGGAGACGGCAATAATAATCTGACGGCCTACAACGCAATCGTATCCGCCATACTGCTGATCACGCTGCTGTTTGCCAACTTTGCCGAAGCCGTGGCCGAAGGTCGGGGCAAGGCCCAGGCCGAAAGCCTGAAAAAAACGCAGAAGGACATGCAGGCGCGCATCCTGCGTGCGGACGGCTCGGAAAACATCATCAACGCCAACGCGCTGAAGAAAGGCGATATCGTCCTGGTCCGGGCGGGGGAACTCATCCCCAATGACGGCGAAGTAATTGACGGCGTGGCTTCCGTGGATGAATCCGCCATCACCGGCGAATCCGCTCCGGTGCTGAAGGAAAGCGGAGGAGACTTCTCGTCCGTCACCGGCGGTACTACCGTGGCCAGCGACTGGCTTAAAATCCGCATCACCTCCAACCCCGGCGAATCCTTTCTGGACAAGATGATCGCCCTCGTCGAAGGCGCTTCCCGCAAGAAAACACCTAACGAAATCGCGCTGAACACGCTGCTGGTCAGCCTTACCATCATCTTCCTGATCGTCGTTGTCACCCTGTATCCCATGGCCGTATACAGCGGCGTGCATCTGCCGATCTCCACGCTGATTGCCCTCACGGTATGTCTGATTCCGACCACCATCGGCGGTCTTCTCTCCGCCATCGGCATTGCCGGCATGGATCGCGTGGCGAGATTCAATGTCATCGCCCTTTCCGGCAAGGCTGTTGAAGTCTGCGGCGACGTGGACACCATGATTCTGGACAAGACCGGAACCATCACATATGGCAACCGGATGGCCGCGGAGTTCATTCCCGTGCGCGGCGTGGACGCCGGTGAACTTGTCAGATACGCGATGATGAGTTCCGTGGAGGATGATACCCCCGAAGGCAAATCTGTCATCGAACTTGGAGAAAAGCTGAACGGAACGTCTGTGGAAAAAGTTCAGGGCATGGAGTTCATCCCCTTTACAGCGCAGACGCGCATGAGCGGTGTGGACCTGCCTGACGGAACGCAGATCCGCAAGGGCGCTTCCGACGCCATCCAGAATTATGTGAAGGAAAAGGGCGGCAGCCTTCCGGAAGACCTTGAACACCACGTCAACCAGGTCGCGGAAAAGGGCGGAACGCCGCTGGTCGTCAGCGTGGATAACCGCATTCTCGGCGTCATCTACCTCAAGGATACCATAAAGGCAGGTCTGGTGGAGCGTTTTGCGCGGCTGCGCGCCATCGGCATCAAGACCATCATGTGCACAGGCGACAACCCGCTGACTGCCGCGACCATCGCGCAGGAAGCCGGCGTGGACAGCTTTATCGCACAGTGCAAGCCGGAAGACAAAATCAGGGCCATCAAGGCAGAACAGGCCAACGGCAAGATCGTGGCCATGACCGGCGACGGCACCAACGATGCTCCCGCCCTTGCGCAGGCCAACGTGGGCATAGCCATGAACAGCGGGACCCAGGCCGCCAAGGAAGCCGCCAACATGGTCGATCTCGACTCCGATCCCACCAAGATGCTGGATGTGGTGGAAATCGGCAAGCAGCTCCTGATTACGCGCGGATCGCTGACGACCTTCAGTATCGCCAACGACATCGCCAAGTATTTTGCCATCATTCCCGCCATGTTCATGGTAGTGATTCCCCAGTTGCAGGTTCTGAACGTCATGGGACTGGCCACGCCGCTCAGCGCCATCCTTTCCGCGCTGATCTTCAACGCAGTCATCATTCCATGCCTGATTCCCCTCGCCATGCGCGGCGTAACCTACAAACCCATGCGCGCGGAAAAGATGCTGGCCCGAAACATGCTGATTTACGGACTGGGCGGCGTCATTGCTCCCTTTGTCGGCATCAAGCTGATTGATCTGATTATCGCCCCCATGCTGGCGGCCATGGGAATGTAACGGGAATCCGCGGTCGTGTGCCATGCACGGCCGCGGCATCTCTGGGACGGCTCCATGCGATGGCCGCAGGAGACGCCTCCCCCTTCCCACAAGGGGGAGTACGATGAATAATCCAACCCGCCTGAACGCGGAAACAACAGGAATGAGTGTCATGGTGAACGAAATAAAGAAGCCTGTACTGCTGACGCTGGTACTGCTGATTATCTGCGGCCTGGCCTATCCGGTTCTGATGACGGGGCTCAGCCAGGCCATCTTTCCGGAAAAGGCCAACGGCAGCCTTATTGAAGTGAACGGACACGCGGTAGGCTCCAAACTGGTCGGACAGGCGTTTACGGACGCACGATTCATGAAGTGCCGTCCCTCCGCCTACAACTACAACACCTATACTCAGGCAGACAGGGACAGCGGCAGCTATGCCGGCGTGGCTTCCGGTTCACAGAACTTCGGGCCGACCAATCCCGCTCTGGCCGAGCGCGTTGAAAAGGATCTGGAGGAATTTCTGCGGAACAATCCTTCCGTAAGCAAGGAGGACATTCCGACAGATCTGCTCACGGCGTCCGGGTCCGGACTTGAACCGTATATCAGCCCCGCTGCCGCAGCGATTCAAATTCCGGCCATGGCCGAGGCCACAGGATTGTCAAAAGAGCGTCTGGAAGCTATTGTAAAAAGGCACACTCGGGGTAAATTCCTCGGAATTTTCGGAGGAGAAACCGTTAATGTCCTTATGGTGAATCTGGACATTGCAGGTGAACTGGGTCTGCTTCAGACCTCCCGCTGACGCGCTTTCATCTGAATGTGTCCTCATGCCTGCCTCCGCTCTCCTCATTACCCGAGCGGTTCTGACGGACACTTTCACACGCCCCATGGATGCTTTCCGCATGGCGCTCTGATGCCGTGCGGGGAGCATCCGCAAGGCGTCGCCGTGCGCCGGAGAAAATGCCGGCTGGAAAGTATTTCCGCCAACCCGAATTTCCAAGCAGTCGGAAAGCATTGCCATGGTTCAGGATGCCTCACTCGCCTCTTCCCCCCGGAAAGGAATGCTGAAAATCTTCTTCGGCTATGCCGCCGGAGTGGGCAAGACCACCGCCATGCTCAAGGCCGCGCATGCGGCCAAGGCGCAGGGAATAGACATCGTCGCCGGTTATGTCGAACCCCATCCCCGCCCGGAAACATCCGCACTGCTTGATGGTCTTGAACAGCTCCCGCTTCTCCGTATTTCCTACAGAAATGTCACCCTTAATGAACTTGATGTGGATGCGGCGCTGGCGCGCAAGCCGGAAGTTCTTCTGGTGGACGAACTGGCCCACACCAACGCGCACGGCAGCCGCAACACCAAGCGCTATCAGGATGTTGAAGAGATTCTGCGGGCGGGTATTTCCGTCTGGACGACCGTCAATGTTCAGCATCTTGAAAGTCTCAACGATCTGGTGGCATCCATCACCGGAGTTGTCGTACGCGAGCGCCTGCCGGACAACGTTTTTGATCAGGCCGACCAGGTGGAGCTTGTCGACATTGAACCGAAAGAACTCATACTCAGGCTGAAAGCCGGAAAAATTTACAGGGAAAAACAGGCCCAGCGGGCGCTGGAACACTTCTTTCTTCCTGCCAACCTTACCGGTCTGCGTGAAATAGCCCTGCGCCGCATGGCGGATCGGGTCAATCGTGCCGCCCAGGCTGAATCCCCATCCGGAAGCGGGCGGAGACAGGTCAAGGAACATATTCTCATCTGTCTTTCCGGAGCCCCCAGCAATGCACGGGTCATCCGCACGGCCGCAAGAATGACGGACGCTTTCCATGCCGACTTTACGGCTCTGTATGTTCAGAACAGCGAGGGAGAGAAACGCTCCAAAGATCCGGCTCTGCTGGCCAACGTAAAGCTCGCTGAAGAGCTGGGCGCCGTAGTGGTCGAAACACGGGGAAGCAATATCCCCGCGAGAATAGCAGAATACGCCAAACTCAGCGGGGTCAGCAAGATTGTCCTGGGCAGATCTCCTGCCGGCAAGCATCTGTTCAGACAAGTGCCGACGCTGGTGGAGCGCCTGGCGGAACTCGCGCCGGAAATAGACATCTACATTATTCCTGATTCACAGCCGATTTCCTCCCACCCCTCGCGACGGAAGCGGCATTTCCGGAATCTCGGATCTCTGCTGGGCACACCGCCTTCATCCTGGAAGCAGTGGGGAATAACCGGACTGATTCTATGCCTGTGCAGCGCGGGCGGCTGGCTGCTGCGTCTTTGCGGCGTGCATGACATCGGTATTACCGGACTGTACATGTTCGGCGTGCTGGGCATTGCCGCCTTTACCGCTGGCCCCTGGTATGGTGCGGCAGCCTCCGCCATGAGCGTTCTGCTTTTCGACTGTCTGTTCGTCCCCCCCCTTTTCAGCCTTTCCGTCTATGATCTCAGCTACTTCATTACCTTCACACTCATGTTCCTGGTTGCCCTTTCAGCCAGCGCGCTTACCAGCCGTACCCAGGCCCAGGCTCAGCAGAGCATACGCAGAGCCACATATACCGAACTCATGCTGACCAACAGCAGGCGTCTGCAGCAGGCTGAAAATGAAGAAGCCATGCTGACAGAAGCATGCCGCCAGTTTCGTGCGCTGCTGGGGTGTCACGTTGTATGCTACCCGGTGCACGACGGCGCGCTTGGACGGCCTCAGATCCATCTCAGAGCGGATGGACAGGATGCGGCTGCTTCCACCTTGCTTACCAGGAGCAACGAAAAGAGCGTGGCCCAGTGGGTTATGAAAAACAATCGGCCTGCCGGAGCGGGAACGGATACTCTGCCCGGCGCATTTTGCCATTATATCCCCATAGCCGGCCACAGGGAAGTCTTTGCCGTCTTCGGCTTCGCCAGGCCGGATGATGACGGAGCTTCCCGCGTATTCGATGCGGCGGAAAAAAATCTGGTGCTTGCACTGAGCGGCGAATGCGCTCTTGCCATCGAAAAGGAAAGACTGATACATGCCAATGCGAAAATACGAGCCAGAGTCCAGCAGGAAAAACTGCATGCCGATGTCCTGCGCACCATTTCCCATGATCTGCGCACACCGTTGACCTCCATTTACGGCAACGCCGCCATGCTTTCCAGCAACGCGGACATGCTGCCGCCCGCTCGCAGGCATGAACTGGCCGACGCCATTGAGGACGAAGCCCGTTATCTCGTCGACATGGTAGAAAATATTCTGGCGCTGACCCGCCTTGAACAGTATGGTTTTACACTCCGTATGGAAGCCGAACTCGTGGAAGATGTGGTGCAGGAGGCTGTAAACATCATACGTCCGCGTGCAGGACGGCGCAGGCTGAAAACGGAATTTGCCGCACCGCTTCTCCTTGCGCGTATGGATGCCCGGCTGACCGTGCAGGTTCTTGTCAATCTGCTGGATAATGCCATCCGACATTCCCCGGAGGATTCTTCCATCACTATCAGAGCCATTCCCAGAGGAAAGGAAGTCGTTGTCGAGGTTGCCGATGAAGGTTCCGGCATCCCCAAGGCTGACAAGGAACATATTTTTGAAATGTTTTACACAACCTCTACGGGAAAGGGAGACGGCAGACGCGGCATGGGCATAGGGCTGGCGCTGTGCAGAAGCATCATCCAGGCTATGGGCGGTGAAATCGGCGTTCGTGACAACATGCCTGTAGGGACAGTGTTTTTCTTCAATCTGCAACGTGAAGCCGAAGAGCTTTCGCTGTGCAATTCCATGCAGGAGTAACCATGGGTTCCGATCTCGGAGGTACGCCCCTTTTTCGGGAACGCGTACTTGTAGTGGAGGACGACAAGGCCATCCGCGCACTTATTTCAACGACACTGGAACGTCAGGAAGTGGAGCCTGTACTCGTTTCCACAGGACGAGCCGCTCTGGCCGAAGCCGCACGCAGCAATCCCTCCGTCATGCTGCTTGACCTGGGTCTGCCCGATATGGACGGAGTGGAGGTCATCAAAGCAGTCAGACAATGGAGCATGATGTTCATTATTGTCGTCAGCGCCCGCAGTGAAGGCGATGACAAGGTAGCTGCGCTGGATGCGGGAGCTGATGACTATCTGACCAAACCGTTCAGTGTGGAAGAACTGCTGGCCAGACTGCGGGCCGCGCTGCGCCGCGTGCATTATGATCGGGACAGAGATTCACACGATGAAAATTCCTTTGAAAACGGTGAGCTTTTTCTGGACTACACCGCAGGTACCGTAACAGTGTCAGGAAAAGAAATTCATCTTGCCCCCATGGAGTATAAACTTTTATGCCTTCTTGCCCACAATGTAGGAAAGGTGCTTACCTACAGATTTATTCTCCAGACAGTATGGGGAAATTCATTGGAACAGAACCTTCCTTCCCTACGCGTATTTATGGCTACACTCCGAAAAAAGATTGAACATATATCCCCTCAGTGCAATTATATAAAAACACATATGGGCATAGGATATCGCATGGTTCGCGTGGAAGGCGACAATACATCAAATCAAAACCAGTAGGCAGTTCCACACCCAGGTAAATCTTAGGGCGTTTTGCATTTGAAAATATCTGCCGGCCGGCTCCCATGTTCCTGCTCGCAGGTTTCACGCCTTCATCGGAGCGGCAAAGTCTCGCCCTGCCCGACTCCGCAGAGCATTTCACACGCGAAATGCTCTAATCCCGTATGCTGTCCGGGCAGAGTAAAGTTGCCTGCGGATGGTTCAGGTGTTTTCCACAGCATCGCGGGTGCAAAACCATTCTTGCTTTTTCTGCAATCATGATTATGTATAAAATATTCGAATGTTCAGGCGTTATCACCTCATCTTTTTCGGAGACTTCATGATCTGCCCCAATTGCCGCGCCGAAATTCCTGATGAAAGTCTCTCCTGCCCCCGGTGCGGGACGCCCTTTCCCCTCCCTCGAGTCGTGGAAGCGGAACTTGTTCATCCGGACTCATCCGGCTCTCCGCACGAAGAATACAGGCAAGCCACTCAGAGCGCTCACTTCACCCGGATATTCTATACAACCTTTCCCTCCGGAAGGGGCATCCCCCCCGCCTGCCTGCCCACCTTCATCTCGCTGGGGCTGGCTCTGGCCGCGGCCTTCAAGTACGGCATTCTTGCCGCCATAGGTTTTCTGGTCTTCGCGGGTGTTGGGCGTCTTATTACGTTCTTCATGACCGTACAACACTGGATGGAAGGCAGAGCCATCAATCCCTGGATTCTTCATATCACTACATGGTGTTTCTGCTGGCTGCTTGTAGCCTGGCTGTCCGGCGCGCCGCTCTGAACCGGCAGACCGCGAGGTCTTGATTTTCCCTCGTCCGGGGGGCATAGTCCCCGCCATGTTGACCGCAAGCCGAAAAAAACTTTTCATGACCATAGCCTGTCTGGTGCTGGTCTATATGTCGTGGGGCTCCTGCTATATCAGCGTAAAATTCGCGCTGGAAAGCTTTCCGCCCTTTTTGCTCTGCGGCATCCGGATGAGCCTGGCCGGAGGAATTCTATACCTGGCTACATGGCTGTACGGAGAAAGAACGCGTCCCACGTTCGCCGATTGCCGACAATGTTTTATTCTTGCCTTTTTCATGGTGCTCATCAGCAGCGGTTTTCTCTGCAAAGGTCAGGAAACGGTGCCTTCCGGCGTTGCGGGCATGTTTGCAGGCATGGTGCCTATATGGATGGTCATTGGAGGCTGGCTCTTTCTGCATGAGCCGCGGCCTCGCAAACTGCAATACATCGGGCTTGCGGGCGGCACATTCGGTATCTTGCTGCTCAGTCTGAACCAGGGGATGTCCGGGCTGACATCCTGGTGGGGTCCAGTGTTCCTGCTGCTTGGAACACTGGGCTGGGTCACGGGTTCCTTCTACTCCAAGGTTCATGCAGGAGAAACAAAGCTCTCCGTCATGCGGGTGAGCGCCCTGCTCATGTTCATCGGAGGTCTGCAGTCTCTTCTGGCCGCAGCCGCGCTTGGCGAACGTGTCGTCCCTGCCGCCGTCACCCCGGAAAGCTGGTTTGCTCTTGCCGCTCTGGTGCTTTTCAGCGGCATCGTCGCGTATACCAGCTATTTCTGGCTGCTCATGAACACCCGGACGGAAGTGGCTGTCTCCTTTGAATATGTAAATCCTGTGATTGGTGTCTTCCTTGGCTGGCTGATCGGCGGCGAGAGGATCAGTATGGTGGTATTTACCGCCTGTATCTGCATTGTCGGTTCGGTCTTCTTTGTGGTCGCCGGACATCGTGACTAGAGCGTTTTGCCATGGTGGAAACTTGCATGCGAAACGCCCTATTCTCCCGACTATCGGGACATGCTGTCGAAAGCCTGCTGGCTCTTCTCCAGAAGCAGCTTCTGCTGTTTCTTCAGCTTCTGAATTTTCTTCACACCCTTCAGCATGTCCTCATGGATTCTGTGCATTTCCTGCAGCTGCCGGTCATCGGGAACAGGAATCTGCAGCGAAGAGAGATCTCCCACCTTAATCTGGGGAACAGTGGTCCCGGAACAGTGAGACTGAAAATACTCCTGAGCCGTGCGCGACCGTAAAAAGTAGAACAACCACACAGGATCGACGATTTCCGCCCGAATGAGATAGAACGTCTGATTCGGCAGCCAATTGGGCATGGTATCCACCACAATGCCCACCCGGCCCAGCGACTGGAGCGATCCCTTGCTGCTGAGCAGAATATCATTCTTTCGCAACAGCGCCACCTCACGCGAGGGAGAAAGCCGCGGGACATTATCCACCACGCGGCTCGCCGATGCGATAAGTCCGAATTCATCAATGTCGGTGAGCATGACTTCCCTGTATTCATGCGCGATTTCATGCGGTGCCCTTGTCGGCAGCATCTGCCCGCGAATGAGCGTGGCGCATTCCTCAAGGCGTTCGGAATGCTCCGCGTTGCTGTGCAGCACCTGCAGATCACGCATGCGCAGATCGCACTGACGAAGAATGAGCGCCGCCGCAGAAACATCCTCCGCTGGAGGCATGGGCGCACGCTGAGCGCCTTCCGCATGCGGTTTTCTGTCCACCTGATCCAGAATGGGTGTGAGATAGCTGACCTCTATGGTTCCCGCATGGCCGAAAATGAACCATTCCTTGGCGTTGATGAGGCGTACGTTTCCCTGCTTTCCCCCCCGGCACGGAACCAGCTGCAGCAGGGCGGGAAGTGTTCTGTGCATGATTCCCGAAGGGAGCTGAATCACGGTTCTGAGTTCTCCGCTGCTGATGAACTTCTGTTTCAACTGAAGAATTCTGGGACTGTCGCAGTTGAGGAACGACCATGTGGTGAGAATGACGGCCCCCAGATAATGAGCACGGAACAGCTTGCGGTAGAACGCCGGAACAGCCAGATTCCCCCTGGACAGGGAAACGAAGTGATAGGCATCGGCAACAAAAGGCTCGTCAGGCGATATCCAGAGAATGTCATGTCCGGCAATGGCCGAGCAGCAAGCCGCAAAGGCCTTGTCTCCGGTAAAGTACACGACGGCCTTGCGGAAGGCGAACCACAGCACCAAGGGCAGAGTGCTGTTCCCGTGGCATTCTATGACGGCGCCTTCCGGCATATTCTCCCGGAAGGCCTGAATATGGCTCATGATATCGATGACGCGGACAGGCGGCATCTGCCTGTCCCCTGAAATTCTATCCAACTCACAAAGCACTGTAATAACAAATAAAATACGATCACACCCTTCACAATGGGGCTGAATGCGCTGCCGTATGCGCTCCAGTGCGGAGGAACTCAGCGGCACATTCCCCACCGCAGCCAGCATGACAAGCTTCAGATCATGTGCGGAGAGTTCCTTGTGCGCTTCGTACAGTTGTGCGGCAAAAGCATATCCCGCTGTCAGAGTCTGGTCGTCAAAAATCATGGCGTTCCCTTAGAGTGATCTCAAAAAACTGACATTTCCTAACATCAAACTGCTCCATTGTCCACCGAAACGTATTTTTTTAATATTTTTCAAAATTATTTTTATATAACTATTTTTATTTATTATATATAATTAATTTTGTGCAAATTATAAAAATTATCCGTTGACTAAAATATTTAAAAACTATAATCGTTATTTCATACACAAGGAGTTCTTCATGAACACCGAAATTTCCATCTGGGATAACGATGTCGAACGCATACGCATCATCGAGGCCAATCTTTACCGGGCCATGCGCTCCCTGGGCCTGAAGGGCGTTGTAAAAATCATTTCCGAACCTCCGCTCCTCAGTCGCGAAAACCTTCTTGCCAGAGTTCCCGTTCTGGAAATCATGGACAGGTACTGGAGCCTCACTCCGCAGACGGTCATCACCGAAAAGCAATGCCGCGAATTTCTGGCTTCCCTCTACACTCACCCTTCCGAAGAATAAAAAAGACGTAGTTTCAGGAGGTATGATGGTGAAACGAGGCAACATTCTCGCAGGCGGAATATTTCTGCTCATCGGACTCTGCCTGCTCAAGGTGGCCATGGCCCCCCACGAAATGCTCTTTGCGGATCCGAACGCCATGCACATCATGACGTATCCCAAGATACTCATCTTCATCTGGATCGGCGCAAGCGTTCTCTATCTGCTCGGCCCCAGGGACGAAAACGACTGGTACGACTTCAAGAAGGCCCGGATACAACTGGGAAAGGTTCTGCTCTGCATCGTCGCGTACGTCTTCACCTTCGAATACATCGGCCTGTTCGGCAGTACGCTTCTTTTCCTTCTCGTGTTCTTCTGGATCATGGGCTACAGGAACAAGCTCACCGTTCCCGTCGCCGTCATGGTGGCGCTGCTTGCCTGGCTTTCCTTTGAAAAGCTGCTGGGCATTCCCATGCCACGCCCCTTCTTCCTCGCTCTTCTATAGTGCAGACAGGCAGGTATATCCATGTTTGAAAATATCTTCCACGCATTAGGAACCATCGCCGATCCGTTCTGTCTGGGAATGTTGGCCTTCGGCGTTCTGTTCGGCACCGTCATCGGCGCTCTGCCCGGTCTCGGAACGGCCGTGGCCATCACCATATGCATTCCCTTCACCCTCAAGATGGGCAGCGGTCCGGCCATCGCCCTGCTGCTCGGCGTATATGCCTCATCCATTTACGGAGGCAGCATTTCCGCCGTGCTTCTCAACACTCCCGGCACGCCGCAATCGGCATGCACCGGCATGGAAGGCTATCCCATGGCCAAGAAAGGTCAGGCACGGGAAGCCCTCGGCTGGGTCACCATGTCTTCGGTACTCGGTGGCCTCATTTCCTGCGTGGTACTCGTACTCGCAGCGCCCACCCTCGCCGCCCTTTCCGTGAAATACGGCGGCCCGCTGGAAATCTGCGCCCTCATCTGCATGGGCCTTGCCTGCATCACCAGCCTCTCCGACGACAATCACGTCAAGGGTATCATGATGGGGGTGGCCGGTCTCTTCCTAGCCACCATCGGCAACGATCCGCAGACCGGAGAGATGCGCTTTACCTTCGGCAGCCAGAATCTCGTTTCCGGCATCGACCTCATGCCCGTAGTTGTGGGCGTCTTCCCCCTCGCCGAACTGTTCTACCGCGTTTATGAGTCCTTCTCGGAAAAGGCCCCTAGTGTCATCCACTGCACCAGCATGAAGCTCCCCTCCTGGTCCGACTGGAAAGTCAAGGGGCGCATTTCCAACCTTCTGCGCTCCTCCTTCCTCGGCTGCGGTCTGGGTATTCTGCCCGGCACCGGCGCTACGGCGGCAACCTTCATAGCCTACTCTTCGGCCAAACGAATCTCCCCTGCCCGCGACAACTTCGGCAAGGGCGAACCCGACGGCCTCATCGCCGCGGAATCCTCCAACAACGCCGTATCCGGCGGTGCACTCGTGCCCACGCTGGCCATGGGTATTCCCGGCGAACCCACCATGGCCCTCATGCTGGCCACCCTTACCCTGCACGGCATCACCCCCGGCGTGCGTCTCATGGCCGACAACCCCGACATCGTATACGCCACCTTCATTCTGCTCATTATGTCCAACCTCGCCCTCATCCCGACGGCGTGGATCTGCATCCGCGGTTTCGGCAAGATCATCGCCTTCCCCACGGCCGTTCTGCTCGGGTTCATCGTCATCTGCTCCCTCATCGGCGTGTATCTGCCCAGAAGCAGCATGTTCGACATCTGGGTAACCCTCGTCATCGGCGTCGTAGCCTTCCTCATGCGTCTCACCGACTTCCCGGTCGCGCCGCTGCTCATCGGCTACGTGCTCAGCAATCAGCTCGAGTACCGCATGAGTCAGGTGGCCATCTACATGGGCGGTGGCTCCCTCGCGGACTACACCCTCGAACACCCCGTGGCCATCGTCCTCTTCGCCGTAGCTCTGATCCTGCTCGTTCTGCCTTTCTTCAGAAAGGCCAGGGATAAACGAACCTGTGAACCCAACTTCTAAAGGAGAGCCTTATGATCAGGAAACTTCTTGCCGGACTAGCCATTGCCGCTGCAACCCTTACCCCCGATCTCACGCAGAACGCACACGCCGCCGACTATCCTGAACGTCCCATCACCGTGATCGTCCCCTTCGGCGCAGGCGGTGAAGCCGACATCATCGGACGTTTGCTCGCCACGGAAATGTCCAAACTCCTCGGTCAGAACGTAGCCGTGCAGAACATCGTGGGCGCCTCCGGCCTCAACGGCATGAATGCCGTGGCCACGGCCAAACCCGACGGCTATACCCTCGGCTTCTGTCCCAGCGCGCCTCTGGCCATTCATCCCCACATGCGCAAGCTGCCCTACTCGATCGACACCTTCACCATCATCGGTCGTGCAGTCAACGCGCCCTACTACATCGTCACTCCCAAGAACGCACCCTGGAACACCACCGCCGAACTGGGCAAAGCCGTCAAGGAAGCTCCTTCCAAGTTCTTCTGGGCTTCAGCCGGCGCAGGTTCCGTGCCCTTCCTCGCCGAACTCGCCTTCTTCAAGCAGTACGGCATGCCTTCTCAGAACCACGTGCCCTTCAACGGCGACGCCGACGCCTTCCAGGCTCTGGCCGGCAACCGCGCCCAGCTCTACGCCACCACCGCCGGCACTATCAAGAACTTTGAAGTGAAGCCCCTCGTTCTGCTCAGCAACGAACGTGACAAGGCCTTCCCTGACTGCCCCACAGCCAAGGAAGAAGGCAAGGATCTCGTCATCAGCCAGTGGACCTGTCTGTTCGCTCCCAAGGGCATTCCCGCCGATGTGGTAAGCAAGCTGAGCGCCGCCATGAAGCAGGCCTGCGAATCTCCCGAGTTCGCCGATGCTCTCGACAAGCTCGGCCTTGCTCCCGGCTACCTCAACACCGCCGACACCCTGGCATTCATTCAGAAGGAATCCGACCGCAATAAGGCCCTCCTTATGTCCCTGGCCGGAAAGTAATCTTGTTCAATAACCTCAAGAGGATCAAAACCATGCGAGAAATCAGAAACGCTATTGTGGTCATGTGCGACACCATGCAGTTCAACTATCTGGGCTGCTACGGCAACTCCTGGATCAAAACCCCCAACATCGACCGTTTTGCCTCTGAAGGTACGCTGTTCGAGAACTGCTACACCGAAAGCCTTCCCACCGTGCCCTGCCGCCGTTCCATGCTCACCGGCCGTTACACTCTGCCCGTGAAGGGCTGGTCGCAGCTCGACATCGACGACACCACCATTGCCGACCTCTGCTGGGGACAGCCCGTCGAAACCTATCTGGTCTATGACGCCGGCCCCTGGCGTCTGCCCAAATTCGGCTACTCCCGCGGCTTCGACCGTGTGTACTTCCTGCACGGCCATGAAACAGACCATCAGTACTATGCCCAGGACGATCTGACCCCCATGTTCAAGGCCGAAGACTATGTGGAACAGCACGTCATCGACAAGGCCGACGAAATCCTCGGCGAAAACGTGGTGCGCCCTCTGCTCAACCAGATCGAATGCCACCTGAAGGAACGTCAGTACTGGAAGAGCGATGAAGATCAGCACGCCGCCCATATCTTCAAGGAGGCCGCCAAGTACCTTGCCAGCGTAGACAAGAACAAGTCGTTCTTCATGTGGATCGACTGCTTTGATCCCCATGAACCCTGGGATGCCCCATCCGTCTATGATCCCGACAAGAAGTGCATGTACGACCCCGACTACAAGGGCAAGGACATGTTTCTCCCCATTCAGGCCCACGTGGAAGGCATGTACACCGATGAGGAACTTCATCACATCCGTATGCTCTATGCCGAAAAGCTCACCAACGTGGACAAGTGGTTCGGCCATTTGACCAGGGCCATCCACGACCTCGGCCTTGAATCCAACACCATGGTCATGCTGGTTTCCGACCACGGCTCTCCCATGGGCAAGGGCGAACACGGTCACGGCATCATGCGCAAGTGCCGCCCCTGGCCCTATGAAGAGCTGGCTCATACCCCGATGATCGTCCGCGGCCCCGGTCTGCCCCGCAATCAGCGGCTCAAGGGTTTCGTACAATCCTGCGACGTGGCTCCCACCGTCTGCGACTGGCTGGGTCTCGGCGTGCATCCCTCCATGCAGGGTCACAGCCTGCTGCCCATGATCCGCGGTGAAGTGGAAAAGGTGCGCGACTTCGCCATCGCCGGTTACTTCCGCTACTCCTGGTCCATCATCACCGAAGACTGGTCGTTCATCCACTGGCTCAAAGACGACGAAAAGACCGTAGCCGACGCCCGCTTCGGCATCTACGGCCAGGATCTCGCCGCCTCCACCGCCCACCTGCGTCAGCTCGCCAAGGCCAACGTGGTGGAAGACCGCGACACCGCCTTCTACAACAAGGCCTACGAAGCCCACAAGAAAATGGCCACTCTGGACGGTGAAGCCCAGTGGACCTGCACCGCTGCCGCCTCTACCGAAGTGCCGGAACGCGACGAACTCTACGATCGCCGTACCGACCCCTTCCAGCTGCACAACATAGCTCATGAGCACAAGGACGTTGCCAAGCAGCTTCTCGATCAGCTCAAACTGTTCATGGCCGAACTTCGCGCCTCCTGATGATCCGCACCGCGCCCCTGCGGCAGACAGGGGCGCGGCCCCGGACTCCTCCGGCGTTCTACGGCCCCCCCCTTTTCCCACCCGAACGCGTTTTCTTCCCGCAGGCACTTCCCATGACTAGCCAGACAAAAGCATTCCTCTACGCCGGACTGACCATGCTTGCATGGTCCACCGTTTCCACGGCCTTCAAGGTGGCTCTCGAAAACCTCACTCCCATGCAGCTCATCTATGTGAGCATGGCCACGGCCGCGTTTTTTCTGCTGGGTACCATGGCGGCGGGAAGAAAACTTTCCGAATTCAGGTCCCTCTCCGGCAGAGACTGGAGAAACGGCATTCTTCTCGGTTTCATGCTCTACCTCTACTACACGGTGCTCTTCGTGGCCTACGACTATCTGCCCGCCCAGATAGCACAACCCATCAACTACACCTGGGCCCTCATGCTGGCCATTCTGGCCTCATGGCTCATGAACCAGAAACTTTCCGCCAGGGAACTCTTCTGGATGCTCTTTGCCTACACCGGCGTTCTGGTCATCTCCCTCGGAGCCGGCGGAGAACTCGGTCCGCTGCATCCCGCAGGCATGGTCTGCATCATTGCCAGCACACTTCTTTACGCCCTGTACTGGATTGTGAACACCAAGAGCCGCATTCCCGCTTTTCCCGGCCTCGTCATCTGTTTCTTCACATCCTTCGTACTGGCCGCCGTCACCTTGATGGTGCAGGGCGGTTCACTGCTCATTCCCCTTAGCCCTCTTCTCGGCGGCGTGTATGTGGGTCTTTTCGAACTCGCCATTCCCTTCCTTCTCTGGGGCATGGCTCTGCGCCTCACCTCATCCGTCGCCCGAATTTCCACGCTTCCGTTCCTCGTGCCGTTTCTGGCCCTCTTCTGGATCAGTCTCGTCATACATGAACCCATAGCCTGGACCACCCTTCTCGGCCTTTCCATCATCATTTCCGGTACCTTCATGCAACAGCGCATCGCCGCTCGCAGAGCGGACGGTACAAACAGCTAAGGAGTTTTCCATGCCAGTCGAAAATTATGAAGCCCTTACCAGCGAAACGTTCGACGCCTATATGGCCTCTCACAACGGCATCATCATCTGCCACAAGCACCTGTGCCCTCACTGCAAGATCATGGGCACCGTTCTAGACAAGGTCAAAGCCATGATGCCGGAACTGGATCTGGCTGCTGTGGAATCCGTGGAACAGGCTGAACTCTTGAAGAAAATGGACGTGGAACGCGTTCCCACCCTCTGTGCCGTCAAGAACGGTGTCATCGCGGCCCGTCATTCCGGTGTCATGAACCCCATGGAAACCATGAAATGGTTCAAACAAGCCTGAGGTCCGTCATGAAGAGCTTTGATCTCGTCATCATCGGCGGCGGTATCTGCGGCATGACCGCTGCCATCTATGCGGCGCGTGCCAACATCCGTGCCTGCATCCTCGAGCAGCAGGTCTGCGGCGGCCTGGTGAACTGGACCAACACCGTGGAAAACGTGCCCTCCTATCAGAGCATTCACGGCATTGATCTCATGGAAAAGTGCCGGGAACACGTCGAATCGCTCAACGTCGCCATAGAGGAAGTGGACAAAGTGACCGCCGTGAACTTTTCAGGCGACATCAAGAAGATCACCACGTCCATGGGTGAAGAGTACGAGGCTCCCGCCGTCATCGTGGCCACCGGCCGCAGCCCCCGCCCCTTCCCCGTGGAAACCAATTTTCCCAACATCCACTACTGCTCCGTATGCGACGGTACGCCCTACAAGGGGAAGGATATCATCGTCATGGGCGGCGGCAACAGCGGCTTCGACGAATCGCTGTACCTTCTCGGGCTCGGCGTCAGCAACATTCACATTGTGGAAACCTTCCCTTCCTGCATCGCCGCCGCGTCCACTCAGGATCTGGCCCGCGCCACGGGAAAAATTCAGGTCTCCGTTTCGATGGACATCACTGCCGTTGAGGAACTGACCGATGGAAGAGGCAGAGTCACCTTCCACGACAAGGCCGAAGACAGAACCTATACCGAAGACGTTGACGGCATATTCTGCTTCATAGGCCAGACCCCGAACACCGGCGTGTTCGAAGACAAACTCGACATGGACCACGGCTACATTCGCGTCAATGCCGACATGGAAACCAATATTCCCGGTGTATTCGCGGCCGGCGACGTTACGACCAAGAAGTATCGCCAGATAACCACGGCCATGGGCGACGGAACCATTGCCGCACTTCAGGCCGGGGCGTATCTTCGCCGCCGCAGAACCGGCCGGTCTGTTTTCCCGGAGATGGATCATGCAGTACCTTATGGAACGTCCCACCCCCACTCTCTGCCGTTTTCGCGTAACTATAGATGAAGAACGCAGGGGTGCTGCACGCAGCGCCGTCATGGACATGACACCCGAATCCGACCTTGAAAAAAACGATATCCGGGCGGCAACCATGGAATGGCTCGTGGACGACTGCATTCCCGAGGTTCTGCAACAGGCCGGAATTCTGCCGCTTTCTCCGGTCCGACTTCTCCCCGGAAAGGAGAACTCCAGGCAGGACAAATACAGCTTCTCCTTTGAAGTGGAAGCTCTGCCGGAACTCGATCTGCCCGAAGACCTCTCCACACTTGCCGTGGAAGTGGAAGAACCCCTGCCCGATCCCAGAGAGTTCAGGCATGCAGTTCTCCAGGCGCAGCGCAGCCGTGCTGTTCTTCATCCGGTGGAAGAAAAAAGACTGCCGCAGGACGGAGATGTTCTGCGCCTGAACATCTCCGCCGAAGCCGACGGGAAAGATCTGCCCGACATGCGCCACGACGACTTCACCATGAAGCTGCATCCGGTGACCGGCGCTCCTTCCGAAGTCGAAGCGCTGGCCCGCTCGCTTCACGCGGGGGAAAAAATGCAGACCGATGTGCCCTGCCCGGGCAATTATCCCGATCCTTCCCTGCGCGGACGGAACATAACCATGCAGGTGGAACTTGTGAGCATCAACACGGAAGTTCTGCCGCCCTTCGACGAAGGGCTGGCCGAACAGCTCGGCTTTTCCTCCCTTGAAAAGCTCAAGAACTCTATTTTTGCTCACATCATGGGAGAAAAGATAAAAAACATTCAGTCCCGCGCCCAGAAAAGACTCATCGAGTCGCTTCTGGAGAACAGGGAGTTCTCCATTCCTCCCGCGATCATGAGTCTCAACAGGCAGGACTGCGAACAGGAATTGGCAACGGTCTTCCAGCGTCAGGGGAAGTCCGAAGAAGAGATCCGCCGTCTCATGGCAGACATGGAAAAGGAACTTAATGTCCAAGCGGAAGAAAGAGCTCGCATGCAGGTGCTTCTGCTGGCCGTGGCCGAGCATGAAAAGCTGGTTGTTTCCCGCGAGGAAGCCGACCGGCAGATACTGCGTCTGGCGGAAAAGACCAGCAAGAACTACGACAAGCTGCATGACGCCGTGTACAAACGCCGTCTCATCGACGAACTGCATCTCCGACTGCTTGCAACCAAGGCTCTTCAGCTTCTGTACAGGAAAGTCGGCAAAATCGTGGTGGACAGCAACAGCCATCCTATTCCTGTTCCCGAAACCGGAAAGCAGAGACCGGAGAGCACTGCTCCGGGCGGGACGTCGTTTTCCGTCCCCTCCATAAAGGAATGAGACATGCAACACCTTTGCTCCGGGAATACCCCGCAGAACAAAGCCCGCTGCACAGCTCCCGCCTCTTCCTGTCTTTCCTCTTCCGCGCCGCGCTTTTCTCCTCTCCGGAGTCAATGCGAGGGCAAGAAGTTTCTTTGCCGCCGTCCGAATTGCGGCCCTTGGCATGTTTCCGGACACCCACTAGGATTTCGGCGTCACCCAGCGGCATATCGTTTTCCTCTTTTGTCTTTTTTATATATCATGTTATTTTATTTGAATATAATAAGCGCCTTATCCTAAACAGCATCGTTAACTGAAAGCGGCCCGGCAACAGAATTAATCCGGTACAGAACGCCGTCTGAAAGACTTCAATCATTCCGCGCATCCCCCCGGCACGATTTCTCCGCCTGCACTGACTGTGACGCGGGAACAAAAAGACGCCTGCGATGGAAGACGAATAGAACAATTGACGCCGCGACAGACAATACATCAGCCACTGATTCCGAAACAAAGAGTCCGTCAGTCCCAAAGCCCATGCGCGGCAGCAGCAGGGCCAGAGGAATGAGCAGCACGAGCTTGCGCAAAAGAGCGACGCACATGGCAAGTTTAGCCTGTCCCAGTGCCAGAAAGGTTCGCTGAATGGCAAGCTGTATTCCGGAAAAAAGCATCCCTGCCATATACAGCCGCGCGCCATGCGCACTGATGCGGACGACTTCCGTATCGCTCGTGAACAGTGCGATGAAAGGCCGGGGGAAAAGCAGGACCACTGCCGTCCCCGCAAAGGTGAGCGCAGACGCCCACCAGGCCATCAACCTGAATGCGCCGCTGACTCTTTGCGCGTTGCCCGCGCCGAAGTTATAGCTCATAATGGGCACGGCTCCCTGGCACAGGCCGTCTACGGGCAGAAACAGCATTTCCGCAATCACGAACAGAATCGTCATGGCGCTGACATAGGCGTCATTGCCGTAATACTGCATTCCCGCGTTCAGGGTCAAAGGCACAAGACATTCCGTGGACTGCAGAATGAAAGGCCCCATGCCCAGCGCAAGAACGGGCAGCAGTATCCGGCGATCCAGCCTGAGATATGCCCGGCGCAGACGCAATATGCTGCGGCGTCCGAAAAAAAAGCAGAATATCCAGACCGCGCTCACACTCTGACTGCATATCGTCGCCAGAGCAGCGCCTTTGCACCCCATGTCCAAACAGTAGATAAACAGAGGATCAAGGACGATATTCAATACAGCGCCGATGCAGACTGTCGCCATGGCAACCTTGGCGAACCCCTGGCAGGAAACATACTGGTTCAGTCCCAGCGTGAGCTGGACGGAAAGGGTTCCGAACAGATATACGGTAAGGTACTCCTCGGCAAAACCGATAGTGTCGGAACTTGCCCCGAGAAAATGCAGCAACGGACGGCGGGAAACAAAAAACAGCACGAACAGAAGCACACCCGTCACAAGCAGAAAAACAAGGGCCGAGCCGAGAATGCGCTCCGCCGTCTCCCTGTCCCCGCGTCCCATGGCCATGGAAGCCCGCGGCGCGCCCCCCATGCCTACCAGGCTGGCAAAGGCGGAAATAAACATGATCACGGGAAAGGCCACGCCGACACCGGCCAGCGCCAACGCTCCGGTATCGGGTATTCTCCCGACAAACACGCGATCCACCAGATTATATAGCAGATTAACCACCTGGGCCAGAATGGAAGGAAGCGCCAGACGCAGCAACAGATGCCCCAGGGCTTCCGTTCCAAGCCCGTTGTCCGCCGGTATTCCGGCGCTCTCGCCGTTTTTTCCGACCATGCCCATTCTCCCCTGCGATGCGATTCACCAGGGCGCGGGCATACTCCCGCGAAAAAGGACTCGATATCGGGCAACCCAGTCGCGGCAGCTCCCAAGGTTCAGGCATGAAGTGCCTCGCCCCGGCTGGAAACCACTTTACTCAAAAACACCCCCGAAAAGAAAGCCCCCGACCGGATATTCCGGCCGGGAGCAGGCATCAGACGGAGTTTCCCGAAATACGTTTACACCAGAGCGGCAGCATCCTGCACAAAGGCGTCGATTTCCTCCCTGGTTGTGGCAAAGCTGCACATCAGTCTGGCGATATGGAGTTCATGATCCACTTCATAAAAATAATATTTTTCCATGAGTCTGCCCATATGTTCCGGCTTCATGCGCACAAAAAGAGCATTGGCGGCCGGAGTCCGCGCCTGCATGTGCGGCAGGCGATTCAGTTCGGAAGCAAAATAACGGGCCATGGCATTGGCATGGCGGGCGTTTTCGAGCCAGAGGCCGTCCCTGAGCGCTTCAGTAAACTGTGCGGCCACAAAACGCATTTTCGAGACAAGCTGAAGCGACTGCTTGCGCATGGTCAGAAAGTCCTCTGCCAGATCAGGCCGGAAAACAACTACAGCCTCACCAAGCATCAGCCCATTCTTCGTTCCCCCGAAGGAAAGGATATCAATGCCGGATTCACGGGTCAGCTCGCGCACATCAACATCAAGAGAGGCCACAGCATTGGCGATGCGTGTACCGTCCATGTGCGTCACCAATCCCATGGAATGAGCCTTCTCCGTCAGGGCTCGCACTTCCTCCAGACTGTATACGCCCCCCAGTTCCGTTGTCTGAGTGAGAGAAAGTGCGTGCGGCGTGACATGATGGCAGTCCTTCAGGTCACCTGCCCAGCGCTCAAGCTGCTCGGGGCGTATCTTCCCCTCCCCGTCAGCGGGCAGGGTCAACAGCTTGGCCCCTCCCACCCATTCGGGAGCACCACTTTCATCGGTATTGATATGCGCCACATGAGAACAGACGACACCCTGCCACGGTCTGAGCATGGCACGCAGACTCATGACATTGCCGCCTGTTCCGCTCAGCGCGAAAAAAACCTGAACATCATGTCCAAACAATCTATGGAACTGCGCAAGCGCGGCCTCGCTCCACTCGTCAAAGCCGTAAGGACGACAATAACCGGCGTTGGCCTCAAGTATCGCCTGCATGATACGGGGATGAACCCCCGCCGTATTGTCGCTGGCAAAACCGATAAACATATTTCCTCCCATCTGGTCGTCTGGAATTAATTGTCTGTCCGGAGCAGTCTGTTATTAAAAATATCTGTACCGCTCAGATCGACTCCCGGGACAGTCGCCCCCCCTGAAGCTGATCCTGCATCAGAGGGACTCTCCTTCCGTCAATCCCGCACGCTTCAATGCACTCGCGTACACAGCAAGCGTCTGATCGCGAAAATTTTCCAGAGTCAGCCCGCCGCTCGGACGGATTCCGGGAACAGGCGGAACCGCCCCGCAGAAAATACGTTCATGGCAGGTCTTCCGTACGGCGTCCAGCCAGGCGGCATTCCCTGCGCGAAGCATCAGTCTGCTCATTTCCGAAACATCTCCCGGCGCAAACAACAGTTCCTGCGGGAGAATATCGGGCATGACCCCAACCGCGCTGCCGACAAGCGGCACACCGCAGGCCATAATCTCCAACGCCGCACGGGCGATGGTCTCGGAACCGAGCGAAGCAATCACTCCCATATCAAGCGCATTGATCGCGTGTTCCGGCTGTGCCACCCGTCCGCTGACGACCACCGCCGCCCCGGGAGAGTCCAGCGGCCCCAGCCCTGCCTCTTCCGACCAGGTGTTCACGTCATTTACGGAGTACTGGGAATCAAAACCAATGACCAGAAGACGGAGTCTTCCCCCTGCCGGCCACGACTTCCGGGCCGCAGCCAGCGCGCGTATGGATTCCCTGATGCCCTTTACCTCGTCCATTCTGCCGACAATTCCCAGGACAAAGTCACATGGCTCGAAACCGAATGAAGCACGAGCCGTCGTCCTTGATACGGAAGAAGCATGAAAGCGCGCGGTATCCACACCGCCGAGTACGGTAAACAGTCTCTCCTCCGGCACCCCGAGGCGTGTCAGAAAGTGGCGCGACATGCGGCTGTTGGTGGATACCACCGCATCGGCGGCCTTCCGGTGCAGCCAGAGGTTGGGAACATTGCTCCTGGGCAGACGTTGATCCCCGCGCGTACGCACCAGGGCGAAACCGAAGCGCCGCTTGAGCAGCGCCCACAGGACAAAGCTCTCTCCTCTGTGGCAGTTTACCACATCGGGCCTGAACCTGCGCAACAGATCTTCCATGCCGCGCACAAGGGCGGGCAGTCGATGCGGCGCCATGTCATTCAACGGCAGTTCTTCGCATTCCATTCCCATGCGGCGGGCCTGTCGCAAAGGTTCTGTTTCCGCAAGACCGACCACTCTTGAACGATGGCCGGCCGCATTCAGAGTACGGGCCAGAGTCACGCCGTACCACGCGGTAGCGTTGTACCAGCGGACATTGACGATCTGAAGGGTTCTCATGGGCTACCGGAAACGGGCCAGTTCCGCGGCTCTGGCCAAGGCCATATCAAGAGAATGGCACACATTGTCTTCGCCAAGGCTGCGCAGCAGCCCCATACGGCGCAGAATGCGGCGGGTAGGTGCGGGAACGGCTGCGAGCACCACCTTGTACCCGTCGGAACGGTGCGCGAGAAATGCCTCCAGAACATGGATACCCGTGGCGTCGATGGTCGGTACATCATGCATGTTGAGTACATAGACCCTGACGGTACTCTGGGTGCCGGCAAGAGCGTTCTGAAAACGATCCACCATGCCGAAGAAAAAGGGGCCGTTAATGGAGAACAGGCGCACACCTTCCGGAAGGCTGGGCTGTTCCAGAGGCAGTTCCTCACAGTCCCCGTCGACGCATTCGACCTCATGCACGCGGGTCATGACGCTCATGCGCCGCATGAAGAGCAGAGATGCAAGAATAACGCCGACATACACGGCAACGGTGAGATCCACAACCAGAGTCAGAACGAAGGTCAGCAGCATTACCGACCAGTCGGACTTCGGTCCCCGCAGAATGGCCTTGATGGCCTTGGTTTCCAGCATTCCCCAGGCGATGATCACCATCACGGCGGCAAGGCTTGCCAAAGGAATGGCGGATGTAAGGGGGGAAAGCCACAGCACAAATGCCAGAACTGTCAGGGAGTGGATGATGGCGGAAACCGGCGTACGCGCCCCGCTGCTGATATTGGTGGCTGTCCTGGCAATGGCTCCGGTGGCGGGAATGCCGCCGAACAGAGCGCTGGACATGTTGCCCAGCCCCTGCGCTACCAGTTCCATATTGGAATAATGCTTGTCTCCGGTCATGCTGTCAGCCACGACGCAGGTAAGCAGGGATTCGATTCCGGCCAGAAGCGCGATGGTCACCGCATCGGGAAACAGAACCTGAATGCGTTCAATGCTGACTTCCGGCCAGTGAAAGGACGGCAGGGAAGAAGGTATGGCTCCATATCTGCCCGCGATGGTATCCACCGGCAGGTCGAAGAGCCAGACCACGAGTGCGCCGAAGATGACCCCCGCAACGGGCGCGGGCACGCGGGGAACAAAACGCCGGATCAGAAGCATCACCGCAAGCGTGGCCGCAGCGACTCCGAGCGTCATGGGCGACAGATTCTCCATATCATCAAGATAGACCGCCCATTTGCTGAAAAATTCGGGCGGCGCATTCGTGACGGACAACCCGAAAAAGTCTCCCATCTGCTGGGAAAAGATAATCAGGGCAATGCCCGCCGTAAAACCTGTGGTTACGGGATACGGAATGAACTTGATGATCGAGCCGAGCCGGAACAGCCCCCCCAGGGCAAGAAGACATCCGGCAATGAGCGTGGTCAGCACCAGACCATCATAACCATGCCGATAGACAATGCCGTAGATAATGACGACAAAGGCCCCGGTAGGGCCGCTGATCTGGTAACGGCTTCCCCCCAGCAGAGCGATCACCAGCCCGGCGATAATGGCGGTATACAGCCCCTGTATGGGCTCCACGCCGGAAGCGATGGCAAAGGCCATGGCCAGAGGCATGGCCACCACGCCCACGGTCAGTCCGGCAATGGCATCCTTGCTGAAATCCGCCGCAGAGTAGCCGTTCCTGAGTACAGCAAGCAGCTTGGGGCGGAACGGCCCCCCTTCCGGAGCGGATGCGCCGTGCGGGAAAAAGGAACGGGGCGCAATGCGCCCCATGGCATGAGCCAGCATGCGGGAAAAAGAGCCATGCTGCATTGGTTGCCCACCTTCATAAGGTTTATGGGGTTCAATTCACGGCAGGCGTCCGCTGCCGCTCTCCCCGCCTCCGTGCGGATAAGGCCGCACGGAGAACGCCGCTTCTCGGAAGAACGTTTCTCAAACCATGCCGGAATCGGAAGCAAACAACATGTGAGCGTAGACCTGGGCGTCTCCCACTGCATGGGAAAGACGCGCTCCCTCATTGGGGACATGGCAGTTGTCAAGCACCCTGCACCATACGGCCGCATTGATGCCCCGCGCCCGGAACTGTTTGGCCACTGTACCGCCGCCGACTCCGCCTTCACGACAACGAATGCCGTATACTTTAAAAACAGCGTCTTTAAGCGCAACCACAACAGGACTGTCCACCGGTGTCGGTGCGGGACCAGCCTCACGATTCACAACCTCAAGCTCGACTCCAACCCCGTGCCTTGCCGCGACACCTTCCATAAAGGCACGCATGGCGGCGAGGACCTCATCAAGATCATAGTGCGGCAGAATCCGTGAGTCTACAAAAAAGACATCCTTGCCCGGCATGGTGTTCACATTGGGCACGTTGGCATCGTGTCGCGTGGGGGTAATGGTGCTGCGATCAGGCGTGAACAGAGAATTGCGCTCCGGAAAACGGGCTTCCATTTCGCTCTGCACATGCAGAATCATGTCGGAAGCCGCGACCAGCGCGTTTTTGCCCTCATCAGGCGTGGAAGCATGACACTGTGCCCCCGTGACAGTGACCTTCACCCACAGGGTACTCTTTTCCGCCACTTCAATCAGCGCACCATCCACAGTGCCGTAGTCAGGCACCATGACGAGATCATCAGGAGCAATCAGATCCGGACGCTCCGCAAGCACATGCTCAATACCATACTTGTTGCCGGTCTCCTCATCCGCTACAAGAATAATCCCCAGACCGAGTTCGGGAGTGATGCCCTTTTCCTTGAGCTCCGCGGCAAGAAGTATGGCCGACACGGCAGCCTGCTGGTTGTCTTCCACTCCCCTCCCGTAAATGAGATCGGGATCCGCGGGGTCACGCGTCACGGTCCACGGGTCGCTCTTCCACAGGCTGAGTTCTCCCGGCGGGACCACATCAAGGTGAGCGAGCACCCACAGCATGCGACGTGTTCTGCCCGGCACCCGGACAATCATGTTGGGCCTTCTGCCGGAGGGTACACGACTATCGGGAGCATCCACATGTTCGATATCCTTCAGTCCGAACGCGCGCAGACGTTCCTCAAGCCACACCGCCTTCCTTTCCTCCCCTTCGCCGCCGTTCTCGGGCGACAAGGCGGGAAAGGACGTCAAACCGGACTGAAGCTCCAGCGCGCGTTCCGCACGACCGGCCAAGGCCGCAATCAACTCGTCTCGCATAGCGACTCCTGCGATTGAAACGACATGATTAAACGACAATCACCGGGGGCAGCCGAAACATACGGCGAACTCCCGGTGAACGAAAAAAAAGAAAACAGACCTAGCGGCCCTTGGCAGCGCGCTTGGAGGCCTTCAGCGGGTTTACCTTGGCCTTGGCGGCACTTTCCGTTTTGATGTGGGTGGCGAAGTTGCAACGTCCGCCCACCCATTTGCGCGCGGGCACGGGGTAGCTGCTGCAGAACTGCTGTTCATCAAAATTCCGCACACGGTCACAACCTGCACACTGTTCCACAACGGGCTTCAGCAGAACTCCGTTGAGTTCCACGCCGGCTTCAGTCTTGACGGCACCGGCCAGCATCTTGTCAGACGTACTCATGAAAATCCTCCATCCTCACCCGGCAACGGGCTGTTTATCGCATATGAGAATCAGAATTCTTGTCCTGTATTTTTTGTTCTGTCAAGTTTAAAAACATAAACGCTCTGTTGTAGAACTGTGTTGATGGAGATTAGATAAAAATTTATCTAATTAATAAGTATACTTATATCTAAATATTGACGGTTGAAAATTTACTACATAGAAAGAATTATTGACTTATTCTCTTTTTGGGAAAGACCATCAAGTTGCTCATTTAATGGGCGCAGACTTGTCTTGTTAATTTTAGGGGATAACGATTATGTTTTTTACTATTACTTTACTTGTAATCATTATAATTGTGGCTTTTATGATTGATATAATAAATAAATCAAATGAGTTTCCTCATTCTGTAATAGCAAATTATTTACAGTCATTATTGATGGTATTTACTATTTTATCTACAATTTTTATTGAAAAATTACGAAATTTTTTTATTAAGCCAAAATTAAAATTGGAAATCGCAAAACCCTATGAAGAAAATAGAAATCAAGAAAATACATCAGATCAATTTGATGGTGATATTATGATTAAAGTCGGAATTAAAAATATAGGAACATCAACAGCAAAAGAATGTAAGTGTATTGTAGATAAAATAGAAATGCATAATGCCGATGATTCTATATCTAATGTAAAGCCTCTTCTAAATCTTGAGATAGGCTGGAATAAAAATGAATCATTTCCTTCTATATTTAAAGATGATATAGCATATATTGATCTTGCAAAGCTTACTTGTCAATATAATAATACAGAATCGAATAAAACAAAATTAGAAAGCCAATCTCTTTGTCTTGCAGTTTTATGTGGTGAAGAATCAGAATGGGAAGTATTTAATGACCCGTGTAATATTGATATAAGAATAAATATAAAGTATAATAATTCATATAAGACATCTTTTGTTGTAAATATTAAATGGAATGGAGGAACAAAATTAGATATTGCTAGAAATTTTAGCATTAGAGAGGTATACTAAAATGATATATCTGATCAACTATGACATAAAGACCCGTGATACAGATAAAAATAGGTTTATCAACACAATTAAATCTGCTGATGGATGGTGGCATCACCTCAAAGATACATGGATTATTTCAACAAATGAATCACTAGAGGACTGGAATCAAAAGCTTATCAACGTACTGAACGATAACGATTCTTTATTAATCATTGATGTCACAGGTCAAGAAAGGAACGGATGGCTACCCAAAAAAGCATGGGATTGGCTTAACGATAATGAAGAATAATTAAGTAAAATTTTATCTAATCAATAAGTATACTTATATCTAAATTGTGGACACGCAAAAAAAGAGGTTCTGATTAAGCTCAGAACCTCTTTTTTTGCGTGTGAGCAAGTGCGTAGATTTTCAGATCACAAAATTACCACCAGAATTTCTGCTCCAAGACTTTGCTTCTGTAGATGTCATAATACGCGCTCTGCATCGATATGACAGCAGGAATGATAGTGATTATATGATACACATATTCAGGCATTCCTATTCCTAAAAGCTCTTCTGCGCATCCAAAGATGAATATGAGTCCGCAAGAAAGCACGAGAAGCGATATAGCCTTTCGCCACATTCCTTTAGCGAGATAGTACATGATGTTGAAGAGAAATGCCCATATGCTAAAGAAGGCTATAGGGCTTTTTCCTTTCATGTCGTATTCAGGCATTCCTAGCTTAGTTTTCTTGATGTTGTCGTGAACAAGACGCATTTTGGTTTTCATCTTGTCCGAGATATCGAGAGCGTTGATTTTTTCATAGATGCTGTTGGAATCAGAAGATATCATAGAGCCACATCTCCCTAAGTCTTTTGAGGTTGAAAGTTACTTTATTTCTATATGAGATATAGCAGTTACGTTTGGCACAGAAACTTCAGTAAGTGTTTCGATCGTGTTTCTGTCTTCTTGCGGAACTTTTTTCATGAGCCTATCAAATTTTGTCCAGTTTACTTTGATTGCTTCTCCATTGTGTTTAGGGTTCCAGATGATGAAGTAGTCGGAGACATTCAAAGAGCCTATGTCGTTATCAAAAACATTTCTGGAATTTTCAGTAGTCATCGGAAGCACTCCTGTGCTGGATAGATGTTTTAGAATGTTCCGCCAGTTGATTCATTTCTCCGTTGCTCTTCTTTTTGTTCTTCGAGAATATTTCGATCCATCATATCTTGAATATCGTCCGGAACATGAACAATCAGTATACAGAATTTGTCAAATCCAAGCTTTGTATTTCGATCAATTTTTGTAAAATATGCTGGATCGTTGTCAGAATAATCAAGAGCGCGAAATTCATTATTTGGAAACATTTCCTTAAGGTCATCTGACCATTTATATTGAGATGCACTACGTTTTTCATCAACAAGCATGACAATTCCAATAAATTTGTTATCATGAACTACATAATATATGTTCTCAAGTTTTATTTTATCACCTAAAGAAAGATTATCATCTTTTTTTGTATATATAAATACGTCTTTTTCTGTAAATTCTATATATTCATCAAAGTGAAGTGCGCCCTTTCCAGTATCATAGGTGGTAACTAAAGAATATAACTTTCCTCCTTTTACAAATCTGAAAACATCAAGACTATCTTCACTTGCGCGTTCAAAATTATCATTTTTGAACGCGCTGTTTTTAGTTTCCCAAGGTATTCCTCTGAATCCTTGCGATAGAGAATTATTATCTGCATATGCGTTGTTGCTGAACAATGTAAGGATCAAAGAAAATAGTATACATATTACAGTTTTCATAGTTCCTCCGATGAGGTGTAGTTGGAAATTCTGGAAGCATGAAATGACCAGATTAACATGACTTAAGCGCGGATGGAGCTAATTTTAGGCTATGCGAGTTCTTCACCTCCTCTTCGAGCTTTTCAGGTACGATAATACCGATTATTTTAGAGACCGATATTATCGTACCGTTTTTAAGTCAAGGCATCCGGTAGAGATCAGGGTATGAAAACATACCCTGATTTGTCGAAATCTATTGGTATCGTTGTGGATTCTCTCAGGAAAGAGAGGAAGATGACGAAAACAGCTTTGGCAGTATATGCGAACTTGGAGGAGTGCTACGTTCGTGGAATTATCAAAGGGAGAAGGAATCCCACAATTTTTGTTATGCAAGCTCTGTGCGAAGCTCTCGGAGTTTCAGTTGGAGAATTCTTTGGGATGGTCGATGACGAGATGAGGCAGAAAGTTGTGTAAAATATGATGGTTATGATTATTTTCTTATGAATTCACACACTCACATTGCTAATGCTCTCGGTATCGTAGCATGAGAAAGCACCAAATTTATGGAGCATAATATATTGAAATTATATGATTTTAATTTTTACAAAGATTCAGTTTTTTGAATCGTTAAATATGTATATTGCCTTTTACTTTATTGAAGGCTATTTTACAAAAAAATTATAGAATGAGGAATGTTTATGACAACATTTGTAGGAGCAGAATACATCATAGCTAATCTGTTGATAGCAATGAAGAAAAATCATAATAGAGATTCAATTTCATTTGAAGAAGTATGTCGAGCATGTGAATATATCCAAGAACAATCTCTAAAAAAAGATATAGATGCGATTTTTCTATCATCAACAGATCAACTCTCAATGGCAATTTTTGATTTTTCAGATTATTTTGAATATAATTCGGATCAAAAAAAGATTTTTGTAGTCAAGACAAAGAAAATTTTTGACTTAAAAAACAGATTTATTGGCTATTTACCATTTGATGTATTGACTTTTCTTGTTGATGCTACTGATAATGCTGTATGTCATTATGTGTAATACTTACATTTGTTTTAGTTGCTGTTTAGAAGAAAAAGTTGGGAGTGGAGATGAAACAGATTAAAGACCCCGTTTATGGGTATATTAATGTTGATGATGAATATATTCCCCTCATTGATACAGCAGAATTTCAACGACTAAGAAACATTCGACAAACAGGCTATCAATCGCTGTATCCATCCGCACTACACAATAGATTTGTACATTCATTTGGAGTTTTCCATTTAGGAGAGAAGGCGTTTAACTGTTTTAAAAATAATGTATGCGAATGCTGTTTTCCCGAATATAGAAATGTGAATTGGAATAAAGTGAAAAAATCCTTTTTGCTTGCGTGTTTGTTGCATGATGTAGGACATTCTCCTTTTTCTCATACAGGAGAGGAATATTATAAACGAAGCACAGACTTTAAAGCTGAATTTAAAAAGGCTCTTCCTGCCTGCATGGATCTTTATAAAAATTTAGAAAATGGCACAGGTAAACCTCATGAAGCGATGAGCGCGTTAGTTGGCTTGGAAATGCTACGTCAAAACAAAATTCATGATATAGATGAAGAATTATTTGTACGGGCAATAATTGGAGTAAAATACAATAGCAATGATAATATCTATTTAATTAAAAATACAATTATAGAAATGCTAAATGGTTCACTTATAGATGTTGATAAATTAGATTACCTGCTTCGTGATGCTTATGTTACTGGATTTAATACTATGGTATTAGATGTAGATCGACTTTTTAATGGATACACAATAGTAAAATATATTGATGCATCATCAAAATCGCGATATATTGCAGCATATAAACGTGGATCTTTAAGTGTAATCGAAAATGTTATATTTGCAAATGACTTAGAAAGGCACTGGATACAAAACCATCCCACTATTATATACGATGTAAAACTGATTCAGCAAGCTATTGAATTATATGACAAATACATGACTACCACATACATGAAAAATTTAGGATCAATAAAGAGTATTTTTACAAAAAATGCACTATCACCTTTGGGTTACAAAGAAAAGGGCATTCCATTATGCTTGTTATGTGATGATGACATAGTATATTGGTTAAAAAATATATCAAATGATAGTAACATTTCAGACCAGTTTTTCAATCGTTCGATGCGTTTAAAACCACTCTGGAAAAGCGAAATAGAATTTCGCCATTTAGAAAAAGAATTACTTGGTCAGGGAATACGACGTGCAATAAAAAATGAACTTAAAGCAATAAAAGATAACACTTTTTTCATAAACGGAGAAACTCTTAAGTTAGCTGAATCTGAAAAAAAGCGTCAAGAAGCGGCACGCGCATCAACCGATCCTCACCTTAAAAATATTGCAGAAACTGCCCTACCAGCACAAGAGAAAGTATTAAGAGTTCTTCATTTATTTAAGCAATTTGCAACAGATGAGGAATTGGATTTCGAATTTGCGTTTATATATATGGATAACAACTTTGAAAGTAATTATGTTAAATTGGAGCAGTCAGACATTCATATAGTCTTTACACCTAAACGGATTATTCCGTTGAGGAAAGCATTGTCAGTTAAAGGTCTAAAATCAGATGAAGATGAGAAAGATGGATATTATTTCCTTTACACAACAAGTCAAAATATTCAGAGATTAATACAGAAAGAAAAAGATCCATCTGAAGAAATTATGACATATATCTCAAAACATTGGAGTATAGTTTAAGAGTATCTTCTATAAATCATGACAAGTATAATTTCACCATTTTTTCAGAAATTTTTTAAGTTCTTCTCTGTATTCTGCATTATGTTCCCCACAAGTAAGGTATTTAGGAATAATCACACTATGTTCCGTAATATATTTTATGCTATTACATCTTTGATCGATGTAAATTCCTGATGAAGCTGTTTCAATTGGACGATCCATTATCATTGTATTTCTCCTTAATAGTTATTCATATAATTCGTATTTAGATATTACGTTTTATAATAGTTTCTGAATTACGCCGCCACAGGAAGAGAAGGCCGATCCCCGATCTCTTCCCATTTTTTCGCAAAAGAAGACCCAACAGCAGGCTTCACGATATTCAGCTTCTTCACACTTTCTCCTGATACTCCATACGCCGTATTGCACCATTCAAGATAGTTCTGAAGATATTTCGTCGACACACCGCGAAACTTTCCTACGAACAGCTTGATAAAGCTGTGATACGCATTCACATGATTGATGTGATATATCCCGTTCTTCCTCTTTTCCTCATTCACAACGACATGCTTGATGTATCCAAAATTATCTTCAGCATATAATCCGTATGTCCTGAATCCATCCGTACAGAAAATTGCCCCACGAATGATCTTGTCATCAAGAACTTCATGAAGCGTTTTCGTATCAGCAGGCCCAAGAGAAACTATCTCGGAAACCTTGTTCCCGTTCCTGTCAATAGCACACTCTACGCATACTTGCTCTTTGGACAAGCCATTCTGTTCAGCAGGAGTTCCTCTCTTTTTAGCCTTTCTTCCTTCAGGAAGATTTCGAGAGCCTTTGTACGATACCCTGAAAAAAGTTTCGTCAGCTTCTATCACTCCTTTGAGCTTCTTGCTTTCGTTATACGAAGCGATAGCATCCAGAACCTTATGTCTCCAGACGAAAGCTGTATGCGTATTGATATCGCAGATGACAGCAGTCTTTCTGATAGAGAACTGATCTACCATGCACTCAAGAAATTTCATCCAGAGGTCAAATGACTTGTGAGAACCGCAGAAGATCGTATTCGTCTTGGCTATAAACGTCTTCCCGCAATTCTTGCATTTAAATCTCTGTTCTCCGTTCGGACTCTTCCCGAATTTGACGATGTTCTCTACACATCCGCAATGAGGGCAGAAGAATCCGTTGGAAAATCTTTCTTCAGTGAAAGAAAGAGAAGTGTTCGCTTCTGTATCATGGGAAGACATGAGCATCGAGACGATTTTCTTTCGTTCGTTTTCAGATAGCTTCTTTATCTGATCCATGATAGCCGAGAGGTTACTCACTGAGGTTGCATCTCCTTTTTTCTTGAGAGATACAATAGCACATTTTTAATTCGATGTCTAATTAATTGTTGAAAGAAAAAAGGCTCTCTTTGGATTTTTCCGCAAGAAAGCCTTCATAAATAAGCGTATATAAAATGTGATAAAAAGGAAGAATGAAGTATGAGCAAGCATATATTATACATGGAACCTAAATTTCTGAATCATTATGGAAAATTTCATACAAAAGACATATCACGCAAAAAGGCAAAAAAAGAAGTCATAGATATTGAATATCCCGGGTGGTACATTCCTATTACACCTACGGAAAAAGAGCTTTTCTACGATATTCTTGAAGTGCTGAAGAAATATTGGAATGATGATAGCATCAGATTTGTCTTGCATGAGATGGATGATAAATGGAAAAAGGAATTCTCTTTGGTTAGAAATTAATTTTCAATAATAAAATCTGGTAAATCTATATCAAAATATATTTTTTCATAACTGTTATTTTTTACTTCTCCGTGAATAGGAACCATATAACAATACAATTCTGGATAAATATCGTTATGTATATCAGTACAATTTTTTAGTAACATTTTTTCAAATAATTTAAACACTTCATTGCGCGAAGTATCATCTTCGTATACTCGTGCAAATCCAACGTATTGAGATATTTTATATAGTTTTAAACTACAAAAATTAGATATAATACATTTACGATATTTAGCGTATACAAAAAATCATCCAAAAAAAAGGAGGGTTGCCATGAATGATATACAACACAAGCAAGTATGCGTAAAAGTGAATGCGTATGTTGATGAAAAAATCGCCCCTGTCATCGAGGCATTATCTAAATTTCCAAATCTTATTACAGAATATAGTTGTGAAGATAATAGATCAGATATTGAAGTAAAAGAAGGCCGTATCCCTAAAGCATATATTATGTTTCATACTAGAGAAAAATATGGAGATTGGAAAGAACTGAGTAAACTTTGTTATGAAATTGCGAACGCAATTTCTGATTATCGCTATGCAGAAGTATCTGTCAGATGGAAAGAAGGTAAGCCAGTAGGCATGCTTAATTTTAATACAGAAGATGCCTACTGGCTTACAATGGCTATCAATAATTATATTAAAAATTAATGCTTTCCATAGGTTAGTGTTTCTTTATGACAGTCTATACACAAAATTTTGCAATTTGAGAGTTCATCTCCTCCTCCAGACCTTACAGAATGTTTGTGATGAGCCTCGCATGTTTCCATAGTTACCTTCTTTCCACAACTTTCACATTTGTAATCTGCCTTTTCTAGTGCTTCTTGCTTAGTTTCCTTTGAAAATGCCATTTCATCCTCCTCGAAAAAGTTTGTTTATCAGGAGGCTATCATTAATTAAGAAGATCGATCAATAGGCGACGAGTGCATGTTCAAAAAGTTGAGCGATATCGACAAAAATCTTACCTCTCATTAATATGAGATTGTCTTATGCATAAATCATGCCAAATTTCATGATCAAATCAACACGGTTCTACAACAGAGCGAACATAAACGTTCTGTTGTAGAACCGTGTTGATGGCTCTGTGCGTGACGTGTTCCTTTCCTCCGGCATGGGCGGCAACGTTCGTTGCCGCAAGGACAGCCCGTGTTCCACACGGGCCGACGGCAGCATGTATCCACGGCCGGCTCGCTTGCGCCTCCGGGCGGCTTTGCCGCATGAAGGCTCCACTCCGCGAACCTTTTCTTCCGCGACCTCCTGATGACGCTTGAGCGGCTTTGCCGACACTCGCTCCCGCTTGCGTTTTGCGCGGAAAACGCCGCGCCCGCACTCCGTGCCGCATGACCATGCGGCGGCGGGTCGTCATCTCTGCTCTCGATGCCCGCGAGCCCCGCTCCGCCAGGCAATGGGCACGGCTCCTGCGGAACCTCCGGCAGACCTCAAAGGCCGCTGCGCTCGCGCCTCCGGCAATCAGGGAAACGTTCAGCACAACTCTGCAACAGAACAAACGTCCGGAACGTCCTACTTTCATATTGACAATATCCAGCACAAAAGGCATAGTAATGTGCTGAGGGAGCAATTCCCTGTGCGCTTGTAGCTCAGCTGGATAGAGCGACAGCCTCCGGAGCTGTAGGCCTGGCGTTCGAATCGCCACAGGCGCACCAGAAATTTAAAGGGGGGGGACCGAATAGCCAGATTCGTTCTCCCCCCCCCCCCTTATTTTATCCTGCAAAGAAATGTCACAGCATCGAGAAATCCCGGAGCATCCAGCAACAGCAATGTTTTGTTCCCCTCGATGGTGATGATGAGTATTCTCAGAGCGAAAATACTTCAGACTGTGTAGAACCATGTTGATACTACTGTGCGGGGCGTGCATCTTGGCTCCGGCACGGGCGGCATATTGCCGCAAAGACAACCGCTCCTCTCCCCCAAGATGCCACGGCGGGGCGTCATCATCTCTGTTCTTATACTTGCATCGTATGCCTTATGCCTTGCTGTGCCCGGCACGCCCCCCGCGGAACAGCCTGGTCAGCCTCCACATGGCTCTCGCGTATGCCTCCGGAGGTCAAGATCATTTACCACCACGCTGAAAGAGAGCCATATTTCATGCCAGCGCACTTGCCCCCTCTTCACCGCTTGTTCACTCGCTCCAGAAGCAGATGACTGTCTGCCCGGCCCTGACTCTTTTTCTGCTCGTTCCCTGAGATACGGTTTCAGCGCTCTTGCCCGGCTGCGTACCTGCCAAAGGTTCTCCACAGTCTGGCAGTACCAGAACAGCCGTCCGCTCAGAGAAAGTCGGGATCCACCGCAGCCTTGCCATTGGCAAGCATCAGCCGGACATACTGCACGCTTTTTGCATCCACCGGCACGATGGGAAAGGCCTTGCCACAGGCGTCACACCGCGCCATGGCTGGCTGCATGGGAGAAAGCAGAGCTACCTGGTGACCGCAATGAGGGCAGAGGTAAAAAAAAAGCAGATCCATACCGTGAGGCTGCACGGGCTGAACAGGGCGTTGCGACATAATATATCATCCTTGGGCGGACGCCAGCAACGGGCGTCCGGTCATGACCTGCGGCCGGGGAACTCCATACAGATCCAGAACTGTCGGAGCAATATCGCTCAATCGTCCGTTGTCAAGCAACGCCCGGCTCTTTCCACCTTCCAGCACAATCAGGGGGGTCCGGTTCATGGTATGTGCTGTCTGAGGCTTCCCTTCAGCATCAAGCATCTGCTCCGCATTGCCATGGTCAGCAGTGATTATCAGACGCCCACCGCTGGCGGCGACAGCGCTCTCTATGCGGGCTACACAGGCATCAACGACTTCACAGGCGGCAATGGCGGCATCAAGCACACCGGTGTGACCGATCATGTCCGGATTGGCCAGATTGCAAACCAGAAAATCGTACATTCCGCTGTTCCATGCATCTGTCAGGCGATCCGTGACTTCCAGAGCGCTCATGGCTGGCTTGAGATCATAGGTAGGAACATCACGCGGCGAATCCACGAGTATGCGATCTTCTCCGTCAAACGGCTGCTCCCTGCCGCCATTGAAGAAATAGGTCACATGCGCGTATTTTTCGGTTTCCGCAATGCGCAGTTGCCGCATACCCTCGCGGGAAAGCACCTCTCCCAGTGTCTGCGGAAGATTATCCTTTTCAAAAGCTACCGGGCAATGCAGCGTGGCATCGTAGGACACCATGGACGAAAAACCTGCAAGTTCAGGGACTTCTCCTCTCTCAAACGCATCAAAGCTTTTATCCAGAAAGACATGGGCAAGTTCCCGGGCACGATCCGCCCGGAAATTGAAAAAGAATATGCCATCACCTGGCCGTACCGCTGCCTCGTTTTGGGGCAGCACCACCCGGGGGGTGATGAATTCATCCGTCTGTCCGGAAACATACGCCGCACGCAATGCCGATGCCGGGTCCGGCGCTGGTTCTCCCCTGCCATGCAGGAGCAAATTCCACGCCACACTGACGCGATCCCACCGCTTATCGCGATCCATGGCGTAAAAACGCCCGCACAGGGTGGCCAGACGGGCTCCATGCTCCTTCAGCACGGGCAGAAGCCGCTCCACATAGTCTGCGCCTCCACAGGGGGAAGTGTCGCGACCGTCCATAAACGCATGTACCAGGGCAGAAACGCCCTGCGTTCCGGCAAGCTTTATCAGCGCTTCCAGATGGCGTATATGGCTGTGCACACCGCCGTCGGAAAGCAATCCCATGAAGTGGAGCCGGCCTCCCCGGGCGCGTACAGCGGCACACAGATCAAGAATTACCGGATTTTCGAACAGAGTCCCGTTTTCAATGGCCAGATCTATACGCGTCATATCCTGATATACCACGCGTCCGGCTCCGATATTCAGATGCCCTACCTCCGAATTGCCGATAAAGCCATCCGGCAAACCTACATCACGGCCGGAGGCGGAAAGCGATGTCACGCCGGGCAGCGCAAGCAACCGATCCAGCATGGGAGTACGGGCAAGGGATATGGCGTTCCCCGGCCCGGCCGGAGCCAGGCCGAAGCCGTCAAGAATAAGCAGCAGTATGGGCGTGACAGATTTCATGTTTCACCAGCCGTATTTCACGAGGCAGAGGGAACGTCGGGCAAACGCTCCGCATCGCGCCACAGACTTTCCAGATGATATATATCGCGTTCAGCTTCCTGCATGATATGCACGATAACGTCATTCAGGTCGACCAGAATCCATAGGCCGGTCTGATACCCTTCCATACGCAGAAATTCAAAATTGCGCTCCCTGCACAGTTCCAGAAGTCCATCCGCCAGGCTGCGAGCGTGGCGCACGGACGTAGCCGAGACAACAGCCATAATTTCCGCCAGAGGGTTTGTTCCCTGCAGATCAAAAAAGGCCGCATCCCTGGCCCGGTGTTCCTCCAGCCATGCCCGGATGCTCTCCGCCTTTTCGCGGGAGTTCACTTCAGCATATATCTTTTCTTTTTCCATGTATTCCCCATTCATGCAGATCAGCTTCCAAGTTCACCCTTCGGTTCATTCCCCGCGCCTCTCTCCCAGGATCAGCGCGAAAATCCATGCTCGCTTCCGCTTCGCTTTCGTTCTGCGGCTCTTGTAGCGCATTCCCCGACATGGCGCAAATGCCGGCCGTCCATTCCTCAATTTGACAAAGCCCTCTCTCGGTGGAATTGTCTCAACAGGTTTTTACGCTTACTCTGTCCCGCATGGCTCTTTCCAGGAATCTGTGGCAACATTTCAATCCGAACCGTGCCCCATCCCATCTGCAGACTTCCGTCATGGTGTGGGATAAACACAAGCTCATGATAGATCTTCATGTACATATAGCCGTTTCCTCCATACCGCGGACGCCCGGCCTGCCTGTGGGAGAGGCGCTGCGGTTTGCGGCATTGAACGGATATCGGGCCGTGGGCCTGATTCTGCGTTCCAGCGAACTCGACATGCCCCCGCTTATGCCGCTTGCCAAAGACATCAAACGCCTGAGTCTGCATGCGAACATTGAAGCGGTACTTGGGGTCGAACTCGTCCATATTCCCCCTGCGCTTCTCCCTGAAGCCGTGGACAATGCGCGCGAAGCCGGAGCGGGTCTAGTACTCGCACACGGAGAAACCCTTCTGGAAAATGTGGAGGAAGGAACAAATTTTGCCGCCATCATGGCAGGAGTAGATATTTTGGCGCATCCCGGCCTCATTGACGAACAGGCTGCCGTCTGTGCGGCTGAACGTGGCGTGGCGCTGGAACTTTCCTGCGCTCCGCGTCATGCGTTCGCCAATGCGCACATTATCAGGATGGCCGAACAGTTCGGCTGCGTTCTCGTCCCGGGCAGCAGCGCGGCCGCGCATGGAGAAATACTTCCCCCTCGCCTGCGTGATCGCCTTTATCGCGGAGCAGGGCTGACAGGCGAAGCAGCCATCCTGCTGCAGCATAACGCAAGAAAAATCCTGCAAAAGCAACTGGTTTGCTGAACAAGACATACAAAATCAAAAAAACGGCATTTTTTGCTTGACGCTTACCCTTCGCCCTGCTAAATATCCTCTTCGCCGAAGGGAAATGCCCATGTAGCTCAGTAGGTAGAGCGCATCCTTGGTAAGGATGAGGTCTGCAGTTCAATTCTGCACATGGGCTCCATTATCGGTATCAGAGTCGGGATGTAGCGCAGCCTGGGAGCGCACCTGAATGGGGTTCAGGGGGTCGGAGGTTCAAACCCTCTCATCCCGACCAGAATTTCAAAAGGAGTTACGAAAATATATCGTAGCTCCTTTTTTTTATGGCTTCGTCCCGATCCACACCTCATATTCCTGCTTGTGCAGCTTTGTCCGGCACGCTATACCCGGCACATGAAACTGCTTAATCAGAATGAAGCGCAAAGCTGTGCCGATGCTCTGCTGGCCTGGTTCAAGGACGCCATGCGCCCGTTGCCCTGGCGAAAATCCTACCTTCCCTATGAGGTCTGGATTTCTGAAGTCATGCTCCAGCAAACCCAGATGGAACGAGGCGTACGCCATTTTCTGCGATGGATGAACCGCTTCCCCGACGTCAGGGCTGTTGCCGCCGCCCCGGAAGAAGATATTCTCCATGCATGGGAAGGACTGGGCTATTACCGCCGAGCCAGATTTGTGCAGGCGGCGGCAACAGCCATAGTCGAACGCCACGGCGGCAATATTCCTGATGACGAGAAGGCCCTGGCAGCTTTGCCGGGACTGGGTCCATATACTGTCGCGGCGATTCTCGCCATAGCATTCAACAAGGATGTGCTATGTGTGGACGCCAATGTAGAGAGAGTCTTCTCCCGCCTGCTGGATCTGGATGAACCCCCGCGTCGAAAAAATGCTGCCCGTGTCATATATGAACAGGCCATGCAGATGCTGCCGCGCGGCAAGGCCCGGCTTTACAATCAGGCACTAATGGAACTGGGCGCACTGATATGCGGCAAAACGCCGCGCTGCCCCGAATGTCCCGTGCGGCACTTCTGCGAAAGCTGCCGTCTTGGCATTCAACGCGAACGCCCCGTGCCCATGGCCAAAATTCCGACCATCGACGTGCTTGGCGCATACGGGGTGCTGATGAAGGAACAGCACGTCTTTCTGATCAAAAGACCGGAACAGGGACTATGGGGAGGATTATGGGAGTTCCCCGGCATGATATCCGCCGCCGGAGAGTCTCCCGAATCCGCTGTACGACGCGTATTTCGTGAAAAATTTGCAGTGGATGTGGATATTGCCGGTTCATTGGGAACAGTGCGCCATAACTACACCAACCACAAGCTTGTGGCTGCATTTTTTCAGGTACACTGTTCCGCAGAGGCGTGGGAACACCTTCTCACACATGGAGAAGGCATGGCGCTGCCTTCCGCTGATATCCGCAACGTGGCCATGCCCGCCCACCATCGCAAACTTGCGGCCCGATATTTTGAAAAAACGGGAGAAACGTCCAGGCAGCTCAGCCTGCTTGGGTCGTGCTGATGCAGAAAATCTGCAAGGAGAATAAAACATGAATAAACAGGTATTCTGGATTGAAGGGGACGGCATCGGGCCGGAAATCTGGCAGGCAGTTCGTCCTGTTCTGGATGCGGCCCTGGCCCGCACGGGAGCGGAAGAACTGGAATGGACGGAACTGCTTGCCGGGGAAAAGGCTCTGGCGCTTACGGGAGAACTTCTGCCAAAGACAACACTGGACGCACTTGCCGGAGCGGAAGTCGCCATCAAGGGTCCGCTGGGAACGCCCGTAGGCGGGGGATTCCGCAGTCTGAACGTGACACTGCGTCAGACCCTCGACCTGTATGCCTGTATCCGGCCCGTGCGCTGGTTTGAAGGAACAGCTTCCCCCGTTCTGCACCCCGAAAAAGTGAATATGGTCATCTTCAGAGAAAACACCGAAGACGTGTACGCTGGAATCGAGTACGCGGCGGGTTCGCCCGAGGCCGTCAGACTGGCGGATTTTCTGCGAGCCGAGTTCCATGCGAACGTAGATCGGGAAGCGGCCATAGGCATCAAGCCCATGACCGAAAAAGGGTCCAAACGGCTTGTCCGGAGTGCTATCCGCTACGCACTCGCGCATGGTCTGCCCAGTGTCACCCTGGTCCACAAGGGCAATATCATGAAATTCACGGAAGGCGGTTTTCGTGCCTGGGGTTACGAAGTCGCCCGCGAGTTTGGTGATGCCGTGATTATGGAGACGGAAGCCACTTCCAGGAACTCTGCGGGAAAGGTCATCATCCGGGATCGCATCGCTGATGCCATGTTCCAGGAAGCCCTGCTCCATCCGGAACAGCACAGCGTACTGGCCTCTCCCAATCTGAACGGAGACTATCTTTCCGATGCCCTGGCGGCGCAGGTCGGAGGGCTGGGCATGGCTCCGGGAGTAAACATGTCTGATTCCCTGGCGATTTTTGAGGCCACACATGGTACGGCCCCCACCGCGGCGGGCAAGGATACAGCCAACCCGTGCAGCCTGCTGCTCTCGGGAGCGATGATGCTGGAACATATGGGTTTTGCCGATGCATCGCAGGTGGTGGAAAATGCGGTGAAAAACGTGATCAGGGACAGAACGGTCACTCCGGATCTGGCTGCTGGTATGGAGGGAGCGCGCGCAGTTTCCTGTTCTGAATTTGGGCGTCTGCTGCTGGCAAAGATTTAAATTTTTCGAAAGGTGATTTTTTGCTTGCCAAGTCCACTAACTTGAGCTAATAAACATCTTCTCACGGAGAGGTTTCCGAGTTGGTCTAAGGAGCACGATTGGAAATCGTGTGTGCTCAAAAGGCACCAAGAGTTCGAATCTCTTCCTCTCCGCCAGATATTTATAACCCGCTGATTTTACAGCGGGTTTTTTCATGGCAAAATTTCGCTGAGTACACTTCGAGCATCGCCATGACTGCTGCTTCACCGCGTTTTCCATCGTCACACGATTCGAACTTCCGGAGCCTTTCGAGACCTACCACCTGTCTGATATACCAACGCGGTATCCGTCATTTCAGGATAACGACATCAGGTCCAGGGTTACAGGATGAAAACCCTTCTCTCGATTTCCTGAAGCAGAAAGAGCCTTCCTCCGCAAATTCAGGAGGAACCCCAACGAAAACACCTCAGAGAGAAACAGCAAGGGACAATTGTATTCTCTTCATGGATTTGCCATGCAGAAACAAAAACCGCTCCACATGCAAGAGACAATCCGGCACAAACTTCCTGACACCGCGGTTGCCTCTCTTGATTTCCCTTTTGCCAGCTTTCTTTTCATGAGGCAGAACGGAGAAAGACAACATGTATGCGCGGCCAGCTCGCTTGAGCCTTCGTGCGGCTTCGCCGCACGAAGGCTCCGCTCCCCCTCCATCCCGGGTGGCTCGCCGCTCAAGGCCCGCTACGCTCGCGCCTCCGACGGCCAAGGTTATTTTCAACACAATTCTGCAACAGAGCGATCACATATTGATTTACTGAAGCATGTTCATTTCTTTTACAAAAACAGCCATCTTTTCAGGATATTTCCAACAGCATGAGATGCTTTAAATCGCCTTGGATGTCGCCATCATATAAATCTCATGAGGATCGAGAATCAGCACGACATTTCCGTCTCCCATGATACTCGCCCCGGAAAGGCCACGTACATCGCTGAGATACGTTCCAAGAGATTTAATAACGATTTCCTGGCGATCCAGCAAATGATCTACTACCAGCCCCAGCCTTCGCTCGTTATCCTGAATAATGACCACGGACAACACTTCCGGCAGTTCCGTCTGGTGAGGATGGAGATTGAGCAATTCCCCCAGATCCACGATACCCAGCACTTCGCCACGCATGGTCACGGCCTTGCGGCCCTTGACATCCGTCAAACGGACGGACTCCAGCTTGGTGGTCGTCGCCACCGCATCCAGGGGAATGGCGTACACTTGTTCGCCCATCTTGATCATCAAGGCCTCAATAATTGCCAGGGTGAGCGGAAGGGAAAGAGTAAAACGGGTTCCCTTCCCCACCTGGGAAGAAGTACTCACACTCCCCTTGAGATTCTTGATGTTGGTACGCACCACATCCATGCCCACCCCCCGGCCGGAAATATCGGTAATTTTTTCCGCAGAGGAAAAGCCCGGGGCAAAAATAAGGTCAATGGCTTCCCTGTCATCCAGATTCTTGGCCTCATCGGGTGTGATGATACCCTTTCTGACCGCAACTTCCCGCATTTTTTCAGGGTCAATGCCCTTGCCGTCATCCTCGATTTCAATGGCGACCGAGTTCCCCTTGTGATAGGCGCGCAGCCACACCTTGCCAACTTCCGACTTGCCGGCGGCAAGTCTCGCCTCCGCCGATTCAATACCGTGATCCACAGAGTTCCGGATCAGGTGCATGAGCGGATCATTGATGACTTCCACCACGCTTTTATCCAGCTCCGTCTCCTCGCCTTCCAGAATAAGTTCGACTTCCTTGCCGCTTTTGCGGGAAAGATCCCGCACCAGACGCGGAAAACGGGAAAACACGGAAGAAACCGGCACCATACGCACCTTCATAATAGTATCCTGCAGTTCGTCGGACACGCGAGCCATGGCGTAGGTGGTTTCGGAAATATCCTGGGCAACCTGGGCAACATTCACCTGATCAGCAGGGGAAGTTTCCAGGGTCTTTGCGATCATGGCATACCGATTACGGTTGATCAGAAGCTCACCGATAAGATTCATCAGATGGTCGAGCTTTTCATGATCCACACGAATACTGGAAGATGCCGACTTGTTGGCCGGAGCAGCCGGTACGGAAGCCGCAGAACGGGCCGCCGGCGCAGCAGGAGCACCCTGCGGTGCAGGTGAAGTGGACTTTGGAACGGCAGGAGGAGGTGTCACAGAAGCCGGAGCAATGCCGGACGCCGCCGGAACCGCCTGCGGCGCGGGAGAAGCGGTTTTCGGCGCGGCGGGCGGAGGCGTCGCCGGAGCGGGCTCTGCCGCAGGGGCGGAGGGAACCTTCAGCACATTTTCCACCATGTCATCAATAATGCTGAGTTCCTGCCGGAGAAGATCCATCATCAGGCTGAAATCCATATCGCTCTTGCGAGCCTGATCAACAAGGCCCGCCGTGCGTTCCGCATAGATTTTCAGCTGATCGAACCCCATGAAGCCAGCTGAATTCTGAATGGCTACCAGACAGCGATACAGCGCATCCTGCTTTTCCTTCAGGGAAGAATCCCGCTCAAGCGAGGTCATGGAGTCCCTGATAATGGCCTGCTGCTGACGCACCGCTGTACGGAACATATCCAGATCATCCTCGTTCCGATCCGCCCCGGCGGCCTGAAGAGGCTCTGCTCCCCGAGCGGAAAGATTCTCCGACGCCCCCCGCAGACTCGGCGGCAGAGCGATGGCTCCCCCGGCCACGGCCTGCTGCAGCTGCGCCAGCAGCTCTCCGGCGTCAAAGGGCGAGGCCGTGCCCGCCGTAGGGTCAATGGAGCCGATCAGGGCATCCATGACATCCACTACAACAAGCAGAAGATCAACCAGTTCATGCGTCACAGCAAGCTCACCCTGCCGCGCGCGGTTGAGCAGCGTCTCCGCCTCATGGGTGAGCCCGTTAAGTTCCTTGTAGTCGATAATGCCGCTGTTGCCCTTCAGATTATGAAAATACCGGAACAGGTCGTTGACAAGCTCCTTGTTCTCTCCGGGATTCTTTTCCAGTTCCAGCAGGCCGCTGTTAAGATTTTCGGTATTCTCCCGCGCTTCATCGATAAAATCTTTCAAATGCCCTTCTCCGAAAGAGGTCAGCGTGACTGTCCCCTTGCGCGGCAGCGATTCTATCCAGTCTGCCGTACTCATGGCGTTGCGTGCGGAACGCGGCGAATCTGGCGCGGATACGGACTCGCCGGAAGCGGACTCCTGCCCCTCAGTTTTTTCAGACACGGGCAGGGCGGAAACTTCAGGAGAGGACCGTACGGGTTCAGGTGACGGCTGGGAGGCGGACTGTCCGGACATGAGCGCATCAATCTGCGCGATGATATGCTCAATGGGCACGTCACCTTCAGAATTGGTAGCCTCCAGATTATCAATCATTTGACGCAGAGCATCGGTGGAGGCCAGGATGACATCCATGATTTCGGGAGTCACGACCATGGTGCCCTTGCGCAGCTCATCCAGAATATTCTCCGAACGATGCGCCAGCAGATTGATGCGGTTCAGGCCGAGAAAGCCGGAAGCTCCCTTGAGGGAATGCATGGGCCGAAAAATTTCATTCAGCAGATTGAGATTGTCCGGCGCCTTTTCCAGCTCAAGCAGATTGGGCTCGATGGTTTCCAGGTGTTCCTTGGATTCGATGATAAAATCCGCGATAAGTTCCGGATCGAGAAAATCCTGGCTCATACATCTCACCTTTCGCGCCGGCCCGAGGCGATGCGCGAGTTGTAAAATAACAAAACACGACGTCAGTTACCGTTGCTCTTTCCGCAGTCCAGGCAAGACATGCGGCGGAAAACGCAATGTTCCGCATTCCTGACGATCGGATAAACAACAAACTGGAACATTATGTCGAACGATGCAATCCAGTTCTGAACACATCTCGATAACACGCTTATCGGTCAACCGAGCAGCATCTTTATATTGCGAACCATTTTCTCCGGTTGTGCGGGCTTGACCATATACAGATTGGCCCCCAGTTGAATGCCTTTCTGGATGTCACGCTCCTCACCTTCCGTGGACAGGATGATGATGGGAATATCCTTATAGATATCCTGCTCGCGCACTTGTGCGATAAAGGTAAAACCGTCCATGCGCGGCATATTGATATCGGACAGGATAAGATCTACCGATTCCATGGCGTAAAGCTTTTCCAGCCCGTCCAGCCCATCTTCCGCAGTCGTGACCTTGAAGCCTTCCGCCTTGAGAATAAAGGCGACAAGATTACGCACTGTCTTGGAGTCATCGACAATAAGAATATGTTTGCTCATGGCTATATCCTAGCCCTCCAACAGTTTGGCGACCAAGCGCTCGACCGATAAAATTCCCAGAAGTTTTTCATCCGTTTCCAGCAGCCCGGAAAGAAGTTCCGCGCTGGAACCAAGGTGCAGTTCCGCATTCCAGTTGAACTTGTCCTGCTTCGCCTTGTGTATGGTATGCAGCCGGGAAACAAGCAGCCCCAGCTTCATGCCCCGCGCCTCACAGATAATGATCAGGCCATGCTCGTCGGGAAGCTCGCCGCCCTGCAGCGTCAGCAGATCCACCATATTGATGACCGGCAGAATGCTGCCACGCAAATTGACCACTCCAGGCAGGAATGACGGTGCCTGCGGCAGTCGGTGCAGAGCAGTATAGTGGATGACTTCCAGCACGGAATCAATGGGCACGACAAAGACATCCCGGCCCACATAGAATCCCACCGTCGTCACAGTCTCAAGCGAACGCAGCCTGTCATCAACCGACTCCCATTCTGCCTCGCTGTCCATGGTCAGTCTTTTCACGGAAAGAGGAACGGCAGGCTCACCCTCCGTTTCCCCTTGCAGGCTGGTGTCCGTCAGAATTTCAGCATCATGGAAAATTTCAGTGAGACTCTCCTCCTGATGAATGGGGGATTCCGAAGAAAGAGTTCCAGCTTCTCCCGAGAGGGGGAGATGTTCTGACGCAGCACTTTCTGTCACACAGGGAACGGACTGCGGCTGAACAGAACTCTGCTCTGATCCGCCGGAAGGAGCGGAAGCTCTGATCGTCAGTACGCTTTCTCCCTCCACTCTGGGCAGAGATGCCATGTCCCGCAGATCGGCCGGGTCGTCCACACCCAGATATTTGCGCAGAAACTGGCGTTCCGCCGGAGAAATCTCCCGCTGTTCGCCCCCGTGTGCGCTCGACAGAGAAAAATCCTGTTCCTGAAAATATTCCATGGGGGACTTCACTGCCATAGGGCGGCCACCTCCTCGGCCAACTCTGCATATCCTATCGCGCCCCGGCTGTGAGGGTCGATATCGTAAATTACCTTGCCCTGTGCGCTGGCTTCACGAAAGCGCGTATCCATGCTGATCACGGAGGAAAACATGGATGTCCCCAGTTTGCGCGTCAGCATATCCAGAACCTGAGTACAGGCTCTGGCACGCCGATCATACATGGTGGCAAAGGCTCTGTAACGAATGGGCGAGGGAAGAGCCTGATTCAGCGTGCGGACGGTGTCAAACAGCAGCATCAGCCCGTGCAGGGCCAGGAAATCCGTCTGAATTGGGATAATGAGCAGATCGGATGCAACCAGGGCATTCGCCATAATCAGCCCCATATGGGGCGGACAGTCCAGCAGAACATAATCGTATTTCTCGCGCAGGCAGACAAGAGCCCGCTTGAGAATCAAGCCTTTGCCCTTTCTGTCTTTAAGGTCGCCCTCAAGCTCGGAGAGCCGTATACTGCCCGGCCCGAAATCGCAGATCTGACCTTCCTGGCGGGTAATGATACGCTTCCAGACATCTTCCCAGCCATCCTCGGCCTGAAAAAGCTCGAACATGGTAGGTGTCGCTTCATCGGGATAAAAACGCATATGCACCGAAGCGCAGATATGCGGATCAAGATCCAGCAGAAGCACCTTTTCACCCCGACGAGCCAGGGCCGCTCCCAGGGACAGTGTCGTGGTGGTCTTGCCCACCCCCCCCTTCTGGTTTGCAATGGCAAGAACTTTGGCCTGCATGGTTAAACCTGTTTCCGGTAGACAATGGAACCCGCGTAGTGTTCAGGTTTGAACGCGCGGCTGATATTATGCAGCGACTCGGAATGCCCGATGAGCAGATATCCTCCGGGCAGCAGATTGTCATAAAAGGCGTTGATTACGCTGCGTTTCATCTCGTCATCAAAATAGATGATGACATTACGGCAAAAAACGATATGCGAACGTTCCACCTTGGCAAGCTGCATTTTATCACTGAGGTTAATCTGCCCGAATGTCACAAGCTTCTGCAGGGAAGGAGCTATCCGGTACAGATTTCCCTCCCGGGTAAAGTATTTCGCCAGCATATCCGGCGGTGTGGTACGGATGGCGTAGTCATTATACAGCCCTCTGCGCGCCGAAGCCAGCATGGCCAGAGACAGATCGTTGGCAGTAATTCTGATATCCCAGCTTGAAAGCTCCTGTCGGAGTACCTCATTCAGGATTATCGCCAAAGTGTAGGGTTCTTCTCCAGAAGAACAGCCTGCTGACCAGATGCGCAACTTGCGTTGTCCTCTGGCCCGCAGCTCTCCTATAAGCGGCACCAGAACCTTGTCGCGAAAAACATTCAGCTGCGGCCCGTTGCGGAAAAAGCTCGTCTCGTTCGTGGTCATGCTCTCGAACAGCTTGTTCATTTCCGCTGCACGGTTGGCGTCATAGCGCAGATAATTGTAATATTCCCCGAAGCTCCGCAGTCCAAGTTCACGCAGGCGCGAAGAAAGCCGGTTTTCTACCAGATATTTGCGATTTTCTGCAATAAATATGCCGCTCTGCTGGTACAGAAAATCCCTCAGTTGAATAAACTCCGTATCCGATACACGCACATCGCGCTGCCGCAGCGAGGAAAAGCCGGGAGCCGCCGGTCCGGCCGACACCGGCGCACCGAACACGGGCTTTGACGGAAGGTTCTGCGATGCGGGCGGACGACCGGCGAAAGATGAAGTCCTGATTCCGCCACCTGACTCCGTGCGGCAAACGGGATCACGGGGCGGAAACAGAGGTTTGCCCGGACTCCCCGAACCAGCCGTCCCCTGGCCAGACGTCTCCCGACGCGGAAATAAAGGTGTGGAGGTATCCCGGGGAGGAAAAAGCGGCGCCCTGGCTTCGCGCGGGGGAAACAACGGCGAACGGGAGGTTCCCCGCTCTTCCGTCCCGTTCTCCCGCCGGGGGAACAGAGGTTCCCGGTTTTCTCGAGGAGGAAACAGGGGCGCGCGCGGAGGTGTCGCCGGCGTACCGACGGAGGAAGCTGGATCCCGCCGGGGAAAAACGGGTTTCTGCTCAGGATTCACGGCGAAGGAGCGCAATATCCCCGATGTGCCGGAAGCCGCCGCGCCATCATCCTTTTCTCCGGGCCGATTTGAAACAATCGGATCACGGGAAGGAAACAGGAGCTTTCTGTCTTTGCCTGCTCCCGAATTTCCATCGCCGTTACCGGAAGGAGAATTTCCAAACAGGGTACTCATGCCTGCGACTCCTCTTCCCCACGGATGCGATCAATGGCCTCGGCTGCAGCCGCCTGCACCTCGGGGGATTCATATGACATGAAGCCGAGCAGAGCCTGAAATGCCATGTCGCCGCCAATCTGGCCGAGAGCTTCGGCAATCTTGAGCTGCACCAGAAGATTCGAATGTTCCATCATGGTGACCAGCTCCGGCACAGCCGAAGATACACGGTTCCGCCCCAGAGCCTCTACCGCGCGCACACGAACCCAGTCATCGGGATCATGCAGCGCCTCCAGCAGAAGAGATTCTCCTCCTTCCTCCCCGTATGTCCCCAGAAGCTCCACCGCCAACTGGCGGACATCGCGGCTTTCATCACGCAGGCAGAATTCCAGGGCGGCAAGCTTTTCCGGAGAGGGCGGCCAGCCGTAGCCGATGGCCTCAAGCCCGACTCTGCGCACTTCCGTCACCGGATCCTGAACCGCCCTGGCAAGCTGTTCGGCAAAAAGCCCGGCATTGACGTATCCCATGGTATAAACGGCCATACGCCGCAAATCAGGATCCTCATCCTCAGCATGAGCCACAATGGCCCTGACGGTATCCTCATCCTCAAGCGCCAGACAGGCGGAAAGAGCGGCTTCCTTCACTGCCGGATCCGGATGATGGAGAAGCGCGAGCATGCGCGGAGCTGATTCTCTATGGCGCATGTTATTGCCGAGGAATTCAAGCGCCGACCTGAGCACCTGGGCATCTTCCGCAGTATCCATGTGATTGTTGAAAAACGGAATGTCACGATCATCGCCGCAGCGGGCCAGAATTTCCATGGCCCGCTGACGCTCCTCGGCAGGCAGGGCATCAAAATGGCGTTTCAAAGCATATTTGCCGGCCCGCCCCTCGATGTGTCCGCACGCGTCCACCGCCATGCGGCAGACGAGTTCATTCCTGTCCAGCAGAGCCTCTTCCAGAGCCTCATTATATCCGATGCCCACAATGCACTGGAAGGCATGCTGAAGAAGCTCCTGCTGCCTGACAGGATCCGTTCTCTCGACCAGCCTGAATACGGCTCTTGTCGCGGTGGGATTCACGCCCGTGAAAGCCAGCCCCTGCAGAACCACTTTCACGGTGTCCTCATCCTCGTCATCCAGCGCCGCCAGCATGTAGGCCTGCAGCTTGTCCAGCTGCTTCGCGCCGAGCAGACTCAGGGAATTCGGCCCCAGAATCCGGATGATGGCCTTAAGCGCCTTGATGCGCAGGGGGCCGCTGGATTTGTCGAGATAGGAAAGCAGCATGGGAGCGCTCTTGACGCTGTTGATCTCCCCCAGTGCGTCCAGCACGGTAGAGGCGACCAGCGGCGAACATCTGTCCAGAGCGTGCACCAGAACATCCACGCAGGAACCATCCTTGATTTTCGCCAGAGCTTCCATCACGGCGTACTGAACCCATTCCTCATCATCCAGCGCCTGCCGCAGGCTTTCCACAGCCTCCGGGCGGCGCAGCTCGCCAAGACTCACCGCCGCCTGATAACGCACATTGACTTCCGAATCGTGCAGAAGCACGTCGCACAACGGGGCAAGAGCCATGGAACTGTCGGAAGACCCCAGAATATCCGCAATGAAAATACGGATGTCGGGATCCTGATCATACAGGAGTCTGGTCAGTGTCGCCAAATCGTCCACCCCAATCTCGCGCAGAACATCCATGGCGATATTGCGTACCACGGCATCCTGAGACCGCAGCAGCGGGATGACGGCCCGCACCGCCGCGGCGCCGCGAATCTGACGCAATGCCCGTTCGGACGCCTCCTGCACGCCCACGCTGCTGTTTGCAAAATGCTCCACCAGCAGCGGGACGGCGCTCTCCAGACGCAAGTCTCCGGCATCAAAGGCCGCCTGCCTTGCCAGAGAGGCATTTTCACTGGCAAGCCGTTTCAGGACGTCCTGTTCTTTCTGCGCATCAACGTCACTCATAAGAAGCTCTCCTGACGGGAGGCATGCGCCTCAGCGATATAAAGCGTCCTGAATACTGGCTGCGAGGGAATCCACGCCGACGACCTCGTCGGCCAGACCCGCGTCGACCACGGCCTTCGGCATACCATATACCACGCAGCTGGCCTCGTTCTGGGCGATGAGATATCCACCCTTTTCCTTAAGAATTCTTGAACCCTCCACGCCGTCGCTGCCCATGCCGGTCATGGTGACGCCGACGACCCTGCGGCCCATGCTGTTCCCCGCGCTTTCCATCAGCACGTTGACCGAAGGCTTGTACAGCGCGTCGGCAGGCTCACTCACCACGTCAATGAAGGGCAGCGGACCGTGCATGTCCAGACGGAGATGCCTGCCTCCGGGGCATACATACGCGAGCCCCGGGCCGATTTTGTCCCCACCCCGGGCCTCGGAAACATGAATCTTGCAGACGTTGTCCAGACGCCGTGCAAAAGCTTCGGTAAATGTGGCGGGCATATGCTGCGCAATCAGGATGCAGGCGGGAAAATCCGCCGGGAGTGCGGAAAGAACCTTCTGCACGGCGGGCGGTCCTCCCGTGGAAACCCCGATGGCCACAATATCACGCTTCGGGCGTCCCACCCGCGCTGCGGAGGGCAAGACATGCCCCATGGGGGAAGCTCCCCCGAGCGAATGGGCAGGAAAACGGAACTGCTCGCGAACGCCGGAGGGAGAAGAAACGGCATTCCTGCTCAGGGAAAATGAAGGGCGGGGTCTGAAGCCGGAGGCAACCGGAACTTCCACCCGCGACCGTGACTCGACACGGGGAGAAGCCAGAGGCCGCATGAAGCGGCCGCGCCGCGCCACGGCCTTTATCTTGCCGTGCAGCTCCCGCCGCAGGAAGTCAAGGGAATAGCCGCCTTCCTGATATTTTGGAATGAAGTCGAGCGCCCCTGCTTCCAGCGCGCGGAGCGTGGGCTCCGCTCCTTCAACAGACAGCGAGCTGACGATCAGCACCGGCTTGGGGTTCGTCTTCATCAGACGTTCCAGCATGCCGATTCCATCCAGTCGGGGCATTTCCAGATCGAGCGTCACCAGATCGGGGTTCAGCTCCTCCACTTTGCGCAGCCCCTCTTCGCCGTCTCCGGCCTGCCCGATGACCTTGATCTCGGGATCTTCCTCAAGCATCCGGGTCAACGCGCTGCGCATAAACGCGGAATCATCAACAATCAGGACTTTGATCAAAACCAAGTTCTCCCTGCAATCTCAACGAATACGAGACGGTCCGCCGTCAAACCGGGCATTTCGCAGTCTTCCGCACAAAATCATATCAAACATATTTTTTTTACCTGATCGTTCCCGCTTTGACAAGCAAACGCCCGGCACAGCCCCCTGAAATCCCGCGCGGTTAAAAAAATATGCCTTTTCTTTCCGAATCCCCCCTTCAGGGCTTGCCAAACAAGATTTGATTATGTATATCCCATCTTCGTCATCGGGATGTGGCTCAGTTTGGCTAGAGCGCAGCGTTCGGGACGCTGAGGCCGGAGGTTCAAATCCTCTCATCCCGACCAGTGAAATCACAACCACCCGTTATGCGGGTGGTTTGTTTCGGCCCTATAAAGGCTTACTACCGGCCAGCGCCTGAATGACGCTGGCTTTCATTTTATTCAAGCCAAGTGCCGTTGTCACCCCGGCTTACCCCCTGAAGTGGCGGCATACTCACGGGGTGTCAGTTTGTCTTGCATGGCATCATGCCTTTCCTGTTGCTGGATATACTTTTTGACAGTGGCCTCGCTCAAGCCCACGGTGCCTGCATAGCCCCCCCCTGCCCAAAATTCTCTGTTGCCGAACTTATATTGTCAGATTGGCATGCTTATCAAAAATCATCAGAGAGGTTTTCCCTTTCAGATACCCCATAAAACTCGACACGCTGATTTTGGGCGGGATGCCTACCAGCAGATGTACATGGTCCGGCATCAAATGGCCTTCTAAAATTTCCACGCCTTTGTATCTGCACAAGTCGCGCAGGATTTCTCCTGTACTTGCTCGCAGGTCTGCAAAGATTATCCTTTTCCTGCATTTAGAAGCAAAGACGATGTGATGCTTGCACAACCATTTCGCATGAGCCAGGCTCCGAGCCTTCAATCCCATAAAAAACACCTTTCATTTGATTTGTGCGCTGATCCTGAACAACTTCAGCGTAATGGAAAAGTGTTTTTTGTGTAGAACATTTGTCACCCCCGCATAGCGGGTGGCTGTCTGTTTCGGAAGCTACGCTTCCTCAACAGGCTGAAGCCTTAAACAGGAAAGGCCACATAGTCGCTATGCGGCCTTTCTCCATTAACTCTCCGAAAAAACTTTAAAAAGTCAGATCGAGAATTCCATTTCGCTCAATTCCACTACTGAAATCATTACCATCCTACTGCGAAACTAAATGGAATGCATCTGCTTGACATCACCACGAGGAAGAGTGACCGCGTCACCGTTTTCATCTTCAAAAGTTATCGTATCCGCATCTGGATCAACAACAGGTTTGCTCGTAGCTATATGTACGGCATAATCCTCGGTAACAACAAAGTAGCGTTGCGATCCACATGCCGTGAGAGCCAGAACAACCCCCAGCATACATACAGTCCGGAATATCTTCATAACATCCTCCCCTTGATTTATACGTTATAAAGAAGAAAACTTGGACTTGGAAAAAATTTATCATATTGTTACAAAAAGTCAAAGAAGATTTTGACCAAAATCATGCCGTACTTGCTATAGTTCAATAATTTCTATTTAAAACAGATAAAATTTAAGTTCATACACGACCTGAACTGTAATCCCGACGATCTGTTTTTTGCCTGAAGCCTGAACATCGCAATACGCGAAATCCCGATGCCCAGTCCGGACACCGCTGGTCCTTCGGCAGATACAGCCAGCGGTCCTCCTGCCGGGCCATTGGAACCAGCCAATATGCGCGCTTTTTCCCGAACTTGCCTTTTCATCCCTTCTCCCCCTATTCTTGAGAGCCTTTTCTTCCCATGGGGGTTTTGGACGCGGATCATTTTCATGACCGCAGGGTCAAATCGTTCCGGCTCAAGGGTTCCGCCAATGTTCCCTGCCGAACCTCCCCAAAGGGATGTTCCGAAACCTCAGCCGGAGATATGCCATGCCGAATATTGCAGATCTTAATATTGTCTTCCGGGGAGCGGGAGACGTTGCAAGCGGAGCGGCGCTCCGTCTGTACAATGCGGGCCTGCGCCGCATCATCATGCTGGAAATTCCCCGGCCCATGGCTGTCCGCAGAACGGTGAGCTTTTCGGAGGCGGTGTACGACGGAGAAGTCACGGTAGAGGGCGTCAGGGCGAAGCTCGCCGTATCCTCCACAGATATTCCCGCTCTCTGGAAGGAAGAGGTTCTGCCTGTCCTGGTCGATCCGGAAGGACTTCTCATCCGCAACATGAAACCGGATGTCGTCATAGAAGCCACCATTGCCAAACGCAACATCGGCGTCAGCATGGCGGACGCGCCACTGGTCATCGGCGTAGGGCCGGGCTTTACCGCCGGAAAAGACGTCCATTGCGTCATTGAAACAAATCGCGGATTCACGATGGGCCGCCTGTACCGTTCCGGATCAGCCGCTCCCAATACGGGAAACCCCGGCATTGTGATGGGTTACAGCGTGGAACGCGTACTGCGCGCCCCCTGCTCCGGACGCTTTGAAACAAATCTGGACATAGGTGATCGCGTTGAGGCAGGGGCATCTGTCGGCACAGTGAACGGGCAGCCCGTGATTTCCCAGATAGGAGGGATTCTGCGCGGCTTGCTGAGAGCGGGGCTGGATGTGGAAAAGGGAGCAAAAATGGGTGATGTGGAACCTCGTGACGATATCGGGTTCAACAGATGCTCTGACAAGGGCATGGCAGTCGGCGGAGCCCTGCTGGAAGCCATCATTGCTTATGCGCTGAACCGGGAACCGAATTGCAGAGAGGCATAGTCCGGAATTTTCCTCACATGGGAAATTCCGAAGGATATGCTTTCCCCGGCAGGTACCCTGAGCATTTCGCCATTGGAGTGCTTCGTGGAGGCGAGCGGGACGAGACTTGCCTCCGTTCTCCCTATCCGCAAGGCGTTCCGCGCTCACGGCCAGGGACAGACGCCGCCCTGCCCCCTGTCCGGTGTCGTCGCAGGCCAACTGCAGGTCAGAAAACAGGATCTGGCTGGCAGATATGTTCGCTCACAAAGCGCGCCGGAACAGAAATTTTCAGAGAACTGAAAAGGGCACGAAAAAGGCCGCATTGATGCGGCCTTTTTCGTGCCCGACCGGAGCATGTTCGTCCAGAAAATGCTCTCCGAGTCAAGCACGGCAGAACCCCGCCGTCTCCCTGCCCGGTGTCGCCGCAATTCGCTTGCACCATTCTTCGTTGAAGAGCGCAGAACATGGACGGCAGAGCATCGCTCCGACTTCAGGCCTGGAACAGGCAGGGCAGAAGCTGGTTCCGTCCGGCAAAGCTTTTTGTTGCAGAATGCCCTGTGACGCTTTCAGCGGAAACAGCCCGCCGAACATCCTCTACTTGTCAACGGCAACGAGTACATTGCAGGGATTGATGACGGCCGTCACCTCAGAGCCTTCTTCAAGACGGAGACGGTTGACGCCGTCAAGAGTGATAATAGCGGTAATCTGCGCGCCCCCCGGCAGTTCCAGCACCACTTCGCCATTGACAAAGCCACGGGTCAGCTTCCTGATTTTACCCGTAAACTGATTGGGGGTGGACAGCTTGTGCTGCGCGGCATCGGCCAGGATAATCATGTTGCTGGCCTTCAGCACCACATACGCCGCCCTGCCGATTTCAAGCCCCATGTTTTCAGCGGCAGCCTTGCAGATCGTGGCAACGACCTGCTGACCGCCCTCAAGAGTCACCACCACATCATCATTGACCGCGCCGGAAGAAAGAGCAGTAATTTTACCAAGAAAAGTGTTGCGTGCGCTGGCTTGCATCAACGAACTCCTTAAAAAGTTTTTTGGAACTCTAATAGTAATCCCCGAAAACATCAATATTATAGCCTCAGGGCTGAGGCTGACAGTTTCAGCGCGCGGCATCTTCCCCTTTCCGGTCAAGCAGCGCGGAAAATGCCTTTTCATCCAGAACAGCTATACCCGCCTCCTCGGCTTTGGCGAGTTTTGAGCCGGGGTTTTCTCCCACCACCAGATAGTCAAGTTTCTTTGAAAACGAAGACGCCACCAGCGCGCCCGCCTCTTCGGCCATGCGCTGGAACTCCTCGCGCGGCCGGCTCAGTGTGCCCGTGAAGAGGATACGCCTGCCGCTCAGAGCCGTTTCTTCCCGCATGGGCTGTTCTCTGCGGCGGGGCCACAGCCCCATCGCACGGAAGCGCTCCAGCAGGGTCCGATTTGAATCCGTAGCGAAAAAGGCACGGATAGAGGAAGCAACCTCCGGCCCGATATCGGGCAGACGCATCAACTCCTCCTGCGAGGCCCGCTCCAGCGCATCCATGTCCTCGAAATGAGCAGCCAGGGTCTTTGCCGTCTGCTCACCCACCTGGCGGATACCCAGTGCAGCAATAAAGCGTTCCAGCGGAGCTGTCCGTCTGGCTTCCTCCAGTGACGTGACGAACTTTTCAGCCAGAACCTCGCCCATGCGCTCAAAGCCGAGCAGTTCCCTGACGTCCAGAGTGAACAGATCCGCCGCGTTTTTCACCCTTCCGGCCTTTACCAGTTCCTCGACCCAGCGCGCGCCCACCCCCTGCACGTCAAGTCCGGCCTTGGACACGAAATGCACCATACTGCGCAGCAGAACCGCCGGGCAGGACATGTTCAGGCAGCGCCAGGCGGCCTCGCCCTCCAGCCGGGAAGCTTCGGATCCGCACACCGGACAGCGCCGGGGAAACTCATACGGCACGGAATCCGCCCTGCGCTCCTCCAGCACCGGCCCCACCACGTCGGGAATCACGTCTCCCGCCCGCTGAATGATGACCGTATCCCCTTCCCGGATATCCATGTGACGGATTTCATCCTCATTATGCAGCGTGGCCCTGGAGACCATGACCCCGCCGACGCTGACCGGCCTGAGTTCCGCCACCGGAGTCAGCACCCCGGTCCGACCGACCTGAATGGTGATCCGCTCCAGAACCGTCTTCGCTCTGCGCGCGGTGAACTTCCAGGCCACGGCGAAACGCGGGGCGCGGGCGGTGAAGCCGAGGGCCTCTTCCGCATCCCGGTCATTCAGTTTGTATACCACTCCATCGATCTCGAACGGCAGGCCGTCGCGCTCGGCCTCCATCCTCCGACAGTAGGCCAGAGCCTCTTCCGGCCCGCGGCAGAGGCGGCCGCCCGTCGGCGTTTCAAATCCATATTCGCGGAGCGCTTTAATGAGCTCCGCATGCGTTTCCCAGGGACCTCGTCCGGCCTCTCCGCCTCTTTCCATGATAATCTGCCCCGCGCTGTAGGCGAGAAAACGCAAACCGCGTGCCGCCGTGATGGACGTGTCCAGCTGACGCAGAGACCCCGCCGCCGCATTGCGCGGATTGGCAAAGGTTTTCTGCCCCAGCTCCTCCTGACGTCTATTCAGTTCCTCAAACTGTCTGCGGAACATGAGAACCTCTCCGCGCACCTCCAGACGAGCGGGAAAAGGACCGTTTCCGCGCAGGCGGAGCGGCAGATTACGCACCGTGCGCATGGCGGCGGTCACGACTTCCCCCGTTTCTCCATCGCCGCGCGTCAGCGCCTGTGTGAACACGCCGTGTTCATATGTCAGCTCGCAGGCAAGTCCGTCCAGCTTGGGGTCCGCCCACCATTCATTCATGATGCCATCGGAGGCTTCCGGAAGCTGTCGTCTTGCCCGCTGGACAAAAGCCTGCCATTCCTCGGGAGAGAACACGTTGTCCAGTCCGTACATGCGCTGGGAATGAGGGCGGGTTTCCAGATAGGGAAGAAGTTCCCCCCCGGTACGCCGTGTGGGAGAATCCGGAGTCTGAAGCTCAGGACGCCGCGTTTCGATTTCCACCAGTTCCCGAAACAGGCGATCATAGGCCTCATCCGTGATCTCGGGCGCATCCAGGGTATGATACAGGTAATTGTGATGGTCGAGTTCCGCCCGCAGCACCGCTGCCCGCGAGGCATCCATGTCCTTCGCGACAGCCGGGGCACTGCCCGGAGCATGGAACTCCGCCTTATCCGGGAAAACACCGCTGGAAGAAGGTTGCGCGGACTCTGACAATATGCCGGTTTCACCGGACGGAGCGGAAAACAGTGTGTGCTGTTCCATAATTTTTCCTGACAGATGTTTGAATCCACAGTCACCCCATCCGCTGACTGACTCCACAGCCGGCGGACAGGATTCGTGCGGACTGTCCCTCCCTCAAGGGAGGGGTTGCAAAAAAGAAAGGCGCGTCTGGAGCGTTTTGCGTTCGAAAATATATGTCAGTCAGATCCCGAGTTCTGGCCCGCAGGTCTCACACCTGAAGCCGGAGCTATACACCGCAGGTGAATTGCGGCGACACCGGAGGAGCAGGGGCGCGGCGGAGTCTCGCTTCGCTCATGAAATGCTCTGGCGCGTGAGATCCAGCGGAGCCGCCGTGTCTTCAAACGTTTCGATGCAGGCGCGCACAATGTCCGCCGCGCGAGGCAGAACACACTCAGCGAGTGCGCGTTTGCGTTCAGCCTGCAGCAGCGGACGGAAGCGCAGAGAAGAACTCAGCCCACCCAGTTCCATATAGGATGCCACAAAGGGCAGCAGAGCCAGATTATCCGGAGTCAGACGCTCCGCGACAAAGGCGAAATCCCCGGCAATGCGGTAGGAACTGTCAAAACGCGCGCTCCTGAACAGAGTCGAACGGAAGAACACGGCAGGAGTGAGCAGCGGCATGCCGCAGATAAACTGGCGGAAAATCTCCGCTCTGCTGCGGGCGACGCGTTCCCGTACCCTTCCGCCACGGCCCAGCTCGAGCCCGGCCTGAGCGAAGCCGATGTCTTCAGGAACGCGGTCCAGAACGCGCGCAGCCTGCGCCAGCACATGCGGCGCGGCCAACGCGTCGTCCGCGCCGAGGAACATGACCCAACGACTCGCCGGGGATATCCGGTCAAGCGCCCGGTTCCATGCATCGTATACGCCGCTGTCCGCCTCGCAAACGACATTCAGTCGTTCATCAGGACGAGCGGCAAGGATATCCGCCGTGCCGTCCTCCGAAAGAGCATCCTGAATCAGACACTCCCACTCCGCGTGCGTCTGGGAAAACAACGAATCCAGTGCACGCGGCAGTGTGGCGGCTCCATTGCGCACGGCAATGATCACGGAAAAGAGGCATCGTGGTTTCATGCCTTCCCTCCGGCGCGTCGTGAGCTTCCCGCCTCCGCTCTTTCCCGCCTCCCGGCCTTCCGCCCCATGGCAGACGCCGGTTCCTGCATGGCCACAGCCTCGGCTCTGTCTTCCAGGGCATCTCCGCCGAGATAGAGTCTCTCGCGCAGGGCACGGATACGATCGCGCAGCTCGGCTGCCTTTTCGAATTCCAGATCCCGGGCGGCGGAACGCATGTCCTTCTCCAGTGTGCCGATAAGCTTTGCGATATCCTCCGGCTTTTCGGGCATGGCCTCTGCCGGGGAATTCTCCTTGCGCCCCCTGCTCCTGCGATTCTTTCCGCCCGGAGCATCCGCCCCGTACAGACTATCCAGAGGGCTTTCAAGAGATTTGCTCACGGTTTTCGGCACAATACCGTGTTCGGCGTTCCAGGCAAGCTGCCTGGCGCGGCGGCGCTCGGTTTCGTCCATGGCCGCCCGCATCGAGGCGGTGACTCCGTCGGCATAGAGGATAACCCTGCCGGAGGCGTTGCGGGCCGCACGGCCGAAAGTCTGAATAAGTGCGCCGGTGGAACGCAGAAAGCCTTCCTTGTCCGCATCCAGGACAGCCACCAGGGAAACTTCGGGAATATCCAGCCCCTCCCTCAGCAGATTGATGCCTACCAGCACGTCACATTCCCCCATACGCAGGGAGCGGATAATTGCAATGCGTTCCAGGGTGTCGATATCGGAATGGAGATAGCGTGTGGACACTCCCATGTTGCCGAGATACTCCGTAAGTTCCTCGGCCATGCGTTTGGTCAGCGTGGTGATCAGCACCCGCTCTCCCCTTGACGCACGGGCCTTGCATTCGCCTACGAGATCATCCATCTGCCCCCGTGTCGGACGGATTTCCACCGGCGGGTCCACCAGCCCGGTGGGCCGGATAACCTGTTCCACCACCAGCCCGGCACTGCGATCCAGCTCCCATTTTGCGGGTGTGGCGGAAACATAGATACTCTGGCGGATACGCTCCTCGAACTCCCGGAACATCAGCGGCCGGTTATCCAGCGCGGAAGGCAGGCGGAACCCGTAATCCACCAGCGTGCGCTTGCGCGAACGGTCACCCTTGAACATGGCTCCCACCTGGGGAATGCTCATGTGCGATTCATCGACAAACAGCAGAAAGTCCTCGGGAAAATAATCCAGCAGGGTTGCCGGAGGTTCGCCCGCCTTTCGCCCGTCAAGATGACGCGAATAGTTTTCAATGCCGTTGCAATAGCCCAGCTCCTGCATCATTTCGAGATCAAGCTGCGTGCGCTGTTCCAGACGCTGCTCCTCCACCAGACGGTTGGAATCGTGGAACTCCCGCAGCCGTTCCCCGAGTTCCGTCCTGATGTCACCCATGGCGCGGCTCAGGTTCTCCCGGTCGGAAACGTAGTGGCTGGCGGGATAAATAACGGTTTTGGAAATCCTGCCCAGCACCTTGCCGGTAAGGGGATCTATCTCGCTCATGGAATCCAGAATATCCCCGAAAAACTCCATCCGCAGCGCCCGTTCGTGCTCGTAGGCAGGGATGACTTCCAGCACGTCGCCGCGTACGCGGAAGGTACCCCGATGAAAATCATAGTCATTGCGCGTATATTGCACATCCACCAGACGGGAAATGATATCCTCCATGGCGAGCCGCTGTCCTTCCTCGACGGGGATAATCAGCTTGGCATAATATTCGGGAGATCCGAGACCGTAGATGCAGGATACCGAGGCCACGATAATAACGTCCCGCCGGGTCAGCAGCGCGTGCGTGGCGGCGTGGCGCAGCTTGTCGATATTGTCGTTGATGGCTGAATCCTTCTCGATATAGACATCGGAGGAAGGAACATAGGCTTCGGGCTGGTAGTAATCGTAGTAGCTGACGAAATACTCCACGGCATTTTCCGGGAACAGGGCACGAAACTCGCTGTACAGCTGGGCTGCCAGAGTCTTGTTGTGGGCCAGCACCAGAGCCGGACGCCCGGTACGGGCAATGACGTTGGCCATAGTGAAAGTCTTGCCCGACCCTGTGACCCCAAGCAGCACCTGATCGCGTACTCCGGCCTCCACGTTGGCGACCAGCTCGTCAATGGCGGCAGGCTGATCGCCCGTGGGGACAAAGGGCGAATGAAGACGGAAGAGGAGATTGTCACGGTTCATGGGCGTCAGACGCGCGGAGGCGTGAAGTTGAAGCCGCCCACATTGACCGGGGCGCCGCCATTCCCGTTTTCGGCGGCCTCCTTTCTCGCACCGGCGGAAGAAGTCTGCACAGAACTTCCCCCGTCATGCCGGATCACACTGGTGAGCCCCGCCACAATGCCGGAAAGATTCGCCAAATCCTGCGGTATGATCATGGTGGTCCCCGTCTTGGCCAGAGCGCCGAACTGCTGCACCCAGCTCTCGGCCACGCGCAGGTTCGCCGCCGCCACGCCGCCGGGAAGCGCCATCTGTTCCGACACCAGGCGCAGCCCTTCCGCCGTGGCCTGCGCCACGGTTTCGATCAGCGCGGCCTCGCCCTGCGCCTGATTCTTGAGAGACTGCATCTTGCCTTCGGACTCAGCAATGGCGGCCTGCTTGGCACCTTCCGCACGGTTAATCTGCGACTGCATCTCCCCTTCGGACTGGGCGATAACGGCGCGCTTTTCGCGCTCGGCCCGCATCTGCTTTTCCATGGCCTGCATGACCGTGGCCGGAGGAGTGATGTCCCGTATCTCATACCGCAGCACCTTGATTCCCCAGGGAGAGGTGGCGGCGTCCAGAGCGGCGACAACTTCCTGATTGATGGTGGAGCGTTCCTCAAAGGTCTTATCCAGTTCAAGCTTGCCGATGGCGGAACGGAGCGCCGTCTGCGCCAATTGCACGGCCCCGAAAAGGTAGTCGCTGATCCCATAGGCCGATTTTTCCGGAGCGATAACCTGAAGATAAAGCACACCGTCGATATCCACGCTTACGTTGTCTCTGGTGATGCAGGTCTGTTTGGGCACATCCAGCACCTGCTCCTTGAGCGAACGCTTGTATGCAACGACATCCAGAAAGGGAATGAGCAGATGGAACCCCGCATACAGCACTGTGCGGAACTTTCCGAGACGCTCCACCACATAGGCCTGCTGGTTGGGCACGACTTTGGCAGTCTTCAGCAGAATGACGATCAGCAGTATGGCCAACAGCACCAGAATGACAATGGAAGTGGGAATAAATGTGGACATGTGACATCCTTGTATTCAGATATACGAGGGAAGTTCCTCAAATCCATGAAAAGCTGAACTCACTGAACAGCTTCAACTTCCAGGACAAGCATGTCTGCCGGGGAAGGGCCCTTCACCCGTACGCGCGAACCCGCGGGAGCCGCCATGGAAGAACTTGCCCGCCAGAAACTTCCGCCGAGTTCGATTTCGCCTATGCCCCCGGCGGGGATATCTTTTGTTACTTCCGCAAACGCTCCCGTATGGACGAATTCCGGCGCGCCTCCGCTCCCGGATGCCGTTGCGGAGGCATCCGCCTTGTTTCCGCGAAACACCGTGACCAGACGGCGGCGCAAAAAAAGAAGAGAAGCCAGAGATACCAGCAGAAAGGCCGCCAGTTCCTGCTCAGGCCCCGGGTGAACGGCGGCGACCAGTGCGGCGGCCCAGGCCCCCGCGCCGAAAAAGACCACCACAAAGGATGCGGTAAACAGCTCTCCCGCCATACAGGCGACCCCGATAGCAAACCAGATGACGATCGGATTCACGAGTCTCCTCCTCCCCGGTCGGAAACCACGATGCTGCGCACCATGCGGCCGGAAACACGCAAACCATACAGAGGAAAGCTTTTCCTGTCCATGAGAGGAACATTCCCGCGCATTAAATGACCAAAAGGGAGGAAGCCTGAACCTCCTCCCTCAAGGGCAAAAATCAGAACATTCTGACTCAAGTACTCCCGGCGCAGCCGCAGTAAACCCCGCCATAAAACCGGAACAACCGCAATCCACTTGCAGCACAGGACTCTGACATCACATGAGACCTGCGCCCCCCGGAATGCGGAAGGCCGACCGGCAGACACTTTCAACAGCAGAATACGCGTCCAGCGCGGGACAGCCTTACGCTTCGAGCGCGTTGACAGCCTTGGCCAGACGGGAAACCTTACGAGCGGCTTTCTTCCAGTGAATGACCCCCTTGCCCGCGACCTTGTCCAGCGTGGACGTGGCATAGGTCAGGGCCTTCTGAGCGCCTTCCTTGTCGTTATTCAGAATGGCGGCGCGCACCTGTTTGACCACGTTCTTCACGCGGGTACGGGCGGCACGGTTGCGGGTGTTACGCTTGATGCTCTGCTTATGGCGCTTGATAGCGGACTTGTGGTTGGCCACGGACTCCTCCGATGCTGATGAAATTATAAAAAAGCGGGGCGGCAGGGCGCCCGTTGTGATACCCGTATTACTGAAACAGTAATTTTTATCCCGTCATGCTGGGTCTGTCAAGGCAAAAACCTGCGGCGCTCTGTTGTAGAACCGTGTTGATGGCGCTGCGCGTGACGTGCGGTTCCGTTCCGGCTGTGAGGCGACGAGCATGCGTTACCGCAGGGACAGCCCGGGTTCCACACAGCGAAAGGCACCGTTATCCACGGTCGGCTCGCTCGCGCCTCCGGCGGTCAACGTTATGTTCAACACGATTCCAGAGCATTTCGCCATTGAAATGCTCTACTTCAGTCGAACAGGGCGAGACTGAAGCCGCGACGCCCCCTCTTCTCCGGCATCGCCGCAATTCACTTGCGGCGTCTGGCTCCGGCGGAGGCGTGAAATCCGCGGACCGGAACATAGGGTCTGGCCGGCAGATATTTTCGAGAGCAAAGTACTCTGAACAGAACGACACCTGCGGTCAAAGGCAGATCGTGCCGATAGCGCTGCACCGGGGTAAAACCGCGTATGCAGCGTATCGGCAGCCTTTCTCTCCGGCCGAGCGGCCATGTACCGCAGCCGTGTCCGACTCATATCTGCAGAGCGGAAAAATCGGCCAGTCTTCCCATCCGGGCCAGCAACGCATGAAGAAGATTCAGGCGGTTCTCCCGCAGTGTCTCGTCCTCAGCCATCACCATGACACCGTCAAAAAAGGCGTCCACCGTAGGCCGGACATCGTCCATCAGGGTCATGATCTCGGTGAAACGGTCAGCGGCCCACAGCTCGTCGAATCGGCTGGCCATGCCGCGCAGCGCGGAGGCCAGCTCCTTTTCCGCCGCTTCCTGAAGCAGCGCGTCGTTCCACACCTCACACGGCTCGCCCTTGCGCTTCCGGAGAATATTGGCCACGCGCTTGAAGGTTCGCGCGTTGTCGGCAAAACCCGGCTTGCGGCTTTCCTCTTCCAGCGCGGCCAGACGCTGTCCGGCGGCCCATACATCGTCATGTCCCGCGCCAAGCGCGGCTTCCACCAGCAGGGTATCGCCACCGCGCGTCAGAAAAAGATTCTTCAGGCGTCCGGCAAAGAATTCATCCAGTTTCTCCAGCGTTTCCTCCCGCCCGAACTTCCAGCGGATGCCGTCCGCATAGAAAGACAGTGCCGCGGCAAACAGCTCGCGTACGGATATGCGGTATCCCCGTTCCAGCAGAATGCGGGCTATTCCAAGGGCCGCACGGCGCAGCGCGTAAGGATCCGCCGCGCCGGTGGGAATATTGCCCAGTCCGAAGCAGCCCGCCAGGGTATCCGCCTTGTCCGCAAGGGAAAGCAGCGCTCCCGCATCAGTGGAGGGCACCGGGGTATCCGGTCCGGCGGGCAGGTACTGTTCCGCCAGAGCGGAGGCCACATATTCCCCCATTCCCATTCTGCGGGCGTAAATGCCTCCCATGATCCCCTGGAGCGTATCAAATTCGCCCACCATCTGGGATACGAGGTCGGCCTTGGCCACGCGGCCCGCCCTGGAGGCTTCCTCCACGGGCAGCGGGGCCTTCAGGCTCGCCCTGACTCCCTCCAGCCCGGCCAGCCAGCCGCACAGACGTTCCAGGCGGCGGCACTTGTCTCCCATCGAGCCGAGAGGACCAAGGAATATGACGTGATCCAGAGCTTCCGTCCAGGGAGCGAATCCGGCACGAAGATCGGTATTCCAGTAAAAACGCGCATCTTCAAGACGGGCGCGCAGTACGCGTTCCCATCCCTTTTTCACCACAGCCCGATCTTCGGGCTCAAGATTGAGTACGGTGAGAAAGTGCGGCATGAGACGCCCATCCGCACTTTCAATGCCAAAGCTCTTCTGGTGGGTTTCCATGCTGGTAATCAACACTTCGCGCGGCAACTCCAGAAAGGCGGGGTCAAAATCCCCGAGCAGGGGAACCGGGTGTTCCGCCAGCCCTTCCACTTCACCCAGCAGCGCCTCATTCCAGAGTACCCGGCCGCCCGCCTTGTCAGCCAGGGAGTTGCCCCCGGCGATGATGATTTCCCGCCGCGTCGCGTCGGATGCGGTAACACGGCACTTTTCGGCCAGCACAGCATCCATGTCGTCCGCATGCGCCACTTCAAAGGGGCCGGGGCCATGTACCCGATGGCCGCGCGTCATGCGGCCCGACTCCACCATTCCCACTCTGAACGGTATCACTTCGCCGCCGAGCAGGGCGACAATCCAGTGCATGGGCCGGGCATAGGCAAAGCCGCCTTCTCCCCAGCGCATGCGCTTGGGGAAGGAAAGCGCGGCGATGATGGAGGGGACGGTATCTTTCAGCACATCCAGGGCGGACGCTCCTCCCACGGTCCTGCGCGCCGCGACGTAGACGCCTTTTTCCGTCTCCTGCGTGAACAGGGCGGCAACGTCCACCCCCTGACCGCGCGCGAACCCCTGCGCAGCTCTGGAGGGTCTGCCCTCTGCGTCATACGCCGCCTTGAGCGAAGGCCCCAGCGCCACCTCCTCGCGCACGGGCTGCATGTCGGCAAGACCGTACACATGCAGCAGCGTGCGACGGGGCGTGGCGCAGACGGCCATTCCGTCAAAACTCAGATCCGCCTCGTTCAGAGAGGCGGAGAAACGCTCGGCAAGCTCTTTTTCCAGAGGGGCCAGAAAACGGGAAGGCAGTTCTTCCGTGCCGATTTCAAGAACAAAGTGACTCATTTGCCGCCTTCCTTGGACATGGACTTGAGCATGGGGAAATTCAGCGCCTCGCGCTGCGCCACATACAGCCGGGCCACGCCGGAGGCCAGATTGCGCACGCGGCCGATATAGCCGGCGCGTTCCGTGATGGAAATGGCTCCGCGCGCGTCGAGCAGATTAAACGTATGCGAACATTTCAGACAGTAATCGTAGGCAGGCAGAGGAAGCCCAAGCTCGATGAGACGGCTGCATTCCTTTTCAAAGTCGTTGAAGTGGGCAAGCAGCATGCCCGCGTCGCTCTCGTCGAAATTGTAGCGCGACTGCTCCACCTCATTCTGATGATAGACATCGCCGTAACTGATGCTGTCGTTCCAGGCAATATCATAAACCGACTCTCTGCCCTGCAGATACATGGTCAGCCGCTCGAGCCCGTAGGTCAGTTCCACGCTGATCGGCGCAAGCTCAATGCCGCCGACCTGCTGAAAATAGGTGAACTGCGACACTTCCATGCCGTTCAGCCAGACTTCCCAGCCCAGCCCCCAGGCTCCGAGAGTGGGGGATTCCCAGTCGTCTTCCACAAAGCGGATATCATGGCGGGCGGGGTCCAGGCCCAGAGCGCGCAGACTGCCGAGATACAGATCCTGCACGTTTTCAGGGGAAGGCTTGAGAATGACCTGGAACTGGAAATAATGCTGCAGACGGTTGGGGTTATCCCCATAGCGGCCGTCTGTGGGACGCCGGGAGGGCTCGACATACGCAGCCTTCCATGGTTCCGGCCCCAGTACACGCAGGAAGGTGGAAGGATTGAAGGTGCCCGCCCCGCATTCCAGATCCACGGGCTGTACAATGGCGCAGCCCTGTGCGGCCCAGTAGTTCTGCAAGGTCAAAATCACATTCTGAAAATTCATGAATTTCTCCTGAAACGGCCGTTTACCCACTCCAGACCAAGATGATAACGCACAAAGGCATCAATGAGCCGTCCGGCCTCGCGCCTGCTGTCAGGCGAAGGTTCAAGCGCGGCCCACCGGCTGGGGGAGTATTCCTGAACTTTGCGCAGTACGTCAAGTGATTCCTGCCCCAGCGCGAGACTCATCCCTCCGCGCGGACGGCAGTCGGGGCAGCATGCCAGCCCCTCCCCCACGAGAACATATGCTCTCTCGAATGAATCCAGCGGTTTTCCGCAGCGGAAGCAGCCGCGCAGATCCGGGGCGTACCCCTGCTCCGCCGCCAGCCGGAAACGAAAAAAAAGAGGCGCAAGCTCCGGAGGGCGTTCCTCATTCTCCAGCAGACCCAGAAGTTCCCGCAACAGGGAAAAACTGAACGGAGACGCGTCCGGCGGCACGCCCAGCGCCTCCATGAATCGCACACAGTTGGCAGCCATGCCCTGACGCCGCCAGTCCCGGCGCAGGCGTTCAGGCCCTTCCAGCAGGGTGGATTCCTGCATATTAAGAAACTGGCCGTCGCGTGACGCGGTAACCCGCGCCCGGATCACGTTAAATACGTCAAGGCAGCCGGTGAAGCGGCGGCGGCTCCGGCTGCCTCCGAACGCGAACACCGTAACCAGCCCCTGCTCGAGAGCAAGGAGGCGAACCCAGAGATCCGCCTCCCTGAACCTGCCTACATGAAGCACAAGAGCCGTATCCGTCCATTCCATAGCGTTTCCGGCCACCCCGCATGTTCCGCCGGGGAGCCTGGGTTATGATTGAAATGCCTTCGGAGCATGTTGGCCGCGGCTTTGCCGCATCGTAACCTGAACATTTTGCTATTGGACATATCCCGCTTCCAGCCCCTGTGTTCTGCCCCGCAGGCTCCCCGCCTGAAACCGGATCTGCGCGCGCAGGTGAATTGCGGCGAATCGGACGGAGGGCGCCGCTGCGGATTTTCACATCTTTCCCTCAAGCCGCTCTGGCGGACTGGACGGCACAAACCCCGCAAAGCGGGGTTTGTCATCAGCCTGGAAATGCCCTTGGAGCATTTCAGCCCTGAACATGCTCCCGGAATTGCGGAAGGCTTCAACGCGGCGGAAAAGTCACTGTCATGACGCCGCCACGTTTGCCGGGTCCGGTCTGTCTGACACCGTCATAAAATACGTCGACGCCGCCGGCGTTGCCAAGGCGAAGAGTCAGACGGTCATTGAATTCCGCCGTGAATGTTTCCCCCTTGCGCAGGGTGCCGCCCTTGCGGGCGGCGTCCGCATCCGCACTGGCTGAAAGCCAGCAGTCCTCACGCGCGGAGATCACCAGCCTGTGCCGTGTGCCTGCCGGGGAACGCAAGGTCCAGCGTTCACTGGAAACCGGGACAGCAGGTGCTTTTTCCGCAGAAGGGGAGTTTTCCTCACGGGCGGAGCTTTCAGTACCTTCCGTGGCCGGCGATTCTTCCTGTCGATCCGCTCCCGTTCCCATCTCTTCAGGGCCGGCAGCCTCGCCCAGGGGCGCGGGCTCCGGAGAAATTTCCCCGGTCGGAGGGATCTGACTGACGGCGTCTTCTCCGGACACCTGCGGCGCGGCGGGTTCACCCCAGGGATTTTCTGCCGCGGACTCCGCCCCGGCATTCGTGCCGCGCGGCATATCCTCCGCCGGAGCTGCATGTTCCGCTGTTCCCGCCCCCGGCGTATTCATCCCGGATGAGTCCGGAGAGGACTCCGGGAGTGACGCGACTGGCCGATCCGCCCCGAACCGGAGTACCGAGGGCATCTCCTCGCGATAGGTGGTGGTATAGTAAACGTATCCGCCCACGCCAATCAGGGCAAGCAGCAGAAGCTTGAGCAGCAGTCCTCCGCCGTGCCCTCTTTCCCCTTCCATCTGGGATTCCATCATTCCCTTGGGTCTGATGGGCTGGGGGACAGCTCCGCCATCGTCCAGAGCGGCCAGCATACCGGCAAGCTCATCCGGAGCGATGCCGAGCAGCGCTCCGCCGCTTTTCACAAAGCTGCGGATGTAGACGGCATGGGGCAGTTCATCCCGCCGCCCCTCCTCGATAGCCTTGAGCACACGAGGAGGAACCTTCAGCCGGGAGGCAATATCTTCAATGGAAAAGCCCTGTTCCATGCGCCTTTCACGCAGACGGGCTCCCAGTTCTTCCAATGTCATGACATTCCTGCCTTAGAAAATTTCATCATTGATTCCTGTCCGGCGGACCTGCTGTTCCTGCCCGGACACAGGCATACACCTGCACTGTGGACGCAGCGGGACACCTCCCGCAAAGCCGTCTAATAACGGATATCCACCAGCGCCCTGCTTCTCAGCTCACGGAGGTAGTCTGCCAGACGTGCCTGCAGGCGGGGCTGGGCCAGTACTTCCTCAATCCGGGCGCGGGTGGCGTCATCCGGTCCGGATGAGTTGCCTGTTTCATCCTCGCCCTCGGCACGATCAAGCAGGCAGATCTGGGCCTGGCTCACCTGAGTGGCGAACAGGGGAGACACCTGCCCCTCTTTCAGCTCGGAAACGGCCATGCGCAGGGCGGGGGCCAGGTCAGCCACATCCATGAACCCCATGTCGCCGCCGCCTTCCTGATTCGGGCCAACGGTAATCTTACGGGCAGCCTCAAGAAACCTGTCCCTGTCATTGCCGATGCGCCGCGCCCAATCCTCGGCATCCGCGTCGGAAGGGTAAATCAGCAGAGCGATCCGTACCCGCCCTGACGGCATGACCCCCGAATGCTCACGATAATAGGCATCGACCTCGTCACGCGTGACCACTACCTTGTTCAGAACCATGCGGCGTACAAGACTCTGACTGACAAGCCCGTTGCGAAGGCGTTCCCGGAATTCTTCCTCATTCAGCCCCTGCGCGGCGATCTGCCTCCGGAATTCCTCCTCGGAAAGCTGACTGTCACGCATCGCGCCCTGAAACGCCGCATCCACCTGTTCGTCAGAAACCGTGATGCCCAGCTTCTGGGCTGCCTGAAGCATAATCTTTTCATTAATCATGCTGTCCAGAACGCCTTTCCTTATCCGATCGATCTCTCCGGCATCGCCGGCTTTCGCCGGGCTCAGTCCTTCCTTTGCAAGCTGGGGCGCGGCAGCCTTGTCCAGTTCCCGTTCGGTAATCATGTCACCGTTGACGACGGCGACAACCCGGGCAAGCGGAACAGCCTGCGCGGCCCCGTACAGCTGGCCGGCCAGCAGAGCAGCGGCAAACAAGACACTGAAAGAATTTCTGCTCATCATATCCTCGAAGTCTCCGGAAAAAACCGGTTCGGCAATGCTGTCATCATCCGCCCTGTCATGTTCCGGACGGAGAAAAACGCTCAATCAATGTGTTATCCGATACCGTCTTTTCACGTCGGACGCAACAAATGATGAAAAAGGTTCCGGCCGGGACATCACTCATCCTGCCCCCCCATCAGCGCATTTTCGTCATCATTCCCATGTTCTGGCTCGGGAAGGGGACGGGGGGCCGGACGAGGTACATTGCGGGGCAGCAGATGCGGAGATATTCTGATCCGCGAGTTCTTCACCGCTTCATCCAGCCATGCGTCATACAAAGCGGGCAGGAGTTCCCGGCGAAGAGCCTCCTGCGCGCAGGCGAAAACCTCAAGCGCACGCTTGGGATGAGCCTCCTCCTTTTCCAGAAGGATCACATAGCCCCACTGCTCCCCCTCGCCCTGCACGGGAAGGCTCTGCCCCGGACGGATTTCCTCCAGCGCAGCCACAAGTGAAGGCGGAAGATCCGCCGCAGTGTCCTCCAGCCTTTCCACAGTCAGCCCCTGTTTTTCCAGAGCGGCCGGGTCGCTTTTTCCCCCGTTGCGCGCAGCATCGACCCTGGCCTTCACGGGGCCGCTGACGGAAAGGTATGTATAGCGCGCAGGTTCCTCCGCCAGTTCGGGATGCTCCCGCATGAATGCGGAGACATCCTCCGGCGAGGGGCTGATACCCGCAGCCAGCGTAGTCTGCCACAGTTCCAGCTCAAGACGCGCGGACATCTGTTCCCTCCACAGGGCAGGGTCGATGCCCTCATCTCTGACAAAAGCGTCAAATTCCGCGCCAGGTTCCACTCCGTATCCGGCGCTGACCCGGCGTTCCTCCCGGAGCCTTTCCGCTTCGGAAACGGCCAGTCCGCGCCTTTCCAGCTCTTCATGGACAAGCCTCTGGGCCACGAGCGTCCACAGGCAGGACGCATAGTCCGCCCGCAGTTCGTCAAGCGAAAGCGCCTGTGCCGCCTCGCTTCCGGCCGTGCGCATGTCATACAGGGCTTCCACCTGCCGGAGCGATACGGCATGGCCATTCACCACGGCCAGCGTGCCGGGCGCCGCGCCGTCCAGACCGACGACACGCCGGATTTCATCACGGGCGGAGTTCAGGAGCCTTTCTCCCCGATCCGTCAGCCAGCTTTTCGCCTCCTCAAGCAGTGCCGCGCCGCCGGACTCCGGAGCGGATTCCTCCGCCGGAGAGCAGCCGGGCAGGCAGTACGCGCCGACTGTCAGAAGCAACGCCAGCGCAGGAAAACTCTTTTTCATCAGGTTCCCGTTTCTTTATATTTGGAATGATTGCCTGCACAGGGGCGTTCAAGGCGCGCGGGCTGCTCTCCGCCCTGTTCCACGCTCTTTTCCCCATCGGAAGCAGCCTCGGCGGAGGCGGCCCCGGACGGGAGCAGCGATGCAAGCAGACTGCGGGCGTCATCCAGCCGGAGCGGCAGAGACAAGGAAACGTCGAGCCGCAGTTCCATGCTGGCCGGAGGAAAAAGGCGGGCACGCTCCGCATGAGCGGTAATCAGGCGCACCAGAGCCTCGGGCCGGACGCAGCTCTGGCCATCGGCCCAGGTAACGCGAATTCTGTCCGGAAAAAGATCCGCCCGGGCGATGCCAAGCCGGTTGACCTGCCACTTGAACGCCAGCACCGAGACAAAGGTTTCCAGCTCCTCTGGCAGCGGACCGAAACGGTCGCGCAGTTCCATGACAACTTCCTGCCGGGCACTGCCGTCCGGAGCGGAAGACAGCATCTTGTAGTACTTGAGGCGCTCCCGACCGTCTCCGATGTAGGTGTCGGGAATATGGGCGGGCAGTCCGAGATTCATTTCCGTTTCCGTCCGCAGCGTCTCGCCTTCACCCTTCAGGCGGGTGACGGCATCCTCCAGCATTTCCAGATAGAGCTCGATGCCTACCCGCGCCATGTGGCCGGACTGCGCCTCGCCGAGGATATTGCCCGCGCCCCGCAGGCGCAGATCCTCCATGGCTACCTGAAAGCCCGCACCAAGGTAATCCATCTCCATGATCACCCGCATGCGCTCACGCACCTGTTCCGGCATATTGTCGATATCCGGCACAACAAAGACCGCATACGCCTGACGATCCGAGCGCCCCACCCTGCCGCGCAACTGGTACAGTTGTCCCAGCCCGAACATCTGGGCCTGATCGACTATCAGCGTGTTGGCCCGGGGAAAATCCAGCCCGGACTCCACAATGGCCGTACAGACCAGCACATCAAGCTCACCGTGCCAGAACCTGTGCATGGCGTCTTCCAGCTCTTTTTCCCCCATCTGGCCATGAGCCATGCCGATGCGGGCCTGCGGCACCAGATCGCGCACGAAGGCAACGGTCCTTTCCATCTGCTGCACCCGGTTGTGCACCCAGAAGACCTGTCCTTCGCGGGCGATTTCCCTCTCCACGATCTGGCGCAGCGCGGCCGCGTCACGGTTCATGAGCATGCTTGCCACGGGTTTGCGTTCAGCCGGGGCGGTTTCAATGACAGAAAGCTCGCGGATGCCGGACATGGAAAGCTGAAGCGTGCGGGGAATGGGAGTGGCCGTCAACGTCAGGGCATCCACATTCTTTCTGAGCTGTTTGAGCTTTTCCTTGTGACGCACCCCGAAACGCTGCTCCTCGTCCAGAATGAGCAGTCCGAGGTTGGGCAGGATCACGTCCTGGGAAAGCAGGCGGTGAGTGCCGATGAGAATGTCGATCTGCCCCTTTTCCGCCGCCCGCAACGTTTCCTGCTGGCGCGCTCTGGGCACGAAACGGCTCAGCAGCCCCACATTGACGGGAAAGCCCGCCAAACGGGCCCGGAAGGTCTGATAATGCTGTTCAGCGAGAACGGTGGTCGGGCACAGCAGAGCAACCTGCCTCCCGTCGCAGGCCGCGCGGAAGGCCGCCCGCAGAGCCACTTCCGTTTTGCCGAAGCCGACATCCCCGCACACCAGCCGATCCATGGGCACGGGTTTTTCCATATCAGCCAGCACTTCCTGAATCGCCCTGGCCTGATCCGGCGTCTCCTCAAACCCGAAGGAAGCCTCGAATTCCCGGTACATCTCGCCCAGCGGCGAATAGGAAAAGCCTTTGGCAACCTTGCGCCAGGCATACATTTCCACCAGGTCGGCGGCAATCTTCTCCACCGCCCTGCGCGCCTTCTCCCGGCTGCTCGTCCAGGCCGTCCCGCCCAGCCGATCCACGGCAGGTTCCGGTCCGTCCCCGGATGCCTTGAACCGCTGCACCACGGACAGCCTGTCCACAGGCAGGTACAGTTTGGCATCGTCGGCGTATTCCAGCAAAAGATAGTCGTTGTCCACGCCCCCGAGATTCATGCGGTGCAGGCCGCCGAAACGTCCGATGCCGTAATCCCTGTGAACCAGCAGATCACCCGGCTTCAGTTCGTCATAGCTGTTCAGCCCCCTGAACGCGCCTGCCGCCGAGCTTCTGCCGCGCCGGGCGCGGGGCTGGAGAATTTCCTCGCCCAGAACCAGGCAGGAATCCCACACCAGTTCCGCTCCCTGCTGGAAGGGGGCGACCAGCGCGAAAAGGCCCCGTCCTGCAGGGTCGTAGCGCAAAGCAGGGTAAAGACCATCCTGCTCTGCCAGCTTCAGGAACTTGCGCCTGCCCCGCTCGGAAGCAAAGGCCAGAAGCACCTGCCGCTTTTCTCCCAGCCAGTTGCGCAGCCCCGCAACAAGCTGCTGCCACGGACGATCCGGATCCGGCCTGCCGGGAAACAGCTCGCTGAAGGAATGACAGGCGCGTTCGGGCAGTTCCACCCCCTTCGTCTCCGTCCCCATGAGCAGCGGCTCCATATGGGCGCGGGGAAAAGTCTCCAGCGCCCGTGCCGCGTCGTCGGCACGGCGCGCCGTCAGATGCTCCGGCTGTTCCAGCCGCGTTTCTTCCGCATCCTTCAGGATATCCTCGCCCCATTGCAGTTCCGCGCGGCGCAGGCTTTCCTCAAGCTCCCGCGCCCCGGGCAGCAGCCACAGGGCGTCTCCTGTCCAGTTTTCCAGAGAGGCGGGGCTGTCGTACGCGCAGCCGGGCATGAGGCGCATATCCCCCTGTTCCAGCGCGCGGGTCATGGAAGCCTCGGCGAACTCGCTCATGACGCCCCGCTGGAACAGCCGCGCCCAGTGGCCGCGCATGGCCTTCCGGCCCGGTGCATCCTGCCGGAGCGGACTGACGGGGAGCAGCGTCACCTCGTCGATTCCCCCCACCGATCGCTGGGTATGAGGATCGAAAATCCGCATCTCGTCCACAGTATCGCCGAAAAACTCAATCCGCACCGGCCTGTCGTATCCGGGGGGCAGCACATCCAGGATGTCTCCGCGCCGGGCCATATCTCCCGCGCGGGAAACCATGCTCTCCCGCCGATACCCCCACTCCGCAAGCTGCTCCAGCACCAGATCGGGCGAGAGTTCCTCGTTTCTGCGGATGACGATTTCCCGCCCCGCGAAAAAATCCACAGGAGGCAGAAAGGGCAGCAGGTTATCCGCCGTCATGATGATGCCCCTGCTTGTCCCATGTCTCAGGGCGTACAGCGCGGCCATGCGGGCAGACCACCCATCCCGCGACAACGAACGGTGATTGAAGGAGGGGAGGGCAATCCACGTCCTTTCCCAGAGAGGTCCTTCCGGAGCGGTTCCCGCGCCCGGAGCCGGAACGTCGGGACGCCCCACGGACATCTCGGGCGAGAACAGCGTCACCAGACCGCGCATGAGGGTCAGCTCCTCGCGGGAACGCACCACCAGCGCGACGCGACGGCCGGCACGCGCGGCCTCGCAGGCAAGACGCGCCGCCGTGGCAGGACCGCCGCGGGTGATGACAAGGGGGCTCTCCGCGCTGAAGCGGGCAAGCAAGGCAGAAATATCCATGGCAGATAACGGGTAAGGTATCACAGGGCAACAAAACAGGGGCCTGTTATAGCCTGTCGGCCCTCGTGTTTCAAGTTCCGCCGGAACCGACAGGAACCATCGGCGCGCTCACATCCCCGATACCCGGACTGCCCCGCGAAGGCCCCCCAAACAGGAAAAGCCTTCTTTCCGTCATATACGCCCGGCGGCGGACATGCTATGTTTTCCGGCGGATGCGCATCCTTCCATGACAACCCCGCCGCATTGAGGCCGAACATGACCCTGCTTGAGCTTTTCCGCAACATCCGCCCCTACGCCCGCCCTTACCGCGGGCTCATCGCTCTGACGCTGGGCATGACCTGTGTGGCGTCCTTCACTGCGCAGGTCAACGCCTGGGTGCTCCGCCATACCGTGGACTCCATCAGTTCGCTTGTTGCCGCGCACAAGAGCCTGATCGACGGCCTGCCGCTGCTGACCGCCATTTCCGCCATTCTGGTCGGCACGGAAATCATCAACGTGCTGATCAGCTTCGGCCAGAAGTATTCCGGCGAGAAACTGCGCATACTGCTCTCCCGTGACATGGCGCAGAGCGTCATTGAGCGCGTTCTCACCTACCGGCTGGCCTTCCACAGCGTGGACGAGAACCAGCCCGGCAGACTTCAGACCCGTATCGACCGGGGGGTGGAAAGTCTGGCCAGACTGGTGCAGAATTTCTTCATCGACATCCTGCCCATGTTCGCCAGTGCGGCCGTGGCTCTGGCCATGATGTTCCAGGCCAATTTCTATGTGGGGCTCACGGCCTTCTGCATCGTGCCCGTCTATTACTGCGTGAGCCGGACGCAGGCCGCGCGCATGGCCGGCTCACGCCGCATGATCAAGCGTCTGAGGGAAAACAAGAGTCAGGGAATTCTCGGCATTCTGGAATCCATGCCCGTCATCAAGTCCTTTCTGCGTGAAGATATTGAGGAAAGCAAGCAGCTCAGCCTCCAGGACGCCCTGACAGACACCCAGATGCGCATCCGCAAGACAAGCTTCCTCTTTGACGGAATGAAAAGCTTCATGGAGCAAATCGGCGCGGTGGCCATCATCCTGCTCACCACCTATTTCGTGCTGACCGGAAGCATGAGCGTGGGCGCGATCATGTTTCATCTGCTGCTCTTCAACAATGTCACCGCGCCCATCCGCCGCCTGCATCTGCTCTACGACCAGATGAACGACGCCCTGATCTACGCGGAAGGTTTCTTTGAGGTACTCCATGCCGACGCGCAGGTGGAGGAAAGCGGCACCTACATTCCGCCCCGCGTGGAAGGACGCTTCACCCTGCGCGGCGTGGACTTCACCTATCCCGCCAATGCCACCCCCACTCTGCGCGGCATCGACATGGATATCGAGCCGGGCCGCATCACTGCGCTGGTGGGGCTGTCGGGCGCGGGCAAAAGCACGCTCATCAACCTGCTGGACAAGTTCTACCAGCCGGACTCCGGCGAGATTCTGCTGGATGGAGTTTCCCTGCGCGACTATGATACGCGCGCCCTGCGCGCCAATATCGGCCTGGTACTCCAGAAAAATCACATCTTCCCCGGCTCTGTGGCCGAGAATATCCTCTACGGCAAACCGTCCGCCACACGGGAAGAAGTGATGGAAGCCGCGCGCTGCGCCTTTCTGCACGATCAGATCATGGCCCTGCCCCTGGGCTATGAAAGCCCGGCGGCAAAACTCTCCGGCGGGCAGCAGCAGAAAATCGCTCTTGCCCGCATGTTCCTCAAGAACCCTCCCATCGTCTTTCTGGATGAACCCACAGCCAGCCTTGACGCCGTGGCAGCAGAGCAGATCAAGCTGGGCATGGACGCAATCAAGAAAGACCGCACGGTGATCATCATCTCGCACAGCATCTCGCAGATTATCGACGCGGACAGTATCTACGTCATGCGCGACGGCCGGATCGTCGAACACGGCACCCACCGGGAACTGTTCAACAGCGGCGGGGAATACCATGATATTTTCGCAGCCATGGCCCGCAGCCTGAACATGGACAAAATCGCCCGCACCCTGGACAGGGCGTAGTCCTATTTCCAGACGACGGAAAGCCGGAGCCTTACGCTTCCCTTTCGTTTTCCCGCAGGGCGGCGCGGAACCCGAGTATCCGCTCCCGTTCCCTGCCCTTCACGCGGCGCGACTCAAGTATCTTGCGCAGCGTCATGCCCAGCGTCTCCCGATCCGGCGCGCCGCTTCGCAGGTACTCCAGAGTCTCCCCGGGAAAACGCATGTAGCAGACGGAAAGCGCCCAGGCCACGCCCATTCTGGCGTAGTACCCCGGATGCCGGGCCGCGTCGAGGCTTTCAAGAGCCCAGGCAAGATACTCCCGCTCGGGAAAGTACATCATGATCATGACCGCGCCGAAACGCGCTTCAAACTCGCGTTCCGAACGGGGATACGGGGCAAGAGCCTCCCGCAGGGCCTCGCGGTCGAGCGCAAGGGCTTTCAGCCCCGAACAGAAGGAATCGCATACCGACCAGTTGGTAATTTTTGGCACGAAGGCACGCGCCAGAGATGTGCGCTTGCGCCAGGCATTTCCGGGAGAGGACGATTCCATGTCCACACAGCCGATAACCATGCCCTGGAGCATGACTTCCTCGAAGTACTCCTCCGGATGGGAAACGCGCAGGCATTCCTCCAGCCAGTTCCGCCAGCTCTTCCGCGCCGCAATCCTCCCGGCGAACGCCCGCAGACGGGGCAGCCGCACGCCGATGATGCGTTCGACGCCGGGCAGCAATCCGGAACTGAACGCACGGTATTCCGGCTCGCCCATGCTCTCCAGTTCCCGTCTGATTTCATCCCGCAGCGACATGACGTCCCTCCCCGCCCTGCCCGGCGCTTCGGGCTTTCGGGCGGAGTCCGAGAACAGGCAACACACAAAGCGCTCTATATTCCCGCCAGGTTTTCCATGTCTTCGGAAGAGAGCAGCTTATCAAGATCAAGCAGAATGAGCAGACGATCCTCCAGCTTGCCCACTCCGCTAATATAGTCCGAATCCAGCCCGGATACCACGGCGGGCGCGGGTTCCACGGTATTGGCGGGGATACGCAGCACCTCGGATACGGAATCCACCACAAAGCCCACTGTCATGCCGTTGATTTCGATCACGATAATGCGCGTATCCGTATCCCCTGCCTTGGGTTCGAGGCCGAAGCGGCGGCGCAGATCGATAATCGGAATAACCGTGCCGCGCAGGTTGATCACGCCCTCCACAAATTCGGGAGCCTTCGGCACCTTGGTGATTTCCATGGTGCGGATAATCTCCATGACTTTCAGAATGTCGACGCCGAACTCCTCCCCGCCGATGCTGAAGGTCACCAGTTGGTAGATATCACCGTCTCTCTTGTCCTTTTCACTGGCCATGCCTGCCGCTCCTTATGGTAACTTCGTATGGATCGCGCCGCCGGAACCGCGCGGCTCCATGAGCCTTTTCAGTCTGAAAGCACTCCGGCATGACGCCGTTACCGGCGCTTTTCCGGGAAAGCCCTGCCCTGTACGGAAAAAGTTCCGCTTTTCCCCACCATGGCGCACGGGGCGCTCATACGTCAAGGAATATCATTTCCGCTTCCGGCGTGGAACGGGTCAGCACACAGCCTCCGGCTTCCGTCACTTCAAAGGTATCTTCCACTCCCACCATGCCGAATCCGGGAATGCCGATCTTCGGCTCCAGCGCGACGACCATGCCCTTTTCCAGCGGCATGTCAAACCCTTCGGCAATGGCGGGATATTCGTCGATGGTAAGGCCGAGGCTGTGTCCGAGGAAGGGAACAGCATTTTCTCCCAGCCCCATGAATCCGTCCGCGAACGGCGTTTTCGCCGCACGCGCCAGCGCGTCGCGCCAGATTGCGGAAGGCGGCGTTCCCGGACGGAGCTTTTCCGCCGCGCGGCTCTGTACCTCGCGGCACAGTTCAAAGGCGGCGCGGGCCGCATCCGGCAGGGTCGACGCCTTTCCGCCCCAGAAACACTGGGTCTTGTCCGTCACATAACCGTTATGGCAGAACCCCATATCCACTGTCAGCGGCGCTTCCTGCCGCCAGATCGTGTTCCCGCCCAGACAGGGCAGCGCAGGGTGCTCCCCGCGAAACCCCATGGGGCCGTTATAGTAATGCGGATAATTGCCGGAGTCGTCCGCCGCGACATGTCCGTAAAAAATCTCCTCGCCCGGCGCGCTCATGCGCATCAGCCCGCCGTGGCCGAGATCAAGCATGATATCCACACAGCGGCGGGCGATCTCCCTTTCCGTCATGCCGGGGGAAATGGCCTTCGGCAGGCGAACGCCCAGAGCTTCCCCGTGCCTCTGTCCGGCTTCCCGGATCAGAAGCAGCTCGCACTGAGTCTTGACCGCGCGGGCAAGGCGCAGGGCCGCGTCTCCGGGCACAAAACGGATACCGCACATCCTGCTTTGCAGCAGATTCGCCATGTCCCACGGCAGACCGCCCATTTCCACCGCCGCGACTTCACCCGGAGGGCACCCCGCCTCGCCCAGCAGCCCGATCACCTCCCGGAAGGAACGATACGGGGCAATATATGCAAGCGGGCTTTCCATGCACGCCCGCTCCCGCCCCTTGCGCACAAGCAGCGCGCCCTCTCCTTCGAGGGGCAGCCAGTACAGACCGCAGGCCATGGTTCCCGTCAGATAATAAATATTGACGCGGGAAAAAACCAGAAGCCCGGAAGCCTCCGGCGCCGTTTCACGCAGTTTTTCCCGCACCTTCGCGCGGCGCAGTCCGGCCTCTTCCGGAGAAAGACGCTCCAGCGGCGTATAGCGATGCAGTGTTTCCATGCTTTTCCCCCTGGAGAGTTTTGCTCCTGAAAATACCTGCCAGTCGGAACCGTGCCCGACTCGCAGGTTTCACGCCTGGAGCCGTCGCTTGGCTGCTGTCCATGCCTGTACGCCCTGCGGGCGCGGCCTTTCGGCCGCCCGTCGGGGGCAGCGCCGCAGGTGAACCGCAGATACTCCGACGTCACGCGGAGACTCGCCCTGCTCGACTCCGCAAAGCGCTTCACCTGTGAAAAGCTCTAAACTCTTCCGTCCCGGAGGACAAGCTCTTTACTCCACCCGCACAATGTATTTGGCAACGTATGCCGCGCCTGATCCGGTCAGAAAACAGCTCATCTGATCATAAATATAGGCATCGCCACAAGCGCGAAGACCTTTTTTCCCCACTTCAGCAGCCATGAACCTGAAGGCTTCCGCCTGGCCGGCGACCTCTCCCCTGTGGAAGAGTACAGCGTACCGACCGCCAGGAATTTCCCGCACATCGCCCGGCCCGCCTTCCTCCGCGCGCGTAAAAAAATGACATGGCCAGAATTCGCCCCGGCAGGCGTTTCTTTCCGGAATGACCATGCCGAGGGGCGGATCCGCAACATTTCCCCGCTGCATGTCCCAGGCAAGGCAGTCCGCATAACATTCGACGGCATTTCCGCCGCTGCCGAGAATTTTCTCCGGTTTCGTCGGCACGACGGCAACCCACTCCGGCTTTCGCTCTTCAAAAAGCAGGGTATCATACTCCGCGGCAAGGGCCTCTTCCGTCAGGGCGACGAGTTTTTCCAGCATGGCTTCACGCCGGGCAAGGCGCGCCTGTTCCTCCCGCAGAACCCCGGCGCGCTCCCGGAGCAGGCGCAGATACGCGCAGGGGTCGCGGGCTTCCCGGTAGTTCCGTATTTCCCCGAGCGTGCTGCCGGTTTCCCTGAGCAGGGAAATCAGATCAAAGTCGAAGTACTGCTTTATGCCGTAATGACGGTATCCGTTGGCCGAAACATGTTCAGGCTTGAGTATCCCCTCCCGATCGTAGTGGAAAAGGGTCTCCTTCGTCGTGCGGCACAGGCGGGCAAATTCTCCGGTTTTCAAAAACGTTTTCATTTTTATCCTTCTTCCCTTGACCCTTGGGTTACACCATACTTTATAGTACTTCGCTGCGCCTGAAAAGCCCGCGTATCGGGGCGCGGCTTTTCCGCCGCGCACAGTGGATCGGAACCTTTCGGGCATTTTCAGGATGCTCCCGGAACAGGTTCCGACGCCCTTCCTCTCTTCCCCGAAAAGGAACATGCACAATGAAACTGTCGGAATTCACCGTCGCCCGCGCTGCCTGCGCGTATTTTTTCCTTGGTCCCGGACTGGCCTACGGCATGCTGACTTCGCGTCTGCCCGCGCTGAAAATCCAGACCGGCGCGGACGAGATGCAGATCGGACTTATTCTTCTCTGTCTCGGACTGGCCGCTCTGGTCACCCTTCTCAGCGGTTCATGGCTCATTGCCCGCTGGGGCAGCAGAACCATGCTCCGTCTCGGCTCCGCCGCCCTGCTGCCGGCTCTCCCTCTCTGCGGCTTGGCCGCCACGCCTTTTCACCTTGGACTGGCCTGCGGGTTGTTCGGACTCAGTGTGGGTCTGACGGACATTTCCATGAACGCTCAGGGAATACAGCTCGAGCGGCGTCATCGCTCACCGTGCATGTCTCTCCTGCATGCCTCGTACAGCCTCGGCTGCGTTCTTGCCTCTCTGACCGGCGCTCTGTTCGCCGCGCTGGAAATCAGTCCCTTCATCCATTTTTCCTGTATCCTGGCACTGTACGCCTGCCTCCGCCCCTTGGCCGTACCGCGCATCCTGCGGGATGTCGCGGAGGAAAGAACGGCCCGGGAACGGTCTTCCCGCATCCCGCCGTTCTTCATCATGGCATGCGGACTGCTTGCCATGTGCACCTATGCCGCGGAAGGTTCAGCCGCGGAATGGGGCAGCCTGCTGCTCTTCACCGCAAAAGGAGCCGGCGAGCATACATCAGCTCTGGTACTCGGCGTCTTTGCGGCATCCACCGCCCTTTTCCGCCTGATCGGAGACTGGCTGCGGAACCGGGTGGGCGACTTCCGGCTGGCATTCGGCGGCTCGCTGCTGGCGGCCCTCGCCATGGGCGTTGTTCTGGCTTCTCCCTGGCCCGGCCTCTGTCTTGCGGGATACGCCTGCATGGGCGCGGGGCTTTCCATCATCATACCCATTCTTTTCAGCCGTGCCGGAACATATCCGGGCGTCACCCCCGGTGAAGCCAGCGCCGTGATATCCGTTCTTGCCTACAGCGGCCTGCTGTTTTTCCCACCCACGCTGGGCTGGATCGCACACAGGGCAGGCCTGGCCAACGCGCTTCTTGCGGTGTTCGCATTGTGCTGGGTGCTGTGCGCTGGAACCCTCCTGCTGAGAACCGGGAAAAGGCGGCCTTCCTGAACCCGGAATGTCAGCGGCAGGCAACAGGGCGTCCCCTTCCGCTCCTCTCTGCCCCCGGTCCGGAGCATGGCTCCGAATCCGGGGGCTTTCATGCTCCGAAGCTCACGGCGTCCCTGTGCCATCAAATCCATATCTGTTTCCCGGCGGGACTCCCGGCGCAAGATTGCTAAAAAGAGTCTTCCGGTGTATTGTATTTCCGTTTTTTGTCCCGAATTTTCTTGTACCTTATTTCCGCTTCGCCTTGCGGAGCGACCATCCTGACGCAAGGACACCTCATGTTGTTTGACGACAGGCTGCGTGATCTGCTGAGCGCGGCCCAGAGCATCGCCATTGTCGGCGCGAAGGACAGGCCCGGTTCACCTGTGGAACATGTGGGGCGCTATCTGCTGGAAGCGGGATACCGGATATTCCCCGTGCATCCTGTACGCCGGGAAGTCTGGGGGCTGCCCGCGTTCCGTTCTCTCGGCGAGCTTCCCGCTTCCCCGGACGTTGTCTGCCTGTTCCGCGCCCCGCAGTACTGTCCGGAACACGCGCGTGAGGTTCTGACGCTGACGCGCCTTCCCCTTCTGTTCTGGATGCAGGAGGGCATACGCAGCCCCGAGGCAGGACAGATCATGGCCGACGCCGGAGTTCCCGTGGTGGAGGATATGTGTATGGAAACCGTACACAGACGCCTTTTTCCCTCCTCTTCCCGCTGTTTTTCCTGCCGCCGCTGCGGACACTGCTGTTCCGGACGCGGAGGTATTGTTGTCGGGCCGCGGGATCTGCTCCGTCTGGCCGATTTCTTCCGCATGAGCGCGGAGGAATTTCTGGAACGCCATACGGAAAACATGAGAGGCAAAACCATGCTTAAAACAGGTCAGGACGGTTTCTGCGCCTTTTTTTCATCCGACAGCGGCTGCACCGTGCATGTGGTCCGTCCCGATGTATGCCGTGCATGGCCCTACTTCCGGGGCAATCTTGTGGATCATGTCAGTTATGCCCTGGCCCGGGAAGACTGTCCCGGCATCTCGTCCAATTGCGTGCATCCGGTTTTTGCGCGGGAGGGCTTTGCCTACCTGAACGCGCACAAACTGCTGGCTCGTGATTCAGCCCGGGAGGGACACGCGCTTGTGGTTCATGAGGATGAACTGCCGCCTGCTCCGGAAGCTCCCGCATACACCGGGGAATATTCGGCATGAAATCCGCCGCTCCCAGCCTTGCGGAATGTTACCGCATCCTCGGCGTGCCCCAGGGCGCAAGCCTGGACGAAATCAAGCACGCCTATCGAACCAAGGCATTCGCGCTGCACCCTGATCTCAATCCCAGCGCGGGCGCGAGCCGTCAGTTCCAGCAGCTCAATGAAGCCTATGTCATCCTGATCCGTCTTCTCGACTCCCGTGCCGGAGGCAGGAAAGCCTCTGGCGCATCCCCCTCTCCGGACGAACGTACCAGCCGCAAGGGGCGGGAAGCATACAGGGAGCAGCAGGAGCGCGAACGGAAGGAAAAGGAACGCCGGGAATGGCAGGAAGCCGAGCGGCAGGCCCGAGAGAGAGAGGCGCGGCAGGAGAAGGAGCGGCGAGAGGCTGAACGCCGCGAATGGCTGCGCCGGGAAATAGAGCGGCAGGAAGCCGAACGTCTGGCCCGGCAGGAGCAGGCGCGGCAGGAAAAAATCCGCCAGCAGGAAGCCCGCGCGGCGGCGGAGCGGGAACGGGAGGAAAAGCTGCGCCAGGCCGGCGAACAGAAGCGCCCCGAAACTTACCGCCGCAGCTACTCCCGGACGCATGCGGCCCCGGACGCGCCTGGAAACGCGGGGGACGCCTCCGCCCATGCGAATCACATGGCCTTCAATACGCGCTTTGACGCCGCCGGAAGCGAGGAGGACGCCGGAGACGGAACAAAACGGGAAACGCTGCTGCGGGATCTGCTTGAAGATCCTTTTGCCCGCCGCGTCTATGAAGATATCTACAGCGAAATCCAGCAGCGTAAAAATGCCCCGGCCGATCCCCCGAAACCGAAAAAGCTCAGTATGGAATGGGGCAACAAGAACTTCCAGCTTGATCTGACGGATGGCCTCGGCGGCGCGATCAAAGACTGGATGCGCGGACAAATCGATGAGGAACAGGAGTTGTATTTCCCGGCTTCATCCCTTTTTCCCGGCGCCCGCGTCCGCCTGCAGATCAGGCAGGGCTTTTCCCGTAAGCCGCGTACCCTGGAAGTCACCCTGCCTCAGGATTTTGTCGTGGGCAAACCTGTCCGTCTGAAAGGCATGGGCAAAAAAATCGGGCGCTGGCAGGGAGATCTGTATCTGACTTTCCGGGTCAAAAAATAGTTTCCGGCATGTGTCCGCGCCCTGGATTGCTCTTGCTGACGGTAAAGGTTAAGACAAGCCGGAGAACAGGCTCCCGAGCGCCGGAAGGCGGAAGTGCGGCGGCATCAATCAGTTTTGCAACAGTTCCATAACAAAGGATGAAGGGATGAATCTTCTCATTTTCGGACCCAATGGCAGCGGCAAGGGAACACAGGGCGCTTTGCTCATGGAAAAATACGGCGTGGCCCATATTGAATCCGGCGCGGTATTCCGCCAGCATGTGGGGCAGGGTACGGAGCTGGGCAAAAAGGCCAAGGAATATATGGATCGCGGCGAACTGGTGCCCGACGACATCACCATTCCCATGATCCTCGACATCCTGAGCAGGCAGGGCGACAAGGGCTGGCTGCTGGACGGCTTTCCGCGCAACATGGAACAGGCCCGCAAGCTGCATGAGGCACTGGACAAGGCCGGAATGCACCTTGATTATGTGGTGGAAATCCTCCTGCCCCGCCAGGTGGCGAAAAACCGCATCATGGGCCGCCGCCTCTGCGCGGTCAACAACAACCATCCCAATAACATCTTCATTGACGCCATCAAGCCTGAAGGCGACAAATGCCGTGTATGCGGCGGAGCACTTTCCGCACGCGCCGACGACCAGAATGAAGAGGCCATCAACAAGCGCCACGACATCTACTACAATGACGTGGACGGCACTCTTGCCGCGGCCCACTATTTTAAAAAACTGGCCGGGCAGGAGCCCCGCATGACCTATATCGAACTGAATGGAGAGGGGAGCATAGACAGCATCCGGGAAACGCTGCTTTCCAGGCTGAACTAAAGGTTTTCCGCCCTTAAATGCATAATGCCGGACATTTTTCCGGCATTATGCATTTAAAGAGCGTTTCCGCTTTGAGCATGCTCCCGAAAACGTTTCAGGGGCTGAACGGGACGAGATTCACCCTGCCGGTGTCGCCCCAATTCACTGGCTGCGCGCCCTGTCGAACGGCGGGACGGACGCGCTCATGCTGTTCCTGCAAGTGACGGCAACGACGCAGGGTCAGACGGCAAATAGCCATGTCCGGCGCGGCTCTCCATGACGCCCGGCCTCGCAATGCCTGGCACGGCTCTCGCTTGCGTTTTGCGCGGAAAACGCTGCGCTCGCGCTACGCGCCCCGCCGAACGGCGGGACGGACGCGCTCATGCTGTTCCTGCAAGTGACGGTAACGACGCAGGGTCAGATGGCAAATAGCCATGCCCAGCGCGTCCGTGGTATCCGGCGCCCAGTTGTCGGTGGAATAGCCGAGCATCTGCCCCACCATGAACGCCACCTGCGATTTATCCGCTCTGCCGTTTCCCACCAGCGATTTTTTCACCAGCGTGGGCGCGTATCCGTTTATCCGCAGGGCACGGGACGCGCATGCCGCAATGGCCACTCCTCTGGCCTGCCCCAGCTTCAGTGCGCTGGAAACATTTTTGGATGTGAACACCTGTTCCACGGCGGCCTCTTCCGGTTTCCACCTGTCCAGCACCCCGCACAACTCATGATAGATGCCTGCCAGACGCTCCGGAAAATCTCCCGTCCCGGCCCTGATATCACCACAGGCCACCAGCTCCAGCACACCGGAACGCTCGCGCACCACTCCCCATCCCGTCACCCTTGAGCCGGGGTCGATACCGATTACCGTTACCGTATTCAATCCGCTGTTGTCCTGCACGCGTATCCCTCCCCTGATATACGACACATTACTGAAAACATGGCGGCACTCTTTCAGAAAAGCGCGCGGCAGACAAGAGTTTCCCCCCCCCGTTCCCCCGCTCTTTTCTGAGCCGCCCACTCCCGGAGCATTCTGCAACTGAAAATCCGCCGGCCAGTCACTCTTCTCTGCCCCGCAGGCTTCACGCTTTTTCAAAACGGAGAAGCTCCAAATCGCCGCCGCGCACAAATGCTTGCCTGAGCGCCATCCGGCCGTTAAGCTGTGCATGCCTCCTCCGACATCCTCACATCACTACTTGCAAAAGGAAACAGGCATGGCGCAACATCTTTTAAAATACGGAGAGCTTGAATGGAGCGTGGACGTGAATCCTGCCCGTCTTGTGGCGGTGCTGGAACCCAATCCCATCCCGCTGCCTTCCGTAACGGCGGAACAGGCCGTACGGCAGGCGCTGGACGCCCCCATCCAGTCGCCGCCGCTGAGCGAGCAGGTTAAATCCGGGGACAAAGTCTGTCTGCTCGTGCCGGACGTGACGCGGTCATGGCAGTCACCCAGCGTCTACGTCCCCGTCATGGTTGACGCCCTCAAGCGATGCGGCATACCGGATCGGGATATCACCATTCTCAGCGCTACGGGTACCCACCGCCGCCAGACAAGGGAAGAGCATGTGCGGCTGGTGGGCGACGACATACTGCGCCGCGTCGCCGTGACAGATCACCAGTGCCGCGACGAACGGGATATGGTTCATGTGGGAGAAACTTCCCGCGGAACACCTGTAAAATTCAACCGCCATGCGGTGGAAGCGGACAAGATAGTCTCCTGCTGCGGCGTAGCCTACCATTTTCTGGCAGGATACGGCGGGGGCGGCAAAATGCTTCTGCCCGGCATCGCGGCCTATGACACCATCCAGCATCACCATAACAGGGCGCTGAATGAAGGCTTCGGTAACGGCACCAACCCCATGGTATGCAGCGGCAATCTGGAGAACAGCAACGTCTTTCAGGCGGATCTGCTGGAAGCCGCGGCCATGCTTCCCCCCTGTTTCTCTCTCAATGTGGTGGTCAACGATCAGTTCCGCATCGTCAAGGCCTTTGCCGGAAACTGGCTGGCCGCCCACCGCAGGGCCTGCAGCCTGGTGGAATCAATCGACGGCGTCACGATTCCCGAAACTGCGCCGCTGGTCATCGCCAGCGCGGGCGGCTACCCCAAGGACATCAACTTTTACCAGACCATCAAGCTGCTGAGCAACGCGCTTGCCGCGGCCTCTCCCGAAGCCACGATCATTCTGCTTTCACGCTGTCATGACGGCTTCGGTGATGCAGACTGCCAAAGCCAGATCTGCGACTTCTCCAGCATGGAAGAACGGGAACGCGCCCTGCGGACGGACTTTTCCATCGGCGCATATGTGGGGTTCCTGTTTGCCGAAGCGGCGGAAAAGCACAAACTGATTCTGGTAACCGACATGGCCCCTGACAATTTTATCCGGACGGACATCAAGGCGGTCAGAACACTGGACGAAGCGCTTGAAGCCGCCCGGACACTGAACGGCGGCACTCTGGATATGAAAACCATACTTATGCCCCACGGCGCGTCTACCCTGCCCAAGGTGGGGAACTGAAGAGCGCCTGCGGATCAGTTTCCGTCCAGTCTGTATTTTCCGGCATAACCGCGCGGGGTGAGCATGCGCCCGCCCCGCCCGTCTTCCATGATCCGGGTGGAGGCATTGCCGATGATCAGGATGGAAAGCATGTCCACCTCGACGGGGTCCAGTTCTCCCAGACGCATGACGCGCACGCTCTGCTCCGGCCGGAATGCCTGCCGTACCAGCCCCACCGGGGTTTGCGGGCCGCGCAGGGAAAGAGCGAGAGAAAGCGTTTCCTCCAGCTGGCTTGTCCGCCTGCGCGAACGGGGATTGTAGATCCCCAGGACAAAATCCGCTCCAAGCGCGGCTTCCAGCCTTTTCCGGATAAGTTCCCACGGCGTGAGCAGATCGCTCAGACTCACGCAGGCGAAATCATGTGTCAGAGGCGCGCCCAGCAGGGCGGCCGCCGCGCACAGCGCCGGGATGCCCGGCACGATTTCCACTGTCAGCCGTTCCGCAAGGCCTCGCGCTTCCAGCAGCTCCAGCACCAGCCCGGCCAGGGCGTACACGCCGGGATCGCCGGAACAGACCAGAGCTGTTCGCCTGCCTGCCAGAGCAGCGTCAATGGCCTGGCCGCAGCGTTCGACCTCTCCCATCATTCCGGTGGAAAGACAGGTCTTGCCTTCCTTCAGCCCTGCAGGCACCATCTCCATGTAGGCAGAATATCCCGCAAGGACGTCAGCTTCCTCCAGCGCGGCGCGGGCCTGGGGCGCAAGCAGCCCGACGTCGCCGGGGCCCAGTCCAACTACTCGCAGAAACACGTCATTCATGGCATCGCTCCAATGTATTTCAATGGCGGAACAGTCACAGAACCGCTTGCCGACTCAAAGTTTAAATACCGCCATAATTAAAACATGCTCCAAAATGCTGCCGCAGTCGAGAGGGACAGGTCCCATCTCTGTTCTACCTGTCCGCAAAGCGTTCCGCGTTCCGGCATCGCCCCGGTTCACCTGCGGCATAAGGCTCCTGCTTCAGGCGCGAACACTGTGAACCGGACCCGGGAACCTGGCCGACAGGAATTTGCAGTCATAGCATGCTCCGGATTTTCCCCGCCCCCGCTCACGCCAGAGCTACGGCCACCGTGTAGGTTTCATGACGGGTCTTGGGCAGAATCAAGTGCGGAACCTTCCGCGCGGACGCCCCGAACCCCCGGGCGGCGGAAAGCAGCGCCGCGCCTTCCGCCACGCTGATCCCTTCGCGTCCCAGGAGCTCCGAAGCTCTGACCGAAGGATGCGGCACAGGCATGCCTGCCAGTTCATCCGGCGAAAAAAACAACAGGGGAAGCCCCAGTTCAGCAGCAACAAACCGAATGGCCGGGTCATCTTTTTTAATGTCCGAAGTCGCCACCGCGGACAAGGCGTTCCGCTCCAGTCCCGCCGCGTCCAGAGCATCAAGCAGGCCGCGCAGCAGAACTTCCGCCGGGACTCCCCTGCGCCAGCCCAGCCCCGCGTGCAGACGGCGGGCGTAAAGCCGCAAGCGCCCCGACGCGGGCGGCACGGCATGAACCCCCACCACCACCTGCGGCGCGGGCGACATCGCGTCCGGGGAGGTGTCAAGCGTCTCCCGCTCCAGAAAAAGTGAAGCCCGCTCCTCCGCAGACAGGGACAGAAAATGCCGAGGATCAACGAGCAGAGGTCTGCGCCCTGCCAGAATGGCTGCCGTGACAAGTTTGAGGTTTTCAGGATCAGCCACATGGCAATGGGCAATATCGGCCAGCACATCCAGCGCAGGCAGCCCCTCGCTGTCCGTAGCCGTCGTGATCACCGCCGTGCCTCCCGTGCGGGCCGCCAGATTGCGGGTCAGGGCATTGGCACCGCCCACATGCCCGGAAAGCAGGCTGATGACAAAACGCCCGTGAATTTCGCACACCACCACGGCAGGATCCACGGTCTTGCCCCTGAGATACGGCGCCACCGCCCGCACTGCGATACCCGTCGCGCCAATGAACACATGCGCGGGGTATGCATGAAACTGCTCTTCCATCATCTCTGACAGAGAAGAAAAACTCCGCACCGGCCAGACCGGAGACCCCACTCTCTGTCCCGGCAGTATGCCCGCCGTGCCTTCCCTCGCGGCAATTTCACCGAAGGTCAGGCCCTCTGCATCTCCATGAACAGGCCCGGATGCGGAACATGCTCCCCCGCCCTCTTCTGTCGTCCGCAACAGTCGATCAGGCGCGAAGAGATCTCCCTCCATATCCCTGGCAAGCCGCATACCCAGCGTCAGCCCCTGCGGACTGAACGCATAAAAGGCGATGGAATGCCGCGCGGCGGACATGCTGACTCCTTTCCGGCGCGTTTCGTGCCCACTGGATTTTGGCGGACAGCTCCGGAATCATTTTCAAAACGAACATGCTCTGCGTCGGCAGACACTACAAGGATACTGACCGGGCAGCATCCAGAGCAGTCTCAAAATCCTCGTCGCTGTGGGCGAAGGATACCATGTTGGCCTCAAACGCGGATGGCGCGAGAAAAACGCCTCTCTCCCGCATCTGCTTGTAAAAGCTCTCGAACAGTTCCCTGTTCACTGTCTGCGTGCTGGCAAAATCCCGCAGGGGCGCATCGGTGAAATACACGGTGAACATGGAAGCGATATGCGGAATCTGTACCGGCACACCCTTGCCGCGCAGAATGCTCTCCAGTTCCGCGACGAAAACATCCACCCTGTGTTCAAGAGCGGTGTAGTCGGAATGTCGGAGAACAGCCAGCGTGGCAAGCCCCGCGGCCATGGCAAGAGGATTGCCCGAAAGTGTTCCCGCCTGGTATACATCGCCCTGCGGGGCGATACGTTCCATGAACGCCGCCCTTCCCCCGTACGCGCCTACGGGCAGTCCGCCGCCGATGATTTTGCCGAAGGTGGTGAGATCGGGCATAATGTCAAAACGTCCCTGCGCCCCGGCATAGGAAAGCCGGAAGCCAGTGATCACTTCATCAAACACCAGCAGCGCGCCGTGCAGCGTGCACAGGTCGCGCAGCCCATGAAGGAAACCGGGCTGCGGCAGCACCAGCCCCATGTTGCCCGCTACCGGCTCCACAAAAAGCGCCGCTACCTGCCCGGGGTTGTTTTCAAACAGTATCCGTACCGCGTCCAGATCATTATATGGGGCGAGAAGCGTATCCCGCACCGTGCTTTCCGGCACACCCGGCGTACCCGGAATGGAAAAGGTGGCCAACCCTGAACCTGCGCTGGCCAGAAAGGCGTCTCCATGCCCGTGGTAACCGCCGATGAACTTGATCACCTTGTCACGTCCCGTCACTCCGCGTGCGAGGCGCAGGGCGCTCATGGTGGCTTCCGTACCGGAATTGACCATGCGCACCATCTCCACGGAAGGCAGAGCTGCGCAGACTTCCTCTGCAAGACGCACCTCGTCCTCACAGGGCGCGCCGTAGCTGGTGCCGCGCAATGCAGCCTGCTGCACGGCGCGGGTCACTTCAGGATGCGCATGCCCCAGCAGCATCGGCCCCCACGAGCCGACGAAATCGATCATGCTCCTCCCGTCTGCCGTCAGCAGATGCGCCCCCTGAGCGGAAGCAATGAACAGGGGATCACAATGGACGTTGCGGCAGGCCCGCACGGGGCTGTTGACCCCTCCGGGGATAACCCTGCGGGCGCGGGCAAACAATTCCTGGGAACGGGTTGAGGACATGCTGACTCCTTTTTGATTCCGGAGCTCCGGACGGCGCAAACGGGCTTTCTGGAGCGTTTTGCGTTTGAAAATATCTGCCGGCCGGGACCCTGTGTTCCGGCTCGAATGAATTGCGGCTGCTCCGGCGCCGCGGCTGAGTCTCGCCCAGCTCTACTTCCCGTCGTGCGGTTCGGGGAAATAGGTCATGGAAATTTTCTTGAGTTCACGCAGGCTTTCCAGTATGACGTGCTCCCCGAAGGGGGGCTCCTTTTCCAGCTCCGCCACGGTTTCCAGACACTCCTCGGCGCTGCGGCCATGTATCATGGTGTACAGGGTATACGGCCAGTCCACCGCCGCCGAGGGGCGGTAATAGCAGTGAGAAATGCGGGCATGCCGGGCCGCGACAGGACCGGCGATATCGGCCTCTTCTTCCGTCATTTTCCATGCGACCATGGCGTTATGCTTCCATCCGGTGCGGTGATGCTTGATGCTCGCGCCGAAACGGCGAATAGTACCGTCATCTCTGAGACGCGAAAGCAGAGCGATGACATCGTCCTCCGAAACGCCTGCTTCACGGGCAATATCCGCATAAGGAGTGAGAGTATCCGGCAGGTTGGACTGCACGATGCGCAAAACCGTTTCTTCCTGTTCCGTAAATCGCATGGACCCACCATTGTGTTTTATCTTTCGCTTATCCGGAAATCTGCCGCTTCACGACCGCCCCGGAACCGGTTTCAGGCCTGCGGGATAAACGCCGCTGTCATCTTCCGGCAGGATTTCAGGGAAGCCCTGGCCGCCCTTCCCCTCCCGTACAGCCGGAGCGGCGCAATTCAGCGTACATAGTCAGGCAAGTTGAGAAAAAGATTGATCGTGAAGGTATTGAGCTTGTCCATGATCCAGGGGAAGGAAATGAGCAGCGCGGTAAAGATTGCCACCAGCTTGGGAATGAAGGTCAGTGTCATTTCCTGAATCTGCGTTGCCGCCTGAATGACGCTCACGAACACCCCCACGCCCAAGCCCACCAGCAGCATGGGTAAAGCGATGGAAAGTGTCAGCTCAATGGCCTGCCGCACAAATCCTATCACAAATTCCGGGGTCATGACCGCTCCTTTCCGAACCTCTCAGATCATAAAACTGTTGACCAGCGACCCCACCAGCAGATTCCAGCCGTCCACCATGACAAAAAGCAGCAGCTTGAACGGCATGGATACCATCATGGGCGGCAGCATCATCATACCCATGGCAAGCAGGATGCTGGACACCACCATGTCAACAATAAGAAAGGGAATATAAATGAGAAAACCGATGCTGAACCCGGTTTTAAGCTCGCTGAGCACATAGGCCGCGGCCAGCATGGTGGTAGGCACTTCGTCCTTGCTGCGAGGCTGATCCATTTTGGCAATGGAGTAGAAGATGGAAATATCCTTTTCCCTTGTGTGCTTGAACATGAAGGATCGCAGAGGTACCTGCGCCCTGTCCAGCGCCTCGTTGAAGTCTATCTGCTCCGCCAGATAGGGCTGAAGCGCCGTGTCGTTGATCTCCCTGCCCACCGGGTACATGATGATCAATGTCATGAAAATGGCGAGACTGGCCAGAATCTGTGTGGGCGGCAGCTGCTGAATCCCCATGGCCTGCCGCACGAAATGGAATACGATGATGATGCGCGTAAAGCTGGTTACGGTCATCATGATGGCCGGAGCCAGAGACAGCACGGTCAGGAGGAAGAGAATCTCCAGTGCCAGAGACACCTTGTCCGGCTCAGTCATGCCGCCGGCGAGGCTCAGCTGAATCGCGGGGACGTCATCTCCCGGCGCCGCCAGAGCCAGAACCGGAAGCAGAACCATCGCCAGAAACGCCGGCAGCGCAGTCGGCAGAAGTCTGCTCCAGCACCCGCCGGAACTCGGAAACTTTGCATTCATCATGAGGGGTATCGCCTTCCGTATCGTCCGTATCAAGCAGCGTTATCCGCTGTTCAGTCACGCCCAGCAACAGCCGTTTGTCAAGATAACGCACCACATAAAGGCTTCGATTCCGACCAAGGGGAAGCTGAGCTTCCAGCCGGAGATCCCGACGCGTAAAGCCGGTATTTGCGGGCAAAAAACGCCCTGCGCCGACCTTGCGGATCAGGCGCAGAACAAACCAGAACAACACCAGCAAGGCTATCAGAATTCCAATAGCCTGAAAATAGGCTCCCCAGGCGAATGTTCCGCCAGCCCCTTCCAGGGGCAGATGCGGAACCCGGGTTTCGGAATGCAGCGAGGACTCCGCCCGCTGCGCCTCGACAGCGGGCGTCGTAATCAAAGGAGTCCCCTCTTCCCGGATCTCTCCTCCGCTCCTCGGCGGCATTTCGCTGTTCATGTTCAGCCCAGTTGCTTGACGCGTTCAATGGGACTGATGATATCCGTCAACCGTACGCCGAATTTTTCGTTGATGACCACGGCTTCGCCGCGGGCTACCAGCTTGCCGTTAACATAAACTTCAAGCGGTTCTCCGGCCAGCTTGTTGAGTTCCACCACCGACCCCTGACCAAGCTGAAGCAGCTCATTGATGAGCAGGCGGGTACGACCGAGTTCGGCCGAAACATCCAGGGGGATATCAAGAATAAAATCAAGCTCACGCCGTTCTCCATCGGGCCGGGGAGCCTTGTAGGCTTCCGTCATGTCCTTGAATCGGGCATCCAGCGCACTGGGGGCGAGCTTTTTCTCCCGCTCGTCCTCCATGGCCTGCTGTTCGTCCCCGGCAAGGGCTGCGGCCCAGTCCGCGGCCAGCCTGTCATCATCTGTCTGCGCCTTGTCCGCTCCGGCGGAGGGCTTGCTGTCATCCCCCGCAAGAGCGGCTTCCCACTCGGCGGCCAGCTTGTCATCATCTGCGCCGTCCGGGGCATCTTCCCCCCCCCCGGCCATTGCCGCAAGCTGGCGATCCAGTTCGTCCTGATCCATAGTTTCGTTGCTCATAGCGCGACCTCGTTACTGCACGACGAATTCGGTAAAATAAATGCGGATCACGCGCGGCGTGCCCAGAATCTGATTCAGCCTCGCCGCGACTTCGTTTTTCAGAAGCATCTTGCCGTCAGCGGTGGAAAGTTCGGCATATGTCTTGCCGGAAAGCAGAATGATGATGGCGTCCCTCACCTTGGGCGCCTGAGCGTCAAGCTCTCTGACCGCGTCCGGCGTACTCACTTCCACTTCCATTCCCACACGCAGATAGCGATCCCCGGCGGCATCAGCCAGATTGACCATGACCGAAGGCAGCGTTGCCATGCTCGTGGCCGGACGGGGCATATCCGTGACGGGCTGACTCTGCGCGGGCTGCGGGGCTTGTCCGGCCTGGGCGTTCCCGGCCGGCGCGGCTTCCTGTCTCACGGCCGCGGCAGGCGTGCCGGATGCGGGCATCAGCCCCTCGCCGGGCTGACGCAGCTGGAACCACCAGAAGGCAATGGCCCCGCCGATCAACAGGATAATGAGAAACAGAATAATGAGGATAATCTTCAGTTTTGACCGTCTGGGCCTTTCGCCCGCGTTTTCCTTGTCCTTTGCCGCCATATGCTCTCCTCAGAATATCGAAGCGCCGCTCCGTTTCGTCCGTGCGGGAAACCGGCGGACGCGAGCGCCGCCCGAAAGACATACCCCGCAGGATACCGGGCCGACAACGCGGCCCGACGAAAAAAATACCCGAACATGGGATGAATGCAAGGCACCCCCAGCCCGCCTGTACGGGCAACCATCTTTTCGGCCGAAAGCCCGGATACTTAAGGAACCGCCGCTCACTCATCCAGCGGGAAACGCTCCAGTCAGCGTCTTCCCATGTCCGGATTCCTCCCCCCGCTGATGCCGGAACCGATCAGATTTCCGGCCGCGGGGGCCTCGGCCCGAAAATATCCGTTCCTACCCGTACCAGCGTCGCACCCTCTTCCACCGCCTGCCGGTAGTCCCCCGACATTCCCATGGACAAATGCGGCAGACGGCGCCCAAGACGGGGCTCAAGACTGTCACGCAGCTCGCGCATGCGGACGAACCAGGGACGGGCGGCCTCACCTTCCCCGCAGCGCGGCGGCAGGCACATAAGTCCGATCAGACGCACACCTTCCACATTTTCGACCTGTTCCGCCAGTTGCGCCAGCCCGGAAGGGGAAACCCCCGCCTTCTGCGGCTCTTCCCCTACGTTGACCTGCAGCAGAATATCCTGCCGCCGGCCTTCAGGCATGCGCCGGGCAAGAGCTTCGGCCAGCTTCAGCGAGTCAACGGAATGCACAAGCGCGAAATGCCCCGCCGCATCCCTGGCCTTGTTGGTCTGAAGCGCTCCTATGGCATGCCAGCGCACGTCCGGACAGAAGGGGCTTTTTGCAAGCTCAGCCTGCTTGGCACGGGCTTCCTGCATGTAGTTCTCCCCGAAATCCCGCTGCCCGAGCGCGGCAAGTTCCCTGATGGCGTCCGCCGGGTGAAATTTCGACACGGCAACAAGAAGGACCTCGTCCGATGCGCGCCCCGCAGCCCGGATCGCGCTCTCAAGCCCATCACGTACCGCCAGCCAGCGTTCACGCAAAGTGGGGGCAAGTTCATGCGGCATACTGCAACCATCACGTAACATCAAAAATTCAGCCTATTCATCCAGCCCGAGGCCAAGATCATGCAGCAGGCCGGTATCTTCCGACCAGTTTTCCTTGACCTTGACCCACAGTTCAAGATGTACCTTGCCGCCCACAAGATTCTGGATATCCTTGCGCGCCTCCGTGCCGATTTCCTTGATGGTCGCCCCGGCCCGGCCTATGACCATGGCCTTGTGCGAAGGACGGGCGACATAAATCACGGCATGAACCACAGTCTGTCCGCGGCTTTCATCCTCCTCCCATGATTCGATGTCCACGGCAGTGGAATACGGAACCTCCTGACGCAGCCGTTCAAACAGCTTTTCGCGCACGATTTCGGCCACCAGAAAGCGCAGGGGGGCAGTCGAGAGCTGGTCTTCGGGAAACTGCGAAGGGGCGGCAGGCAGCCTGGAAGCTATAAGCGTCTTTAAATCTTCCACTCCGTCCTTCTGCAGAGCAGACATGGGAAAAATCTCGGCCCGGGGCAGATCTTCCTGCAGCTTTGCCAGCAGAGGGAGCATGCGGGACTTGTCATGAAACAGATCGACCTTGTTCGCCACGACAATGAGAGGGCGGCCGTCATCGGCCAGCGCGTCGCGCAGAGCAGCAATGTCCCTGTCCAGAAATTCCGGCTTGCGCAGATACAGATCAGCATCCAGCACAAGCATGATGCAATGCGCGGAAGCCATGCTCTGCCAGGCTGCCTGAAGCATCATCTTGCCCAGATGCCCGCGCATCTGATTACGGGCATGGTGCAGACCGGGCGTATCCATGAATATGATCTGCGCGCCGGGTTCGGACAAGATGCCCACAATACGATTGCGCGTGGTCTGGGGCCGGGGAGTGACAATACTCACCTTCTGGCCCAGCATGGCATTGAGGAGAGTGGACTTTCCCGCGTTGGGCGGCCCCATCAGGGCTACCCAGCCGCAACGATGTTCACGGTGCTTTCCGCTCATACAAACTCCATAAAAAACCCGCCGCTGCCGACGGAAAAATCTTTTCGGAACAGTCTCCGTGTGCCGTTCCGCGCAAATGCACCCTCAGACCGCGGTCGGACGGCATCAGGAAAGGAACAGTTCCACACCCCGCCGCCGCAGTCAAGCCGTACAGGAAGATGCTTCGGCGGATTTCTCCAGCAGAAACGCACAGCATTCATCCATTGCCGGGCCATGATCGTGCCCCAAAAGATGGGCCAGTCCATGCGCCAGCAGATGCCGCGCATGCTCCTCCGTTTCCTGTCCGTACAGCGTCGCCTCCCTCAGCCATGTCTCCACGCCAAGGGCCAGCACTCCCAGTCCCGCCTCCTCCGGCGAAGCGGGAAAACTGAGGATATTCGTCGGTCCCGCGCAGCCGAGATGCGCGGCATTCAGCACCGCGATTTCCGCGTCATGCATCAGGGCCAGTTCCACCAGCATGTCATCGCGGCAGGCCCGCAGCTTCCGTTCCGCTCCGGCGCATTCCGGCGCGGAACAGACCCTGCCGGGCTGCATGGCGATCCGTTCCAGCATGACAGTCAGCCAGCCCCGCCATTCGGAGCGGGGAACGGGACAGCCGGCAACAGATGAAACCTGAACCCTGTTCACAGGGCATCCCCCTGCCCGGGAGCATGACTGTTCGCGGACGTCCTGTCCGCCTCCTCCACTGAACCGCTTTCCGGGAGAACGGGAGATGCGGACGCTTCGCCCGCCTCTCCGGCTGAATCGTTCCTCACACCGGGGACACTGGCGCCTTCTCCGCCATGAGGAAGGATATCACACTTGGGATACACGATGCGCTGATGGAAAAGTCCGGTCAGAATGCGCGAAAAACTTTCGATAATCTTGCTGATATCACGGAACGTCAGTTCAGTTTCATCCAACTGACGTTCAGCGTAGATACCCTTGATGATATTTTCGACCAGCGTACGGATCCGGGCGGGCGTGGGGTCCACCAGTGTGCGGCTGGCGGCCTCCACGGAATCCGCCATCATCACAATGGCCGCCTCACGGCTCTGAGGCTTCTGATTAGGATAGCTGTAGTCTTCAGGCCGGGGATTTTCTCCCATCTCCTTGGCCTTGCTGAAGAAATACTGAATAATGCGGTTGCCGTGATGCTGCGCGATAATCTGGCTGATGCGGTCGCCCAGCCTGAACTCCTCCGCCAGCTCCACTCCCCGTTTGACGTGTGAGCAGAGCACAAGCGCACTCATGGCGGGAGAAAGGCGATCATGGGGATTAGGGCCGCCGAACTGGTTTTCCACGAAATAGTCCGGCCGCTGGAGTTTTCCGATGTCGTGATACAGAGCGCCCACCTTGCAGAGCAGACTGTTCGCCCCCACGGCGGAAGCCCCGGCCTCCACGAGGTTGGAAACAACAAGCGAATGATGATAGGTGCCCGGCACATTCATCATCAGTTCCTGCAGCAGAGGCTGCTCCAGATTCATAAGCTCCATGAGACGGAAACGGGTGGTATACCCCAGCACTGCTTCCAGAATGGGACTCAGTGCGAAGAGCAGCAGTACGGAAAGCAGCGCATTGAAGGCCAGAGCCAGGAACAGGACGGGAATATGCGCAAGATCAATCCGGGCGAAAAAGGCCGCCCCGAAGCCGGACAGCAGCAGCCAGCCGAACAGGGGCAGTCCCGCCCACACCGCGTCATGCCGGCTCTGCGCGTGTATGACCAGGCGGGTATTGGCCACGGCGGCCAGAAAATAGAAGCAGAAAAGGCCCACGCCGCCATGAAACATGATGGTGCAGAAAAATGCCAGCAGCAGGGAAATGACGCAGTAGTGGCGGGAAGAGAAAATGAGCGCCGCCAGCCCGGCTCCGCCCGCGACGGGATAGGCATACACCAGCATCATCGCGGAGTTCGGCCCGGGCACTCCGTGCAGCAGACCGGAGATTCCCCAGGACGCTCCGCCGAACGCCAGCAGAAGCAGCGCGATAAACAGCTCATCTCTGGTATTCAGCACATCTTCCCGTGAAGCAGCGGGCAGAAGGAACAGCCCAAGTCCGAGCAGACAGGCCAGCACGAACACCCCCGGCGCGAATATCCAGTCCACCAGCCCGGGGCCGGGACCAGCCAGGGCCTGCATCTTGAGCTGCTGTTCGCTGCTGACGACATCCCCCGAACGCACCACGACCTCCCCGCGCTGCACGCGATGCAGCACCGGCTTGACGGCGCGCTGGATAACCGCGTCGCGCTGGCGGGTTGCCTCCGGATTAAATGTCAGGGTCGGCATGATGAAACGGGGCAGGATACGGGCCAGAGCCGCCCGCTCCGCCTCGTCCACGCCGGGAAGGGTATGCAGATAAAGCCCCAGTTCCACATCCAGGGAGCGTACATCATGCAGGCCGTCCGCCTGCCTGCGCAGGATTTCCAGCCGACTTCCCGGATCCCGCACGATGATCGCGTTCTGGCCCGCCACCTGGCGGATATCGGGCAATACCCCCTCGGCCAGACGGGTCTCCATCCAGGGCAGAATCTCTTTCAGCACCGTCATCCGGATATCCGGCGTGAAAAGCATATCAAAATCAGGCTCCGCAATGCGCAGCCCGTATCGGGCGTTAAATCCGCGAAGAGCCGAACCTGCGCTTTCGATTCCGGCTTTCTTTGCGTTTTCCCGCCCGGACTCCCTGCCGGATCGCATATCCGGAAGAACGGAGTCCCCCGCGCCGCCGCTCCCGGCATTTTCTCCTGCCGGCCCCTGCGCGTCGGGAGTTTCCGGCGCGGCAGAGCCGCTCCCGGAGGCATGAGGAACCTCATCCTCCCCATTCCATCCGTTTTCTCCGGAAGGAACCGGAGAATCGTCTTTCCCCGCAGCGACGGCTTCCGCCTTATCCGATGCGGCGGCAAGCTCCGCTGCCAGCTCTGCCGTCCTCAAAAGCGTCAGCGTTTCCTCCCGGAAACGCAGCAGGGCCGCCCTGTCCACATCAAAAATACGCGGCTGTATCGCAGCGAGCTGTTCGCGCCGCATCCGGGTGGCGTGTTCATCTTCCACCAGCAGTTCGCGATCCGCCGTCACATCCTGCGACGCGATTTCTCCGGCAAGATACAGATCGGGATGACCGCCCTGAAACAGACCGGCCAGGATGGAAAGAAAGGCAAAAGTACAGATCAGGGCGAACAGGCCCCATCCACGATCATGCGTACGCCAGCGCCTCCGCAGGACAGCCAGCAGTTCAGCGCCGTTCAGCGCGGACGAACATTTGCATTTTATCATAAATTGTTCCTGAAGGAGGCCGATGCCGCAGGCATGCTTTCGCTCCGGCCCTGCGGCTTTGCGAAAGGACGGCGGAATCGGCCGCGCCGGGCTAGTTCGCCGCCTCCGGTCGGGCGGGACTCCCTTCGTTGCGATCATACGCGTCGACAATGCGTCCCACCAGCGGATGCCGCACCACGTCGGCATTGCCGAAATGGTGAAAGGCTATGCCGCGCACGCCGCGCAGCACGGCAAGGGCATGCACAAGCCCCGATCGGGTTTCCCCTTCCCTCTCTCCCTCCCGCAGCATGGCGCGGTGCACGGGCGGCAGATCGATCTGCGTCACATCTCCGGTGATAACCGCACGGGAGCCGAACCCCAGACGGGTGAGAAACATCTTCATCTGCTCGCGGGTGGTGTTCTGGGCTTCATCCAGAATGAGAAAGGCGTCGTTGAGAGTACGCCCGCGCATGAAAGCCAGCGGCGCGACTTCAATGATTCCGGTCTCCTGACGAGCGGCAAGCGCGGAAGGCCCGAGCATGTCTCCCAGAGCGTCATACAGGGGACGCAGGTAGGGGTTGACCTTGTCTTCCATGTCACCGGGCAGGAAACCGAGCTTTTCACCGGCTTCCACGGCGGGCCGGGTCAGAACAAGCCGCTTGACCCGCTTGGACGCCAGCATGGAAAGGGCCATGGCCACAGCCAGATACGTCTTGCCCGTGCCGGCAGGCCCCACGCCGAAAACCACCTCATGGGAGCGCAAGGCATCAATGTAGGCCCGCTGCGCCGTATTTCGTGCCAGAATATGCTTGCGCGGAGCGACAATGACGCCGGCTTCGCGAAACAGTTCCTTCAAATCGGCATGGGGATCGCGCCGCAGAGCCTCATATCCCTGCAGCAAATCCTCTCCGCGCAGCTTGCTGCCGCTCTTGAGCAGGGCATACGCCTGGGTGAACAACCGCAAAAGAATCTCACGCATGCCGGGGTCAGACGACGTGACGGCAAGCTCCGTTCCCCGCGTCGAGAATTCGGCGCCCGAAGCGTCAGCCACAAGCTCAAGATGGGCATTCAGCGGCCCGAACAGCTCTCCGGCCAGGCCGGAATCATCAAAGGCCAGAATTTCCGTTAAAGACATGGCTTCCAAACAAGCTTTCCTCCGCCGCGGCTCAGTAAGGTGTGCCCGAAAAAGCGCCCTGCAGGACGGCGCGAACAATACCGGCTTCGGGATACGCCGGATTTCTAGCGCAAAAAGTGCGCCTCGTCCACCGTACGCTGTGTCTTGCCCGGCATGAATCTTGCTAGGGAAAACATGCTCGCTGAAGCGGCGCGGGCGGAACAGGATGCCGCATCCCGCGTTTTTACCCCGTCAATTCCACCAGATACGCACAAAAGGAGCGAATCATGAGTATTTCTTCCATATACGGCAGCTATGCAAATAACGCGTCGGTCTGGAACTTCGAGTCCCTTGCCGCGGAAAAAAATTCCGCAAGGGAGTACTCAGCAAATGCCGCCAGGGAAAATCCGGCCGCCGCATCCGGAGGAAAAAACTCCCATGCAGGCATGAGTTCCAACCTTGATACTCTCGCTTCCGCCCTTTCCGGCATCATGGACGACATGAATCTCGGAGCGAACGACAAGATTTCCTTCCGGACTCTCGCGGAATACCGGGAAAAGCTGCAGAACTCGTTCACGGAGCAGGTCAAGAGCGATCTGCGCGAACTGGGTCTGGACGAAAACACGAAATTCAGTCTGACGACAGGAGCGGACGGCACAAGCGTGAATGTGGTCTGTGATGATGCCGATGCGAAGGCCGTCATTGAAAAATATCTCAAGGACAACCCCGATGTCGTGACGACATTCAAAAAGATTCAGAGTCTGAACAAACTGGAGGAGAGCCGAAAAAGCCGCAAGATCGACGTTGATGCAATTCGTGACCGCCTCCAGGTGGAATCCATGACCGCATGGTTTTCCACAACCAGCTCCATCGCCTCTTTCTACAGCGGTGGTGCTGCTTATTACAGCGGCATCAATGCCATAGCCTGAAGACGCCCTGTACGGAAACATATTGAGTCGCCGCGCCGTGCATACGGCATCGCACGGCTCAGGCGACGATTTTAATTAACCGCCAGAGGCGGCCGAAATACCCGATCCTGCCGACACCCTCATCCGCAGGTTTCATGTCTCGTCACCCCGGCTGCGAACGCTCCCGCTTCCGTCACTGCTGCCGGACTTTCCATGAGAACCCGAGGCATTCCTCCTTTGCTCAGATAAAATCAGAACTCCCGGAGCCGCGGAAAAATGCAGCCCGTAACAGACGGCACTACATTTTGTAAGGGCTGGCGGCCTCCATGCTCTGGAGCACCCTGACCGCCTCCGGGCTGGCAGGATCATCCGGCATGAAGGTTGTCACCATGTCCTCTCCCCGGCGGCGAGTCCGCGATCTGGCCGTGGCCTCAAGAATTTCCTCGGCCACACGGATAGGCGCATGCCCGCGCACGGCAAGGGCTATGCCGTCCGATGGACGGCAGTCCAGCCGCAGTGTTTCCGAGCCGGAAACAATCTCCATCTCGGCCAGATAGGTTCCGTCGCGCAGTTCGGTGATGTTCACCCCCGCAATGGACGCGCCGAGTCCGTCAAGCGCACGAAACATGGTTTCATGCGTCAGAGGCCGGTCAAGCGTCTTGCCGTTAAGAGCCAGCGATATGGACAGAGCTTCGGACGCGCCGATCCAGATGGGCAGGATTTCCGCCCCTCCCTTTTCCTGCAGCACAAGAATGGGGGTGTTGTTCTCCCCTTCCATCGTGAGACCAAGCACTTTCATATCCACCATGCCATCCTCCCCTGAATGTCTGAATCACGCAAGTCCTGCCCCTGATCCCGTGACTTCCGCCATCAATGAATGTTTCCCGGCTGCCGTAAAACGAACGGGGACAAACAGGCCTGGACGCCCCGTTCCGGCGGGCAGCACCAGATTCACCGTATCGCCCCAGGGGTCGTGCCCCTGCCATGTTTCCGCTGCGTCATCCGATTCTCCGGCTTCCCTGCGGCTGCGCCCCTCCAGAAGCACAGAGGACTCCATGCCCACCCGTCCGGCAAGCCATGCCTCTGCCCGGTCGTTCTGAAGGCTCTGCAGACGCTCCAGCCTCTTCAGCTGTTCTTCGCGGGGGATCTTGAAAGGCATGGACGATGCCCTTGTTCCTGGGCGATCCGAATAGCAGAAGGAAAAGCTGGCCATGAACCCTGCCGCGTCCACCGCGCGCAGCGTGTCTTCAAATTCCTTTTCCGTCTCGCCGGGAAACCCCACAATGAGATCGGTGGACAACGCCATATCCGGTCTGGCGCGGCGCAGCCCGGAAACCAGATCCAGATAGCGGGCCATATCATAACCCCGCCCCATGCGGGCCAGCACGGAATCCGACCCTGACTGCAAAGGCAGATGCAGACGGGGGCAAAGCTGGGGCAGTTCCGCAAAAGCTGCCACTGTTTCTTCCGAAAAATCCCGGGGATGCGGTGTGACAAAACGCAGCCGCTCAAGACCTGGCAACGCCGCCACCTTGCGCAGCAGCTCAGGAAAGGTGGTTCCGTCTCCTCCATCGTCGCATCCGAAGACATTGACATTCTGTCCCAGCAGGGTGATATCTCCCGCGCCTCGTGCCAGCCATGCGCGGCACTCATCCAGTATGGCGGAGGATGGGCGCGACTTGCGCGGCCCCCGCGTGAACGGCACGATACAGTAAGCACAGAAGTTGTCACAGCCCTGCATGATATTCACAAATGCCACGGGCGTGACATCGTCTCCCGCCTCTTCGTCCAGACAGGGATCCCGATCCGGATACCCGGCGGTAAAGTCAAGGTAGCTCAAACGCAGCCCTTCTTCCTCCAGCAGGCGGACAAAGGCGTCCGGAACATGGACAATGCCGTCACTGCCTGCCACGAGACGTACCTGGGCATGACGCTTCATGAGGTCTTCGCCAAGCTGCTGCGCCACGCAGCCGCCCACGCCCACCACGGCGCGCGGATTGATCTGCCTGATCCGCCCGAGCGCACTGTGCACCTTCAGTTCCGGCTTTTCCCGCACGGAGCAGGTATTCAGAAACACCACATCGGCCTTCTCCAGCGGGCACTCGGCAAAACCGCGCCGGACAAGAGCGCGGGCAACCCACCGGGAGTCGTTGACGTTCATCTGACAACCAAAGGTCAGGCAATGAAATCCGGGCTGAGACATATTCCTTCCTGCGGCAGGACGCCGGCACATGCCGGAGCCCTGTTCTTGCTGAGATGCATCGGACGAACCCCCGTTAAACATTAGGGGGGAGGGAAGCCCGTTTCTTCCGGGCAGGTTTGAGCATGCGGCAAAAAAGTCCGTGCCGCAAGCATTTGACGTGTTCCCGAAATTTTTATCCCTCTGCTGCGGACTCACCTTCCCGTCGCAGGCCGAGACGCGCGATGCGCAGACCGTCCATGCCCAGCACGCGCCATCTCCATCCTCCCCAGGAAAAGCTTTCACCCTCGTGAGGAATGCGGCCCAGAATCTCCAGAACCATACCGGCAAGAGTTTCCGACCGGAAATCTTCACCATGTTCAAGCTTCAGCGCGCTCACGGCCTCGGGCAACGGCATGCCTCCCGCAAGAACAAGTTCGGTTCCGGAGAGCTTCGCTTCCTCCCGGTTTTCCGCGCCGCCAGCCAGGGCGCGTACCACATGCTCCGGGGTGACGATGCCGGCGGGCCTGCCGTATTCATCCAGCACTACGGCCAGCGGCCCGGCAGCGTCGGCCAGAATATCCCACATGTCGGTGACATGGGTATGTTCCAGCACCACGGGTACGGGCCGCGCAAGTTCCGCCGCACGCAGTCCCGCGCTCTTCCGCTCCCGCGCAATCATGTCCTGCGGAAATACTGCGCCCAGCACATCGTCCGATGCCTCATCAAAAACCGGAATGCATGCCTGCAGTGAATGCCCGGCTGCCACCTTCATTTCTTCCCACGAGGCCGAAGCATGTATCTTGTCGACATTGCGCCAGGGTATCATGATCGTCCGGACGCTCAATCCTCCCAGACGCAGGATGCGCGCCAGCAGCTCACGTTCCTTTTTTGCGCAGACGCCGGCCTTTCCGGCATCCGCCGCCAGAGCCGCCATCTCCAGTTGAGCCTCGCCGGAGGACAGTTCTCCCAGGCTCAGCAGACGCGACACGGCGTCCGCCAGCGCACCGCGCGAATCCCGCGTGACGCGTCGCGATCGCCTCCTCCGCACCATGAGCTGTCTGAACGCCTCCACAAACAGGGAAAACAAAACCGCCGCGTAGAGGTATCCCCTGGGCACGGGCAGTCCCATGCCGTCCATGATGAGGCTTCCGCCGACCATCATCATGAAGCCGAGACACATCACCACAATCGAAGGGTAACGCTCCACAAAGGCGGAAAGAAAGGAGGCGGCGCGCAGCATGATCGCCATGGCCACCGCCACGGCGGTCATCATCATGGTCACGTCGTTCGCCATACCCACTGCGGTCAGCACCGAATCAAAGGAAAAAAAGGCATCCAGCGCCGCAATCTGGATGACAACAATCCAGAATCCGGCCCCACCGCCCGAGTTTTCTCCGTGATCTCCGGCATCCTCAAGCTTGTCATGCAGTTCCTGAGACCCTTTGAAGAGCAGAAACACGCCCCCTGCCACCAGAATGATATCGCGCACGGCGAAGCCCCGGCCCAGCATTGTGAACAGCGGTTCCCGCAGTCCCATGAGCCAGGCCATCATGGACAGCAGTGCAAAACGCTGGATCAGGGCAAGTCCCATGCCCATGCGGAAGGCTTTTTTCCGGCTGTTTCTGGGCAAACGCCCCGCCAGAAGCGAAATAAACAGCAGGTTGTCGATGCCGAGCGCCAACTCCAGCAGAATAAGCACGCCCAGACCGACCCAGGCGGAGGGGTCCGCCACCCAGGCAAAATCCCAGTTCATCAGGTATTCCTTTCAGGTTTAAATAAAAAAAGGCGACTCCGGAAACTTCATGGGAAGCTTCCGGACTCGCCCGGACATAACAGAAAAAAACTACTTCGAGGAACGTCGTCCATAGATGGGAAACAGATTAACCATATGCGGCCCGGCTGTCAAACAGGGCGCGGGCAGAACTCAGAAATACTGCGCCAGCTTGAACAGATCTATATCCGCATCATCCAGCCAGGGAGAAACCGCCTTGATCAGGGTCAATGGGGAAAGATACCTGTCCCGCCAGTTCAGAGTCAGAAACATCTCTCCGCCCGGCCGCCGCTCGCAGGCCGCCAGCAGGGGGCGAATGTTTTCCGTTTTCATCACGCCTTTCCTGTTCTCCCTTTCCAGATCCCGAACATCCGAAGCGGCAAAGCTCCTCCAGTCCGCGTCCAGGCGTTCCTCCCAGCCGGCGAGGCGCGCAGGTTCCCGCCTTGCCGCCTTTTCCGCCACCCGCAGGCGGTACAACTCCTCCACGGGCATGGCAAGCCTGCCGACAAGGGGCATGAGTTCCGCCCGAACCGGCTCCATACCTTCCAGCATGCAGGGGGCGAGACGTTCCAGCACCTCACGTTCGCGAAGAGGCGCCCGCAAGGTAACGACGAACCACTCCGCCATGCTTCCCACCCCTACGGGCAGCGCCCGTCCGAAGGAAAGCAACGGCAGGGGGTGAAAGCCCTGCGAGAAGGCCAGCGGCAGTTCCGCGCGGCGCAGCGCCCGCTCCAGCAGGGACTGCATCTCAAGCTGACTGATCCAGGCGGAACCTCCTTCCTTGCGATGCCATATGCGGTAACGGACAACCCGGCGGGTCAGCGCCTCGTCTATGCGTGGAGGCTCTTTCTTCCGTCCCGGCTCAAAGCGGGGAATCTCCGGGACAGGACCAAAATCCTCCTGATCACGCGTCGGGAAGTTGAGCCTCGTCCTCAGCTCGGGATCGGCATCGCTCACGCGCAGCAGGGAAGGTCCGGCCTTGGTGTCGCACGCTCCGCAGTGACGGCAGGCCTCATAACGGCAGTCCCCGGTCACGGTTCCCCGCATGGCGCGCTCGCGCTCTCTGAGAAGGAACTCCCGGCTCACGCCTGTCTGAAGGTGATCCCAGGGCAGACGGGATTCAGTATCCCTGCCCCCGGTCCAGTCCCCGGGCGTCATGCCGCACTCGTCCAGGGCTTCCAGCCACGGTTCAAGGCTGAACCCCTCTACCCAGCTGCTGAAAATGCCGCCCTTGCGGTAGGCTTTTTCCACCACATCGGCAAGGCGGCGATCTCCGCGCGAAAGTATGCCTTCCAGGTGGCTCATGGCCGGCTCATGCCAGCGCAGACTGACATTCTTGTGCTGGCGCACCGCGTCGCGCAGGTAAAAAATCCGCTCCTTCATCTCCTCCAGGGAAATCTGCGGCTCCCACTGGAACGGCGTATGCGTCTTGGGCACGAAAGGGGAAACCGCCGCCGTCACGGTCAGACGCGGGCCGTACCATTTGCCGTCCTCATCCCTTTTGCGGCAGCAGTCGCGCACCTTGAGGCAGAGATCCACGATGGCGTCCAGGTCTTCCCGCGTTTCCGTGGGCAACCCGAGCATGAAATAGAGCTTGACCTGCTGCCAGCCGTACCCGGCCAACTGGCGCACATGATGGAGAAGAGCCTCTTCCGTTACACCCTTGTTGATCACGTCACGCAGGCGCTGGCTGCCCGCTTCGGGAGCAAGCGTCGCGCCCGTGCGGCGGATGCCCGCCATGCGGGACATGATCTCGCCATCTACCGACCCCACGCGCAGGGAAGGCAGGGATATGGCGATCTGTTCCCGCGCGCAGCGATCCGCCACATCCAGAAACAGGGTTCTGAGGCCGGAAAAATCCCCGCAGGAAAGCGCCAGAAAGGACACGTCATCATAGCCCGTGCTGGTCAGACATTCCTCGGTGAGCCGCCGTATTTCCTCAATGGAACGCTCACGCGAGGGCCGCAGGGTCATGCCGGCCTGACAGAAACGGCAGCCCCGGGTGCAGCCCCGCGCTATTTCCAGAGAAAGCCGGTTGTGGACGGCCCCGAAGGGCATGACCTGACGCGCGGGATAGAAGGCGTCCTTCATATCTGCCACGGGACGGCGCAGAACCTGCGTATAGTCATCAAAAAGCGGCTCAAGCGAACCGTCCTCACGCGGAGCAAAAAACGCGGGCACATAAACGCCGGGGATATGCCTGGCCTCGCGCAGAAATTCCGTGCGGGTCAGCCCCTCCTCCCGCGCCCGGCCAAGCAGTTCCACAAGCTGCGGCATGACGGCCTCCGCCTCGCCCAGCACCATCAGATCCATGAATGGAGCAAGAGGTTCGGCGCAGATTGTACAACCGCCTCCCGCGATGATCAGCGGCCAGCGGCGCAGATCATCACCGCGCTCTTCAGCGCGCAGGGGAATGCCCGCCAGATCCAGCATGAGCAGGACGTTGGTAAAGGCCAGCTCATGCGTAATGCTGAATCCGACAAGATGGGTATCCGCAAGATTGGTGTCACTTTCCAGCGTGGCCAGCGGCACGCCGCGCTCGCGCAGCACTCTGGCAGCATCGCGGCAGGGGGTGAAGACCCGTTCCGCCAGCACGCCGTCCATGGCGTTGAGCTGGCCGTACAGGATTTTCTGCCCCAGGTATGACATGGCCACTTCATACAGATCAGGAAAGGCCAGGGCACAGTGCAGGCGGGCTGAAGCCGGATCCGTCCTGACCGTTCCCTCCTCAATGCCCAGATAGCGGCTGGGACGCGGCAGAAGCGCCAGAATTTCCTTCATCGAATCATTCCTTGCATGATGCGGCGGAGCATTCCCTGCGTATCCCGCCCGGGGTTCGGATCAAGCGTTCCGGTCTCCAGGATTATGACGGAGCCCCCCTGCGCACGGCAACGTGCGGGGAACGCAGCCCGTTCCCGCGTGAACCGGTCATTCCTGCCCCGGACGGAACCGGGCACGCCTCGAAACTACAGAATCAGGCCGGAAGATCCGCCCTTGCCTCCCTTGGGATCAAGTCCGCCGGAAGACAGCGTGAGATTGGAACAGGCTTCCAGATACTTGTCCTGCACATCCTGCGGAACCTTGGAATATTCATACAGAAAATGTTCCTGCGCGATGCTCCCCGTGAATTCCTGTTCAAAGGGGTAGCCATAGGGCAGGATCATGAGCTGGACCCCCTGCTGGGTGGGTACGGTCTGCATGATCGCTACATCCTTAAGGGTCCTGCTTTCGGCATCATATTTGCCGATGACGAGTTCCCCCGTCACAATTTTGACCAGGCGAATATCGTAAGCCATGATGAGTCTCCTTGATATATTGTCCGCGAACACTAAAAAGCGCGCCGAACCTTGTCAAGCCGGGAATGCCGGGGACGCATGGCCGGGAGGGATATTCCCGGCGCGATTCCGCGGCAGAGCCGGCCTGGAATGCTTCGTGACTGAAAATATCTGCCAGCCAGACCCTGTTTTTGCCCCGCAGGTTTCACGCCTGGAGCCGGAGCCTTGCGAAGATGAGAAGAGCGGAGACGGGTCTCGCCCTGCCCGACTCCGTCAGAATATTTCAACAGCAAAATGCTCTCGGCACGGCCTTTACAAAATCACGGTTTAAAGCAATGTTGCCGGGAAATTGCGCGAAACCGCACGAGGCGGGACTCCGGGTTCAGACGCGGAACCCGCCCGGCAGGACAGAGGACTTTCCCGCCGGATGCCTGCACATGCAAAACACCTGAGGACACCCATGCTTCCTTCTGCGGAACACAATCGCCCGGCTGGGCTTGATGCGCTCGAAAAACGTCTTGGTTACCGTTTTTCCGACCGGGCCCTGCTGGAAACGGCACTGACCCACAGTTCATGGAGCAATGAACGCAGGAATGCCGTCCACAATGAACGGCTGGAATTTCTGGGGGATGCGGTGCTGGAAATCTGCGTATCGGAAGAACTGTACGCTCGGTATCCGCAGGAGCGGGAAGGCGGCCTGACCCGTCTGCGCTCCCGCCTGGTAGGGGAGGAAAAGCTGGCTGAACTGGCGAAAAGAATCGGACTGGGTGGCTGTCTGCGGCTGGGCAGGGGAGAAGATGCCCAGGGCGGCCGGGAACGGCCCGCTCTTCTGGCAGACGCCATGGAAGCTGTCCTGGGCGCGGCATATCTGGACGGCGGCCAGAACGCTGCGGCCTCACTGGTGGCAAGGCTGTACGAGGATCAGTGGCCCCTGCCCGAAACCACGCGCAAGGACAAGGATTTCAAGACCCGCCTGCAGGAGGTCACCCAGGCGGAATTTCATGCCCTGCCCTCTTATCTGCCCAAAGGAAGCCACGGCCCTGAGCATGCCCGCACATTCGAGGTGGAACTGCACCTGCCTGACGGGCAAAGCCTGACGGCAAAAGGCCCCAGCCTCAAACGGGCTGAACAGGCAGCGGCAGCGGCAGCGCTGAACTACCTTGAAACCCGGGAACGGCATGCCTGAAAATACCCCGGAGGGGGCATAGCCGCCGCGTATACGGCGGCATCCCTTCCGCTCCATAGACAGGAAGGCCAGACCGAACCCGGGAGGCCGATCCTCCCGGGCCGTGTCTTTGGTCTGCCTTGACCTCTATGGCATGATGACCGGTTAGCCGCCGATAAGCTGCATGGCCATCTGGGGCAGCGAGTTCGCCTGACTCAGCATTGCGACACCGGACTGCACAAGAATCTGGTTGCGCACGAAGTTGGTCATTTCAGAGGCGACGTCAACGTCGGAAATCTGGGATTCCGCCGCCTGCAGATTTTCCGCCTGAATTTCCAGATTGGTGATGGTGTTTTCCAGCCTGTTCTGCATGGCGCCAAGGTGCGCGCGGATATTGTCCTTGGAGACAATGGCCGCATTGATGGCGTCAAGAGCGCGCTGGGCATTGGCCTGGGTAGAAATGTCATGACCGGCCCCGCCATTGTTGGCATTGCCCAGCCCCAGAGCGGATGCGGTGGAATTGCCGATATTGATATAGTAATAGTCTTCCGCCGAGTCATTGCCGGTGCCGAAGTGAATTTTCAGCGAACCGGTGGATTTCATGCCTTCGCCGTCATGCGTGCCGGAAAGCGAGCCGTCCAGCAGCTTGATGCCGTTGAAGTCCGTGGCGTTGGCGATACGGGTGATTTCCGACGCCATCTGCTGATATTCGGATTCAATAATCAGACGCTGGGTGGAGTCATAGGTGCCGGTGGCGGCCTGTTCCGCAAGTTCCTTCATGCGGATCAGCTTTTCATCGACGACCTGAAGAGCGCCGTCGGCGGTCTGGATGAGGGAAATGCCGTCATTGGCATTGCGGACACCCTGATTAAGGGTGCTGATTTCCGCGCGCATGAGTTCGCGGATGGCGAGACCGGCGGCATCATCCGCAGCGGTTTCCACGCGGAGGCCGGAAGACAGTTTGCGGGTGGAATCGGAAAGCTTGCGATAGTTGGCGTTCAGGTGACGAGAGGCGTTCATCGCCATCATGTTGTGATTGACGACCAAAGACATAATTTTCACCCTCCTTGAGGCGTTTGCGTGCCCGATTTATAGCAATTCACATGCCAAAACATAAAAATACAATAATAAAAACATATTACAAAATCACACTTTTCAAGCCGCTCAAAAAACCGCCAAATTGCCGACTGCATCGGCAAATTTTGCACGCTTTTTTCGGACAGCCGAAAAAAACACGGAAACATATGACCCGCTCTCCGCGCATTGTCGGGAATGTCTTGCATTTGCCGGCCATGCAATATACATATGAACGAGTTCGCCGATAAACGGCGTTCGGGTTCGTTCGTCCGGGGCGGAGCGCGGCTCCGCTCCTTTTTCATAACTGCCGTCCCGCATGGAGGGATGCTGGTGACGGCACGGAACGCCGCCGGCGTTTTTGTCATCTTTTCCGGGACAGGAGGTCCCATGCCCAGCGCCCGCAATCTTGCCCATATCGGCCTTGACGTGGGTTCCACCACCGTCAAGGTCGTCATTTTCAATACGGAGGCCGAAGCCGTCTATGCCCGTTACCAGCGCCATATGTCGGATGTGCGCGCGACCGTGGCGCAGATGCTGGCCGAAGCTCTGGATGCCGCGCCCTTTTCCGCGGACAGTGACGTAAACGGAAGAGAGCAGCTTTTCACTCTCTCGCTCACCGGTTCGGGCGCCATATCCCTGGCGGAGGAAATGAATCTGACCTTTGTGCAGGAGGTCATCGCCTCGGCCGCCAGCATCCGGCATATTATTCCGGACGCCGACGTCACCATAGAGCTGGGAGGGGAGGACGCCAAAATCACATTCTTCACCGGCGGAGTGGAACAGCGCATGAACGAAACCTGCGCGGGCGGCACCGGGGCCTTCATCGATCAGATGGCGGCCTTTCTCAATACCGACGCGCAGGGCCTCAACGCTCTGGCCGTCAACCATCATCAGCTTTATCCCATCGCCTCCCGCTGCGGCGTATTCGCCAAAACCGACATTCTGCCCCTGCTCAACGAGGGATGCGCCAAGGAAGATATTGCCGCCTCCATTTTTCAGGCTGTTGTGGATCAGGTGATCGGCGGTCTGGCCTGCGGGCGGGAAATCAGGGGCAAGGTCGCCTTTCTCGGCGGCCCGCTGGCCTTTCTGCCCGCCCTGCGCCAGCGCTTCGTGGATTCCCTCGCGCTGCCCGAGGGTGACGCCCTGTTTCCCGAACACGCGGAATTCTTCGTGGCCGGGGGCGCGGCCCTGCACACCATGACGCTCATGGCCGCAAGAGAAAAGGTGGACGGAAGCGGCGGGGAACGCCTCTGGACCCTTGAACAACTGCGGGAACTCGCCCACACCCTTGCCACCACCAGGGGCGCCAGCGAAGCCCTGAAGCTCCCCCCCCTGTTCGAGTCCCGGAAAGCTCTGGAGGAATTCCGTGCCCGCCACTCGCAGGATCGCGCTCCGCGCGCCAGGGTGGAAGATCTCGCCGGCACAGAGGAAAACCCCGCGCCCGTCTACCTCGGCATCGACATCGGCTCCACCACCATCAAGGCTGTACTTCTGGATGAGGAAGGGCGCATACTGTACACATCCTACGGGGCAAGCCAGGGCGACCCCCTCAGCGCGGCCGTGCACATTCTCGAAGAAGTCTACGCGCTCCTTCCCGCGCACGCGCGCATCGCCTCCGCCGGGGTGACAGGCTACGGCAGCGGGCTTATCCGCGCCGGACTGCGCGCCGACGTGGACGAGGTGGAAACCCTTGCCCACTGCAAGGCAGCCCGCTTCTTTCTGCCCGAAGTCTCCTTCGTGCTGGATATCGGCGGCCAGGACATCAAGTGCCTGCGCGTGAAAAGCGGCATGGTGGATCGCATCCAGCTCAATGAGGCATGTTCCGCCGGCTGCGGTTCCTTTATTGAAACCTTTGCCAAATCTCTGGGCATGGATCTGCCCTCCTTTGTTTCCGAGGCGCTGAAAGCGGAGCATCCCGTGGATCTCGGCACGCGCTGCACGGTGTTCATGAACTCCCGCGTCAAGCAGGCCCAGAAGGAAGGCGCCCCCGTAGGGGACATTGCCGCCGGACTTTCCTATTCGGTAATCAAGAATGCCCTGTACAAGGTCATCAAGATCGCAAGCACCGACGAACTCGGGCAGCATGTCATGGCCCAGGGCGGCGCGTTCCACAACGACGCTCTGCTGCGCGCGCTGGAACTGAGCCTGGGCAGACCGGTAGTGCGGCTTGACATCTCCGGCCTCATGGGGGCTTTCGGCGCGGCGCTGCTGGCCAGGGAACAGGCCCCTCTGGAGGGCAGTGCCCTGCTTTCCCCCGAGGAACTGGCGGAATTTCACGTGGACAGCACTGTGGCCCGCTGCCAGCACTGCACAAATCACTGTCTGCTGACCGTCACGCGCTTTTCCGACGGCACCCGCTTCATCTCCGGCAACCGCTGCGAGCGCGGCGCGGGAAAGGCCAGTTCACGCAGCGATCTGCCCAACCTTTACGCCTACAAGTATCAGCGCCTGTTCGAGCATTACATCCCCCTGCCCCTGGAAAACGCTCCCCGCGGCGTGGTGGGCATTCCACGCGTACTCAACATTTATGAAAACTATCCGCTGTGGTTCACCCTGTTCACCGAGCTGGGCTTCCGGGTGGAACTGTCTTCTCCTTCCAACAAGAGCATCTACAACCTCGGCCTGTCCACCATTCCCTCGCAGACCGTATGCTACCCGGCGAAGCTCTCGCACGGGCACATCATGGATCTTATCCAGCGCCATGTTCCGCGCATCTTCTACCCCTGCATTCCGCAGGAGAACCAGGATTTCAGCGGACAGGACAATACCTACAACTGTCCTGTGGTCGGGGGCTACCCCGAACTACTGCGCAACAACATCGACAGCCTGCGCGCAAGCGGCGTGGAGCTGATCTGTCCCTTCCTGCCTCTCGGGCGGGAACGTCTGCAGGAACGTCTGCGTGAACTGCCGCTGTTCGCGGACGTTTCCGAGGCGGAAATGACGCGCGCCCTCAGCCTGGCCGTGGATGAGCAGAAACGATTCAAGGAAGACATGCGCGCAGCCGGGGAAAAGGCCCTGCGGCTGCTTCAGGACTCAGGCCGCCAGGGCATCATCCTCGCCGGGCATCCCTACCACGTTGACCCGGAGGTCAACCACGGCATCCCCGAACTGATCTGCGCCACCGGCCTTGCCGTGCTGACCGAGGATTCCGTGGCCCACCTCATGCCCGATCCCGGCAAGCTGCGCGTGGTGGATCAGTGGACCTATCACGCCCGTCTGTACCGGGCGGCGGCCTATGCCGCCAGTACCGAACAGATCGCGCTGGTGCAGCTTGTTTCCTTCGGCTGCGGGCTGGATGCCGTGACCGCCGATCAGGTGGAGGAAATTCTTGCCGCCGGTGATCGTCTGTATACCCAGATTAAAATTGACGAGGGGGCGAACCTCGGCGCGGCCCGCATCCGCGTCCGCTCCCTGCTGGCCACCATGCGCGAACGCCGGAAAAAGCTGGGAGGCGTCCGCGTGCCCCTGCCCGGCATCGCGCCCAGCGAAGGGCTGACCCTTCCGCCGGATCCCGCCCCTGCGCCGGAGGCCATGCCCTGCGCGCCGGACGAGCTGCGCCCGGAGGAATTGCTGCGCGCCCATGCGCAACAGGAAGAAAAGACGGGAGAGGGGCTTTCCGCGGAAGAACGCGGATACCGCCTTGCCGGGCCGGAAGATCCGGATGGAGCCTTTGAGGAGTTTCCTCCCTTCACGGAGGAAATGCGCCGTACCCATACCATTCTCATCCCGCAGATGTCGCCGCTGCACTTCCAGTTTTTGCCCGCGCTGTTCACGGCCTGCGGCTACAGGGCGGAGCTGCTGCCCACGGTATCCCGCGCGGCGGTGGAGCTGGGGCTCCGGCATGTCAACAACGATGTGTGCTACCCGGCCATTACGGTCATCGGCCAGCTTCTGCACGCCGTGCAGAGCGGCAGGTACGATCCCAACCGCATCGCGCTGATTATCTCCCAGACCGGAGGAGGATGCCGCGCCACCAACTACATCAGCTTTCTGCGCAAGGCGCTGAAAGCCTGCGGACTGACCCAGATTCCCCTGCTCTCCTTCAACATGGCCGGTCTGGATCACAACCCCGGTTTCCGCCTGGACTGGGCCTTCATGCGCCGGGCGATCATGGGCTGCTTCTACGGCGACTGCATCATGCGCATGCTGTACCGGGTACGGCCCTATGAATCCGAACCCGGAGGGGCGCAGAAACTTGCGGACAAATGGGCCGAAATCGGAATCCGCAATGTGGCCGAAGGCAGTCTCATCCGCTGTTACCGCAACATCTCCCGCATGGTGCGTGAATTTGACACTCTTCCGCTGCGCAGCATCCCGCGCAAGCCGCGCGTCGGCCTGGTGGGAGAAATTCTGCTCAAGTTCCATCCCGACGCCAACAACGCCGCCGTGGATGTCATCGAGGCGGAAGGCGGCGAAGCCGTCATGCCCGATCTTCTCGACTTTTTCCTGTACGGCTTCTATGATGATATCTTCCGCTACAAGGCGCTGCAGGGCCGCCGCAGGAACGCGGTGCTGAGCCGCCTGGCGCTTCAGGCCATGCTGTTCCTCCGCCTGCCCCTGCGGCGCGCCCTTCAGAAGAGCGCACGCTTTGACGCCCCCCTGCCCTTCCGAATGCTGCTGAAACAGGTGGACGGCATCGTTTCTCTGGGGCATCAGACTGGCGAAGGCTGGCTGCTCACGGCGGAAATGGTGGAACTCATCCACAGCGGCGTGCCCAACATCCTGTGCATGCAGCCCTTCGGCTGTCTTCCCAACCACATCACGGGCAAGGGCGTGCTCAAGGAACTGAAGCGCCGCTATCCCGGCGCAAACATCGCCGCCGTGGACTATGACCCCGGCGCGAGCGAAGTGAACCAGATCAACCGCATCAAGCTGATGATGGCCGTGGCCCGCGACGCGCGGGAAGAACATTCCCCCGACGGCGCACGCTGAGCGTATGTCCATCCCCTCTACCCAAGGATTTTCCCGTGGCCCGTACAACTTCGGATAAGCATCAGAACAGACGACATGACTCCCCCTCCTCCCGGCGGGCTTCCGGTTCCGGGGCGGCCCGGCGCAGCCCGGGAGAAGACGCGCGCCGGGAAGGCAGACGCGAAGCCTGGCGCCGCGGACGGGAAGAATCCCGGAACAGCAGGGCATCCGCCCCCGATCGGACGGACGGACGGCGGGAAAAGCCGGTTCACGGACGAAACGGGGCGCGGCGAAGCGATGCGGAAGAACGCCGGGAAGCGGCTGCTGCCCGTGAAGTGAAAGTCCCCCGCGCTTCCGAAGCGCCGAAGTTCGGCCTTGTCCGTCTGGAAGAACTGAATGTTGCCGCTCCCCGCCCGCTCCCCGCGCTCATCCCCCGCGCGGAGGGAATTCTCCCTCCGCCGGAAATTCTCGCGCCCGCCGGAGATGTTTCCTGCTTTCTTTCCGCGCTCGCGGCGGGGGCGGACGCCGTATATGTCGGGCTCAAGCACTTTTCCGCCCGCGCGGGGGCGGAAAATTTCAGCACCGGCGAACTCTCGCGCATGGTTGATCTGGCCAATGCGGAAGGTCGGCGCGTCTATGTCGCCTTCAATTCCCTGCTCAAGCCCGGAGACATGGAAGCGGCGGGGCGTCTGGTGACGCGCCTGAGCCGCGACGTCAGGCCGCACGCTCTCATCCTTCAGGATATCGGACTGATGGAACTGGCCCGTCAGGCGGGCTACGAAGGCCAGCTTCACCTTTCCACCCTCGCCAACATCACGCACCCCGCCGCGCTGACCGCCGCCCGAAACATGGGCGCCGCGCGCGTCATCCTCCCCCGGGAACTGTCCATCGACGAAATCCGTCAGGTCGCCGCGGCCTGCCCGGAAGACATGGATCTGGAGCTTTTCGTGCACGGGGCGCTGTGCTGGTGCGTGTCCGGCCGCTGCTACTGGTCAAGCTACCTGGGCGGCAAAAGCGGCCTGCGCGGACGCTGCGTGCAGCCCTGCCGCCGCATTTACAACCAGAAAGGCCATGAAGGCCGCTTTTTCTCCTGTCAGGATCTTTCCCTTGACGTGCTGGTGAGGACGCTGCTTGACATTCCCCGCCTGCGCTGCTGGAAAATCGAGGGCCGCAAGAAAGGGCCGCATTACGTCTACCACAGCGTCACAGCCTACCGGATGCTGCGCGACCACGGGACGGACGCCCGCGCCAGAAAGGACGCCGAGGAACTGCTGGAAATGGCGCTGGGGCGCCCCCGTACGCACGGGCGCTTTCTGCCCCAGCGGGAAAACGGTGTGACCACGCCCGAAGAGCCTACCAGTTCCGGCATGCTGATCGGAAAAATCCAGTTTACCCCGGGGGACAGGGAGAAGCCGGGTCAGCCGTTCTTCAGACCCCGGCAGGAACTGCTTCCCCGCGACTTTCTCCGCATCGGCTATGAGGACGAGCCATGGCACGCCACCCTGCCCGTGACCCGCCGCACGCCCAAGGCCGGAACCTGTCCGCTGCGGCTGAGCAGGCACAAGACGCCCAAGGCGGGCACGCCCGTCTTTCTTATTGACCGCCGCGAGCCGGAACTGGAAAGCATCCTCAGGGAATGGGAACAGCGCCTTGCCCGCGCCCATGCCGTGCAGACCCGGGAGGTCAGCTTCACTCCCCGTCTCCCCTCCCCCGCGCGCGGACGCAGGCAGCCGGATCTGCTGGTGCGCTCTTCCCTCCCGCAGGGGAAGGAAACGCGGGGAGCACGCGCTTCCATGACCGGTCTGTGGATGACCCCTTCCACTGTGCGGGCCATCTCCCGTACGGTTGCCCCCCGCATTTCGTGGTGGCTCTCCCCTGTTATCTGGCCGGATGAGGAGGAGGGATGGAAAAGGCTTGTCGCCGAGGCCCTGCGTAACGGCGCGCGTCATTTTGTCCTCAATGCGCCGTGGCAGATCGCGCTGTTCGGGCGCGAGTGCCTCCGCGATCCTCTGCATCTTGTGGCCGGACCGTTCTGCAACGCTTCCAACGCCGCATGCATTGCCGTACTGGCGAGCATGGGTTTTGAAGCCGCGTTCGTCAGCCCCGAGCTGACCGGAGAAGACATGCTCTCCCTGCCGGGACAGAGTTGCCTCCCCCTGGGGGCCGTGCTTTCCGGCTGGTGGCCCGTGGGCATTTCCAGGCACAAACTGCATCACGTCAAGCCCAATGAGGCTTTTGCCAGCCCCAAGGGAGAACTGTTCTGGGCCAGGCGCTACGGGGAAAACACCTGGGTATATCCCGGCTGGCCGCTGGGACTTGACGGACACAGGCCCGAACTGGAAGCCGCCGGTTTTTCCTTTTTCGCCAGTCTGGATGAAACCCCGCCCGCGAGTCTGCCCGAAGCCCGCCGTGCCAGCCTTTTCAACTGGCAGGGGGCGCTGCTCTAGAGCGTTTTGCTCTCGAAAGTATCTGCCGGTCAGCCCCCATGTTCCGGCCCGCAGGTTTCATGCCTCCGCCGGAGCTTACGCCGCAAGCGAATTGCGGCGACACCGGAGAAAGGGGGGCGTCGCGGCGGAGCACATGTTCCGGGCAGACCTGCAACCTCCAACATCAAAAGGCTGAACGTATGGACGGCATGGCCGCATTTCAGGATCCCGAACTCTGCCAAGGGCTGCTCGCGCGCCTGGAGTCCCTGCTCCGGGCCTGCGGCCGCCCTGTGCGTTTTATGGAAGTATGCGGCACGCATACCGTTTCCATTTTTCAGAGCGGACTGCGTTCCCTGCTGCCGGAAGGCCTGACCCACCTTTCCGGCCCGGGCTGTCCGGTCTGCGTCACCCATGACGCGGAAGTGGGCGCCATGCTCGAGCTGGCCCGGCGTGACGGCGTCATCATTGCCACCTTCGGAGATCTGCTGCGCGTACCCGGCCCGGACGGGAAAAGTCTCAAGCACGCCCAGGCCGAGGGCGCACGGGTGCGTGTGGTCTATTCCCCTCTGGACGCGGTGAACCTTGCCGGAGAAAATCCCGGCGCCACGGTGATCTTTCCGGGCGTGGGCTTTGAAACCACCGCTCCCGGCGTGGCCGGAGCCGTGCTCGCGGCCCGGGAACGGGGACTGGGAAATTTCTGCATTCTGTCCTGTCACAAGCTTGTTCCCCCCGCTCTCCGCATCCTGCTGGAAAAAAGCCCCGGCGAACAGGAGCGGGGCATCGACGCCTTTCTCCTGCCGGGCCATGTGGCCGTGGTGCTGGGGCTTGCGCCCTTCCGCTTTGTCGCGGAGGAATTCGGCCGCCCGGCGGTGATCGGCGGCTTTGAACCGGCGGAGATTCTTTCCGCTCTCTGCGTCATGGTCAGCCAGATTGCCGAAGGCAAAGCTCTTGCCGTCAACGCCTACCGCCGCGCCGTGGACGATGGGGGAAGCCCCGCCGCGCGCGCCGTCATGGACAAGGTCTTCCTGCCGTGTCAGGCCCGCTGGCGCGGGCTTGGCCTCATTCCCGCCAGCGGCCTCGAACTGCGGCCGGAATACGAAAGGTTTGACGCCCTGCGGCGTTTCGGCGTGAGCTTCGGCGATCCCCGGCCCATTCCCGGCTGCCGCTGCGGAGATGTGCTTTCCGGCCTCATAACGCCCAGAGAGTGTCCCCTGTTCGGAAAGACATGCACACCGCAGCACCCCACCGGTCCGTGCATGGTATCCACCGAGGGCAGTTGCGCCGCATGGTACAGGTATCAGGGAGTCTGACGCCCCTGCGCGGCGGAATGCAAATCCGCATCTCCTGCTCCGGAACATGCCATGCCGCGGAGCGCAAACCGTCAGACACTAGTCCGACGCGGCGGCACAGCCGCCGCGAGCAAGCCGGAACCACGCTTTCGGCAAAGCGAACGATATGGTACGAGAGCATTTCAATGGCGACATTTTCTGCGGAGTCAGGCGGGGCGAGACACATCTCCGCGCTCCTTATCCGTAACGCGCTCCGCGCTCACGGCCAGGGACGCCGCGGCATCCCCCTCTCCGGCGTCGCCGCAATTCACCTGCGGTGACAGGTTGCGGCGAAAGCGTGAAACCTGCGGGTCGGAACATGGGGCTGGCCGGCAGATTTGTTCAATCGCAAAACGCTCCAGGAAGGCAATATGCAGCTTCTTCTCGACAGCGGCAGCGGAGGCCGCGCTTCCCAGCGGCTCATCGCGGACATCTTTGTCCGCCACTTTGACAACGCCATTCTGCGTCGCATGGACGACGGAGCCGTGCTGCCCGTTCGCGGCCCCGTGGTCATGAGTACGGACGGCTACACCGTCACACCTCTGGAATTTCCCGGCGGCGACATCGGTTCCCTCGCGGTACACGGCACGGTCAACGATGTGGCCATGATGGGAGCGCGTCCCCTGTACCTCAGCTGCGCGTTCATTCTGGAGGAAGGGCTTGACCTCGGCCTGCTGGATCGCATCGCCGCCTCCATGGGTGAAGCCGCGCGCCGGGCCGGTGTCCATATCGTCACCGGAGACACCAAGGTTGTACCGCGCGGCGCCTGCGACAAACTGTTCATCACCACGGCGGGCGTAGGCGAACTCATTGCCGATCCCGCGCCTTCCGGCTCTCTGGCCCGCCCCGGCGACGCCGTGCTGATCAGCGGAAGCATGGGGGATCACGGTCTTACGATCATGGCCCGGCGTGACAATCTTTCCTTCATGAGCGATATTGCCAGCGACAGCGCCCCGCTCAACCGCATGGTGGAAAAACTGATACGCGGAACGGGGGAAATCCATGTGCTGCGCGACCCCACGCGCGGAGGACTGGCCACCACGCTGAACGAAATAGCCGAACAGTCCGGCGTTTCCTGCGTGCTGGAAGAAACCGCCGTGCCTGTACACGAGAATGTGCGTTCCGGCTGCGCCCTGCTTGGCCTTGATCCGCTCTATCTCGCCAACGAGGGCAAACTGATCTGCATCCTGCCCCGCGAACGGGCCGAAGCCGCGCTGGACATCATGCGGAGTGACGAATACGGCCGTGAAGCCGCACTGATTGGAGAAATCATCCCGGCAGTGAACGGACGCCCCCAGGTCACGCTGCACACCCGCATGGGAGGCGGCCGCCTGCTCTCCATGCTGGAGGGAGCGCCTCTGCCGAGGATCTGCTAGAGCGTTTTGCTCTCGAAAATATCTGCCGGTCGGAACCCTGTGTTCCGGCTCGCAGGTTTCACGCCTCCGCCGGAGCTTTCGCCGCAAATGAACTGCAGCGGCACCGGTGGGGGGGCGTCGCGGCGGAGTCTCGCTTCGCTTGACTCCGGGAGCATTTTCAACAGAGCGAGGAATTTTTGATGAACCGCCCCCTGACCCTTTTCCCTTTGCACTCTTCCCTGCTGCCGGGAATTTTTCCATGCGCCGCATAGCTGTCTGGAATACAGCCTTTCTGGGCGACGCCGTGCTGACTCTTCCCCTGATCCGGGTTCTGCACGCCGTCTGGCCGGAAGCTGAAATCGATTTCTACACGCGCGGCGGAGTGGCGGCCCTGTTTTCCGCCCAGCCAGAACTGACCCATATCTTTGCGTATGACAAGCGCGGCGCACAGAAGGGTCTGACCGGTTTTCTGCGTCTGGCACGCGCGGCCCGCACCCGGCGCTATGACGCATGGATCGACGCTCATCTCAGCCTCCGCTCCTCCGCCGCAGCCCTGCTGTCCGGCGCGCGCGAACGCATCGGCTATCGGGAGGCCGCCCTGTCCGGACTCGCGTTCCGGCATGCCGTCCCCCGCCGCTTTGACGAACTTGAGGAAGTGGAGCGTCTGCTTGCCCTGCTGACGCCCCTGCGCGAGCAGCATCGACTCCATGACGCGGCACTGGAACACGCGCTGCGGACTCCGTCCATCCTCTGGCCGGAGCTGGTTCTTCCTCTTCCGGCCCATGCCGAGGCCGACCGGCTGATGGCTCCGCTGTCCCCCGGCCCCATTCTGGGCCTGAACCCCGGGTCGATCTGGCCCACCAAGCGATGGACGGCGGAAGGCTTCGCCCGCGTTGCCGCGCGGGCCGTGGAAGAAGGCGCAAACGTGCTTCTTTTCGCCGCTCCCGACGAAATCCCGGAAGCGCGGGCCGTGCTGGAACACATGGGCGGAGCCGCCCGCTCCCCCCGTCTGCTCGACCTTTCCGGCAAAACCACCCTGCCCGTGCTGGCGGCGCTGATCAGCCGCCTCCAGTGTTACCTGACCAATGATTCCGGCCCCATGCACCTGGCCTGGGCCCAGCATGTGCCGGTTACGGCGCTGTTCGGCCCCACCGTGCGCGCGCTGGGATTTTTCCCGCGCGGGGACAGCACGGTTGTCGAAATTGACCTGCCCTGCCGTCCCTGCGGTCTGCACGGACATGCGAGCTGCCCGCAGCGGCATTTCCGCTGCATGCGGGATATTGACCCCGAACGCGTGTGGGAGGATGTACGGCGCAGGCTCTACCCCTGGAAATACGGAAACTGCCCTTGCGAGAAGCCGGATACGCAAACGCGTGAATCCTGAAGGTCCTCTCGAAGGCAAATCTGCAGAACATTTTCAAACTGAGCCTGCTTCCGGAATCGCGCGGTCCGCGACTCGTCCCTGTTCTCCTTATCCGCGGCGCGTCTTGCGCTGACGATCAGGGACGGCGCGATGCTCCCCCAGAGGGGCCGCCGCAAGCGAATTGCGGCGGCAGGCATGAAAACTGCCGGCCGGAATGCAGAGATCCGGCCGGCAGATACTTTCAATGGCAAAACCCTCTAAAGGGATACCTTCGCGATGGCGCTGCAGTCCTCACGATCAAAGGCCGACGCCTTTTTATACAGCTCATACGCGCACTCGGCCAGGGGCATGGACAGACCTTCCGCTCTGGCGGCGCAGTCCAGGGCGATGCCCATATCCTTGCGCAGCAGGCTGAGCGCGAAGGTGGAAGCATAGTTGTTCTCCACCATTTTGCCGAAGTTGCGGGTGAACTGGGTGGACCCCCCCGCGCTGGCTTTCACCACCTCCGCCAGTTGTTCCATATCCAGCCCCTCCGCCCTGGCAAAACGGTAGAATTCGCCGACAGCGGCAAGGTTGATCGCTCCCAGCAGGTTGGTCATGGCCTTGATCAGCTTGCCGTTGCCCACCCTGCCGAGCTGGTAAACCTTTTCCGCAATGGGGGCGAACACGCTTTCCGCCGCTCTGAACGCTTCCGGATCGCCCGCCCCCATGATGATCAGCGTGCCATCAATGGCTTTGGGCAGGGCTCCCGTCATGGGGGCGTCAATCACCTTCACCCCGCGATCGGCATAACAGTCCTCCACTTCGCGCACCACTTCCGGCGAGCAGGACGTCATTTCGATGATGATCGCCCCTTCCTTCACCGCCGCGTGCATGGCCTCGTTCATATAGATTTCGCGCACGGAATCGTCGTTGGGCACGACGCTGATGATGAAATCCGCGTTTCCCACCATGTCTTCCAGCCGTTCATCGATAACCGCGCCGAGCTTCTGAACTTCCAGCGGCCCCGCCGTAAGCCCCTGATAGACCATCACATGCAGCTTGTGTCCTGCCTTGAGCAGATTTTTCGCAATGGGAGTTCCCATGGTGCCGAGTCCGAAAAATGCGATTTCCGCCATGTCGTTCTCCTTGAATATGACAGATTCAGAATATCCAGACCGCGTAAGCGCGGCCTGCCCTCCGGGACAGACAGGAGGGCATCACTCCGCGCGGGCGCTCACAGTTTCAGCAGCCGGGCCGCGTTGCCGTACAGCAGTCTGTCCTTGCGCGGACTTTCCTCCGGAAAGGCCCTGTCCACCTCGCGCAGCGCATCATGCAGGGAACTGAAAGGATAGTCCGTGCCGAACAGCACCTTGTCCTCACCAAGCCGCTCCACGCTTTCCAGCATGCGCTCGGCCGAACACAGCGTGGTGTCAGTATAGACGTTGTCCAGCCCCTTCGTGCCCTCCGCCAGTTCGACCGCGTACTTGTTGGCGCAGTGCGCGGCAATGAGCGGATAGTCGGGGAACGCTCGCGCCAGTTCAAAAAAGTCCTCTATGGCGCCGGCTTCCGGCAGTGAGGGATATGCGGCGTCCTGTTCCGGCAGGTAATAGTAGCTCACCCCGATATGGAACATGACCGGCAGTCCCGCCCTGCCGAACACCTCCACGGCGGCGCGCGTGCGCGGATCATTCATTTTCACGTTCTGCAGCACGGAGTGAATCTTGAGTCCCCTGGCTCCCCTGGCGATATCCCGCTTCAGCTTTTCCACCATCCTGTCTGCCGGCAGGCTGAAATCCGGACTGGAAAAAGGGATCATGCGCGTATCCAGTCCGGAGGCGGCAAGATATTCCTCAAAGCCGGTATACGGATACACTGGCATCAGCGCCGAATACGCCACGCCCTCCTCGTCCATGCTTCTGCCGATATTTTCCAGCGTGGCGCAGGCCAGACGGCGCTGTCCCTGGCGCATGCGATGCTCCAGTTCGGCAGGCGTCTTGCCGACCACGGTGAAGTTGAAGCCCCTGCGGCCGTTTTCGGCAAAGTGATCATCCAGTTCCTCCGGCCGGGGCTGAAAGGTGCGGAAGCTGACGTTGCGCCCCAGAAAAATATCCCCCATGTGCACATGGATATCAATGACGCGTCTCACGGCTCCGCTCCTATCTCAGATGCCTGCGCAGGAAGTCGCGCGCAGTGCGGTAGATGGAGCGGGTATCCGGCACGGTGGGCTGCTCCGCCGTACCCGGGGCGAAATTGTGTTCGCCGTTGATCACGGCCAGCTCCTCCCAGTCAAGCCCCATCTCCTTTGCCTGCCGGTACATGTCCGCCGCATGATCAGGCGTCACCAGGGAATCCGCCGTACCGTAGACAAGCAGGCAGGGGCGGGACTGCGGCCCCATGTAGGAACGCGGGCTGCTTTCCTTCCACAGTTTCTCGTCATGCAGACGACCGCGGGAAAGCAGACACTGCATGCAGTAGCGGATGCGTCCGTCGCCCGTTTCATCCACCTTGCGGTCGCCGGACTTCACAATCCACTCCACATCCAGGACGCCGGAAAAGGAAACCGCCGCCGCGATATCGAAATCAATATCCGCAAGTTCCGGATCTTCCTTCCACTTCTTCGTTTCGCTGGCCATCATGACGGCCGCGTACCCCCCGGCCGACGATCCGCCCACCAGAATATTCCTCGGATCAACGCCGTATTTCTCGGCATGTCTGATCATGTAGCGCACGGCGTCGCAGCAGTCATACAGTTGATCGGGAAACTCGGCATGATCCTTCAGCATCCGGTATTCCACCGCCGCGATCTGCCAGCCATCCTTCAAAATGACCTCTTCTCCCATCCAGTTGAGGAAACGCTCCACGACCTCGTGCTTCTTGTCCTGGCGGAACCAGCCGCCGCCATGCAGCAGAATGAGCAGCGGCGTCCTCTCCCTGGGGCCGCCCTTGGGCCGGTACAGATCCAGCTTCATCTCATGCCCCTTGACGGTCTTGTATACGACATCCTCCAGACATTCCACACTGTCAAGAAAATCCTGTCTGATCATGGCTGAATCCTTTTTGTTTAGAGGTGCAACAACGTTTAAATATATGGTTTGTTTTCCATGGCAAGCGCGGCTCAGCACACGTCCTCGAGCGACTGCCTGCCCGTGGGCCATCCCAGCCACAGAGCGGTCAGCCCGCCCACCGCGCAGAAGGCGACGATGAACGCGCCGATGCCGAAAAAGCCGCCTGCCGCGAAAATCAGCGGCGCGATCTGCTGAGAGGCGGAAACGGAAAGCCTGCCGCCCGCGAGAACCACGCCGGCCCCCGTGGTGCGGAAGGCGGTGGGGTAGGATTCGGAAAGGTAGGGCATGAGTATCATGCAGCAGCACATGGACACGAACTGGAAGGCGAAATAAAGCGCGGTCAGGGTATAGAAGTCGCTCCCGGCATTGATGTAGAAAACGGCAATCGCGCCGGAAAGCAGCATGGTGGCTGCCAGCGGAATCCTGCGTCCCCCCAGCGGGCCGATGAATCCCGAAAAGATGACGCCGAGCGGAATGGCAATGGACCCGATGGAGCAGATCAGCAGGGCGTCGGCCTGCGGCACGCCGCTGGCCTGGAGAAAGGCGTTGTTCCAGCCCAGAAAGATAAAGGAAGGAATATTCTGCCCGGCGGTGATGACAAACAGGATGAGGGTACGGCACAGGTATTTCCTGTCGCGGAGCAGTCCGGCAAAGCTCTGCCGCACCGTCTCCCGCGTGCGCCCGCTTTCCGCCGCCATTGCCGCCGAAAGATCGACGTCCACCCCGCACAGGGCCTTGACGGCGGCTTCCGCCTCGGTCTGGCGGCCCCGGCTGATGAGCCAGCGGGGGGATTCCTTCATGAAGAAAAAGGCCATGATCAGAGGAATGAACCCGAGCAGCCCCTGATAGAACAGCCAGCGCCATGCTTCCGGCGAAAGGGGAATAACCTTCACCGCCACGAAACCGATGATCGGCACGCAGAAGTTGCCCACGCCGGAGCAGATGCCCGGCCATTTGCCGCGTTCCTCACATGAGGTGATCTCAATCATGTACGTCACGCAGCATACTACGGTTCCCATGATGCACACGCCCGTCAGAACGCGAAAAATGACGAACGGCACAAGACTGTGCGTATGGCCGCCCAGAAAGGTGAATACGGAAAAGCAGAAGCAGCCTGCCATGAAGGTTTTTCTGCGGCCGATGCGGTCCGCGACAAGGCCGCCCAGAATGCCGCCCGCCATCATCCCGATGAAATAGATGGACTGCGCGGGCGCGAATGTGGCCATATCTATGCCGAAACTCCGCATGATCGAGGGTGCGGCAAAGCCCAGCACATTGTTGTCGAGCTGATCGAAAAAATACGCGAACACCACGCACATCAGGGCAAGCAACTGATTGCGGTGCGTCGGGATGCCATCGAAATAATTGTTGGAAATCTTTTCCGCCACAAGACGCCTCCCGTGTGAAGAATGATTCCGCCCGTTCCGGCCGCGGGCCGCCGGACAGCAGGGGATGCCGGCGATCCGCTGTCCGTTCCTGTTATGCAGTTGTACGCGGGACCATTGTGAAAAAATAATCCTATTCTGCTATACCCTGTTATAGATTTTCCCGATATATGCCTTACTCCGGATACATTCATGCCCCGGTGCGCCGGAATGCCTGAGAAGTACACGGTCAGCAGCGCCGGACACATTCTCTTTCCACGCAGGATTGACCGCGCTCATGCGCCTTAGTATAAACGGAACAAAAAAGCAGTCTCTCTTTCGTTCAGGACAGGGAAAACCATGCGTACCAAACTTCTGGACTACTGCCTCGAAATCCGCCGCTGCCGCTCCCTCAACAAGGCGGCCCGGAACCTGTTCATTTCCCAGCCTGCCCTGAGCGAAGCCCTGTCCTCTCTGGAAGATGAACTGGGGTTCAAGCTGTTCAACCGCTCTCATAAGGGAATGGAGACCACGCCGGAAGGAGCCAGAGTTCTGGACGATGCCGAACGCATCCTCGCCACCATGAACGAATGGAAATCTCTTGCGCCGGAAACCGGCGCTCCGCCTCCCGTGCATGTGGCGGCCTGTCCCCTGCCGTATAACGCGCTGCTGCTTCCCGCCATGAATGATCTGCATCTTGTGGGAGCCAGGCTGACAATGTTCCCCTATGAGGTAAAGGCTCCGCTCATTCCGGCTTTCATGGAAAAACGACGCGCGTCCATAGGCATCACCTTTGTGCTTTCCAAGGACAAGCGGCTGCTCCAGCGTCAGGCGGAAAAAAACGGCTGGCATATGGAAACCCTGCTCCACGACGAGTTCCATGTCTTTCTTGGCGCATCCCATCCTCTTGCCGCAAAAAAGGCCCTCACGACAGAAGACATGACGACGCTTCCCCTGGCGCTGTATCCGGACGACGACGAAACATCGTTCATGACGCTGTTCGCGCCGTTCTTCAACCGGGAACGCTCACTGCGTCTCAGCAATTTTCAGCATATCATAGCAGCCGTGGCCGGGGGTCTTGCCGCATGCATCTTCCCGCGCAGGCTCATGCCCGGCATTCCGCAGGCCGCCTCCGGAGAAATTCGGGGGATACCCTTTGCACGAAAACCCGATCCCGTTGAATACTGCCTGCTCACCCTGCCCGCCACGCAACTGAGCCAAGCGGACAAGCGGGTCATCCGCGAACTCAAGAGCCGCCTCCCCGACGACGAGGCAGACGGCTGTTCCGAGAGAGAGAGAGAGAGAGAGAGAGAGAGAGAGAGAGAGAAGAATAGCTTCCTGATCTCTCATGGTTATGAAAGTGTTGCGGAGGCTGTGATAACCAGCCCGGCCAGCAGGCTGCTTCACGGGCATTCCGCAAGCCGGGGACAGTCCGTGCCGGCACGGAAATGCATGCCGCCGCGAGCCGGACAGAACATAATGTCCGGCTTGCGGCGGCAGTGAAAATGTTTCTCCCGCGCCGTGCTCCGACATGTCGCAGTACGGCGCAGCGTCCGGCTACAGTTTCAGCAGCCTGGCCGCATTGCCGTACAGCACCTTTTCCGCGGCTTCGCTGCCGGCTCCCAGGGCAAGTTCAACCTGATGGACGGCGTAATGCATGTCGGTAAAAGGATAATCCGTGCCGAACAGAACCTTGTCCACGCCGAGTTTTTCCGTCACTTCCCTGATCTGGGGCGCGCCGGCGAAGGTGGTGTCGGTGTAGACATGCTCCAGTCCCTCGGTCATTTCCGCGAGCCTTGAGGGGAAGTTGCGGCCGCAGTGCGCGGCGACCATGTCATAGTCCGGATACTTGTGCGCAAGTTCCACAAAATAGTCGATCGTGCCGAATTCAATGGTGATGGGATACTCGGCTTCCTGTTCACGCACGTAGTAGTTGCTCTGCCCCACATGCGAAAGGATGGGCAGCCCCGCTTCGCCGAACAGTTCCACGGCTTCCAGCGTGCGCGGATCAAGCAGGCTCACGTTCTGGATGACGGGGTGGAGTTTCAGCCCCTTTGCGCCGTTCCTGATATCCGCGCGCAGCTTGTCCATCATGTCCTTCTGCGGGCGGGAGAAATCGGGATTGGTGAACGGAATGAGGCGGGAATCCAGCCGGGAGGCAGCCAGATACTCGTCAAAGGTCGTATGGGGATTGATGGGCAGCAGCACGGAACAGACGCCGCCCTCCCTGTCCAGCGTTTTGCCGATATTCTCGTAACTGGCATATTTCAGACGGTTCTGGCCGGCGGCCATGCGTCCCTGCAGCTCCTCGGCCGGCTTGCCCTGTGCCGTATAGGTGAAGCCGCCGCGGTCATTTTCCGCAAAGCAGTCCTCCAGATCTTCGGGGCGGGGCAGCCCGGTGCGGAAGGAAACGTTTCTGCCGGTGAAAATATCCCCCATATGGGCATGAAAATCGATAACTCTGCGCATGACATCATCTCCTTGGATAAGGTGTTGTTCAAGCGGGGCAGCCGCGTCCGGATCAGCAGCATTCCTCCAGAGAGGCCGTTCCGGTGCGCCAGCCGAAAATCAGGGTCACCAGGCCGCCCACAAGGCAGACGCCGGAGATGAACAGGCCAACTCCCGACGAGCCGGACGCGGCATAGAGATAGGGCACCAGCCACTGGGCGGCAGCCACGGCGCAGCGGCCGGAGGCGTTGATGACGCCGAACCCGGTGTTGCGGATCAGCGTGGGGAAGGATTCGGCCATATAAAGATTCAGGCACATCGCGCAGCACATGGAAATGAACTGGAAGGCAAAGTAAAGGGTGGCCATCAGGTAGAAGTTGTAGGGCAGGGTCATATAGGAAATGATCAGAGCGCCCACCAGCAGAATCTGAACGCCGATGGAAATCTTGCGCCCGCCGAGCGCGCCCACATAGCCGGAGGCGATGATGCCGAGCGGGATGCCCACCGCGCCGATGGTGGAAATGGTCAGGGAGGCAGCCTGATCAACGCCGTTGGCCTGCAGCAGGGTGGTGTTCCAGCCCAGGAACACGAAGGAAGGGATGTTCTGCCCGGCGGCGATGAGGAAAAGGATGAGCGAACGCCAGCGGTACTTGGGATCACCGAACATCATGCTGAACTTCTGGGTCACGGACGTCTTGCTGGATTGTTCGGCACGTGCCTTTTCCGCCACTTCGGTGAGGTCGATCTTCTCGCCGCAGTAGGCTTCCACCACTGCCTCGGCTTCTGCCTGACGGCCCTGCGCGATGAGCCAGCGCGGCGATTCCTTCATGAACAGAAATCCGAGCGTCAGCGGCAGGAAGCCGAGCACTCCCTGGTAAAACATGAAGCGCCAGGCTTCGGGCGACATGGGGATGACCCATGTGGCGACAAAACCGATGACAGGTACGGCAATGTGTCCAAGTCCGACGCAGATGCCGGACCACTTGGAGCGATCGCAGGCGGAAAGCACTTCGGACAGATAAGTGATGCAGATGGATCCCGTGCCCAGAACGCCGAAGCCGGTCAGGACGCGGAACAGCGTGAATGTCTTGATATCATTGGTGAAGCCGGTCAGGATGGTGGCGATGGTGAACAGCGAACAGCCGCACATGAAGGCCTTGCGGCGGCCTATCTTGTCGGAAACAAGCCCCGCCACGATGCCGCCGAACATCATGCCGATAAAGTACAGCGACTGCGCGGGAGCAAATTCCTGCATGGTGATGCCGAATGTCTTCATGACGGACGGAGCCACATAGCCAAGCACCATATTGTCCATCTGGTCAAAAAAATAGGCCAGCACCACAATAAACAGAATGACAATCTGACTGCGGTGAATCGGAATGCCGTCAAAATAGTTGTTGGGACGTTTTTCCATCGCGTGTGCTCCTGTACAGAGTCTCCGGAAAGCGCGCCCGTGCGGCACAGGCTGCCGCGCCCTCCGATGGTTGCAGGAAGGTTCTGCTCTGCGAAAACGCTCACAAACCATTCCGTCCGGCTCGCGCGAATATTTCGCGCGACAGAAAAGCGTGAGAGTTCACCGTAAGGCAGAACCTTTTCCGATGTTCACCTTTTACAGAGGCACTTGTGAAAAAAATAATCCTATTATCCGATACCCTGATATCGGTTTTTCCGATATCTTGAACACTTCTTTTCAGACATTTCAGCACTGCAATTGCACATGTCGGGGTATGATGCCTCATCCATCAAGCGTCAGTCTCGTTCTGATCCTGGCAATGCAGGCAGGTTACAGCTTTCCGGCGCCAGAGCATTTCATGAGCGGAATGTTCTGCGGAGCCGGGCAGGGCAAGACTCATCTCTGCTCTCCTTGTCCGCAAGGCGCTCTGCGCTGACGGCCAGGGACGCCGCGACGCCCCCTTCTCCGGTGTCGCCGCAAGTGAATTGCGGCGTTAAGTTCCGGTGAAGGCGTGAAACCTGTGAGCCGGAACACAGGCTCAGGCCGGCGGATATTTTCAAACGCAAAATGCTCTGAAGAAGGATTTTTCCGTTCGGTTTAAGGCATTATTTCACAATACTTCAGCTCTCAATAATGCAATTTAACTGTATGAGACTCTTTCTTTTTCAAAAAGTACAAACAAAACTGATTGCCGGGCACATGCGGCACATTCCGATTATGTTGTCTTCTCCCTGAAGCAGCGGGCACGGCACGGTCCTTGTCTGGCCCGCTTCACCAATTCTGCCTGACGGGAGGTGACGCATCATGTCCCTGGAAATTCCTCAGCTCATAGCGCGCAATCAGGCCATAAGACGGCAGAAAGAGCTGTTTGCGTCGGGGGGCGTGCCGGATGCCGCGGTCGTCAGCGACATGATCGCCGCATCGTGGTTTCGCAGCCGCGCCTGCGGCCTGCCTCCCGGGCATATCTTCCCATCCCCCCTGCCGGAACAGGAGTTCCGGCAGGCTCTGGAACACGGCCGGGAACTGCTCGAAAGTGCCGCCCCGCTGATGCAAAAGCTGTTCGACGCCATTTCCGGTTCGCGCAGCGTCATCGGCCTGGCGGACACCTCGGGCCTGATCCTCCATACCGTAGGACCTGAAGAGAGCCTGAAGCGTCTCGCGGCGTTTACCGAAGGGTATCGCGCCACAGAGAAGAGCAGCGGCACCAACGGCATCGGAACCTGCCTTGTGGAATGCAGGCCGCTGGAAATCATCGGCTGCGAGCATTACGCGGAACAGGCTTCCGGGTGGTGCTGCTCCGCTGCTCCCATCATGAGAGGAAAGGAACTGTTCGGCATCCTTAACGTGTCGATCGAGCTGGAACATTACCATCGCCATACGCTGGGCATGGTCGCCGCCGCGGCCTACGCCATAGGCGAACAGCTGCATCTGCGCCGTCTGCTGGGGCAGCAGCGCGCCATGCTCGAACTTATTGACGAAGGCGTCATCTTTCTGGACGGCAGGGGCTTCATCAGCGCATGGAACGACAAGGCCCGCGCCATGCTTCAGGCGCAGGATCTGCGCGGTCGGGAAGATCTGCCCAGCATCCGCGAGCTGATCCGTGAAAGCCCCCTTCTGGACGAGGTTCTGACGGCCCGCAAGGCATTGCATGATCAGGAAACGACGCTCCATCTGCGGCAGGCCGCGCTCAACTGCGTACTTTCCGCCTCTCCCCTCGGGAACTGCTCCGGCCTGCTGCTTACCCTGCGGGAAACCAGACGCCTGCGGGACTATGCCGCCCGGATCATGGGCGCGAAGGCCATATACACCTTTGACGACATGCTCGGCGATTCCCCGGCCATGCGTGAAGCGCTGAGGCTGGGACACATCGCCGCGCAAAGCGACATCACCACGCTTATCCTGGGAGAAAGCGGCGCAGGCAAGGAACTGCTGGCTCAGGCCGTGCACAATGCCTCAGCCCGGCGCGGAGGCCCCTTCGTCGCCGTGAATTGCGGAGCCCTGCCGCCCGGCCTCGTGGAAAGCGAACTGTTCGGTTATGAGGAAGGCGCGTTCACCGGAGCCGTCAGAAGGGGACGGGCCGGCAGGTTTGAGCTGGCCGACGGGGGAACCGTCTTTCTCGACGAAATCGGTGAAATGCCGCTGGATGCCCAGGTCAGCCTGCTGCGCCTGCTTCAGGAAAAGGAACTCACCCGGGTGGGAGGCGGCCGCCCGCGCCGCGTGGATATCCGCGTCATTGCCGCCACCAACAGGGATCTTCAGGAAGAGGTCAGGGCGCGCCGCTTCCGCGAGGATCTGTATTACCGGCTCAATGTGCTCACTATCCGCCTGCCCTCCCTGCGTGAACGCCCCGGAGATCTGCCTGTGCTTGCGCTGCACTTTCTGCGGCGCCTCGGCGCGGCTTCGGGCCGGAAACATCTTGTCTTTTCACCGGAATGCCTTGAGTCGCTCACCCGCTATCACTGGCCCGGAAACGTGCGGGAACTGGCCAACGCCGTCGAGCGCGCCATCGCCCTGACGGAAGGCTCCGTCATTTCCCGCCTGGATCTCCCCGCCGCATACGTTCCTTCCCCTGCTCCCCGGGGAATCGCGCCGCACGGCTGCGCGACCCTGCGCGTGCAGGAAAGGGAAGCCATTTCGGAAGTTCTGAGGGCGAACGGCGGAAACGTGAGAGCCGCGGCACAAAGCCTGGGCATCGCCCGCAGCGTTCTGTACCGCAGACTGCGCCGTTACGGCCTCACGCCGGATATCTGGAGGAAAAGGACGGGAGAATAGCCTCCCCGAACGGCAAACAGAGCATTTTCAAATCGAAAGTGCTCCCGGAGTTGAGCGGAGCGAGACTTCGTCGCGACATCGGAGCAGCCGCAAGTGAATTGCGGCGTTAATCTCCGGTGAGGGCGTGAAACCTGCGAGCCGGAACACTTGATCTGGCCGGCAGATATTTTCAGTAACAAAACGCTCTGCTGTTCCCGGGCGCCATCTGTTGCTGAACGGGACATGCCGCCGCCTCATGTCCCGTTCAGCAACACGCCGCACTCTCCCGCCGGACCTGCCCTTCTGTTCCCATCCGCCGGAAATACCGGCATATCTTCCTTCCTGTGCCCGTATGGCACGCTCCTTGCTCTTCCGTTCCCAAATGCCCTCCCCTCCCGGAGGAGGGACAAAGCGCGGCGGTGCCCGTCCGCCCGGCCTGTGAACGGGACTGCCGCCCGAACCCCATTCCATCAAGGAGAAGCGTATGAACAACGTGCTGAAAGGCTGCTTCCTCACCGCCATGGCCGTCTCTCTCGGTCTGCTCTGTCCGGCCGAATCCCCTGCGGCCGGAAAAATTCTCATCCGCATTTCCCACACGGGCGCGGCGGACAACGAGTTCTCCCTCGGCTACGAGAAGTTCAAGGAACTGGTGGAAGCGCGCACCAACGGCCAGGTACAGGTGAAAATATTCCCCAACGCGGTGCTCGGATCGGATCGCGTGGCCGGAGAAGCCACCCAGCAAGGCAACCTGGAAGTCGTCTCCATCGCCACCAACATACTCTCCAGCTTTACCAGAGCGGCGGTTCCCTTTGATCTGCCCTTTGCCTGCGCGCCGGAAAAAATGGATGCCTACATGCGTTCCATGGCATACGGCGACATCAACAAATACCTCCGCGAGGAGCTGGAAAAGGTGAATCTTGTTCCCTTCATGTTCAACGCCACCGCCCCGCGCAGCTATGTCTTCTCCAAAAAGAACGTCACCTGCCTGGCGGACATGAAGGGCATAAAAATCCGCGCCACCCCGTCTCCCATCGACGTGGCCAACGCCAAGGCCGTGGGCATGAACCCCACGGCTCTCGCCTTCGATGCCGTCTATCAGGCTCTCCAGCAGGGGACGGTGGATGGCGAACTGCTCAGCTTCCTTTCCATGAAGAGCTTCGGCCGCGCCGAGATCATCAAGTCCATGCTTGTCACCCAGCATAATTTCCCGGTGCATGTTGCCTGCATGAACAAGGCATTTTTCTACGGCCTGCCCGACGATACCCGCCAGACCATCCTTGACTGCGCCAGGGAAGCCCAGGAATGGGAATGGGGGCTGATGGACAGGATGGAGGAGGAAGGGCTCAAATACTGCCGTGACAACGGCGTCGCCGTGAACTTCCCCGACGAACGGCAGATGGCCGAGATCAAGCAGGCATTCCGGAAGGTGTGGGAAGAATTCGGGCCGCAGCTTGACCCCAAAATGGTCGAGCTTATCGCAGCCACGCAGAAATAAGCCCCGCGCGGGGGGGCTCCCCCCCCCGCTCCTCCCCTGTTCCCAACCCGCATGAGAGGCTTCCATGACAACGCCCGCACAGATCTCCGACGCCGGAAAACATTCCCTTCTGCGCCTGCTGGATGAAAATTTCGAGAAACCCTTTCTCGTCATCGCGCTGCTGCTTTCCATCTCGCTCATCACGTATCAGGTTCTGTTCCGCTATATCGCCACGGATCTTCTGGGCATGGCCGGCAGTACCGCGGAAGTGGAAGAACTGGCCATCTACAGCTTCATCTGGCTGTCCTACCTGTCCATCCCCCTGGCCATCAAGAATCGTTCCAATATCCGCATCACCATCCTGTTCGACGCCCTCCCGCCCCGCTGGCGGAACATCCTGTGGGTCATCGACGAGGGCGTGTTTCTTGTTTTCGCCGTGGTGCTCGCCTGGCTGTGCGCCAGGCTTTCCGGCATGCAGCTTCGCTTTCCGCAGTATACCCCTGCCAACGGCATGTCCTACTTCTGGCCCTATCTCGTCCTGCCCATAGGGTTCGGACTCATGGCGCTGCGCCTCCTTCAGAACCTGATCCGGCAGGTCCGCATCACCGGCTTCAGAGACAGCCTCATTGCCGTCGCCATGGGCGTAACGCTCTCCGCTCCCATATGGGGACAATGGGATATCGGCATCATCGCCGCACTGGCGGGCACCATGTTCCTCTGCCTGCTGCTTGGCGTGCCCATTGCCGTGGCTCTGGCCTTTTCGGCCATGGCCGCCCTGTACAACTCGGAATTTCTCAATGTTTCCACCATGGCGCCCACCTCCTTCGCGGCACTTGACTCATTCACCATTATGGCTATTTTCTTCTTTGTGGCCGCGGGCGTGTTCATGGGATGCGGAGGCATCTCGCGTCAGCTCGTCGACCTGGCGGATCTCATGGTCGGCCGCCGCATCGGCGGCATGGCCATGGCGACCGTGATCACCTGCATGTTTTTTGCCGCCATTTGCGGTTCCGGCCCGGCAACTGTGGCGGCTATCGGCGCTATCACCATTCCGGCTATGGTGGAGCGCGGCTACGACAAGCGTTTCGCAGCCGCCCTGGTGGCAGCGGCGGGGTCCATCGGCGTGATGATCCCCCCCTCCAACCCCATGGTGGTCTACGGCGTGCTTGCCAAGGCGTCCATCGGCAAACTGTTCATGGGCGGCATCATCCCCGGCGTCCTTACGGGCGCGGTGCTCATGGGGTACAGCTACTGGCTGAGCCGCAGGAACGGATGGCGCGGCACGGCGGAGAAGGTTTCCTTTTCCCGGAAGATGAAGGTCATATGGGAAGCGAAGTGGGCTCTGCTGGTGCCGGTGATTATCCTCGGCGGCATTTACGGCGGCTACATGACTCCCACGGAAGCCGCCGCCATCAGCGCCATGTACGGTCTGCTTGTGGGCATGTTCGTCTACAGGGGCATTAATCGGCACAACTTCTTTTCGGTCTGCGTGGAGTGCTGCACCACCAGCGCGGTGATCATCTTTCTCATCGCCATGGCCAGCAGCTTCGGTTATCTGCTCGCTCTCGAGCAGGTGCCCGAATCCATTGCAAAGTTTATTCTTTCCCTGTCCGGGAACAGGGTCATCGTCCTGCTGTGCATCAACATCTTCCTGCTTATCGTGGGCGCGCTGATGGAACCGGCTGCGGCCACGATCATCCTTACCCCCATCCTTGCCCCCGTGGCGGTGAAGCTGGGGGTGGACGTGGTGCACTTCGGCATCATCATGACCGTGAACCTGGCCATCGGCTTCGTCACGCCGCCGGTCGGCTCAAATCTTTTCGTGGCCAGCGCCACCAGCGGCCTGCGGCTTGAAGACATTGCCAGGGCAGCCCTGCCCATGATCGCGGGCATGATCCTGCTGCTCATGGCAATCACCTATATTCCGGCCATCTCGCTCATACTTCCGAACACGATGATGTGAGCCGGCCGCAAGGAGAACATCCATGCTCGACACCTGCTGCTATTCCCCCCAGGAGCAGATTCTGATTGCGGGAGCCGGGGGCAAGTCCAATCCCCACCGCAATACCCACAAGCGCCTGTTTGAAATTCTGGAAACCTTCGACGGCATGCCGCCGATCATCGACATCGAACGCGCGCGCCTGTTCACCGCCTCCATGAAGACCACGGAAGGCCAGCCGCTGGTTCTGCGCTGGGCGAAGGCGCTCAGGCACATCGCGGAAAACATCACCGTCTATGTGGACGACCGGCAGCTCATCGCGGGGCGCTGCGGCACGGACCGGGGGCGCTACGGCATCCTGTACCCCGAGCTGGACGGCGATTTCATGGGCGAATCCATGAACAGCCTCGCGCAGCGCGCGTCTGCGCCCATACATGCCGATCCGGAGGACGTGCGCATCGTCATCGAGGAAATATCTCCCTACTGGCAGGGCAAGACCTTCCACGAGGATCTGATCCGCACCCTGCCGGACGACGCCAAGCATCTTGCCTACAATGACGAAAAGGGGCACTCAACCCGTTTCATTTGCAGCGAGACGGCCTCCTACCGCTCCAGCCAGCAATGGGTGCTGGACTACGCCAAGGTCATCAACCGGGGCTTCGCGTCCATCAGGGCCGAGGCGAAGGAACGGCTCGACGCGCTTGACGCCCTCAGCCCCACGGACATGCTCAGGAAAAAACCCTTCCTCGAAGCCGTGATCATCACCTGTGACGCCATCGTCACCTGGGCGCGCCGTCATGCGGTTCTGGCGCGGGAAAAGGCCGCGCGGGAACAGAACCCCGACCGCGTGCGGGAACTGCTGCAAATTGCGGAACACTGCGAGCGCGTGCCCGAATTTCCGGCCCGCACCTTCCACGAGGCCATACAGGCGCAGTGGTTCGCCCAGGCATTTTCCCGTCTGGAACAGCGTACCGGAACCATCATCTCCAACGGGCGCATGGATCAGTACCTCTACCCCCTGTTCAGAAAGGACAAGGAGGAGGGCCGCTTGAGCGACGAACAGGCCCTTGAGCTGTTCGACTGCCTGTGGCTGAACATGGCCCAGTTCACCGACCTTTCCCTTTCCGCCGGAGGAGCCGCCACACAGGAAGGCTACGCCCACTGGGAAGCCGTGACCATCGGCGGGCAGACGCCGGAAGGCGCGGACGCCACCAACGAGCTGACCTACCTGATTCTGGAATCGCGCCGCATTTCTCCCATGCCCTACCCTGATCTCGCCACGCGCATCCACGCCCGCTCGCCCGAACGCTTCCTGTGGGAAATCGCGGAGACCGTCAAGGTCGGACAGGGCTACCCCAAGCTCTTCAACGACGAGGAAATCATCCCCCTGCATGTGGCGAAGGGCGCGGACCCGCGCTCCGCCTACGATTATACGGCCTCCGGCTGCGCGGAAATCCGCATGCCCAATCTGGACACCATGACCAGCGCGGGCTGTCAGGTGAACCTGGGCGCGGCTCTGGAAATGACTCTGCGCAACGGCCGCATGAAAAAGCACGGCGACGCGCTCATGGGGCTGGAAACCGGCGACCCGCGCGAGTTCACCACCTGGGAGGAATTCTGGAGCGCCTATGTGGCCCAGCAGACCCATCTGATCAAATACGCCTATCTTAATCAGATGATCATCCACGAACTGCGCGGGCGGCACTTCGCCGGGCCGCTCTCTTCCTGCCTGCATGACCTGTGCATGGCTTCCTGCATGGATCTGCATTGCAGCGAGCACATCCCCGGCGGCATCGAGCTGGGCTTCTTCGACGTCATCGGCTTCAGCACGCTGGTGGACTCCCTGAGCGCAGTCAGAAAGTTCGTCTTTGAGGAAAGGCGCGTCTCCATGGACGAACTGATCCGGGCGCTGGACTGCAACTTCGAGGGCATGGAACCCCTGCGGCGGCTGCTTGGCTCGGCTCCCCGCTTCGGCAACGCCGATCCGTATGCCGACGCCATCGGCAAGGCCGTGGATCGCGCGGCGCAGGATTACTGCCGCAGGTACATGGCGGAAACCGGCCTGCATATCGACATCCGCACCGTTTCCGTCACCGCCAACGTGCCGCACGGCAAGGAAGTCGGCGCGCTGCCCAACGGCCGCAAGGACTGGATGCCGCTTTCCGACGGCTCCTCTCCGTCGCACGGGGCGGACGTGAAAGGCCCCACCGCCACGCTGATTTCGCAGTACAACAGCAAGAACTGGGACTACACCGAACGCGCCGCGCGTCTGCTGAACATCAAGTTCTCGCCCAAGTGCCTGGAAGGGGAGGAAGGCTCCCGCCGTCTGGTCAGCTTCATCCGCGCCTTCTGCGACCTCAAGCTGTGGCATCTCCAGTTCAACGTCATCAACAGGGAAACTCTCGTTGCCGCGCAGGACGAGCCGGACCGCTACAAGGGACTGATCATCCGCATCGCCGGATACAGCGCCTATTTCACCGAACTCTCCCGCGATCTTCAGAATGATCTCATCGCCCGCACCGAACACGGGTCGATCTAGAGCATTTCAATATTGATTGAAATGCTCCGCGGAGCCGTGCAAGGCGAGATTCGTCTCCGCACTCGTCCGCAAAGCGCTCCGCGCTGACGGCCGGGAGCGGCGCGACGCCGGATCGGCCGCAGTTCTCCTGCGGCTTCCGGCTCCGGCTTCAGGCGTGAAACCTGCGAGTCGGAACACAGTATCCGGCTCGCAGATGCCTTCAATCACAAAACGCTCCCGACAGGAGCAAACGGCGGGGAATCTCCCTGAAAAAAGGAGTCCCCGCCACATCCGCGACAATTCTTCCCACGGAGCCGCCATGCCCTCATACCCCGACGCCACCGGCCTTATCTTCAATATCCAGAAATATTCCGTCCACGACGGTCCGGGCATCCGCACCATCGTCTTCTTCAAGGGCTGTCCCCTGCGCTGCCGGTGGTGCAGCAACCCCGAATCCCAGAGCATGAAAGAGGAACTCGGCTACAACCGCGACAAGTGCCTTGCCTGCGGAACCTGCGTCCGCGTCTGTCCGGAAGACGCCCTGACTCTTTCGCCCGAAGGCGTGAACATCGACCGGACCCGTTGCAGCATGGATCAGCTCTGTTCCCGCGCATGCCCCGCCGAGGCGCTCACCGTGTACGGCACGCGCCGCTCTGTGGAGGACATCCTGAACGACGTGGAACAGGACAGCGTCTTTTACGCCCGTTCCGGCGGCGGCATGACCCTGAGCGGAGGCGAGCCTCTGGCCCAGCCCGAATTTGCCCTTGCCCTGCTGAGCGAAGCCCGGAAGCGCCGCATCCACCGCGCTCTGGAAACCTGCGCCTTCGTGCCCGAGGAAACCATGCTCCGCGCCGCCGAACTGCTGAACTATCTGCTCATTGACATCAAATGCATGGACAGCGAAAAGCATCGCAACGGAACCGGCGTTCCCAACGATCGCATTCTCTCCAATATCCGGGCCGTGCGCGCGGCCTTTCCCTCCCTGCCGATCCATATCCGCACGCCTGTCGTGCCCGGCTTCAACGACAATGACGAGGATATCCGCGCCATTGCGGAATTCGTGCGGGAAAGCGGCTGCGCCCGGTATGAGCCGCTGGCCTACCACCGCCTCGGGACACAGAAATATCGCTTCCTGGGGCTGGACTATCCGCTCGGGGACAAGGAACTCTCTGAAGAGCGCTTTGAGCGCCTCAGGCAGATCGCCGCCTCCCTCTGCCCTGCGCCGCACGGCGAAGGCGCGGCCTGATCGCGCGGACGGCCCCCGATCGCCATGGACCGGGGGCCGTCGTATTTCCGGGAAAATGCGGCTGAAGACTTGCGGCAGCCGCAGGGCCGTTTCAGACGTCATGCGTCCTGCATGCGTCTGTACCTGCGCAGGATGTCGCGCAGGCGATCCAGCGGAAGGGCGTGGGCCACGCGCCCCCTGATGCCCCTTGTGGTCGTCGCCATGCACAGGGCATTGACAATGGCCTCATGCGTGGCCTCCACCGTGGCGGTGAACAGGGGGTTCATCCGCGCATGGTTCAGCGTCTCCACGCTGAACCGCTCCCCGGAATTGTCAAGCCTGTTTGCAGTGGAAAAGGCGACAAAGATATCGCCCGAGCCGTCGGCGGCTGTGCTTCCCGTGATGCCCACGCCCAGCCCGGCGCGTCGGGCGAGCCGCTTGCACTGGTCGGCCAGCAGGGGCGCGTCGGTAGCCACGACGACAATGATGGAGCCATCCCCCTGATACGGCCTGACCGGTTCCGTGGGATTGTCGCGTCCCGGCACTTCCGAAACGGGAATCTCCTGCCCTACCGGCGCTCCGGCAATGGTCAGTTCGGGCCGGCGGCCGTAATTGGCCTGTACCAGAACGCCCACCGCATATCCCCCCTCCTCTTTGGGAAGAACGCGCGAACTTGTGCCGATGCCGCCCTTGAACTCATGGCAGCACATGCCCGTTCCGCCGCCCACGCAGCCCTCGGCAACCGGCCCTGCCGCCGCGCTGTCCAGCGCGGCGACCACATGCTCCGGCCGGACATGGAACCCGTTGATATCGGAAAGAAAGCCGTCCCATGTTTCCGCCACGACCGGCAGCATCCAGTCCAGCGCTCCGGGGTACTTGCGACAGTAGTAGTCGATGACCGTGTCGCGCACCACGCCCACGCTGTGCGTATTGGTCAGCATGATGGGGGAGCCGAGCAGCCCGGACTCCTCCACCCACCATGACCCGGTCATCTCTCCGTTGCCGTTCAGGCTGTGCATGCCGGCATAAAGAGGATGATTAATGACGTCATCGCAGGGAATGATGGCGGAAACGCCGGTACGCGCGATGCCGCTCACGGGGCCGGGGCCGTCCTTGATCACGGTGGCGTGCCCTACCCTGACGCCCGCCACGTCGGTAATGGCATTGTATTTTCCGCACGGATAGCGGCCGATGCTCAGCCCCAGTTCCCTCGCGCGCATGCGCTTTCCCGGAATGATGGGCGCGGAAGCGGCTTCCGCGGCAGCCGCCGGAGCGGCGGAAACAGCGGAAAGGGCGCCAAGCGCGGCGACAGCCACGGAGCCTTTGATGAAATCTCTGCGGATCATGCTTCCTCCTGAATGTTCTGAAAATATTTCGGATATGTCAGTCCCGCGCGGCGGCATCATGCCGCCGCGTCGGACTGATGGGAAACCCCGCTTTGCGGCGTTTGCGCCCTACATGCTCCGGGTCAGGAGCAGGCTGATTTCGGGGAACACGATGACCGCCACCAGCACCACGAGCAGCACGCCCAGCATGGGCAGAACCTCACGGCTCATGGCCCCCAGACTGCATCCGCTGACGCTGCTCGCCACGAACAGGTTCGGGCCGACCGGGGGCGTCACGAAGGCGATGGCCAGGTTCAGGGTCATGATCACCCCGAAATGAATGGGGTCCACCCCGAGCGACACCATGATCGGCACCAGAATGGGCGTGAGAATGATGGTGGCCGGGGCCGGCTCCATGAAGGTTCCGATGAACAGCAGGAACAGGTTGATGATGATCAGCACCACCCACTTGTTTTCGGAGAAGCCGAGCATGATGTGCGCCACCTGCTGGGGAATGGACTCGATGGCCACCACAAAGCCGAAAATACCGGCCATGGCCTGAAGCATGATGACCACCGCGCTGGTGACGCAGCAGTCCACCATGATGGAAACGAAATTGGACCGATTAATCCCCTTGTACACAAATATGCCCACCAGCAGACCGTAGGCCGCGGCTATGGCGGCGGATTCCGTGGGGGTCATCACTCCCCCGTAAATGCCGCCGAGAATGATCACGGGAACCATGAGGCCCCATTTGGCGTTGTTGACGGCCTTCAGCAGACGTGGCAGGCTGAACCTGCGGTCTTCCCCCTTCCAGCCGCGCTTCCGGCAGTAGAAATAGCTGTAGACCATGAGCGCGCCTCCGGTGAGTATGCCCGGCAGAACGCCCGCCATGAACAGCTTGCCGATGGATACCTTGGCCAGCACCCCGTAGACGATGAAGGGGTTGCTCGGCGGGATGAGCACGCCGATGATCCCCGCGCAGGCCACGATGGTGGCGGAAAACACCTTGCCGTATCCGCGCTCCACCATGGCCGGAATGCTCATCATGCCGATGGCGGCCACGGTGGCCGGGCCGGAACCGCTGATGGCGGCGAAGAACATGCAGGTCAGAATGGTGGCCATGGCCATGCCGCCGTACATGCCGCCCACAACCTCGTCCGCCAGTTCGAAAAGCTGACGGCTGATTCCTCCCACGCCCATCATGATCCCCGACGCGATGAAAAAGAATATGGCGAGAAAGGGGAAGGAGTTGAGCGAGGAATAGGCGACCTGGGCCACGTTCCCCCACGGCAGATCCCCGGAACAGGCAATGGCCGCAAGCCCCGACAGGGCAAGGCAGACCGCGATGGGAATGCCCAGCAGAAGAAACACGACCAGGCTCAGCATGAGCACGGCTATGGTGCTTGCATCCACCCGGAGGATCATGGGCGCGGCCAGCACCGCCAGAACGGCGAACCCGATCAGCGAATCCTTCGCGCCGCACACGCGGATCTGACGGACAAGATTCTGGATCAGGCGCACCGCCATCAGTCCGAAGCTGACGGGCAGCGAGAGATAGCAGATATAATAGGGCAGACGCAGGGCGGTCGTGAGCTGGGGAAAGCGCATCTGCATGGCGATGGTCTGACAGGAAAGAACGATAATCACCAGCGCCAGCACAAGGAACGCGCCCTCGTTGATGATCCAGAAGATGTTCTGCCCCCGTTCGCCAAAACGGCTGACCAGAGCATTCACGGAAAGGTTTTCCCGCTTCCTGATTGCAATGGGCACGGCCAGATATGACGACCAGATAAAGCACATGAGGGAAAGCTCTTCAGCCCAGGCGGTATTGCCCTCCATGCCGAAGATATCGGAAAAGACATAACGGAACAGCACCTGCCATGTAATGAGGGTGATGGAAACCAGCAGACCGACGATCAGAAAGGGTTTTTCGAAATTCTCATCCAGCCAGTGAAGAAATGCGCGCATGAAGACCTCGCAGCGAAAGCGCGTGCCGCGCCTGTGGAGTTTGCGGGCGGGCCGCCCGGAGAGGAAACGGCCTGCCCGCGTCAGGAGCATGTTGCGTCCATGTGTATCCGCCGGGTATGTACGCCGGGCGGAGTCTATTTCTGGGTTGCCGTCAGCAGGGAATAGAATGTGGGGTCGATCTGCGGCACAAAGCTGTCATATACGGGCTTTACCGCCTCAAGGAAGGCGGCGCGGGTTTCCGCCGGGAAGGGATGGATGGTCATCCTGTTCTGTTCGCTGTATTTCAGGCCGTCGGCGTCCATCCTGTCCACCAGTTCCTGACCGAAGGCGCAGGCTTCGGAGGCGGCTTTCCTCAGGGCGGCCTGAACATCGGAAGGCAGGGAGTCCCAGTAGGATTTGCTGATCACGCCGACCATGCAGGTGAAGCTGTGGGAGGTGGGCAGGGTATAGTGCAGCACGTCGCCGCGGCGGCTTGTGTAGTAGTCCGCAAGGCTGAGCAGCTCGCCGTCGATGGTTCCCTGCTGGAGCGCGGTGTAGATTTCCGCGAAGCCCATGGGGGCGGGAATCATTTTCAGGGTTTCGGCCAGCATGTTGTCCACGGGGGAAGCCGTGGTGCGCATCTTGACACCCTTCAGGGAAGGCAGATCGGGAATGGGGCGCTTGTTGGTCATGTAATGACGGTTGGGGCAGTCCGCGTACACCAGCGCCATCAGGTTCACCTTGGCCAGCTGTTCGTTCATGTAGCGGCCCAGCTCGCCCTCGTTGAGTTCCCTGTACAGAGCTTCCTTCTTCGCGGGATCGATGATGAAGGGAAGATCAAAGGCCATGGCCGAGGGCCAGAAGATGCCCAGATTGGACGTTCCGCAGCCGCCCATCTGGAGGTCGCCGCGCTGGGCGGATTCGGTTACTTCGCGGTCGCCGCCGAGTACGGCGCTTTCATACATCTTTACGGCGACCTTGCCGCCGGAATGGGCGGAGGCCAGTTCCCCGAACTTTCTGAAGGTCTGGGAATACACGGCGTCCGGGGCGCCGTCGTGCGCGAAGCGGATGTTGTGTTCAGCGGCTGACGCGGGGCAGGGAGCCGTGCCCAGCATCAGCGCCAGGAGAGAGAGAGAGAGAGAGAGAGAGAATTTTGCCATGGCCGAACCTCTGCTGTTGAAGGTTGTCATCCGGCGCGGCCCGGTTTGCGCCGCGCCGATGCAGAGGCAAAAGCAATCTTCATGCCAAAAATCACATATCGCATATCATGGGAAAATAATATATTTTTATCGAGAACAAGAGCAGGGCTCGTCCTCCTTTTCAGGACACTTATGTCCTTTTTCAATACATTATACCCTTGACAATGTATTGATTCAGGTCATAACAAAACATCCTGTCTTTACGGGGACCGCAAATGTGAAATACGCCGCACAGCCCCCCTGAGGCCCGCTGATGTATTCCGCGAATAAATCAGCTCCATGCCAAAGAGGCAAAATCCTCTTTGAAAAATGTACGCCAACCCGTTAATTTTACAAGAAAAGCAAGTTTTTCTCTCACGACTTGCGGGCGGTCTTGCGGAACAAGACCGCAGGAAACGCTGATTAACGCGTTTCCCTGAACCACCGGAAAAAGGAGGCTCCGTGACGTATCAGACCACAGCGCATGGGAACCAGCCCCCGCGGGAAGAAGATGAGGCAAGGCTCCGCGTCGTGAAGCCGGAGCTTCCTGAAGGCTGGCGGAAAAGCCTGACCGCCCGCGCCGCGGGATGCGGTTCCGAAGACGCCCTGCCTCCGTCCGGGCTGAACACTGTTCTCGAGGCGAATCACGAAGTCCTGCAGGCGGCCGTCCCGATCATGAAGGAATATGAGGAATGCTTCATGCGGGAGCGCGGGCTGCTGGCCCTGCTCTCTCCCGACGGGGTTCTCCTGCACGGGACGGGAGACGCGGCGCTGGCGGAATCCGCGGGATTCCGCCCCGGAACCGTTCTGCCCGGAACGGTTCGGCCCGAAGCAGTTTCGGAGAAAGGCCGCGGGGAAGACGCCTCCGCCCGCTGGGGCTGCTGGATCGAACCCCTGCGCGGCGGCAAGCGCCGGATAATGGGCTTTCTTGCCCTGCTCCTCCCCCGCGCGGCCTGCCACGCCGCAACGCCCGCCCTGCTCCATGCCATTGCCGCCAACATCAACAATCAGCATCATGTCCATGATCTGTTGAGCGATCAGTCCGCAGTGCTTGAGCTGCTGACGGACGGCGTTGTCATTCTTGACCGGAGGGGAGGCATCAAGGCGGCCAACGCCCACGCCCGGCGCATGCTGGATATTCCGGGAGAAGAAAACACCTCCCTCGGCCCGATTTCCGACTTCGTGCGGGACGGCGCGCCCTTCATGCAGATTCTCGGGCAGAAGCGGACTGTCATGGACGAGGAGGCCACGCTCCGCGTCGGGAACGCGCAGAAACGCTATATCCTTTCCGCGTCGTTCATACCGGAGGACAAGGGAGTGGTCTGCACTCTGGCCGAAACCGCCCGGATGCAGAAGTTCGCCGTGCGCACGGCCGGCTCGAAGGCGATCTACAGGTTCTCCGACATTCTGGGGGAATCGGACGTCATCGTCAACGCGGTGCAGCTTGCCCGGGTGGCCGCGCAAAGCGACATCACCACCCTGCTCCTCGGAGAGAGCGGCACGGGCAAGGAACTGTTCGCCCATGCCATCCACAACGGCAGCGCCAGAAAGAGCGGCCCCTTCGTCGTGGTCAACTGCGGGGCGCTGCCGCGCGATCTCGTGCAGTCGGAACTGTTCGGCTACGAAGCCGGAGCCTTTACCGGGGCTGCAAAAAACGGCAAGCCCGGCAAATTCGAGCTGGCGGACGGGGGAACCATCTTTCTGGACGAAATCGGAGAAATGCCCATGGAGGCCCAGACCAACCTTCTGCGTCTCATTCAGAACAAGGAGGTCGCGCGCGTGGGCGGCACGACCACCAAAAGCGTGGACGTGCGCATTGTGGCCGCCACAAACCGGAATCTGAGCGAGGCCGTGGCGCGCGGCACCTTCCGCTCCGATCTCTTTTACCGCCTCAGCGTGCTGGTCATCAACATCCCGGCCCTGCGCAGCCGCTCTTCCGACATCGCCGCTCTGGCCGCCCACTTTCTGCGCAAGTACGCCTCGGCCCTGAACCGTCCCATCACGGGATTCGCTCCGGAAGCTCTTCAGGCCCTGCGGCACTATTCCTGGCCCGGCAATATCCGCGAGCTGGAAAACATCATCGAACGGGCGGTGAATGTGGCCAAAAGCTCTCTCATCGCCGCTTCCGATCTGCCGGATTTCCTGTCGCTGCGACAGGAAATCCCGCGCGAAGACCAATCCTCTCCCGAAGATGCCTATACGGGAGACAATTTGTATATGCAGGAATGCCGGGCCATCATCAATACCCTGAGCCGCTGCAACGGCAATATCCGCCTCGCCGCGCAGGAACTCGGCATCGCGCGCAGCGCCCTGTACGGCAAGCTGACGCGCTTCGGCATCGATTACGCGAAGTTCCGGAACAGATACAGGTAGCCGGAGCGGGGTATTCTTCCCGCTCCGGCTGATGTTCAACGCGTGAACGCGGCCAGCCTGTCCCGCAGCCTTTTCATGAACGGTTCGTCCGCCGTGACCTCACCCATGAGCCAGGGGCGGCCGATATAGCCGTATTTCGGCATGCCCAGGCGGTGATAGGTCAGAACCTCATATCTGACCGTGGGGCGATCCGGCAGCATGCGGCGTATGCCCATGATTTCCTCCTCGCTGTCGTTGAAGCCGGGAATGACCGGCGTGCGGACAAGCACGGGCAGGTCGGGAAAATGGGCAAGAACATGGTTGAGATTCTTCAGAATCTGTTCGTTGCCGTGGCCCGTATATTCCCTGTGTCTGGCCGGATCGAGGCTCTTGACGTCAAAAATGAGGGAACTCAGCAGCCGGCAGGCCTGATCCAGAACTTCCGTGGGGTACTGCCCGCAGCTTTCGATGGTCGTATGCAGGCGGGCCTTCCTTGCCTCGCGCAGAAGCGCGAGAGTGAAATCGGGCTGCGCGAGCGGTTCGCCGCCGGAGATGGTCAGGCCGCCGCCGGATCGGGTATAGAACACGTCATCCTCTTCCACCCTTTTCATGATGTCGGCAACGCTGCGCTCTTCCCCGTAATATGACTGCGCCCCGGTGGGGCAGCGGCGCACGCAGCCGCCGCAGTCCGTACATTTTGCGCGATCATAGCGGATAAGCCCGTCTTCCGTCAGGGTCAGGCCGCCGGTCGCGCAGGCTTCGACGCAGCGTCCGCAGACCGAAGCGCCAAGGCAGCGGTTGGGGTTGAAGGCGCGTTCGGGCCGGAACTGCTGCGATTCGGGGTTGCTGCACCAGCGGCAGCGCAGCGGACATCCCTTGAGAAACACCACCGTGCGGATGCCGTCGCCGTCATGAACGCTGAACCTCTGTACGTTGAAAACAATACCCTTGCGGTCTCTGTCCTGCATGGTTCTTCTCTCCTTTATGAAAAGGCTGCATCAAATTTCCGATGAAGAAGGCCGGGGCGAGAGCTTTTTCTTCACATAATGGACAAAATACACGGTGCTGGCGAGCGAGGCGATGATGTCGCTCACGGGTTCCGCCGCAATGACGGCGCAAACCCTGTCTTCCGCGAAACCGGGGAGAATGTAGATCAGCGGAATGAGCAGCATGCCCTTGCGGAAGAAGGCGAAGAACAGGGAGAGCTTGCCGTCGCCCAGAGCGTTGTAGCTGTCCTGGCTCACGATGGTCATGCCCAGGAAAAAGCAGCCGCAGATATACAGCCGGAGCATGGGCGCGGCCTGTTCGACAAGCGCCTGATCCGGCGTGAACAGGCTCACGAAAAAACGCGGAAACGCCACCAGCAGGCATGTGCAGATCAGCGAATACAGCAGCGTGGCCTTACCGGCCAGCCATATGGTTTCCTTCACGCGGCCGTAGTCGCCCGATCCGTAGTTGAAGCTGACTATGGGCTGCGCCCCCTGATAGATGCCGATCATCGGCAGCAGGACAAGCTGGAATATCGAAGCCAGAATGGCCATGGCGCCCACCGCGATATCCCCGCCGAAACGCGCGAGCTGAGTGTTGAAGCTGAGCAGAAGAATCCCCTCGGTGGAAATCATGAACGCCGGGGAAGAGCCGAGAATCACGATGCGCCGCACAAGATCCCCGCGCGGCGGCAGGAAGCGCGGCCGCACGCGGAGCAGCGCCAGCGGTCCGCGGTAGAAACGCACCACCCAGAGAAAGGAAACGAACTGGGCGATGACCGTGGCAATGGCCGCTCCCCGGATGCCCATGTCCAGCGCGAAAATGAAAACCGGGTCGAGAACGATGTTGACCACCCCGCCGATCAGGGGCGTCATCATGCCGATTCTGGTAAAGCCCTGCGTATTGATGAAATAGTTCAGGCCCAGACTGGTCTGAAAGAAAAAGGTGCCGAGGCTGTAAATGCGCAGATAATCCTCGGCATAGGGAAGCGTCGCCTCGCTTGCGCCGAACAGCAGAAGCAGCGGCTCGCAGAAAATCTGAATCCCGGCCGTGATCAGAAGTGATGAGGCCAGCAGCAGGAACAGGCTGTTCGACATGATGTGATCGGCCTCGTCCTGATCATTCGCGCCCATGCTGATGCCGCTGAGCGGAGCGCCGCCTCTCCCGAACAGGCTGGTCACGGCCAGAATGATGGTCACGATGGGCATGCACACGCCTATGGCGGTCATGGCGGCCGCGCCGTCGTCCATGTGCCCGATATAGATGCGATCCACCATATTGTAGCACAGGGTAATAAGCTGGGCCAGCATGGCGGGAACGGCCAGCGACAGAAGAAGACCCGGAATTCTGCCTACGGCCAGCCTGTTCTCCATACGAAACCTCCTTGCGGCGGGGCGTAAAAATGCCGGGGAGAGTTCGGGAAATCAATCCATGCTCTCCCCGGCGGACTCTTCAGGAAACGCATTGCTCAGCGTTTCCTCCACATTGCAGCGAACGCCATGACAGCTTCCATGTCCGCCGGCACCCGCTCCTCCGCGGTCAGCGCTCAGATGTTCAGGAACTTCTTCGCGTTGCCGTACATCACCTTTTCCAGCACGTCTTCCTCAAGGCCGAGCGCTCCGGTCACGTCAAGGGCTTCGCTCAGGGGCGTGAACGGATGCGCGCTGCCGAAGAAGACCTTGTCCGCCAGACGCCTGTTGATGACGGGCACATAGAAGTCCATCCACATGTTCATGGTCACGTCGGAAATATCCATGAACACGTTTTCGTTGCGGAACACCGTGGCAAGCGCTTCCTGCGGGAAGTTCCAGGCCGCATGGCTCATGACGATGCGCAGTTCCGGGAAGTCCGAAGCGACGCGATCCACCAGTACGGGGCTGGTGTTCTTCATGGGCACGCGCGGCATGGGCGCGGGGCCGGTGGTCATGATCACGGGCACGTTCAGCTCGCAGCAGACGGTATACAGAGGATAGAAACGCGCGTCGTCCAGAGGCATGCGGCAGATATCCGCGTCGATGGAGGCGCCGACGAAACCGTCTTCAAGCACGGCCTTCTTGAAAGCGTTGATGCCGGGCATTCCCTTGTAGGGATCGAAGCCGTAAAAGCCGATCACCTCATTGGGGAAGGCCTTCATCGCCTCAAGCACGCCGGGGTTGGAAGAGGCCGCGCGGGACACGGTTTCGCAGTCGCGGCCGTTCATGACGAACTTTTCCCCGCCCAGGCTGTGGAACATGGCTATCTCTTCCTCGAGCGTGGGTGCCGGGCCGCTGCCGAAGCCGGTTTCCGCGACAAAACCGCTGAATGCGGGATTGTTCACGATGGAATCAATAACGGCCTTGACGCAGGGACGAAAACGAAAATCGATAAATTTCATGAATATTCCCATGGAGTTGGAGGCCAGCCTCCCCGGCATGATCCGGGGAGGCTGTGCGGTTAAGAAAAGACAATCGGACACTCTGCTGCAGAGCCGTGCTGACGGCGCTGCGCGTACTGAAAATCAGACCGACTGCTGTTCCGTGCGGTCGATGAGGTCGTTCTGGAGGTCGGTGTTCAGATCCACGAAGTAGGCGCTGTATCCGGCGATGCGCACCACCAGGTTGCGGTACTTGTGCGGGTCCTTCTGCGCCGCGATCATGGTTTCGCGGTTGATGACGTTGATCTGCAGATGCCACACGCGCAGGTCGATGAAGCTGCGGAACAGATCCACCAGCTTCTGCGTGCCCTCGTCGCCCTCCACCGTCTTGGGAGCTATCTTCATGTTCAGCAGGCGGCAGGCGCGGTTGGGCGCATTCCAGTTTGTGCTCTTGTACTGGGAAAGCAGCACGGCAGTGGGACCGCTCATGTCGGAGCCGTGCGAGGGCGAACTGCCGTCGGACAACGGGGTCCACGCCTTGCGGCCGTTGGGCATGGCGCTCACGAACTTGCCGTGGGGCACGTTGGCCGTCACGGACGTGGTGCGGATTTCAATGGGCTGCACGCCGTAGTTTTTGGCATAGTGCGCGGTGAAGTCCAGCGCGCTCTTTTCCACCTGCTTGTACAGGTTGTCCGCGTAGTCGTCGCCGTTGCCGAAGCGCGGCGCGCGCTGGAGCATGGCCTGCAGGGCTTCCTTGCCCTCGAAGTCGCAGTCCAGAGCTTCCAGCAGCTCCTGCATGGTGAGGGAGCCTTCCTCAAACACCAGCTTCTTGATGACGGAAAGCGAGTCCACCAGCGTCCCGAATCCGATAGCGTCGAAGAAGGCCAGATCCAGCGCGCCTTCGGGGGCCTGATCGCTGTTCAGGTCGACGCAGGATTCCACGCACAGGTTGTGCAGGCCGGAGGCCAGCGGGCTGGCGAAGTACTTGGCGCGGGTATGATGGATGGTGTCCTGCAGCACAAAGGCCGTGGTGATCAGATTGTTCTGCTGGGCCACATAGGCATCCCAGAATTCTTCCCAGGTCTTGAAGGAGCAGGGATCGCCGCTTTCAAAGGTGAACACCCCGTCGCCGAACTTCTTCAGACGGCCGTTGCGCAGCGTGAGTTCGAGAGCGGCGCAGAGGTTCACCTGCGTGCCGGGGCTCATGTAGCTTTCGCGGTTGATCAGACGGGTTTCGTTGCAGCCGCTCACCACATAGTCGTACACTTCGCTGACCGGAGCGCCCTTGGCCAGCATGCGGGGAATAAGTTCCTCGTCGTTGACCAGCTTGGGATAGCCCTGCCCCTGCTTGATGGTTTCCGCGATATCCCAGAGGTACCGCTTGGGCGAACGGGTATGCACGCGCACGGCCAGGTCGGGATAATGGGTAGGAAACTCGCGCTTGGAGCGCAGCAGCAGATAGGTCAGTTCGTTGGTGGCGTCCTGACCGTCGGGAGTCTGCCCGCCGATGGTCACGGCTTCCCAGTGGGCGAAACCGGCCTGGGTGTCCATGACCCCGGGAGAAAGAGGCAGCTCGATGAACTGCGCCATCTGGCACCACATGCAGCCGAGAATTTCCAGGGCCTTCTTTTCCGTCAGCACGCCGGACTCCATGTCCTTGCGGTAGTAGGAAATGAGCTGCTGATCCATGCGGCCGTTGGAAATAATGCAGCCGGTGCGCTGTTCCAGGCGGGAGAACGCCTGCGCGAACCAGTGGGCCTGCACGGCCTCATGGAAGGTGCGAGCAGGATTCTCCGGCACCCATTCGCAGCGTTCCGCAATTTCCAGAAGTTCCTGACGGCGCGCGGGGTCCTTTTCCACGGCGGCCTTTTCCCTGGCCAGCTCGGCATGGCGGCGCGCCCAGACCACCACGGCGTCGCAGGTGAGCATCACCGCTTCCAGGAAGGGAATGCGGTTCACGATATTGTACGGATCCTTCTGATCCAGAGCCTCAAGACGACGCCTGGCATTTTCCTTCACTCCCTTGAAACCGAGCTTCAGCACCTTGTCGAAGTCCAGAACCCACTGGAGACTGGAACGCAGGGAGGAGGATTCCGCCACCACATAGCGGGGCTGAAGCCCTTCCTTGTCGCCGTAAGCCATGCGCTTGCAGCGTTCGGGCATCCTCTTGAACAGCTCGTGATGGTAGGTCTTGCCGTTCCAGTATGCGCCGATCTCGTTGACGATGACGTCGATGTCCTCATCCATGACGCGGATGGGGGGATTCTCGCGGGTGGCGAAATCGTCCAGAACGCTCTTGTAGAAATCCCCGTCCAGTTCGGGATACAGAATGCCGTAGCGGCAGTTGTCCCGGCCGAGACGTCCCACAATGAGCTGGGTATCCTCAATATAGACAGGCATTTTCTGCGCGACATTCATCAGCGCCTTCGCCCAGCGGAGTGTCAGATGCTGTCCCTCGGTTTCCCGCATGGACTCGGTGAAATACCTGGCGCGCTCCACGTCGATGACGGGAGGAGTGCAGTCAAACGATTCAAGCATGTCGATGACGCGGGGCTGCTCGGCACGGAACGGACTGGGCTTGCCCTTCGCGGCGTCCTCAATCCATTGCTCCTGCGGAGTACAGCAACAACAACCCATATCGAGCATAACAGAACTCCTCGAAAAAAAAGGTTCACATTGCCCTTTCTCTTTCATAAACTGTGCCATCCCCCGGCATATTGCGGCAACAAGGTGTGATTGCTCGACTTTTCTGATAATTTCCGCCATATGCAAGATGCGGAGAAATGTTCTTTATCAGTACATGTATGTCCTGATAAAGAACATACGCGCTTTTAATCTCACGCTTTCGGGACAAGCCCCGCGCCCGGGCGGAACACGTCTGCAGGATGCTTGCCATTGCCTGTTCCGGCGGCTACCCTGCCTGTCATTCACCCTGACGACGTGCCCCGCCGACGCGGGGCCTTTCCGGAGGCGACCTATGCGCACCTTCCTTTTTCTCCCGCCCCTTCCGCGCATGAGCGGAGGGCTGGCCGTACTCGTGAACATGGGCGCGGAACTGGCCGAAGCGGGCCATGCCGTCTTTTTCGTTCTGCGCGAAAGGCCGGAGAATATACCATGGCGTTCCGCCCTGCCTGCCTCCGTGCCGCTTCTGATCTGGCGGGGGAACGAACTTGAGCACACCGTTCCGGACAGACGCCCTCCCGCCCTGCGGCCGGAGGACATCTGGCTTCTGCCCGAAGGCTGGCCGCTTGCCCTGCTTCCCGGCCTGCGGGCAGGGGCGAGAGTGGTGCTGTATGTGCAGAACTGGGCCTATCTGCTCGCGGAACTGCCCGACGGACTGAAACTGCCCGCCCTGCCCGTCCGCTATCTTGCCGTATCCCGCCCTGTGGCATGGCATGTGCGGGACATGACGGGCAAAACGGCGGAACTCCTGCGCCCCGGCATCGACCGCGCGTTCTTCCGCCCGTCGGGCTCCTCCCCTTCCGAAGCGGAAAACGAAGATGAAGCGGAGCTTCCCCGCATCGCCTGGATGCCGCGCAAGAACAGCGCGATGGCCCGGCAGATCCGCGCCATCACCGACGCGCGCATCATCCGCCGGGGCGGAACCCCTCCCCAGTGGCTGGAAATACGAGACAGGTCACGCGAGGAAGTGGCCGCCCTTCTGCGCAGCGCGGATATCTTTCTTGCCACGGGTTTTCCCGAAGGATGCCCCCTTCCCCCGCTGGAAGCCATGGCTTCGGGCTGCGTGGTGACAGGGTTCAGCGGTTTCGGGGGATGGGACTACATGCGCTCGCCGGTGGAGCTGCACGCAGGCAGGGCACGGGGCGACACTCCGGCATGGCTGCCCCAGCCGCTGCGCAGCGAACTGCGCGGCGACGAGCGCCCGGGAAACGGCCTGTGGGCGGCGGACGGCGATGTCATCGGCGCATCCTTCGCGCTTGATAAAACCCTTGCGCTGTGGGAAGAACAGGGCGACGGGTGGGACGCCCTGCTCGGCGGCGCGGCGGACACCGCCGCTCTGTATGACCTTTCCGCACACCGCGCCGCGCTCCTTGCTCTGTGGGCACGGGCGGCTGGCTCCGACTGTTTCTGAAGCATATCCGCGCAGCCTGGCGAAGCCGGAAGAGAGAGGCCGCAATTCTGCCCGGCCCCGGACATTTCATCAAGAATTTCCTTATGTTTTGAAACCTCCACCCCTTCAGGGGGAAAAGCTCTGTTGACAAAAGGGCAAAGCCGGTGAAATTCTTTGCCTTCCCCCCTCCCGTCAGGGAGGAGCAATCCGCACGCCCCCTGTCCGTCGGCCGCTTCAGTCCGTCGGCGGATGAGGCGACTGTGGACTGAAACATAGCGGAGTACACATGTCATCAGCAAAACATGCAAAGGAACGCGCAAGGGAGGCCGGGAAGGAACGCCCTCTGCCGGAAAGCCTTTCCCTGCCCCGCGTCGGGGCCGACAGCCATGCCCATCTTGACTCCGACCAGCTGTGGCCGGAGTTCGAGTCCGTACTGGAAAGAGCCGCCCGCGCCGGGCTTTCCCATATCGGGCAGGTTTTTCTCCGTCATTCGGCGTATCTCGACAGGCGGGAACTCATGGGAAAGCCCCGCCCCGGCCTGCCGGAGCTTTTTTTTCTGCTCGGCATCCACCCCTGCGACGGCCTGACCGTCACTGAGGAGGAATGGCCTGCCATTGAAGAAGATTTCCGGCACGACGACCGCCTGCGCGCGGTGGGGGAAATCGGCCTCGATTTCTACTGGAAGGAGTGCCCCCGCGACGTGCAGGAAAGGATTTTCCGCCTTCAACTGCGTATCGCGGCGCGGCTGGATCGCCCCGTGGTCATACATTCCCGCGACGCCTTTGCCGATACGCTGCGGGTGCTGGACGACGAGGGTTTCGCCGGGCGGCCGCTGCTCTGGCACTGCTTCGGCGGAGACGAGGACGCCGCCAGGGCGCTTCTGAACCGCGGCTGGCACATTTCCCTGCCCGGCCCCGTGACCTATCCCGCCAACAGCGCGCTGCGCGACGCGGTACGTATCATCCCCGGCGATCGACTGCTGGTGGAAACCGACTGTCCCTATCTCGCTCCTGTACCCTGGCGGGGCAGGCGAAACGAACCCGCCCTCTGCGCCTTTACCGCCGCGGCGGTGGCCGAAGTCCGGGGCGAGGCCGCGGACGAGCTGTGGGCAAGGTGCGGAGACAACGCCCGGCGCTTTTTCGGAATCGCCTGACCGCCGTTCGCCGGCTTTCCCTGCGGGGAACGGAAAACCGGATAGTCCGGCCGGAAATATTTTCTCTTATCTGTCCCTATAGATTTGCCGGCTTTTTCCGAAAGGAAAAATATGGATATATGAACGCAACCGCTCCGACGCCGGAGCGTGTCCGGTTTCGGGGCTGACGCTCCAGTCCGGTCAACTCACGGAGGTTTTTATGACTCTTGGCGGAACCAGTCTGATGGCCCCGGCCCAGGCGGCCATGGGGGCGCTGCAAAGCGCTCTGGATACTCAGGCCAGTCTTGTGGGCCAGTTGCTCAACGGCGGAGCCCTGAATACGGAGGGCATGATAAATGCCGCACTGGCGGAAGCCGGAAAAGGCACAAAGCTGAATCTGACGGTCTAGAGCGTTTTGCTGTTGAAAACAGCTGCCAGCAAGGCCCCCATGCTCTGACCCGCAGGGTTCACACCCGAAGCCGGAGCTATATGCCGCAAGAGAATTGCAGCGACACCGGAGGAGGGACGGCGCGGCGGAGTCCCGCATCGCCCCGCCCGACTCCGGGAGCATTTTCAAACCGAAAATGCTCCAGTACCGTATAAGAGTGGATGCATCGCATTCAATGACAAGAGCGCTTCGTCGAAAACGCGGTTTCGGCTTGTTCACGATGGTAATCCGTTACGCGGAACCATGATCTGTTTCTTCCGCGGCACAACTGTCCCGAGGAAATGCAGCCTGCGCCGGGCGGAGCATGATGTTCCGCCCGGCGATTATTTTTTTAAGGCTCTGTCATGGAACCGTGTTGACGGCGTTGCGCGGGGTACATCGTTTTACTTCGGCACAGGCGACAATATTCATTGCCACAAAGCAGCCCGTTTCCACACGGGCGAAAGACAGCATGTATCCACGGCTGGCTCGCTTGATCCTTTGTGCGGCGAAGCCGCACAAAGGATCCGCTCCGCGAGATATTGCTTCCGCTCCTCGCCCCCTCCATGCCGCATTGCCATGCGGCGGGAAGTGTCGTTCCATAGCTTGCCGCGTTCGCGCCTCCGGCGGTCAATGATATGTTCAGCACTATTCCATGACAGAGCTTTTTTAATTATAATGAAGTATTCATGTTCCAGCCATAAAAGCATATGCTCTTTCCCCTATGAAATCCCGCAAGACTGCACCTGTGTTCATGCGTAACTCACCGCTCTATGTCCCCATGCTGGCCATTCTCACGGCAGTGGAACTGGTGCTGGCCTTTTCCGCCTTCGGCTACATCATTGTTCCGCCTGTTTCCCTGACGTTCATGACCCTTCCGGTTCTCGTGGGCGCGATGCTGTTCGGCCCTGCGGAGGGTCTGTTCCTCGGCTGCGTGTTCGGGCTGACAAGCCTGTGGAAGGCATCGGTAACGGCCACAGCCCATGCTGATCAGATATTTTCGCCGCTTATCAGCGGTTCGCCCGTATCCAGCCTTCTGCTCAGCGTGGGAACGCGGATGCTCTTCGGCTTTCTGGCAGGCTGCCTTTTCCTTGCCGTCAGAAAAATGCGCTGGAAGAAAACGGGAATCGTGCTTGCGGCCTGCCTGGCGGACTTTCTTCACTCCATGCTGGTGCTGCATGCCATGCAGTTCCTGTTTCCCGATGTGGGTTTTACCCTTGAATCCGGCTTTTCCAGACAACTTTCCCTGAGCAGACAGATGAGCAGACTTGTTGTGGGACTCCTTGTTCTGGCCGTCTATCTGGCCGCCGGGTCCAGGGCTGCGCGCGGCCTTGGCGACGAACTGGGCAGAGCGGAAAGGATAGCCGCGCATCCCCATGCCCTGCTGGGCCTTGGAAGCCTCATCTCCCTGATGTTCCTGCTGGCGATAGGGCTGCTGCATCATTTTTACGGCCGGACGGAAATCCTGCTGCGACAGAACGGCGTTGTCATTTCCCCGGAAACCCTGAGCCGCTTCTGGCAGCTCGGAACGCAGTTTCTGGTGGCTCTTGTCGCCCTTTTCCTGATCGTTGGCACAGTGCTGATGCTGCTCGAAAAGTATTTGCTGGAGATGGCTCAGCAGGCCAAGCGCGACATGATGACCGGCCTGTATAACAAGATGACCCTGACGCGCCATGTCGATTCCGCCCTGAGCGGCAGCCGAAGTTCCGGTTTTCTGCTTCTTCTTGATGTGGACAACTTCAAACGGCTCAACGACACCTATGGGCATCCGGCCGGCGACAGGGTTCTGGTGGCCGTAGCCGGTATTCTTCAGGACCGTTTCGGCAGATGCGGAATTGTGGGCAGGCTTGGAGGGGATGAGTTTGCCGTCTATGCAGGCGGAATGTCCGCAGCCGATATGCGCGCGGGGGCGGAATTCGTGTGCCGGAGCTTAACAGAGCTGACACTGGAGGGAGTGGAAGGAGTATCCTGCAGCATCGGCATCGCATTCTGCGCCGGAAAGCAGGGATTTTCAGACGCATACTCTTCAGCGGATCAGGCGCTGTATCGTGCCAAGGGACTGGGAAAAAACCGCTACGCTTTTGAAGAACGCCCTTTTCCGGTTGAAGTCTGAATATGCAGTGTTTCCCTGCCTCATTCCCGATTCTGTTTCAAACGGTTATTACATAATAATTCAATAATGTTACACTAAACCCGCACCAAGTATCATGGTGCAGGGGCAAAGAGCGCCTTCCTGCTTCGGCTCTTGCCCGCATGTGCCCAACACACCGAAATTTCATCTTCCCTTTGCCTCCGGGCGTTTTTTTGTTACCATCGCATCCGGCACGCTGTACACAGAGACCTGTTACGCGGTCACTCCATGCGCTGACACGGCGCACACTCCCGTAAGGGTAAAGGAGTTGGCCGCCATGAAACGCATCATCGTCCTGGCGCTGCTGACGTTCCTTTGCTTGGCTCTCCGGGCTTCGTCCCGGATGCAGGTAAAACAACGGCCTCCGTCCGGCTGGCACCGGGCGGAGGCTAAAACAAAACGGCATCCGCTTAACACGTGGAGCGCGTATAACGCGCCGTGTCCGTCGGGTTGGTGTTGGAGCACCGGCCCGACACCTTTTTTATAAGCATTCCGGCGGGAGTATGCAAGTCTCGCGTTGCCCCGCGCGAGGAAAGGAAAAATATTATTTACCGTTTACCTCGTAAACGATCCCACCATATTCTGAATGTTCTGTGCGCTGTGTGAAGTCTGTTCAGTAATGAATAGTTCAGTTCCATTCCCTGTTCGCGTAAGTATTTTACCGCTTCAGCATCAGAGTCCGAACCAAATGCCATCATTTTATTGACAAAAAATAAATCCCATTCAGATCGAAAATCACGTTCTATCCCATCTTTGCGAGCCAATGACGACAAAATATCACAATATGTTTCCCGTACCTTCTTCATTTTTGCGAGGGTTCGCTCACGAATTTCCTGCGGCGAAATGGGCAGAGATATCGCTTTTTGTACTGCTTCCGCTACAGCTTCCGGGGTCGGCTCCGTCCAAACAACATAGTCCGGGTCAAAAAAGGCTTCCCTGCCTCCGACACTTGGTGTCGTCACCACGGGCAAACCGCACAGCAGGTACTCCGTCGCGGCGAAACATGCCCCCTCTTCTGCGGAAAGAATAAGCCCGCATCCGCTTTGGGCATAAATCTCACAAATTTGATCCGTATTATATCTTTGCCAAGTACTCCCATCAAACTGAGGGAATGACATATAAGGCAGTGACAAAATATGCTTTGCATATTCCTCACTCTGGCTTACCCCTTTTACAAGATATGTGACAAGACAACAATTTGGAACATTTTTTGCCAATTCTATACGCTTATAGGGAGACATATGAGCATTCATAACAGCATTATATTTTTTATTATTTTTAATAATAGTATATTTATTCTCATCTAAAAATGCGTTTTGGTTACAAAATTCAGCATTTATATTATTTTTACGAAAAATATCAAGTTCACCATATTCATTTGCAAGAAAAGTAATAGAAATAAAAGGGTATTTATGAATATATTTTTTGTATTCTTTTTTAAAACGTTCAATCCTATCAGGTATTAAATGCCAATCTAGTGAAAAAATAAAATGTATTTTTTTATATTTTCCAGAATTTAAATAAGGAACAAGACGCTTTATAATTGAAAGATGCCCACCTAAAGTATAACTATGAATAATTAATGGTTCTTTTGAAACAAGAGTGAAAGGGAATGGAAGATTCATAGTTACCTCAACACGTTATAAATATATTTTCAAATAACTTTAATATTAGTGTTAATCAATCAAAATTTTTCTTGGCTGTGTTTTAGGTTGGGATTGCATCCATGATGCCGGGTGTCCCCGATATGTCCAAGCCGAAAGGCTAAAGGCGGAGAGCAGCTCCAGAGGCTGTTTTCAACATCCGGCATTTTCTATTAGAGAAAATGCCTTGTGAACCTTGAAAAGTTCCTCAGGAGGCATCATAAACACTTCCCTTACTTTCAACGAGATTTCGTTCACTCCCGTCACCCATGAAGACAGCCCTTGGATTCGCACCGTTGAATTGGCGCGTGCGCTGGGCTATAAGCGGCCTGATATCCTAACAAAGCTGTACACCCAAAATGCCGATGAATTCACCCCCCCCCTGACATAACACAACCAATTGAAATCGTTTATAATACCGAATCAATATTCCCGGTCAAGGCCCGTATTTTCCCTTCGTGGATGCCACCTTCTGATGATGTTTTCCCGCACTCCTGTAGCCAAGCAGTTCCGTCGCTGGGTTCTAGATGTGCTGGACAAGCTGGAGGAGGAAGAACGCACCAAGACCGAACTTGTCAAAAATCTCGACAGGTTGCCTTTCCTTTTCCCCTCTCATCGCTCCGAACTGAAAGGCATCGTGAACGCGAAGATCTCCACCTATCCGGCATCCGTTCAGGGCAAGGCGCGGCCGGAAATATGGACACGGTTCAACCGGCATTTCCGGATTGCGGAATACTCCCAGCTTCCGACGGAACGCATGGCCGAAGCGCGGGATTACCCGTTCCGCCTTTATCGTGAAGGCGACGAAAGCCTTTGCTTGAAACGCCTCCTGGCAAAGCCCGTCAAAGCCCCTATTATAAAGATTGGAGCGGAAGATGCGACAAACATCCTCCGCCCTTTCTTTAAGGAATCACTTTTTCCTGTCCATCAAGCCCCTGTCAGTGTGGCCCTGTCTACCGTGACAGACTCTACGGCCTGCACCTCTTCCACGCTCTGCGCCGTCTGCACCTGTTCACGCAGGGCGCGGTTCTGCTCCTGCACCTGCCGCAGCGTCACAAAGATTACATTGCTTTTTTCCAGTTCGTCAGCGATCAGGAGAGCCGCATCAGTTTCCGCCGTCAACGTCGCGGGGGTGAGCATGGCCAGCCACAAGGTCAGTGGTTGAACGTATCAGTTCGGCGTCGATGGCGGCCATGGCCCGGTCAAGCTCCTCCGTCTTGCGTTCTTTCGCCTGCGTCAGCAGTTCTTCTTCCGTAGGTACGGTAGGCGCGGGTTCGTCTGTCACCTGCTCAGGGTGCTTCTGCGCATAAGCGTCAATTTCTTCCCAAAGAGGCTTCCATACACTCATGCCAAGTGCGTGATATGGCAAATTATTTCTCACAATAATGTAAGAACCGTCGGGTCGCCGCACTATATTGAAGTTTTTTCAATTGTTCATAAGGCAATCCTTATTGCTACGCCGCCGCATCTGGTCCCAGATGATTGCACCGTTCCACCAGGTAGATCCTCTGTAACAGAATGAAAGTCTGATGTATTAGTGTCAATACGGAATACCCGCCACGTACCACCTGCGGGTAGCGTCCAACTGTCGGCACTCTCTGTTCCCTGCATTGCGACGCCAGATGGAATACCCCTGAAAGTTCGCTACTCCCCCCCACCACCAAGAATCTCCTGCCGGCGGTTATGGCGTAGAAAAATGCGTATTGTATGCGTGTGCTGTCCGTGCCATCGCCGTGTTGGCGCATTTCGCGCAAACTGTAAATGCCGGAACCACTCGCAGGGACGTTCACCCACGCATTTGCGTAGTAATCCCCTACGTACAACACGCCGTTTATGTCCTGATTATCCGCCATAATTTCCGCGCCTAAAACAATATTTGTCGAGGCGGCGCGCTCCCACGAGATGTCAAAACTACCGGCAGTAAACGTGTTGAATTGGCCGTTTGCACACAATGGACGCGTAGCCTGTTACGAAGGATCAACGGCTTCCGGCGCGGGCACCAGCCCGGTCTTGCCCGGCGCGTCGGAAGCGGGAGCTATGAAGGTAATCACGTTGTCCGGAAACAGCGTCACCGGACTGCCCGCAGGCACAAACTCCACCTGCACATTGTCGTATGCCGAGTCCACGCCGCCGGAAGCGCGCCAGAACACCGTATCCCCGAAGCTCATGCTTTCCACATCGTAGTTTCCCCGGCCCAGCGCGTACACGAAATAGCCGTACTGCTCGTTTTCGATGTACTGCACCCAGGGCGTGGCGATGTAGTCCGGGGTGATTTGCATGCGTCCGAAGCCTTCCGGCTCCGGCTGATACAGGCGGGCCTGATTGCCCGATGAGTTGATGTTGTAGGTGGGGGACGCCGTGGCCGCGTCATAGGCCCCGGACAGGCCGGACGGCACGCCGGAAAAGCCGCCGAGCGCACCCACAAGCGCCGTCGCCCCCATCATGATCGCGCCGTTGACTATACTGGAAAGAATCATACCGCCCGCAGATAATCCCAGCGCCCCAAAGCTGCCGGTCATCCCCAAACTCAAGGCCAACTGTCCGCCCGGAGTGAAAGCCAGCACCACCGCCGCCACCACGCCCAGAATCGCCGTGAGCGGATTGCTCCCGCCCCCGCCGCCCATGGGCAGTTCCACGAAAATCACAATCGCATGCGGCGCGACGGGCAGGCTCCAGCCGTCATTTTCGCGCAGAACAGGCTGTCCGCCCGCAACGGCAATGGTCGGAGCCAGAAATTCCTCGCTCTCCGGATGCAGCAGGCCAGCCAAATCGCGCAGGGCAAGCGGCCCTTCCGCCGTCACCCGCCGCCGGATCTGTCCGCCGCAAATCAGTACAGCCTCAGGCATGCAGCCACCCCCGTTCCGTCAGCGCGGCGTCCATGCGTTCGTGCCGGTACCAGCGCAGGGCGCGATAGCCGGAGGCCAGCAGTTCGCCCGGGCCGGACAGATGCACGCCCACGCGCTGCTGACAGTGCAGGATCAGCAGACCGTCCGCCGTCATGCAGGCGATGCCGCAATGATCCTCGTAGCGATTACGACTCAGGAACACGGAATCGAACTCGCGCGGAGCCTCCCCGTCCGGCAGGGGCCGCAGGCCGTAGAAGCCCGGAAGCATGCTGTCGATGCAGTCTTTCAGCACGCGGGCATCCGGCGCGGGCACGGGCGGCGTCTCGATGCCCAGCAGGTCAAGATGCACGGCGCGCAGAAGTTCCCCGCAGGTATAACTCTCCGGCGGATTCGGCACGCCCGCCCAGGGCTTGCCCAGATAGCGCAGATGCCAGTTTTCCGGTGATGTTACGCGCATGCCGCCCCCTCATCCCCTCACCAGCGCCGGATACCTGCCCGGCGTGTACAGCCGCCCGAACGGCAGATTAATCCAGTCCAGCACCGTGCCCGTGGCCGTCAGATCGCCCGTGGCCGCGTCAAGATACGGTGAGCCGATATGTATGCCCGGCCATGCCTCCGCCGGGCCTTCCTCCTCCCGCCCGAGAACATAGCCGCGATATATGGCCGTGATGCTTCCCCCGCCCAGCGCCGCCGCCTCAAGGTCTTCATCGAAATAATCCCCCACGCCGCAAATGCGCAGGTTCACTTCGCCGGGCGTGTTCTCGCTCTTTTCCGGCAGGGAAATGTCAAAGGGCAGGCCGATGAATTCCGCCAGCGCGCCGGGGTCATACGCCGCGTCGTCCTCCAGGCGCAGCATGAAGCGGCGCGGCTCCGGCTCCAGCGGCCAGCGCGCCACCCGCGCGGGCTGCGTGAACGATTTGTGATTCAGTTCCAGGGTGTGCAGCATCTGCACTTCCACAGGGGCGGAAGCGTAGGCTTCCGCAACGGCTTTTTGCAGAAGGTCGTTCATGGCATACTCCCTTGACATTATCTCCCGAAATTTTCAGGAAAACAGATGGTCATCCGAAGCGGGGTACGGCGGTAACAGTGAGCGCCTTTCTGCCGAAATTCACTCATGGTGCCGCATGTTCCGGCTATACCCATGAACCCGGCAAAGGGAAGTTCGGAACCGTGATTCCAGGAAGACAGCTTGCTCATGGTTCCTCCCATGTCCTGTTTCGCCCTCTTGCCCGGCACCATGGAAGGGGAATGCCGGGAAGAGGACGCCGTCGCATGAAGGGCGTTGGCCGGACGCCCGGCGGAATTCGGAAACAGCTTCCACGAGGACTTTACTTCCTCATGGTTCCCGTCATTTTACTGCCCTGTAGAGCAAAAAAAAGAAGATGGTCGGAAAAAATGAAGGCCGGGGCAAACGCTCCGGCCTTTCGTTTTACTCCAGCGGCTCTTCAATGAGCCGACTTGCCGCCTCCTTGTATCGTCCATACGGCAGATCGGTGTGCCTGCATCCGAACCGTTCCCGAATCATGGCGAACAGCCTGTGCTTCATGTGCCGGGCTTCGCGCTCCGTATTGGACACCCGTGCCGCTTCCGCATCCATCAGGGCCGGCAACGCACGCTTCCGGAACTCGTTGACAAGGGGAGTGATTGTCATGGCCTGCCCTCCCTCATTCACGCACGGGATACATGGCCCGGAGCTTGAGACATGCGTCAAGGGCGTGCGTGGCTGCGTGCATGTTGTCAACGGCGGTCTGACAGAGTCCCTGGAGGACATAGCAGGCTTCCCGCTCCTGAACGCTGAGGCTCAAGGCCCCCCCCCGCCGGGATGACACTCCATGTGGACGATGTTGCGCATTCTGCCGCAATGCGTGACAAGCTCCCGCAGTTCCGCAATGGCGTCGGGGATGCGGCGATCTTCAATGGACGGAGGCGCGGACGGCACGGCGGGAAGCGCGTCAATCCTGCCCTGCATGTATTTGCTGGCCTCTTTGACCTGCGCCACGGTAAGGGCATCCGCAGAAGCCGCGCCGAAATGCGCGTTCACCCGAGCCCGTGCGGCGGCATAGTGAATCGGGGCCATGCCTACCCATGTGTTGATGATGGCCGTGATGGCTTTCCGCTCCGGGTCGGTGCGCTTGGAAATGGGAGAAGGTTCGGGAGTGGGGCTTGCCTGTCGTCCTTCCGATTCTTCCCGCATGGAGTTGAAGGCATCAATGTACGCCAGCTTCATGCCCAGAGCCTTCTTGCCCGTGTAGCCCATCACCAAGAGGATGAAGCCATCGAAAAAGACGGTATACATGGGCGTTTTTCACCTTTGGCATCCATGTATTCAACCTCTGCAAAATTGCGGGCGTTGAATTCTTCCGGGCAGGTATAAGGACAAATTACGGATAGACTTGATTACATCATCATGCCGCTTGTCAAAATGTTCGGCGATGTCAAGGGAGGTAGTGGCCGGACGGCCTTCAATAAGAGAAACGGAGGGAACGGAGAGGACTTGGGCCTGTGTCATACTGAACCTCGTAGGTTTCTTGTTGGCCCCTTGCAAAATACAGCCACACTTTCGGGACTGGCATCCGCTCGTAGAGGAATTCTCAGGCTCCATGAAACGACAACGCCACAAAACATAAAAAAGTCAAGAAGAACGCTGCCCCGCGGAGGCGGTCGCAACCTTGTATATTTGTTCAGTTTCAGCAACAACTATGATGGGTAAGTTTTCCAATTTTTGCTGCTGTTCCACAATTTTTTTGAAGTCCTCCAAACGGGTTATCGGCTCCCCAATTTGCACGGCAGTCCCCACGAAGGAAACCATAATCATTCCATTACCTCTTGTGGCTTCGGTTATGGAAATATTGGCTCCTGATATGAAGTTTGCACCCATTTGCGCGGTCTGGAATTTCGCCATAGATATAGCGCTTTCTTCACCGAGCCGAATTTTTTTGAGGTAACTTCCAGACTCTATTCCCAAGAAATCTGTCCATGCAGATGTGATCTCTGTCAATGGTCCGGTGCCAATGACGGAGTAACCTGTCACTATTCCTTTGATTTTGTCATCCCACTTATGATCATGGGGAGTTGTGGAAACAGAGACCTCACGGAGCAAGGCATTTTTTGTTTCTTCAACTTGCTTTGCAAGCTCATTTTTCTGTGCTTCGACCTCTTTCAGCAGATTATCCTTCAAGCTGGAACAGCATTTTTCGCAAATGCCAGAAACATCTTTCCCGTAGGCCGCGAAATCACGTTTTGTGCTGTCGCACACGATTTTTGCCGACATGAACCCGGAAAACTTCTTGCCGCAGACGGAACAACTTTCGCTCATATAAACATCCTTTTGACTGAAAAACGCACAACTATCTGGTTAAGTCAAGGAAAATTAACTTGCCGAACAAGACATCTTTCAATAAATTTTCTCGAAATCGTCTTGAGGAGACAATATGGCCAGTAATCATTGTCCTGTCTGTGGAAAAAAGGTTGGAGGACTAACAGGAGAAGCTCTTCCTTATCCACGTCTCATCGAAGAAGCAACATCCTTAGGCGTGAATCAAGATTATATTTGTTTAAACTGCTTAGAAAATGCGGTAAATGAATACAAAAAAATACATCCTCTACCAGAAGGCAAGGAGTCATCACTTCAAAATATTATATATAAGGGTTTAAAAAAAATATTTATTTCTCCATCTACCGTCCCTGCTGAAGCTCAAGAACTTGGGCTTATTACTGGATATTGTATTCTTGGTACAGGGCCACTAACCACTTTAGTCTCATCTGTTACAGATACTTTAGGCATAAAATCTAATGCTTACCTTGATAAGGTGCGTCTAGCAGAAGATGAAGCTATAGATATGCTGAAACTAAATGCTCTTAAAGCAGGTGGAGATTCCATTTACTGTGTGCATATTAGTCTTGCAGAAGCAACAAGCGGTCACGGCATGCTTATGGTTTCCGTCTATGGAACAGCGGTCAAAACGCAAAGCCCGGATGAAGATATACAACAAGCAATAGAGACGCTGAAGGACTGACTCCTGACTATGGATAAATATGCCGGGTGTTCGTAACCGCAAACAGGAGCGGCTTGCCGTCTTTAGGCTTTACGCCCTAGACATATCGGCAACACCCGACATTATAGATGAATGATAGTATTATATATCCGTATCTTTTTGGGTATGGTCTGATACTGATTTTTTTGAAAAAAGCTGCTTCTCCAGTTTTGAAAGCTTTTCCCGGCAAGCCCCAACTTCCCATAGCAAAAAACCAAATATCAATCCTAAAGATCCTGAACCAACCATGCTGTATCTCTCAATATAGCTAAAAAATGCTATACCACAAATAACAAAAATAGCACCAATCAGCATGAGAAGAGCACCTAAAATTTGTCCCATTCCTATACCTCCTAGCCGTAGGAAAGGCATATCTTGTCTGATTAGTCAAGAAAATTTGCCCTTTGCTACGCGGCTTGGGATACATGGTTCAGGTTTCTGACTGCAACGACACTTCCGGTACCATCAAATTTCAATTCAAGCATGAAAACGGGCATGATAACCTCGCAGAATTACGGTTTACCCGAATCATGGCTGTACAAAGGCAAAAAGCAAGGACATAATTGGAAAAACTATATAAGTTAATGGTGCTGCGCGTTAGAGCCGCTACCGATAGGAATCCCCCGACTTTAGGCGGGGGAGGAGGTCAAAAGTTCCCCATTCAACCACTCACTCCCGCCTTTACCCAGAACCATTGCCCTCTCCTTTTCTCCGCCTGATACCGTTAACCCGAACTCGGGGCAACAAAAAAACCGCCCTGAGGCGGCTGGAAAGAGGAAAGAGAGAAAGTCAAGAAAACTCCGAAAACCATGCACTCTATCGGTATAACCTGCCCGCCCTGCTCAAACCGCGTGTGCGGTCAAGATGATTGACAAGCTGGCTTTTTCCTGCCGCATCGCGCTGAACAATACCCGCTTCAATCTGCGTCAGAACAATTTCCATATTCATCCCCCCCTGCCCGTCCGGCGCGGCCGTGGTCTGCGCCTGAACCTGCTGGCCCGTTTTGTTGATGACGTTGACCGTGATTTGCGGCTTCATGGTCTGCCGCTGTTCCGCAATGAATTTCATGTATTTCGCGGATTCCGCCGCAAATCCCCGCTGCGCCTGCTGCATGATGTCATCCATTCCGGACATGGCAAGCCCCAAACGGCCGTTGCTTGCCCGGTCAAGCGGCAGAATGGCCTCCGGCCCCGCCTCGCCCATGATGCCCCCGCCGCCTGCAAACATGGAGAGATGCCGCCCGAATGAAAAGGCCGTGGGTTGGGTAACGATACTGCCGGAATAGTCCGAGATATTGCCGCCGGAGAAAACGCCGCCCTTGGCCCATCCAAATACGGATGAGGGAGACCAGCCGCCGGAAGCCAACCCACCGCTTACGCTCATGCTCGCGCCCGCGCTCGAACCTCCGCCGAGCAATCCGCCGATCAGCCCTCCCAGAAGTCCTCCGCCGCCCGATTTCCCGCCCGTAAGCGCCTCAAGCAGCGGCGCAACCACCATTGCCTGATAAGCGATACGCACCAGATCGCTGATAATACTGTTGGCAAGGTCGGAAAAACCGAGCTTGCCTGTCATGGCAAAATCAACAAAGGCGTCTTCCAGCCCGCTCAACGTGGAGGAGGTAAAATTCTCAAACTGCCGCCCCATGTTCATGGAATCCGCATAATAACTCCGCATGGCCCGCCTTGCGCCGTCCCATCCGTCCGTGCTGGCCTCAAGGCGCAATATTTCGGCAAGCTGCTTCCTGTATTCCTCCGGTATTCCTGCCTCTTTCCATGCCTGGGCCTGCTGCTCTATCAGTTTGTTCACATATTCAAGACCCATCCCGTACCGGCCGGATTTTTCTCTCAATTGCTCGTAAAAATCAGCCTGGATTTGCAGATTCTCACGCGCCTTCTCCTGCGCTTTTTCCTCGTCTTCTTTCGCCCAGTTCGAGCGGGTGGCCTGCTCGAATTTTTCCAGCCGCTGTGCCGCATCCGCCGCTCCCTTGAGTTCCTCCCGCAGCTTCGGCAGCGTCCGGTTGGTCAACTCCCATTCCCGGAACTGCTCATCTGTCATGGTCAGGCGGTTTGTCTGCGCTTCAAGGTCGGCCATGGCCTGCTCAAGCTCTTTCGCCTTTTTCTTTGCATCCGATAATCCAGACTTTCCGCCCGTGCGTCCGGCGTAAAGATCTTGCAGCCCCTTGGAAAACTGCCCTATTTTCTCGAAGAGTTTTCTTCCTTCCTCGACTTTGCCGGTCATCATGGCCTGCGCCGCCGCAGAGTTCAGAATTGCCAGAGCAAGCGTATCATAGCCCTTTGCTTCATCCTCCAGGGCTTTTTTCATGGTTTCGCTCTGTGCGGTTCGTTTCAGAAGCCATTCCGCAGCCTCCTCGGCACCCTGCGGAGCTTTCTGTCCTGCCTTGTTCACTGCATCCAGCGCGGCGGCAAGGTCGTTGTTGGCTGTGGCGGCTTGCTGTGCCCTATCTGCCTGTTTTTCAGTAGCATCCGTAGAGCCTTCAATCCTTCTTTCGTTATTTTTTATTGCTACTGCAAGCCTTTCAAATGCCTTAACATTCTCTTGTAACTTTGCAGCCAGCTCGGGATTAGCTTCAGAAAGTTCATCTAGCTTTAGTGCCGTCTGAACAAAATCAGCATTTCCATCTCTCAGGGCTACAAGAAATTTATTGAATTCCACTATCAGGGGGTCTATTTCCTTGCCAAAGGAAGATGCGGAAACAACCATGCTATCAACCAGCAGAGTCATTGATTGCATAAGTCTTTCGTAGTCTTCCTGTGCCTTTTTGAGAGACAAGCGAGCTTGCGCCACGCTTAAATTTTCCACGGATTCAGTTGTGCCGTCAGCAGTTTCCTTTACTTTTTTAAGAGCTTCTTCCGCCGTGGAAAGCGATGCGGCATAAGTTTTGTTTATTTTTTCCGCTTCACTCTCTTTCGTCGCCAGATACCCAAGCGCCGTAGCGCCAACTGTAAGCGCAACGCCCCACGGGCCTCCGAAGAAGGCAGACAAGCCGTTCAAGGCCACTCGAAGCCCCGCAAGCGTCACGGCGGCAGCTCGGGCGCGCAAGGTCAGCGTGTTAAGGCTTGCGGCCTGGGCCGCTGTGCGCGCCGTCGCGGCGGCCTGAGACGCCGCAGCAGCCCTTTCAGTCGCCATTTTCTTCTGCAAGGCCGCATCGGCCTCCCTGATTTTCTGAGCCAGAGTGCCGAAAACTCCCTGTGCGGAAATATCGGCCTTTATTCCCTGCAACATCTCGGAATTACAGGCAGAACGCGACACTTTCAGCGCAAGAAAGGCCGCACCGGCGCTCATGACGGCGGATTCAACATTGTCCAGAACTTCGGTTACGCCAGTATCCCCAAGATATTGATTGAACTCCTTCACTCCTTCGACAAGGGACTTGACCGCGAAAAGAATTCCTCCCCCGATTTCTCCCTCTATCTCCATCAGAAGTTCCGCAATATGTTCAAAGTTTCCGCTGATGCCGACAGAACCTTCCCTCGTGTCGATGACAAGCTCCCGAATTTCCCGCACGGACTGTTTGAGGCTTTCGGAAAGGCCCATGGAAGACTGCCCGGCAAGTACGTCCATCGCCTCGGAAAGATTGCCGGTTAACCCTTTCCATGTCTGCGCCGCATCCTGCCCGGCAAGCTGAAACGCTTCCAGCTTCTTCATCAGATTTTCGACAAGCGTTCCCTGCGCTTTCCAGCTCTCAACGGTTTCCCCGGTGATGCCGAGACGGGGAGCAAGAAAATCCTGCGCCCTGTTGATGTTTCCGGTCAGAAGCGCCTCTATTTCCGTGCGCATCTGAGCGAGCGGTATCCCCATGGCCTGCATGGCCTGCGCGGCTGCTACGGCAAACGCCGGAATTTCGCTGAGTTTCAGCCCAGCCTGCACCGCAGGCCCCATGACGGACTGCACTCCCTCGACAAGTTCCTGTGCGGTCGCCGTTGTCTCCAGGCCGAGACGTTGAATTTCCTTCATCATATCAGCGGCAAGGCCCTGAGCGGCCGCATACTTTTCCGCCCCTTCCAGAGTCCTTCCCTGCGCATCTTCCAGGTTGACCATGGATGTGATCAACGAAGCAATGCCAATCCGGCCGGATTCCATGTATGAATTGAACTCCGCCCCGCGCCGGACAAAATCTTTCATCGCCCCTATTGTCTTGCAGTGTCCCACAAGGGCAAGCACATTCTGTGCAGCGTTTTTCAGCGACTGACCAAGTTTGCGGATTTCGCTTTCTGTACTCGAAGCGGCGGAACCTATCTGTTTCAAACATGCTCCCGGGGGGGCAAGTCGGACGAGACTCATCTCTGCTCTCCCTATCCGCAAGGCGCGCCTGCGGCCAGGGACGCTGCTTCGTCTTCCGGCGAAAAGTCCGCCGGGGCGGCATGCGAACACCGTGCAGAGTCCTGCTCTCAGCAGACGACAGAAGCCCCGTCAGCGCATTTCCTGTGAAATCATTTCCAGCAGGCATTCCTGCGGAAGTTCCCGGACGGACTTCAGGGGAGCAGGATTCTCGTCATATGGCGCGAGCTGCTTTTCATACCACATCACATCATGCCATGTTCCCCTTTTGTATCCCGCGTTGCGGCATATGCCGACTTCACGGAACCCCAGCGACTCATGCAGGGCCCTGCTTCCGGCATTGGGCAGCGTGACGCGGGCATATGCCGTTCTGACGCCCTGCCGGATCAGTATCTCCATCAGCATTCGATACAATCTTTTGCCCAGCCCCCTTGAGGTGTGGTTCCGATCCAGATAGACCGACAGCTCCGCTCCCCACTGGTACGCTTCCCGCTCCATATACCTGTGCGCGCAGGCGTAACCTGCGATTTGTCCTCCTTCTCCGCACACAAGCCAGGGATACCATGCGGATACGGCGGCGATTCGTTCCGAAAACTCATGCTCCGAAGGCAGCGCGCACTCAAACGTAACCGGCGTATCCACATATTGCGCATACACGTCCAGCAGCGCCCGGCTGTCGTCCGGAACGACGAATCTGATCTCCATCCTCCATGCCATCCTTTTCGAGCGTTTTGCTTTCGAAAATATCTGTCAGCCAGACCCTGTGTTCCGACCCGCAGGTTTCACGCCGCAAGTGAATTGCGGCTGCTCCGGCAGCTCTACGGAGTCTCGCCTTGCTCGACTCCGTAGAGCATTTCATGAACGAAAGGCTCTCAATCCGGCCAGGAACATTCTGCGGCAGGAGACACTGAAGATACCGATCCCGCCGGAGATCGCGCCTCCGGCGATGAGGGAACACCGCCCGAAAGCCGGAAAGAACCGGACTATTCCCCTGCCTTTGTGGCCTCGAGCATGTTGCAGCGCACCACCTGCTCCACACGGGAAAGCATGTCCAGGGGGTTGACGCTTTCTCCGTTCCTGATCAGCTCAAAATGCAGATGTGGCCCGGTGGTGCGGCCGGTACGCCCCACTTCGCCGATCTGAACACCAGCATCCACCTCTTCGCCCACTTTGGTCATGATCTTGTTCAAATGGGCGTACCGGGCGAGATATCCGTCGTACTGGCGGATCTCCACGGTCAGGCCATAGGTGCTGAACCGGCTGGCCCGCACCACCTTGCCGCCCCGGAAGGCAAGGGCGGCGGACCCGGTGGGAACCCGGATATCCACGCCGTGATGCTGACGTATCCTGCGACGCCGCACCGGATCGCGGCGTTTGCCGTATTCGGAGGAAATGATGCCCCCCCGCTCCCGGCAGTGCGGACACTCCTCATTGAGAAGCCCCGGCTCCAGAAACCAGGCGGTTCCCTCCGTGGCCAGAGGTTCATCATGTCCGCGGGAGGTAGGCGCAAAGTCGGGCGCCTTTTCGGAAGAAAGGGCGACCAGCTCACCGGGGGAAATGGCGGACGCGCTTTCCACCGTGACCGGGCCGCGGTAGTGCGCAACAAGCCGGCGCACGGCTTCAGCCTGCTGAACTCTGGGAGAGGCGGCGACGCAGCCGCTCAGGGCCGCGCATACAAGAACATATATACATGCAGGGAAGAATGGCACTCTTCGCACTGGGCATCTCCTGAAACAGATGGAAACCGCCCCGGAAAAGCGTAACATTTCCGGCGCGGGGCGGCGCGGACGCGCCTTCGGTTCAGCCGTTTGTTATACCGCGCGCAAAGACGAGAGCAAGTTTTTTCATGTACAAATTGTTGAATCCGGCCATAGAGCGGATAAACGCGCGCCTGGAGCGTAGAGCATTTGAAAATATCTGCCGGCCAGGACCCTGTGTTCCGGCCCGCTGGTTTCACGCCGCCGCCGGAGCAGCCGCAACTCACTTGCGGCGCACAGCTCCGGCGGCGCGGCTTCAGTCTCGCCTCGCTCGAGGCAGAGCATTTCATAAGCAAAATGCTCTAAATCTCGCGCGCGGCCATGACGGTCATTTCCCCGCGCAGAGGGTTCACCTTGCCCAGGCGCACCCTGAACCGCTGTCCGGGAAACACCTTCTCTCCAAACATCTGTCGTCTGGCGCGCGCCATGAGTTGCAGTTGCGGGAGGCTGATGCTGACAAAGGCGTCGTTTTCCTCCGCGATCACGGCCTCCCAGCGGCATTCCTCGCCGTGGACGCGCGCCTGCTGACGGACATGCAGGTACTTCCAGTACCGGGGACGCATGCGCTGCGCCGTGCCCGCCCCGTCCAGCCGCTCGCGCAGGCCCGGAAGCAGGGCCGCCAGTTCCGCGGCGTCCCGGAGAGGCGCGCCGTTCAGGATCACTCCAAGCGCCTGAGCCTCATTGATCAGATCAGGATAACGGCGCAGGGGAGAAGTGACGGGGCTGTATGCGGAAATCCCCATCCCCGCATGCGGGCGCGGCGTCGCATCCAGAGAGGCGGGGGCCATGGCGCGCGCAACTCTGGCAATATCCGGCGCAGAGCGCCACACGCCGGCGAATTCCCGGGGCACAGCGACATCCTGTGTGCGGAACAGCAGGGGAATATCCTGTTCCCTCGCCCATGCGGCCAAACCGGCATTGGCGAGGATCATCATTTCCGAAACAAGAAGCTGGGCGCGCGGCGCGCACGGAGAAAGCGCCAGCGACACTTCAATGTCCGCCCCTTCCCCGGAAAGGGATATGTCCACGTCCGGCCTTTCGATGATGACCGCGCCGTCCGCCACCCGGCGCTTCCGCCGGGCTTCGGCGAAGGCCAGCCCCAGCCGCAGACGCTCAAGATACGGAACGGCGGGATTGTCCGCGTCCTCCTCCGTCAGGGCCGCCTCGCAATCCACATAGCTGAGATTTGCATTCAGGACTGCACGCCCCGCATCCGGTCGGCAGGAAAGAATATTGCCTTCCGCATCAACCTCGCAGCGCAGAAGGAATACGGAACGCGGCCGCCCCGCAAGCAGGCTGAAAACGTCCGTGCCCAGACGTTCGGGCATCATGTGCGAATCGCCCTCGGGCAGATAGACGCTGGTGGCGCGCCGCGCCACGGCCCTGTCCAGCGGCGACCCGAAAGGCCAGACCAGCGCCGGACAGGCCAGAACCACATCCACAGTCCATCCCCCTTCCGCGCGGGGAGCGATATCAAAGGCATCATCAATATCACGCGTGGACGCGCTGTCTATGCTCAGGAACAGACCGGACAGGGGCTTCAGTCCGGCGGAAGAACTGCGCGCGGCAAGCGTGTCGATTTCCTCCGCAAAGGCGGAAGACCATGCGTCGCCCTCCTCATATTCCGCACGGGCAAGCCAGAAATTGTAGTGTTCCGGCACGATGCCCCAGGCCTGAGCCAGCAGGAGGGGCAGATGAGGATCATCCGGCAGATTTTTGGACACCTGTTTCCACAGAACGTCGTCTTCCTGCGTTTCCGGATCGAGAATCCGGGCGCGGAGCAGACGTTCAAGGCGCGAACGCACCGGTTCGGGCGGAGCGAGCGCGGCGTCGGGAGCGCCCCGGCGCTGCTGCGAGGCTTCCCACAGCAGACGGAACCATTCCGCCCCTCCGCCGATCAGTTCCTCCCGTTCCCGCCGGGCTTCGGCCTCAAGACGGCGGCGCTCCACCTCCTCCGCGCTGAATATCTCGAATTCCGGCGGCTGAAAGCGAAAATGGCTCCTGCAGGCCAGCAGCGCCTGCCCATACGCCGCAACGTGATCGGCGTCCGGATTGCTTTCCGTCAGTTCCGCCAGCCACTGTGCGGAGGCCTTTTCCACCTCGCCCTGTGCCAGCTCCCATATTTCCACGGGATTCACGGAAGCCGCCAGAGCGTCCCGCGCCTGTCTGCGTTCTGCCAGAAGCGCGCAGACCTCATCACGGCTTTTGCCCGCTCCGTACTGAGGGCCGGCCCAGGGCAGGATGCGGTTTGCGGCCAGAGAGGTTTCCCGCCGGTTGGGCAGCAGCAGACGCAGCCTTCCCCCCTGTTCTTCCATGACCCAGGCGGTTTGCAGGGTATTGCCCTGCAGAAATTCCACGACGCATCCCGCGCCCGGATACCTGACAAGTCCCGCGTTGCTGCCTGCTGTCATGCCTACCTCTCCCGGATTCCTCCGGCTCTGACGTTATCCCCCCGGCCCGGCTCGCCGGAGAAGCCCGGAGAATTTCGCCGCTGAAACTGCCTGCCAGTCGGACTCCAGGGCGTTTTGCGGTTGAAAATATCCTGCCGGCCAGAACCCCATGTTCCGGCCCGCAGGTTTCACGCCTCCATCGGAGCCTGACGCCGCAATTGACTTGCGGCTGCTCCGATGTCGCGGCTTCAGTCTCGCCCTGCTCGACTGAAGCAGAACATTTCATGAGCGAAATGCTCAGTCGCCCGCCACCTCGTCGTGCCACTGGTCAAAGGACACGGCGCAGGTCTTGAAATAGTCTATCAGCCTGTCCCTGGCGATCCCGCCCGCGAGGTCAAGATCAAGCTCCAGGCAGGGATCGCCCTCGCTGTCCAGATAGGAACGGGAAAAGCGCTTGCTCCGGTTCCATTCATTCACCTTTTCCAGCGTTGCGGATGTACCGGAAAAGCACACATAGAACTGGATGCTGTGCCCGTCGTCATACGGGATGATATGACTCTTGAATCCGTTCATCTTCCACAGAACCGAGTCGTCCCCTCCGTCTTCGCCGGGAATCAGCTCCGCCGCGTACCCTTCACTCTTCAGAGCGGTTGCGACACTTTCCATGCTCAGCGTGTCAAACACTCCCGCGCTCCCCGCGTGGGCAGCCCCCGCCAGAACGGAGAACAGCGCGCCAGCTGCGAGCGCTCCCCTTTTCCATGTCATCCTCATCAGATTTTCCTTCACCAGGAATTCCTTTACGGCTTGTATTCACAGCCGGTTTCAATGCTTGAAGGATCGCTGCCCGGTGAACACCATCGCCACCTGGGGCGATGCCTCGTTGCATGCCGCCACGACTTCATAATCCCGCAGCGATCCGCCGGGCTGGGCAATGGCCGTCACCCCCTGGGCAATGGCCGTGTCAACGCCGTCGCGGAAGGGGAAAAAGCCATCGGAAACCAGCACGGAACCGGGCAGCCCCCCGCGTTCCTCGCGGGTGCGCTCATTGATCTCCTCCAGCATCCCTGCCGACGCGGCATCCGCCAGAGCCTTCTGCTGCAGTTCATACAGAGAAAGACCGCAGCGACGGAAAGCCAGAACATCGGCATGTTTGGTGTAGGCCTTATGGATGGCAAGTTCCACGCATCCCACGCGATCCTGCTCGCCGGTGCCGATGGCCACAGTCGCGCCGTCACGGGCGAAAATGACGGAATTGGAAGTCACGCCCGCCTCCACCGCCCATGCGAACAGCAGATCTTCCAGCTCTCGCGCGGTGGCCCGGCGGGACGTTGCGGTCACGCCGTCCTTGCCTGTGCCTGAAGCCGGAATGAAGTCGTCGACGCCGCGGATGCGGTTGACGAAAGACTGCTGGATTACCAGCCCGCCGTCGGTAAGGCTCTTGATATCCAGGAAAGGCGTGCCGCAAAGTTCCTCCAGCCGCCCCAGGCCGGGCAGATGCAGGATACGCAGGTTCCTGCGGGCCGAAATGATGTCCACAACGCCCTCTTCAAAGTCCGGGGCGGCCACCACTTCAAAATACTGGGACGCGATGAGTTCCGCCGTGGCCCTGTCCAGGGGCCGGTTCACCACCACCGCGCCGCCGAAGGCGGCGATGCGATCACACCAGAAGGCGCGCTCCAGCGCGTCGTGGAGACTGTCGGCCCAGGCCGCGCCGCAGGGATTGTTATGCTTGAGTATTGCAGCCGCGGGGCGCCCGGTGAGGTATTGCAGGATATTCGCCGCATTGTCCACGTCGGTCAGATTCGTCTTGCCGGGATGCTTGCCCGCCTGGATCATCTGGCCCTCGGTCAGGGCGGAAACAATGCCCTGCCCCGGCTTACGCCAGCTCTTCCCGGCCACCTCGCTTTCTCCTTCCACCAGCTCATACAGGGCCGCAGGCTGATCCGGGTTTTCCCCGTAGCGCAGTCCGCGCACTTCACCGCCCACGTTCCATACGCGCTTGCGGTATTTCAGTACCGTTTCCCCAAGGGTGATGGTCATGGTATCGGGGAAACCGTCCGCCACAATCTGGCGGTACATCGCTTTGAGGTCGCTCATGCAATCACTCCGGGTTCCGGCGGCCGCCGGGTAAAATGGGGAAGAGATCCGCACTTGTATCATAAAGCTCCGGCACGGGCAATTTCCATTTGCCGCCGTCACGCGATGGCGCTATGATAGCCGGGCCGCACGGCGGCAGAAACCCGATTTCATCAAAAAGTCCTACCGAAAAGGAACGCTCCCCGTGCCGCCCGCTCGCCAGATGCGGAGCCAGCCGGCGGATAGGGCAGCCGAGGATTTAAACAGATATTCCCAGGGTGCTTTATAATGGAACATATGCTGCTGAAAATGGCCCGTCAGCTTGATGCTCTGGATGAAGCCTCGCTCATGGGGCTATGGGAAAAATACATGCGGATCGTCAGTTGTTTTGAACCGTCACAGCGCTGGCAGGAAGCAGTACTCGTGCTTTCCCTCATTCAGGCCAAGCACTGGAAGAACCAGCTTTTCAACGTCCAGTGGGCCGACCGTCTCCGCGGCGGCCGCCGGAACGCACCTTCAGGAATGCCCGATGGCTTTCCCTTTCCGCCGGGAGCCGCGCCCTTTTCACTGGATCCGCCGGACGGAGACTCCCGGCCGCGCCCGGAAAAGCGGGCGAAGGTTCTGAGCTTCACGCCGGAAGCCTCTTCTTCTGACGACAACCGATAACGCAGGCGTCAGAGCATTTTCGGTTTGAAAATGCTCCCCCAAATGTTCCGGATGCCAAGCGAAGCGAGACTGAGGCCGCGACGCCCCCTTCCCCGGTGTCGCCGCAATTCACTTGGGGCGCACAACTCCGGCTTCAGGCGTGAAACCTGCGTGCCGGAACATGGGGTCTGGCCGGCAGATATGTTCAAGAGCAAACCACTCTGGTCAGACGCCCGGACGGAAACTGCGCCCTGTCCCGTTCCGGCGGCACAGTTCAAGGTTATGGCGCAGCCCTTCCACTGCGGAGCCTGTCGTACGGCCCGCCAGGGCGTAGCAGTGAAGCGCCTCTTCCAGCGCCACGGCGGCCTCGTCCGGGCGTCCTGCCGCCAGCAGCGCCGTGCCCAGATTGCCCAGACAGAACGCCGTTTCCGGACCGTCTCCGCACAATTCACGCCGGATCTCCACGGCCTTCCGATGCAGCTCGCACCCGACCCCGGCCTCGCCCCGCTCTTCCGCAATGCGGCCCAGATTGTTCAGGCAGGTGGACATGTTGAAGCCGCGGGGCTCCAGGCGCTCCAGCACGGCCTTCGCCCGCAGGGACAGCGCTTCGGCTTCCGCCGGATTGCCCGCCTCATAATAGGAGGCGGAAAGCCGGATCAGGGCATCCGCCACAGGGAGGCTGCCTTCGCCGCAGCGCTCGATCAGCGCGGCCAGAGCCGTTCTTCCCAGTCCAATGCTTTCGTCATGGCGGCCCACGGCCTGAAGAATGAAGGAAAGATTCTGCTGTGCGCCCAGACTGGCGGGATGTCCGTCCCCAAGCTCCCGGCGCAGTATCTCCCATGCCTCGCGCAGAGGTTCGACCGCTTCCTCGCCGCGGTTCAGGGCGTGCAGGCATCTGCCCATGCCCTGCAGCAGCAGGGCACGGCGGGCAGGGGCGTGCCCCCCCGCATCCAGCATATGCGCGAACGCGCGGTGCGCCCCTTCGGCGTCGCCCTGACTCAGCAGCCTTCCGGCCCATTCATATTCCGTTTTGAAGGTATCCATAATGGTTTCCCGTCGTGCGCCATTCCGATGTTTCAATATTAAGGGAAATTCCTGATGAATGCCGCAAGAAATGCCTGCTCGCGGAGACTCTGGCGTCCCGGAGCATTTTGCCGTTGAAAATATCCTGCCTGCCGGGCGCTGTTTCCGACCCGCAGGTTTCACGCCTGAAGCCGGAGTTGTGCGCCGCAAGTGAGTTGCGGCGACACCGGAGAGGGGGCGTCGAGGCTTCAGTCTCACTCCGCTCGACTCCGCAGGGCATTTCATGAATGAAATGCCCTAATCCTCCAGCAGATTCATGCGGGCGAGTTCGGGATCGGAAATACGCGCGGCCAGATGCGGGCCGTGCGCCCAGAGCCAGGAATCCGTTTCGGAGGAAAGCCCCCTTTCCCGCAGCGCCTCAGCAAACCGGGAACACAGAGCCTCCACCTCGCGGCAAACCGCCTCGCCGCCGCTTCCGACAAGGGGCGTCGAGGCGATTCTTTTCAGCGCATCCGCCGTGTATTCCCCCAGAAACGGCAGATCCCGCCCGATATGCCAGGCCCATTTGTAAAATGGCATATAGCGCCGGTTCAGCAGAAAGAGCATACCCAGCGCGGCCTCGGCGAAACGGCTTGCCGCGAGCATGGCGCACACGGTTTCGCCGCGCCTCAGCGCACGCGGCAGATTGTACTGACCGGCCTGTGCCATGTTCATGCAGCGGGCCGCCAGCTTTTTCAGCCACAGATCTCTGGGGTAATATTCCAGCAGGGCCTTGCGCCACGCGGAAAAATCCCCTCTGGCGTCCATGAAGACCTCGCCATTTGTGCAGGCTGCCAGCGCATGTTCCGGAATGCCCCGCCATTCCCGCCATGTGCGCGGCGCATGGCGCAGGCCTGTAAACCGGGCATAGAACTCCTCCACCGCCAGCGGGCCAACCCTCCCCATACGGCATTCAGGCCGCATGCGTGAAGGATATCCGGCAAAGGTCACGGGCAGCTCCGCCAGGGCGGAGTCCAGCCTGGAGGCGCAGGCGGCGAGGCGATCCGCCGGGAGCCAGATGCAGAACGCCGGCCCCCAGTCATGATCGCGGGAAAGCTCATCATCACAGCCGAAACATTCCGAGCCTTCGCCTGCCAGCCCGACAGCCGCGTCGGCCATGATGTCGGGAACCGTCTCGCGCAGGCGGGACTCGCAGGACTGAAAAAAGGCTCTGGCCAGGGGAAGCCCTCGCGTCTCGGTCATTTCTCGCATATCATGTCTCCACGCATGGTTTGCCCCGTCATGTTCCACCCCGCAGTCGTCCCATCCGCAGACTGATAGGGGGCGTGCGGACTCCCCTCCCTGAGGGGACGAGTTGCAAAAAGGGATTTCATCGGCTTTGCCATTTTGTCAAGTCCATTTTCCCCCGATGTTCTGTCAGTCGCAATGTTGAAAATATCCCTGACCGCCGGAGACGCGAGCGCAACGGGCCATGGAGCGGGACCTCCCGCCGCGCGCGGCAGTGCGGCATGGAGGGGGGGCAGCCGGACGACGGCCCTGCGCAGGGGCCGTGCCCGCTGCCGAGCAGAGGGAGGCGGGCAGGCATCAAGAGCGGGGGAAAGGAGCGGAAGCGGGGAGGTTTCAGGAGATAAGGGCGTTTTTGACGAAGGAGAGCGGAAGGGCTTGCAACTGAAAAGAAATCGTGCCATGCACCACCTGTATTTCACCGCCGTTCAGCGGCTTTTTTCGGAGAAGCATATGACCAGGGAACTGATTGAGAATATCGTGGATCGGGAATGGAGCATGTTTGATCGGGTGCGGAATGAAGGAGGACGGGCCTCATGTCAGAATGATCCCGCCACCTTCCGCATCATGCGGACCAGCCAGTTCATGACCTGGCCGGAAGACCTGCTGCGCAGCTATCTCGCCGATCTGGAAGCTGCCGACCGCGTGGGACGCAACCTGCTGACCGAAAAGTATGCCTTCATGATGGAATCCACCTCACCGTTTGAGTTCCGACGCATCCGGCACATGCTGCCTGTTCCGGATCAGGACTCTCTCGCGTGGATCCGGGAAATCGTGAACACCCATGTCAACTGGGAGCGCCGCACCGATCAGGCTTATCCTCGCGTCCGTTCCAAGGGCCGCCCCCTGACCAGCGACGAGGATCGCCCCGACGTTACATCTTTTGAAACCTACCTTGCGGGTGAACTGAAAACATGGTCCAGGTCCACTCTGGCCCGCTATCTGGCCTTTACCCGTGACTGCGTGCGGCAGGGGCGCAACCTTGCCGAGGAAACCGCGGACAATATGGCCCGAGCGTATGGTTACGCCTCCATGCGTGACGCCGAGGAAAAAAGCGCCCGCTGAACTTGCAGCGCCCTTCCTTTCGTCCCCTCCGCTCCGACGCGCCGGAAGAGCATTCCCAAAGGCATGACGGTTTGCGCCGTATTTTGTGACAATATCCACAATTCATTGTCATTTCCCTGTCAACTGCCCGAGGGGGGAATCACCTCGCCCAGGCCCGCCGGAACAGCTCCGGGATGTTTCGGCGGCAACAGTAACCGGAGGAGAACCCATGGCACACGCAAACGTCATATCCCGCATGGGAACGAAAGGCTTCGGCTGGTGCTTCAGCTTCCTGCTGGCCGCCCTTGTAACCTGGGCCTTCCATGATCCCGCCAATGCGGCGCTGAATTACTACTGGTTCGGCACCATCACGGCCATCGGCATGTTCGCCTTTGATCTGCTGCCCAATTTCGTCGTGGCCGTGCTGCTCCTGATGTACTATATCATCATGGGCGTCTGCGCGCCGGAAGTCGCCTTCGTGGGCTGGACCACGCCCATCCCGTGGCTGTCCATGTGCGGCATGCTTATCGGCGTTCTGATGGACAAAACCAGACTTTCCCGTCGTATCGCCCTGTTCGTCGTCAGCCGGGTGGGCACTACCCCCATACGTCTGTACTCGGCCTTTCTGGGAGCGGGCTTTCTGCTCAATGCCATCATTCCCGATATCATCACGGTCGATATCCTGTTCATGACCATTGCCGGAGGCATGTGCGAGGCGCTCAGGCTTGATCCCAACTCCCGCGCCTCCACCACCCTCATTCTGGCGGCCTTTTTCGGCGCGACCATTTCCGCCGCCTGTTTCCTGCCCAACAACACCGGCATCATCGGCCTGCTGATGGTAAAGGACATGGGCGTCCCCTTCACCTGGGGCGGCTTCCTGGTCGAGCAGTTGCCCTACCAGCTTTGCCATGCCCTGCTGGCCTTCGCCATTCTGCATGTCTTCGGCGGCAAGGCCCTGGGCGAAATCATCTCCCGCTGCCGCGCCAGCGCGGAAGCCGATCTGCTGGAACTCGGCAAAATCCGCCGGGTGGAGAAAAAAACGCTGATCCTCGCGCTCTGCGCGCTGGTGGCGTTCGTCAGCGAACCCCTGCACGGCATTCCCGGGTATTTCGCCTTCTGCGGTACGGTTCTGCTCGGCTTCACCCCCATCTTCGGACTGATGGACGTGGATGATCTCAAGGAAATCCAGTTCCCCATCCTGTTCTTTATCGCAGGCTGCATGGCCATCGGCATCGTAGCCGGTTCGCTGGGCATACCGGCCTGGCTGTCCGCCAAGATCGTGCCCTATCTGCAGCAAATCGAATCCCTCGCGGGAATCTGCTTCTTCTCCTACTGGGTCGGCATCATTGCCAACCTCGTGCTGACTCCCGTCGCTGCAGCCACGGCGCTCAGCGTGCCGCTTGCGGAAATCGCCACCAATCTCGGCATCGGCATCAAGCCGGTCCTGTACTCCTTCCTCTACGGCGTAGATCAGTTCTTTCTGCCCTACGAGCTGGCCCCTGCGCTGATCATGTTCGCCACCGGCTATGTCCGGGTACGCTATCTGCTGCCCCTCATGACTCTTCGCATGATTCTGGCGGGCTTCGCGCTGCTTTTCGTTTCCTCCGTCGTCTGGCCCCTTATCGGACTTGCATAGTCTTGAAGAGCACTTCCGCGTTTTCCGGACAGGTTCGCCCGGAACGCGGGGCAAAAAAGCTTTCAGCAGAAAAAACAGAGATTTTCATGATGGTCGACATCTGCTACAATTCCGCGCGCAGACCTTTCGGACAGGGCGCTCCGCTGGACGCCCTCGCGCCTGCAAACACCGGAGACGTACGTGCTTTCCACAGGACTTTCAGGGAGTACGCGCCCACGCCGCTGCACGATCTGCCGCATCTGGCCGGGGAGTTCGGCCTGGGCCGCATTCTGATCAAGGACGAATCCCGGCGCTTCGGACTCAACGCATTCAAGGTGCTGGGCGCTTCCTACGCCATCGGCAGGTATCTGGCCGAAAAGCTGGGGCGCCCGCTTTCCTCGCTCGACCCGGATCGCCTCCGCGACCCCGTCCTGCGCGAAAAGCTCGGAGATATCACCTTTGCCACCACCACGGACGGCAACCACGGACGCGGCGTGGCCTGGACGGCCCGGCAGATGGGGCAGAAGGCCGTGGTCTACATGCCCAGGGGTTCCGCCTCAAGCCGGGTGGAGAATATCCGCGCTCTTGGGGCGGAATGTTCCGTCACCGATCTCAACTACGACGACGCCGTGCGCATGACCTGGGCCAGGGCGCGGGAGCGAGGCTGGGTCATGGTGCAGGATACCGCATGGGACGGCTATGAGGATATCCCCGCCTGGATCATGCAGGGCTACACCACCCTGGCGGCGGAAGCCCTGGAACAGATGCGCACGGCGGGTACACAGGCTCCTACCCATGTCTTCCTCCAGGCGGGCGTCGGCTCCTTCGCCGGGGCGGTACTCGGCTGTCTGGCCGCCGAACTGGGGCCGGACATGCCCGTTTTCGTCATCGTCGAGCCGCACAGAGCAAACTGCATCTATCGCTCTGTCCTGGCTGCGGACGGCAGACCCCATTCCGTCGCGGGAGATCTCGACACCCTGATGGCCGGTCTGGCCTGCGGCGAACCGAACACCATAAGCTGGCCGCTGCTGCGCGATTATGCGGCTGCCTGCGTTTCCTGCCCGGACTGCGTGGCGGCTGACGGCATGCGTATTCTGGCCGCTCCCCGCGGCGGAGACGTTCCCGTCCTGTCCGGCGAATCCGGCGCGGTGACCACGGGCGTTCTCCAGTGGATCATGCAGTCGGAAGAAGGTGCGGAAGCGCGCGAGAAGCTGAGGCTGAACGGGACTTCCACCGTGCTGCTCATCAGCACCGAAGGCGACACCTCCCCCTCCACCTACAGAGACGTGGTGTGGTTCGGCAGACACAGCCGCTGGAGCGAATAACGCGGGAGCAGCCCGCATCTTTCCATCACAGGAGAAAACCATGCCCGGAAGGGAACAACAGGAAGAAGTCATCGCTCTCTGTCAGGCGCTCATCCGCCGCCCCGGCGTCTCCGGACGCGAGGACGGCGTGGTGGCTGAACTTTCCCGCTTTTTCAGGGAAAAGGGCTTTGACGACATTTTCGTGGATGCCTACGGCAGCGTCACCGGCATCATCAACGGCAAACGTCCCGGTCCGACCATCGTGTTCGACGGACACATCGACACCGTCCCCGTGCCCGATCCCTCCGCCTGGCAGCATGAACCGTATGGAGCGGAACGCGTGGACGGCAGAATATACGGCCGGGGCGCGTCGGACATGAAAGGCGCGGTGGCGGCCATGGCCTGCGCCGCAGCCGGCTTTGCCGGAGCCACGAAACGTGATTTCGGCGGCAGGCTGTGCGTGGCCGGGGTGGTGCACGAGGAATGTTTTGAAGGCGTCGCCGCCTCGCTGATCAGCGAACGGCTGAAACCGGACTACGTGATCATAGGGGAAGCTTCGGAGTGCAATCTGAAAATCGGCCAGCGGGGCCGTGCGGAAATCACCGTGGAAACCTTCGGCGTGCCCGCGCACTCCGCCAATCCGGAAAAGGGCGTCAACGCCGTGCTGCTGATGATGGAAGCGGCGAGAAGCTTTGCCCGCATCACGCCTCCGGAGCATCCCGTGCTTGGAAAGGGTGTTTCCGTGCTGACCGACATCATCTCCACCCCCTATCCCGGCGCATCCGTCGTGCCCTCCGGATGCCGGGCCACCTATGACCGACGTCTGCTCACCGGGGAAACGCGGGAAAGCGTCATGGCGCCCTACGCCGCCATTCTGGCCGAGCTGGAGCGCACGACGCCGGGCTTCAGGGGGCGGGCGGTTTTCGCACGCGGGCGCGAGCTGTGCCATACCGGCAGCGTCATTGAGGGCGAACGCTTCTTTCCGGGCTGGCTGTTCGACGAACAGGAGAATTTCATTCAGAAAACCCTGGCCTCGCTGCGTGCAGCCGGCCTTGCCCCCGAAGTGACTCATTATTCCTTCTGCACCAACGGCAGTCACTACGCGGGAGAGAAAGGCATCAGGACGCTCGGCTTCGGCCCCTCGCGGGAAAGTCTCGCGCACACCATCGACGAATATGTGGAAGAGGAACAGCTGCTCAGGGCGCATGAGGGCTATCAGGCCATCTGCAAGGCGCTGACGGAGTAAGGGCGGAGACTCCGGCGCAGCGGAAGCCGACCAGACGGCGGCCACGCAGGGCGCCGGCCTGCGGCCGATTGCCGCCCGCTTGCCAGAGTTCGTTCATTCCCCTATCCTTTTTCCGCAATAATTATCCATCAAGGAGAACTCCATGTTCAAACCCGTTGAAACCGCCCTTGCCCCCGCCGCCGTCGGCCCCTACTCCCAGGGAATCGCGCTGGACAATCTGGTGTTCAGCTCCGGCCAGCTGCCCATGAATCCCGAAACCAAGACCATGCCCGCCGACATCGCGGAGCAGGCCCGGCAGTCCCTTTCCAACGTGAAGGCCGTGCTGGAGGCCGCCGGTTCCGGCATGGACAAGGTGATCAAGGTCAACATCTTCCTTACCGACATGGCCGACTTTGCCAGGGTAAACGAAGTGTACGCCCAGTTCTTCAAGGCACCCTTCCCGGCCCGCAGCTGCGTGGCAGTAGCCGCCCTGCCCCTCGGGGCCGGGCTTGAAATCGAAGCCGTGGCCGTGAAATAACCCGCGCGGCGCACGGACGACATGGCCCGCGTTCCCGTTTTCCGCCGGGGACGCGGGCTTTTCTGTATCCGGCGCTGTGTACTCTCCCGATATGAATGCGCTCAGGAGCGGGACTCTTCCTCCTGTCGGACGAACAGCGCCCGTACCTGCCGGGCCAGGGCGGAGGCGGCGGGGCTCAGACTGCGGTGTCTGCGGGACACCATGAAGTATTCCAGATCGTCAAGAAAGTGTCCGAGCGGATGGAAGGAGGTCTTTTTCGCGTATGCCGGCAGCATCTTCAGAGACAGCATGTCCATGATGGCGCAGCCCGCGCCCCTGGCGATATATTCCAGCACGAGATCGTACTGGTTCACCTTGAGCACAGTCCGCCCCGTCAGTCCGTCCAGCTTTTCCTCCGCCAGAAAGGGCGTATGGATCTCCGCGCCGTCATCCCCCATATAGGTGACAAACGGCAGACGGCGAAGCTGTTCTCTGGTCGGCATCCTGTCCAGATCGAAGCCGTGTCTCTTCGGCGTCACCAGAATGAAGGGCGCAGTTCCCAGACGCACGGCCAGAAACTTTTCCGGCCTGCGGGCCAGCGCAAGCAGGGCGAAGTCCGCGATGCCGTATTCGATGCTCTCCAGCGCCTCGCGGGGAGGGCCTACCCGCAGGGAAACCTGCACTCTGGGGTGAAGCTCCATGAACTCCATGATCAGGTTCGACACGCGCTCCTGCTTGAGAATGGTCATGGAACCGGCAACACCAACGCTGCCGGACAGCTCCCCGGAAGCGCAGGAGAGCGTATCCTTCAGGTCCTCCAGAAGCTCGAAGGCGGAAACGGCCCAGTCCAGAAGCTGCACGCCCTCCGGAGTGATTTCCAGAATGTTGTTGCGCCGTCTGAACAGCATGACGTTCAGCTGGCGCTCAAGGCATTGCAGGGAATAGGACACGGAAGACTGGCTGCGGTTCATTTTTGCGGCTGCACGGGAGATGCTGCCCGTTCTGGCCACATAGTAAAAACCGCGAAGCCACTGAAGGAAATCGCCATTGAACTCGTCGATCACGCCGCTCCTCCCGACGCCGAGGCGCCCGCCGCCCGATGCGGCCTGATCCTCCTCCGGGATCTGCTTAGCATATACGCGAGGCGTCTTCAATGCGTTCTCCCGCTTCCCGCGGATCTCCGCAGACCGCCAAGCGGCCTGCGGAGCGCCCGCCGCTACATGAGCAGGGAAGGCAGAAACAGCGTGATCTGCGGGAAGCAGATGAGCAGCGTCAGATGGATGAAGTCAGCCGCGATGAACGGCACGGCTCCGCGGAACACCGCGCTCATGGGCACGTTGGCCACGCCCTTGATTACGAAAAGGTTCAGCCCCACGGGCGGCGTGATGAGCCCCATTTCCGTCACGCGCACCACCAGAATGCCGAACCAGATGGGGTCGATGTTCATCTGCTGCACCAGAGGGAAGAAAATCGGCACCGTGAGCAGCACGATGGCCATGGAATCCATGAAACAGCCCAGCGCGATCAGAATGAGCAGGATGCCGATAATCACGATCAGCGCCGGGGCGTTCAGCGCGGCGATGGAATCCGCCATGACGAAGGGCACGCGGCTCACCGCGAGAAAATACCCGAACATCATGGCCCCGACCATGATCAGAAAGCCGATGCCCGTGGACTTGACCGCCGCGTCCATGCAGGCGGCGACGAACTGCCGCTTCGGCATTTTCGTGTAGATGAAGCCCAGCAGCATGGCCGCCATCGCCCCGATGCCCGCCGCCTCGTTCGGGGAGAAAATCCCCGCATACAGGCCGCCGATGACCAGCACGAAGAGCAGCACCACGCCCCACACCTTTGACAGGGCACGCGCCTTTTCCATCATGGAACAGGGCTCTCCGGCCGGTCCGAGCGAAGGGGTGCGCCGCACCAGAAGGCCGATGGTGGCTATGTACAGGAGCATCTGGAGTATGCCGGGAATGAACCCGGCCATGAACAGCGCCCCGATGGACTGCTGGGTAATGATGCCGTAAATGACCATGATGGTGCTCGGAGGAATGAGAATGCCAAGCGTGCCCCCGGCGGCGATGGCGCCGGTAGCCAGCGCGTCGGAATATTTGTATTTCTTCATTTCCGGCAGAGCCACGACGCCCATGGTGATGGCCGTGGCCACGCTGGAGCCGCAGATGGCGGCAAAGGCCCCGCACGCTCCCACGGTAGCCATGGCCAGCCCGCCCCTGAGACTGCCCATCATTTTCCGCACCGCCCAGTACAGGTCGCTGCTCAGACCGGACTTGAAGGCGAAGTTGCCCATGAGGATGAACAGGGGCACCACGCAGTAGCTGTATTGTATGAAGGTTTCGTACGGGACGTTCTGCAGGAGCGCGACAGCCGGCTCCACGCCGTTGATGGCCGCGAAGCCGCCCGCGCCCACCAGCAGCATGGCCATGCCGATGGGCATGCGGATGAAAATGAGAAAGATAAGCGCGCCCATGCCGATATAGCCGATTTGTATGGGAGTCAGACTCATAACACATCCTGCGGGTTGGAAGAGGTGAGCGACGTGAGGAACACGCGGGTCTCCACCACGGTCATCAGGACAAAGCAGACAAAAATGACGACACCCACAGGCCACCAGGGAATGTACAGAAGGCTTGTGGTGACGCCGTCCTGGTACAGCTCGCGGATCAGGAACAGCGCGCAGACGGCAAGGCCGAAGCTGAGCAGTGCGCACACAAGGGAGGTGAAGATGACGCAGGCTCTCTGCGCCGGGCGGGGAAACCTGTCGAAAAACAGATCCACGCCCACATGCCCGCGGTGCCAGGCGCAATACAGGATGACCACGGGCGACAACATGCCCATGAACACCTCGACGATTTCATAGGACCCCTGAATGGGACTGTGAAAGAAATAACGCATGCAGACGTCAACGGATATCAACGTCATGAGCGCGCCCAGAAGGCAGGCGCCGAACCACATGACGCCGCGCATGAGCCTGTCGAACAGACGGTTGAACATGGAACCTCCTCAAAATGCCGGAAGGCGGGGGGCGGATTCCGGCGTGCCGAAGGGCGGCCGTCTCCGGGCGGCCGCCCGTTCAATCGCATATGCGCTACAGGGTCTTTTCACCAGTCAGCACGCCCAGCACCGTTTCGGCGTCCTCGCGGGCGACCTTGCCGCTCTCAAGCGTATCTTTCATCCAGCGCTCCCTGGTCATGTGCCCGGCTACCTTGTCCCAGCGGGCGCGTTCTTCCGCAGGCAGTTCATATATGGTTACCGCACCCTTTGCCTGCAGGGGTTCGGCCAGCTTCCGTGTGGCAAAGGAAAAATTCTCCGCCAGCCACAGTGCGCCATCCATGCCGCCGTTCTTCAGCAAAGCGTTCCTTGCCTCATCAGGCAATCTGTCAAACTTTTTCCTGTTCATGGCAATAGTGAACAGTGAAAACCCGAACGGGGAATTCGTGGTCACATAGGGAGCAACCTCATAAAAGCGGGAACCGTCAATGGTTTCCCAGCTCGCCAATACCCCGTCGATGGTCTTCTTGGAAAGCGCGTCATACACCTCGGCGTTGCCCATGACCACGGGAACCGCGCCGAGAGCTTCCAGCATCGGCACAAAGGGCCCGGCCGTGGTTCGTATCTTGAGCCCCTTGAGGTCCTCCAGCGTCCTTACTGGGCGGGATGTGACCAGATTGTTGGAATCTGAAGTGTACAGGGCGATAATTCGGTTGGCGCTGTAAGGCTTGCTCAGGGCAGGGATCTTTTCGAACAGATCGTTGGCCGTTCTGGTGATGGTCATGGGATCACTGAAGGGCAGGCTTGGCAGAAAGATCGCTTCGGCCAGCGGATTCATGCCCGCGTACATGCCCATGGGAATCCAGGCGATGTCGGTAATGTTGTTGCGCACGGCGGACCAGGACTGCGCGCCCTTGCACAGGGTTTCTCCGGCGTACAGGTCGATGCTGAGCGTGCCGTTGGAATCCTGCTCCACCTTCTCGATCCATTTCTTGATGCCGTTGTTCGTGCTGAAGGAGTTCTCCGGGTTCTGCAGGGAGAACTTGAGCGTCGTCGGCCCGGCGTGAGCCGCGCCTGCGCAGACGCACAACGCCGCCGCGAAAAGGACGGCATAACGATGGAACCTGTTCATGTGACCTCCTCGGTGATGCTTGGGCGGGGAGCCGCAAGGCCCCCCCTTGTTTTCGTCGCGCGGTTAAAGAACCAGATCCCAGTTGTAGTCGGGATCAACGGGAAAGTTGAAATGATCCATGTAATACTTGTACGGTTTTATCCGCATCGTGGATGTATCCAGTACCTCCATGCGGGTTGACATGTTGCCGTCCACGCCCTTTTCCACGATGATCCAGCGCAGATCGGGGCTGCGTTTCGGGAAATCCTCGCGGTAATGGCCGGAGCGTGATTCCTTGCGCATCAGAGAGGCGCGCAGGGTCATTTCCGTCAGCGTGACGTTGGCTCTGGCCTCCACCAGCTTCATGAGATAGTGCGGGTCCTGCGCGCCCATGACGGGCAGAACCTCGTCGCGGACCGCCTCCAAACTTTCAATGGCCTTGCTCAGGCCCCGTCCTGTTTTCAGGATGCGCACATCACACGGAGCCGTCACTTCCTGCATGCGGCGGATCACATCCTTGGGACGGATGCCCTCCCTGCCGAGGAAACAGTATACCTCGTCCAGCATCGCGGCGGCACATTCCTCGTCAAAACGGACATCATCACTGCCGAGCGCGAAGCGGGCGGCGGATTCCCCGGCCGTGTGTCCGGTGGTGGAAATGGTGCAGTGCGCCCAGCCGCCCATGTACACGCCGGGATCGATGCTGCGCGCGCGGCCTGCCACAAACAGACCGGGCACGGTAGTCTGGCCGTTGATGTCCGCCTTTACTCCACCGTAGGAAATATGCAGCTGGGTCATCCATTCCGTCTGCCCGCCGAAGAAATCAATGCCCAGCGCCTTGAGCTTGTCGTCATTGAGCTTCATCCAGCCCGCCGCGGGCCGCATGATTTCCACATCCTCCGGCTTCATTTTGCTGGTGTCGAAATAAATGGGGCCGCGTCCGGCGCGGATTTCGCAGGCCATGCCGTGCGTATTATAGTGAGGATCGGCACGGGCGCCGATTTCCGGGGCGTAGCGGCGCATGAAGTCCTCACCCTTTGCGTTGAGCAGCAGCGCGCCCTTGGGCAGCAGTCCCGTCTGCCCTTCCCAGGCGAACTGGGTGGGGACGTTCCAGATTTTGATGAACTCGCAGTTGCGGCAGGCCGCTCCGGCCCGGTAGGCCAGTGCCGCGCCGTCTCCCGCGCAGCTGTTCTGATGATAGGAAGTTTTCCAGCCGCCGAAGTTTGTAGCCAGAATGACGGCCTTCGCCCTGAAGAAGCAGGGAACGCCGCTCTGGACATGAAAGCCGACCGCCCCCGTGACCCGGCCGTCCTCCTTCACCAGATCCGTGATCTGGATGCGGCCCAGGCGGCGCACGCCCGCCTTGCGCAGGGCTCCCGCCATGACTTCCGCCATGTGCGAACCGCCCCTGCCGTAGGGATGATAGAAATAATACCGCATATGCGGCAGCCCCCGCTGGGGGATATACATGAGCCTGCCGTCCGCATCGCGGGCGAAGCGATGCCCCATTTCCTCATATTCGCGAAAACGGTCGTACGATTCCACCAGAATCTTTTCCAGCACATCCTGTTCGCACAGGCCGTCGTAATAATACACGAGATCGTCCAGCAGATCGTTGACATCGTCTTCCGGCTGCATGCAGATCATGTCCCCGCCGGACATGCTGCCCAGCCCGCCCCAGTCTCGCGGCCCCTTGTCCACCACCAGCACGTCCCTGACCTGTTTTGCCGCCGTTTTTGCAGCCCAGGCCCCCCCCATGCCGCCGCCTATGACCAGCACATCCGTTGAAAAACGGTAGGCATCCCGATACGTTTTGCCCATATGATACTCCTTGACGTTCACTGCGATTATTTAATGTTTGATTAAACTATCCTACAGCGTGCGCGGCAACGTTTCCTTGAAAGGATGCACGTTGATGGCGTCTGCCGGGCAGACAAGCTCGCAGGTGTAGCAGGTCATGCAGTCGTCGTTATAGGTGATATGCGACTTGCTCCCGCAGGTCATGCAGCGCAGGGATTCCGCCAGCACTTCGTCGAGCCGCAGGCCCCGCCGTATTTCGTCAAAACCGGAACAATTCTCCCTTATCGTCCGCTCGTGGCGGGGCAGGGAAGCAATGCCTTTTCCGGGCAGTTTTTCCTCCGGTACCAGAGGACGCGCTCTACCGCGTTCGCCCAGAATAACCATGCCACGAAGGTACCGATCCGCCGAAATCGCGGCCTCCCGCCCACCGGCAATGGCGCGAATGACCGAGGCCGGTCCGGTGGCAATGTCGCCCGCAGCGAACACGGCCTGTTTTCCTGTTTCGCCCGTCAGACTGTCCGCACGGGCATAGCCGTTGGGCATCATGTCGGCATCCTCATCGAACAGGCCGGATTCCGGGGCCTGGCCGATGGCGAAAATAATGGTGGAAGCCTCCAGCCGGCTCAGGGCCTGATCGTCAAATTCGGGGGCAAACTTTCCTTCAGCATTGAAAACACGGAGGCATTTGCGTAATACCAGAGCCGATGCAGCACCGTTCCTTTCTTCAACCCGCACCGGGCCAACCCCGCAGTTGAATTCCACTCCTTCGCGCACGGCATCGGCAATATTATGCGGATACGCGGGCAACTGCCCTTCCGCTTCCAGGCTGGCCATGATCACGCGTGCCGCTCCCAGACGTCTGGCGCTGATGGCCGCGTCCACGGCCACATCGCCGCCGCCCACGACCGCCACCGTGCCGGACAGACGCGGGGCCTCGCCGTAGCGTACGGCGCGCAGAAATTCCAGCCCCCAGAACACGCCGGGAAGCTCACCGCCCTCGACCGGAATTTTCCTGCTCCGACTGGTTCCTGCGGCCAGAATCACCGCCCGGCAGCCCCGACGGCGCAGTTCGGCCACACTGATATCCGCTCCCTTGCCGATTTTGGTATTGAAATGGAAGCGAACCCCCATATCCGTCAGCATGCCGACCTGCTTCCGCACAACCTCGGAAGGAAGCCGGTAGGCGGGGATGGCGTAGCGCAGCATACCGCCGGCTTCGGGCATCGCTTCGTAGACAACCGCCTCATACCCCATGCAGGTCAGAAACCAGGCTGCGGAAAGCCCGGCGGGTCCTGCTCCAACCACTGCCACTTTGGCCAGATGAACGCGCGCGGGCTTCACAGCCTCACGTTCAAGATCCCTGTCTCCCAAAAATTGTTCCACCGCGTTGATTCCCACCGCTTCATCCACACGGCGCCGAGCGCATTCCGATTCGCAGGGATGAAAGCAGACGCGTCCGGTAATGGCGGGAAAGGGATTGCTTTTCTTCAGACATTCCAGCGCGCCGCGTACATCGCCGCGCTGAAGCATGGCCTGGTATCCCCTGATATCCGTGCCGGCGGGACAGGCCCCCATGCACGGGGATACTTCCGGCTGGTCGGTATCCAGCCGGAATACGTCAAGTCCGCATGATTTGGTACACGTTCCGCATCCGACACATTTGTCGCGATCAATACTGCTGATCATAAAAATGCTCCGGTCAGAAATAAAATATTCGTGATTGAAAGTATCCATCGGCAGGAACCCCGTGTTCCGACCGGCGGGCGATTTCACGATGAAACCGCTCCAATGTGAAAAATAGCCCGTGCCTATGTGATACGGAGCGCGCGGGGAGGGGTCAAAAGCAAATTTTCGACCCCTCCCCCGAAATTTTCCGGGGGCGTGCGGAGAGATTTTCCGGTAAAGCAGGTTCAGTTTAAAACCGCTCCCGGAACGGGACACAAGGAGGCTGTCATGGTTTTTCCCCTCGGGCCGCTGGTCAACGCGGCGGCCGTCATTGCCGGAGGACTGCTCGGGCTGGCGCTCGGCGCGCGTCTGCCCGAACGCATGCGCACCATCGTCTTTCAGGGGCTGGGACTGTGCACAATGGTCATCGGCATGCAGATGGCGTTCAAGACCGCCTCGCCCGTCATTCTGATCTTCAGCATCCTGCTCGGAGGACTGTGCGGCGAGTCCATAAGGCTGGAGGAACGCTTCATGCGGCTGAGCGACAGACTCAGGGGCAGACTGCGCTCCGACAACCCCCTGTTCACGGAAGGGCTGGTCAATGCCGCCGTGCTGTTCTGCATCGGAGCAATGTCCTTTCTCGGCTCATTTGACGAAGGGCTGCGCGGCGACAGAACTCTGGTCTACTCCAAGTCTGTCATGGACGGATTTTCGGCCATAGCTCTGGCCTCCGCCTATGGCCTGGGCGTTCCGCTCGCGGCTGTTCCGCTGCTGCTGTATCAGGGAGCGCTGGTGCTTTTTGCCGGACTGCTTCAACCCTGGCTCGGCCCCGCGACGCTCAGTGAAATCACGGCCCTCGGCGGACTGATGGTCATCGGCATCGGCCTGAATCTGCTCAACCTCACGCGCATCTCCCTCACCAACATGCTTCCCGCCCTTCCGGTCGCCGCCGTCCTGGCCTCGATTTTTCTGGAAGGCGTGTAACCCGGACTGTCGATCATATCGCAATCATGCAGGGCAGGGACAGAATCCAGAGGGAGCGCTGTGTCGAGCGGAGCGAAACTCGTCTCTGCCCATCCGTAGAGCGTTTTGCTCTCGAAAATATCTGCCGGCCAGACCCCATGTTCCGGCACGCAGGTTTCACGCCTGAAGCCGGGGCTGTACGCCGCAAGTGAATTGCGGCGACACCGGGAAAGGGGGCGTCGCGGCTTCAGTCCCGCTCTGCTCGACTGAAGTTGAGCATTTCAATGGTAAAATACTCTAGCGCGCTTCACGCTTACGGGCAAAAGCGGCGCGCCGGGCATATGATTCCGCCCCGGCCGTCTGCGGAAACGACCGGGGCTTCGGGAGGGAAGGAGTTCGTCCGGAAAAGGATTATCCGTTTGTCGAAACGCGGGCCATGATTATTTGCCGGAACGGACGAAGCCGATCCGCATCACATTCTCAGTTCCGGCATGCCGCCGTTTTCCCGGACGCCGCCGGAAGCGCCCCCGGCCGCAGCGGGCCGCAGGGAAAGATGCGCGGGAGCAGCGCCCGGCCCTTCCGGCGTCGCCTCTCCGCCGCGGCTGAGCATCATTTCCAGACCCGGCACCCATGAGGCGTCCGCATCCGGACTTTCGGAAAAGCCTGTGGCACGCTTCTCTTCCTCCCCCTCCGCCTCGAACTCATCCGTCAGCGGTCTTTCCGCCACAAGAGCTTCAAGCAGATCCGCCAGCCGCTCCACTTCGGCCTGCATTGCCCGCTGCTGCGTCGCAAGAAGAGCCAGCGCCTCTCGGTGACGTCGGGCCTGAAAAATCACCAGGAGAAACATCCCCCCGAAAAAAAACAGAAAAAACAGCAGGAGCGGCAATAACGGCATGTCCCTGAAACCTCCATCGTCTGATTGAAGAAATTTTCCGCCGACGCCGCCCTTTTGTCAATCCTCCGCCTCTCGAGGACTCGCCGCGTCAGCGGGAAAGCCCCTCTTCAACCCGCGGAGCGATAAGCGCTGAAGCTCCTTCAGAAAATCCCGGACGCCTTTCCCGCCTTCGCGGCAACATGCTCTGCCGTCCGTGCCGGGGTAAAACCACATGCCTGACGCTGCGCCGGGAACATTCCCCGGCGGCCGGGGGGATTGCCATACGCGGACGGAGCGGCTAAAGCAGGGAAGGCGCGTGTGCGCCCCTTCCCGACAATCCGATTCCAACGGAGTTTCCATGTCCGCAGATTCCCGTCCGCTGCCCCGTCTGCTTCTTGCCGACGCGCAAGGCCGGATATACGATGATCCCGACCTGCTCATGCTCTGCCGGCATGGCCGGGAATGGGCGCTGCCCCGCCCGGATGAACTCATGCCGCTTCCGCCGGAAAGCGAACTGTTCCTGCTGCCGGGGCGTCACGCCGTGGGGCTTGACCCGGAAAGCGGCGATACCGTCCAGATGGAAGAACTGGCTGTGGCCGCGTTCATCGCTCCGGCACACACCCTGACCGCGCACCCGGTATATGTCACCGACGACAATGCCCCCACCCTGCCCCTGTTCGCCTACGGAGCCGTGGGCATGATCGGCGATCGCTTCTACGTCTGCGCAAAAAAGGTGGATCAGGACACGCGGCAGGTTTTTACCGGGATTCCCCGGAAAAAGGTGGAAAAGGCCGCCCGCGCGCTGATGGCTCAATACCCGGACAACCGTCTTGTCCAGCATCTCATGGGCAACTGCGTGCTGCGTTACGCCTGCCCTGCCGCGCGCAACCTGTGCCTGGGCCGCTACGAAGCCCCGCTGCCCGTCTCCCGCGTGTGCAACGCGCGCTGCGTGGGCTGCATCTCGTTCAAGGACGAGGAATCCACCATCTGCGCAACTCCGCAGGATCGCCTCACGTTCACTCCCACGGTGGAAGAGCTGGTGGAAGTCATGTTCCACCACCAGCGCAACGAGCCTGACCCCATTTACTCCTTCGGACAGGGCTGCGAGGGTGAGCCGCTGACGGAAGAGGAACTGCTCGTGGACACGGTGCGTACCTTCCGCGAACGGGGCGGAACGGGTACCGTCAATCTCAATTCCAACGCCTCACGCCCCGATGCCGTGGCCAGACTCGGCGACGCCGGACTCAGCTCGCTCCGCGTCAGCATGAACAGCGCCCGGCCCGAAGTGCACGCGCGCTATTACCGCCCCCGGAGCTTCACCTTTGCCGATGTGCGCCGCTCCATTCTGGAAGCGCGACGACGCGGCGTGTTTGTTTCCCTCAATCTGCTGTATTTTCCGGGCATTACCGACTGCGAGGAGGAAATCGCCGCGCTGATCGAACTGGTCAACGCCTGTGATGTCAACTTCATCCAGTTGCGCAATCTGAACATCGACCCGGAACTTTACCTCCGTCTGCTGGACGGCATCGCCTTCGGCCCTGCCGTGGGACTCGTCAACTTCCGCAAACGTCTGAAAAAGGCCTGTCCGGGCCTGAATTTCGGCTACTTCAACCCACATGTTGACGCAAACTGCAAGGATATGCCCGGCAGATTCCATCCTCTGCCGGGAAGGGACTGAACGCCTTCGGGGTTCAGCGGCCGTCCGTCCCTTCCGCCTCCGGGCAGGCCGCGCCATCGGCGGCAAGCCCGGAAGAACTCATGGCCGCCTCTCTGGGACGGGCGGCAAGACCGGGTACGCGCAACGCGCCCACCGGCGTCCCCGCGAGGGGTGTCCAGCCGATCCGCAGGCCGTACGCCGCCCCCAGAGGCAGAGGACCTGTCAGAAAGCGGGCGTTGCGGCCGGAAGGAAGGGAGGTCTCCGGCGCGGGTGTCCTTTGTCTTCCCGACATGAGAGGAACCCGGCACACGCCGCGCAGGGTCACGCGGCAGCCCGGCGCGGCGCGGCGGGCTGCCAGCCACAGATCCCAGGGCCAGACCCCGCGCTCTCCGCGTTCCCGTTTCCAGTTTGCCGGAGCCAGAGGATTGGCGCTCACCATGATGACCCCGTGCGAGGCCACGCGCACGGCCTCCGCGACAACGGCCCGGAGCGCCGCACCACGCGGAACGGAAGACGGCACGACGGACGACGAATCAGGCAGCACCGCATAGTCAAAGGAATCATCCTCAAACGGCAGGGAATCCGGCTGTCCAAGGGTGTATTCCACCACCTGTCCGCTCTCTTCCCTGGCAGCATTCAGGATATCCGGCCCGCTTTCGATGCATACCGCGTCAAAACCGGCCTCCCAGAACAGGGAAGGCGGCACCAGGGGACTGCCTCCAATCTGAAGCAGTCTGCGTCCGCGCCGCCGCCACGGGGAAAGCAGGTCGTGCAGCAGCTCCCGACGCGCGCGGTCGGGCGCATGGTCACGTCCATCCTCATTCCTGTCCATGCTCATCCGGCTCCAGCCAGCGCCCCAGCGCGTCGATAATGCGCCGGGCCTGATCCGCGCTGGAAATGGTGAATTTGGACTGCTGGCGGTATTCCCCGGCACTTTTCTTGTAACGGCGGATGGTGTATCTGTCCGGGCCGTAGGCGTCCGCTTCGGGCATCCATTCCCGATAACGGAAAAGCACGGTGGCCCATGCTCCCCTGGACAATATCTCCTTGTCCACTTCCTTTACCCTGAGAATGCCGTCTTCTTCATAATTGACCGTCAATTCGTCAACTGTGCCGTTCATGCAAGTTCCTCATCAAGAGCAGGTGATTGAAGTTGAAATGCCCCGCCCGGAAGTTCTGCCGCCGAAAATGCCCGCAGGACAGGCGGGAGACGCCGCGCACTCCCTGGCCGTCAGCGCGGAGCGCTGTATGGATAAGGAGGGCGGAGACGCGTTTCGATCTGCCCGGCTTCAAGAATATTTTCAAAACGAACATGCCCAGATGCCGGGATACCCCCGACGGCTCCGGAAAGAGCGCGCCGTTTCCGAAGCATAGCCGCACGCGCCCGGTTCGACAAGCACCCTGCGCGCCTTCCCGCCCGCCGCGCGGCGGGCGGGAAGGCCGTCCATGGCCGGAACATGCCGCCAGTCCTGTTGTTCTCCCTGCGGCGTTCATGCCTGAATTACGAATGTTCGCCGCACTTCCCGCAAGACGGCCGGAGTCCGCTCCGTCCGACACCCGGAAACTGCCGTAGAGCTTTTTCACGCTGAAATGTTCTACAGCAGCTCTCCGTAATGGCGCACATACGCCTTTTTCAGGCCGGTGGCCAGCATCATGTACAGAATGATGCACGGGACGAGGTAGGCGAAATAGCCGGCGGGCAGAGGCGCGAAGCCCAGCAGATGACCAAGGCCGGTAAAGGGAATGATCGTAAGAACGGCAATCCCGGTGAACGTCATCAGGGTGAGCGGCGCGGATGCACGGCTCTGGATGAACGGCAGCCTTGGGGTGCGGATCATGTGGATGACCAGGGTCTGGCTCCACATGGATTCCACGAACCACCCGGTCTGGAACATGGCCGCATACATGGCCTGGATCTGCTCCAGACGAGCGCCGTCATACCAGGAAGGCAGATCGCTGTAGAGTATTCCGCCGGAAACGAAGAAAGGACAGAATACAAAGTACATGAACGCATATGTCGTCCAGTCGAAGATGGAGCTGGCGGGTCCTATCCAGATCATGAAATTGCCCACGGATGAAGCGTCCCACTTGCGGGGTTGAAGCAGAAACTCCCTGTCCACGTTATCCCACGGTATGGCGGTGCAGGACAGGTCATAAATCAGATTCAGAAAAATCAGGTGCACGCTCATCATCGGCAGAAAAGGCAGCAGCGCCGAAGCCGCCAGTACGGAAAACATGTTGCCGAAGTTGGAAGAGGCCGTCATTTTTATGTACTTGATCATGTTGGCATAGGTTTTCCTGCCTTCAATGATTCCCTTTTCCAGCACCATCAGATCCTTTTCCAGCAGGATGACGTCCGCGCTCTCCCTGGCCACATCCACAGCCGTATCCACGGAAATTCCGATATCCGCGGATTTCATGGCGGCGGCGTCATTGATGCCGTCTCCCATGAACCCCACCGTATGTCCGGCGTTTCGCAGCACCGCGACAATGCGGGACTTCTGATCCGGGGTCAGCTTCGCGAACACATCCGTTTTCCCGGCGGCTGCGGCCAGTTCCTCGTCGCTCATGCTTTCAATCTCGGGCCCCAGCAGCATGTTGCGAACCTGCATTCCTACCTGGGCGCAGATTGTGCGCGTGACCCTGTCATTATCTCCGGTGAGAATTTTGGTGGTGACGCCGTACTCCTTCAAGGTGCGGAGAGCTTCGGCCGTAGTCTCCTTCGGCGGATCCAGAAAAGCCAGGTAGCCGATAAGAACCATGCCGCACTCATCTTTCACGCCAAACTCTCCAACCGGCGAAGGATCGGTCTTGTGGGCAACGCCCAGCACCCGGAATCCCTTTTCGTTCAGCGAATCCACCGTGCCGCGTATGGCGGCTCTCAAATCTTCCGTCAGCGGCCGGACACTGCCCTCGTATTCCGCAAAGGAACATACGGCAAGCATTTCTTCCAGGGCTCCTTTGGTCACCATCTGCGTTTTGCCCGCCCTGTCCCGTACCACAGTCGTAAGACGGCGGCGAATGAAGTCAAAGGGGATTTCATCCACCTTGACATAGTTTTCCGACAGATCGACCAAACGGGCGTCCGCGGCCTCCTCCTCTTCAGTTCTGCTGATGATGGCCAGATCCATCAGGTTTTTATAGCCGGTCTGGAAATAGCTGTTCAGATACGCATGGCGGAGTACACGCGCGTCCTCGTGCCCCATGACATCCAGATGGTATTCCAGCATCACGCGATCCTGCGTCAGCGTGCCGGTCTTGTCGGTGCAGAGCACGTCCATGGCTCCGAAATTCTGGATGGAATTCAGGTTCTTGACGATGGTTTTTTCCCGGCTCATGGAGACGGCGCCCTTGGCAAGGCAGGTCGTGACGATCATGGGCAGCATTTCCGGGGTAAGCCCTACGGCAATGGAAATACCGAACAGAAAGGCCTCAATCCAGTCGCCCTTTGTAAGACCGTTGATGACGAACACAAGGGGCACCATGACCAGCATGAAGTGAATCAGCACCCGGGATACCGCGTTGACGCCCCTGGTAAAGCTGGTTTCCACCGCTTCGCCGGCCACAGCGGAAGCCATGGCCCCGAACAGGGTGCTGTCGCCCACGGCAATGACGACGCCGGTGGCACTGCCGGAAATGACGCTGCTGCCCATAAAAACGACATTGGCGTACTCCGTGACGGACTCCGTCTCCTTTTCAACCGCATGGGACGTCTTTTCCACCGGCTCGCTCTCGCCCGTCAGGCCGGACTGACTGACGAACAAATCCTTGGCGGCAAGTATCCGCATGTCAGCCGGAATCATATCCCCGGCGGCAAGATGCACGATATCCCCCACGACCACCTCGTTCAGGGGAATCTCCTGACTGTCCCGCCCCTCGCGGGTCACGGCACAGGTAGTGGTAATCATGGCCAGCAACCTTTCCGCCGCACTGCCGCTGCGGGATTCCTGCACAAAACGCAGCATGCCGGAAATGAAGACCATGGTCAGGATGATGACCACGGTAAGACAGTCAAAATCCTCCATGCCGCCGCCGAACAGCCCGAGCCAGGGAAACAGCATGTCCGTACAGCCGGACACCAGAACAAGGCAAAAGAGAATGGCCGTAAAAGGGTTGATGAACGCCCCCGCCAGCCTTTGCGGAAGCGATTTCTTCTTCTGCCGCGTCACTGCATTCCTGCCGAAAGCAAGACGGCTGGCAGATACATCTTCTTCAGAAAGGCCGCGCGGAGTGCTGTTATGGCGTTTGAGCACTTCCATTGCCGGATGTGTGGCCGCATACCGGATGCGCCCGTTCCGCTCATTGCGCAGTGCAGTTTTTTCAGCGGTCAGATTCCTGTTCCGAATGCCGCCGGAGTTCCTGTTCATTGTCTTACCTCCTGTCTTGTTGAGAGGAAGCAAGAATCCTGTTCACGGGAAAAACGGAAAACTCCGCTTCACGATGAACAGAATGTCCTGCATCAGGGGGGCCATAAACCATCATCGGGGTCCATCGACATCGCCTCCTTTCAGATTTGCGGCGGAGCCTCGCCATGCCAGACTCCGCACGCACTTTAAAAAGCAGTGTTTAAAATTCACGTCGGAGCAGCATATGGGGCAGCTCGTGCGGCGTCCGCTTTTCCGATGTGTCCTGCGTCCAGTCCGGCGAGAGCAAGACATGCCGTCATGCGCCGGACAAAGCTCCCGCTCCTGAACGCCTCCACACCTCCCGTCCAAAACACGATCCCGCAGAGGGCGATCATGCCGCCTATGTTCCGGCACAAGGGCCGGATGCGGAACCCCGCCTTTTCGCTGGCCGGCATATCTTTCATGCGGCAAGACGGATATGCCCCCTGCCCGCGGCAGAGACAGCGCCAGCCGCTGCAGGATGGGAAACAGCATGAAAAGGCAGGTTCCCGGGGAAATCGGCACATAGATGCGGATACCGGAGGCATGGCCGGTCAACTGGCGCTCCAGCCCGACGCCGAACTCCATAAAGAGCGACAATCCGATACGCGGCATGAAATCTTCATAGACCATGCGGCTCACCTCCGGCAAAAGCATGGCTTGCCTTGTACAGGACCCCCACGGCAATGCCCATGGTCAGAACCTTGTCATTTCCTTGCGATGGCGCAAGAAAAGGGCCGCAACCATGAAGTCGCGGCCCTGAGAAGAAAACTGCCGTGCGGCCGGAGCGTCCCCCCGTCACGAGATGGACGCCTACTCTCTGAACTTGTACCCCACCCCCCATATTGTCAGTATATACTCGGGCGCGTCGGGATCAGGCTCTATCTTTTTTCTCAGCTTGCGGATGAAAGCCATGATGTTGCTGTCATCCATGGGATAGCTGCTGTC
>CALUUZ010000004.1 GCA_944324075.1 Candidatus Mailhella excrementigallinarum
TAATAGAAGGGAGTGGGACCGACGTAGATTTTTTCGTTGTCGAACGGCTTCCAGTTGCCGCAGCGCACTGTGGTGTAGATGCCCGCCGGGGGAATGACAATCGTTCCGTCGCTCTTGATGCGTGACTTGCGTATGACAATGCCGTCGTCGATGGTCTTTTTCATCCCGCTGATCGTCGTATGCTTTTCACTGTTCACCAGGCCGGGCAGTTCAAGCACATACGCCCCATCCCTGGCGGGCGACTGCATAACCGCCGAACGTGACGTCCTGGCGGAGGGTGCTTCCGCGCCCCATGCCTCGATACCGCACGCCATGATCAGGCATGCGGCAATTACCGGCACTTTTTTAAACATAATGATGACTCCTTCCTTAAAAAATGAACATCTCCGACCTGTGACGATCGACATATACCATATTTGTTCATACTTTTTCAAAAGCTGAACAATATTTAAATACATCTCTGCATCTGGACAGGGAAATATCCTCATTTTTTTTGAAAAGACATCCTATTTAATGTACATATAAAAAAATTAAATTGAAGGATCATTCCGTTTATTTCTCGTCTGAAAATTTTCTTGCCGATATCTTTTTCATACTATAGACTAACAAGGAAAAGTTTAACCATAAACTTAAATTGCAGTATAAGCCTTTTCCGGCACTCTCCTCCGGGCGGGCGCCGGAGCCCTTCACTTCATACCCGCCACAGATGGAGAAGTCTCATGCTCTTGCGCACCAAGATTATTCTGGGGTTCAGCCTTGTTCTGCTGCTGACGGCCATTACGGGCGTCAGCGCCATGTACCTGACCTCGGTCATGTCCGCCGCCAGCTCCATGGCCGGAGACATCGACAACTCCCGCAGTCTGATGCAGGCCGGTCTGGTATCCACTGTCCGCTATACCGCCTTCAATGACGAGGCCGACGCCGAGCTGGCGAAAAGGCTGCTGACCGAAAGCCGTTCTCTTGCGCAACGCGCTTCCCAGTCCAATACTGATCCGGCTCTTGCCGCCACCTTTGCGGAAACCCTGGCCCTGGCGGACAAGGTGCTGGGCGAATTTGAACAACTGCGGGCGGAGAACAGGAAGGTCAACGCATCCCTGGCTCAGGCGGCCGCGCTCTATGACAAGATGAGAAACCGCTATGACAAGCTGCTGGAAAACGTGGAAGCCCTGGTGAGATCCCTGCTGGATCAGGACAACATCTCCCTGCTGGTGCGGCTGAACGGCATCCGCGACATCATCAACGAACAGGTACGGGCGGGGCTGCTGGCATATACCATGTTCTCGCCCGGGGAGGCGGAACAGACAGTCATGACCGCCATCACGAAAAGCCAGGAAGAGATGCGCGGCACCGTTCCCATGTTCAAGGTCCGGGAAAACCGGGCGATGTTTGAATCGCTTCTTGCGTCCTACGATGAATACTGCGACCACGCCGTAAGCTACCTGCATGAGCAGTCGGCCCTGGGCGACCTGCAACGCGCTTTCCGGGCTGATCTGGACAAATTCGGAGGACTGCTGGAACAGCTTTCCCTTGCCGGCATCAACGCCGTGCAGGAAGCCGACGACACGGCAAATGCCGCAGCCATGGTTCTGCTGGCGCTTGCGCTGACCGCGGGCGTGGCCACCGCCCTGTTCATCAGCTCCAATGTCATGCGCCAGTTGGGCAAGGATCCCGGCCAACTGAACATTCTCGCCGGGCGGGTGGTGAACGGCGACTATGACATTGACGACGGCAGCAGAAAGCTGGGCGTTTACGGCGCACTGGTGGAGATGGTCGGCGCCCTCAGGAAAAACATCGACATGGCCACGCAGGAATCGGAAAACGCCCGTGAACAGTCGGCCAGGGCGCAGGAGGCCATGAAGGAGGCCGAGGCCGCCGGAGCGGACGCCCGGGCCAAGCGCGACGGCATGCTGGTGGTGGCGGAACGGCTGGAGGAAGTGTCAAATGTGGTGTCTTCCGCCTCGACGGAACTCGCCGCCCAGATCGAACAATCGGAACGGGGCGCGGCCGAACAGGCGGCCAGAGTGACGGAAACCGCCACCGCCATGGAGGAAATGAATTCCACCGTCCTCGAAGTCGCCAGGAATGCGGGCAACGCCTCGGAAGTTTCGGCATCCACGCGGGAAAAGGCCGAACACGGCGCGGCCGTGGTACAGGAGGTTGTCGCCAGCATACAGGGTGTGCAGGAAGCCTCCGTCGCGCTCAAGAACGACATGGCGGCGCTTGACGACAACGCCCGGGCCATCAGTCAGATTATGGCCGTCATTTCGGACATAGCGGATCAGACCAACCTGCTGGCGCTCAACGCGGCCATTGAAGCCGCCCGCGCGGGAGAGGCCGGACGGGGGTTCGCCGTGGTGGCGGATGAAGTCCGGAAGCTGGCTGAAAAGACCATGGCCTCCACCACCGATGTGGGCAACGCCATCAAGGCCATTCAGGACAGCGCGGCCAAGAGCATGGATCAGGTGGATCTCACCGTAGGCAATATTGAAAAGGCCACTGAGCTTGCCATCCGCTCGGGAGATGCTCTGCGCGAGATTGTGGGCATGGTGGATGACACGGCGGATCAGGTGAGGGGCATCGCCGCTGCCTCCGAACAGCAGTCCGCCTCTTCGGAAGAAATCAACAAATCCATCATGCAGGTGAACACCATCGCCGGAGAAACGGCTTCCGCCATGCAGGAAGCAGCCAGAGCTGTATCGGAACTGGCGGAGCAGGCCCAGGTACTCACCGGCCTGATTCGTGAACTGAAAAATGCATGACCCCGCCCAGCAGGCAGTCAGGACGGAAAGATGGAAGATATCCGGAAAAAACTGAACGGATCGCTGCTGCAGTTGGTGACGTTCAGCATCGATGAAGAGGAATTCGGCGTAAATATCCTGAAAGTGCAGGAAATCATCCGGATCATGGAAATAACCAGAGTTCCACGTTCGCCGGAATTTGTGGAAGGAGTCATCAATCTGCGCGGCAGGGTCATTCCGATCGTTGACCTGCGGCGCCGTTTCGGTCTTGCCGCCATAGCCCATGACAAGGATACCCGTATTATCGTCATCGAACTCAACAGTCTTGTCGTAGGTTTCATAGTGGACGCCGTGTCCGAAGTTCTGCGGATACCGGCCGATACGGTGGAACCGACACCGCCCGTGGCTGCCGGTGTGGATTCCGAATACATCAGCGGCGTGGGCAAACTGCAGGACAGGCTCCTGATATTGCTGGATCTGGACAAACTGCTGACTGCCGAGGATTTGCACCGGCTGAACAGCCTTTAGAGCATTTTCAAAGTGAGCATGCCCTGCCGCCTGCGAGAGCAGGCGGCAGCCGCGAAGGCATACGTGCAATTTATTTGCGCTGTTACATGCCGAAGCGAGCGGGCCTTTCAGCTTTGGCTTTGCAAAAAGTCAAAGCGAATCTGCTCCAGAGAATTTTGCTGTTGTAAAGTATCTGCCGTCAGGGTCCTGGGTTCTGCCCCGCAGGCTTCACGCTTCCACCGGGGCGGAACGCTGCATCTGCGCTCCGCCCTTTATTCTCATGGCAGAGGGAACAGGGAAACACACCTCCTTCCGCCACGGAGAACAGCCCTCGCCCGGCGCCCGCTTCCCGTCTGAAACCGGCAGGACAGGCTGAGAAACCTGACCGAAGCCGCCCCCGGGCAGACTTATTCCCCGCTTCCTCCCCGGACGGCCTTGAACTTCCGCTTCTTCCAGCCCGCCAGGGTGGAAGCCAGCGTAGCCAGTTCCACAGGTTTGCCCAAATGCCCTTCCATGCCCGCCAGACGGCTCATTTCCTCATCACGGGCCATGACATTGGCGGAAAGCGCCACAATGGGCACGCTGCTCCCCCGTTTCTTCTGTTCCTCAAGAATAAGCGCCGTCGCCCGGTAACCATCCATCACCGGCATCTGCACATCCATGAATATACCGTCATAGCCGGGATGACGGGCAAAGGCGGCCACAGCTTCCTCTCCGTTTTCCGCCACATCGCAGCTCACGCCCAGTTCATGCAACAGACTGCGCATTATTTCCTGGTTGATGTCGTTATCCTCCGCCACCAGCACATGAAGACCGCTCACGTCTTCCGTACTCTCGCCGGGGGAGGAATGAACAGGCTCCTCCCGCGCATTTTTCAAATCAACGGTTACGGTGAACTCGCTTCCCTCTCCCGGCCTGCTGGCCACGGCTATATCTCCGCCCATGAGCCGGGCGAGACTGCGGCAGATGGAAAGCCCCAGTCCCGTGCCGCCATATTTGCGTGTGGTGGACGTATCCGCCTGCACGAACGGCTCGAACAGACTTTCCAGCTTGTCGGGACTGATGCCGATCCCCTGATCCCGCACGGCAAACCGAAGTTCAATCAAATCCCCGGCCTTCCGGGAAGGAGCGGCGCAAACCGACAGCGTCACTTCACCCGAGGAAGAGAACTTGATCGCGTTATCGCACAGATTCATCAGTATCTGGCGCAGACGCAGGGCATCTCCTTCCAGAAATTCCGGCACACTGTCATCCCTGATCAGCCGGAACCCGACGTCCTTGTCTTCGCCACGCGCCCGCATGATGGTCTGAATGGAATTCAACAGGTGAAAAAGAGAAAAGGGCCGCGTTTCCAGTTCAATATGACGCGCCTCGATTTTGGAAAAATCCAGCACATCGTTCAGCACGCCGAGCAGGGAACGGGTCACGTCCTGCAGCTTGGCCGCGTAATCGGCCTGACGCGGATTCAGCCTTTCGCGCAGGAGCAGCGTGCTGAGTCCGAGTATGCCGTTCATGGGGGTACGGATTTCATGGCTCATATTCGCCAGAAAAAGGCTTTTCGCCTCGCTCGCCGCTTCCGCCTTCTCCTTGGCATCCCGCAGCGTCTGCTCCATGCGCCTTTCGTCCGTGATATCACGGGTGACGGCCACCGCCTTCAGCTTCCCGTCGGCGCGCTGGATATATTCCCACTGTATTTCAAAGAGCCGTTTCCCATCCTCAGGGTGGATGTACGCGATCTCCCTCCGGACTTTCCTGCCGGGAACCCAGCATGAAGGCTCTTCCAGCTCGGCCCAGAACATTTCGTCACGCTCGGGTTCCCGCTCCCTGAAAAGGGCCAGAATCTCTTCCGCCGGGCGGGAAAAGTCCACGCCGAACTGTCCGGCGCAGATGTCGTTTCCGTGCAGCCGGCAGACTTTTCTTCCGTCTTCCTCTTCCCATTCCGCCTCAAACGTGCCCAGCGACGCGATGCGGCAGGCATTGTGCTTCCATGCCAGATGTTCCCTGAGAGATTCCCGCGCCTCATGCAGAGCGGTGATGTCCTGATGGTATCCCTGCAGACACAGGGAGCCCCTGCCCTCGGGATCGGCAACACGCCTGCCCGCGCACCGCACATATATCCAGCCTTTTCCGGGATGCTGCCAGAGATACTCCACCTCCTGCATGCCCGCCCCTTCCCGCATGCCTTCCACCGCCCGCAGCACGCGCGGCAATGCGGCAGGCTTCACACGGGACAGCCAGTGGGCGTAGCATTCCTCCGGACCGGGGAAAGAGACGAGACCAAGCAGTTCAAGCATGGTATCATTGGCCCACATCCGTCCCCTGTCACCGTCAATGACGATACGCCACAGCCCGGTATCCGCATCGCGCAGCACTTCTCTCGCCCATTCCGGGCTGTTGAAAATATCCTCGCTCACACTGAATTCCGCCTTCCCCCCAGAAACAAAGGCTCTCCCCCGCACACGCACCGGGACGATCCGCGCCCGCCAGGAACGGATGTCACACTGCGTGCCGCGTCTTCAGTTTTTCATCAGTTTCAGAGGAATGACATGCAGACTGTCCGACACTTCCTCCGTTTCTCCCAGTTCCCATGACCATTCTCCGTCAGTCCAGCCTGCCCGCCGGGCGATGCCCGCGCACAAGTCGTTCAGAGCGATGACAGGATGCCGCCGGAAAACCTGCGGGAGACCATGGGTCAGGTTGCAGGCCAGACACATGCCGCGGCGCTGATGCAGCTCAAAGAAAAACTCCAGCTGCTCCGCCGCGCCTTCCCGCGCGCGCTGGAATGTCAGCCTGATATCATATGCGCCGTCTTCCGCATCGCCGAACAATGCGTCGAAGAAAGCGGCTGTACGTTCTTCAGCGGGAAACAGCCCCTCAAGGCACGAGGGGGTGAATACAGACTGATAGCTCCCCATGCGGCTCTCCTTCTGAGAGAAATGATTTTTCCGAGTTTATCTCAAAGCAATCCGGCTGGCAATTTGAAAGATATCATCACGCTGGAACAGTTTCATGGCAATATTGTTCCGGAATGTGATCTCCCGGAGCACTTCAATGGCGAAATGCCCCACGGAACACGACAGGGCGGGACTCCGCCGCGCCGCCCCCTTCTCCGGTGACGCCGCAGTTCACCTGCGGCGTCAAGCTCCGGCTTCATACACGAAAGCTGCGAGTCAGAACATGGTGTCTGGCGGCAGGATATTCTAGCAGCAAAACGTCCCGGGAACGCTCCGCGCCCCCTCACGTCATTCCCTGATAAACTGACAGCCAACCTTGACACTGGAAAGTTTTTGGAAGATTGTGGGAAAAAGTGGTAGGAAGTGGATTTTAAGATGTGTTTTTTCGCGGGCATTCTTCCCGCAGCCTCGACCCCAAGGGGCGTCTCATGCTCCCTCCCGAATATCGGGAGAGTCTTGCGGCGCGGGGTCTGAAAAAGGAAGACGGCAGCGCCTCCCCCCGCTTCATGGTTACCACCTACGACGGCTGCCTTGTGGCGTATCCGTGGGCGGACTGGATTGAGCTGGAAGAAAAGTTCGCCCGCCTGCCCAATCCTTCTCCCGCCGTGCGGGCCTTCCGCCGTCTGTTCATAGGCGGCGCGGAGGAACAGGAGCCGGACGCCCAGGGACGCATCCGCCTTTCCCAGGATCATCGGGAATATGCGGGCATTGAACGGGAAGCCGTGATCATGGGGCTGGTAAACCGTTTTGAAATCTGGAATCCGGCGCGCCTCAAAGCATCGCTGGATGAACAGAAGCTGGAAGATGTAACGGGCGAACTGGCCGCAAGCGGCATAGATTTCGCCCTGTAACCCTGTTTTCATGAGCGCCATGCAAACTGTCACCGCTGAAAACGCTGCCCATGCGTCCGTTCTGCTGCGCGAAGCGATCGCGGCTCTTGCTCCGCGCCCGGGCGGCCGTTATCTTGACGGCACTCTCGGCCTTGCCGGACATGCCTCCGCTCTGCTGGAAGAAGCCGGGGAGGGCGCGGAACTGTGCGGTCTTGATCGGGACCCTCAGGCGCTTGCCCGCGCAAGGGCCCGTCTCGTACCCTTCGGGGGGCGCTGTCACCTTTTCGCTCTTGAGTATGCCTCATTTTCAGCCGCGCTGGATGAACTGGGATGGGACAGTGTGGACGGCGCCCTGCTGGATCTCGGCGTCTCCTCCCTGCAGCTGGATGTGGCGGAACGCGGCTTCAGCCTGCACAGCGACGGCCCGCTGGACATGCGCATGGACATGGGCGAAGCGCTCATGAACGGCAGACGCCGGGAAGCCATGCCCCACACGGAAAGCGCCCGCACCTTCGTCAACCGCGCGGACTTTCCCACACTGAAGCGTGTTATCGAGGAGTTCGGGGAGGATCCCCAGGCCGGGCGCATTGCCCGCGCCATTGTTGACGCGCGTGCGGTTTCTCCCATCGAGACGACCGGGCAACTGGCGGAAATCGTCCGGCTGGCCTATCCGCCCAAATGGCGGGCCACGGCACGCAACCACCCCGCCACACGCACATTTCAGGCCATCCGCATGGCGATCAACGACGAACTCGGTCAGCTTGAACACTTTCTTGACGAAATTCTCGATCGGCTTGCGCCGGGCGGACGGCTGGCGATCATTTCCTTCCACTCTCTGGAGGATCGGGCCGTAAAGCAGCGATTCAGGCGCTGGAGCAGCGACTGCGTCTGTCCTCCTCACCTTCCGCGCTGCGTCTGCGGGCACAGGGCGGAAGTCCGTCTGCTTTCCAAAAAGCCGGTGCTTCCTTCCCGCGAGGAGATGATTCTCAATCCGCGCGCGGGCAGCGCAAAACTGCGCGCGGCGGAAAAGCTGTCCGGGCCCTCCGGCTCCATCCGCAAGGGAGGCCGGGCATGAAAAAAAACGGCACCCTCGGCGCGGGCGGCTGGATGCTCGGCCTTGTTCTTTCCCTGCTGTTCAGCATGGTTCTCGGCGTTGCCCTGATCTGGCTCAGCATCGACCGCAATGACACCGCCTATTCCATCCACAAGCTGCAAAAGCGGGTGGAAGAGGCGCGCAGCCATGTCAACAAGCTGGAAGTTGAACGCGACAGTCTGCTTTCCCCCTATGAGCTGGGCAAGAAAGCGGAGGAACTGGGCATGGGCATGGCCGATCCCGGCCAGGTCCGCCGCCTGGAAAAACAGTAGGAACCGTCATGCGTCCGGGCTCTTCCCTCTCCACGCGCACCGCTCGAGGCTCTTCCTCGCGTCGGCTCCACGCAAACCAGCGGCGGCCTTCAGAGCCGCGCGGCGGCCGGAAGACCGGCGGCCGGCTCGACTGGCAGACTCTGCGTTTTCAGATCGCCGCAGGTCTTTTTGCCGTGATCTGGGTCGTGCTGTGGGGCCGGGCTTTTTACGTCCAGCTCGTCATGGGGCCGGAACTCGCCGAACAGGCCATGCGCCAGCATACCTACACCGAGCTGGTGGAAGCGCGGCGGGGAACCATATATGACCGCAATGATCAGGTTCTGGCCCGCAGCGTGCAGGTGCGTTCGGTCTATGCCAACCCCCGTGAAATTCGGGACCCCGTGCATACCGCCCTTACCCTTGCTCCCATTCTGGGGCTGGATGCCGCTTCTCTCCAGAAGCAACTGGAAAAGGACCGTTCCTTCATCTGGGTAAGCCGCAAGATTGACGACGCCACGGCCAGCGCCGTGCGCCGCGCCGCGCTGCCCGGCATCGGACTTTCCCGGGAATATGAACGTGTATATCCGTTCAAGCATCTGGCCGGCCAGCTGCTCGGCTTCGTCGGGCTGGACAATGTGGGGCTGGAAGGGGTTGAGCGCTCGTTCAACGAGCTTCTTGCGGGGACCTCCCGGAAAAACGTCGTGCAGCGAGACGGCACGGGGCGCGGATTCTATACCGACAGCGCCAGCGCGGCTCAGGGCAAGGATCTCCATCTCACCCTGGACGTGCAGATCCAGTTCATCGCGGAAGAAGTCATTGCAGAGGCCGTGCGTGAAGCCGAGGCCAAATGGGGCGGCGTGCTCATCTCCGATGTGGAGTCGGGTGAAATACTCGCGTGGGCGCAGTATCCCTTTTTCAATCCCAACACGTTCCGCCTCTCCACTCCTGCCGAATACCGCAACCATCTTGCCGCCGACGCGCTGGAACCCGGTTCCACTCTCAAGCCCTTCCTGATGGCAGCCGCGCTGGAAGAAAAGATCGTCACCCCGGATACCGTGTTTTACTGCGAAAACGGCACATGGAGAACCAACAAGATCGTCATCGGCGATGACGGCCGCGCCTACAAGGATCTGCCCGTTTCCAAGCTGCTGACCTATTCCAGCAATATCGGCATGGCCAAGCTCGCTCTTGAAGTCGGGGCGCAGACCTACCGCACCTATCTCACCCGCCTCGGCTTCGGCCAGCGTACGGGCATCGGCGTGGGCGAAAGCCGGGGCATCCTGCATCCTCTTCAGGACTGGCGGGAAGTAAACCTGATGTCCGCCGGGTTCGGGCAGAGCCTTTCCGTAACAGGCATTCAGATGCTTCAGGCATGGACCACCCTCGCCAACGGAGGCCTGTTCCGTCCCCTGCGTCTGGTACGGGACGAAAGCGGCCGGGAACACCAGGCCAGTCAGCGCGTGTTCAGCGCCAGGACGGCAAATGAAGTCATGCGCATGCTCATTGATGTGGTGGACGGCGACGGCACGGGCACGCGGGCGCGCATTCCCGGCATCCGCGTGGCGGGCAAGACGGGCACCGCCCAGAAAGCCGATCCCCACGGCAAAAACGGCTATGGGGAAAAGCGTCTGGCCTCCTTCGGCGGCATCGTTCCGGCAGATAATCCCCGTTATGTGATCTGGGTCATGCTCGACGAGCCCACCACGGTAACTTACGGCGGCAAACTCGCCGCTCCCGTTTTCCAGAAGGTCGCCAGCCGCGTGCTTGCCTATGGCGGCTATCTGCCCGGCGTGGTGTTCGCCACGGCTGACGGCGCTCCGGGAACTGCCTCCTCTTCACGTCCCGCGCGGGCCGCGAAACCCTCCAAGGTAAAAGCGGGGGCAAGCCCCGATGTGACGGGCATGAGTCTGCGCCGGGCCATGGAACGCTTCGCCCTGGCGGGCGCCGTACCCGAGGTGCGCGGAGACGGGCTGACGGTGTTCCGCCAGCAGCCCGCCCCGGGCGAGGCTCTGGAAAAAGACGGCTCTCCCCGGCCCTGCATCGTCTGGATGTCGCGGGAAGCCTATGAGGAAGATATCCGCAAGGCGGAACAGCAGGCCGCCGCGCAGGCCGTGGAAACCGCTCAGGCCGCTGCTGTTCCCGCGCCCCGGCAGGAAAAGGCTTCCTCTGTGCAGCCGGGAAAAACGGAAGCGGAAAAAAAGGACTCCTCCACCGGAAGTCCGCGGCAAAAAACGGGCACGGGGCGACAGTCGGCACAGGCCGCCGCCCGGACCGGAACCTCTGCCCGGTAAGGATATGTCATGAATATGAAGCTGACTCAGCTTTGCGACAGCATGCGGAAAGAGCCCCGTCCCATCCGTACCGATTCCAGGCTGGTGGAAGAGGGCGACATTTTTGTAGCCCTGCCCCCCGCCGCACGGGAAGGAGCGGGCGCGCCCGATCTCCGGAGCGAGTACATACGTGCCGCGGCGGCACGCGGTGCGGGCGTCATTGTGGCCGATCCCCGTTTTTCCGCCGCCGCGGAGGCGGACAGAGAGCAAAACGCTCCGGATTTCATCCCCGCGTCCGACGCGCGGACTGCCCTCGGCCGGATCGCATCCGCCCGTTTCGGCACGGAGCATACGGACTTTCCCGTCATCGCGGTGACGGGCACCAACGGCAAGACGACCTGCGCCTACCTGCTGGAGCATCTCTGGCGTTCAGGCGGCCGCAGGGTCGGCGTGCTGGGCACGGTGAGCTACCGCTGGCCGGGACACGAGGAAGCCGCCCCCCTGACCACGCCGGGCTGCGTGGATATCCATGAACGTCTTGCCGCCATGCGGGATGCGGGCGTCGACGCCGCAGTCATGGAAGTCTCCTCCCATGCGCTGGATCAGAACCGTATTGCCGGAGTGAGCTTTTCCGGCGCACTGTTCACCAACCTGACACAGGATCACCTCGACTATCACGACGGCATGGAAGATTATTTCGCCGCAAAGCGAAAGCTGTTCACCGCCGTCCCCCGCGCGGACAAGGCCATGGCGATCAATGCCGACGACCCGTACGGCCGCCGCCTGCTGGAAGAACTGCCCCGCGCCGTCCCCTTTGGAATCGAACATGCGGAAGACAGAGGACTTTCCTGCGCCGTGCTTTCCGACACTCCGCGCGGCATGGAGCTGCGGCTGACATGGCAGGGAAAAAGCTGGCGCATGTCCACCCCTCTGGTGGGCAGACACAATGCCGCCAACCTTTCCGCCGTGATTGCCCTGGGGCTGCAGACGGGATTCCGTCCCGACGATTTTTCCTGCTTTCATGACTTCTGCGGCGTATCCGGACGCCTTGAGAGGATTCCCGTGCCGGAACGCGGCAAAGGCGCGGGCATCGGCATTTTTGTGGACTACGCCCATACTCCGGATGCGCTGACCCGCGCACAGGAAGCCCTGCGCGACGCGGGATTCGTACGGATCATCACCGTGTTCGGCTGCGGTGGGGATCGAGACCGCACCAAGCGGCCTCTCATGGGAGAATCCGTGGCGAAGGGCAGCGACGTGGCCGTGCTGACATCCGACAACCCCCGCACCGAAGACCCGGAAAGAATCATGGATGACGTGATGCCCGGTCTTTCCGGCGCGAAGGAAATACACCGCGAGGCCGACCGCCGCATGGCCCTTGCCCTTGCCCTTGACCTCGCCCGGCCCGGGGATGCCGTACTGGTGGCGGGCAAGGGGCACGAACCCTATCAGATTATCGGCAAGGTCAAATATCCCTTCAGCGATCAGCAAATTCTCAAGGAGCTGCTGCGGTGAGCATGACGCTTGCAGAAATGGCCGGGGCTTCCGCTTCGGCGCTCATACTGCCCCGCGGCGGCGCGGAAGACATGGCGCAACGGGAGATTTCTCTCGTCTGCCATGACAGCCGCGCCGTTGTCCCCGGTTCGCTCTTTGCCTGCATCCGGGGCGAAAAGAGCGACGGGCATGATTTTGCCGCCCAGGCCGTGCGTTCCGGCGCGGCGGCGATTCTGGCCGAACGGGATCCTTTTGGCGGCCGGCCTCCCGTTCCCCTGCTTCTGACCGGGGGAAAAAGTTCCGTGAAGGCCCTGGGATATGCCGGTCACGCATGGCGCAAGGCCTTTTCGGGCAGGGTGATCGGCATCACCGGCACGGCAGGCAAGACCACGCTCAAGGAAATGCTCGCCCATACCCTGACGATGGCCGCGAACGGCACGGCCGCAGTGGCCCGCAATCCTCTTAACCTGAATACCCAGATCGGGCTGCCCGAATCCATGCTGGCCGCGCGCGGCGACGAGGATTTCTGGGTCATGGAGGCGGGCATCAGCAACCCCGGCGACATGGACGAACTCGGAAGCATGCTGGAGCCGGATCTGGCCATCATTCTCAACGCGGGAGCCGGCCACGCCCTCGGCCTCGGCGGCGGGGCCGCATACCATAAATCTCGCCTGCTGAGATATGTCGCGCCCGGCGGCATGGCTCTGGTCAGCGCGGATTACCCCGATCTCGTGCGGGAAAGCTGTGCCGTACGCCGCGACATCATCCGTTTTTCCGCATATGGAGCGGACGCCCCCTACCGTGCGGAATATCTGGGTCTGACTCCTTCAGGCCGGAGCCGCTGCCGTCTGTGGCTGGACGGGCATGAACTGGAAGCGGAAAGCGCGCTTTCCGGCTCCTTTGCCGCTGAAAACCTGATCGCCGCCGCCGCCGCCGCGCATCTGCTCGGCCTGAGGGATGATGAAATTCTCTCCGGCCTCGCCGCAGCCCGTCCGGCGGTCCAGCGCTTCAACCGGCGCATGCTTTCCGGCTGGACGCTGCTGGACGATTCCTACAATGCCAATCCCCTTTCCTGCTCCCGCATGATCGAAGCGGCCGCAGAACTGCGGAACGGAACGGGAAGCCTTGTGTTCGTCATGGGGGAAATGCTGGAACTGGGAGAACTGGCCGTGCCCTCCCACGAAGAGCTGGGGCGCGGCATGGCCGGCGCCGGCGCCGACGCCGTGTTCTGGCTTGGCGGGCACGGCGACGCCGTATACCGGGGGCTTATGGAGGCGGGCTTTACGGGACGCTTCACCGAGCTTGCCGCACATGACATCTTTCTTCCCGAATTTTCGGCCTGGGAAAAAGAACACCCGGGCGGAGGCAGGCCTGGGACTGTCCTGTTCAAGGGGTCGCGCGGCAACCATCTGGAAAAACTGGTCAAGGCCTTTGAGGAAGCCCATGCTCTATAATCTGCTCGTTCCGCTCAGCGCCGATTTCGGCCCGCTCAACGTCTTCCGCTACATCACGTTCCGGGCTTCCCTCGCCATGGCCTTCGCGCTGATTCTGACCATTGCCGTGGGGCCCAGGTTCATCGCTCTGCTGCACAGGCTCAAGTTCGGCCAGCACATCCATGAAGACGTTCTCGCACACATGAACAAGGCGGGCACCCCGACGATGGGCGGTCTGCTGATTATTTTCGGAACCGTGCTTTCCTCGCTGCTGTGGGCCGACATCACCAACTCCTATATTCTGCTCATGCTCCTTGTGTTTGTGGGATTCGGACTGGTGGGACTGGTGGATGACTGGATGAAGATCCGCCACCACCACAACCGGGGTCTGAGCGCCAGAGCCAAGTTTCTTGGCCAGCTCGTGGTGGCCGGTGTTTCCCTGGCGCTGCTGCTTCATGAACCCGAATACTCTACCCGGCTTTCCGTGCCCTTCTTCAAAGGGTTCATGCCCGATCTTGGTCTGTTCTACATGGTCTTCGCCTGTGTGGTGCTTATCGGCTCATCCAACGCGGTGAACCTCACCGACGGCCTGGACGGCCTGGCCATTCTGCCCGCCGTGATCTGCGCCGGGGTCTACATGGTTTTCCTTTATGTGGCGGGGCACGCGCAGTTCGCCCAGTATCTCCAGTTCCCCTTCGTGCCCGGCGTGGGCGAAGTGGTCATCTTCTGCGGAGCGCTCATGGGCGCGGGTCTCGGATTTCTGTGGTACAACGCTCTGCCCGCCCAGATATTCATGGGTGATGTCGGTTCCCTCAGCCTGGGCGGAGCCATCGGGTTCATGGCCGTGCTGTGCAAGCAGGAACTCATTCTGATCCTTGTGGGCGGGCTCTTCGTCATCGAAACCATGTCCGTCATCCTGCAGGTGGGATACTTCCGCTACACCGGCGGCAGGCGTCTGTTTCTCATGGCCCCTCTGCACCACCATTTTGAAAAGAAAGGACTGCCGGAGTCCAAGATCATCGTGCGTTTCTGGATTCTTTCCGTACTCTTCGCCCTGGCCGCCCTGTCCATTCTGAAACTTCGCTGAATCCGCCGGAGGCTGATATGACCTGCAATCCCGCCCTGCTTACCCCCATCAATGCCGATACCTCCGCCATCGTGGTGGGAGGAGGACGTTCCGGACAGGCCGCCGCGCGCCTGCTGCGCCGCCTCGGAGCGACGGTGCGCCTGCTGGAGAGAAATGCGGAGAAGCTGCCCGGCGGGTTCACGGCATGGGCCGCTTCCGAAGGAGTGGAAATCCTCGGCGGAGAACACCGGCGGGAATACTTTCTTGATGCGGACATCCTCATTCCCAGTCCCGGCGCGGCCGTATCCATGCTCCGTCCGCTGCTGACTCCCGGAGAGGAGCCGGAAATCATGGCCGAAACGGAGCTTGCCTGGCGTCAGCTCGAAGGCGAACCTGTGCTGGCCGTAACCGGCACCAGCGGCAAGACCACCACCATCAGCATGTGCGCGGCCATGCTGGAAGCGCAGGGACTGAACGTCTTTCTCGGCGGCAACATCGGCACGCCTCTTTCGGAGTATGTGCTGGCCCGCGCGGAAGGACGCCCCCGGGCCGATGTTCTGGCGCTGGAGCTTTCCAGCTTCCAGCTTCAGACCTGCACCACGCTCAGGCCGCGCGTGGCCGTGCTGCTGAACATCTCCGCCAACCACCTTGATTACCACAAGGACATGAAGGAATACATCGAAGCCAAGATGCGTCTGTTCCGCTGTCAGGACGCATCCTGCCTCGCCGTGTTCGGCCCGGGCCTGCGCGGCCTGCCCGAACGGATGAAGGTCAGTGCCCGCACGGGTTATTTCGATCCGGATTCCGGGCGCTTTCCCGACATGCAGCTTATCGGCCCGCACAATCACGCCAATGCCGAAGCCGCCTGGCAGGCATGCCGGGAATTCGGCGTGACGCTGGAAAATGCCCGCCGCGCCATGCAGCGTTTCAAACCGCTTCCGCATCGTCTTGAACGTATCGCGGAAAAAGACGGTGTGCTTTATGTCAACGACTCCAAATGCACCACAGTGGAAGCACTGAAGGTGGCGCTCGCCTCTTTTGAGCGTCCCGTGCTGCTGCTGGCGGGCGGCAGGTTCAAGGGCGGCGATCTGGCGGGGCTGGCTCCTCTGCTGAAAAGGCATGTGAAAGCCGCGGGACTTTACGGCGCTTCGCGCGAAGTCTTTGAAAACGCCTGGAAAGACATCCTGCCCACAAGCTGGGACGAAACTCTCCGTCTTGCTCTTGCCCGCCTGCGCGGCATGGCCCGGCCCGGAGACGTGGTGCTTCTCGCACCCGCAACCTCCAGTTACGATCAGTATGAAAACTATCGTGAACGCGGCGATGATTTCCGACGCGCCGTGCTGGAACAGGACTGACGTATGGCCTATATGACAACCTCACCGCTCATCAGCTCCGCGTCCGGAACATCACGCGCCTCCTCCCGGAATACCGCCCGGACCGGCGCGCGCGGGCCGGAAGCCCAGCCCATGGGCCCCATGGACTGGTGGCTGGCGGCCGTGGTGCTTACGCTGCTGTGCATCGGCCTGCTCATGGTTCTTTCCACCAGCGGCGTCATCGGCGAGAGGCTGGCCGGAGACAAGTACCTGTTTTTCAAGCGGCAGCTCATCTTCGCGGGCGCAGGGGGCGTATCTCTGATCGCCGCCGCGTGGCTGCCCCGCCGCGTCATCGACGGTCTGGCCTATCCCGCGCTTTTTCTTGCCTTTCTCCTGCTGCTGGCCTGTATTACGCCTTTCGGCCTCCGGGTCAACGGCGCGAGCCGCTGGATTCCTGTCGGGAGCTTTTCCCTGCAGCCCATGGAATTCGCGCGCATCGCCCTGGTGCTGTATCTTGCCTATTTCATGAGCACCAAGCAGGAGCTGGTAAAGACCTTCATCAAGGGCGTCATTCCGCCCTTTGCCGTGACCGGGGTTATCTGCTGCCTGCTCCTGCTTCAGCCCGACTTCGGCGGAGCCATGGTCATGGTTACGCTGCTGTTCTTCATGTGCCTGGTTGGCGGAACGCGTTTTCTCTATCTCTTTCTGACACTCGGGCTGACTCTGGGCTCCGCCGCCATGCTGGTCATGGTGTCCCCATACCGCATGCGCCGCCTGCTGGCCTTCCTCGATCCCTTCAAGGATGCGCTGGACACCGGCTATCAACTGGTGCAGTCGCTCTACGCGCTGGGCAGCGGCGGTCTTTTCGGGCTGGGCATGGGCAACAGCATGCAGAAAATGCTCTACCTGCCGGAAGCGCATAACGATTTCATCATGGCCGTGGTGGGAGAAGAGCTGGGCTTTATCGGCATTACGCTGATCATGCTGCTCTTCGCCATGTTCTTCGCCCGCTGTTACCGCATCATCATGGGGCAGAGCGTCCTGCGCGACCGCCTCACCGCCTTCGGCATCACTCTGGTCATCGCGCTGGGCGCGGTACTCAATCTCGCCGTGGTTCTCGGCATGGCTCCTCCCAAGGGCGTGGCCATGCCCTTTCTCAGCTACGGCGGCAGCAGCCTCATCGCCAGCATGATCTGCGTGGGGCTTCTGCTCAACTATTCACGCACGTCGCGGGAGTGAATCATGGCCTTGCGCGTCATCCTTACCACCGGCGGCACGGGCGGGCACATTTTCCCTGCTCTGGCCGTGGCCGAAGCGTTGAAAAAACGTCTGCCCGAAACGGAAATTCTGTTCGTGGGCGGTCTCTATGGCCCGGAAGCCGAACTCGCCGCCCGGGCCGGGCTTGAATTTCACGGACTCGCCGTGCGCGGTATGCTCGGGCGGGGGGTAAAGGCGCTGTCCGCCGCAGGAGCCATGGTCAGAGGCATTGTTCAGGCCAGGAAGCTGATCGGCAGACGGCGGCCCGATGTGGTCATGGGGTTTGGCGGTTACGCGGCCTTCGCCACCGTATTTGCCGCCTTTACCCGGGGGCTGCCCACGGGCATTCATGAACAGAACGCCATACCCGGCGCCGCCAACCGGCTGCTGGGCAGAGTCGCGCGCCGGATATGCCTTTCGCTTCCGGATCTGGGGCACGCATTTCCCTCCGCCAAATGCATCATGACGGGCAATCCCATCCGCGCCGACATCGCGGCGCTGGGCAAGCCCGGCGTGCGCGAGGCTCTGCTGAAGCAGAAGGCCGGGCGTGAACGCCCCCGCCTGCTGATCATGGGCGGCAGCCAGGGGGCAAGGGCCCTCAATTCACTCGGGATCATCATGCTGGCCAGACTGCGTGACGCGGGCGTGGATATTCTGCATCAGACCGGCCCCAAGGACCTGGATCGCGTGCGCGCCGCCTACCGCAGCCACGGCTATGCTGCGGAAGACGTGGAGGATATTGTCAGACCCTTCATCCATGACATGGCCGCAGCCTACGAATGGGCGGATCTCGCGCTGTGCCGGGCGGGCGCGACCTCGCTGGCCGAACTCGCGGCCACGGGCACGCCTTCCGTACTCGTGCCCTTCCCCTATGCGGCCCATGATCATCAGACGGGCAACGCCAGAGCCATGCAGAACGCGGGCGGAGCCCTTCTGGTTCCGGAAAGTGAAATAGAGGAACGCAACATGGCGGAACTCATGCTCTCGCTCCTTGCCGACCGCGAACGCCTGCGCCTGATGAGCGACGGCGCTGTCACCCTGGCCCGCCCTCAGGCTGCGGAAGCGGTGGCGGAAGAAATCCTGGCCCTGGCGCGGCTCCGGAACGCCTGAATATCTTTCCACAGAAGGACACGCGGATGAATTCCAAAATCAAGGCCATACACATGATCGGCATCGGCGGATCGGGCATGAGCGGCATTGCCGAAGTGCTGCTGAACCTTGGGTACAAGGTGCAGGGTTCAGACATTGCCGAGGGCGCGACAGTCCGCCAGCTGCGCGCGCTCGGCGCGGATATCCGCATCGGCCATGCCGCCGAAAACCTGGGGACGCCGCAGGTCGTGGTGCGCTCTTCCGCCGTGGGGGATGACAATCCCGAGGTCATGGCCGCGCGCGCCAGGGGCATCCCCGTCATTCCCCGCGCGGAAATGCTGGCCGAACTGATGCGCCTGCGCACGGGCATCGCGGTGGCAGGCACGCACGGCAAGACAACGACCACATCTCTTACCGCCTCCATTTTCAAGGCAGCCGGGCTTGATCCCACCGTCATCATCGGGGGGCTGCTCAATGCCTACGGAGCCAACGGCCATCTTGGTCAGAGCGAATATTTCATCGCGGAGGCGGACGAGTCCGACGGCTCCTTCCTCTGCCTGTTCCCGATCATAAATGTGGTCACCAACGTGGACTACGATCACGTTGATCATTACGGCTCCCAGGAAGCCATCGACGATGCCTTTGTAGCGTTCATGAACAAGGTTCCCTTCTACGGCGTGAATGTGGTCTGTGCCGACGATCCCGGCGTGCGCCGCCTGCTCTCCCGTGTGAAGCGCCCCGTGCTGACGTACGGTTTTGCGCCGGACTGCGCCATCAGGGGCGAAATAATGGAGTGCTCCGCCAGCAGTTGGTTCCGCGTATTTCTGAAAGATGCCGACGGCACGGAAACCGAATTTGCGGAAATCGAACTGGCCCAGCCGGGCAGACACAATGTGCTCAATGCCCTGGCCTCCATCGGCGTGGGACTGCAGGCAGGCATCGAGCCGCGCGACTGCGTGGCCGGGCTTGCCGGATTCAGCGGCGTGGGCCGCCGCTTTGAGCGCAAGGGCGAGAAAAACGGCGTCACGGTCATCGACGATTACGGTCATCATCCGGCGGAAATCGCCGCCACGCTGGCCACGGTAAAACAGGTCTTTCCGGGACGGCGCGTGGTCATGGTCTTCCAGCCGCATCGCTTTACCCGTACCCAGGCGCTGTTTGGCGAGTTCTGCCAGAGCTTTGAGCCGGTGGACAAACTTTTTCTGGCGGAAATCTATCCCGCCTCGGAAAAACCCATTCCCGGCGTGAGCGGAGCAAGTCTCGCCCAGGGCATCAGGCAGGTTTCGCGCACGGATGTCACCTTTCTGCCCGACTTCGATGCCATTGCGGAGGCCCTCAGGGACGAACTGCGGCCCGGCGATGTCCTTGTTACCCAGGGCGCAGGCAGTGTCACCAATGTGGGACCGCGCGTACTCGCGAATATGGATTAGACGATGAAAATTCTTGACCGCCGCAGCCCTGCCTTCCTTCCTCTCGCCAGACGCACCACCCTGCGTCTCGGAGGTTTTCCGCTGGCTGAAATCCGGCTGGAATATCCTGCGGACTATGATCTTCTCCCTCCCCTGCTGGAACGGGAAGGATTCGACGTGCGGATACTCGGCGGCGGCAGCAATCTGCTCGCGGATGACGGGAACCTGCCCTTTGCCGTCATCCGTCCCCTGAACGGCATGGGACAATCCCCCGAACACGTCGGGCCGGATCTCCGTGCCTGCGGGGAAGAGCGCGTTCTGATCCGCGCCGGGGCGGGACTGCGCATGCCCGCTCTGCTTGCATGGTGCGCCGCGCGCGGACTCTCCGGCCTGGAAGGTCTGGTCGGCGTGCCTGGCAGACTCGGCGGAGCAATAGCCATGAATGCCGGAGCCTACGGCTGTTCCCTCGCTCCGCTCCTGCGGGAACTGACGGTCTTCAGCCCCGCAGGCGGGCTCCTCCGCATCGGAAAAGATGGCTGGACGGCCTCCTACCGCCACTTCGCGCTTGCCGGCGAAAACGACTGGTTCATCGCAGTGGAAGCCGTTCTTTCCCTGGCCGTGAAAAATCCGTCCGAAGTGCGGGCGCACATGGCGGAAAACCTCGCCCGCAAGACATCAACCCAGCCTGTCGCAGCCCATACCGCAGGCTGCGTTTTCAGGAACCCCCCGAAGTGTTCCGCAGGAAAACTCCTGGATGATGCGGGCATGAAAGGCGTGGGAAGGGGCGGCATGCGCTTTTCAGACATGCATGCGAACTTTCTTGTCAATGAGGACGGCGGCAGTTGTGCGGCCGCCCTGGATCTCATTGCCGAAGCAAGGGAAAAGGTAGCCCGAACCTCGGGCGTGAATCTCGAAATGGAAATCAAGGTATGGTCATGAGCATTTTCTCATCCCGTGAAAAACGCGGCAAGGTGCGTAACCGCTATATTTCCTCCGATTCTCCCCCTCTGTCCGGCAAAAGCTCCCGGTCACGCCTCGCACCGGCAGGAGCCGCGCCCCAGGCCGCCGCAATTCCGACACAGGATTCCGGACTGTTCCGGCCGGTCGGAGGGCGGGCGGATATCCGCAGACTGGGAGCATGGTTCTGCACTCTCGGATGCGCCGCCCTGCTGTGCGGCTCTCTCGGGTTCGGACTTCACAGGGCCTATCGGTTCTGCACCACAAGCGACTTCTTCCGGGTCAGCCGCATCGACATTCAGGGGCTGAACCAGCTCAAACCGGAAGAAATTCTGAACATCAGCGGCCTCAAGGAGGGCGACAACTGCCTTTCCGTGCGTATTGCGGAAATGGAGGCAAAACTGCTGCAGAACCCGTGGATTGAAGCTGTTTCCATCCGGCGGGAACTGCCGGATGCCTTTGTCATCAATGTCACAGAGCGCGTTCCGCAGTTCTGGGTACTGCGGAACGGAACACTGCACTACCTCGATCAGAACGGACTCCTCATCGCTCCTGTGCGGAGTGAAAATTTCCGTTCTCTTCCGACGCTGGACATCGGCCCCGGGGGAGAGGACGCCGTCCCGCATCTCGGAGCCTTCATGACGCAGTTGAAAGCAAAGGGACTGCCCTTTGATCTTGCCCAGATTTCCTGGTTACGCATCAGCGCCGGAAAAGGGTTTGAATTGTACTGGGAAAACAAGCACCTGTCTCTAAGTATAGGCATTGAAAACTGGCAGGAGAATCTGAAACGTCTGGCCATGGTCATTGCCGACATGGAAAAACGTAAGGAAATCAACAAAACACGGGAAATCTATGCGGCCGATGGACAGGTATGGCTGCATAAGGCATGATTTTTATACGAAATTATCGAGAATTTATCTCAAAATCTTCTAGACAATTTCATGGATTTATGATGAATTTTTTACCACGCGACAATGTAGAATTATGTAAAAAGATCCGCGCATTCTCCGCCGGATCGTGTTTTCCTTTTCCATCTAACGGCGTCCATGATCGCTCCTTCGGAGGAACAGCATGTCCAAGTCCGAACTCATCGTTGGCCTTGATATAGGCACCACCAAAATCTGCTGTGTGGTGGGCGAGACTTCGGATGACGGAACGATGAACATCGTCGGCGTCGGAGAAAGCCCTTCCACCGGTCTGCGCAAGGGTGTGGTGGTCAATATCGAACAGACCGTGCAATCCATCCGCAAGGCGGTGGAAGAAGCGGAACGCATGGCCAACTGTGAAATCCGGTCGGTTTATGCGGGCATCGCAGGCAGCCACATCAAGGGAACCAACTCCCACGGGGCCATTCCCCTCAAGGACGGCAAGGAAGTGGACGCGCGGGACATCGAGCGCGTCATCGAGGCGGCCAAGGCCGTGGCCATTCCTTCCGGCAGCGAGGTCATACACATTCTTCCGCAGGAATATATCGTGGACGATCAGCTCGGCATTTCCGACCCTGTCGGCATGTCCGGGTACCGGCTGGAAGCGCATGTGCATATTGTCACCGGAGCGATCACTTCGGCGCAGAATATCATCCGTTCCTGCAAGCGCAGCAATCTTGAGGTTTCCGACATTGTGCTCGAGGCACTGGCATCCTCCAAGGCCATTCTTACCGATGAAGAGCGCGAAATCGGCGTGGCCATCGTGGATCTTGGCGGCGGCACCAGCGATATCGCCGTATTTACCAACGATTCCATCAAGCACACCGGAGCCGTGGCGCTCGGCGGCCAGAACCTTACCAACGATATCGCCTTCGGATTGCGCACGCCCGTGGCCTCGGCGGAAAAGATCAAGATACGCCACGGCTGTGCGGTGGCGCACATGGTGCGCCCAGAGGAAACCATCGAAGTTCCCAGCGTGGGAGGGCGTCCGTCCCGCTATCTTTCCCGCCAGCTTCTGGCGGAAATCTGCGAGCCGCGCATGGAGGAAATTCTGACTCTTGTGGATCAGGAGCTGGAACGTTCGGGCTACAAGCGGCAAATCGGCGCGGGGGTAGTTCTCACGGGCGGCACGGCTCTCATTCCGGGCTGTCAGGAACTGGCCGAGCAGGTGTTCAATCTGCCCACCAGACTTGGTTATCCGCGCAGAATCGGAGTCTTCAAGGACAAGGTCAACAATCCCAAGTACGCCACGGCCATCGGCCTTCTTTTCTACGGGGCGGAAAAGGAAGGCGCGGAGCCCGAGTTCCGCGACAGCAACAATGAAACCAGCGTCTTCAACGACATCATTTCCCGCATGAAGAAATGGTTCGTGGATATCAAGTAAAGTTGAGACGGAAATTCAGAGGGGGTTTCCATGGAAATGCATATTGATACGGAACAGGCCGCGAAAATCAAGGTATTCGGCGTCGGCGGCGGCGGCGGAAACGCCATACAGAACATGATCAACTCCAAACTGGAGGGGGTATCGTTCATCTGCGCCAACACCGACGTCCAGGCTCTTGCCCGTTCCGGTGCGGAACATAAAATCCAGCTCGGCAAGGAACTGACCCGCGGCCTCGGTGCGGGTGCCAAGCCGGAAATCGGCGCGGGCGCGGCGGAAGAAAGCCTTGACGCCATTCGCGAAGCTATCGGCGACGCGGATATGGTTTTCGTCACCGCGGGGATGGGCGGCGGAACGGGAACCGGCGCCGCACCGGTCATCGCCAAGGCGGCCAAGGAAAAAGGCGTGCTGACCGTGGGGGTGGTGACCAAGCCCTTTCACTTTGAAGGCGACAAGCGCATGAAATCAGCCATGAAAGGCATTGACGAGCTGCGCCAGCATGTGGACAGTCTGGTGACCATTCCCAACGATCGCCTGCTTGCCATTGCGCCCAAGAACGCCAAACTGACGGAAATGCTGAAGAAGGCTGATGACGTGCTTTATGCGGCAGTACGCGGTGTGACCGATCTGATCACCAAGCCGGGCATGATCAATGCCGACTTTGCCGACGTGCGCACCGTCATGAGCAAACAGGGCATGGCTCTCATGGGAGAGGGCGTCGCCTCCGGCGAAAACCGCGCCATCGACGCAGCCAAGAAAGCCATTTCCAGCCCTCTGCTCGAGGATATCACCATCGGCGGAGCCAAGGCCATTCTGGTCAACATTACTGCCAGCGAAGACATGGGCATGGACGAGTTCAGCAACGCAGGAAGCTTCATCCGCGATGCGGCCAAGGGGCCTGACGGAGAAGATCCGGAAATCATCATAGCCATGTCCGTGGATGAGAACAGAGGCGATGAAATGCGCATTACCGTCATTGCCACGGGTATCGAGCCCGCAACATCCACTTCCCAGACCAGCAGCGGCACCAAGGTAACCCGTATTCCCCCGAAGCCCCAGCAGGAAACCGCGCCTTCCCCTCAGCCCGTTTTCCGAGCTCAGTCTCCCCGCCCCATGGCAGTGCCTCCCGAAGTGCAGTTGCAGAGCAACCCGTATCACGGCTTTAATGACGAGGATCGCTCTATTCCCACCTATCTGCGCATCAAGGAGCGCATGCAGGCCCAGCAGGCCGCGCGCATGCATGCTCCCGGAGCGGAAGACTTCACGTTTGAAGACGAAAGCGACGTGCCGACCTTCATCCGCCGCCAGGCAAACTGACCACAGCCTGCAAACAAGGACAACGCCCCGGGAGAAGGGGCGTTGTCCTTGTTTTGTACCCTGTTCCTGCCATCTTCCGCGGGAAACGCATCCCTTCCGTCAACCTGGAGCATTCTGCTACTGAAGGTATCTTCCAGCCAGGGCCTGTGTTCTGGCCCGCAGGTTGCGCGCCTGAAGCCGCAGCTATACGCCGCAAGTGAATTGCGGTGATGCCGGATAGGGAACGGCGCGGCGGAGTCTCGCCCTGCTCAACCCCGTAGAGCGTTTCAATGGCGAAACGCTCTACAGCGACACCAGCCAGAAGGTTTTACGGCGCCCCCGGCCATGAACGCGGAATATCCTACAGACAGGGAACATGGATATACTCCTTGTTTCGCTCAACTCCGGAAGCATTCCGGAGTCCGGATGTCCGGCTTCATGAACAAGCCGCACACTGCAGGGAATACGAAATGTCAAGCGACACAGAACAATTTCAACAGGAAAAGTGTCGTTCACTTTTCTTTCTCTCCATTCTATGTTTTGCGCTTGCCGATGTGCGTGACGGACTCGGCCCCTTTCTCGGGGTTTTTCTCCAGTCGGAAGGCTGGACCCCAGACACCATCGGCTTTGTCGCCTCGCTGGGCGGTTTTGCCGGCATGGCGGCTGCCGTCCCCGCCGGAGCGTTCGCTGATGCGACACGTCACAAACGCTTCTTCCTCGCGGCAGCTTCCGGTTCAATCGTGTTCCTTTCCCTGCTTGTACTTTGCATGCCTCACCCTGCCGCAACACTTTTTTCTCAGGTCATGCAGGGCATCATGGCGGCATCCATCGCGCCGCTTCTCTCCGGAATCACACTGGGCATGGCCGGATTCAGAAACTTTCCCGCCCGCCTTGGGCGCAATGAAGCCTGGAATCACGCCGGAAACGCATCCACAGCGCTCGCCGCAGGCATCCTCGGCTACTTCTGGGGCATCACTGCAGCTTTTGCGGTTATGGCTGTCATGGGAATTCTTGCCATATACTGTGTATTGCATATTCGCCCGGGCCACATAGATTATCATACCGCGCGGGGAGCAGCGCAGCCCCCGGCAGAAGCAGAGTTCCGATCCCCGCTGACGAAGACAGCATATAAAGGGAATCCGGCCCTGCTCTGCTTCGGGCTGATTCTCCTCTTTTTTCATCTCGGCAACGCGGCGCTGCTTCCGCTGCTTGGTCAAGCCGCCGTGGCGCGTTTTGGCGTGAACCCGGCGAGCTATACGGCAGGAACAATCCTCGTCGCCCAGTGCATCATGATCCCGGCTTCTCTCCTGACTGCAAAATCAGCACAGAGATACGGCTATGGTCCTGCGTTATGGTGCGCTCTCGCAGCACTTCCCCTGCGCGGCCTGATCGCATGTTTCTGGGCTTCTCCATGGAGTATCCTCCCCGTACAGATACTCGACGGCGTGGGAGCGGGGATCCTTGGTGTCGCGACTCCGGGGATCGCCGCCCGCCTCCTTCAGGGAACCGGGCATGTGAATGCAGGCCTTGGCTTTGCAATGACGCTTCAGGGTATCGGGGCGGCACTCAGCGCATCCTACGGCGGCCTTTTCGCACACCATATCGGCTTTCAGTGGGCTTTCCTCGCTCTGGGCGGAGCCTCCGTCATCGCCCTCGCCGTATTGACGGCAGGGCGCAGAATCCCCTCCTTGCGGGCCGCTCTTGGAACATCTCAGGCATGAGAGGACAATCCGGCAGAAGGAGCATACTGCGGCAGATCCCGGAACGTGTCATCCCATACCGTCAGTACGGCACATCGGCGGGCACAGCATATGCCTGCACCAGTTCAACCATTCAGATACATATTGTCTTAAACATGCCCGCGGTTCCGGGCATGGCAAGACTCTTCCCTGCTTTCCCCTTCTGCAGGGAGTTTCCCATTTCAGAACATTTTGCTCTCGAAAATTTCTGCCGACCAGACCCCATGTTCCGGCCCGCGGGTTTCAGGCCTGAAGCCGGAGCCTTACGCTGCAAGTGAATTGCGGCGACACCGGGGAGAGGGGCGTCGCGGCTTCAGTCTCGCTTCGCTTGACTCCGGGAGCATTCTCAAAACGAAAATGCTCTAGTTCCCTCCCTTCTTCGATTCCTCCACAACCGGCTTCCGATATCCTTCCCTCAAGCTGCCGCATGCCATACGGCGGGGGACATCATCTCTGTTCTCGCCCCCTTAAGCCCTGCCGCGCACGACAACAGATACAGACACAGAGAGGCCGTCTGGCCGACCTCCATGCGCGGTCAGGGCTGGTCTCAACTCCACGCATGAACCTCGCGACGGTTAAAAACTGCGCCAGATGTTATTCATGCTTTTGCAAAACATTAAACTTTACAGCAAGTTGAGAATATCCGGCCAATTTTAAATGCTAACGCTTTGCACTTATACTATTACAACAAGAAAGACGATATGCCACTTTTTAAATGATGCAAACTGTCATATTTTATTTACACTCATATAAAGTTTTGCTAAATCTGTTTTCAACCGGAATATGGTCTTTAGAATTTTTTAAACTTTTAATTTTTCCAGAGGAGGAAACCTGAAACGTATATTCGTACATTTTTCATAGATGTCAAAGTGTTAGTGGAGTATGCCTTCCTGAAGGGGAAGTGGCATTATGGTGGAAAAAGTGTAAATAAAGACTTTTAAATATCCATATTGTTCGTATATCCGTTTTTTTCTTTACATATGAAAACCAGATTCAAAAATCTGATGCCGGATGTCCTTGGGGGAAAACACAACATGTTGTGTCTTTATGGACGTCAACCAATTTACTTAACTTGATAACCTGCACAGGGGGACTCATGGGTACGCTGTATCTCTTGTTATGCGGTGCCGGATTCGTCGGAATGCTTCTTTTCCTGCGGAAAACAGCCACCAGGTGGTATCACTGGATTCTTGCAATCTCTCTTTATATCTGGATTTGTCTGGGAATTTCCTTCGTTTATATCAACAGCACCGGATATCACCATCAGGCAGCGCGTGTCGGCGCCATGTTCTTCGGCATCACGGCCATAGCCTGGGCCTTCATTACCGCCCGGACCCTGGGATTTGTCGGAAAGAAAAAAAACATGCAGGAACAGATATAGCAGGGGAGAGATACTATGGATCGCAGAGACTTTCTCAAACTCGGCGGCATGATGCTGGGCGCGGCGGGAACCATGGGCCTTCCCTCCTCGGTGCGCGCGACAATGAATTCAGAATATGAAACTGCAATTCTGGCAGAAAAGCCGGTATATCGGCCTGACGGATGGAAGGGCGCGAGAGTCAGAACTGTGGACTTTCCCGGCGGGCCCATTGATGTAAACAATCTCAAACAGGTGGATCTGAACACCTGCAGCAGCCTGGGAACAACCAAAATTGTCGGTCCCGTGGCCTCTCGCCGCGAACTTGACGGCGGCTTCATGAAATTCGACATAAACGCTTACGGAGACAAGGCCGAACTGAACAAAAAGGCCGGTCCGCAATACTATTCTCCTCTGGGCATGGCCATTGCCATGACCGCGCGCCGAACCGGCTATGAAGAAGATGTGGACGGAATCCCGAGAGAGAAAAAACTCCCGATTCCCGATCCTGTCACCATGGCCCGCCATATCAAGGATGTCGCCCTGTATCTCGGAGCAGACGACTGCGGCATCGGCCTTGTCCCGATTCAGTCCGTCTTTACGCATCAGGCTGCGACCCATGAGGAAATGAAATTCAAGGGCGTGCCGCAATCCTATGAAAAGCCGGTTCACAACACGCACCCGCTCGCCATTGTCATGCTGTACAATCAGGATTTCAAAATGGGCACAATGGCTTCAAACGGCTACGATGGCGGAACCTTCGGCGCGCGCCGGGCGTATCTGTACAGTGGACTGAATGCCGACGTGCTCGCGCGCTACATCCGGAATCTCGGCTATGAAGCGCGCGCTCACCACAACGAAAATTATCACGTCATGGTCCCCCCCCTTCTGATTTCTGCAGGCATGGGCGAACTGAGCCGCTTGGGCGAATGTGTCCTTCATCCCTATCTGGGTACAAACTTCAAGGCTTCCGTCGTTACCACCAATATGCCTCTCATGCCGGACAAGCCTATTGACTTCGGACTGCATGAATTCTGCAAGGTCTGCAAGAAATGTGCGGAACACTGCCCGAGCAAGGCAATCTCTGATCTGGATGACCCGGTGGAATACAACGGTTATCTGCGTTATCCTCTTGACTCCAAGGCATGCACAATCTTCCGGCGCACCCAGCCTGAAGGCTATGGCTGCGGACGCTGCGCCGTGGTCTGCCCCTGGGCGAACAAGGAGGACAGCTGGTTCCACTATCTGGGGTCCTACATGAGCTCCATGAAAAGCAGCGCTCTCAATCGTCTGATTGTCCAGATGGATGACATGCTCGGGTACGGTACGGAAGTCGCAACGGAATACAAGTCATGGATGGGATACCCCGGCATGTTCTAGAATCTGTTTCGATTAAAACTATCTGGTAAGCAGAGCAACTTCAAGATCATACATAGTCAAGACACGATGTTCTAGCTCGCAAGCTTCACACCCCCGCCGGATCAGCCGCAATTAAATTGCGGCTGATCCGGCGGAGCGGCGGAGTCTCGTTTCGTTCGACACCATGAGCAATTTTAAAAAATTAAATTGTTCTGGCCTGAGGTCATGGTTTATTAAAAAAAGACTCATTACTCCACTCTTGTGGAGTTATCTAGCTTTTTTAATTGCCCAATGATCAGCACAGGAGGACTCATGGGTACATTGTATCTTTTGTTATGCGGTGCCGGATTTGTTGGAATGCTTCTTTTCCTGCGGAAAACAGCCACCAGGTGGTATCACTGGATTCTTGCAATCTCTCTTTATATCTGGATTTGTCTGGGAATTTCCTTCGTTTATATCAACAGCACCGGATATCACCATCAGGCAGCGCGTGTCGGCGCCATGTTCTTCGGCATCACGGCCATAGCCTGGGCCTTCATTACCGCCCGGACCCTGGGATTTGTCGGAAAGAAAAAAAACATGCAGGAACAGATATAGCAGGGGAGAGATATTATGGATCGCAGGGATTTTCTTAAGTTCGGCGGCATGATGCTGGGCGCGGCGGGAACCATGGGCCTTCCCTCCTCGGTGCGCGCGACAATGGAGCAGGGTTACGAAGCAGCTATTCTCGCGGAAAAACCTGTCTACCGCCCCGATGGATGGAAAGGAGCACGTGTCAAAACCTTAGACTGGATCGGCGGCTCGTTTGATATAAATAACCCCCAGCAGGTTGATTTGAACAAGTGTGACAGTCTGGGCAGCAGTACCATTGTAGGTCCTATCACCCGCCGACACGAAATTGAAGGAGGCTTTAAACGTTTCGATACCGGCTACTATGGCGATCCTGCAGAACTACGTAAAAAAGCTGGTGCGCAGTACTATTCTCCCATGGGAGATGCTCTTGTTTTTGGTGCTCGCGCAACCGGTACGGAAGCCATGGTAGATGGCCCCCCCAGGCCGCAAAAACTTCCCATTCCCGATCCCGTTACCATGGCCCGTCACATTAAAGACATGGCTATGTTCCTTGGAGCAGACGACTGCGGTATCGGCGTACTCCCCGTCCAGGCCGTCTACACCCATCAGACTGCCACATATGAGGAAATGCGCAACGGCGTACCGCGCGCACAGGACAAAGAAATTGTCAATACGCATCCTTTTGCCGTAGTACTGCTGTATAATCAAGATTTCAAAACTACCACTATGGCCTCAAACGGTTACGATGGAGGAACCTTTGGTTCTCGACGGGCCTATTTATACAATGGCATCATGTCCGATGTGTTAGCCCGTTATATCCGGAACTTCGGTTATGAAGCGCGTTCCCATCATAATGAAAATTATCAGGTCATGGTTCCCCCCATACTCATTGCGGCAGGCATGGGTGAATTAAGTCGTGTAGGAGACTGCGTATTGCATCCATATCTTGGCTACAACTACAAAGCAGCGGTAGTCACAACCAATATGCCTCTGATGCCTGACAAACCCATAGAGTTTGGCGTACAGGAGTTTTGCCGTGTCTGTAAAAAATGTGCTCAACTATGCCCCAGCAAGGCTATTTCCATGGAAACAGAAAGAGAACCTTATAATGGATATTTGAAGTATCCTCTTGATGCCAAGGCATGTACCATTTTCCGCCGAACCAACCCTGAAGGCTATGGTTGCGGTCGTTGCGCTGTAGTTTGCCCCTGGTCCAGCAAAGAAGATAGTTGGTTTCACTACATGGGATCTTACCTAAGTTCCATGAAAAGTTCAGCTCTCAATCGTCTTATTGTTCAGATGGACGATATTTGTGGTTATGGCAGCGAGGTAGCGACAGAACTTAAATCCTGGATAGGTTTTACCTCTGTTGGACGCATCTGAGGATATGCCAAATTGTATACGGCCGGGACTCCGGAGTCCCGGCCGCACATATTCACGGGTTTCAGATCCCCGTTTGCCGAATCGGCCTGCCTGAAAGGAAAATTCAGCCGCGGCGGGCGAAGAACCTGCATGTAAAAACGCCGGGCCTGTCCCTCACAAGGATTTTTTGATGAAGAAATACCTGCCCTGGATGGCCGTGGTCATCCTGTTCATGACATTGATGTACGCTCAACATGGTCACAGGGAAGATCAGCAGGAGCTGCAGGACTGTTACCGGGTACTGCTGCCGGAGGCAAAGGACTTCGAGCCTCTGGATGACGGAATCGCCGCCGCACGCGACGCTTCAGGTTCAATTCTGGCCTATGTCGGCGTAAAATCCGCCACTGGCTACGGCGGTCCGATGCTTGTCGGCATCGCCGTACATGCGGACGGCACAATGGGAACTCCGGTCATTTTCACGCACAGGGAAACCCAGGCATATCTGGACAAAATAGAACAGCAGGGCTTTTTCAAACAGTTTGAAACCCTCAGGGCGGATGACGCCCTGGTGCCCGGCTTTGACATTGACGGCATAAGCGGCGCCACGCTTTCGTCCCATGCCATTGCTCTCGCTGTCAATGAAGCCGCGCATGCCATTGCGACACAAGCAATGAATCTTACGCCCAGGAAGGCGGAACTGCCATGGCGGATCGGTGTCGGTGAAATCTCCATTGCCGCCCTTTTCGCCCTCGGCCTCATCGCCTCCACGGTAAAAAAACTCGCCAGATTCCGCCTGCTGCTGCTTGGCGGCAGCATCGTCATCCTCGGTTTCTGGCTGAACCGCTCCTTCAGCCTTGCCCATGCTCTGGCCGCCTGCATGGGATTCTTTCCCGACATCACGCGGAACCTCATCTGGTATATCGTCGTCGCAGGAGCCGTCCTGCCGACGATCATTCTGGGTAAAAACCTCTATTGCACATTCATCTGCCCCTTCTGCGGCCTGCAGGAGATGACGCACAAAATCAGTCATGTAAATCTGTCTGTCGGGCCGCTCATGAAAATCGCGCGCGTCCTGCGCGGCCTGTTTCTCTTTATCGCGCTCTTCATCGGCTTTCTCTCCCTCAATCCGTCATATGCAAGCTATGAACCCTTTGGCACCATATTCGGCCTGAATGGCGAAAACTGCAACTGGTATCTGCTGTTCTTCATGCTGGCGGCAAGTTTCTTTTTCCACAGATTCTGGTGTCATGTTTTTTGTCCGGCAGGAGCTTTGCTTGACTTCATCGCGGCGAGACGCAGGGATGCGGCAAAACTATGCCGCAGGAGCGTGCCGTGCCAGGTAAAACCATGTAAAACCCAAAAAGAAAGCGTATCTGAAACTGCCTCTATCCCAACCATATCTTCTTCAAAGAACGATATCAGAACAACACATGCATGCTGTTCAAAGTCACCATGTGTGAAAAAATTAAAAATAACAAAATCACAGCTCCTTTTTATTTTATTTTATATAGCAGGCCTGATCTGTATCATATGGATTGTACATAACAACATATCCATTCAGTAACCATATTTATGCACTACACTTTTTTACAACATCGATACGGAACATCACCTTCTGCCTTTCGATGTGTCTTGCCGGAGTTGCAAAATGCTTGAATCAAGACGACATTTTCTGCGGGGACTTGCCGCTGCAGGAGGTATTCTCCTGGCGCCGTGGTCCCTTCACGCCGTTTTTTCCTCCCTGAGGACTGCCGGAACGGACAATCCGCCGCATGAACAGACTCGCCTGATGATGGGCACACTGGTCAGCATCAGCACCCGCAGTCCCCTGAGTCAGCAGACCGCCGAAGCCGTTGAGGCGGCCTTTGCCGAAGCCTCCAGACTGGAATCGCTCCTGACCAGACATGTATCCTCGGCACCGCTGGGGCTGCTTAATCGGCAGGGAGCCATCCGCGATATCCCGCCCGAACTCCGTCAGGTTCTGTCCCTGAGTTTCAGGATTTCCACCGCCACAAAAAACGCATTCAACCCCCTGGCTGTCACCGTTGCAGAGGCAAAGCGGCAGGGTGTCCGGGGAAATGGACTGAAAAGGATTGCGGAACTGAGCAAACCGGAAGCTCTGCGTCTGGATGACTCGGGATTGAGGCTGGAGTCATCAGAACTGCTGTGCAGTCTGGACGGAATAGCCAAAGGATTTATTGTTGACGCCATCAGCGGTATTCTGAACAGACATGGCGTATCCGATCACCTGATCAACGCCGGAGGAGATATTTTTGCGGCAGGAAGCCCGGGAAGACAGAGGCCCTGGACGGTGGGAATCATGAATTCCGACGGCCGGATCGCGCGGGTCGTTCCCCTGTGCGGCATGGCTCTGGCTACATCAGGAAATTCCGAAAGTCTTGCCAGAGGCTACGAACATATTCTGCCTGCACACTTTTCGGCTCCTGATGCTCGAAGACTCTTTTCCGCAAGCGCCATGGCGGCGAACGCCGCTCTTGCCGATGCCTATTCCACCGCGCTGTTCGCTCTTGACCCTGCGCAGGCTGAAAAAACCGCCGCGCGGGGGGGAGTGGAATTTATCCCGATGCCAGCCTGAAGAGATTTTCTCACAAACATGCTCTGCGGTGCAAAAATCCCCCGGCAGTTCATGTCGGGGGATTTTCCTTTCAAAACGTCTGCACCGCCGGACCGGCATACGGCGGACCGGCGTATTTCAGCACACGCCGCAGTACGGCATCATTGAATACACGGCGATCCTCTTCACTCATCGGGCGGCCAAGGCTCATCAGACACAGCGGATGATAGTGCGGCGTCCGCCCGAACGAGGGATGCATGAACAGCCCTCTCTCTCCGCCATTGAACACAAATCCGCTGCGTTCATAAAATCCCCTGCGGCGTCGGGCGATTTCCGTTACCGGCGGGTCGATTTCCAGAACGGTCAGACGTGCGTCGCCGTAACGTTCGAGCCATGTGCGCAGTATCCTTCCGCCGATTCCCCCGGAACGATGATCCGGATGCACGGCAAGATGCTCAAGATAGCAAATTTCCGGGAACATCCAAAAGCAGAACAAGCCCACTGGCTTTCTTCCGTTTTCCCCTTCAGAAGCGGGCTGCCCGCCGCCGGAAGGCATTGCTGCCAGGCAGTGATATGCGGGATCGGAAATGATATTGTCCTGCCCTTCCCTTGAGCGGCGCTCCTCGGGCGGAAAGCTGCATTCATACATCCGCCAGAAATCTTTCAGCGCGGGGTCATCCGGGCGCGTAATGCGATAGAACTCCATGGAACGTTCCGACTCAGTGAGCATGCGGCTTGTTGGGATTGGTCTTCTTGAGATAGTAAAGGGCGCAGGCAACGGCCGCGATGCCGGTGAAGAAAATGACGAAATCCATGACAACCTCCTGCTTGGGAAAAAGGAACCCAGGGCGGACATGCTGCCTCTGCTTCCTGTTTTCAGTCAATTCTCCCCAGCTTAACGCCAAGACGGCATCCACGCAAGAGGTTCTCCACCTGTGCTTCCGCTGCAGCCCCCCAAGAGAGGCCCGGAGAATTGTGCTGAAAATACCCCTGACCGCCGGAGGCGCGAACGCAGCGAGCCATGAAGCGACGCCCCCCCGCCGCATGGGCATGCGGCATGGTGGGGGCACGCAGTGCGAACGCAGCGTTTTCCGCGCGAAACGCAGACGGGAGCGGGTATCGGCAAAGCCGATCGAGCGTCATCAGGAGGTCGCGGAAGCAATGTCTCGCGGAGCGCGAGCCTTTGGGCGGCGCAACCGCACGAAGGCGCAAGCGAGCCGGTCGCGAGTACATGTTGCCGCCCCATGCCGGAGCAATGCCATACATCACGCACAACGCCACCAATACTATTCCGCAACAGAGTGCAAAGAGAAAATAGATTGACAAAACGATGCCGCAGGTAGATTCTCATCTGCAAAATCTTCCCTCAGGCAGAGACATCCCGCAGGGCGACATTTGCTGATGACGGCGCGGGCAGAGGATGTCCCCTTACCCCGTGGGAGACGCACTCATCAACGGACGACCGGACTGAGGAGCGAAACAAGGCAAGGAGCTTGTATGCCCACCACCATTCTGCACAAGGAAAAACTCATCCCCGGCAGGACCAGCAAGCTGGTGCTGGATGCCCCGCACATCGCGCGTACGGCAAAACCGGGGCATTTCGTCATGCTTCGCGTCGACGAACACGGCGAACGCTTTCCCCTGACGATTGCCGATACGGACCCGGAAACCGGCACCATTACCATTGTTTATCTGGTTATGGGCAAATCCACTACTGTTCTGGAAGAACTTGACGAAGGCGACGCCATTCTCGACGTCTGCGGCCCGCTCGGCAAGGCGACGCATATCGAGAAACTCCCCGCGCCGAAAAAGGTCGTGTGCGTGGGCGGCGGCACCGGTGTGGCGGCCATGCATCATATAGCCAAAGGACACCATAAGGCGGGCAACTATGTCATTGCCTGTATCGGCGCGCGCAGTCAGGATCTGCTGCTTTTCCACGATGAACTTTCCAGGTTCTGCGATGAAGTGCTGGTCTCCACCAACGACGGCTCCTTCGGCATGCAGGGCATCGTGACCGATCCGCTCAAGGACAGGCTGGAAAAGGACAGTGACATCGCGGAAGTGGTGGCAGTAGGCCCCGTTCCCATGATGCAGGCCGTGGCCAGACTGACGGCAGATTTCGGGGTGAAGACCACGGTCAGTCTCAACTCACTCATGGTGGACGGCATGGGCATGTGCGGCGCGTGCCGCGTCAGCGTGGGAGGCGAAACCAGATTCACCTGTGTGGATGGCCCGGAATTTGACGGGCATCAGGTGGATTTCGCAGAACTGAGCAAGCGGCTCTCCGCATTCCGCAGTCAGGAAGCACTTTCCCTTGAACGCCACAAAGCCGGTCATGCCTGCCGGTGCGGCGCGCATTAGGGCATTTTGACTCAGCATGTTCCCGGAATCGAGCGCAGCGGGACTCCTCCGCGCTGTCCCCTCTCCGGGGTCGCCGCAATTCACTTGCGGCGTACATCTCCGGCTTCAGGGGGGAACCCTGCTGGCCGGACACAGGGTTCCGGCCGGCAGATACTTTCAACGGCAAAACGCTCTGGCACTCCGCAGCATGAAAGATTCCCGCGCACGAGGCGTCGACGCGGGCCCGGCGCGGCGGGCCACAGCGAGCGAGCTGAAACCATGTCTCCGGCGAAGCGCTCCTGATAATATTGAATACAAAATATTCAATGTCATGTGGTGCCAACCGCTTCACTTCGAGCCGTTCCGCAACATGCTGCGGCGAGACAGAACGCCGCCCCGGAAGGGCTCTGAAAGGCCCCCGTCACAAGGAACGGCCGCATCCCTCCCGGAAGCCGCCCTGAAAAACGCCGGCACCGCGCATGCGGCCGGTTCGGAGCGCGCCCGCAGGGCAAAACAGCTCCGGGCGGACATGCCAACCGCAATATCAAGGATTTGACAATGGAAGCAAAGAAAATTTTCGGCGCAAAAATCCCCCGTACTGACATGCCCTGTCAGGCTCCGGCCGAACGCGTCAAAAATTTTAAAGAAGTCGCCCTGGGTTATACCTCTGAAATGGCTGCGGCCGAAGCTTCGCGCTGTCTCCAGTGCAAAAAGCCTCTGTGCCGTTCCGGCTGCCCGGTGGAAGTGCGTATCCCCGAATTCATCGCCAGGGTAGCGGAAGGAAATCTGACGGAAGCCTATCGCATCCTGCGCAGCACCAACAGTCTGCCCGCCGTGTGCGGCCGCGTCTGCCCGCAGGAAAAACAGTGCGAAGGGGCCTGCATCCTCGGCAAAAAGGGTGAGCCCGTGGCCATCGGCAGGCTTGAGCGCTATGTGGCCGACAATGCCTCAGCCGGAGCCTGCGACACGGACATGGGATGCGCCGCCCCGCGTCATGATGTCAGGGTTGCCTGCATCGGTTCCGGCCCCTCCTCGCTCACCTGCGCGGGGTATCTTGCCGCGCTCGGGGCCAGGGTCACGGTTTTTGAAGGGCTGCACGAGCCCGGCGGCGTGCTGGTATACGGCATCCCCTCCTTCCGTCTGCCCAAGGACGTGGTGGCCAGAGAACTGGACAACCTGCGTGCTCTTGATGTGGATATCCGCACCAACTGGGTAGGCGGCCGTACGGTGGAAGTCCCCCGGCTTCTTGAGGAAGGCTACAGGGCCGTATTCATCGGAGTGGGCGCGGGGCTGCCCCTGTTCCTTGATATCCCCGGGGAAAACCTCATCGGCGTCTTCTCCGCCAACGAATATCTTACCCGGGCCAACCTCGGCCGGGCCTATGACTTCCCCTGTTACGACACCCCCAACTATCCCGGCAAAAAGGTCACGGTGTTCGGGGCGGGAAACGTAGCCATGGACGCGGCCCGCACGGCCATGCGCATGGGGGCGGAAAGCGTGAACATCGTGTACCGTCGTACCAGGGCGGAAATGCCCGCACGCGGGGAAGAAATCGAACACGCGCTGGAAGAGGGCGTCACCCTCATGGAGCTTGCCGCTCCGCTCCGCTTCATCGGCGACGAGAGCGGACGATTGTCCGGCGTGGAACTCCAGCGCATGGAACTTGGTGAACCCGACGCCTCCGGCCGCCGCCGTCCCCAGCCTGTGGAGGGCGATACCTTCACCCATGAGACGGATCTGGCCATCATCGCGCTGGGTACCCGTCCCAACCCGCTGCTTCTGGAGGCCACGCCCGAACTCGAACTGAACCGCAAGGGCTATATCGTAACGGACGAAACCACCGGCGAAACCTCCATTCCCAACGTCTTTGCCGGAGGCGACATCGTCACCGGCGCGGCCACGGTCATCCTTGCCATGGGTGCAGGCCGGAAAGCTGCAAGGGAAATTGCCCGCCGTTTCGGCCTGGAGTGAACAACAGCCCGGAAGGAGTTCCACCATGAATCCGGATGACATGGATTTCAGCACAGTCGTCAACCGCAATGAAAAAAAGGTCCGCAAAGCGCTTGCGGAGTTCATGAGTCAGGGCCGGGGAGCGGCCTACGCCTCCACACTGACGGAAAAGGACTATCAGGACATGTACGCGCTGGCGCTGAACAGACTGCCCGCCCGTTACTGTCAGAAGGGAACCATTGTGGTAGGCGATCCCGTGCGTGACGAGGATGTGGCCGAAGCCGTTCTTGACGCCTTTGATACCGTTGTCAGACGTCCCAAGGAATAAAACCGCCCGCAGGAGCCGGGGCGCACGGGAGGTCGGGCATGGAAGTTCCGGATGTTCCGTATGCGTTCCGGCCATGCAGGTTAACGCGTTCTCTCCGGAGCTTCTCAATGATTCACGCGGACTTGCACACGCATACCCTTTATGCCCACGGCAGCAGTACCCCGCGGGAAATGTACGAGGCAGGCAAACGGAAGGGGCTGCAGATCCACGGCTTTTCCGAACACTCTCCCCGTCCGCTGGGATATGACTATCCCAATGAATACCGTGAACGGCTCTCCGCGCATTTCGGGGACTATATCCGTGAAGTGCGGGAAATTGCCGCCGAGGCGGGCCGCGAGGGCAGGGAAGAAGTCCTGCTCGGGCTGGAAATGGACTGGCTGGAAGACGAGGTTCCCTTCCAGAAACATATTCTGGCAGAAGAACACTTTGAGTATGTGATCGGGGGCATCCATTTTCTCGGGACATGGGGCTTCGACGCCTCTGCCGATGACTGGAAAAAGCTTTCCGCCGAGCACAAGGAAGAGTGCTACTGCCGTTATTACGCCACCATGAAGAAAATGGCGGAATCCGGACTGTATGACATTGTAGCCCACCCTGACCTGATCAAGATTTTCAGTGTAAACGAGTTTCATGACTGGCTGGCCAGGCCCGACAGCATGGAACTGGTGCGGGACGCGCTGCGCGCGGCAAGGGATGCGGGCATGGCCATGGAAATTTCCTCCGCCGGACTGCGCAAGCCCTGTCGGGAAATCTATCCCTGCGGCGAAATCGTCAAGGCGGCAGCCGATCTGCGCCTGCCTGTCAGTTTCGGCTCGGACGGACATTGCGTCAACACCATCGGCGCCGGCTTTGAAGAACTCGCCCGCCATGCTTCCGCCGCCGGATACACGGAAAGTCTTGTCTTCCGACGGAGACGAGACGGAACCCGTGAAGTGCGCGTTCTGCCTTTCTAGGCGTTGCAGCGGCATGTTCAAGCATCATGTCTGTTTTTGCCACATGCTGCACACTCACTGTCCCGGTTCTTGCTGAAGCCGGCTCCTCCCCTGCCCATTTTTCCCGTCACCAGCCATAACTCCGTCATGTCCACAGCACTTGTCAGTCTCCGCCAGGTAACCGTTACCATGCAGGGCTTCCGCGCCCTGGATCATGTCGACCTCGATCTGTTCCCCGGACACCACATGGCCCTGCTCGGTCCCAACGGCTCGGGCAAGTCGACCCTGCTCAGGGTTCTGTGCGGCGAAGCATGGCCTGATCAGCGCGACGGCGGGTCTGTCACATGGTTCGACCCTCGCGTTCCCGACGAACAGGGAAATCCCCGGCCCGATACGACGCCTCTGACCGGACGCGCCATGTGCGCCTCCGTATCTCCGGCTCTGCAGGAAACATATATGCGGCAGGGCTGGCATGTTTCAGGTGAGGAGGTTGTGCTTTCCGGGCTGCATGACGGCTATATGCTCTATGGAGACGCCGCCCCCGAGGATTGCGAGGCGGCACGCGCCCTGGCCCGGGAACTCGGCGCTGCGGCACTGCTGGGCAGAGACGCCTCCACGCTGTCGCAGGGCCAGCTCCGCCTGCTCCTGCTGGTGCGGGCCTTGCTCCGGCATCCTGTGATTCTTCTTCTGGACGAGGCCGCCGACGGTCTGGACAAAGAAGCGAGAGCAGCATTTTTCCGCGCCCTTGACTCCGCAGTTGCGGGGCCGAGTGCCCCCACTGTCGTATTCACCAGTCATCGGACGGGACGTGATGGAGAAGTGCCGGACTTCTGCCGTCTTATCGGCAGAATGAACGCGGGCAGACTCGTCGAACCATGCGACAGGGACGCCTCGGACTGCCTGCCCCCCGAACGATTTGACGATGCCCTTTCATCGGCCCCCCCCCCTCTTCCTCTTTCCGCCGGGAAAAACGCCCGCGGCATCGGATTCACATTCAGCCGCGCCACTGTCTTTATCGAGCGTCAGAAAGTGCTGCACGACATAGACTGGAAAGTGGAACCCGGCCAGCAGTGGCTGCTGGCCGGCGGCAACGGAGCGGGCAAATCGACCTTGTTGCGCACTCTCATGGGGGAGGAACCCATTGCCGCAGGAGGAAGCCTGCGCCGCTTCCTCGTCGATGCAGACGGCAGGCCATGCGAACTCGATCTGCTTTCCGACATCCAGCGGCACATCAGTCTGGTCTCCGACCGTCTCCAGGCGCTTTACAGTCATGACGACACCGTGTTCGAGGTTGCTCTCAGCGGCCTGGACGGCAGTATCGGCATTCATCGGGAGTTTTCGGAGAGTGAACAGGCGGAAGCCATGCGCTGTCTTCGCCTGTCCGGCATGGACGGCCTGGGGGAGCGCCGCTTCAGAACCCTCTCCACCGGGCAGGCAAGGCGTGTACTGCTGGCGCGTGCGCTGGCGGGCGCCCCTGCTCTTCTGCTTCTCGACGAACCATTTACCGGTCTGGACGCCACATCCCGCCGGAGGATGATGGAACTGATCGCGCTGCTGATGCATGGCGGCGTCCAGATTATTCTGATCAGTCACCGCGGGGACGATATTCTTCCCGGCCTGACGCACCGCGCCGTCATGCGTGACGGCCGCATCATCAGCACGGAAGAGCTGCCCCGCCCTGCGTAGGGCATCATCAGACAATTCATGAACATTCCCTGCGGCAAAGAACCGGAGGGCTGGACACAGGGGCTCTCTTGGGTGATTATACCACCTTCCCGACAACATCCGCGCTCACTGGCGCGGGATGCCTCTGACTCTGACAAGGATAACGACATGAGTAATCTGCTGGAAAACGCGCCCGGGAAAAAAGTCCTTCTCATGGGCAATGAGGCTCTGGTGCGAGGAGCCTACGAAGCAGGCCTCAATTTCGCCTGCTCCTACCCCGGCACACCGTCGTCCGAAGTGGGCACGCTGCTTTTCAAGCTTCAGGCCGGCGCCCCCTTCCGCATGGAATTCGGCGCCAATGAAAAAGTTTCCGTGGAAGCGGCGGCAGGTGCGGCCATGGCCGGGCTGTACAGTCTCAGTTCCATGAAACATGTCGGGCTCAACGTGGCGGCCGACCCGCTCGGCACGCTGAGCTACATCGGCGTCAAGGGCGCCCTGGTCATCTACAATGCCGATGATCCCAGCCTCTTTTCCAGCCAGAACGAGCAGGATAACCGCAACTACTGCCGTCTGTTCGGCCTCCCCCTGTTTGAACCGTCCTCCGCGCAGGAAATGAAAGACATGACCGTTGCGGCGTTCCGGCTCTCGCATGAGCTGGGCATGCCCGTCATGGTGCGTTCCACTACCCGCGTGGCGCATCTGCGCGGCGTGGTCGAACTCGGTGAAATTACCGAACCGCCCAAACCCGTGCATGTTGAAAAGGATCATTCCAAAGTCACGCTGCCGGTCAACGCCACCCGGATGCATCGGGAACTCCTGGAACGTCTGGACAGGGCGCGCGTCATCAGCAACGCTTCCCCATTCAACTTTGCACGCGGCGCGGAAAACGCGCCTTTCGGCATCGTGGCCAGCAGCATCGGATACGCCTACGCCATGGATGCCGTGACCTCCCTGGGACTGAGCGGCAAGACTGCCGTTTTCCGTGCGGGCCTGAGCTATCCCGAACCGGACGAGGCCCTGCTCGCCTTCCTGCGCGGCAAGCAAAAGGTGCTGGTTATCGAGGAACTTGAGCCTCTCATGGAAAATTTCCTCCGCGCTCTTGCCCAGAAATACGGTGTTGAGGTGGAAATCGGCGGCAAGGGCGTCGCCGGGCTTTCCCGCCTGTATGAGTACGACTCCGAAATCGTGCGTGAGGCTGCGGCGGTCTTCTTCGGCGTCCCCTGGAAGCCGGCCCTCCGCCCCGATCTCGCTGATCGGCCCAGGCTGCCGGTACGCCCGCCCAACCTCTGCCCGGGCTGCCCGCATCGCGCTTCCTACTATGCGGCCAAAAAGGCGGCCGCCGGTCAGGACCTGCTGTTTCCCAACGATATCGGCTGCTATTCTCTCGGCTTCGGCGCGCCCCTGCGCATGGCCGACACCATCCTGTGCATGGGCGCATCCGCGTCCCTGCCCTGCGGACTGGATCAGGCCACGGAACATACCGGGCAGAAGATCCTGTCATTTATCGGAGACAGCACCTTTTTCCATTCCGGCATGACGGGTCTGGCAAATGCCGTCTACAACGGCCACAAATACACGCTGGTCATTCTCGACAACCAGGTGACAGCCATGACCGGGCACCAGCCTTCTTTCGCCATTGATCCGGAAGGTGACGAACGCGCCGCCATGGCCAGACTTACGCCCATTGACGCCGAAGCGGTGGTCAGGGCGCTGGGAGTCCGCCATGTTCAGGTGGTCAGACCTTCCAATCTCAAAAAGATGGAGGCCGCGGTGCGCGAGGCGCTTGATTATGACGGTCTTTCCGTCATTATTGCCCGTGAGCCATGCCCTCTGCATCATAAGCGCCAGGGGGACGGCAAAAAGCGTCCGACTTTTACCGTGGATCAGGAAAAATGCGACCAGTGCCGCACCTGCGTCAGGGACTATGGCTGCCCGGCCTTCCAGCCTGAGGGCGACCGCATTACTATTGATCCCACCCAGTGTTCCGGCTGCGCCGTCTGTGTTCAGGTCTGCCCCCGGCAGGCGATCCGCCCGGTGAGGTAGCCCCGGATGAAACGTCTTTTCCGGCTCCTCCCGGAGAACATCAAAACCTGCTGCTTCATGACTTGCACAGCCTCAACCCTGTGAGGAAATCTGATGAATACGCTGAAAATATATTTTGTGGGCGTCGGAGGCCAGGGCAATGTACTGGCCTCCAAACTTGTGGGTGAAGCCGCTCTGGAGGCAGGGGTGCCCGTCGTCCTCAGTGAAACGCACGGTATGGCCCAGCGCGGCGGAGTGGTGGAATCGACGGCGGTGCTGGGAGGCGCGCTCAGCCCCACCATTGCTGACGGCTGCGCCGACATTCTGCTGGCCTTTGAACCCCTTGAGGCGGTACGCGCGCTGAACAAAATCCACAGGGACAGCCTGGTCATCACGTCCACCGCCCCGCTCAAGCCCTTCTCTCCCGCGGGGGACGACAAAGCCTATCCGCCCGTTCCCGAACTGCTGGCCTATCTGAACGCCAAGTGCGGCAGAGTGCTGGCCTTTGACGGTCGTGAAATTGCGCTGGCCCAGGGCAACGCCCTCGGGCTGAATATGGTCATGCTGGGCGCCTTGTACGCCTCAGGGGTCATGCCCATCCAGCCGGAAACCCAGAAAAAGGTCATTGCCGCAGGTACCAAGGAAGCCTTTGTTCCGCGAAACCTGGCCTGCTTTGAAGCCGGCCTGCATGCCGGAACCGAGGCCATGAAAGCTCTGGCGTGCAAGTGATCCCCATAGCTGAACGAAATATGCGCCCAACGTTCCGCCGGAACGTCTTCCGTGACGTTCCGGCGTCTTTCGTGCGGTTCCTTCCTCTTGTCATACTGTTCCTTGCCGTTTTCTTCGCAGCGAGCGCCGCGCTTCATCACCCCCGTCCTGCTCTGGCAAAGCCTGAACCGGGCGGAGAAGCCCCCGCATCTCCGCCGCCCCTGATCCTGCGCCCCCCCACCGATTTTGTGGAAATAAAGGAAAAGAACGGTACGCTGTTTGCGGAAAATGCCCGCCAGCTCGGTGAACACGCCAGGCTCCTCCGGTTGTTTCTTCCGGAAAATCAGGCCCACTTTTACGAAGAAGGCAAACATTACGCCCTCACCCGACAGCTTGCCGTCTATGGCATAGCAAAAGCGAATGACGCGCCTTTCAATAAGGACGACATCGCGCTGCTTGGCCGTATCCTGGAAGAAGGCTTCCTCTCCTTTGACAAGGCTCCCTCCGCCGCTCTGCGCGACAGCCTTGCACTGGAGGAAGTGCTTCTCCAGGCCGGCCGGGACGGACGCAATCTTCTGCTGGATACCCGCAGCACGGAAAATCTTCGTCTCTTTCAGTATCAACTGGCCTATCCTCTCTCCCCCGGCCATGCCGGCAGCCCTGCCGATGATCGCATGCTCACCAGCCTGACCACTCTTATCCTGCTGGTGCGCGGGCATATCATTTTCATCTGCGCCAGTTCCATCAACACGCAGGACCCCCTGTACGACGACGCAGTCTGGACCCGTGACGTCGTGGAAAAATATATGGAAACCCTGCTGGCGGACAACAAGAAAAACTGACGTGCCAGTTCCGTAGCTGATTGCATTCCGGGTTTCCATCCGGGTGTGTCGAGTATTTCCCTAGAGCGTTTTGTTATTGAAAATATCTGCCGGGCAGGACCCCATGTTCCGGCCCGCAGGTTTCACGCCTCCTTCGAATCGGCCGCAAGTGAATTGCGGCTGCTCCGATGTCGCCCGTGACGGGCGAAAGACAGCATGTATTCACACCGGCTCGCTCGCGCCTCGTGACATGCTTTCACGACCTTCTGACGATACTCACTCCCGCTTGCGTTTTGCGCGGAAAACGCCGCGCTCGCACTCCGTACCCTCTCCATGCCGCATGACCATGCGGCGCGGAGGGACGCTCCAGGCTCGCTGGCGCTCGCGCTCCCGAAGGTTAATTTCAACTCCACGCTTAAATGACGCATTGAGAAAAAAATCCTCATGTATCGCAATACCAAACGGTATTCTTCCTTCATTTTTATGCTTGAAATCACCAAATATCGGAGTATCGTAAAATTATCATATGAAACCATGAGTACATACTTCACTCGTTTGGGTCTGTCAGGGAAAGGAGGGGAATATGCGCCTTACGCTTTTGACAAAATTACTTCTGTACATTCTGACTCCGGCGCTGCTTGGTCTGGTGACTGTAGCCGGGTTCAGCTTCCATACGGCGGAAAAAGCCCTGGTTTCAAAGACAGCGGAAGATATGACGCTGATTGTAGAGCAACAGCAAAGGCTGTTGGCAAACATGGGAGCCGAACTTGGTGACAGTATAGAAAACAGCGCCCACTCCGCCCACTTCCGGGATCTGCTGCAGGAATATGCAAGTGGAGGCTCCTCTTCTCGTCTGGAAGCACTGAAATCCTCAGCTTCCACTGAACTGAGCAGTTTTGTCAGCGATTATGAACTTATTCGCGAAGCTGGTCTTATCTCTGCGGACGGCACTGTTCTTGCGCACAGTTCTCCGGACCAAAACGGAACGTCACGGGCAGAGAGAAACTATTTTAAAGCAGGCATGCAAAATCAGAAGACCGTAGAAAACCTCATAAGTTCAACGACAAAAGAACAAACAACAATTATAGCTGTTCCCGTCTCCATTGATGGAAAATCACTGGGAGTCCTGTTTGCGGATATAGACATCCCCGCACTGAGTTCAAGATCAACAGATATAGTAAAACTCGGCAGTACAGGTATATGTTACGTTTACAGTGAAAAAGGCACCATCCTCATGCATCCCAACAAAAGTTATATTGGAGATGACGACTCAAAGGAGGAATGGGTACGCCAGATTCTGAGCAAGGGTAATGGAAGACAGGAATATGAATGGGACGGGAGGCAAAAGGTTGCCTATTTCCGTTCCATTCCTGAAATGGGCTGGATTCTTGTGCTGGCCCAGGAGAGGGAGGAAGTTCTCCGCCCCATTACTTCCATGCTGTACAGCAATATTATTCTGGTAACTGTTTCAATCCTTATTGTAGGGCTGATTATCTTCACTTTTGCGCGAAATATCAGTTCTACTCTTAAAGGCGGAGCCAATTTCGTTACCACTATAGCAGAAGGAAACCTCACCGTTTCTCCTGAAATGCAGGCTGAACTGGATAAGGCAAGCCGACGGGGCGACGAGATAGGTACGCTTTCGCGCGGTATCGGACATATGGTGGATAATATCCGTCAGCTCTTTGCTGAAGCGGAACAGAAGACGCATGAAGCTGAAGCTGCCACGGAAGAAGCGCACAAGGCGCTGGAAGATGCGCAGGCCGCCCGCCGGGAAGCGGAAAACGCCAGACGCGAAGGCATGCTGACTGCCGCCACGCAGGTGGAAGAAGCTGTATCCATCATCTCTTCCGCCTCTACCGAGCTTTCCGCCCAGATTGAACAGGCAGGCAGGGGCGCGGAGGAACAGGCGGCTCGTACGGAAGAAACAGCCTCTGCAATGGAAGAGATGAACAGTACTGTGCTGGAAGTGGCCAGAAATGCCGGAGACGCGGCAAAAATGTCCTCTCAGGCCAGGGAAAAGGCGGAAGAAGGCGAGAGAGTTGTACAGAACGCACTGGAAAGCATCAAGGAAGTCCAGCGTCTGGCCCTGAAACTCATGGCAGACATGAAGGTTCTGGATGGCCATGCCCAGTCCATCAGCCAGGTTATGAGCGTGATTTCCGACATAGCGGATCAGACCAATCTGCTGGCGCTCAATGCGGCCATTGAAGCCGCCCGGGCAGGGGAAGCGGGACGGGGATTCGCCGTAGTTGCAGATGAAGTTCGCAAGCTGGCGGAAAAAACCATGGCTTCGACATCCCAGGTAGGTGACGCTATTACAGCCATTCAGGAAAGCGCCAACCAGAGCATGCGGCAGGTGGAAACGGCGGTACACAGTATTGACACGGCTACGGAACTGGCCGGACATTCCGGCGAAGCGCTTGAAGAAATAGTAAAAATAACGGAAAGTACGGAGGATCAGGTCCGGGCCATCGCCGCCGCCTCCGAACAACAGTCAGCTTCCAGCGAAGAAATCAACAGATCGGTTACCCAGGTTACAACCATCGCGGGGGAAACCGCTCGTGCCATGGAGGAAGCAACTCATGCGGTATCGGATCTTGCCCGGCAGGCACAGATCCTCAATAGCCTTGTCGAAGACATGCGGCGGGCATGAGATACGAAAGGGGCGAAAACGCCCCTTTACTCATCCTGCATCCCTGTCATCGCTGCTGAACAAATCCGTCTTACCTCCAGAATGTTCTTTCCATGCAGGAGAATGTGTCGCCCGAAGAAGCGTGCCTCTCCCAGGCTATCCGCCTCCCGCTTGACGTCCTGATTGATATTTCCATATCGTACAGAAAGGCAGGTGTCGAAGCGCTCGCTGCGGATCCCGGCGATGAAAATCTCCAGGCTCTTGCCGTAGTTGCTGAAAATACGCGCTTCTATCTGGAACTGCTCAAAAAGCAAACTGCTTCCGTCGAAAAAATTCAGAATATTGTGTCAGCCTATCGGCTCAAAACGGCACGGCCGGACACGCTCAGGCAATAGCGGAGCATTTTCAAATCAAAAATGCCGATGAGTTTCACGCCGACGGCTGAAGGTGCTGGGGGGCTCCCCTGTCCGGTATTGCCGCAATTCGCTTGCAGTGTCAGACTCCGGCAGAAAAAGTGAAGTCTGCTGTTCGGAACCGGCGGCAGGCTGCCGGATATTTTCAGTCGCAGGATGCCTCAAGTTACTTTCCCGCCAGCGCCCGGCTTTCCTCCAAATGATGGAGAATGTCGTCCACGGGCACGGAACCGTCAAGGCAGATGGTGTACCAGTGCTTCTTGTTCATATGCCAGCCGGGTAAGCAGGCTCCCCTCTCCATACGCGCGGCAATGTCCCCGGGCCTGCCGCGCAGATCGAGGATATCAACAAGAGTATCGGAGTCCAGGCCCAGCTTGTGTTTCGCCAGCACCAGCAGAACAGCATACCACTTGCTGCTGTCCCTGCGTCGCAGGACTGCATTGTCGGGAAACTTCGGCCAGAGAAACTCCGGCTCTTCCTGCCACATATCACGAGCATGGCGGAGGACCTGCTGCGCTTCGGCACTCTGGAACACAAACGGTACAAAACAGGAATCGGCAACAGCCTTCAGGACGGCCCCGACTTCTTCCCTGACCCTGCCCACAAAGGCCCCGTGCGCGCCCGGAGTCTGGTGCAGCACATATTCTTCGCCTGCAGCCGTATCCACCAGATTCGTCGCAACCGCGCCTGCCGCGTCAATGACAACGGACAGAAGAAAATGCCCCTCCAGTATCGGCACGGCATACTTGTGGCCGCCGCCGTCCGGCCTGAACCCGAACGAGCCGAGACGTTCGGGCACGCATCGCTTGCGAGCGAAAAACAGAGCATCGAAAGGTGCGCCGTCCATATTCATGGGCGCGTCTCCGGAAACGACATCAGCGCCTCAGCCCGGCATAGTGCAGGCGCAGCAGCGCAATGCACAGCAGTATGACCTGAGGCCCCCAGGCTCCCGCCACGGGCGGAACCAGACCGCGCTGCCCCATGGTATCACCGAACAGAGTCAGCACATAGACCACAAAGGTCACGACAATGGCAAGCGCCACCGCCATATATACGTTGTCCCGCCAGGACACTATGGCGGCTGCGACAAGCGCCATGACCATCAGTGAAGCTGCATAGGCCAGCTTGCCGTGCCACAGGGTCTGAAGCCCTTCCACGTTGGACCCCGCATCCCTCAGCCGGGTGATGGCTTCTCCAAGCAGCCAGAAGGAAAGCTGCTCGGGCTTCTCGCTTTCAGACACAAAAAACAGGCTTGCATCCTGCGTCAGCGGCAGCGCCAGTTCCGCGACCTGTTCGGAAACATACTCTTCCGGCCGGATACGCAGAGCGTCGAGCGCCGTCCAGCTTCCCCCGCGCGTTTCAAAACGGGATGCTCTGATTACGGTGTCGAACCGCAGTCCGTCATCCGAAAGCTGATACGCGGCCAGATCCCGGCCCTGACCGTCTTCGCGCAGTTCACCGGCAGATACTATCCAGTCGTGGTCACTGAACCACAGATTGTCCAGCACCCTCAGAGAACTCTTCCTCTGACGCACCTGCTCCTGCCATATCCGACCGGCCATCTCTTCACCCTTGATGCCGAAGTACTGGGAGCAGCCGAACTGGATGATCCCCCAGAACAAGGCGCACCACACGAGCATGACGGTTATCGTGCCGGGAGAAATTCCTCCGGCCTGAAGGGCCGTGCTCTCCCGGTTATGCGCCATGAGGCAGAGCAGAATGACGGAAGCCAGCAGGAATACTGCAGGCAGAATCTGGGCAATGATGCCGGGCAGGCGCGCCGCATAGTACAGCAGCATCAGCATCGGGCTTGCTCCGGCATCGAGAAGGACGTCAAGCCGATCCACCATATCCGTGAGCATGAACATCCCGCCGCCCAGTGCAAGGGTGAGCAGCAGCAGCCGGGCATGACGGAAAAAGAGATAACGGAACAGCAGACTCATGCCGTTCCCTCCCTGTTCCTGCCGGCACTTCCTTCTCCGGCGTCACGCTTCTTTCTCGACTGGCGGAAACGCCGCAGCCATTCCAGCGCGTGGGGCATACGTTCCTGAGCCGCCAGATGAAACCCCTCCAGGCCAAACAGCAGAAAAGCCAGATTGGGCGCCCACACGCAGTATAACGGATTGACCCCGTTGTATTTGCCCATGTTCATGCCGCTCGAAAGCACGGTATAATACAACAGAAAAATTACCAGCCCCATGACCATGCCGCTCTGCCGCCGCACACCTTCCAGAGAAACCGCCACAGGAATGGCGATAAGGGAAAGCAGAATGCATGCCAGGGGGAAGACCACCCGCGAATGCCGCTCGACAATCACCTTGTTGGCAAACCATTGATCGGTTCTGGCAAGCTCGCTGTCATCCGCGCCCATAAGCTGACTCCACGTCATCTCTCCCGGCTTGAGCGGCCCCATATCCAGAGACCTGAACATTTCACTCAGCTGCAGGCGGACGACGTATTCCTCAAACCCGAGCGTAGTGACGGCATCGCCGCGCTCGGTATAGATACGTCCGTTCTTGAGCAGGAACAGCAGCTCCCCCAGCTTGTAGTCCACTCCCAGGCTCCCCAGGGGCGCAAGAATGGTGAGGCGCATGTCCGGACGGGATTTATCCTCCACCAGCACCTGCGCCAGCGTTCCCCTTTCCGGATCCACTCGTCGGGCAAAGAACACCTTGTTCGGAATATCCTGATTGAACACGCCGGGCCGGAGAACAACCCGCGCTCTGCTGCTGGCGATATCCAGCACCTCGGTACGAAAATGCCCCGCCCCCCAGCCGACCAGAAACAGCGTGACCCACAGGGAAAACAACGTACAGAGACAACTGAACAGCAGAGGTGCGGGCAGCATCTGATACAGACTTACCCCCCCCGCCTTGAGCGCGATCAGTTCACGATCCGAACTCATGCGCAGGAAGGTCAGAAACACGGCGAGCATGCACGCAACCGGCATGATATACTGCAGCAGGGAAGGCGTCAGATAGGCGAACAGGCGCAGAGTATCCCCCATTCCCAGTTCCAGCCCCAGCAGCATATCCCGCAGACGCATTGCCTGTCCCATGAGAATGAACAGCAGGAGAACCGCGAGGGAAAGCGCGAATACCTTGCTGAATTCGGCAAAAAGCCGACGCTGCAGAAGATTCATTCCGGAGTTTTTCCTTTCACGACCCGCTCAAGCAGCGCGGTCAGTCTTGCGCTCCTCGCCGGCGACAGATTGAAGCGCGCTCCCGCTTCATCAAGCAAGGCCGACAACTCCCTCTCACTCGTCCGTCCTTCGCTCTTCAGCTCCTGCAGGCGCTCCTCGGCAAACGCAAGAGCCCGGCGCACCAGTTCATCTTCCCGCATGATGGTCGTCATGCGGTTTCCGCCTCAAATTCCGCCCGCTCGCCCGGCTTCAGGCATACGGCCCGGCATCCCGGAGCCTCCAGCGCAAGCGCGCCGACAAAAGATTCCGCTGTGGGCGCAAGAACGGGGAACGTGCCGTAATGCATGGGAACCGCGCTCCGCACCCCAAGCAGCGCACAGGCGCGGGCGGCCTGTACGCCGTCCATGGTATAGAAGCCTCCTGCGGGCAGCAGGGCTACATCAGGAGAAAACTGCCTCCCGATAAGCGCCATGTCGCCGAACAGGCAGGTATCTCCCGCATGATAGATCACGCCGCCGCCGGGAAGTTCCAGCACAAAACCGACGGGAACTCCCCACCGTTCACAGGAATGAAACGCCGGAGTCATGGTCACCCGCACGCCGCGCAGTTCCGCCGTGCCGCCCATGTTCCAGCCTGTCACCTGGGCGGCGGGCACCCCCTCTTCAACACAATGGGCGGCCAGCTCAACAATGCCGCCCAGCGCCGCGCCTGTCTCGCGGGCGATCTCAACGGCCTGCCCCAGATGATCACCGTGATCATGCGTCACCAGAACAACATCAGGCCGGGGAACGCTCCTCCAGTCCGGAGCGAGAGGATTACCTTCAAAAAAGGGATCAATCAGGATGCTCACACCCCCCGAAAAAATCTGCATATTGGAATGGCCGTGCCATAAAATGGAAAAAGACATGGATGCCCCCTGACGCATGCTGCAATTAACACAGAATTAACATTCCAGGGAAACGCTTTAATCAGGTTTCCCGCGGTGTTGTGGAGCAGGACAGCCCGCATGGCGCGAATGGGGGAAAACTTGTATTTCCCGCCAGCCGAGCGGCCCGGCCTGCACTTCCAGGCAAGAGGCGAAATCCTCTTCGGCATGGATATGGATCTGATGTGTTCTGCTTCTCCGCAAAATGCCTTGCGGGTAAAGAAAAAAGTCCATTCTCCTCCGCAGATGAGGATTGCACTGGCGAACCACCCGGAATCTCATAATCTCTGCAGATCCCGCCAGCAGCCTCCAGCGCCGCCTTCTTCCCTTTATTATGAACGGTGCGCGCTCCCGGGTCAAGCCGGAGACAGGGCGCATGGCCGACCTCAACGCCCGGGATGTTCGCGTCTCCGGTGGTCAAGGAAATTTTCGGCACGGCTCCGCAGCAGCGCGAGGGGCCGTACTGCCGGAAAACGCTTGCCTTTTTCCAGTTCCGGCACTATATATTTCCGTTCACATAAACCACACACACCGGCAGCGGCTCCCGGTCCCGCGCCATATGGAGCGGGCGGAGCGTTTCGGTGAAGCCGGTGTGGAGGAAAAACCTTTTTTCAAGGAGCTTTGTCATGGCTTATGTCAGCATGAAGCAAATGCTGGAAACGGGCGTGCATTTCGGCCATCAGACCCGCCGCTGGAATCCCAAGATGCGTCCCTTCATTTTCGGCGCCCGCAACGGCATTCACATTATCGATCTTCAGCAGACCGTGAAGCTGTTCCGCACCGCGCACGACAAGCTGGTGGAAACCGTGGCCGGCGGCGGCAAGGTACTGTTCATCGGCACCAAGCGCCAGGCTCAGGAAGCCGTGGCCGCCGAAGCCACCCGCGCCGGGCAGCCCTATGTCACCAACCGCTGGATGGGCGGCACTCTGACCAACTTCGTCACCATTCAGAAAAGCATCGAACGCCTGAAGAAGCTTGAAGCCATGTTCGCCGACGGTTCCATCAACCGTTATCAGAAAAAGGAAATTCTGACCCTCCAGCGCGAACTCGACAAGCTCAATCTGACCCTCGGCGGCATCAAGGATATGGAGCAGCTGCCGCAGCTGGCCTTCATCATCGATCCGCACCGCGAAGACATTGCGGTGAAAGAATGCCGCAAGCTGGGCATTCCGATTGTGGCCGTGACCGATACCAACTGCGATCCCGATGTCATCGACTACATCATTCCCGGCAATGACGATGCCATCCGTGCCATTAAACTGTTTGTGAACGCCATGGCCGAAGCCTGCATCGAAGGTGCCGCCATGCAGAAGGAAGACGGCGCGGCTGATCCCGAAGCGGCCATGCAGAAAGCCGCCGAACAGGAAGCCGCCGCTGAAGCCGAATAGGGCATAACCCCTCACCTAACGGAGTATTGCCATGAATATTACTGCCTCCATGGTAAAAGACCTGCGCGAAAAGACCGGTGCGGGCATGATGGACTGCAAGAAGGCCCTTGCCGAGTGTGAAGCCGATCTGGAAAAGGCCATTGACTGGCTGCGCCAGAAGGGTCTTTCCAAGGCCGCCAAGCGGGCTGATCGCGCCACGTCCGAAGGCGTGATCGCCGAATGGATGTCTGAAGACGGCAAGTCCGCCGTCATGGTTGAAGTGAAGTGCGAAACCGACTTCGTCGCCCGCGGAGACAAGTTCAGGGAATTCGCCGATGCCGTGGTCAGGAAGATCGCAGATGTCCGGCCTGCCGCTCTTGAAGACGCCGGTCTCCAGGACATGCTGAATGAAACCATTGCCGCCACAGGTGAAAATGTCACGCTGGGCAGATTTGTCCGTATCGACGTCGACGGCGCGGGGCTGGTGGGCGCGTACGTCCACGCCAACGGCAAAATTGCTTCCATGGTCGAAGTGAAGTGCGACTCCGACGCCGTGGCCGCCTCGGAAGGCGTCAGGGAGTGTGCCAAAAACGTGGCGATGCAGATTGCCGCCGCCAACCCCCTGGCTCTGGACGCTTCCTGCCTCGATCCCGCCCTCATGGAGCGTGAACGCGAAGTGTACCGCCAGAAGGCGCGTGAAGAAGGCAAGCCTGAAAATATCATCGACAAGATTGCCGAAGGCGCAGTGAAAAAGTACTGCAAGGAAGTCTGCCTGCTGGAGCAGCCCTATATCCGCGATGACAAGCAGAGCATCGCCGATCTGCTCAAGGCTACCGGCAAGGCCGCCGGAGGCGCGGTCAGCCTCGGCAGGTTCTTCCGCATTCAGCTTGGCGCGGAATAAGTTTCCGTAGGAAACATCCGTATACTGCAGAAAGCCCCGCCTTCCGGACGGAAGGCGGGGCTTTCCGCGCAGATTCCATCGGCAAAGGTGTTTTCAGACAGCCTGAACATGCGCACAGGGTCGGACAGGGCGAGCCTCCTGCGGCGGCGTGAAATCAGGGAACCGGAAACAGGGGGCCGGCCTGCAGGATATTTTCAATCAGAAAACGTCCATGATATCGGAACGCCCGTCCTCCTCACCCGCCGAACACGTCCATGATCTCCCGATCCGGCGCGGCACCGCAACGAACGCCGAACACAAATGCAACTCCGGATGCCAGCAGCGTGGGCACGATGGGATGCACTCCCCCAAGCGGAACCCTGAGTACGCTCAGCAGAAAAAAAACGCCAAGCCCTGTCATGATGGCGGCCACAGCCCCCGCCGCGTTGGCCCGTTTCCAGTACAGGCCGAGAACGACAGGCCACAGGAATACTGCCTCCAGCCCGCCGAAAGCAAAAAGGTTGATCCACACCAGCAGATCCGGCGGCTCAAGGGCGGAAACGAACACCAGCGCGCCCACTGCCGCCGTGACCAGAAAACCGGCCCGTTTCAGACTGGCAGGGCGCATGCGGGATGCGTCCCCGCCCAGGCGATAGTGAATGTACAGATCCTTGATAATGGCCGCCGACGCCAGAAGCAGCATGGAATCCACAGTGGACATGATCGCTGCCAGAGGCCCGGCAATGAACACACCGGCCCAGAACGGCGGCAGAAGTTCCACAATCAGAGTGGGCATGGCCAGATCCCCTGCCGGCAGATCGGGGAATACCGCGCGTCCCAGCGCTCCTGCAAGGTGAGCGCACAGGATCATGAAACCGATGATGAGCGTCCCCATGAGCATGGCCTGATGCATGGAGCGGGAATCACGATACGCCATGCAGCGCTGGGTGGTCTGCGGCAGACCAAGAACTCCCAGCCCCACCAGTATCCAGAAGGACAGAATAAAGGGCCGGGGCACGGCCCCGTCAGGCCCCGACGGCGTGATCAGACCGGGATCGATGCGTTCCAGCGCGGCAATGCAGCTTTCCATGCCTCCGCCTTTTTCCATGACGGCCAGCAGCACCAGCACCGCGGCGACCAGCATCACCACGCCCTGCACGGCGTCGGTAAACGCGACAGCGCGGAAACCGCCCAGAGAGGTGTACAGCACAACCGTCACGCCGAACAGCCCCAGTCCCACAATATAAGGATACCCTGTCACAGCCTGGAACAGCCGCGCCCCGCCGATGAACTGGGCCAGCATGGCCGCCATGAAAAAGATGAGCAGCGCGGCTGAACAGAGGATGACAACAGCATCGCTCTTATAACGGGCACGCAGATAATCGGTGATGGTGACTGCCCCCGTGCGGCGGGCCACAATGGCAAAACGCTTGCCCAGCACCCCGAGAGTCAGAAACGTGGTCGGCACCTGAATCATGGCGAGCAACACCCAGCTCAGGCCAAGCTGATACGCCACTCCCGGCCCTCCCACGAAGGAACTCGCGCTGGTGTAGCTGGCAATGATGGTCATGGCCAGCACAAAACCGCCGAGGGAACGTCCGCCGATGAAGTATTCCTCAAGAACGCCCCGCGCCCCTTTCCCCGTCCTTTCCCGATTTGCGGCCCACACGGCCACGGCGAACGACAGCGCCAGATATGCCGCTACGGGGACAAGCATCTGCAGACGCGCGCTCATATGCCGCTTCCCTTTTTCCTTTCCCCATCCACACGAAAGACCGGGGCGTTCGCTTCCGTTCCGCTTCCGGCGGGGGCAGCGGCATTTTCGGCATCCGTCTCCCCTTCATCCAGGGGCATGTCCCGGAAAAACAGTCTCATCAACCCCCACAGCAGCAGTGTAATCAGAGGATACCCCACAATGCAGCTGAAAAAGAACCAGGAGGGCATGCCCATGATGCGGGAATAGTTCGCGGGGTCGCCGTCACCCGGCCCGTAGGCGGAAACATACCACCACAGAAAATAAAGAGCATATGCCCCCAGCGTGATCAGGGCTTCCCTGTCTGCCTGGGCGAAACGCCCATCCGTCGCTTTTTTTCCCATCTTCCCTTCCCTGCTTCCGGCAACCGGATCTGCCGGTTCCTCGGAAAACCTGACTCTTTCATCCCGGATTATTCCGTGTTTGAAAATATCTTCCAGCCAGCCCCTGTGTTCCGGCCCGCAGCGCCCGGCGCATGAAGAGAGCAGGGACGAGTCCCGCTCCGGGAGCCTCTTCAACGCGAAAACGCTCCGGAGCGTATTCCATATCATGCCCTTTGTCACTTCAGATCAAGCGCGCTCTGCTGCCGGAACCCCTGCTGCAGTAACCGGTTGATGCCTCTGCGCCGGATACGGAGCCCGCCCGGGCTGCAACCGCAGACTGTTCCGCCTCAAGGGAGGCAGGTTCCGCATGGCAGGGTCTGCGTTCTGCACGCCTGCTGCGCCCGCGGCTCCGCGATCAAGGTTATTTTCAAGGTCATTTTCACCACAATTCTGCAACAGGGCCGGGCATCGTTTTTAGCTTGAATTGCGCTCTTCATCAGGCTACAAGAGGAAAGTTTCAACACACGCTCTCTCCGCCGCGGCGGACTATCGGCGCACCCGCCAGATACCAGACGCCTCAGCGGATGCGCATATTCAACGGATCGTCATGGAAGCCCCCTTTCCCCCGGTAAAGCTTACTGCCGTCATCATCACCCTTAACGGCGAACGTCTGTTCGGGCGCTGTCTGGATTCACTCGCCTTCTGCAATCGAATTCTTGTCGTCGACTCATTCAGCAGCGACGCCACGCAAGCCATAGCCGAAGCCCATGGCGCCATGTTCGTCCAGAACCCGTGGCCGGGCAACGCCGGGCAAATCCGTTTCGGCGTAAACTGGCTGACGGAACACGCCCCCACGGAATGGGTACTGTTTCTCGACTGCGACGAAATCTGTTCCCCAGAACTGGCGGAGTCCATTCAGACGGCTCTTGCCGCTCCCGGAGACAGTACCGCTTTCTCCATGCCGCGGCGCACCTGGTACTTTGATCGCTTTCTCCGGCATGGGGGGTCCTATCCCGATCGTCTTTTCCGCCTGTTCCGACCGGAGACCATACGTATCGAGGAAAGCGGCGCACACCAGCAATTCCGCCCTTCCGGCCCCTGCGGAGAACTGAAGGGCGATCTGCTGCACTATACCTATGCGAATTTTTTCAATCAGATGGACAAACTGAACGACTATGCCCAGCGCGGCGCGAAGGATCTTGAGCGCAAGGGCAGACGCGGCGGCATTGCAGCAGGCCTCGGACACGGCTTCTGGCGTTTTTTCAGCATGTATGTCATCAGGCGCGGATTTCTCGACGGCAGGGCCGGATTTCTCATGGCGGCGCATACCGGCTTCTATACCTTTCTCAAATACATCCGTATCAATGAAGGGGCATGGGGAGCTCCCTATGACGCCGGACTCCTCCCCTCCGAACGCGCGGCGGTCAGTCCGGATACCGGCTCCGCGTCCTGATCCAATCCGACACGAGATTCCACCAAGGAGGCTCCCATGGCTCAGCTCAAATACAAACGGGTACTGCTCAAACTCAGCGGCGAAGCCCTGGCCGGAGAAAAAGGCTACGGACTTGATCCCGACACTGTATCCCGCATCTGCCGGGAACTGGCGGATGTGGCGGCCCTGGGTCTGGAACTTGCCCTGGTCATCGGAGGAGGCAACATTTTTCGCGGCCTGTCTTCCTCGGCCAGGGGCATGGATCGATCCACCGCCGACTATATGGGTATGCTGGCCACCATCCTGAACGCCATGGCCGTACAGGACGCTCTGGAAAAAAGTGATTGTCCCACCCGTGTGCTTTCCGCCATCAATACAACGGAACTCTGCGAACCCTATATCCGCCGCCGCGCCCTGCGCCATCTTGAAAAGGGCCGCATCGTCATCTGCGCGGCAGGCACGGGCAACCCCTACTTCACCACCGACACCGCCGCGGCCCTGCGCGCCATGGAACTCAAATGCGACGCCATCATCAAGGGCACAAAGGTGGACGGCATATACGACAAGGACCCCGTCAAACACCCTGACGCGGTGCGTTTCTCCCGCATCAGCTACGATGAAACGCTGCAGCGCCGTCTTGAGGTCATGGACGCCACAGCCATTACTCTTGCCAGGGAAAACAACATGCCCATCATCGTATGCAACATGTTCGGCGGCGATATCCGCCGTGTGGTATGCGGAGAGGACGCGGGCACGGTGGTGGAGGAAGCGTAGCTTCCGGCAACAGCCGCCGGGGCCGGCGGCTTCAACTCCCTTCACGCGCCCCGTGGCGCGGCAACCGCTGATTTCAAGGAGACAAAGATGGATAAGGACGAATTGCTGCTTGACGCCGAAGAGCGCATGGAAAAGGCTCTGGCCGCCCTTGAGCGCGACTATGGCAAACTGCGTACGGGTCGGGCCACCACCGGCCTGGTGGAAGACATCAAGGTAGACTATTACGGCACCCCTACTCCCATCAAGCAGCTTGCTTCCGTAGCCGTGCCGGACAGCCGCACGGTGACCATCCAGCCCTGGGATCGCGGCGCGTTCGCCCTGGTGGAAAAGGCCATTCTGAAATCCGATCTCGGCCTTACGCCGATGAACGACGGCAAGCTTATCCGCATTGCCATCCCGCCGCTGACGGAAGATCGCCGCAAGGAACTGACCAAAATCGCCAGAAAATACACGGAAGAAGCCAAGGTCGCCATCCGCAATATCCGCCGCGATGTCAATGACGGACTGAAAAAACTGGAAAAGGACAAGCTTCTCTCCGAGGATGAACTGAAAAAGGCCATGGAAGATATCCAGAAACTTACCGATACCTATGTCGCCAGGGCCGACGCCAAGGCTTCCGCCAAGGAAAAGGAAATCATGGAAATCTGAACCCGATGTTCCGGCGGGAGAGCACCCGCCGGAACATCGGAGCCGGCCAGAGGGTGAAGCCGACTGTGAACGGAAATGTCATGCACAAATTGCCGCAGCATCTTGCCGTCATCATGGATGGAAACGGCCGCTGGGCGCAGCGGCGCGGCCTGCCGCGCAGCGAGGGTCATGCGCGCGGCGTGGATGTGGTGCGCTCTCTGCTCACACGCTGCCGCGCGCTCGGCATCCCGTATGTGACGGTGTACGCCCTCTCGCGGGAAAATCTCAAACGCCCGCCGCAGGAAGTCAGATTTCTCTTTGATCTGTTCATCCGCTTTCTCAAATCGGAACTGCCGGAACTGGAGCGCCAGGGCATACGCCTCGGCATGATCGGAGATCGGAACGCCCTCCCCCTGCCCGTACGGACGGCGCTGGATTACGGCATCAAAAAGACTTCCGGCGGGGACATGCTGTTCACACTGGCTCTGGCGTATTCCGGCAGGGAGGAAATCATGCGTGCCGCCCGGACTCTGGCGGCCTCCCTCCCGAACGGGGATACGTCTCCGGAAGAACAGGAAGCAGTCTTCCGCAGGGGTCTGTATAACCCGGAGCTTCCTGATCCGGATCTGATCATCCGTACCGGCGGCGAGCTGCGGCTCAGCAATTTTCTTCTGTTCCAGAGCGCCTATGCCGAACTCTACTTCAGTGACAGGCTCTGGCCCGACTTCGACGACGCCGAACTGAATCGGGCGCTGGCTCACTATGCGGGGCGAACCCGCCGTTTCGGCCTTACGGAAGAGCAGCTCGCGGCGGCCCCCGCGCCCTCTTCCCCGGGCCATGGGCATAACACGCCCCCCGACGCAACAGGCTGATTTTCCAGGAGCTGTCATGTCCTTGCAAAAGTATCTCGCCGCAGGCCTCGGACCGCGCGTCCTCACCGGAATCATCCTCCTTGCCGTGGTCTTCACTGCATGGAAAGCCGGAGGCTTTCCCCTTTTTCTGCTGCTTCTTGCCGTATGCTGCGCAGGACAATGGGAACTCTACTCGCTTTTTCTCCCGAACGCGGAACTGGCCGCCAAGTTGTTCGGCGTTCTGCTCGGGGCGGGACTCGTCGCCCAGTGCCGTTTTCTACCGGAGTACTCCGCCGGCCTGGCGCTGACGGCGTCCTTTGCGCTGCTGGCCGTACATTCCCTCGCGGGCTGGACGCAGGAAACTGCCCTTGCCCGCTTCCGCCGGGCGGCCATTCTTCTGGGCGGCATTGTCTATGTGCCTCTGCTGCTTTCTCCGGTTCTGCACTACAGTCCGGGCGAACAGCTTCTTGTCGTGGCGGTTCCCGCGCTGTCCGACATTGCCGCCTATGCTGCGGGCGTGCAGTTCGGCAGGCGCAGGATATGGCCTTCCGTCAGTCCCAAAAAAAGCGTGGAAGGCGCTGCCGCCGGTCTGCTTGCAGCCGTCGCCGCCTGTATCGCCGCGGGCTGGCTGCTCAGGGGATCGGCCTTCTCCTTCCCCGCATGGGCTGGGCTGGGACTGTTCATGGGAGTCATGGCCCAACTGGGCGATTTTTTTGAATCCGCACTTAAACGCGCGGTCCATATCAAGGATTCGGGCAAAATCCTGCCAGGACACGGCGGAGTGCTGGATCGTATCGACAGCGTTCTGTTCGCTTCGGCCGCCTTCACCCTGAGCCGCCCCTTTCTCGGCTGACCACGCGGCCCGTTTTTTCCGGAGCATCCATGCGCTACATCAGCCGACTCCCTCTTGACTCACCGCTTCCCTGGCCGCGCCGCGTGGCAATCATGGGCAGTACGGGTTCCATCGGCGTCAATACCCTGCGGGTGCTTGACGCATGGGCGGGGCGGCTCGGACCATATCCTGCAAAGAAGGCAGGTGAATTCATCGTCACGGCTCTGGCCGGAGGACGCAATATCGCTCTTCTGGCCGCACAGGCGGAGCGCTGGCGCCCGCCAGTGCTTGCCCTGCGCGATGCGGACGGAGAGTGCGGGGTCAGCGCCCTGAAACAGATGCTTCCTCCCGGCTACCGCCCGGAAATACTGGTCGGACAGGCGGGATTCGCCGCCATTGCAGCCCGGGACGACGTGGATGTCATCGTCTCCGCACAGGTAGGAGCTGCCGGACTGCGCGCCACCGTGGCCGCCGCCGAGGCGGGCAAGGTCATCTGCCTCGCCAACAAGGAAAGCCTCGTTCTTGCCGGGCCGCTCATCCGCTCAATCTGTGCCCGCACCGGCGCGGTGATCCTGCCTGTGGACTCCGAACACAATGCCCTGTTCCAATGCATGACAGGCCGCGCTCCGGAGGAAATCCGTTCGCTTGTCCTCACTGCGTCCGGCGGCCCTTTCCGCGGCAAAACACGGGAGGAACTGCGCTCCGTGCGCCCCGAGCACGCCCTCAGACATCCGAACTGGAGCATGGGTGCGAAAATCACCATTGATTCCGCCACGCTCATGAACAAGGGGCTGGAGATCATCGAAGCCTGCTACCTCTACGATATGCCTGTGGACAGAATAACAGCGGCAGTGCATCCGCAGTCCATAGTTCACTCCCTTGTCGAGCTGAAAGACGGAGCGGTCATGGCCCAGCTGGCCACGCCCGACATGCGCCTGCCCATTGCCGCCTGCCTTTCCTGGCCGTTCATGCTGGAAAATGCAGGAATTGCCCCCCTGGATCTGCTGAAATGCGGCCCGCTCACCTTTGAAGCGCCGGACACAGAGGCATTTCCCTGCCTTGACCTTGCCCGCCGGGCACTGGCCGGGGGAAAAACAACTGAACTCAACGCTGCCAACGAAGTGGCCGTGGAACGTTTTCTGAAAAACGACATCAGGTTTCTGGACATTCCGGCTCTCGTGCATACCATACTGGAAACAGGCGAAGGGACGCCGCCGTCCCTTGCCGAAAACCCCGGGCAGAGCCGTGCCGCACTGGAAGACATTCTGAGCCGGGATGCCCGTACCCGCAAACAAGCCGCCGCATGGCGCGCATGACACACCACATGGACTTTCTTCTGCACATTCTTTCCTACTGGGATTCCGCTCTTGCCGTCATACTGGTTCTGGGCGGTCTGATTTTCTTCCATGAACTGGGACATTTCATTGCCTGCCGCCTGATGGGCATCGGCGTAGTCACCTTCTCCATCGGCATGGGGCCGAAGCTCTGTTCGTTCCACCGGGGCAAAACGGAATACCGTCTGTCATGGCTTCCCTTCGGAGGCTATGTCGCCTCTGTGGGTGAATACAGCGATGAAGTGGAGGAACTCGGCTTCACGCCGGAAGAAGCCATCACCAGCCGTCCGGCATGGCAGCGCCTTGCCATGGCAGCGGCCGGTCCCTTCGCCAATCTGCTGCTGGCATTTCTGCTGTACTGGGGCGTGGCCGCCACGGCCGGCATGGCTGTTCCTCTTCCCCAGATTGGCACCGTCCTTCCCGGCGGAGCCGCTGCGGAGGCGGGCATGCTCCCCGGCGACACGGTTCTGGCCATTGACGGAACCCCTCTGGCCGAATGGAATCAGATTCCCGAAATGGTCGGCGCGTCGGAAGGTCGTTCCATGCATTTCACCGTCAGACGCGGCGAGGAAAAACTTTTTCTGACCATGACTCCCACGCGCATGGACAGGACCAACATGTTCGGCGAGCAGGAAACTGCCTGGATGATCGGCGTGGGCGCGGGCAGCGCCGTGCGCTATGAAAAACTCGGCATGCTGGACGCGGCCCGGCAGGGGTTGTGGCAGACATGGAATGTCATCGACATCACGGCGCAGAGCATCAGGAAACTGGTGACCGGAAGCGTGGCGGCGGAAAATGTGGGCGGACCGCTCATGATCGCCGAAATGCTGGGCAAGAGCGTCGAACACGGCATCATGTCCCTGATCATGCTGGCAGCCTTTATCAGCGTCAACCTCGGGCTGCTCAACCTCCTTCCCATCCCCGTACTGGATGGAGGGCTTATCCTGTTCTGTCTGATTGAAATGGTTGTCCGCCGCCCCGTACCTGAAAAAATCCAGGAGTATGCCATGCGCGCCGGGGTGGTCTTTCTGATCTGCCTTATGCTGTTTGCCACCTTCAACGACGTGAAACGCTGGTTTGTTCAGCCCGAAATCACACAGCCGGAAGGCGCGGCGGACGGAAACCAGCCGCCCGTGAAGCCCTGACAAGGCCCGGGAAAAACTGGAGCCTGCCATGTCCTCTGCTCTGACCCTGGTTCTGAACTCGGCGGAAAAGCGCGTACAGATGCTTATCCTGCGCGAGAGCGAAATGCTCTGCGCCCAGGACTGGCTGTGTCGTACCGGCAGCACGGAGCTTCTGGCTCCTGTCATGCATGATGCCTTTGCCCGACTGCACCTTTCCCCTCTCTCGCTGGATCGTATCGCCTGCGTGGCCGGACCGGGCAGTTTCACCGGTCTGCGGCTCGCGTTGACCACGGCGGCCGCGCTCGCCCGCGCGGCTTCGGCGCATCGGTCTTCCCCTGTACGCCAGGCCGGACTGGATTACCTCCAGTGCATCGCGGCCAATGCTCCGGCAAAGCCGGGAGAGCGGGTGCGCGTGGTCGTGAACGCCAAGCGCGGCTGGATATATCAGGCGGACTATATTGCGCAGGCTCCCAGGCCAATGGACGGCGCTCCCCGTCCTCCCCGGCGGGAGGGGAATATCCGCCTGCTTCCTCTGCCTGTGCCGGAAACAGCCCCGGAAAACGGAATCGACTGGATTCTGGGCAGCGCTGCGGGAACCGGCCAGCCTGAACGCGCCGCCCTGTTCCTGCGCTCTCTGCCGGGAGCGCGCCTGATTGACGCGGAACATCCCTTCCCTTCCTCTCTTCTTGCCGCAGCACTTGACGCCCCATGGGACGACGGCGCGCTGAGCGATATCGATCCCGTCTATCTGCGCGAACCCGACGCCATTGACAACCTGGACGCGCTTTCACGCGCGCAGGGCCGGGAGCCCGGACAGGCAAGGGCGGAACTTGACCGCCTGATGCGGCAGGGTATTTAAAGCAGATCCCGGCAAAGTACGCCATAGCCGTCATGTCCGCGAGATGCCGGGCCGGGCTTCCTTTCCGGCTCGCAGCTTTCACGCCTCCACCGGAGCTTGACGCCGCAAGTCAATTGCGGCGACACCGGAGAAGGGAGGCGGCGCGGCGCCCCTGGCCGTCAGCGCGAAGCGCGTTACGGACAAGGAGAGCGGAGATGCGTCTCGCCTGCTCGACTCCGTAGAACATTTCAAGAGCGAAATGCTCTCATGAAAGGCGCTTCGCCATTCATGACGGACAGATCCAGACAAGACTCCCCTCTTTCTGACGGCTCTCCGCGCTTTCCTGCCTCCACTCCTCAGTTCTGCTCCCCATTCCCGCTCCCTCGTCCATTCGGGAACGCTCCTGCCGCCCTGCCTGTTCATCCGGCGGAAAAGAGCGTCTGCCTGCAAATGCTGACAGATCCCTTCGGGTATCCGGAAAGTTGTCCTGAAAACATTATGTTCAAAATAAGGAACTTTCATTCAATATCTTGACACAACGAGCTTTCCTTGTTGTACCTGAGGCGCGTGCATCCTCACATGCGCAAGACGATCGTCACGGCAAAAGCAAATTCAGGGCGCTCCTTCATTGCGCCGACAGACTTTTTTCCGTCAGGAAAAGAGGTAGCTATGACTGTAACCACAACGCTTATCAACGGACTGGACTGCGTTATACTGGAAAATGAGACTCTAGCCGCCACGTTATGTCCGGCGGCGGGAGGAAAGATTTCAAGCCTGGTTCTGAAAAATCCCGATGTCGAACTTCTGTGGAATAATCCCAGGCTTGTCCTGCGTGCATATCCGGCAGGAACGGAATATGATCCGCATTTTTTCGGCGGCATTGATGAGCTGCTTCCCAACGATGAGAAAGAGCGCATCAATGATCGTGATTATCCCGACCATGGCGAACTGTGGACAAGCTCTCTCGAATGGGAGCGGACAGAGGAAGGAATCAGGCTGCGCGCGGATCTGCCCATTGCCGGGCTCCGTTATGAAAAAAAACTGGCCCTTGGCGGGGCGGGACAAATCCGCATGACGTACCGGATCGTCAACCTCCGTCAGACTGAAAACCATTTTCTGCTGAAGATGCATGCGGCACTTCGTCTGCACAAGGGAGATCGCCTCATCTGTGATGCAAAACGAGGTGAAATCGCTGATGCCGACTTTACCGGACGCCATTCCGCCCGCTTCTTTGACTGGCCCCATTATGGCGATGAGCGGCTGGATATCGCGGGAGGTCCGGAAGAGGCGCGAAACGAGTTCTTTTTCCTCCATGACCTGGGCAAGGGGGAAATGCGCATGGAAAGTCCGGAAGCAGGCACATTCTTCAGCTATGCATTCGATACGGCCGTTTTTCCCTATGCCTGGTATTTCGCCACATACGGAGGGTGGAACGGCCTGTACACCGGCATCCTCGAACCGGCCAGCGCTGTTCCCTGCTCTCTGGGAACATCCATGAAAAACGGCACCTGCACGGCACTCGCCCCGGGGGCGGAACTTGAAACCATTGTCACCATCAATGTCGGGAGAATCGCATGAACACCCAGCGTAATGTTTTTGTCACCGGAGCGGCTTCCGGCATAGGAGAAGCCACGGCCCGCATGTTCGCCGGCCAGGGCTGGAGCGTCATGCTCAACGCCCGGAGGGAGGACAGGCTTAGGGAACTGCTGAGGGAACTCCCCGGCCGGGGACACCATATCTGCGCAGGAGACTACAGCAGGCAGGCCACCATGGATCAGGCATCCGGTCTGATTGATTCTGCGTGGGACGGCCGCCTGCATGCCGTGGTCAACTGCGCCGGAGTATGCGGCCAGGTTTCCCTGCTGGATACCCCGCTGGAGGAATGGCACCGCATGTTCGACATGATGGTCAACGGCGGGCTTCTGACAACCCGGCTGGGAGCGCGGCACATGAAGCCCGGCGGTAAAATTGTCCATGTAACCTCCATTCACTGGAACCATGCCGAGGCCGGCGGCAGCGCCTACAGCATGGCCAAGGCCGCGCTCGCCCAGATGGTGCGGGCGGGCGCCGTGGAGCTCGCTCCGCTCGGGATCAACATCAATGCCGTGGCGCCCGGTTTCGTCAAAACTCCCATGTCCGTCACTGCGGACGGACAGGATGAGACGGAAGGCGACTGGTTCCGCATCAACTACGTGGAAGGACACCATATGCCCGCCCGGCGTCCCGGCAGGGCGGAAGAAGTGGCGCGGGTCTGCTGTTTTCTCGCCGGAGAAGGCGCGGACTACATGACCGGAGAAACCGTCCATGTTGACGGCGGCCTGACCATCACCTTCTGATTCTGCAAGGCGGATGCCATGAAAATTGAATCCATTGATTTCTTTTATCTTGCCCTGCCTCATGTCCGGGATATCGGAGACGGAAGCCAGGATGCGCTTGTGGTCCGCGTGCGGGGCGGGGGACTGGAAGGATGGGGAGAATGCGAAGCCTCGCCTCTTGTCTCCATTGCGGCATATGTAACCCCCATGTCCCATTCGGCCTGCAAGTCCGTCGCTTCACAGGTGGAGGGGGAAACGCTGGAAGGCCCGGCGGATCTTCAGCGCATCCGCCGCAAAGTCCGTGAAAACTGTCTTGACCTGCTCCAGGCCCCGCATACGCTTTCCGGCATAGATATCGCCCTGTGGGATCTGCTGGGGCAAAAGACCCAGGCTCCCGTATACGAACTGCTCGGATACAGAAAGGCATACCCGAAGCTCGCCTATGCCTCCATGCTTTTCGGCGATACACCGGAACAGACCCGGCAGAACGTGGCGGATGCCGCAAGCCGGGGGTTTCGCGCCCTTAAACTCGGCTGGGGCGGTTATGGCGTGAACCTAGAACAGGACATCGCCCATATTGAAGAAGCACGCAGAGAAGCCGGACCTGACATCAGCATCATGGTGGACGCGGGCACCATATGGGCATGTTCCCCTGATCCGGTAAAAGACGCGGCCCTGCGCCTGCCCTCGCTGAAGGCGGCCGGCGTCACCTGGCTGGAGGAACCATTTTCCAGCCACGATTTCGACGCCTATGCGCGCCTTGCGGAACTCTCCGCCCCTGTCCGGCTTGCCGGGGGAGAAGGTTCGCACACTCCGGAAATGGCCCTGCACATGATGCGCTACGCAAAGCTCGGCTTTATCCAGATCGACACCGGACGCATCGGAGGCATCACCCCGGCCCTTGAAGTCGCTCAGGCATGCTCCGGCTCCGGCATCCAGTATGTCAATCACACCTTTACCACCCAGCTGGCGCTCAGCGCATCTCTCCAGCCTTTCGCGGGCGTCGGGGATGCCGCGCTCTGCGAATATCCCTTCCAGCCCAGCGCTCTGGCTGCTTCTCTGACGGACAGGGTCATGGTTCCGGACGAATCAGGACATATCCGCCTTCCGGAAGCTCCCGGTCTCGGCATCTCACCGAACCCGGAAGCCCTGCGCAACTATATGGTATCCGTCAATATCGAGGTCAACGGCCGCATCCTCTACTCCAGCCCCCGCATCTAGGCGGGGTCAGACAAGGACACACCATGCAGGCTCTCAAAGGATTCCGCGCCACAGACGTATCCCTCATGGCGCTCATGTTCTTCCATGCCATATGCGCCATTATCACGGGGTCGATGCTCCCGCGCATCATTGCCGAATTCAACCTTGACTATTCCACCGCCGGCGGTATCGAAACCATCCGCAGCTATGCCATCTTCTTCGTTCTGATCATTACGGTCAAGCTCCTGCGCATCTTTCGCGCAAAAACGCTCTTCATCGTCTCACGCCTGGGCATTGCCGCGGGCTACATAGTTTCCGGACTCTCCGGAGACTACACCTTTTTCCTTTTCGGCGTCATTCTGGCCGGCCTGGGCGCAGGCTTCGTGGAATCTCTCATTGCCCAGACCATCACCAATCTTCATCGCGATGAAAATAATCAGGAAAAATTCTTCAACGTGATTCAGGGAGTCTTTTCCATCGCCGTCATCACCGTTCCGCTGCTGTACGGCTTTGCCCTGGAGCATGGCGTGCCGTGGAGACATCTCTTCCTTTACACCTCCATTCTGCCCGTTCTGGTCGCCGCACTGCTTTTCTTCTCCGAACTTCCGGAAGTGGAAGCCGAGGAAGGCGGCTACGTCGAAGCGCTGCGCAGCGTATTCTCCAGAGCGGCCGGGCGGCTGTTCAGCATCGGCATCTTTATCGCCGGCGGTCTGGAAAATCTCTTCTATGTATGGAGCGCCACCTATATCGCGCTCTATCTGAACGACAACCAGCAGTACGCCACCACCGGGCTGGCCATCTTCGGCCTGTTCATGTGTCTGGCCCGCTTCGCCACCGCCTTCATCAGCGGCAAAAAGGCCGCCTACTACATGATGTTCACCGCCGCGCTGTGCGGACTCTCCGCCTCCATTCTGCTCTTTACCATGGAAGGCCTTCCGGTGTTCTATCTCGCGCTCGCCCTTGCCGGCATCTGCGTCGGCCCGTTGTGGCCTTCTCTTACGGGCCTCATCGCCGATCTGGAACCCGGCGCAAAGGCAGGATATTTTATCGTCATCGCCCTGATGGGCAATATCGGTTATGCCAATGCGCCGCTGCTCATGGGCATACTCGGCGATATCACCGGTGAACTGAAAAACGGTTTCTATATTCTGCCCGTGGCGACCGTCGCCCTGTTCGGGGCGGTCTGCGGGCTGCGCAGACTGGCAATAAACAACGGTTCCTATTATAAGTAACCCGCCCTCTCCTCCACATTCCGCGCCGGCGGCCTGTTCCGCCCGGCGCGGAATCTCCCCATCTTCAGCAGGAATACCCGGATGACAGAATCCAAAGGCTACCGTAATCCTCTTGTCGGCCGTATCGCACAGGTACTGGATTATCTGGCGCGCAACGAAGCGGCCCTTCCCGCCATCGTGCGCGATCTCGGCCTGCCGAAAACCAGCGCCTATGTGCTGCTTCAGTCTCTGCTTGATGTCGGCTATGTGCGGCTGCTGCCCAACGGCAAAACCTATGCTCTGGGCTTCAAGCTCTATGAAATAGGCACCCTTGCCGCCGGGCGCATCAATCTGCGCGATCTGGCCATGCCTCACCTTGTGGAGTTGCGGGACGCCATAGACCTGACCTGCCATCTGGGCTGTCTTGACGGCATGGAGGCCTTTTATCTGATCAAGCTGCAGCCGACCAACAACAATCTCCAGATTAACTCATGGGAAGGCAAGAGAATCTCCCTCTACTCCTCCGGCGTGGGTAAAGTTCTGCTTGCCTGGCAGCCCCCGGAAGAGCAGACCCGCATTGTCTCGCAACTGCATATGGAGGCCATTACGCCGCATACAATCACCTGTCCCGATGTCCTTCTCAACCATCTTGCCGATATCCGCCGCCGCATGTGGGCCATGGACAACGAAGAGGACGGACTGGGGATACGCTGCGTGGCCATGCCCGTCTTTTCCGTGGACGGCCGCGTTTCCGCAGCGGTCAGCGCCTCCGGGCCGCTTCAGCAGATCGACGGCGACATGACCGGGCTGCTGAAGGCGCTGAACAGGGCCGCCCGGGCCATTACCGCCGCGCTCGGAGGCAGCTATCCTCCTCCCCGGGATATCGGGGCAGTTCAGGTTTAGAGCGTTTTGCTCTCGAAAATATCTGCCGGCCAGAACCCTATATTCCGGCTCGCAGGTTTCACGCGTCCGCCGGAGCCGGACGCCGCAAGTGAATTGCGGCGACGCCGGAGAAGATGGGATGTCGCGGCGGAGCCCCGCTTCGCTTGACTCCGGGAACATTTTCAAACCGAAAATGTTCCAAAGCTGCATATGACAAGACCTGGATGTTCCTGCATCGATTTTTCGTCTTCCCCGAAGCCTGCGGCGCAAAAACCGCGGCTGATCCTGCGCATCATCGGGGACGCATTCCGTTTCCAACCCAACTTACGAGGAGTTCATCATGTTTTATCCCGAAGGGGTATATTCCGCCATGCTCACGGCTTTCAGGCCCGACGGCTCTCTTGACGAAGAGGTGAACCGTCAACTGGTGGAAATGCAGATTGAAGGAGGGCTTGACGGCATCTTTCCCGTCAGCTCGAGCGGCGAATCCGTTGCCATGGATTTCGCATCCCGTTGCCGTCTGATGGATATCGTCCGGGAACAGACGGCAGGCCGGGCCGCCGTATTGCCGGGCATCCCCGGCTGCGCTCCGGAAGAAGCCCTGGCCCTGGGCCGTCATGCCCGCGCATGCGGCTGTGACGGCGTCGTACTCATGCCGCCCTATTTTTACAGACCTTCCTCCGGCTCTCTGACGGAATATTTCCTCCGCATCATCCGTTCGGAAGAACTGGGAGGATTCCCCGTCATTCTCTATAATATTCCTCTGTTCGCCCAGCCCATCCCTCACGAAGTCATCGGACTGCTGGCCCGTGAAGCCAACGTCGCGGGACTCAAGGATTCAAGCGGCTCCATTGTCGACTTCCTCAACTTCATGGAGGAAGGCGAACGAGCGGGCAGCGCCATGCGTTTTCTTACAGGACGGGAAGAGGCGCTCCTCGCCACGCTGCACATGGGCGGTTCCGGCTGCTTCACCGCGACATGCGCCGTACTCCCCGAATACATGTCCGCCATTTACGCGGCCTGGAAACAGGGAGACAGTGACCGGGCGCTGCTCCTGCAAAAACGCATGGTTCCCTTTGCCCGCGCCATGATGAACGCCCTGCCGTTCCCCTCCGGCTTCAAGCTGGCGCTCGAAGTACGCGGGTATGCCATGGGCGCGCCCAGAATTCCCCTCGGCAGGGAAGAACTGGCACGAAAGGAGGAAGCCGCGGACCATCTGAAGAACATGATGAAGGAACTCCTCGATCTGCTGTAGAGCAGCTTCAAAGCGAAAATGCCATAAACGGCTTTCCCGGAGCCCCCGCCTGCTGCTGTCATTCGCGCCGCAGCAGGCGGTACAGTGTTGCCAGACTTACCCCGAGGCGTCTGGCAGCCTCCCGCTTGGCCCATCCCTTTCCGCATGCTTCAGGCTCCGCTTCGCACTCTTCCAGCACCCTCCGCGCATCTTCCGCGCCCCGGCGGGATGCCGTCCTGCCGTGCCGCGCCGTTCTGCCTTCCCCTGACGGCCTGGACTCGGGAACATCTTCCGCCTGCTCAAAATAGTCGGCCAGCATGGCCCAGGTTATTGCCGCGCCCTCGCAGGCATTGACCCCATACTCGATGCAGTTGCGCAGTTCTCGCACATTGCCGGGCCACGCATATTGCATGAAATGATGCATGAGATCGCCGTCCGTAGCCACCATGCGTCCTGCGTTGCGCGTGCAGCATTCCTTGAGAAAGTGCTGGGCAAGCAGGCTGATATCCTCGGGGCGTTCCCGCAGAGCGGGAACGCGGAGGGGAATAACCTTGAGCCGGTAATAAAGATCTTGGCGCATGCGACCTTCACGCACGCATTCGGCAAGGGGACGATTGGTGGCCGCGATGATGCGCGTATCAAAACGGCGTACCGCATTCTCCCCCACCCTCCGGATGCCGCCGTCCTGCAAGGCGCGCAGCAGCTTGACCTGCATGGCGGGAGAAAGCTCTCCGACCTCGTCCAGAAACAGGGTGCCGCCGTGCGCAGCCTCCCATAATCCTCTCCTTCCTCCTGGTGAGGCGCCGGAAAATGCGCCCCGCCCGTAGCCGAACAACTCGCTTTCCGCCAGTTGTTCCGGCAGAGCGCCGCAGTTCACGGGCACAAACGCGCCCTTGCGCCCGCTTTCCGCATGAATGGCACGGGCGGCCAGATCCTTGCCGACACCCGTTTCACCGGTGATCAGCACCGTGCTGTCCGACGCGGCTGCGCGCAGAATCTGGCGGCGCAGCTGCGCCATGGGCGCGGAATTGCCGATCAGCCCGTGAAAGCCGGGACCGGCGGAATCACGCCTCCCGGCGCTTCCCGGCGCTCCGCCAGCTTGAAACAGCAGCCCCACGAGCTGCCCGATCACGCCGAAGACCGCTTCGGCCCGTTCCAGCAGCGCACTTTTCTGAAACGTGTCAAACGCCACGATCTGCGCTGCCGCCACAACCTGACCGGCTACGCTCAGCGGACCGGAATAGTTGGCATGATCGCGGCAGTCGGCACGCAGCGAGCAATCATGACAGGCTGCATTTTCACGCGGCGTGTGAATCAGTACGCAGTCACGCGAAGACAAGCTGTGCGCGAGCGCCGTATCCGGAGGCACTGTCAGCCCTATGCCCGCGCTGTAGGGACCGGTGCCCGCCACACAGACGGCTTCCTGATCGATGAGTACGATTTCCACAAAAAAAAGAGCGCCGATGCTGTCAAGCAGTTTCTGCAGCGGCCGCCAGAAGGCAATGCGCGCCGGTTCCGCCCGGCATGCCTCTCCTGAGGGATCAAGCACCCAGCGGGGCTGGATATGCCGCAGCACGGCGGAAGAAGTCACGGCAGGCATGATCGGCTCCTTTTCTCAATCTGTTTTTCTCAACCTATTATTGAAAATGAGAATTCGCAAGAATCAAGGCTCACGTTCCGCCACAAAAAACATAAGTTATGAATTTCAAACGATATTATAAATTGGAATGAAACTTGCTTATGCAGATGCACGCACATGCCGGATCATCCGCAACATGTGAAAATCCGAAAGGGAGCAGTCTCATGAAACCATTCTACAAGGAAAAGTATCCCCACCTTTTTTCTCCAATGTTTATCGGAAAGAAAAAACTTGAGTTCAAACATCGCATACTCACCTCACCGATGGGTTCCGCAGTCGGAACCATGGATTTCCAGGGACGCATCAACGATGCCGGGGTGGACTATTATACCCAGTTCGCCCGCGGCGGTTTCGCTTCCGTCACCGTTCCCATAGAAATTCCGGCCAACGGCGGTCATGCTTTCGCCCTGAGCCTTGATGAATCCGCAGGCGGCTATGCGTTCATGCACAACATGCAGCGCTCGGTACACATGTTCCGCACCAGAACGCTGTGCGAACTCTACCATGCGGGCTGCTGCATGCTCCCCGGCCCCGGCCGCACGGTCATGAGCGCCAGCGCCTTCACCTACAACGGCCATCCTGTCAAGGAAATGGACGAAAAAGACATGGAAGACGTCGCACGGCTTTACGCGGATGCGGCATTTCTGGCCAAACGCGCCAACTTTGACGGCATCTGCCTGCATTACGGACACGGCTGGCTGATGAACAACTTTCTGTCTCCGCTGAGCAATCACAGGACTGATCAGTACGGCGGCCCGGTGGAAAACCGCGTCCGTTTCCCCAGGCGCGTCATTGAACGCGTGCGTGAAGCCATTGGCGACGATATGATTATCGAACTGCGCATGAACGGCTCCGACAGGATGGAAGGAGGAATCACGCCGGAAGACGCAGCGCGGCAGGCGCTGCTTTTTGAGGATCTCGTGGACATGATCCATGTTTCCTGCGGCACGCGCCTTGACGCGTCCGGACGCCCCAAGATGCACCCCACCTGTTTCGTGCCTGACGCCCATAACGCCGATGCCAGCGAGGCGCTCAAAAAGGCTGGAGTCAAAGTTCCCGTGGGCGTGGTCGGCAACGTGCATGACCCGGATCTGGCCGAGCGCCTGCTCGTCGAAGGCAAGGCGGACTATATCCTCATGGCCCGTCAGGCCATCGCCGATTCGGACTGGGTCAACAAGGTGCGTGAAAACCGCGTCGAGGACATCCGCCCCTGCATCCGCTGCGACTACTGCATCGACGGAGGCCGGCGCGGTTCCCTGACCACAGAGGTCAACATCAGAAAGGACGCCACATTCGACTGCCACTGTTCCGTCAATCCGCTGTTCCGTCAGGGCGCGCACAAGCCCCGTGCGCTCCGGCCCACGTCAAAAAAGCGTGTGGCTGTCATAGGGGGGGGGATTTCCGGCATGCAGGCGGCGCTTTCCGCCGCGCAGCGCGGGCATGAAGTCGTGCTTCTGGAAAAGAGCGGCAAACTCGGCGGCCAGACGTTCTTTGCCGATCACATGTGGTTCAAGAACCGAATCAGGGCATTCCGCGAATATCTCATCACCCAGATCAAAAAATCCGGTGTGACCGTCATGATGAATGTGGAGGCCACTCCCGGCATGATCGCGGAAATGGATCCCGACGCCGTCGTCGTGGCCGTCGGCGGCAAGCCCGCGACGCCGCCTGTTCCCGGCGCGGAAAACGCCCGGCAGGCATGGGATGTCTTTGGCCGTGAAGAGGAACTCGGCAAAAAAGTCGTCATCGTCGGGGGAGGCTCCGTCGGATGCGAGCTTGCCATCCACCTTGCCGGAAAAGGGCACAGCCCCGTCATACTTGAAATGGGCGCCCACCTCGCTCCCACGGCGGAAATCAGTGAACGCATGAGCATTCTTGAATTCGTGGAAAAGAACGGCATTGCCGCACGCACATCCGCCCGCTGTCTGGAAATCACCGACAAGGGCGTCACCGTGGAAGAAAAGGACGGCAAAAACTTTATTGAAGCGGATGACGTCATTCTCTGCACGGGAACCCTGCCCCTTGCGGAAGTGCGCGATTCCTTCCGGGATACGGCCTTTGACGTCATCAGCGTGGGCGACTGCGAAAAGGTCGGCACCATACGCACGGCTGTGGAGTCCGGCTGGAATGCAGGCGCGGTTCTGTAATCCGCAGTCCGGCGACATCATGAAGTCATGCATTAAAAATTGGCTCTGTCCCAGAACCGTGTTGGTAGCGTTGCGCGGGGCATATGGTTTTGCCCCGGCACAGGCGGCAATACTCATTGCCGCAAAGACAGCCCGTGTTCCACACGGACAAAGGCGTCATGCATCCATGGCCGGCTCGCTTGCGCCTTCTGGCGGCAAAGCCGCCCGAAGGCTCCGCTCCATACGCCGCTGACGCGGCGTGCCTCCGGCGGTCAAGGTTATGTTCAACACTATTCTGCAACAAAGCCTAAAAATTTGACAATTCTTCACTTTCAGGAGGTCTTATGAACATCCTCTCCCTGTCGCGCGTTCTCGCCGCCGCCGCTCTTCTGGCTCTTCTTGCGGCTCCCGCCGTCCAGGCAAAACAGATCATGCGCGTCGCCCACGGCGGCCCGGATTCATCGGAATATGCCGTGGCATACATAAAGTTCGCCGAATTCGTCAAAGAGAAAACCGGGGGCGAAGTGGAAGTGAAGCGCTTCGGCAACAATGTGCTCGGCAACGATCGCGCCGTCACGGAAATGTGCCAGGAAGGCTCGCTGGACTTTGCCAATATCGGTCAGTCCCAGCTCAACATGTTCATTCCGACCGTGGTTGCCATGGACTTTCCCTTTATTGCCGATGCTTCCAAAAACGAACAGTTTCTGGAAGCCTTCAATTATAAAACCGGCCCCCTCTACAAGTATCTTGACGAAAAACTGAACAGGATCGGCCTCAAGCTGATCATGACCATCGACTCCGGCTTCCGCAGCTACGCATTCTCCAAACAGCGGGAAATCTCCGATCTCGCCAGCCTCAAGGGGCTCAAGGTCCGCACCACCATGTCCCCGGTGGAAATGGCTTTCGTAAATGCCGTGGGCATGAATCCCTGTCCGCTGAGCATGAGCGAGACCTACGCCGCCCTTCAGCAGGGAACCGTGGACGGCGAGCTTATCAACTACACCACAATCAAGGCCATGAGCCGCGCCGAAGTGGAAAAGAGCATCTATCTTTCCCGGCACAATCAGGCCCGCATGTTCGCCGTCATGAACAAGGCCAAATTCGACGCGCTCTCCCCGGAAATGCAGGAGATCATTCTTTCCGCAGGCGATGAAGCTCAGCGCATAGAGTGGCATAATGTTCAGAAGATGGAAGATGAAGGCCTCCGGTACTGCCGGGAGAACGGCTTCAACATCGTCGAACCTTCCGCGGACGATATGGCGAAGCTCAGGGAGCTGTGCGCTTCCATTCCCGATGACTTCGTGAAAAAGGGCGAAATTGATCCTGTCTTCCTCCAGCTTATGCGGGACGCCCAGAAGTAGTCCCCGTCCGCAGGCGGGAATGCCCTCGGGAGGGCAGAGGGCGTTCCCGCGCGCAGTCCGATGCCGTTTCAGCCTTTCAGCATGTTTCTGTGCGCAGCCGCCCCCCCATATCGCCTGCCGAGTCCGCAGCCGACAAACAGGGGGTGTGCGGCTCCCCTTCATGGGGAGTGGGGCTGGAAAAAACGATTTCACCGGCCTTCCCGTCCCGGCAGGGACGCTTTCTCCTGCGGGGAGAGTTTTCAAACCATAAATGAATTTTTGATGAGGAGACGTGTCAATGTCCCAAACCACCCCTCATAACATTTTGCACTGGATTGACGAGAACTTCGAGAAGCCGGTCATCGTCATATGTCTGCTTGTCGCGCTTATTCTCATCCCCTATCAGGTTTTCACCAGATATATTCTCGGCACATGGCTCCAGTTCAATGTTGATACGTCAATGGTGGAAGAACTCTCCCTCTTCTGCTTCATTACCGCCATCTATTTCGGAGCCTCACTGAGCATCAGGCGGCGCAAGTCGCTCCGCATGACGGCCATCATGGAACTTGTGCCGGAACGCTGGAAAAATCTCGTGCTCATGTTCAACAACTGCGCCTTTCTGGTGCTGACCGGCCTCATCGCCTTTCTGTCCACGGACATGATGGAAGCCCAGATCCGCCTGCCGCAGGTCACGCCGACGTTGAGAATGCCCTATCTCGTGCATTATACCGTGCTGTTCGTCGGCTTTCTGCTGATGAGCATCCGTCTTGTGCAGGATCTGTACAAGCTGACACGCGAGTCCGGTTTCGGGCAGCTCCTCGCCGCTGCCGCGGCAACGGCGCTCATGGCCGCGCCCATAGTCATGCGCGCCGAGATCGGCGTCACCTTCATTCTGGTAACAGTTCTGGCCGTCTGCATGATTTTCGGCGTCCCCATCGCGGCGGCTCTCGGGCTTGCCGGAGCAGGCGCCATTTATTCCACGGGCTATCTGTCTCTGAATGTTGCGGCGCAGCAAAGCTTCACCTCTCTGGATTCCTTCCCCATGCTGGCCATATTCTTCTTCATCGCCGCAGGGGTATTCATGGGCAGGGGAGGCCTCTCGGCCGATCTCTTCAACCTTGCCGACAAGCTCATGGGTGGGCGCACCGGCGGGCTTGCCCTGACCACCATTGTGGCATGCACGCTTTTCGGCGCAATTTCCGGTTCCGCTCTGGCCACTGTGGCCGCCATCGGCATGATTGTCGTGCCTTCCATGGTGGAACGCGGATATTCCCGCCCCTTTGCCGGAGCTCTTATTGCCTGCGCGGGCACCATCGGCGCCATGATCCCCCCAAGCAATCCCTTTGTCCTGTACGGCATCATCACCAATGTTTCCATAGGCAAGCTGTTCATGGGCGGCATCGTGCCCGGTCTCCTCACCGCTCTGCTGCTGATGATTGTCGCATGGTGGATATCCAGGAAAAACGGCTGGGGAGGAAAGGCGGAACGGCATACATGGAGTGAGGTGTTCGCCTGCATATGGCGCGCCAAATGGGCGCTTATGGTTCCCGTCATCATCCTCGGCGGAATTTACGGCGGCATCATGACCGCCACGGAAGCCTCCGCCGTTGCAGCCCTGTACGGGCTCTTTGTTGGAATTTTCGTTCTCAGGGGCATCGACCGTCACAATATTGTGGAAATCATCGTGGAATGTGTGGTCATGTGCGCCGCCGTCATGCTCATTGTGGCAATGGCGCATATCTTCGGTTACGTCATGGCCATCGAGCAGATTCCTGATCATTTTGCCCGGATGATCCTCGGCTTTACCTCCGACCGGGTGACCATGCTGCTGATGGTCAATGTTTTCCTGCTCATCGTGGGCGCACTGATGGATCCCATCGTGGCAACCATCATTCTGGCTCCCATTCTTGTTCCGGTCATGCAGCAGGTGGGAGTCAGCCCGCTGCATTTCGGGATTATCCTGACCTGCAACCTGTGCGTGGGGTTCGTCACGCCTCCCATCGGCTGCTGTCTCTATGCGGCCAGTTCCATTGCCGAAGAGCGATCCGAACTCATCGCCCGCGCCGCCATTCCCTTTCTCGTCGCCATGCTGGTCATGCTGCTGATCATATCTTTCGTGCCGGATCTGACGCTGTATCTGACCCGCTTTGTCTGATGCGCCTTGCGAGTGAAAATATCGGCCTCCCCGTACCCCAAAAACGGAGAAAACACATGTTCGCCAATCTGGAAACCGGAAACAGCACGGGATATTATATCCACAGCCTGATCTGCGTCGTTCTGATGTTCGGCCTCGGACACCTTCCTGCCCCCTCGCCCATCACGCCCACCGGCATGCACGTCGTCGGCATTTTCATCGGCATGATTTACGGCTGGCTCACCGTGGGCATGACCTGGCCGAGCATCCTCGGCATCACGGCCCTCGGGTTCAGCGGCCGGATGACCGTGGTTCAGGCGTTCCAGAGCGGATTCGGAAACAATACCATCCTGCTCATCTTCTTCATGTTCATCATCACCGGCGTGCTGGACACTTCAGGCGTCGCCAGGTATGTAGCCAACCGTCTTGTCTCCTTCAGGTTCTCGCGCGGCCGCCCCTGGGTATTGAGCTTCCTCATTCTGTTCAGCATGTTCGTGCTGTCTTCCATGATTTCCATCACCGCCGCCATCATGGTGGTCTGGACCATGTTCTACGGCATATGCGAAGTATTCGGCTTCAAAAAGGGCGACAAGTGGCCCATGCTCATGCTTGCGGGCATCGCCTTCTCCGGAAGCATGGCCTATCAGCTTTTTCCCTTCAAATCCCTGCCGCTTATTGTCCTTGACAGTTACCGGGAACTTTCCGGCGGGCAGGAAATCAACTTTTTCAAGTACTTCATCTGGATGTTCGTCACGGACTGGCTGGTCATCCTCGGCTATCTGCTGGTTATGCGCTTTATCTTCAAACCTGACGTTTCCCTCATCGAGCAGGCCGACACCTCTCTGGACAATACGGAAAAGCTGACCCCCTATCAGGGCTTCATCCTTGTCTACTTCGGCATATATGTGCTGCTCATGCTCATTCCGAGCATTCTGCCCGGAAGCTGGAGCATAACCGGGGTTCTCAGGGCGGTGAACAATACAGGAATCTCCGCGTTTGCCGTTATTTTCCTTGTGTTCCTCAATTTCAGGGACGGTACGCCGATTAATGACATGGTCAAAAAGGTAAACTGGAACCTCATCTTCCTGCTGGTCGGCGCGCTGACCATTTCGTCGGCTCTGGCGGATCCCCAGCTCGGCGTCCGGGCCTTCATTTCCGAAGTGATGACCCCCGTTCTGAGCGGACAGAGCTTCTGGATATTCGCGTTCCTTCTGCTGCTGGCGGCCTGCATCATCACAAATTTCTGCAACAATCTCGCCACGGTAGCAATTTTCACGCCTATCGCGTACAATCTGGCCGAAGTGTATGGCGGAGATGTGAATATCAAGGCTCTCATGGTCGTGCTGATCACCATCTGTTCCATGGCCATGGCCACCCCCGCAGGCTCCACGCCCGGCGCGCTTGTCTATGGCAACAAGGAGTGGATTCCCGGCAATTATCCCCTGATACTCGGCATCATATGCGTTGTCATTGACTTTGTGGTGATCTACGCAATCGGCCTGCCCTTCGCCAATATGCTCTTCTGAAGAACTGCAGCGGACCGCAACTCCAGCCGGAAAAACAAAAGCATCCCCTGTCAACCCCATATACAACAACTCTCATTCCAAACATAAGGAGCCATCACATGCCCATCGTCAACAAGGGAAAAGATCACGGCCCTGTCTGCGACATGATGCGCGAAGCCTTCGGCCACCGCGCCGCCTGGCTTTATCTGCTGCTGGACGAAGCGAAAAAACGCGGACATGACGTGGAAGAATTTGCCCGTCCCGCCATCCGGCGCATGGGACACATACACGGAGGCCAGCGATTCAGCGAGGAAGCGCGGCATGACCTCAGACTTTTCGCCAGGGAGTTCGCTACAGAAATCCCCATGCAGCTCTTCGACATGGAAATCGTGGAAAGCACGGCGGAACGCTTTGTGGTGGATTTCCATTTCTGCCCGCTTCTGGCCGCATGGCAGAACCTGACTTCCGATGAAAAGGAACTGGCCGAAGTATGCGACATCGCCATGGACGGGGATCGCGGCATTGCCGATACCCTTCCCGATTACGAATTCACGCTGGAATCCACCATTGCGGGAGGAGACAAGGTCTGCCGCCTGGCTTTCAGCAAAAAGGAGTCCGCATGAATCTGGACGCTTTTTTCCGGGCCGAGGTCAAACCCGCGCTCGGCTGCACCGAGCCGGGAGCCGTGGCGCTGGCCGCCGCGCATGCGGGCCGCGCTCACGGCGGGAATATCGAACGGATTAAACTGACGCTCTCCGTCAATGTCTACAAGAACGGCCGTTCGGTCATGCTGCCCCATACGGGCGGACTCAAGGGCAACCGTCTGGCGGCGGCCCTCGGAGCCCTGGCGGGCAATCCCGAACGGGGTCTCACCGTGCTTCAGGACATGACTCCCGAAACCGTGACAAGGGCCCGCGCGCTCGTTGATTCCGGAGCCGTGGAAGAACACGTGGCGCAGGACGTGCCCGCGGTATGGATTCAGGTGGAGGTGGAAGGAGAAGGGCATTCGGCCCTGTGCCGCATATCGGGGAGACACGATCGTGTGGAACGCATGGAGGCGGACGGAACGGTTCTTTTTGAAGCCGCACCTCTTGAAGAAAAAACGCCTGGCGACTCCTCCGAAATGTATGAGGAGCTCAAGGCCATGAACTTTGCCGATCTCTGGCGCATGGCCGGAGAACTCTCTCCCGGAGCGGAATCCTTTCTTCTGGAAGGCGCGAACATGAACATGGGCGTGGCCGACAAGGGCATGAAGGCCGTGTGGGGCATGGGCGTGGGACTGAGCGACGGTAACGAGTCAAATATTCTCGACCGTATCCGGCATGCCACGGGCGGAGCTTCCGACGTGCGCATGAGCGGCGGGGACTTTCCGATCATGAGCAGCGCGGGCAGCGGCAACCACGGCATTACGGCCATCATTCCCGTCACCGTCGTGGCGGAGAGCCTCGGGGCGCCGCGCCGGGCGCTGGCCGAAGCCCTGGCGCTGAGCCATCTGGTCTGCGGCTATCTCAAAGCCTATACGGGCCGTCTGACGCCCATCTGCGGCTGTTCCGTGGCGGCGGGCGCGGGGGCGGCAGGCGGCATGGCCCGGCTCATGGGCGCAAACCCGGAGCAGGCGGAGCGCGCCGTAGTCACGCTGGTGGCCAGTCTGCTCGGCATGATCTGCGACGGAGCCAAGGAAACATGCAGTCTCAAGGTCGCGACGGCAGGATGCGAGGCGTACAGCGCGGCCGCGCTGGCACTCAAGGGCGGCGGCGTACATGACGTGCAGGGCATGGTCGCGCCCGGCATCAAGGAACTGGGGGCCATTCTCGCCGAATTCTCCCAGCGCATCCTTGCCGGAGCCGATACCGAAATGGCACATATCATGCTTCAGCATCATTGAAAAATGGGGAAGAATGAAGAGCTTACGCGGGGGAGGGAAAACTTTCTGAAGAAAGTTTCCCCTCCCCCGCCCCCTCCCTTTCCAAGACTTTTATCTGAGGAAACGCTGATGTTTCAATCCACAGTCGCCCCATCCGCCGACTGACTCCGCAACCGACGGACAGGGGGCGCGCGGATTGCCCCTCCCTGAAGGGAAGGATTGCGGAGAAGGATTTCATCGGCTTCGCCGTCTTGTCAACTCATCTTTTCCCCCTGAGGGGAGAGGTCTCAAACCGCAAAGGAATTTTTGATGAAAACGTTTCCTGCGGCTCTGCTCCGCGAGACCGTCCGCAAGCCGTGAACAGGAAACATTTACTTTTCCAGTTAAATGACCGAGTTGGCATACATTTCCCAAAGAGGCAAAAGCCTCTTTGGACACGGAGCTGATTTATTCGCAAAATAAATCAGCGGAGTCGGACAAGGCGAGATTCCGGCGGAGGCGTGCAACCTGCGGACCAGAACACAGGGTCTGGCCCGCAGATATTTTCGAGAGCAAAATGCTCCAGGACAGGACTGGACACTCAGGAGATCCCCATGAGTCAGGAAATCAGAAAAACCACCTGCCACGGCTGTACCCGGCGCTGCGGCGTGCTGCTGACAGTGGAAAACGGCAAGCCGGTCAGCGTCAAGGGCGACCCTTCCCAGCCGCTCTCACGCGGCTTCATGTGCGCACGGGGCCGCGCCCTTGCGCTTGAACTCTCGCAGGATCCCCACCGCCTGACCACGCCGCTCAAGCGCGCAGGGAAACGGGGCGAAGGCAAATGGCAGCCCATAAGCTGGGAACAGGCGTTTACGGAAATTGCGGAAAAGCTCCGGTCAATCATTGGCGAAAGCGGGCCGGAAGCCGTGGGCGTCAGCCTGGACAGCATGATCAGCACAGGACTTTCCTTTTCCGGCAACCGTTTTGCCCGTCTGCTCGGCACGCCCAATGTCTTCACCATGGGGGGGCAGACCTGCTACGGCAACAGCGGTCAGATAGAAATGCTCACCTACGGGCACGATACCGCCTGCGACCGGGCGAATTCCCGCTGCACGGTGATCTGGGGCTGTAACCCGGCCTGGTCGAAACCGGAATTTTTCCGCTATATCAAGGAAAGCAAGGCCAGAGGAGGAAAGGTCATTGCCGTTGATCCCTGTGAAACGGAAACGGTAAAGCTGGCCGATCTCTGGCTGCAGAACCGCCCCGGCTCCAGCGGCGCGCTCATGCTGAGCTGGATCAATGTAATCATCTCCGAAGACCTTTTTGATCGCGAATTTGTGACAAACTGGTGCAATGCGCCCAATCTTGTGCGTCGGGATACGGGGAAACTGCTGCGCGAGCGTGACGTGATCGAAGACGGAGGAGCGGAAACCTTCCTCGTCTGGGACGAAACGCGCGGCCGTGCCGTGGCCTATGACGCCGACGCCATGCGCTACAGGGAAGACGGCGTCAGGGCGGCCCTGCGCGGTTCCTTCCCCGTGATGCTGGCAGACGGCCGCAAGATTGAGTGCGTCACCGTGTGGGAACGTCTTATCGAGCGTGTAGCCCCCTATCCGCCGGAAACTGTGGAACGCATTTCCTGGGTGCCGGCGGAAAAGATCCGCGAAGCCGCCCGCATGTATGCCACTACCAGGCCGGGCAATTTTTTCCCCGGTTTTGCCATGGACGTCATCGGATTCAGCGCCAACCAGTGCGGCCGCGCCCGCAGCGTGCTCAACGCCATTACCGGCAATCTCGATGTCCGGGGCGGACAGCTCTTCCTTGACGGGCCAAGCACGGAAGTGCGCAATGATCCCGGTCCCATGCTCTCGCCGGAAACATACGCCAGAACGCTGGGAGCGGATCGTTTCCGCATGTGGTCCTGGGAGGCCAGCATGAAAATGTTCAAATTCCAGAAGCGCATCGGTGCAAAAATCCCATCCCCCTTCTACGGCGCGCATTCCGCCGTGGTCTGGCGGTCCATCCTTGGCGAAGGCCCCTACCGCATGCGGGCGCTGATCAACGTGGCCAACAATCCCATGCTGAGCGCCGGGCATACGGAAATTGTGGAAAAGGCTCTCAAGGCTCTGGATCTGCTGGTTGTACAGGACATCTACATGACTCCCACGGCGGAGCTGGCCGACTATGTCACCCCCGCCGCCACGGACGACACCGAATGCGCCCGCCTGTACACCGGCGGCTACTGTTCCGGCTGGCTGGAAACGCAGTCCTTTCTTTCCGGAGAGCAGGCCGTTACGCCCCCGGGGGAGGCAAAAACCGATTTCTGCTTCTTCCGCGGACTCGGCATGGCCCTCGGACAGGACTGGCCGTGGGAAAACGACGAGGCATTCTACGGCTGGCAGTTGGAGCCGCTGGGCTATTCCTCCTTCAAGGAATTTCACGACAAGGTGCAGTGGAGCATCCGTCCCCCGAAGTACGAACGGTACAAGGAACGCGGTTTCGGTACGCCCTCCCGGAAGGTGGAAATCTATTCCATGATTCTGGAAGATTTCGGATATGATCCACTGCCCAACTACTGCGAACCGCCCTACAGCCCCTTCCGCACGCCGGAACTGTACATGGAATACCCCTTTATCATGGGAGCCATGCGGCCGCGCCATTTTTACCAGTCCGGCTACCGCAGCCTGCCTTCCCTCAAGGCCCGGCAGGCGCTGCCTCAGGTACGCCTGCACCCGGATGCCGCCCGAAAGCTGAACGTGAAGGAAGGCGACTGGGTACGGCTCTCATCCCCTTCCACCACCCGGACCATAGAAATGACGGTTCACCTTGATTCCGGCCTTGATCCCCGGGTGGTTTACCCGGACTACGGATGGTGGTATCCGGATCTTCCCGCGTCGGAGAATCACGGCGTGTGGAAATCAAATATCAACGTCCTTACCGACGACGATCCCGAGCACTGCTGCCCGATGATCGGCGGAACCTTTCTCAACGCCAACCTGCTCAGGCTGGAAAAGGTCTGAGCGCGGGAGTTCCCATGTCTGGATCAGATTCCCCGTCATTCAGCAGAACCAGGGCGCTGTTCTCCTTTCTACTGTTCAACGCCCTGGGCGTGTTCATCTTTTTCGTCAGCATCAGCGCGGGCGGCAGAAACACGGTAGTCCTCGACCATATCTGCACATGGTTCAGGAGCGCATTCGGCGCGTTCATTCCCTGGGTGACGGCCGCGCTGATGCTCTGCTGCCTGGCAGACACCTTCTTCCTCCGCAGGATATGGCGAAAAAACGCCACCGAACTGTTGATGAGCGCGGCGAAACTCTCCGGCTTCGTCATCATGATCATGGGGCTTACCGGCATTGGGGCGGAAACATTCCCCGCCCTGTTCGACAGACGCATCATCCCTTTCATCATGGACAATCTTATCGGAACCATGTTCACGGCACTGGTGGTGGCCATCTTTTTCATGCCCTTTCTGGTGGATTACGGACTGCTGGAATTCTGCGGCGTGCTGCTGCGTCCCGTGATGCGTCCCCTGTTCCGCACGCCGGGCACATCCGCCGTCATCGCGGTGACAGCCTTTGTGGGCAGCTTTACCATCGGGGTGCTGGCCACGGAACAGATGTACCGGGAAGGCAAGTTCACCGCCCGTGAATCGGTGATCATCACCACCGGCTTTTCCACCACCTCCATCGCCATGATGATGGTGCTGGCCCAGATGATGGGCATCATGGAACACTGGAGCTTCTATTTCTGGACAACTCTGGCCATCACCTTCGGAGTCACGGCGATTACCGCCCGCCTCCGGCCCATCAGCCGAAAAGCCGATAACTTTTATCCCGGAGCAGCGCCCTGCCCGGAAAAAATCGTCACCAGCCGCATTCTGCATCATGCCTGGGAAGCCGGGCTGGCCCGCGCCGGAACCCAGGCCGCCCCCCATGTATGCGTGGCCCGCTCCCTGCGGATGGGGTTCCGCATGCTGATGACCATGATGTCCACAGTACCCGCCTTCGCCACGCTCGGTCTGTATCTCGGCTTCAATACTTCCGTTTTTCAGTATATCGGCTATGTCTTCGCCCCGTTTCTCATGCCCTTTGCTCTTCCGGCCCCGGACATGAGCGTGGCCATGACGGCTTCCGCCATGGGCTCCGTGGATATGATGGTAGGGCCGATCTATGCGGCCAGCGCGGGAGAGCTGGGCGTCATCACGCGCTACCTCATGGCTCTTGTTCCCGTATCCATGGTGGCCTATCTGTCCGGCTATGTCCCCTGCATCAAAAGTACGGAAATCCCCGTCAGTTTTTCAGAAATCTTTCTGATCTGGTTCGAGCGGACAGCCCTGAGCCTTCTCGCCGGAGGAACTCTGGCAGTGCTCTTTCTGGCATAGAGGCTTTTCCTTCGTGAAACGAACCATAACGCAATGGCGGCCGTGCGACGTCCCCTGCCGGGCGCAGCCGCAATTCCCCTGCGGCGTACAGTTCCGGCTTCAGGCGTGAAACCTGCGGGCCGGAACACGGGGTGTCCTGCCGCAGATATTTTCAGTCACAAAACACCACAGCGGAATGAGTCTAAAGCCTTTTTCCTTTCTCCCGATAAGAGGAAGAGAGAATTGGCGGAAACTCCGGCAGGACTGTGCCGCTCCGATTATGCCTGTCTTGGCATTATTCTTGCATAAAAAATGAAGAGCAACGCATTCAACGGCACATTTTTCCGCGTGAGGATGACGATATGAGTTCTATTTCCGGTGGCATTACCTTTCAGGGGCTTGGTTCCGGCACCGACTTCGCGTCGATGATCGAATCCTTGAAGCAGGTTGAATCCATGCAGAAAACACGCATGGAAATCTGGAAGGCCGAATGGCAGCTGCGCATTGACGCCTTTCAGGAAATCACCACAGCCATGACGGAAGCCAAGACCGCGCTGGCCGAGTTCAATACCATGAACAAGATGCTCAAGCGCAACGTGGCCAGCTCGGATGAAAAAGTGGCCACCGCCACGGCGGATTCAACCATCGATCAGGGGCTGTACAGCATAGATGTCAAGCAGCTTGCCACTTCCGCCATCTACAGCAACAAGACCACCTTTACCGGCAAGGATGCCAAGATCAACACCTCCGGGACGGATCAGACTTTCTCATATACATACAAGGGCGTCACACGCACCATTGACGTTTCTCCGAACATGACGCTGGAACAGTTCACCAAAAAGATCAATAACGACCCCAAAAATCCGGGCGTCAAGGCGTCGATGATCAAGAACGGCTCCGGCTATGTGTTCCAGATTCAGGGCAAGGACACCGGCGCGGAGAATACGCTCAGCATCTCCGCTTCTGACGGGCTGACCGCTTTTAAAAGCGCGGATCAGATCCTTACCCTTGCCTATAACGGCAAGGAATCCACCTTTTCCGTCACCAACGGCATGACGGCGGAAGGGCTGGTGGATCTCATCAACAACCGGACGGGCTCCACCGGAGTTACCGCGAAACTTGAAGAATCCAACGGCAAGCAGACGCTCAAGTTCTATGATGCAACCGGAATTGAGGTCACAGACAAGGTCGGTCTGAGCGGAGGAGGCCTGGATGCTTTCATCAACGGCGCAGGAGCGCTGAAAGGCAAACAGCTCGGTGACAAGGTTCTCTCTTCCGGAGGGCCGCAGAAGTATTCCTTCACCTATGAAGGCAAGGAATATTCCATTGACGTCACGGACACGATGACCTTTCAGGACCTGCAGGATGAAATCAACAAACAGGTTCCGAACGGCGAGCTGACTGCCGAGTGGAACTCCACAACAGGCAAATTTGATTTCACTTCCCACAAGCGTACGCTGGAAAGCACCAACGGAGGTTCTCTGAATTTCAGCTTCCGCGTGGGAACGGCATACAAGAAAAATGACAGCGGCGACTGGGTCAAAGACCCGGACAGCACCAACAAGCTGGAATCCCTCTCCCTGTCGGAAGGCGCGACGCTGGACGATCTGGTGGACGCCTTCAACAAGGCCGCCACAGCCGACAAGTTCGCCAGCGCCAATGTCAGCCCCGGATACACAGCCTCCAACGAAAACGGTGTCTTTACCGTAAAAAGGGCCGACGGAACAGTACTGACCACCGAAACTCTGCCGGACGGCACCGTCAGATATATGGACGGGAATACCGTTGTCTTTGAAACGAACTCGAATATCAAGGGACTGGCATCCGGCTCATCGCTTGGTCAGCCTATCCCCAATAGTGACACGCCCAATGTTTCCGTTGCCGTTTCTTCCGATATTGAAGGATTGGGAACCACTGTTTCATTTGCCGCCGCCGATGAAAAAATTATTAATGATCCGTCCGACAACTGGTACTCCCAGCAGGCTCAGGATGCCCGATTCTCATTGAACGGCTGGTCGCAGGAATTCACTTCCTCCAGCAACACGCTCACCGATGTTGTGGAAGGAATGACCATCACTCTTAAAAGCAAGGGTGAAACCAACCTCAACGTGGTGGATGACAAGGAGCAGCTCAAGGAAAACATCCAGGAGGTGGTGGAAACCATCAATACCCTGCTGATGAAAATCAAGGAACTGACCAAATACGACGAGGACAAGGACGTCGAAGGGCCATCCACCACGGATAACGGCGTGCTGAACATGGAATCTCAGCTCACCTGGCAGAAGGGTTCCGCGCTCACCGGCAACTACGGGGTGCAGCTTTTGCAGAGCCGCCTGAAAAACATCACGTCTGGCCGTGGGCTGGGATTCGTTCCACAGGAAAGCAGCGACGATACTCTGAACGATCTGTTCTCCAGTCTCTCCCAGATCGGCATCAAGACCATCACGGATGAAAGCGATCCCAACTTCGGCCTGCTGGAAATCGACGAGGAAAAGCTGGACGAGGCTATTGAAAAAGACATTCGCAACGTGGCGGAACTTTTTTCCGCCGACATGCTGGGAGACACCAACAGCGAAAACTTCACCGTCGTTTCCACCGGCACCCGGGCCAAGGCGGGAAGCTACAAGGTTGAATACAAGGTCAATGATGACGGCACGCTGGATACAACCAGCGTAAAAATCAACGGCGCGGCAGCCAGTTATGACTCATCCACAGGCACATTTACCGTTGGCGACATGAATAACGCGGCTGTGGGCGTATCCATCACGTTCCCCACGGACGGGCTTACTCCCGGCGATTACAGCGGCGCTGACGCGGATATTCTGACCATCAAGGACGGCAAGGTGAATCAGATGATCGATCAGCTTGCGGATGAGCTGCGTCCCGTTGCCAACGGCTCGAAGGAAAGCGCAGGCGCGATTCCCCTGCTTATCGACAATTACCAGACTGTGATCAAAAACATTGATTCGAAGATCGAACGCGAAGAAAAGCGGCTTGTAACATGGGAAAAGCGCATGAAAGCCAAATTCGCGCGGCTTGATACCCTGCTGTCCGAAATGAATAATACCATGCAGGCCAATGCCTCCGCCCTGGCTCAGCTCTCCAGCGGCAGCAGTTGACGAGACGGGGAAGGACATCACTATCTGACGCGGAACCCGGCACGTTCCGCAAGCCCGGCCCGGCGCATTTCATGCGCCGGGCCATATGGAGCAAGGAGCACAGTTCATGCAGAATGCGGCGCATGCCTATTTGCAGACCCAGGTGGGAACCACCGGACGCGGCGAAATTATCGTCATGCTGTACGACGGCGCACTCCGTTTTCTGGCTCAGGCCAGGGAAAAAATGGAAGCCCGGGATATGGCGGGCAAAGGTATGCTTATCTCCCGTGCGCTCGATATCATCAACGAGCTTGACAGCAGCCTGAACATGGAAGCAGGCGGAGAACTCGCCCAGAATCTGCATAACCTGTATTTCCTGTGCAACACCAGACTGCTTCAGGCCAATCTCAAGCTGGACACGGCAAGGCTGGACAGCGTGGTGGAAATTCTGACCGGTCTGCGCAGCGCTTTTGCGGAAATCCTGCATACGCCGGAGGCTCAGGCCGCATGCGCCCGAATGGGTGCGCAGAAACCGGCCACGCAACAGGCGGCCGCGCCGCTGCCTGCGGGAAGAATCCAGCAGACCCCCTCGATAAACAGGAACATGGCCGCAAGCCTCTACAGCAGGCAGGCAGGATTCAGGCCGTCCGCTCCCGCTGCGGGACTAAGCGCACCCATTCTGCCACCTCAACTCGGCTTCCCCAAACAGAACAGCAATGACGGAGCGGCGGTTCCATCCCCCACATCTCCCGAGTCCACCATCGTTTCTCCCGCGTCTGCTTCGGCCGCGTCAGAACAGCAGTCTCCATCTCCCGCTTCCCCGTCTTCTCAGGCCGCCCCCTCGCGGAACCCCGCCCCTCAGCCGCTCCAGACACGGAATTCGGAAGAAGGGCAGAAATCCGTCAGCCTTCGCCTCGGCGGAGGATTTGCGGGCAGAAAACTCGCCGGATACGGAAAGCTGCTGCAGAATAAATAGGAAGACTCCCGTGTTCTGGCCGAGAGCCGGATACCCCTGAAGTGTTTTGCTCTTGAAAATATCTGCCGGCAGGACCCTGCGCTCCGGCCGCAGGTTTCACGCCGTCGCCGGAGCTTTACGCCGCAAGTGAATTGCGCCTGCTCCAGCGGCGCGGCGGAGTCTCGCTTCGCTTGACTCCGGGAGCATTTTCAAAACGAAAGTGCTCTAACTGTTGCAGCTTTCGTGTTCCGCCGCGTATGTATTCCATCCGGAAGCCTTCCGGAATGTTCCCCGCATGCCGGAATCGGCTCTCCTGCTTGCGCGTCTTATCATGCCGGGGCCACCTTGAACGGATTCATGGCAGAAAATGCTGTTCAACATCTGTGCCATGACTGCCCTGTTCCGTGTTTTTCAGCATCATGATCAGCAACGCCCCGGCATTTCGCTCTTGAAATGCCTTGCGGAGTCAAACAGGGCGAGACTCCGCCGCGATGCCCCCTTCTCCGGTGTCGCCGCAATTCACTTGCGGCATCAGGCTCAGGCTTCAGGCGTGAAACCTGCGAGCCGGAACATGGGCCAGGGCCGCAGGATATTTTCAAAGGAAAAACGCTCTGCGATGAATCCGGTTTTCTCCGCCATATTCCGTTGAAATCCGAACCGCCGAACATTGACATGACCCCGATTCCCTGCCAGAAAATCTGCTGGCCCCTGCGGAACGCATCTTCCCGCAGCCTTCCCGGAAATACGGCGGGCCCCTTTTTCATGCGTGGCGCACCCTGAACATGCGGCGCAGCCCCCCGACGGGCGCCCCGCAGGACATACAGGCATGAACAGCAGAGCAGGCGACGGCTTCAGGCGTGGAACCTGCGAATCAGGAACGGAGTCTGGCTGGCAGACAGGTCAACAGCAGAATGCTCCGGCTTCTGAAAGGCAAACAGTCATGGCGCGGTTTATGAAAACAGGGATGAGTCTCGTCCGCCCGGTCCCGGAAACAGTTTCAAGCAGAAAGGGTTCCAAAATTTTTTGCAAGGAGAATATCGGTGACCATTGATGACCAAATCAAGCTTATCCGCCGCGGAGCAGTCGATCTCATCAGCGAGGAAGATCTGCGTAAAAAACTTGCCCGCGACAAGCCCCTCAATATCAAGCTCGGCGCCGATCCCACCGCTCCGGATCTGCACCTCGGGCACACCGTCATTATCCGCAAGCTGCGCCATTTCCAGGATTTGGGTCATACTGTCACCTTTCTCATCGGTGATTTCACCGGCATGATCGGCGATCCTTCCGGCCGTTCCGAGACCCGCCCCGCTCTTACTCCCGAACAGGTAAAGGCGAATGCGGAAACATACAAGCAGCAGATTTTCAAGATTCTCGATCCGGAAAAAACCGTGCTGGACTTCAACTCCCGCTGGCATGGAGCCATGAGTTCGGTGGACTTCATCCGCCTTGGTTCCCACATGACGCTGGCCCGCATGCTGGAGCGCGACGATTTCGCCAAACGCTACCGTGAAGAACGTCCCATCGCCCTGCACGAACTTTATTATCCTCTTCTTCAGGGCTATGATTCGGTCGCGCTGCATACTGACGTGGAACTCGGAGGGACGGATCAGACCTTCAATCTTCTGGTAGGCCGTACCCTGCAGGGGCACTATGGCCAGGAGCCTCAGTGCGTGCTGACCATGCCGCTGCTGGAAGGACTGGACGGCGTGCGCAAGATGAGCAAATCCTACGGCAACTATATCGGCATCGCGGAACCCGCCGCCGATCAGTTCGGCAAGGCCATGTCCATTTCCGACGATCTGATGTGGAAATATTATGAACTGCTTTCAGACAAAAGTCTGGAAGAGATCGCAGACATGCGCCGCCGCGTCGGCGATGGCGCGCTTCATCCCAAGCTGGCGAAAGAAGAGCTGGCCATGGAAATCGTGCGCCGCTATCATGGGGAGGAAGCCGCCCTGAACGCGCGGGAAGGCTTCAATGCCGTATTCGCCAGAGGCGGAGTTCCGGACGATGCTCCCTCCTGGGTCTGTTCCTGCGGGGAAGGCAGCGCCCCTGCCGCCTTCCTGGCCGACTCCGGTCTTGCCGCTTCGCGCGGCGAGGCCAAGCGGCTTGTCGCACAGGGGTCTTTGTCCATTAATGACGAACGCTGGAACGACGCGCTTTCCCCCCTGCCTGCCGGGGAATATACCGTCAAGCTGGGCAAGAAACGTTTTCTGCTTCTCAACGTGAAATAGACTTTGCATCTTCACTCGCAAAGGCCGGGCCGGGAGCATCCGCTTCCGGCCCGGCCTTTGTGCTGGCGCATTCATGTCAGAAAACCATGTGAGAGGCAATATGTTTCAATCCACAGTCGCCCCATCCGTCGACTGACTGAAGCAGCCGACGGACAGAGGTCGTGCGCATTGCCCCTCCCTTCAGGGAGGGGGTACGGAAAAGGATTTCATCGGCTTCGCCGTCGTGTCAACCACTCTTTTCCCCCTGAGGGGGGGCTCAAACCATAAAGGAATTTTTGATGAACAGGCATGGGGATATTGCGGCTTCAAAATGCTCCAGAAGTCGAGCAGCGCGGGACTCCGCCGCGACGCCCCCTTCTCCGGCGTCACCGCAATTCACTTGCGGCGTAAGGCTTCGGCTTCAGGCGTGAAATCACCTGCGTGCCGGAACATAGGATCCTGACTGGCAGATATTTTCGAGAGCAAAACGTTCTGGATATTTCGGTGTGCTAGCGGGAACCGAACACCTGTTTCAGCGTCGCCAGCATGACGCGCAGCCTGGCTTCCCATGTATGGCAGGCCAGTACGCGTTTCCGTCCCGCAGCGGCGACCCTGCGTCGCGCATCGGGATGAGCGAGCCACCAGCGGATGAGTTCCGGCACTTCGCCAGGTTCGCGGTAACAGACGATTTCCTTCCCCGGCTCGAACAGCTCATCCATCTGCTCCCGCCAGTCCGTGAGAACAAACGCTCCTGCGGCGGGAACGTCGAACACGCGCTGATTGACCGCTCCCTTCATCTGCATGCTTGTCGTATTGAAATTGATATCGCAGAAAGGATACAGCCGGGGAAGCTCATCGTAATAGGCCAAGGGCGGATGCCAGCGCCAGGGGCGGTGTTCGTGCCGCAGGTTGATCTTCCAGCCGTCATCTCCAATGATGAGAGGGATCACATCATTTTTTCCAGCCGGATCTTCCGGAGCGGCGTCAAACAGCGCGCGGACGCACGCGGCCCGGTACTGCCGTGTGGCTTCCCATGTAAGCATGGTTTCATAGGCAAGCCGCGCCTCCATGTCCGGCAATCCGTCATACGCCTCCGCCAGATGCGGAGAAAAGGCGCGGATGAAATCACGAACGGATCGCTCCGGGGAGCGGGTAAAGGCTTCGGCTACCTTGCGGTAATTCCGCAGCAACGCAGCGGGAGGACGCCCCTTTTCCATACGTTTGGCGACCTTGTAAACCATGGAATTACCCACAAAGGAAACAGCGGAGCGCAGCCCTTCCAACGGCGCGGCGTCCGGACGGAAACGCGTGGGGTCCGTCCCGAGAGGGAGATGGAATACGTGAGAAAAGCCCTGTTTCCGAAGCGAATCGATATTGTCGCGATCCCAGGTAAAAATTGCCATCCAGGGGCTGGACAATCCCCGGTACAGGTGCAGAACCAGATGAGGATTATCCACAAACCATGAAACGAGCGGCAGTTCCAGCTTCGCCAGAAGTTCGGTGAGAACGCCCTCCCGATCCACCCCGAGATGATTCAGGGTAAGCACGGCGTCAGGTCGGAATTCCAGCGCCTCGCGCAGCAGCGACTTGACGAAATCCTCGCTGGATATTTCGTCACTTTCCAGCGTGAGGGTACGCTGTCTGACGCCGATGCGCCCACAGGCTGCCGCCACTTCTCCCACCAGAAAATAACGGCTGGTGATCAGCAGAAGACGCGGCATATCGTCACGAAAGCGCGGCTGGCGGGCCTTCCCCCAGAAGTCGAATTTCCGGCTGGCTTCCAGATGTTTCCGCAGGGAACCGTACCATGCCCGATCCAGACGCATGTAAAAAGGATGCGGCAAAGGAAGAAACGGCGCTCCTCCCCGGGCTTCCTGCCAGCGGGAAAGTTCTTTCAGCGCGCGTCCGGCGCCTTCTTCGCCCGACGCTCCTTCCACAAAAAACACGCGGGGATCAGCCAGCAGATCGGCAAGACCGGGGCGTACGATCTCTGCAAGCGCGCGCTCCTTGTCCACCACCGCCACCGGCCCGGCATGACGGGTCAGCAAGGCGCGCAGGGCATGCCCCATACCCAGCCCGAGCAATACGGGAAGCACTTCCTGTCCGGCCTGATCCATCGGAGCAAGCACCGCCTCCTCGCGCGCGGGGCCGCCGGGGCCGAGCATGCGCAGCGGCAGAGAACCGGAGCGAAGAATCTCGATATCAACGGGATTTCCCTTTTCGTCTCCAATAATCCTGATATCCGCGGACATCATGGGAGCATTTGCCTCCTCGCGCGGCAGATCGGGAGAAATACCCTGCTTCAGCAACATTCCTCCCTCCATGCGCCGCTTTCCTCGCGCAGCCCCATGACCATGGCGGCGGCCTTGATGCCCCGGACTTCTCCGGTGAAGCCCAGCCCCTCTTCCGTTGTGGCCTTGAAATTGACGTGCCCGAGAGGCAGACGCAGCAACCGGGCCACATTTCTGACAATTTCCCCGGCATGGGGCGCCAGTTTCGGTTTCTGGGCAATGACGGTCAAATCCGCGTGCGTCACTCTTATCCCGGATTTTGCGGCCTTATCCAGCACATGTTCCAGCATGAGCGAGGATGACGCGTTTTCCCAGCGAGGGTCGCTGTCGGGAAACATGCGTCCGATATCCCCTCCTCCCATGCAGCCGAGTATGGCGTCCATCAGCGCGTGCAGCAGGACGTCGCCGTCGGAATGCGCGACGATGCCGAGGTTTGCCCCTTCCGGGCAAGGGATGGATATGCCGCCGATGCGCAAGGGCCGGATTCCCCCGTAGCGGTGAACATCATAGCCCCAGCCGCAGCAGGGCTGCTTTTCCCCGTTTTCGCGCAGCATCTCCAGATCCTCCGGGAGTGTGATTTTGCGGTTTCCCTCATCGCCGTCCACAATCAGCACGGCCCGCCCGCAGCGCTCAAGAAGAGACGCATCATCAGTCACCTCCCAGCCTTCGGCGTCGGCCCGGGCGTGGGCAAGGCGCAGAACGTCTGCACGGAACGCCTGAGGCGTCTGCACGGCACGCAACCGTGTGCGATCCGGCGTACATGCGGCCAGCACACCATGTGCCGTGACGGAAACTTCCTTGACCGTATCTGTCAGCGGCAGGCCGGGAATCACTCCGTCAATATCGTTCCGTTTCAGCAGCGGTGCGGCTGTGCGCGTTACAAGAGCAGGGCTGAGAAAGGGACGCGCCGCGTCATGAACCAGCACTACCCCGCACGAGGCAGGCAGCACTTCAAGCCCGCTGCGTACGGAATCCTGACGCCGGAAACCGCCCGCCTGAATGATGAGAGGAACACCGGGATGACGCCTTTCAACAAGAATCTGCGCCTCCCTGCGTGCCGACTCCAGCAAATCGGGCGGAAATACGAGCACAATGCCGTGCATGAGAGGAACCGAGGCCAGCACGGCGACGGAATGCCACCAGAGGGGCGCGCCCTTCCAGGAAAGAAACTGCTTGGCGGCAGCGCCGCGCGCGGCGCAGGCCCCGGCCAGACGCTCTCCGCGTCCGGCTGCCAGTAAAATGGACCAGCATTCGTGGGTTTGTTCAGCCATGATGCGCCCGCCAGGGTTGAAAGCACCGTAAGGCGCCGGGGCGATGTGCCCCGGCCCGGGGGCTGCAGACAAAGTCCGCAGCCCCGAAACTCGCGAGCAGGCCGCGGCTTGGCCGCGCCGCAAGGCGAGCGATTTCCGTGCCTTTCCGTCAAGCCGCTTTGCGGCTCAGACAGCGCAAACTCCGCAAAGCGGGGTTTGTCATCAGTCGGGGGGCCGGGGCAATATCGCCCCGGCCCCCCGCAAGGTTTCGGGAGTCGGACTGTAAGCCGGGTTCTGTTCCCCGCTCTGAAGCGGAGCGGCCGTCATTCCTCTAGGAACGCGGTTGCCCGCGCCCTCAAGCAACCTACCCGGAAACCACAGATCGGGCCGATCGGTTTCCCTATTTGGTCTTGCTTCGAATGGGGCTTGCCTGGCCTGCCGTGTCGCCACGGCAGCCGGTGGTCTCTTGCACCACCCTTTCACCCTTACCGTCATGAAGACGGCGGTCTGCTCTCTGTTGCGCTTGCCGAAGATCACTCTTCCCGGATGTTATCCGGCATTCCGCCCTGTGAAGCCCGGACTTTCCTCCCCGCGTGGATACGCGCAGCGACGGCCCGTCCGGCTCCCGAAACATGAAACGCCTGCCGCATCTGCGGCCAGACGCATGATTCCGCTGTCCTACGCCCCTTCGTCCTCGAAGAAATGCTGCGCCGGTTTGGGCTCGGGCCTGCTCACGGGATCGGTAAAATGCTGATCCCAGTAAATGAGGCGCTGACAGTTGGGGCAGCTCAGGATCTGCTTGCCTCGCTGAAGCTCTATGAACACCTGGGGCGGGATGGCAATATGACAGCCGCAGCATACTCCGTTGTCCACCGGCACGATGACAGGGTGATTGAGACGCCGGCGGATAAATTCATATCGCTTGAGCACAGGTTCCGGAACCTCTCCGCAGGTATCATCCCGCAGTTTTTCCAGATCGGCAGATTTTGCGCGGGCTTCCGTCAGGCGGGCATCAAGATTTTCCCGCTTGACTTCCAGCTCGGCCTTGAGCGCGCCCCAGGTTTCGTCGATATCCCGCAGATTGCTTTCCTGCAGGGTGATTTCCTCCTGAATGGCCATGCGATCCTCTTCGCGGCCCCGGCTCTGGCGCTCCATATTATCCATTTCGCGTACCACAGCCTGATATTCGCGATCGTTTTCCACCTGCATGAGCTTGCTTTTGCTCTTCTTGATGCGGGAAGACTCGCCCTCGATATCCTGCTCAATGCGCTTCTGCTGCTCGCGGAGGTGCTGAAGCTTGTCCAGAATGCGGTTGCGCAGCTCTTCCTGTTCGGCAAAACGGCGGGCAAGTTCTTCCACTTCCTCGGGAGCCTTTCTCAGCTCCTGTTCAATGGCGTGGATGTCGTCATCCACATGCTGCAGGGCAACCAGTTTGCGGATGCGCTCAATGTGCGTATTCACGTGATACCTCCGTGGGCTCAGAAGTCAGTGTAAGGGGCGTAAAAGGGTCTCGCCCCGGAATGAAGCTGACGCGCAAGCCGTCCGCCTGTTCCCGGATCAGGGATGCGAACCGTCTTGTCATTTCCTCTTCCAGCGAAAAATGGCCGACATCAAGGGCGGCAAAAGGACGGGGAGTGCTGGTGTCGATCCACTCCAGATCAAGAGCGGAGTGGTATTTGAAATCCCCGGTGATGTAGATGTCCGCGCCCTGCCGGAAGGCGGCCTCCGCCAGAGATGCGCCGGAGCCGGTACACAGCGCGACCCGCCGGATACGCTCGGGAAGAGTGCCTATAAGGTTCGCACGGAATGCGCCGCAAGAGGACAGCAGTTCCCCCATCTTCATGAAAAAAACTTCCGGAGCAGGGGCATCCGGCAAATCGCCCACACAGCCGAAGCCCCCCGCAATCTCCCGTCCGTCCGGCAGACGGGCCACGCCCGTGGCTTCCAGCACGCTCCGCCCGGTCAGGCCAAGTTCGTCGGACAGCCAGACCGACGGCCCGAAAGGATTGGCGTCCAAAGACGTATGCGCGGCGTAATGCGGCATGTCATGGGCCAGAAGGAGAGCCAGCGTCCGCCGGTAACCGTCCAGCCGATCGGGAAAACGTGCGGAAAGACTCAACGGGTGATGGGTAAGCAACATGTCCGCGCCAAGCCCGACAGCGGCGGAGACAACATCCGGCGCAGGATCGAGGCTGACCGCAAGGTGAAGAATCTCCGTACGGGGCGACGCAACCTGAATACCGGATTTGTCCCACGGAGCCGCCAGCGCGGGAGGGGCGGTTTCCTCAATAAGTGAAATCAGTCGAGACTGCTGCATCCTGCCTTCTTCTGGCGCGTTTTTCGCCTGCCCGGCCGGGACGGCGTGACCGGCGTAACCAGCCTGCAAACGTTTTTGTTTAGACATTGCCGGCCGGGAAGTCAAGAGAGCCTTTCTTTCTCCGATGAACCGGCAGCCGCCTGTTCCGGCTTCTCTTGTAATTTGGGAACAGTCTGCTAAAAGGGGACGGTCAGCGGTGATACGCCAGACCCCGCAGGATCAGGGCTTTTCCGCCGTCCGACATTTTCCGCTTGAAAGGCACGGGCCGTTTTCCCTGCCGGGATGCCGCCAGAGAAAACGCCGCGAAGAATCCCGAGGGGGGAGTATTCGCGCACTTCACTTTTTTGCGAGGAGGTTTTCATGCTTCGGACTGTCAAAACCTGGGCCGCGCTGACCGCGCTGTGCGGCCTGGCGCTGACGCCGCTGTGCGGCGGCGCCGCGGCCGGGGAAAACAAAACGCTCAAGGTTGGTTTTGTCTATGTTTCTCCGGTGGGAGACGAAGGCTGGTCCTATGCCCATGATCAGGGCCGCAAGGCCATAGACGCCATGCCCGGAGTGGAAACCACCTTTATGGAATCCGTTCCGGAAGGTCCGGATTCCGAACGGGCCTTTCTGAACATGGCCCGCAAGGGATACGATGTGATCGTGGGAACCAGTTTCGGCTATATGGATTCCATGGAAAAAGTGGCCGGACAGTTCCCGAAGACGACCTTCATGCACTGTTCCGGCTACAAGACGCATGAAAACATGACCGCCTATTTCGGCCGCATGTACCAGGCCCGTTATCTTACCGGCATGGTGGCCGGTTCCATGACCAGGAAGAACGAAATCGGCTATGTGGCGGCCTTTCCCATTCCCGAAGTGATCCGCGGCATCAACGCCTTTACTCTCGGCGCGCGTGCCGTCAATCCCGACGCCAGGGTCCGCGTGGTGTGGACCCGCACATGGTACAGCCCGGATGATGAAAAAAAGGCGGCCGAAAGCCTGCTTGACGTGGGCGTGGACGTTATCGCCCAGCATCAGGACTCCGCAGGACCGCAGGAAGCTGCGGAGGCACGCGGCGTCTACTCCGTCGGCTACAACACCGATATGTCCGCCGTGGCTCCCGGGGCTCATCTCACCTCCGCCGTCTGGCGCTGGGAGGACTTCTATAAAAACTTCATCGCCAAGGTTCAGGCGGGCGAGTGGAAAAACGGCAATTTCTGGTACGGCCTCGACAGCGGACTGGTGGGCATTGCGCCTTACGGAGCCATGGTGCCGCAGGAAGTACGGGACAGGGTCGACGCTGCAAGGCAGGATATCATCGACGGCAGTCTGGTGGTATTCGCCGGCCCGGTAAGGGATCAGGACGGCAGGACGCGCATTGCCGAAGGCGCGCTGCCTGAAGATTCCGCCCTGCTTGGCATGGACTGGTTTGTCGAAGGCGTGCTCGGCACCACAAAATAATACATGCGGCGAACTCCCGGCGTTTTTCCGCCGGGAGTTTTTTCCGCCACGCGCGTGTCAGAACGATTCCAGCATAAAAGCTGCTCGTGGAATCTGGTGACCGGACCTCCCTCCCCCCCTGTCCGTAATCATGGCGTCATGCTTCGGTTTCAGACGAAACCTCCGATGGAACACGGGACTGGCCGGGGGAAGTTTTCAATCATGACACGCTCCATGGATAACATTTCCGGCGCAATGACGCCGCGACGGGGAGTTGGCATGACAGGTTTTCGAGTTGTCGGGCGGGATGCGCCCCTGCCTCTGGGCTGGAAGTCCTTCGCCATCCTGCTGACGGCGCTGGCTTTCGCCTTTTTCGTCTGTTCCATGCTCCTGCTCGTCCAGGGCAAATCGCCGTGGACGGCGCTTGTGCTTCTGCTCCAGGGCGGTTTTGGCGGACGCTACCCGCTTGAGGATACCCTGCTCAAGGCCATCCCGCTCTTTCTTTGTTCCGCAGGGGTGTCCATCGCCTTCCGCATGAAGGTATGGAATATCGGGGCGGAAGGACAGTTCGCCCTGGGCGGAGTGGGAGCGACCGCCGCCGTGCTGCTTCTGCCTCCGGACGCCCCGGCATGGATCATGCTGCCCTCCATGATGCTTGGGGCTGCTCTCTCCGGCGGACTCTGGGGTTTTTTACCCGGACTGCTGAAGCTGCGCTTCGGACTTAATGAAATCATCTCAACGCTCATGCTCAACTATATCGGCATCGAGCTGATGCGCTATCTGGTGTACGGGCCATGGAAAGCTCCTTCCAGCATGGGGTTTCCCATGACGGCCATGTTCCCCGCCTCCGCAATATTTCCTTCCCTGTTCGGCCGGACTCACGCCGGACTTCTTCTGTGTGTCGTCACGGCGCTGGCACTTGCGGCGTTTCTCAGCCGCACCCGGCTGGGTTTTGAGCTGCGCGCCGCAGGAGAGAATCCCCGCAACGCGCGCTATGCGCGGATTCCCTATGGCTTTCTGCTGCTGTTCGTACTGACGCTCTCCGGCGCGCTGGCCGGACTGGCCGGATGCGTCGAAGTTTCATCCACATTCAACCGGCTTCAGCCGAATCTGTGTACGGGATACGGCTACACTGCCATCGTGGTGGCATGGCTCTCCCGGCTGCGTATCTCTTCCATCGCCTTTTTCTCCTTCTTTCTTGCCGGACTGAAAGTGGGCGTGGAGAATCTCCAGATTGAGCTTCAGGTTCCCGCCGCATTCGGCGGCATTCTGGAAGGATTCATCCTGCTCTGCGTGCTGGCCGGACAATTCTTCCACCATTACCGCCTGGTGCGGGCAGGCGCACAACAAGAGGGGGAAACGGCATGAGCGGGGATCTGTTCATTTCTCTGCTGGCGGCTACCATTCTTGCGGGTACGCCGCTTTTGTACGCCACTCTGGGCGAAATGCTCACCGAACGCTCGGGCGTGCTGAATCTGGGCGTGGAAGGCATGATGCTCCTGGGCGCGTTTTTCGCCTTTTTCGTGGAAATGAAAACAGGAAATCACTGGCTGGCTGTGCTGGCCGCCGGGTTGGGGACGGGCTGCATCGGGCTGCTGCACGGTGTGGCGTGTCTGGTTTTCCAGGGTAACCAGACCGTATCCGGACTGGCGCTGACGATCTTCGGCGTCGGGCTTTCCGACTATCTGGGCGCCCCCTTCGTAGGAACGCTGACTGAAGGCTTTCAGCCTTTCCCCCTTCCGGTGCTGGGCCAGATTCCCCTGTTCGGACCGGTATTTTTCCAGCACAATGCGCTGGTCTATCTTTCCTACCTGATGCCGCCCCTGCTGTGGCTTTTCCTGAACCGCACAGCATCCGGACTGACATTGTGCGCCGCCGGGGAATATCCGGACGCGGTTTCCGCCGCGGGAGCCAGTCCGAACCGCATGCGCTGGTTCGGCATCTTTGCAGGAGCCTTTCTCGTGGGCCTGGGAGGAGCCTATCTCTCCCTGTGTGCCACCCATATGTGGACGTACAACCTGACGGCCGGCAAGGGCTGGATTGCCGTGGCGCTGGTCATTTTCGCCTTCTGGCGGCCCGGACACGCCGTACTCGGCGCATGGCTCTTCGGTGGAATCATGGCTCTGCAGCTGCGCCTTCAGGCCCTGGGAGCGAATATTCCCTCTTCGCTGCTGATGATGCTGCCGTATGCGCTGACCATCCTCGCCCTGCTGTGGGCCTCCGCCCGGGGCAGAGGCCGCGGCGCTCCCGCCGCCCTGGGTGAAAACATCGCGCCAGGTGCGTAAGAGGACGGAAGCCATGGCCCTGAGCGCGAAAGAGATGCTGACCGGACTGCCGATGATCACGGCAGCCTCATTCTTCATGCAGATGCTGGATTCCACCATCCTGAACACCGCGTTGCCCACCATCGCGGAAGACATGCATCGTTCGCCTTTTTCCATGCAGCTGGCAGTCATCGGATATACCCTTACCGTGGCGCTGCTCATCCCCCTCAGCGGATGGCTGGCGGATCGCTTCGGTACCCGCCGCACCTTCCTCGGCGCGGTAGCAACTTTCGCTTTCGGTTCGCTGCTGTGCGCGCTGTCCGTCAATCTGCCGCAGCTTGTAGCCGCCCGCGTGACACAGGGAATCGGCGGCGCGATGATGGTTCCGATTTCCCGACTAACCCTGATGCGCGCCTACCAGCGCGAAGAGTTCGTGCGGGTGTTCAACTTCATTACCATTCCCGGGCTGGTGGGCCCCATTGCCGGCCCCATTCTGGGAGGCTGGCTGGTTACCTACGCCTCATGGCACTGGATCTTTCTGATCAATGTGCCGCTGGGAATCCTCGGCGTTGTTTACGGACTCAAGGTCTTCCCCGACTTCCGGCAGACGCGGGGGCCGTTCGATCTTGCGGGCTTCCTGCTCATCGGCGCGGGCGTGCTCGCCATGACCGCCGGAGTTGAACTGACCGGAGGCGAGACGGCCTCGCCGTGGGCGGCCATTTCCCTGGCGGCGGCTTCGCTCCTCTGCATGACCGCATATGTGTTCCATGCCCGGCGGAACGCTTCACCGCTCATCCGGCTTGATGTCTTCAAAACCCGCACCTTTTCCGTGGGCATTGCGGGCAACATGGTGGCCCGGCTCGGCATAGGAAGCATTCCCTTCCTCGTTCCCCTCTTTCTTCAGGTGGGGCTGGGTTACCCGGCGGATATCGCGGGCCTGCTGATGCTGGCTCCCGCCATGGCCTCAATCATGACCAAAACGGTGGTGCTGCGCGTGCTCGGACGCTTCGGCTACCGGAACACCCTGCTTTTTCTCACGTTCTCCATCGCAGGAGTGTTCATGCTCACGGCCCTGCAGCGACCGGGCTGGTCCATGCTGCCGATCGTCACCCAGCTTTTTGTCCAGGGGATGCTGATGTCCGGACAATTCACCGCCATGAATACCATCACGCTGGGGGATGTCCCGGCGGAAACGGCAAGCGACGGCAACAGCCTGCTTTCCGTCTCCCAGAATCTGAGTCTCAGCTTCGGGGTGGCCATAAGCACCGCGCTGCTGCGGCTTTTTTCCGGCATGGGAACGTCTCTTCAGGCTCTGCACGCAACCTTTGTTGCCGTGGGTCTGATGACGGCGGCCGCCGCCTTTGTATTTATGCTGCTGCGCCCTGACGATGGCGCGCATCTGCTTGGTTCGTCCCGGAAAAAAACAGCCCGGACAGCCGGAAAGGAAAGCGACTGATGGAACAGAATCGTGCTGCGTGCGCCGGAAAAGAACGGATGGAAGGGATCCGCCCCGTGGTCAGGCTCGAAGGCATCTGCAAAAGTTTCGGCAAAGTCAGGGCCAACAGCAATATAACCCTGGATATCCGCCCCACACGGATCAAGGCGCTGCTTGGAGAAAACGGTGCCGGAAAATCCACGCTGATGTCCATTCTGGCCGGAAAATCCCGTCCGGACTCGGGCCGGATTTATGTGGACGGCCTTCCGGCGCGCTTCCGCTCACCCAAGGATGCTCTCGAGGCAGGCATCGGCATGGTCTACCAGCATTTCATGCTGGTGGAAGCGATGACCGTTGCCCAGAATATTCTGCTGGGACAGGAATCAGGCATTATCAATCCGCGCGGCATGGGCTTGCGGGTACGGGAACTTGCCGGCCGCTATGGACTGGAGACAGACCCCGACGCTCTTGTTGCCGATCTTTCCATGGGGGAACGCCAGCGTGTGGAAATACTCAAACTGCTGTATCGTGACTGCCGTGTGCTCATTCTTGACGAACCCACGGCAGTTCTCACACCGCCCGAGATCTCCCGGCTTTTCGATGCGCTGCGCCGTATGGCCGAAGACGGCAAGGCGGTTGTGTTCATCAGCCACAAGATGAAAGAAGTTCTGGAGCTGGCCGATGAAGTGGAAATTCTGCGGCGCGGGGAAATCGTGGACAGTTTTCTGCGCGAGGAAGTACCGAGTGAGAGGGAACTGGCCGCGCGCATGATCGGTCGCAATCTGGAGCCTCGCATTGAACTTGTTCCCGTAAAAAAAGGCGAAGAACTGCTGCGTCTGGAAGACGCCCGCTGCGAAAAGGTGGAGAGCGTGAGCCTTTCCCTGCGCCGGGGCGAAATTCTGGCGGTGGCGGGAGTGGCGGGCAACGGTCAGAAAGAGCTGGTAGAAATGCTTACGGGTCTGCGGGAACCGGCCGGAGGCGTACTGAGCATCCTCGGCCGGGACTGGAAGGGATTTTTTCATGCCCCTGTGCGCCGGAAAGACGGTCTGGTCTACATTCCCGAAGATCGCAAGGGGCTGGCCACCTGCCCCGCGCTCAACCTGATCGACAATTTTGTCCTGACCAACCGGCGGAGCTTCACGAACGGGCCGTTCATGGACTGGAAACGAGGAGAAGCGGCGACAAGGGACGCCATAAGGGAATACAGCGTGCAACCGCCCGATCCCTCTGCTCCCGCCGGTTCACTGTCCGGCGGAAATCTCCAGAAACTGGTCATTGCACGCGAATTCTACCGCAGGCCCCGGCTCATCGTGGCGGAAAACCCCACCCAGGGGCTGGATATCAGCGCCATGGAGGAAGTATGGCGGCGCATTCTGGCGGCGCGGGAACACGCAGGCATTCTGCTGGTGACGAGTGACCTGAGCGAAGCCGTGACGCTGGCCGACACCTTTGCCGTCATGTACGGCGGACGTTTCATCGACGTATTCCCGCGCGATGACGCGGCGAAGGTAAACGCCATAGGACTCATGCTGGCGGGAATAAAACCGGAAGAGCACGACGGCGGGGAGGCGGCCGGAACATGAAAAAGCAGTTGAGCGTAGCCCGGGCCGTGGAAGCGGCGGGAATTCTGTTTGAACTCAATTCCGGACGGCAGGGCGTGCTGGCCATGGCGGAGCAGGCCGGGTTGTCCTGCGCATCTCCCGATGCGGAAAAAAAACTGCTGCGGGAATGGTACGCCTTTGTCCATGCCGCCGTGCTTTACGGCCTCATGGTGCAGGCCCCGAATATCGTCGTGGTGGAATACCTGCGTGGCACGCAGGACATTCTGGCCGGGCTGGGGTTCACGCCTGATGAGGCGACGACCTTTGTGGACGACGCCTTCCGCGCCTATGTGGACCCTCTGGTTCGTACTCGCACGGAGGAATGCCCCGGGATTTTCTTCCGCCGCCTGTCCGGCAAGGAAGTGAGCGAAGTTCCGCCCCGGCAAGTGGCCGTGATCTCCGGGGTCATGGCCATGATTCTGGCCGCCGTGCTGGACAAGCTGGAGCAGTACGAGTTTCTGACAGCCTGAGCCTTTCAGGGAATGCTTTCGGATTGATAATGTCTTCCGGAGGAGGAGCAGTTCAGGCGGGCGCTCACAAAACGTCCCACTGCAAGTCCGCCCCTTCCAGGGCTGCACATTGTCTGCTATCCTTGTTCCCGCTGCCGGTCTCCTTTCATTGCATGCGCCGTATGCGAACATGCCGAAAGGAGACAGCCTTACAGAAATCCGATTCTCCGCCGACATCGGACGGCAGGCAGGGCGGGATGACGCAAAAATGGCGCGAGGAATCGCGTCCGGGAGGCGCCCATGCGGGACAGTACATTACGCCTGCTGGCCGACATGCAGGTTAATGAAGCCACGGATTGTCTGATATACCGGAAACTCGCCAAACGCACCGAAGGCCCGAACAAGGCGATCCTGCAGCAGATGTCGGAAGACGAAGCCCGGCACTGCGCAGTCTGGGGCAAATATACGGGCAAACATGCCATGCCCGCACGCCTCAAGGTCTGGTGGTACAGCATACTGAGCCGGGTTTTCGGTCTGACCTTCGTCATCAATCTGCTGGAATCCGGTGAAAATATTGCAGGCAGACATTATGCCGGGCTGATCGAGGATGTGCCGGAAGCAAAGGGCATCATGGAGGAGGAAGAACGCCATGAGCGCGAGCTGGCCGACATGGTGGACGAGGAACGGCTGAAGTATATCGGCAGCATGGTTCTCGGCCTCAACGACGCTCTGGTGGAACTGACCGGAGCCCTGGCGGGCTTCACTCTTGCCCTGGGCGGCAACACCACTGTGGGACTGGCGGGCTTTATCACCGGCGTATCCGCAACGCTGTCCATGGCGGCATCCGAATACCTGGCAAAAAAGGCGGACCCCGGAGAAAAACATCCCTTCAAGGCCGCCGTATATACCGGCATCGCCTACATGATTACCGTGGCGCTGCTGCTCCTGCCCTATGGACTCTTCTCTTCGCCCTGCGCGGCGCTGGCATGCTGCCTGCTTGTCGCCGCCGGTATAATCTGCCTGTTCACCTTTTTTGTCTCCGTAGTACGGCGCGAAGCCTTTCGCCCCAAATTCCTCGAAATGCTGGGGATCAGCTTCAGTGTGGCGGCGGTGTCCTTTTTCATCGGATGGGCCGCCAAAACATGGATGGGAATTGAGCTGTGACTGCAGGCAGGAAAGCGTGAATCTGCCTCAGCAGCCTTCCGCACTGAACATATCCGCCAGCCGGACGCCGGTTTGCGCCGCAGATTTCACGCCGCCGCTCCATGCCGCAAGCGGATTGCGACGACACCCGGCAGGGGGCGAGGAGTCTTGTTTCATCCGACTCCCTGGAGCATTTCAATGACGAAATGCTCTAGCACGGGTTGCCGGCAGAAAATGCGCACTGTCCCGTTTTCTTCTGTGCGGCCATGGCCCGCGCTGCGGTAAATGCCGAAGCCAGCGCCCAGTGGATATTATAACCTCCAAGAAGGCCGGTCATGTCCATGACCTCGCCGCAGAAAAAAAGCCCCGGCACAAATCGGCTTTCCATACCCGGCCCCAGTTCCCGCACGTCAACGCCTCCGGCGGCGGCTTCCGCCCTGCGCATACCCTCCGTTCCCGAAGGGATGACTCTGTGCGCGTGAACGGCGGAACACAGGCGTTCCCTGTCTTTTTTTCCCAATTCCGCAACCCTGCGTCCTGCCACATCCGGCGGAGCAAGCCGCTCGGCCAGACGCGCGGGCATACGCCGCGCCAGCAGCGTTCGGACAAGCTGCCTGCCGTTCTCCGGCTGGTGCATAAGTGCAAGCAGACTTTCTTCCGGCAAAAAATCCACGGTGAGAGCCCTTCCCGCTCTCCAGCGGCAGGAGGCAGACAGCGCCGCCGGACCGCTGAATCCACGATGTGTAAACATGAGGGAGCGCGCGCCACAGGGATCGAAAACGGGGCCGTTATCCGTATCCACACTCAGTTTCGCGGACAGGCTGATACCCTCCAGTCCATGCAGAGGCCAATCCGGAGGCATGACAAAAGGGACAAGAGCGGGACGGAAAGGGACGACACGATGCCCCAGCCGGGCAGCCAGATGTGCTCCGCAATCCCCCGCGCCGGCCTGTGGACAGGCGGGACCGCCGCAGGCAATCAGCATCCGGGGGGCGGAAAAAGAGTTTTCCCCGCAGGCCACACGAAATTCCCCTTCCTCCCGCAAACACTCACGAACAGAACAGCCTGAAAAAAAACTCGCGCCGACGGCGAGCGCGGCATCCAGCATCCGGCGGGCAAGGACGGAAGCCGGCTCAAGGCAGAAAATCTGGCCGAACTCCCGTTCTTCCCAGGGAATACGCAATTCGGCCAGCAGAGACAAGGCCGCGTCTGTTCCGAAGCGGCGCAGCGGCCCCCTGCAGAACCCGGGCGCTTCACTGACGAAATGCTCGGAAGAAAGATTCCGGTTGGTAATATTGCCCATGCCGCCCCCGGCCATGGACAGCTTGCGTCCCGCTCTGTCCTGCGCTTCGAGCAGCACGGCGGAAAGGCCGCGCCGACCGGCTTCACGCGCGGCGAAAAGCCCCCCTGGCCCGGCGCCGAGAATAATGACGTCAAAGTGCTTCATGCGGCCTTTGCCTCTCCTTTCCGCTGCAAGTTCTCCCGATTCTCACGTGTCACGGGCTCATGTCAATAATCCATGGCCGCAATCCTTCCTTTCGCCAGGCATTGCCTTACGGCTGGAATCTTTCCCCGTCAGGGGAAAAGTACTCCTGGCAGGACGGCAAATCCGGCGGAGCCTTTTGCCGTATTCTTCCTGTGAAGGAAGGGGCATGCGGAGTGAGGCTCTGTTGCAGAAGCGTGTTGGTGGCGTTGCGCGAGGCGTACGGTTCCGCTCCGGCCGCGAGGCGGCAACATGCGTTGCAGCAAAGGCAGCCCGTGTTTTCCACACGGGCAAATGCAACATGCATCCCCGGCCGGATCGCTTGCGCCTCCGGCGGTCAAGGTTATTTTCACCACAATTCTGCAACAGAGCGCGGAATGAAACAGGCTTTTCTTTTCTGCAAAACCACTCTAATGTTCGGAAAGATTGCAGCCGATAGAAAATGCAGAGGTTTTGTGTCATGGACATCAGCGGTCTCGGAACATACAGCAGCATTCCTCTCGGACTCGACTTTTCCTTCAATGGCGGCGACTACCGCGGAAGAAAAGGGTCTGCAGGCATATCCCTTGATCTCGGCAAGTCGACGGATTCAACCGGACTTCGTCTTTCCGACGAAGACAAGCGGCTCATCCGGGAACTGCAAAAACGGGATCAGGAAGTCCGCGCGCACGAACGCGCCCACAAAACGGCGGCGGGAAGTCTTGCCAGAGGTTCTGCAACCTATACCTACCAGATTGGTCCTGACGGCAGACGTTATGCCATAGGAGGAGAAGTCCATATTGACGTCTCCCCCGGCAGCACACCGGAAGAAAGTCTCGAAAAGGCGCGCAGAATCCGGTCCGCAGCATCCGCTCCCTCCGAGCCTTCCGCACAGGATCATTCCGTTGCGTCAGACGCAGCCAGGCTTGAAGCCGAAGCCCGCAAGGAACTTCAGGAAAACCGGCGAGAGGACGGGCAGAGCCGATCCAGTCTGGACGGGCCTGTCAAAGGCGTCAGCGGCCCGCCGGAACTGGGCGGACCGGCGGAAAGCGTCAGCGGCCCGCCCCGGCAGCTTTTGCGCGGTACGGACAGCTTTGGTCATATCGTCTGGCCGGAGAATGCCGCAACCATCAGGAAGGCTTCCCGGCTCCGCACCGCCGCTGAAGACGAAGCCCTCATCAATGCCCAGGCGGCCCAAAAGCAGGCTTTTGCCGCGCAGGACGCGCAAATTTATGGACTGGAAGCTGCGGATCAGGCCTCGGTGGACGCGGCATTCTCCATCGCGCTGAACGGCAGACTTGCCGACGCTCATGCCGCATGGCAACGGGGTGACGCCCTTGCGGCCGACGCGCGTTTTGCGGCGGATGCCGCCCTTGCCTCACGTCATGCGTTCCTTGCCGCGCAGGCAGGTAATGTCGCGGCAGTCGATCCTCTGCGGGACGGCCTCGCAGCATCCGGGGCGGCAGGAACCTATCCCGCGGATCGTCCTTCCGATGCGGTGCTTGCAGCCCAGGGTGTCCAATCGCCTTCAGCAGTGTCCGGCGCTGCCGCCTTCACCCCTTATGCCGACCAGGACCTGGGTTCTGGCAGGGGAACCTTTGACCTCTCCTCCGGCTACCTCTACGGCCGGAATGAGGAATATTCAGCCTCCGCCCTCGATCTGCGCCGCGCCGCCCAGGCTTATGCCGACGCCACCCCCGGAACCATGCTTGTTCCCTGCGGCCTGGGCACAGGCATCTCCCTGCAGGTTTAGAGCATTCCGTTCAGGAAGCGCTCTGCGGAATCGAGCAGGACGAGACTCATCTCCGCTCTCCTTATCCGCAAGGCGCTGCGTGCTGATGGCCGGGGGTACCGCGACCCCTCCTCCGGTGTCGCCGCAATTCACCTGCGGCGTCAAACTCCGGTGGAGACGTGAAACCTGCGAGCCGGAACACGACGTTGCCTTATGAGCAGTTATGCCGTATCTCTGGAGAACCGTACCGGGGATGTCCCCGGCCGGGAATCTGATTACAGAGAGTGCAAACATGCGTAAACTGCTTGTCATGTGTCTGGCTCTGGTGCTGGGAATCGGCTGCGCCTCCCTGCCCTGCGCTTCGACCTCGGCTGCCAAGGGAGGAAAAAACGTGAAAGTAAAACTCCAGACTTCCAAGGGCGATATCGTGCTTGAACTGGATGGGGAAAAGGCCCCTGTCACGGTCGAAAACTTCGTTCAGTATGTGAAGGACGGATTCTATGACGGCGTGATTTTCCATCGCGTCATAGACGGATTCATGATTCAGGGCGGCGGATTCACCCCTGACATGAATCAGAAAACCACCCGTGCGTCCATCAAGAACGAGGCTGACAACGGCCTCAAAAATGACGTCTATACCATCGCCATGGCCCGGACTCCCGATCCTCATTCCGCCAGCGCCCAGTTCTTCATCAATGTGAAGGACAACGACTTTCTGAATTTCCGCTCCCCCACCGCGCAGGGCTGGGGATATGCCGTATTCGGAAAAGTCGTCGAGGGCAGCGATGTTGTCGACGCCATTGCCAAAGTGAAAACCGGCAACTTCGGTCCCTTCGGGGATGTTCCGCTGGAACCCGTGCTCATCACCAGGGCGGAAGTGCTGGAATAGCCTTCCCATAAAAAACGGCCCGGGACTTTGAAGTTCCGGGCCGTTCCGGACAGGAAAAGGTCCGTTCTTTTCGGAACGGACCCTTCTTTTCAGCATTTCGCCGTTGAGATGTTCCACGGAGTCGGGCAAGGCGAAGCTCCACCGCGACGCCCTCTTCCGTATCGCCGCAATTTGCCTGCGGCATACGGTTCCGGCGGAAGGGCTACAGCCATTCCACCTGCCCGTCATCCCTGACATGACCGAAGCGCAGCGGCGCATCGGTTTCCTCGTTATCCACAAGACTCATATCCACACGCACTTTCCAGCCGTCATGGATTCTGCCGCCGATAATATCGCGCGCCAGCGGCGTTTCCAGCTCGTGCTGAAGATAGCGCTTGAGCGGACGCGCACCGAATGCGGGATCATAGGCCGCGTCAGCGATATAGGTCCTGGCCTGCCCGGTAAGTTCCAGTTCGATCTTACGATCGGCAAGACGCTTTCTCAGCGCCCCCAGCTGGATGTCCACAATTCTGGCAATCTGCTCGGCCAGCAGGGGCTTGAACAGCACTGTCTCATCCACCCTGTTCAGAAATTCGGGCCGGAAGAAGCGGCGCAGTTCGGCCATCACCCTGTCTCTCACGCCTTCCAGGAATCGTCCGTGCTCGTCGATGCCCTCCAGAATCATGGGAGAACCTATATTTGACGTCATGATGATGATGGTATTGCGGAAATCCACTGTTCTGCCCTGGCTGTCGGTCAGACGTCCGTCATCCAGAAGCTGAAGCAGCGTATTGAACACATCGGGATGCGCTTTTTCCACTTCATCCAGCAGCACCACACAGTAAGGGCGGCGGCGCACGGCTTCGGTCAGCTGGCCGCCCTCGTCATAGCCGACATATCCGGGAGGCGCTCCGATAAGGCGGGATACCGAATGTTTTTCCATATACTCGCTCATGTCAAGGCGCACCATATTGTCCTCGGTATCGAACAGCGCTTCGGCCAGCGCCTTGCACAGCTCGGTTTTGCCCACCCCCGTGGGGCCGAGGAAAATAAAGGACCCCAGAGGACGCGAGGGATCGGAAAGACCGGCCCGCGCGCGCAGCACGGCGTCAGCTACGGCGGCGACGGCCTCATCCTGCCCCACCACACGTTCATGCAGCTTCTGCGGCAGAGAAAGCAGTTTTTCCCGTTCGGACTCCAACAGCCGCGTGACAGGTATCCCCGTCCAGCGGGCCACGATATCCGCCACGTCGTCCGGCCGGACTTCCTGCTTGAGCAGCGACGACTCTGCTCCATCCGGCCTGGCTTCCAGTTCCCTGAGCTGTTTTTCCAGCTCGAACAGCGTGGAATACTTCAGTTCGGCCGCACGGTTCAGATCATAATCGCGCTCCGCCTCTTCTATATTGTGACGAGTCTGCTCAATCTTTTCCTTCACCTGACGCACGGCGTCAATGGAACTCTTTTCCTTCTCCCATTGGGCGCGCAGTCTTTCCTGCTCCGCCCGCAGATCTGCCAGTTCATTCTCCAGCTTCTGCAAACGCTCGCGTGAAGCATCGTCAGTTTCCCTGCGCAATGCCTCCCGTTCGATTTCCAGCTGCATCACCTTGCGGTTGGCCTCGTCCAGCTCGGCGGGCAGAGAATCTATTTCCGTACGGATCATGGCCGCGGCCTCGTCGATGATATCAATGGCCTTGTCCGGCAGTTGCCGATCCGGAATATAACGCTGCGAAAGCACCACCGCTTCCACGATGGCGGAATCGCTGATGCGCACGCCATGATGCACTTCAAAGCGCTCCTTGAGTCCGCGCAGGATGGAAATGGCATCCTCCGCGGTCGGCTCATCCACCAGAACCGGCTGAAAACGACGCTCCAGGGCCGGATCCTTTTCGATATACTTGCGGTATTCATCCACCGTGGTCGCGCCGATGCAGTGCAGCTCGCCGCGCGCCAGCATGGGCTTGAGCAGATTGGAGGCATCCATGGCCCCATCGGTCTTGCCCGCGCCGACGATGGTATGCAGTTCATCAATAAACAGGATGATTTGCCCTTCGGACTTCTCCACTTCCGTAAGCACGGCCTTCAGGCGCTCTTCAAACTCACCGCGATATTTGGCTCCGGCAATGAGCGCGCCCATATCCAGCGCGATGAGCTTCTTGTTTTTCAGCCCTTCAGGCACATCGCCCTTGACGATGCGGTGGGCCAGCCCTTCCACGATGGCGGTCTTGCCCACTCCCGCTTCGCCTATGAGCACGGGATTGTTCTTGGTGCGGCGTGAAAGAATGCGGATGGTACGGCGGATTTCCTGATCCCGGCCGATGACGGGATCAAGCTTGCCCTTGCCCGCGGCTTCCACCAGATCCCGCCCGTACTTCTGCAACGCCTCGAAGGAAGCTTCCGGGCTGGCTGAAGTCACGCGATGCGGGCCGCGCACTTCCATGGTCGCCTTCAGAAACTTTTCCTGGTCCATGCCGTACTCACGGCAGATATCGCCGAATGCCCCGGAAGGAGAGGGGCCGATCAGTTCGGCAAAAACATGCTCCACGCTGACGTATTCATCGCGCAGACGCCTGGCCAGTTCTTCCGCCAGAGCAAGACTTTTGGCCAGACGCTGGGAGACGCGGATGCCCTGCCCTTCCATACCGGGGCCACGTACGCCGGGACGCCTGCCGAGAGCCTGTTCCAGCGAGGAGGCAAGAGCAGCGGGGGCAAGCCCCATGCGCTCCACAATGCGCGGCACGAGGCCGTCTTCCTGGCGCAACAGCGCCAGCGCCATATGCTCGACGTCCACTTCCTGATGTTCGCGGGCGTTCGCAAGGTTCTGAGCCTCGCTTAACGCCTCCTGCGCCTTGATGGTGAACTTGTTGATATCCATATATTCTTCTCCTTCGGAAAAGCCGTGCTTTCCCAGGACCCGCCGAAACGGAACTGCCGCTTCGGCATCTGAAGTCAGATCGGCGGGACGCGGGGCAGCGCCCCGATTCCCGGCACGAGAGCGTTTCACTGCTGAAATGCCCTATTTTTCCAGCTCCCGCAGGCGGGTTTCCAGCGCCTCAATACGCTCCAGCAAATCGACAATCATGGCTCCGGCAAGACATGGCAGTTCAAAGTCGTTGCACAGTCTGTCCAGCTTGCGGGTTCTGTATACGTCACTCTGCCGGAACAGGAGGGATTCTTCGGTCTTGCGGACGGCCTGCAGCCAGCCCAGTTCCATGAGTTCATGCAGTCTGTCCTCGGGAGTGCCCGTCTGTTCCACAAATTCCGCCCACGCTACCAGCGAGGAAGCCGCGGGAAATGAAATATCCACTTTCCTGATGGACATGGTGCGCCTCCTACGCGTTCTCTTTCATGGCCTGCGCCAGGGTTTCCCACAAGGCCTTCTGATGAGCGGTCAGCTTCGCAGGGTCCGGGACACGAATCGCCACCCGGACGAACTCGTCGCCGCGCGCACCCTCGGGTCCGAGTCCCTTGCCCTTGAGTCTCAACTTGCGGCCGCTGCTGCTCCCGGCGGGAATATTGAGTTCCACCTGCCCTTCCAGCGTGGGAACTCGCACTCTTGCGCCAAGCACGGCTTCCCAGGGAGTGATGCTCACCTCGCAGGCAATGTCCCTGCCGTCCACCTGGAAGGTGGCATGAGGAGCATAGCGGATGGTCAGGAACAGGTCTCCCGAAGGCGTGCCCGGACGCCCCTGCCCGGCCAGACGCAATTTTGCCCCGTCATGTATCCCCGCGGGGATATTGACTTTCAGGGTACGCGGAGATTCGGACCCTCCGCTCAGGGTGAAGGTCTTTTCTCCGCCGCGCCGGGCCTCTTCCAGCGTAACGCTCAGCTCCGCCTCCACATCGCGCCCCCGGCGGGAACGGGATGAGGTTCCGGAAGAAAAGCCGCCGAAAGGATCCGAGCCAAAGCCGCCGCTCCTGCGCGCACCGCCGAACAGCGTTTCGAAAAAGTCGCTGAAATCCCCGCCGCCGAAACTCGCGCCACCGCCGCCGGGATTGAAGTTGAAGTGAACGTTCTCGAAGCCCGGACCGCCCTGAAACTGCTGGCCATCTTTCCAGTTGGGGCCGAGCTGATCGTACAGACGGCGTTTTTCGTCATCCTTCAGAACTTCATACGCCTCGTTGATATCTTTAAAGCGCTCTTCCGCGCTTGCGTCACCGGGATTGAGGTCGGGGTGATATTTGCGGGCGAGCTTCTTGTAGGCTTTGGAAATTTCATCCTTGCCCGCTCCTCGTTCCACGCCGAGAAGCTTGTAGTAATCCTTGTATGCTACAGCCATGCTCACTCTCCTGTGTCGGAGGGAAATATCTCTCGCGACAGGGAAGAAATAAGACCTCTCCCTCCCCTGTCAATCCTCTGACAGGGAGAAGTCCCGGAATAGTTCGCACTTGTCATTTTCATTCCTGCCGACCTCAAACGCTGCGGATTCCCCCGCGCGGCTCCGTTCAGGCGGCACACCGCTGCGAGACCCCGTCTGTCAGGCTGTTCTGACATTTGTCTGATTATTCTGACAAATCTGTCCGTTTTTCCATGAACCAGTGACTGCAGTTTTTTATAACTACATTTTATTATATTGGAATAACATTATTTTGTTTCCATATCACTTACGGCACGGCCTTTGCTTTAGCATGTTTCAATAGCGAAATGCTCCCCGGAGTCGCGCAGGGCGAGTCCCGCCCCTGCTCTCTGATCCATAAAGGGTTTCGCGCTCACGGGCAGGGGCTGGCCGGCAGATACGTTCAATCGCAAAATGCTCTGGAGTGACAGATGAGTGAGCGTTCGATTTGTGCAAAAATCATCAGGAAACAGACCTGCGGAGCGAGGTCAAGGCTCCGCAGGGCGCAATGTTCCAGCCCCGGGCATGAACCTGCGGACCGGAACATCATGCCCCGGCCGCACATCATCCCGGGCTGACATGTTCCAGGATGTTGCGGCCCGGAAAAAAGCCGCCCGTCCCAGGACATGGGGTCTACCGTTCCAAACAGGAGAATATCATGCCGTTTCCGCACAAACGAGTACTTGCCGTCGGGGCCGTGTGCGCAGTTGTTCTTGCTGCTTCTGCGGGAGCCGTACACTACACGTCGAGCAGGGAATTCTGTCTCTCCTGCCATGAAATGCGCGTGCATCAGGAAGAGCTGACGCGGTCATCCCATGCCAGGGATGCGGAAGGCAGGGAAATAACCTGCTCGCAGTGCCATATCCCCTCCGGAAACGTGGTGCGCATGCTCGCCGCGAAAAGCTGGCTGGGAGTGCGCGACATATGGGCGCATGCAAACGGCAAAGGAGAGGATCCGGATCGCGCGGCCATGCAGGCTGTCGCCCGACGTTTTACGGATGACGCCAACTGTCTGGCCTGTCATGAGGATCTGACGAAAAACGCCCGCAGGGATGGTCCCGTTTCCCGGGAAGGGCAGCTTGCCCATGACAACTACCTGGGCAGAAACGGACAGTCACGCAGCGGCTGCGTGGGATGCCATCAGAATCTCGCCCATCTGCCCGAATTCGACGAACGCATTCCCCGCAACAGTCAGTTTGCCGCAAAACTTAAGGAGAGCCGGTCATGAAACCCTGGAAACTCTGCATTGTTTCCCTGCTTGCTGCCGGAACCCTGGCAGGCGCCTATTTCACCTATGTCGCATGGGCGTTCCCCGACGTGCGCTGTGAAGCCGCCAGGCATCTGGATGCGCCGCAGATGGAGGGCGACTGCTACTCATGCCATATGAAAACGACGGCGAAAGTGGCACAGGAGTGGTACGAGAGCAAGCACGGAGTGACTCTGGTACGCTGCCAGACCTGCCATGGCATGCCGGACGGCAAGGGTTCGCTGCCTTTCACGCGCAATCCGGGCAAGGACGTCTGCGCCCGCTGCCACTCCCTCGCCATAGAACGCATGGAAGCCAAATTCGGCAGATCCGACGACTGCGCCTCCTGCCACCCGCACCATCAGAGCGCCATGCACGGCAATGCCTATGAGTACCGTCAGCCCGCCTCCAGGACGAGCCTCTGAAGCAAATAACCTTTATGATGAAATGAGGTTGCTTTCATGAATTCTTCCCGTCGAAATTTTCTGCGCATGCTGGCCATGTCCACGGCAATGACCGCCGCGTCGGGTTCCGGCCTCGCCTCCCTTGCCCACGCATCAGATGAAGGCAAACCTGACAGGTGGGTCAAGGGCGTCTGCCGCTATTGCGGCACCGGCTGCGGCGTGCTCATCGGCGTCCGCGACGGCAAGGCCGTGGCCATCAAGGGTGATCCGCACAACCATAATGCGGGGCTGCTCTGTCTGAAAGGTTCCATGCTGCTTCCGGTGCTCAACTCTCCCGAGCGGGTCACCCGGCCCATGATCCGCCGTCAAAAGGGCGGCGAACTTGAACCGGTAAGCTGGGATGAGGCGCTGGAACTCATGGCAGGGAAGTTTCGCGAGAGCATTGACAGGTTCGGTCCCGACTCCGTGGCCTGGTATGGTTCCGGCCAATGCCTCACGGAAGAAAGCTATCTGGCCAACAAGATTTTCAAGGGAGGCTTCGGAACCAACAACGTGGAAGGCAATCCCCGCCTGTGCATGGCTTCGGCCGTGGGCGGATATACCACGTCCTTCGGCAAGGACGAACCCATGGGAACCTATGCCGATATTGACTCGGCTTCCTGTTTCTTCATCATCGGCTCCAATACATCCGAAGCGCATCCCGTGCTTTTCCGGCGTATCGCGCGGCGCAGGCAGTCCGCTCCCGGAGTCAAGATCATCGTGGCGGATCCGCGCCGCACCAATACCTCGCGCATCGCGGACATGCACATCGCCTTCCGGCCCGGTACCGACCTTGCTCTGATGCACAGCATGGCGTGGGTCATCATCCACGAGGAACTGGATAATGCCCGCTTCTGGCAGCGTTACGTCAACTTCATGGGGCCGGACGGCAAACCCGCCGACTTCGATGCCTACAGGGCCTTTCTGGAAGATTACCGCCCGGAACGGGCCGCAAAGCTGTGCAATATCCCCGAGGAACAGATTTATGAGGCCGCACGTCTTTTCGCGGAGTCCCCGGCGACCATGAGTCTGTGGTGCATGGGCATCAACCAGCGTGTGCAGGGGGTGGCCGCCAACAACCTTATTCACAATCTGCATCTGCTCACGGGGCAGATCGGCCGCCCCGGGGCGACCCCCTTCTCTCTCACCGGCCAGCCCAATGCCTGCGGCGGCGTACGCGACGGCGGCGTGCTCTCGCACCTGCTGCCGGCCGGACGGGCTGTGGCCAATCCGAAGCACCGGGCGGAAATGGAAAAACTGTGGGGACTGCCCGAAGGACGCATCAGCGACAAGCCGGGACCGCATACCATGGCCATGTTCGAGGCACTGGGGCGCGGCGACATCAGGTGCATGATCATCTGTGAAACCAATCCGGCACAGACTCTGCCCAACCTGAACAAAATCGAGAAATGCCTTTCAAACCCCGAATCCTTCATTGTCAGTATTGAGGCATTCCCCGACGCGATCACGCTGCGATATGCGGATCTCGTCCTTGCCCCCGCCTTCTGGTGCGAAAGAGACGGCGTGTACGGCTGCGGCGAGCGGCGCTACTCCCTGACGGAAAAGGCGGTGGAACCGCCCGCTCAGTGCCGCCCCACCGTGAACACGCTGGTGGAGTTCGCAAGACGCGCCGGACTGCCGCCCGAATTTGTGAACTTCCGCAATGCCGAGGACGTCTGGAACGAGTGGCGCATGGTCGCCAGGGGAACCACCTATGATTTCTGGGGGATGACCCGCGAACGGCTGCGCAGGGAGTCCGGCCTGATCTGGCCCTGCCCTGACGAGAATCACCCCGGTACGGACATGCGCTATGTGCGCGGACACGACCCCATGGTTCCCGCCGATCATCCGAACCGCTATTTCTTCTACGGCCTCCCGGACGGAAAGGCGCTGATCTGGATGCGCCCGTACAAGGGCGCGGCGGAGGAACCGGATCAGGAATACCCTCTTTATCTCACTTCCATGCGCGTCATCGATCACTGGCATACAGGAACCATGACCATGAAAGTGCCCGAACTGCGCAAGGCAAACCCCGCCGCCTTTGTGGAAATCAATCCGGAAGACGCGGAGCGGGCGGGCATTGCCCATGACGACATGGTTGTGGTGGAAACCCGCCGCGACAGCCTGACCCTGCCCGCGCGCGTCAGCGACACCTGCCGTCCCGGCCTGGTGGCCGTGCCTTTCTTTGACGCGACAAAACTGGTCAACAAGCTGTTCCTGGACGCGACGGACCCGGCTTCCCGCGAGCCGGAATACAAAATCTGCGCGGCGCGTATCCGCAAGGCGTAAACCGGGCGGAGCGTCATGCTCGTCCCGGTTACGCATAAACGCAAGGAGGCTCACATGGCGACGGCGGGACTGGTCATCCGGATCATGCCCGGTGGAGAACAGCCGGCATTGGCACAGATACGTATCTTCCCGGGTGTGGCGGATGTCCGGCCCGTACCCGGCACGGAGCATTCTCCCTGTTTTGCCGTGGTTCTGGAAAGCCCCTCCGTCACGCTGAAACGGGACATGGAGCATCTGGCCGAAATGCCGCAGGTTCAGGCAGTGGATGTGGCCTATATCAGCTATGAGGACGATCTGGAAGAATCAGGGAGCATCCCCTGCCCGCCTTCCGCCCATGTCTCCGGTTTTCACAGTCCGCGCGGGGAGCAGCCATGAATCCGTTCAAGCCGCCTCTCCGCCCTCCCGGAGCTGTTTCGGAAAAAGAGTTCCCTGTACGCTGCATCCGGTGCGGACGCTGTGTGGAAACATGCCCGCACGACAGCATCCGGCTTGTGGAAGGGTTCGGGGCGTCCCGGCTTACACCGCACGTCATTCCCTCCGAACACCCCTGCCTGCTGTGCATGAAATGTCCGCCCGTCTGTCCTTCCGGAGCGCTGGACAACACGCTGACCGACATGAAAAGGGTACATATGGGGCGGGCCTTCATCCTGCGCGACCGATGCCATAACTACACGGACGGCACGATCTGCATGACCTGTTACGACCGCTGTCCCCTGCGCGGACGCGCGGTGGAGCTGGAAGACGGACTGATCCCGCGGATCACGTCAGCCTGTGCGGGCTGCGGTATGTGTGAATATGTCTGTCCGGTCGGAGCGATTGAAATATACCCCAAAAGCGCGCATTGGGTTCCGGCTTCGGCAGTGCCCACCAAACATGCGGAGGAACCCGATCCCATGCCGGAAAAGGAGGCGCACCCATGAACACTCTCCCGCTCCGCCGCTGCGTTCAGCTCGGAGTCATCGCGCTGTTCTGCGCCCTGCCGTGGCTTACCGCTCATGATATCCTTTTTGCCCAGGGCACGCTTTTTTCCTTCCGCATCGGCGATCTTTCCTTTGCCGATCCGGCGGCCGCGCTTCAAGCCTGGCCGCCGCAGGGGCAACTTCTGGCCGGAGCCGCGCTTTCCCTGCTGCTGGCCCTTTTTCTGGGCAGGGTATTCTGCGGATGGATATGCCCTTACGGTTTTCTTTCCGAACTGGCGTATACCCTGCATCAGACTGTCAGAGGTTCCGCTCCGGCCGCCTCTCCGGGCAGATTCGCCCGTACCCGGTTTGCGGAACGTCTTTCCCGTCTGCTTGTTCTGCTTTTGGCCCTGCTCTGTATACCGGCAGCCGGATTTCCGCTGCTCCACTTCATTTCCATGCCCGGCAGCATTTCTCTTTCTCCCCTGCTTGTCCGGATCGGAGCGGGGTTCTCAGGAGTAAGCGCGGCGCTTGCACTGCCCCTGCTGGCCGTGGCCGTGGAAACGCTCATCGGCAAACGCCTGTGGTGCCGTTACGTCTGCCCCCAGTCCCTGCTTCTCGGGGCCGCCGCCCTGCCGGCCTCGAAACTGCATTTCGGGCTTCGTGTGGAATGGCGCAAAGAGGCATGCACATGCCGGAACGGAAGCTCCTGCGGGGCGGCATGCTCAATGGGTCTCCAGCCGCGCGCGCCGGGAGGCCCTTCCCGCCTGGACTGCACCATGTGCGGCGACTGCATCCGCGCCTGCTCCTCACGAGGAGGCGCATTGCGCTGGAAGTGGGGCCGAAGCGACCACAGGTGAACACGGCGCAGCCTGCCTCTTCCACCGGGCGCGGCTTTTTTCAATCTTGCGCCGGACAGAAACCCATGAACCGCCCGCAAGAAAGGAATGCGGCGCGGCGTCCAGCATTTTCATGAAGGACGAAGCGGGCAGGGCAAAGCTGAGTTCATCCGTTTCCAGGTATGGACGGCAGGAGGGATCGGCTCCGCCCACAACGGCGCGCTCCTGTCCTCGCCGGGCATAGTGAAGCGGCCAGCTCAGAATATTGGCGCAGCCCGAACCGAACGGAAAGGCCACAGCCTGATGATCATCCAGAGCAAAACAGGCGAGCTGGCACAACCCGCTCAGAAGTTCTCCGCGCACGAAAAAAATGATGCTCAGCGGCTTTTCCTCATCAGAAAACAAATCCAGAGGTTTGACGACACAGTAGTCGGCGGGGGCCGGCCGGGGATCAAGTTCCTTGAAAAAGCGCCACATGGAACCTGGAGCAGGCATATAGCGTTCGCCCTCACGACCGGGGAATCCCGTGGTAACGAAGCGGGCGACGGCATCGGAAGGTTCCGCAAAACCTGCGTATATCGCTCCGCCCCTGCATCCCGGCTGCTGCCGGGATATCCAGCCGGGTTCACGCCGCACACGGGCCAGGCGGATATATTTCATCAGACAGTCGTGCGCCCTTGTGCCGTCAGGACCATGCCCTTCAGGTTTCTTTCCCGTAAAGAACAGCCCCAGCGGCGCTTCTTCACAGCCCAGCGCGCCCAGCATCCAGTCAAGCTTCTCTCTGTCGAACACGGCGATCTCCTGAATATTTTTGCAAGTTTCTTCCTTCGATTTCAGCATATTCCGACAGAACCGGCAAGCCAGGCAGTCCTGTAAAGACTGGAGCGCAAAGCTCTGTTGCAGAGCTGCAGCGAGCTTGTCAGGCTGCGGACCTTCCCGTATATCTGAAGGAACGCCGGAGCGCGGCTCCGGAAAATGGCATCCTGTTTCCGGAGGTTTCCCCATGTTTGACGACAAGCGCGATGAACGGCGCGGCGGCACCGTCACCGTTCAGCTCCAGCCCGGCCGCTCCGAATTCGAGCTTCCCCGCGCCAGGGCAAAAAATGTCGCCCGGCTGCTGGAAGAGCTGGGACTCCGGCAAGGGACGGCCATTGTCGCGCGGGACGGAATTCTGCTTACTCCGGATGTGCCTCTGTATCCCGGTCAGACACTGCTCGTGCGCAAGGTCATGTCCAGCGGCTGACACCTTTTATTCCCAGAGCACCGCTGATTTATTCTGTGAATAAATCAGCCCACTTCCCAAAGGGGCAAAAGCCACTTTGGGAAGTGCATGCCAATTCGTTCATTTAAGGAAAAGTAAATTTCCCCTCTTCACGGCCTGCGGGCGGTTCTGCTCCGCAAGACCGCAGGAAACGCTTTACTCAGCGTTTCCTCAGAGCGTTTTGCTCTCGAAAATATATGCCGGCCGGGCCCCTATGTTCTGGCCCGCAGGTTTCACGCCTCCGCCGGAGCTGTGCGCCGCAAGTGAATTGCGGCGACACCGGAGAGGGGGCAACGCGGCGGAGTCCCGCTCCGTTCGACTCCGCAGAGCATTTCATGAGCGAAATACTCTGAAACTTTGGCAGCATAATACTGATTGAGGCGCTGTCCCGTCAGGCAGAGTTCCTCTTGATGCTTGAACACAAGTTTCCGGGCGGCCGGTTCTTTCAACCCCATCCGCCCGGAATGCCGGCTGTCTTCAAATGCCGTGCGCATGCCGCCATGAGGCGATGTCCTCCACGCTGAGCACAATCATGTCGTGCTCATGCGCAAAGGCGGCGACTTCCGGCAGACGCATCATCGCGCCATCCGCACGGGTCAGCTCACACAGCACGCCGCAGGGCTGAAGCCCTGCCAGACGCATCAGATCCACAGTCGCTTCGGTATGCCCGCGCCGTTCCAGCACGCCCCCCGGACGCGCAGCCAGAGGAAAGACATGGCCGGGGCGCAGCAGGTCTTCAGGGCGGGCATCCGCCGCCACGGCGGCCTTGATCGTGGCAACCCTGTCCGCCGCAGAAACTCCGGTAGTCACGCCTTCTGCCGCCTCAATGCTTACGGTGAAAGCCGTCCCCTGACGGTTGGTATTATGTTCCACCATCATGGGCAGCCCGAGTCTGACACAATGTTCCGATGTCAGACACAGACAGACGATACCGCTGCACTCCCGGATCAGAAGAGCCATCTGCTCCGGCGTGAGACTCTCGGCGGAGTAAATGAGATCTCCCTCATTCTCGCGGTTTTCGTCATCCACAACGCATACGCCGTGTCCGGAACGCAATGCCTGCAGAGCTCCGGCCACCCGCTCGGGCGAAGAACCGAATTCATCCAGAAGAGAAGACTGACGCATGATACGTTCTCCTTGCGGAAAAGATTCAGGCATCAGGGCGACACACAGGAAGGAGGGGAAAACGCCCGGGAACCGGACGACAAAAGACCGATCTCTTCCATCCGGACTGTTACCGTCGGCTCCGGATTTACACCGGATCGGCATTTTCCCCCATGGAAAAACGCTCGCGGGCTTTCCGGACCCTGCCGGATTACCGCCGGTGGGGACTTTCACCCCGCCCTGAGATGAAAAAAGAATACGCCACACACAATTCCTGTCAAGAAGCGCAGATCATGAAACGGGTCTCTTTCGTCCATACGATACGAAAGAGACCCGTCCTTCAAGGTTAAGTCAGGAAACGAAGAATACTATTCTTCTTCCCACTTGATGAAGCCCGGCTTTACATCCACCATTGCATTGACGATAAGTTCGACGAGTCCGCCGTACTGGATGGAATGCTTTTCCAGCATGTTGTTCTGCTCAAGCAGTTCACGGATCTGGCCCTTGCAGTTGGAGCAGGGAGCGCAGACATACTTCTTGATGGAAGGATCCATGCACTCGGAGAACGCACCAAGAATCTGCTCCATCTTTTTGCGTCCGGAGACGTTCATACGCCACTGTTCCGCATTGTTGCGGGTAATGATGGCGAAGCCGGAACCGCCGCCGCAGCAGTAGTTTTCCACGCCGTGAGGCGTCATTTCACGGAACTGCGGGCAGATGGCGTGCAGCACGTCGCGCTGGGGCTTCACCACGCCCATCAGACGTACCAGGTTGCACGGATCGTGCAGCGTGACGGGGAAATCGTTGCGGCTCGGGTCAAGCTTGAGCTTGCCGCCCAGCACGATGTCGCGCAGCACGGGGAAGCAGCTTTCACGCGGAATATTCAGCTCCTTGGGCAGAACACGGTCAGCAATGACGGTCAGCGCCTTGTGGGCATGGCCGCATTCGCCGAGCACGATCCTCTTCACACCCAGCTTTTTGGCGGCCTCCGCATGTTTGATCGCAACGCGGGCAGCCTGCACGTCGTCATAGAAGACGCCGTAGTTCACCGAGTCATATCCGGCGATTTCACTGCTCAGCGTCCAGGACAGGCCGGCGGCTTCAAAAATGATGGAGAAGGCCGCGATATTGTCAGGCCAGGCCAGCATTTCGCCCGCGTTGTGGATAAGCAGGATATCCGCTCCTTCCACGTCCCACGGGGTCTTGAATTCGTAGCCGGTGGACTCCACGTAGTCCTCGTCGATGAATTCAACGGTTTCCTGCACAACGTCCTTGGTCATGCCCGTGGAAGACCCCTTTTCCAGCTGAAGCACGGTGCCTTTCTCATGCAGCTCGCGGGGAGCCCAGCCGAACTCCTGACTGAACAGCTTGCGCAGTTCACGGGCGATAAGACCGTTATCCACGCCGATGGGACACACCTGGGCGCAACGGCGGCACAGGTTGCAGCGGTAGGAAAGCTCGGCCAGACGGGCCACGGTCTTCCAGTTCAGCTTGGTATCGCCGTAACGCCACTTCGCGAAGGGTTCCTTTTTCACATACTGCTTGTAAATGCGGCGGAAGACTTCGGAACGGAAGTTGGGCCGGTACATTTCATGACCATTGGTCATTTCATACAGATGGCATGCTTCGGAACAGGAATTGCACTGGGCGCAGTAATCCATGCTGGTATCCAGCATGGCGAGACAGGTCCAGTTGTTGTCCGGAGAGAAGAGCTTGCGCACGCCGTCGATGAAACGGTTGACCATCTCCTCTTCTTCCTCGGGCGTTTTGGGCACGGGAATCTGAAGCACGTTCATGTCGTCCAGAATACAGCAGAATTCCTGCTTCTGGGCGTCGGTATAGGGCTTCCACTCATATGTGCGGTAATCGACCGGCAGCTTTTTCAGCGTGCTTACGTCGACGGTGGTCAGCTGACCTTCTTCCGTGGCGAGGTCGTTGAAAGTGATATCGTCCATTTTCATTGCAGATTACTCCTTGGAGGCGTCGTCCGCGCCGGTGGATGTGGCGATTTCAGCCCAGGTCTTCTTCCCGTCGCCCTTGACGTGCGGAGCCTTCCAGCTGACAGGGCGGTTCAGGTTTTCCAGCAGCCTGGCCTGAATGGCTTCGCTGTCCTGGGTCGGGGTATCGCCCCAGCGGATATCGTGCCAGGTAAAGTACTTCATGAACGCATGGCCCATAAAGCTGTAGGGAACCCATACAAGAATAAAGCAGGTCAGCAGAATGTACAGGCCGTAGAAGAAGGCAAGGGAGCCGGAGGCGGCTCCGAAGGCAAGGGAGAAAGGCACGGCGTCGAACATGAAGATGCCGCCCACGAATGTGAGGCTGAGAGCCAGATAGCCGCTGCCGTGACAGACCAGAACAAGGCCGATCAGCGCGTACAGGGCGAAAATGCCGAGATTGAAGAAATGCTCGTTGGTGCTGTACTTGCGCAGCCCCTTGTCCCCGAGGCGGCGGCGGATGAGCCCCAGCGTGCCGAAAAGCACCCCTGCAAAGCCGACGACATTGGCAAGCACCAGGAGAAAGGTAAGAAAACTGACAAAACCGCCGGTAAAACCGGCCGCCACAAGCAGAGCGATGAACAGCGTCAGCGCGAACGCTCCGATGAGGGCGTACAGACCGATGTGGAAGGGATAGGTAACATACCACAGGGCACGATTGTGCTCGAAGGTAGCGTGCAGGAACAGAGCTTCCTTCAGAAAGCCTTTGAGCATTCCGATGGTGGAGCCATGCTGCTTTTCCTTCCACCAGTCGGTCTTTTCAAGGTAGCTGCCGCCATACTTCACGCGATCGGCTTCTTCATGCGCCACGGGGTAAATTTCCCAGCGCAGGTGCTGGGGGTGTTTCAGGTAGCCGATGAATTTCATCGCGATGATGGCTACGCAAGCAATCAGGGCCGCATAAGCCAGGAACATAAAGAGCATAGGTCTCTCCTCCAAACTTGCCGGGCGCGGCGCTCACGATTAAGCTCCGCCCCTGTCCAGGCAGTTCTTGCCGAATATGAATTCCACCAGGGGAAAACTCTCGGAATCATATGGCATTATCCTCAGAAAAACAAGTACCGTTTCCGAAGCTCCTTGCCCTTGCCCCGGTTTTCTGCGGCTGATTACGGCGGCATGCACCTCTGATTGTGAAAATTTCACGAGGCCGCGCCTGTCATGCCGCGGCCGGCTGCGGCTCTCGCATCCCCTGACGAACACGACGTTTTTCAGGACGAACCGCCTGTTCTGCCTCCAGAATTTCAGATTTCCTCACACCACCTGTACCGCAAGCGGACTGCGGCTGCCGCTCGCCGCGCTCTGCTCCCAATTCCCGTAACCCCGATGAGCGGCAACGGGAAGGCTCCGCGCGGTCCCAATTTTCTGTTGCCTGCCCGCGCTGGCGATGCCATACTTTTTCAGCGCCTGCTGAACGCCCGCAAGCCGGAACCTGGCGCCGCGGGAACTGCGGCTCTCCGCGGCACGAAGGAAATTCACCTTTGCAGGATATCCTCAACAATATTAATTCGGGAATACGCATGTCCGTCACCGCCGACTACATTGAAACCTCGGTATTCGATCTGTTCAAAAGCGGCCCCGGCCCTTCCAGTTCACACACCATCGGTCCGATGAAAGCGGCCCATGATTTTCTGCTGCTTTGCCGGGATGAGGCCGGAATGCTCCCCGCCTCCTGTCCCGTTCCGGAAGGACGTCTGGCCTTCCATGTCCGGCTGTTCGGTTCTCTCAGCGCTACAGGTGAAGGGCACGGCACAGATGCCGCCGTACTGGCGGGCCTTCTCGGGCACGAACCTTCCCAGTGCCCTCCGGACTTTCTCCGGAATCTCCAGGAAGACAGACATCGTGAACACACCGTTCTGACGGGCGCGCGTGAAATCCGGGCTTCCCTTTCCCGCATCATGCATGACAGCGTCACGCATCACTTTCCTTACAGCAATACCCTGATTATCTCTCTTGTGCAGGAACAGGACCAGAGCGGACCCTCCACGGTTCCGCCCTCTCCCCTGCTGGAACGCGAATACTATTCCGTGGGCGGAGGCTTCATCCAGTGGAAAGGCTGGACTCCCCCCGACAGGGGAAAGCCCGTGCACGGTTACCGCAACATGCGTCAACTGCGTGAAGTCCTTCGTGTGACGGGGCTCGCCATTCATGAACTCATGCTGGAAAATGAAATGGCGATTACCGGCATGGGGCGTTCCGCCATTCTGGAACAGCTCGACGCACTTATGGAAATCATGATCGCCAGCGTACGCCGGGGGCTCGAGCACGACGGGGCTCTGCCCGGCACACTGGGGGTTCAGCGCAAGGCCGCCGCGCTTTATGAACGGGCCAGGGCCATGCCTCTGCGCAGTGACCGCTTCATGGCCCAGCTCAACGCCTATGCCATGGCCACGGCGGAAGAAAACGCGGCCGGGGGCGTCATCGTCACCGCGCCCACCTGCGGGGCGTCCGGAGTCATGCCCGCCCTCCTCTACGCGCTGCGTCACGATCTGGCCGTAGGTGAACGGGCTCTGCGCGAAGGCATGCTGGCGGCTGCGGCTGTTGCCTTTCTGGCCAAGCGCAATGCCGCCATCGCCGGGGCCGAGGTCGGCTGCCAGGGGGAGGTGGGCGTAGGCTCCGCCATGGCGGCGGCGCTTGTGGCGCATGCGCGGGGAAGTTCCGCCGCTACGGTGGAAAATGCTGCGGAAATAGCCCTGGAACACCACCTGGGACTGACCTGCGACCCCGTGGGGGGCTATGTGCAGATTCCCTGCATCGAGCGTAATGCCATGGGCGCGCTCAAGGCCTATAACGCCTATCTCATCGCTTCGACGGAAAACCCCTGGCATCACCGGGTGACACTTGACTCCGTCATTGCCGCCATGGCCGAGACCGGACGGGAAATGAACGCAAAATTCAAGGAAACATCCCTGGGCGGTCTGGCCGTCAGCATGGTCAACTGCTGAAAACATCCGACCGGAATTTTCAGACTCTGCTGCAGAACTGCATTCACAGCGCTGTGCGGGACGTACAGTTTTACTCCGGCACGGACGGCTGCGCATATTGCCGCCCGGCCTCCGCCGAAAGTGCGCCCCCTGCCGGGCCGACAGCCGAAAATCCTGTGCAGCCTGTTGCCGGCATCAATATGCTCCTGAACATTTTCATGTTCAACAATGCTCCCGGAAAAGCTTCCGGCGTTGAGCGGAGCGAGGCACGGACGGAACGCGAAACTGCGGGACAGAACACAGTGTCCCGGCCGACAGATGCGTTCAACGGCAGAATATCTGGAGCGTTTTGTATTTGAAAATATCCGCCGGCCAGTTCCTGTGTTCGGGCTCGCAGCTTTCACGCCTCCACCGGAGCTATATGCCGCAAGTCAATTGCGGCGACATCGGAGGAGGAGGAGGAGGAGGAGGAGGAGGAGGAAGGAGCCGCGGCCGTCAGTGCGCAGCGCCTGCGGACAAGGAGAGCGGAGATGCGTCTCGCCCCGCTCGACTCCGTGGAGCATTTCGCTCACGAAATGCTCTAAGCCAGGCGGGTTTCACCGCCCCCTACCATTGCCAGCGCCAGTTCACGCTCCTGTTCAAGACGCCTCCTGACCGCATTCCGCACCGAACCTTCGGATGAACCGAACTGTTCTTTGCGCAGGGCATACAGGTCGCGGATCAAGGCTCGCTCATCCGGTGTTTCTCCGGCTTTCCTCGTCTGTTCCGCCGCCTGGGCAAAAAGACGCCTCGCCCCGTTGGGTCCGTGCTGCACAGCAGTGCTCCAGACCACTTCCTTCATGGCATCGGAAAGCTTCCTTACTCCAAGACTCTTTTCCACATCCCGCAGCACGGGTTCAAAATGCGTCTTGCGGATAAAATCATGCTGCAGTTCCGCAAAATATTTCTCATCTTCGGCGGCGATGCTCTGCCACACCTCGGGCACAGCGCCCGAACGGCTTCCGGTATCAGGACTTCCCGCCGCGCGCAGGCGTTCGGCCAGAACCGGAGCCTCCTGCTCCAGGTACGTCAGAAATTCCCTGAACGTACCCTGTCGCGATGAAATCTGATACAGACCGTAGGAAGTCCCTCCCATGCGATCATAGCCCACCGCCCCCACGCCCGCGCCACCGGATTCGAACCGGGCGGAGAGCCCGCCCTGCTCAAACGTCCGCTTTTCCGCAACGACCTTGTCCCGCACGCGGCTCAGAGTCCGCAAGGAATGTTCATCCAGTGCGATGCCGCCCGGGCTTCTGCGCAGAGGGATGCCGGTCGAAACAGCGGACAGGGAAATTCCGCCGCTCTTTCCTCTTCCGTTCAGAGGCAGGGCCGCACCGCCAAGAGAAATACGAGAGTTCCTCTTCAGAGGGATGCCGGAATTTTCCGGCGTTTCCCCGCGTTGAGAGGATGGGGATGCGGAAGGAACGGAGTCCGGCGCTCCGGCTCCATTCCGGGTCAGCGCCGCCAGGGCAGGCTCCGAAGCGGCCTTTTCCCCCAGCGTCCTGCCGAAAACTCCACCAGCGCCCATGGCCGCAGGCGTCACCAGCGCTCCCGCCTGAGGCAGCCGGGCGTCGGGACTTCCAAATGCGCCCTGCTCGCCGAGAACGCGGGCGAATCCTTCCGCGCCCCCGTTCGCTCCCATGGCTTTACGGACGGCCTCGCCCGGATCCCGGGCTTCAATATGATGATGTATCATCATGGATCGTTCGATCATGACATTCAACTCCCCAGCGGTCATGCGCCGATATTTTGACACATTCCTCGATGTTCATTTCACCGCATAATCCGGCGTAATTCTCCCGCTTTTTCAACGGCACACCATGACAGTGCGCAAGGATAATGCAAAAATAATGCCATGAACCCATATGAAGGGGTGGAAGCTTTTCTTGCCCCCGCAGGTCTTTCCGGCTAGGATATCCGTTGAAATTTTCCAGTTCTGCGGGAGGCGGAATGTACGTATATCTGATCGGAGCGGGTCCCGGCGATCCCGGCCTCATTACCCTCAGAGGCCTGCGCGCCCTTGAACGGGCAGATGCGGTCGTCTATGACTTTCTTTCCAGCGAAGAGCTGCTCGCCCACGCCCGTCCTGATGCGGAGCTTATCTATGTGGGAAAGAAAGCGGGCAATCATGCCCTCCCCCAGCCGGAAATCAACAGACTCCTGGTGCGTCTGGCCAAAGAGGGCAAAGTGGTGGCGCGTCTCAAGGGAGGGGACCCCTATATTTTCGGACGCGGCGGAGAAGAAGGCGAAGAGCTGTTCGACGCGGGCGTGCCCTTTGAGGAAATACCGGGGATCTCCAGCACCATCGCCGGCCCTGCCTATGCGGGCATTCCTCTGACCCACCGTACGCTGGCATCTTCCGTAACGCTCATTACCGGACATGAGGACCCGACGAAGCCGGGATCGGTGCATGACTGGGAAGCGCTGGCCCGCAGCGCTTCCACTCTGGTTTTCGTCATGGGCATGAAGAATCTGCCGGAAATCTCCCGGAATCTGATTTCGGCGGGGATGTCCCCCGAAACCCCGGCGGCGCTTATCCACTGGGGAACCACAGATCATCAGCGCTCCCTTGTCTCCACCATCGGCAGACTGCCGGATGATGCCGTACGCGAGGGTTTTGCCAACCCTTCGGTAATCGTTGTCGGCCAGGTGGTCACGATGCGCGGCAAGCTGAACTGGTTCGAGCGCAAACCGCTGTTCGGCCGCACGGTGCTGATCACCCGCGCGCGGGAGCAGGCCAGCGAAAGCGCCGCCCGCTTTGCGGAACTGGGCGCGCGCGTCATCCAGTTTCCCACCATTGCCGTCCGTCCTCTGCCCGATGACGCGCTTCTGGATCAGGCCATCGCCCGCCTCGCTTCCTATGACTGGGTGGTGTTCACCTCGGCTAACGGCGTGAAGCATTTTGCACGGAGGTTGAACGCCCTTGGGCTGGATGCACGGGCTTTCGGCAGGGCGAAAATCGCTGTCATAGGTCCCGCCACGGCGGAACGCCTGCGCGCCCTCGGCCTCCGGCCCGACTTCATCCCCGCCCGCCATGTAGCGGAAAGCGCCGCAGAAGGCCTGATCGCACTGGGCATGACCGGCAGGCGAGTCCTCCTCCCCCGCGCGTTCAGAGCTCGCGACATACTCCCCGCCGAACTGGCGAAGGCCGGGGCCGAAGTGGATGATGTTCCCGCCTACGAAACCGTGGCCGCAGACAACTCCGGCCTGAAAGAAAAAATACTGGCCGAACTGGAGGCGGGAACGCTTTCCTGCATCACGTTCGGCTCTTCCTCCACCGTGCGCAATTTCCTTGCCGCCGTTTCTGCTGAAACACTGAAGGCGCATCCGGAAACAAAACTTGCCAGCATCGGCCCGATTACCTCCGCCGCACTGCGGGATGCCGGTCTTGAGCCTGATATCGAACCGGAGGAATATACCATTCCCGGCCTGGTCAAAGCCGTATGCGCCGCGCTGTGCGCATGAGGAGTGCATCATGAGCCTCAAACTCGCCATTCTCGCCTCCGGCAGCGGCACCAATGCCGAAGCCATGTTCAAGGCTGTGGAACGAGGCCTGCTGGATGCCGACATCCGTCTGGTACTCGCCAACCGCCCGGGCGCAAAAGTGCTGGAGCGCGCGGAGCGGCACGGCCTGCCCTCCGTATGCGTCGATCACAGAGCCTTTCCGGACCGGGAGAGCTTTGACGACGCCGTGATCAGGGCGATACGCTCCGCGGGAGCCGACACCGTGGCTCTGGCCGGATACATGCGGCTGGTGACGCCCGCCTTTCTTGACGCCTTTCCCGACCGGGTACTCAACATCCATCCGGCTCTTCTCCCCTCCTTTCCAGGCGTTCACGGCACGGCGGATGCCCACGCATGGGGAGTCAGGCTCACCGGATGCACAGTGCATTTTGTCAGTCCCGAAATGGACTGCGGTCCGATTATCGTGCAGGCATGCCTGCCTGTCATGCAGGACGAAAGCGAGGATGAACTGCAGCATCGCATCCATGCGCTGGAACACCGCGTCTATCCGCAGGCCCTGCAGTGGCTGGCCGAGAACCGGCTGGAAATCCGGGGAAGGCGGGTCTTTCTGAAACCGGCCCCCGCCGGACGGACGGCGGAAGTGCCGGCAAACGTTCTTGTCTGGCCCGCGCTGGAAGAAGGGTTTTAGGTGGCCGTCATGTCCGGTTTCCCCTTTCCCCTGACACCGGTCGAAGAGAACTTCCTGATGGGATGCGCCTCCGCGGTCATCCGCAGAGGCGTCCGGCAGCCTCTGCCGGACGAGTTCTCCTTTCTGGCGGACGGGGAAGAACCCGATCCGCGAGATCTCGACAACATCGCGCTGGCGGCGCGGGAGAAAGCCCCCCGCCTGCTGACGCAGGCCGGAGCGTTTGTCACGCTGCATGTCAAGGCTCATGGCGCTTGTGTACTGCGCGGCTGCATAGGAATAATGGAACCCGCCATGCCCCTGATTCTGACCACAGCCCGCATGGCCTGGGCCGCCGCATTTGAAGATCGCCGCTTTCAGCCCCTCTGCGCTTCGGAGCTTGCCTCTCTGGAACTGGATATCTCCGTACTCGGAGAACTCAGCCCGTGTTTCCCGCAGGATATCGAGCTGGGCCGCCACGGCGTCAGACTGGAGGCCATGGGACGGACGGCGGTATTTCTGCCCCAGGTTCCCACAGAGCAGGGCTGGGATCTGGAGCAAACGCTGGAAGCTCTCGGGCGGAAGGCCGGCCTTCCGCCCGGAGCCGTGAATCCGGAAGCCTTCCGGAAAGGAATATCCCGCCTTTTCCGCTACGAGGCCGTCCTCATCGGCCCCCGTGCGGTCTAGAGCGCTCTGCCACGAAAATGTCTGTCAGCAGGATCCCGCAGATTTCGCGGGAGTTTCCCGTCTGTTCGGTTTCAGTCAGCCAAAAAGAATACAAGGAGATTCCATGCTTGTTCCCATGTTCTGCCGCACTTCTGTCTTCCCGCTGCTGTGCGCGGCGCTGCTCTCTCTTTCCTCAGTCCCCTCCGCAGTGGGCGCGGAAAACGCCTCCCTGCCCGACAATCCCATGCCCATTGCGCCGCGGAACAGTCCTGTTTCCGTGGAGCATGAAGGAGATGACGCCCTCGGAGCGAGGCTGTCCACTCGCCTGAAAGAACTGCTCAATGGCAGCAGTCTGTTCCAACTGCAGGAAAAAGACACGCCGAAGTTCCGTATCCTGCTTTCCTCCTCTTCCGAATTCAGGGATCGGCCTGCCGTAGGCTCAGCCTATTCCGTGGTATGGGTATTCTCCCTCAGCGACGCCACCCTGCGTCACTATCTCGCCCGGGAAGTCGGCGTGCTGACGCCCGAACAGGTGGACGACATCGCCGCGCGGCTCGTTGAACGCACGGACAACCTCGCGGTTCGCTACTCCTACCTTTTCCCCAAACCCAAATCCCAGCCCTCCGCCCAGGGGCAGTCCGGCGACGCACGGAAAAGCGATGGTTCCGCAGCCGCAGCAGACAGGCAGGAGAAGTAAGTCATGCGTATTCTGGTTACCGGGGGATGCGGCTTCATCGGCTCGAACTTCATCCGCCTTGTTCTCGCGCAGTGCGGCAAAACGGAAATCGTCAATCTCGACAAGCTGACCTATGCCGGCAATCTGGCCAATCTGGCCGATCTGCCGCCGGATCAGGCACGCCGCCACCGTTTCGTCAAAGGGGATATCGCGGATCGAGCGATGGTATCTTCTCTGCTTGCGCAGGAAAAACCCGACGCCATCGTGCACTTTGCGGCGGAAAGCCATGTGGATCGCTCCATCACGGACGCATCGCCCTTCATCACCACCAATGTTCTGGGGACTCAGGTTCTTCTGGACTGTGCCAGACAGGCGGGCATACCCCGCATGGTGCATGTTTCCACCGATGAAGTGTACGGAACGCTGGGGCCTGAGGGACGTTTCCGCGAGGATACTCCCCTTGCGCCCAACAGCCCCTATTCCGCATCCAAGGCATCGTCGGATCTCCTGGTCCGGGCCGCGCACGAGACCTTCGGCCAGAATGTGGTCATCACCCGCTGCTCCAACAATTACGGCCCCTATCAGTTCCCGGAAAAGCTCATTCCGCTGATGACGGGCCGGGCACGCCGGGGCGAGCCGCTGCCTGTATACGGCAGCGGGACCAATGTACGGGACTGGATTCATGTGGAGGATCACTGCCGCGGCGTATTGCTGGCGCTGGAAAAAGGCCGTCCGGGCGGAGTATACAACTTCGGCGGCGATGCGGAACGGGCCAATCTGGATGTGGTGCGCACCATTCTGCGGCTGACCGGCCGCGATGAAAGCCTGATCCGTTTCGTCAAGGATCGTCCCGGCCATGATCTGCGCTATGCCATGGATCACTCCCTGGCTTCGCGCGAACTGGGATTTTCTCCCCTGAAGAACTTTGAAGCCGGTCTGGAAGAAACGGTGCGCTGGTATGAAAGCCACGACGAATGGGTTCGTCAGGTGGAATCCGGAGCCTACCGCGACTTTGAAAAAATCTGGTACGGAGAACGCCTATGAACGCCGATGTATCATCCGTCGCTTCCTCAGCGGATGCGCCGAGAGAAAATTCCGAAGACATGCCGTTACGCGAAAAACCTCCTGTAGCTCTTGTCCTGGGCGGAGCTACCGGCATGCTTGGTCAGGCCCTGACCCGTGCGGCAGCAGCAAAAGGCTGGGATGTCCATACGCTGGGCCGTGAAGATGGGCCCGTGACGGATCCCGCATTTCTGGAAGATGCGCTGAGCCGCATGAACCCGGACTACATCTTCAACGGCATTGCCTATACTGCCGTGGATCTGGCGGAAAGTGAAAAGGAAAGGGCCTGCGCTCTGAACAGGGCCTTTCCCGCCCTGCTCGGCGGCATGACGCGCGGATCCGGCGCGCACCTCATCCACTTCAGCACCGATTTTGTCTTCAACGGAAAAAAGCGCGCGCCCTATACCGAAGACGACGCAGCCGACCCGCTCAATGTATACGGCGCAAGCAAACTGGCCGGTGAGCAGGCGCTTGCCGCTCTTGATATGCCCAACTGCTGCGTGGTCCGCACTGCCTGGCTTTTCGGTCCGGGACGCCGCAATTTCGTGAGCGTCATGCTGGATATGGCACGAGACGAAGATACGAAAAGAACGATTACTGTTGTGCATGATCAGGTGGGCTCCCCTACCTATACAGTCGATCTTGCCGCCATGAGCCTCGCCCTTGCCGTGAAACGGGCATCCGGCATCGTGCATGCCGTCAACACCGGGCAGGCCAGCTGGTGCGAGCTGGCCAGTGAAGCCGTCGGACTGGTCAAGCCTGATGCGCGTATTCAGCCCATCTCCTCCGGGCAGTGGCCGCAAAAGGCCAGACGGCCGTCCTATTCCGTACTTTCCACTGCCCGCCTTACGGAGTTGACGGGCATGGTTCCCCGCCCCTGGCCCCAGGCGCTGCGGGACTATGTTTTCGGCATGTACGCGAGCGAAACGCCGGGCAAAACGTCATGAAGCTGTGGATCAGCGCCGGGGAGCTTTCCGGCGACATCCAGGGCGCGGAATTGCTCCGCGCCCTGCGCCGGGAGAGCGAGGCACGCGGGCTGAGACTCGACGCCGCAGGCATGGGCGGCGTCAATCTTGAACGAGCGGGACAGCGCAACATGCTCCGGATCGAAGAGCTTTCCGTCATGGGCGTGGTGGAAGTTCTGAGCAGCCTTCCCCGGATTCCGGGCATGCTGAAACGCGTCAGGCACGCTCTGGCAAAGGAGCGCCCGGATGCAGTTCTGCTGGTGGATGCTCCCGAGTTCAACTTCCGGGTGGCAAAGATCGCCAGGGAGTTGAATATTCCCGTATATTACTTCATTCCGCCCAAGGTATGGGCATGGCGCACAGGCCGCGTCGCCTTTCTCAAGAAGCATGTGCGCCGGATATTTTCCATCCTGCCCTTTGAGCTCGATTTTTATCGCTCACACGGCATGGCGGTGGAATATGTGGGCAATCCGCTTGTAGATCTGGTTGATTATGAAAACATCCGCCATATCCTGCCCGAACCGGGACGCATCGGACTGATGCCGGGCAGCCGGAAAAAGGAAGTGGAAAGTCTGCTGCCCGCCTTTTCCTCCGCGGCGGACCTGCTGCTGCGCGAGTTTCCCCGGCTTTCTTTCCATTGCATCCGCGCGCCGCATTTTGCGGAAACCTATCTGCGAAAGTTCTGGAACGGCGCGGCTCCTCTGCACATGGCCGAACCGGAGGGACGTTATGCCTTCATGCGCAGCTGTCAATGCCTGATGTCCGCTTCCGGTACGGCGACGCTGGAAAGCGGTCTGGCCGGAGTGCCGACCCTGGTGGCGTATAGGCTGAATCCCCTTTCCTATGCCCTGGGACGCAGAGTGATCAAGGTCAGGTGGATCAGCCTGACCAATCTGATTCTGGGAAGGGAAGCCTTTCCGGAGCACATTCAGCAGGATGCCTCCCCGGAGGCGCTGGCCGCACGCATCGGCACATGGCTGCGGGAACCGGAACATTTCGCACGCATGGCCGAAGACATGAAGGAACTGCGCGAAAAATGCGGAACCCCCGGCTCGGCGCAACGCGCGGCCCGGGCGCTGATGAACGCGCTGGAAGAGCAGGGCAGCCTGGAGATGTTCTAGGGCCTGTTCCGCAAACAGAGAATAAACATCATTTTTACAGGGATTCGTCTCTGTTCTCTTCATCCGTAAGGCTCTGTGCATCCCGCGACTTCAGACATGAAGCCTGCGGGCCGGAATCCTGTGTTCCGGCCCCTTCAATAGCAGAATGCTCCAGATTCTCACGCCAGGGCCGGTGACGCCAAAACGGATTTGCAACGGCTCCGGAGATATGGGGGGCTTCACGCCAGACTCTCCCGCACAAACCTCCAGAAAAAGTTTGGTGAATGCCCTGCGTCATCCCCACAACGCCGCGGCAAGGCAAAGCAGCGCAATGAGCGTTCCCGCCAGTCCCGCGACAAACAGATGGAACATCAGCCCCCTGATCCTTGCTCCGTCCCACGACACAGTTCCGGACGCATCGGAAAGAGGTCCGAGCCGGGGTTTCTCCTTAACCTCCCCGTGGTACACTGTCGCTCCTCCCATGGCCGCTCCGTGCATCCACGCCGCCACAGCCATGGGCCAGCCGGCGTTCGGGCTTTCCATGCGCCGGGCCTGAGCGCGCACTGTCCGCCATCCCGGCCACAGTTCCGAACGGGTGGCCCCGCTCATGCCGTAAGCCGTAAGCCACAGCAGCAGCGCGGAAAGGCGCGCGGGCACAAACGCCAGAAGATCGTCCGCACGCGCAGCCGCCTTGCCGAAGTATTCCCAGCGCGGCGTGTGATATCCCCACATGGAGTCCGCTGTACTGACCGTCTTGTAAGCCCACAGGCCCACGGGGCCTCCCAGACTCAGCCAGAACAGCGGCGCAATGAAGGCATCATTGAAATTTTCCGCCAGGCTTTCAGCCAGTGCACGATAGATATCCCGCGTATCCGCAGTGCGCAGATCACGGCTGACCAGATGGCTCACCCGCAAGCGCCCTTCTTCAATATCGCCCCGCTCCAGCGCGGCCAGGGCCTTTCGTCCCGCACGCAACAGGTGCCCGAGAGCCAGTCCGCTGTAACAGAGAAAGAGCAGAATCCAGCCGCCCAGAAAGGGAACTGCCCCGAGCAGACTTACCGCCGCGGCGGAAAGAGCCACAGCCGCCAGCAGCGCCAGCATCCCGGCACGGAATTCTCCGTTGGACAGAGTGGAAGCGGTATTTCCTCCCTGCAGCCTGGCGGCAAGAGGATGCATATATTTTTCCAGCGCATCCAGCATGTTTCCTGCCAGAGAAACCGGGTGGGGAATATGCGGATACCGCATGCCCAAATCCAGTATCACTGCCAGCGGCATCATCCAGACAAGAGTGGACAAATCCATATCGTCTCCCGAACTGATTCAAGTTCAAAGCGTTTTGAAGTCGAAGCGCCTGCAGCCGGAATCGTGTTCCGGCACGCAGGTTTCACGCCTGAAGCCGGGGGCGGGAACGCCTTCAAGGCGAACCTCTTTACCATGCCTCAAGCCCGCCGGTTCTGGCCAGCGCCGCCATCAGCACTATGCCGGCCGAAGTGGACAGATTAAGGCTGCGGATATTATCATTAATGGGAATACGCACCCGATGGGAGGAGAGCTGCAGCACCTCGGGAGGCAGGCCGCGCGTTTCCGGGCCGAACACAAGAGCATCCTCCGCCGCAAAGGGAAACCGGTGCACCGGAACGGAAGCTTCCGCCGTCCTGGCGCTGGTCATGACCAGTCGCCTCCCCGCTCCGCCTTCCGGCCCGCTTTCGGCAAGATAGTCCTCCAGACGACGCCACACCCGAATCCGCACATGCGGCCAGTAGTCCAGCCCGGCACGGCGAAGATAACGATCTTCCAGCGAAAAGCCCAGAGGCTCGACAAGGTGCAGAGGCGTATCGGTTCCCGCGCAGAGCCGGGCGATATTTCCGGTATTGGGGGGAATTTCCGGCTCAAAAAGTACAATATGCATGGAACATCTCACTGCCGGGAGTTATTCACGAACGCCTTGAGCTCCCGGATGCGTTCATAGGACGCGCGGATGCGCTCCGGAGGGATATCTCCCTCATCAATCAGCTCCATCAGCGCGGCGTGGACAAGAAACGGCAGTTCCTCATCATAGTGAAGATTATTGCCGAAAAGCAGAATATCCGCCCCTGCATTCACGGCAAGGCGGATGCGTTCCTTCAGCGGATATTGCGACGCCACGGCTTCCATATCCAGATCGTCGGTAACGATCACGCCCCGGAAACCGAGCTTCTCCCGCAGCAACCCCGTCACCACGGCAGGAGAAAGACTCGCGGGCCTGTCATCCAGCCGGCGGAGAGTCACATGCGCAACCATGACCATGGCGGGAAGATTCCTGCCCAGCAGATCGCGGTATGGTTCAAGCTCCCTCTCCGACCATGTTTCGCTGATATCGGCGTATCCTTCATGGGTATCTCCCCTCGCGCTGCCGTGTCCGGGAAAGTGCTTGTAACAGCATACAATGCGCGCATTTCGCATACCCCGCGCAAATGCTGCCCCATGCCGGGCAACTCCGGCCGGTTCGGAAGAAAAAGCCCGTTCCTGTCTGCCTATGGCCGGACTGTCCGGCCAATGCAGATCCAAAGACGGCGCAAAGTTGAGATTAATCCCCATATCGGCCAGCATCAGCCCCATATCAAGAGCGGTTTCCCATGTATGCTGGGGAGAGCGCCTTCCCATGTTCAGCGCGGAAGGCCAGTCCCGGAAACCATTGTGAGCCGAAAGCCGCCGCACCCTGCCTCCTTCCTGATCCACGGCTATCCACACAGGAGCGCACGGCCCGGCGCTCCCCGCCTCCGCAAGGCGGGCCGTCAGCGCCTTCAACTGCTCAGGGGAGGAAATATTGCGCGTCTTTCCCGTTTGGATATCCTTTGCAAACAGAATGACCCCTCCGATCTTTCCTTCGCGCAGGGCACGCAGGGGCGGCGCATTGTCATGTTCCAGAGCCTGGCCCCTGAAACCGGTCATGATCATCTCTCCCGCCATGACGGACAAATCAGCCGACTTCCCCCGCGCGAAAGACTCCGCCCTGCACGGAAGCACGGCAATCAGGACAGAAATCAGACACCAGACCACATACATGTTTACCTTCATCTCGCATGTGTAGCCCGCCATTCAGCGCTTGGCAAGCCGCCCCCCTGCCGGTCATCTTCCCGGCTTGCCTTTTGCTCCGTAATCCCTATTATCTGAACATAGTATACATATCATTATGGAGTTTACGCATGACCAGCCAATTCAAGACCATGTTTCTGCTGGCGCTGCTTTCGGGCCTGATCATCGTGCTCGGAGGAGCGGTGGGAGGCAGGGGCGGCATCATGATCGCTCTCGCCTTTGCCCTGGTGATGAATATCGGCAGCTACTGGTATTCCGACAAAATCGTGCTTTCCATGTACCGGGCGCGGGAACTTTCCCCGCAGGAAGCCCCCATGCTTCATCAGATGGTGGAGGAACTGGCCGGGAATGCGGGTGTTCCCAAGCCCCGTGTCTACCTTGTGCCGCAGGAGGCCCCCAACGCCTTCGCCACGGGCCGCAACCCGCAGAACAGCGCCGTCGCCGTAACGGAGGGCATCATGCGCCTGCTTTCCCCGCGAGAGCTGCGCGGCGTACTCGCACACGAAATGGCCCATGTCGCCAACCGCGACATTCTTATCCAGACCGTCGCGGGAGTGCTGGCCTCTGCCATCACGGCCATTGCCAACTTCGCGCAGTTTGCCGCCATTTTCGGCGGAAGAAGCGGCGACGGCGAAGAGCGGGGCAATCCTCTGGCCATGCTGCTCATGGCCCTGCTTGCGCCCATGGCCGCAGGGCTGATTCAGATGGCCATATCCCGTACCCGCGAATACAAGGCTGACGCCACGGGCGCAAGCTTCTGCCGGGACCCTCTGGCTCTGGCCTCGGCACTGGACAAACTGACCGCGTACAGCCGGCGCATCCCCATGCAGGGGAACCCCTCCACGGAAAACATGTTCATCGTTTCGCCTTTCTCCGGCAGAAGCATGGCCAACCTGTTCAGTACGCATCCGCCCATGGAGGAGCGCGTGGCGCGCTTGCGGGAAATGGCACGCGGCGGCGTTCAGTCCGCGCCGGCGGATGATTTTTCCTCTCCCGGATCGGGGGAATGGGATCTTCTGAATGGCAGAGGCGTTTCAGCGCAGAAATCTTCTCCGCGTCCGGAGGGATCGGGCTGGGAACGCCTTATGAACAAGCCAGGCCCTTCCGGGGGAAGCGGCGATGCGCCGTCAGGCTGGGAACGTTTCAGGAACAGATAGCCTTGGAAGGCAAGCCAGAAACGCGACGGGAAATTCCTGTTCCGTTCAGAGCATCAAATTGCCAGCCTGCCGATCTCGCGCTGAAGAAAACGTGTCATAAGCAGGGTACAACAGAGAGCGTTTCCGCTTTGAAAGGCTGCCGGAGTCTTGCGTAGCGCAAGACTCCGGCCTCAGGCGTGAAGCCTGCGGGCCAGAAGAACATGGACTCCTTGTCGCATATGTTCAACGCCTTTCTGCCGCAGAACCGTGTTGCTGGCGTTGCGCGAGGCGTACGGTTCCGTTCCGGCTGTGAGGCGGCAGTATGCGCTGCGCCGCAAGGACAGCCCGTGTCCACACGGGCGAAAGGCGCCATGTATCCACGGCCGGCCCGCTTGCGGCTTCGTCGCTCAAAGCTGGCTGACGCTCGCGCCTCCGGCAGTCAAGGGCGCATATTTCTTTTTATCAACCGAAAACTTGAACAACGCCGATGAAAAAGGGAAAGGGTCTGTGACAGTCAGAAACCATGCTGATGATACATTCAGTCACATCGCCTTTCCGCAACATTCCGCCGAACCCTCCGGCCCTGCGGGCTGCCCGCAGGTTCATGCCGCAACGTCGGAAACAATTTTCCCGCCACGGGGACAAGGCTCCGGAGATGCTATGTATACTGCGGCTCCTCGCTCTTGATAATCTGGAATGCCTTGTTGGACTTCACCGTACCGGGAATGCCCCAGTATTTCACCACACCCGCGACCGTGCAGGGCAGCAGTTCCTCTATATCCGTATCCAGCACCAGCACGTCACCCACCTGGAGCCGCAGGAGCTGATTGCCCGTAATCTGCGTGCCTCCCATGCGTATCTTCAGATCCACCGGGGTTTCCATCAGGCGATCCTTGAGCCGTCCCACCCAGGCGTGGTCAACTTCAAGACGTTCCGTCTGATAGTTGGCATTGAGCTTGCTGCGTATCGGCTCAATGGTGGAATACGGCAGGCAGATGATCATGGAGCCTATGGATGAATCCAGCTCCACCTCAAAGTTGATCACCACGACCACATCGCTTGGGGGCACAATGGCCGCGAACTGGGGGTTAATTTCCGATCTTACCAGTTCCATCTTGATGTCATGCACGGGCCGCCAGGATTCCTCCATGGTCTGAAGGGCCAGCTTGATGACGCGATCCACGATGGCCTGTTCGATGCGCGTGAACTCACGCCCCTCGATCTTGGGCTGTGAGCCGATGCCGCCGAAAATATTTTCCACCAGGGAAAAGACCAGACGCGCGTCCACAACAATCAGAGCATTGCCGCGCAGCGGCTCCATCTTGAAGATATTGATGCTGGTGGGCACCGGCAGGGAACGCATGAACTCGCCGAATTTGGTCATGTCGATGGAGATGGGGTTCAGCTCCACACGCTTGCGCACAGCATTGGTCAGGGCGTTGGTACACAGCCGGGCAAAACGATCGTTGATGATTTCAAGCACCGGCATGCGGCCGCGAATGATGCGATCCTGATTGGCAAGATCAAAGGGAACGATGCCGGAATCATCTTCCGGTATGTCCGTTTCCGTTTCCAGCTCGCCGCCGGACAAGCCCCTGAGCAGGGCATCAACTTCATCCTGGGCCAGAATCTTATCCATAATGCAATCCGTCTTTTTACGCTGAATATCCATGTGATATTCAGCCAATTCCCCGACCGGGTCAAGGCCCCGATCCTTCCGCCGTTCTCCTGTCGTCCAGATCGTCTTCAGAACATATCATTCCTGAAGATGACGCATGGCCGACACCCTGCACCCTGCTCCGCAGGCTTCATGCCTGAAGCCGAAGCCCGCCCCGCTCACTCCTCACATGGCGTCGACGCGGCTCCACGCGCATGCCGTTCGCGCCTCCGGCGCTCAATGGCCTGTCCGCCCGGATGAAAACACGTCTGAAATAAAAATGCGCAAAACCTCAAGCAAAAAGCATGCCAATAACGCCAGCAAAGTAATTTTCCTTGCCAACGCACGGAGGATGGGCAAAAACAGGACATGCGCGTCCATACAGATCCGTCCTCTTCCTGTCAGAAGGAACGCCGGGAAATTGACATTCCCGTCCCGGCCGCCCCCATGAACCTTGCCGCCATTCTCTGGGGACGGGGGCATCTGCCTCCGCGTCCGCTGTGCGCGGGCATCGGCCACTGCGGCCTGTGCCGGGTACATTTTCTTTCCGTTCCGCCTGCTCCAACCCGGCGGGAACAGGATATGCTCACTCCGGCGGAACTTGATTCCGGCGTCCGCCTGGCCTGCTGCCATGACGCGGAAGACTCCATGAGCCTGGCCATTCCTCCGGAGGCCATACGGCCAGAGAAGGATAAAGTCCGCTCCGGACAGACTGCAGCGGACAGCCCCCGCCCTGAGGACTGGGCAGGAACCGGCGCGCGCGAAGCCCGGCTTGCCGTGGATCTGGGTACAACCTCCATAGTATGGGAAGCCCTCGGCGCCCGTGGAGAGACGCTTGCCCAGGGCCATCAGCCCAACCCCCAGATGGGCGCGGGAACGGATGTCATGGCGCGTCTGGCCGCAGCGTCACCGGGAGAGGATACGGACGGAGCGATCTTCATGCGCGATGCCGTATCGAAAGTGCTTATCGGCATTGCGGACTCACTGCGCTCACAGGGAATCTCCGTACGGGAAATCTGCCTTGCCGCCAATCCGGCCATGACGCTGCTGGCCCTCGGCCTCGATGCCTCCGGGCTGCGCGCAGCCCCTTACCGACTGGATTTCCACGGCGCGCGGGAAGCCTTCCTTCCTGGTCTGCCTCCGTTGTGGATTCCCCCGCTCCCCGCTCCCTTTGTAGGCGGAGATCTGAGCGCAGGCATCTGCGCCGTGCTGCATTCCTCTCCTGCACCGCGATTTCCCCTGCTGCTGGCCGACATGGGCACCAACGGAGAATTTGTCCTGCTGCGCGTCGGTCTGCCCCCCCTGCTGGCCAGCGTCCCGCTGGGACCGGCACTGGAAGGAATCGGCCTGCGCTGTGGAGGAATTGCCGAAAACGGCGCCGTGACGGCCTTCCATGCCACGCCTTCCGGGCTTGCCGTTCAGACTCTGGGAGGCACTCCCCCGCGCCGCATCTGCGGCGTGGGCTATCTCTCCCTGATCCGACTGCTTCTGGATATGGGACTGCTGGACACGGACGGCCATTTCCGGCCGGACGCATCCTCCCCTCATCCTCTCGCCTTTCTGCGCACACGTCTTGCCGCCTCGCTGACCACAGAACGGGGAGAACCGGTCCTTCCTCTGCCGGGAGATCTGTTTCTGGCCGCTTCAGATGTGGAAAGTCTGCTCAAGGTCAAGGCCGCCTTCTCTCTGGCGGTGGAAAGTCTGATGGCCGAAGCGGAACTTGCGCCCGCCGATCTGGGTGAAATTGTGCTGGCCGGAGCGCTCGGCATGCACGCCCCTCTTGACGCGCTGGCGGATCTGGGTTTTCTGCCCCCATTTTCACGCGCGAAAACCCGGACCGCAGGCAACACATCGCTGCGCGGGGCGGGCCTTCTCCTGTGCGGAAGCGACGGACGCAGTCCCCGCGAACTGCGTGATGAAATCTCCGCTCTGAGCGCGAATGCGATTACGCTGCCTCTGGCGGAATCCCCTCTTTTTCACGAGAGATACATCCGCCACATGCGCTTCGGCAGAATAAGCGATGTTGCATCCCCTGCGGGACCATGCCCTCCCGAGTCCTCCGCGGCGACGGAACAGCCGTAATTCGTCTCTCTCCGCTTCCGGCACCCCTCGAAAGATATTTTCACGAGAGAAACAGCAGCCCCTGTTTTTCTCCGAAAAGAGAAATTTTCAAGTCACAAAGGAATCCCTGATGAAGGAAATGCAATCTGCCCCGCATCCGCCCGCAGCAAAAGCGCTCCGTTCCTCCCGCCGTTTCCCCCCTTCTGCAGACCCTGCCTCTCCGAAAGCGGACGTGCCACGCCCGTCCCCGGCAAAGCCGCGTGCCATATGCAAGCCGCTTTTTTCCGATATGGACAGCTTTGCGCGGCAAGGGCTGACGGCCCTGCCGCGCATTCTGGACGAGATTATGCCGCTGAACGCGACACGACGGCGCGATCTGCCGGCTGCCTGCCGCGAACTTTCCGCGCTGCTCACCACCGACCGGGCCGATCTTTCACAGCCCTACTGGACCACCCCGCGCCTCACTTCGGCCTACCTTCGCTATTTCATGCCCTGGAACCTGATCCGCCTGCTCCCGTTGCTGCCTTCTCTGCCTCTGACGCTGCCTGCCGCATCTTCCACTCCATGCGCGGAAGGGGAACGCGTTCTCGTCGTCGATCTCGGTTCCGGTCCCTTCACGCTGCCTCTGGCGCTCTGGCTGAGCAGACCAGACTTCCGCGCTGCCCCGATAACACTTGTCTGCGCCGACACAGCGCCCCATCCGCTCCACCTCGGCCGTGACATCCTTGAACTCATGCGGAGGGAACTCGATCCTTCCTCCCCCTGGGAAATCCATGCGCTGCGCGCTCCGCTCGGGCAGGCTCTGCGCCGCCTCCGCGGCCGCCCCTGGCTGATTTCAGCGGGCAATGTTCTCAACGAACTTGAAGAGAAAAGCCGACGGCCCGGGGCATGGCAGGGCAAAATCTGCGCATTTGCGGAAAACGCGGCGCGTCTTCTGCTCCCCGGCGGTTTTCTGTTCGGGCTGGAGCCAGGTACCAGACAGGGGGCAAAACTGATCCGCGCCCTGCGGGAAGCAGCCATGTATGGCGAACTTCCTGATCCTGCCGACTTCGGAGATGATACGGGTGATGATTCTCCGGCCGTCGATGCACATTTGCGCGGGGTCCCTGCAAGGCTTCCGCTCCCCCCGGAGGAGTGGACGGCCACGCCGCGCCTTACTCCCCTTTCCCCCTGTCCTCATGCCGGTTCCTGTCCGCTGGACAGGCCGGGAAACTCGGCCTGGTGCCATGTCAACGCCCCTGCCGCCGACGTCCCGGACGAACTGCGCTCCCTGTCCCGCAGGGCCGGTCTGGACAAGGACAGCGTCAGCCTTTCCTTTCTGCTGATGCGCAGGCCGGATGAGCGAAAGCCAGCAAGTCCCGCTCCCCACCCGGACACGCTGCCTGCACGCCTGCTCTCCGAGCCGTTCATCCTGCCCGACCGGCCCGGTCGGGCGCGTTATGCCTGTACCTCCAGAGGGCTGACACTCGTGCCCGACTGCGCCGCGCTTCCTCCCGGAGCGCTGTGCGAGGTGGAGAACTCGCCGCGCCCCCCGCGGGATCGCAAATCCGGAGCGATGATTCTTCCTCTCGCTTCTCTTCCCGAACCGGCCCCGAACAAACACTCCATTCCCCGGCCAAACGGAGAGCAGAAGAACTCTTTCTCCGGAACCGCATTCAACAAGCGCGCCCGCGTCTCTCGCAGCGACGGCGGCCGCAGAGCAGAAGCCCCGCGGCAAGACAAAGCGTCAGAGCCTCGGAAGCCGACGTCGCGTAAAAAATTCCCCAATCCCCAAACAGGCGGGGCAGGACGACAAGCATGAGCAGAGGGAGGGCAAAGCTCCGGCTGACCGCCACCAGCATGGAGCTTGCCGCCCACTGCCGTCCGGTGAAATAGGAAGCCAGCGCCATGTTCAATCCGGCGCCCAGGAATACCCAGCGCCAGGCCAGTACAAAGTCGCGGGCAATGCCCGCCGCTTCGGCATCTCCCGGCAGAAAAAGCTCCGCAAGGGCGCCCGGGAAAAATGTCAGTCCCGAGAACAGCATCATCCCGAGCACGAGCGAGGTAAGCAGGGCCGCGCGCAGAAAGGAATCCATCCGGCTGAAATTCCGCGCTCCCCTGTTCACGCTGATCAGCGGAGCGAGAGAATCCCCCACACCGTAGAACAGACTCATTCCCAGCAGACCGGCATCAGCCACCACGGTGAACGCAGCCACACCGTATCCTCCCATCCGCTCCATGAGAATGAGGTTGAACAGCAGCACGATGATGCCCGCCGACATTTCATTGACAAACTCCGAAGCTCCGTTCCACGCCGCGAAAAAAACCTCCTTCCAGCGCCCGAGCCGCCGGGGGAGGACATAGTGGGAGCGAACCGAAAAAAAATGCCGGATCAGCACAAGGCAGGAGAGCAGGTAGGCCAGCCCCGTGGCCAGGGCCGCGCCGCGCACGCCCATGCCTGCATAGCCCACCAGCAGAGCATCCAGCATGATATTGCACAACGCCGCTGCGCCAAGCCCCGCGCTGGCAAGCAGAGGACGTCCGTCCACCCGGATGAAGTACGACATCCCGTAACTCAGCGGAAACACCGGGCAGAACAGCAGTACCGTGGAAAGATATTCCCGGCACAGGGCGCGAAGCTCGTTTGCATCTCCGCCCGCGCCCAGAATATCCAGCACATCATCGAGCCGCAGATACATCACTCCGCACACCAGAAGCATGACCGCGGCAAGCGCCATGAACGTCTTGATGCACATGGCGGAAGCCTCTTCGGGACGCCCTTCCCCCATATAGCGGCCGCTGCGGACCGATCCGCCGGTCACAAGCATGAAGCCCATGCCTGAAACAAGACTCCATGCGGGGACAGCCAGATTGACCGCGGCAAGTGACATTGCCCCGGCAAAACGCCCCACGAAAATACCGTCCACCACTGCGGCGGAACCGGTTGCAACCATGCTCAGGGCCCAGGGCACGCTGTAGCGCAAAAATGTTCTTCCTACAGGCCCGTCGAGCATATCGGCCTTCATTTCAGACATTCCTCCCCCCTCCTTGCCATTCCTGTCTTCCTGGAGGGCCTTGCTCCGGAAAGCCGTTCACTGAAATACCTATGCCCGCCTTTCCCCGCTTATAAGGGTGTTGCGCATTCCCCTTGAGCGCATTAAAACATTTTCGATTTGAAAATGCTCCCGGAATTGTACGGAGCGAAGCTCCGATGAAGCCGTGAAACCTGCGCGCCGGAGACAGGAGCATGCCCGGCAGATATTTTCAATACCAAAACATCCCGGCAGGAGAAAAGCGGTTTGGACGGAACGAAATGAGCCTTCCCGCCGGCATAATGCTCTGCTTCCGACTGGCTTTCACCGAACTTTTATGATAGAAATCCGGTGCAGGACCACTGTCTCCGGCACGACGCCGCGCCCGTGGACGCGACACGAGCCTGTCTCAATTCAGGAGGAACATCGTGAATACCACTGTCATCGTCGTTGTAGCTCTCGCGCTTGTCGCTGCGCTGGCGCTGTTCTTCCTCCGCAGGTCGAAGAGCGGCGGAAGCACGTCCAAACAGCAGGAAAACTCACCGGCCCTTACGCCGGAGCAGGAGGAGCTTCTCGCCCTGTCACAGGCCCCCGGCGAGGACGGTCTGCCCTTCATGTTCGCGCTGACGACCTGCCGCCATTGCAAAAAGACCAAGGAATATCTCGACTCGAACGACGCGAAGTATCATCTGCTTTACGTTGACGAATTCAACGGCAGGGATCGTTCGGATCTCATGGACAAGGTGCGCTCCTATAATCCGCGCGGTTCTTTCCCCACTATCGTGCTGCCGGGCGGCAAGGTCGTCGTCGGCTTCCGCGAACAACTTCTGAGGGAGGCGCTCTTCCATGACTCCGCAGTCATTGCTGAAAGTTCTCAAGGCAACAGCTGAACAGAAAGGCTATTTCCTGCACGCAGACGAGGAACATTGCCTTGCCACGGCGGAAAGCCTGCTGGAGAACAAGCAGCGGTACGGTTATCTCTGCTGTCCATGCCGCCTCGCGACATCACTGGACAAGGACAAGGATATCATCTGCCCCTGTATCTACCGTGATGCTGACATCCATGAATATGGTGCCTGTTTCTGCACGCTGTTCGTGGATGCGGAACACCGGGATGATCCGGACTTCTTTCCCGATGTGGATGAGCGTCGCCCTCCGGAAAACATGGACTGAATGGCGGTCTGTCCTGACATGCGTTTTTCCGCACATTTCATCCGCAAGCCGATATCCCATATGCGGCAGATCGCACAGATGATATGTTTTTCAGAGGTGTTGCTTTTAGTCGAAGATGTTCTTATATACTCGGGTGAAGCGAGACTCGTCTCGTCATTTGCTGATGAAGCAGTCAACAGAACGCGGATCGACTGTTCTGCGGGAACAGCGTGCAGTATTTCACGCCTGTGACGCCGCTCGGGGTCATCGCCCGAAGCATTCGATCCGGCGGGGCTTCCGGTCCCGCGAGTTTCCCCCATTGACAGGAGCAACGGCAGAGCATGCCGTTCAGCTCGGAAGGAGTACATTATCATGAATCTGCGCAACAACATCGCCGCCGCCGTTATCGCCGCCGCCCTTCTTGTTCCCGCTCACGGCGCGTTCGCCGAGGACGAACTGCTGAACATCAATACCGCCACGGTTGAACAACTAGCTCAGGTGCCCGGCCTGAATGAAGAACTGGCCAAAGCCATCGTGCAGTATCGCGACGACATGGGCGACATTCAGTCCATGGATGAACTGACCGAAGTGCCCGGCATGTCCAAGGATCTGCTGGAAAGCATCAAGACGCGCGTCGGTCTGGAAGCCGTGGCCGGGGCGGAGTGCAACTGCTGAGGCATCTATCCCGAATCATTCTGCGGAGTCCGGATAGCGGAATTGTGTCCCTATCCTTTCTCCCGTAACGAGAACTGCAGAAAAAGGCCGCATAAACGCTGCGGCCTTTTTTTGCAGGAACAGGGGAGTTTCACGCATGCCCCTCTGTCCCCCTTCTTCGCGCCATACTTCCGAACAGGAAGAGCAAACGCGCGTCCCGCTCCCTCAGATCCGGGAACAGGCTCAATACGAATGTCTCGTGCACGTTTCCCGACATTTCTCCCTGCCGCGCCGGAATATCCCGGCTCTGCCCTCGGAAACAGCCAGCCCCAGCAGAGTCAGCCCCATGCCGACACAGCCTGCCGGCGTCAGCGGCTCATGCAGGACAATCACCGACGTTGCCACGGTGACAACAGGAATCAGATAGATATAGGCGCTGGTCCTGATCGCTCCAAGCAGACGCACGGCCACATTCCAGCTTACAAAGCACAATGCGGAGGCGCAAAGCCCCAGAAACAGAATATTCGCCAGATTTACCAGTTTTGCCATCCGCGAGAACTCAAACTGGAAGTCGGACAAAGGCAGTACGGGCAGCATGAACAGCAGCCCCCAGAAAAAACTGCGCCGTGTCGCCTGTATGGGGTGATAGCCCAGTGCGCCAATCTTGCGTGTCAGAACGGCATAGAAAGCCCATACCATGGATGCGGCCAGCGCAAGACAGTCCCCCAGGGGATTCACCTGAAAATGCGCCCCGGTATGAAGGGAAAGCAGCACCACTCCAGAGATGGAAATGATAAATCCCGCGAAAAAAGCCCGTGTCAGACGCTCCCCGCGTAAAAGGACGTGAGCGGCCACCGCGGTAAAAAAGGGCGCAAGAGAGCATATCACGCCGACATTTGAAGCCAGAGTGTGGGAAAGAGCGATGTTTTCCAGCAGAAAATACAGGGTGATCCCCGTCAGTCCCGCTCCCATGAAAAGCAGTTCATGCCGCCTTTCCCTCAGCCGGTTCATGCGCGGGTAAATCAGCGCCAGCGCGCAGAATCCCAGCAGAAAACGAAAAAACAATATCTCTATCGGCACAAAGTCACGCAGCAGCACCTTTGTGGAGACAAAGGTCGTACCCCAGACAAAAATAGTGCACAGCGCGACAAGATGTCCTGCAAAACCGTCTTCTCTCATTTCCTTGCCTTGTCTGAACAGTTGTGTCACGAAGCGGTTCTCGCCAGGGCATTCTGCAATCAGGGCCTTTCCGGTTTGAAAATGCTTCCGGAATCACGCGGAACGAGACTACGCCGCGACGCCCCTCTCTCCTGTTCCGCCGCAATTCACTTGCGGCATACAACTCCGGTTTCAGCGCGAAACCTGCGGCCAGAACACAGGCTCCCGGCAGACAGACAGTTTCGACGGCAAAATGCTCCAAGGATAACACTCTCTTTAAGGAACCGCCGATGTATTCAGCTCCATGCCCAAAAAGGCTTCTGCATCTTTGGGAAATTCACGTCAACTCACTCAGTTAACGGAAAAAGTCAATTCTCCCTCTTCGCGGCTTGCGGGCGGTTCTGTTCCGCAGAACCGCGGGAAACGCTTTAATCAGCCTCTCCTCAAGGCTCTGTTCAAGTTTACGGTTGATAAAGAGAATTATGCTCCTTTAACCGCCGGAGGCGCGAGCGGCGGCTAGCTTTGAGCTGCGCTCCCCCGCCGCATTGCCATGCGGCATGGAAGGGGGGCCGACCAGACGGCGGCCCCGCGGAGGCCATGCCCGTTGCCGGGCAGTGTGAGGCCTGCGGGCATCAAGAGCAGAGATGATGAGCGCCCAAATGTCTCGCGAAGCGCTGTCGAGAACGGCGAAGCCGTGCGCGAGACGAAACGTCGTCAACCGTTGCCGGAGGGGGCCTTTCACCGCGCCGGAAGTGAGACCGCCTTCACGACAGCGAATGTTCCGCTGAAACAGCGGCAGATGAACGACCTCTGATTGCTGTATCAGCCGGAAACTTTAACACGGTCTTTGCGTCCACGGCTGGCTCGCTTGCGCCTCCGGCGTTCAGGACTGGTTTCAACTCAACTTTTATCCGCCCGGTATGCCCCGCGCCCGTTTCAAGCGCCGGAATACCCCCGGCGGCATGCCGAATACCTTGCGAAAAGCCCGCGTCAGATGGCTTTGATCCGCAAAACCCAGCTCCGCTGCCACGTCCACTGGCGCATGCCCGCGCCGCAACATGTCGAGAGCGCGCTCCAGGCGCATGGACTCCCAGCAGCGATAGGGGGTAATGCCGAAATTCGCAGAAAAACCGCGCAGCAGAACAAACTTGTCGACCCCAAAGCTCCGGGCGGCGGCATCCAGAGAAGGCCGCTCACTTCGCTCCGCCAGCCAGCGCAAAATATCCGGAAAAGGAGATGGAATATTTCTGCGTTTCCCGGCACACCTGTTCGTCTTCCGGGGCAGACCGCGCAGAACGGCGGCCAGCAGTTCGCGCTGTCTTTCCCTGTTTCCTCCCTCCTTCACGGCCGCGCATAACAGTTCAAAAAGCCTTCGCAGCTTCCTGTCACGCAGAATCGGCGGAAAGGAACCTTCTGTCCGTCCCAGTATCGGGAGAACAGATTCCCGTGAAAGGCGCAGGGATTTCCAGTCCAGACTGCTGCCGCCGATATCTTCACAGGCATGAATTTCAAAGGGATGAATCATGATGAAATCGCCTGCTTCAGCCACCCCGGAAAACCCGGCCTCCCCCTCCCCGCCGCAGGGAAAACGCAGATGCACCCGCCGACGCCCGCCCGTGATCAGACCAATTACATAATGATCATGAAAATGCGGCGGGAATGAGCGGGACAAGCCATGCATCTCGTGAAGCTCCACACCCGGCTCCGCTCCCGGAAACACTTCGCCTCCCATTTCCGTTTTCACAGCTTTCATCGCTCTGTGTCCTCCGTCAGGGCATATAACACTGGAAGGTTCCGCTTTCTAGAACGATATTGATCGCCCGTATCAGAACATCATCAAGGCGAGATGCACCAGGTGCCATATGACGTCGAAAGCGTGGTTTCGGCTCGCGCCTGACGGCTCGTGCTACGAAACATTTCATGTCAGGAGCACGAGGGCAGATTAACTTCAAGATTATACCAGGTTTCATGCCCTCGCCGCATCTGTACGCCGCAAGCAAATTGCTACGGCAACGAAAAAGGGGACGCCGCGGCAGCGTCTCGTTTCGCCCGGCTCCGTGAGCAGTTCTTAACGTTCACTTCTGCTCTCGATGTCCGCACGCCCCGCTGTGCCCGACAACGGGCACGGCTCTGCGGGGCCGCCATTCGGTCGGCCTCCATACGGCGCTGGCGCGGCGTGACTCCGGCGGTCAAGGCCAGTCTCAGCTCCACGCTTAAACAGAGCATTAAAAATTAAAGGCTGTGCCAAAGGAACTTGTTGATCTGGAGTTCGATAGATCGAGATTTCAGAACTTTCCCCCGCCGTTTTTACCTGTTCATGTAAAAGAATCGAAAACTGAATTTATACCGCGCTGAAATATCATGGTAATTTTACCAACACTCTGCCATGATACAGCCAAATCAAATTGCTCCCACGCAAATCCGCTCTGTTTCCCTCGTATGGGGCGCACTGTCTTCTCTCCCTGCATTCTTTCCTGCATAAAAAGCGGGAACCGCATATTGTTCCCGCCTTTTGTCCATGCGCACCTGAAAAACGGATTTTTCAGCCCAGTCCCAACGCGTGCAGCAGCCAGAAAAAGAAACCGCCCATGACGGCCGCGGCCGGAATGGTAAGCATCCATGCCGTGACCAACTGGCCCGCCACCCCCCATCGCACTGCACTCAGACGCTTGGTGCTGCCTACACCGAAGATGCAGGCTGTAATGGTATGTGTGGTGCTGATAGGCGCGCCGAACATTGATGCCCCCACAATGACCAGAGACGCAGAAGTTTCCGCCGCCACTCCATGCACGGGTTCCAGTTTGAAAATCTTGTGTCCCATGGTCCTGACGATTTTCCAGCCGCCCACGGCGGTTCCCATGGCCATGGCTGTGGCGCAGAGCAGCTTGACCCAGAACGGCACATGAATGACTTCAATCTCTCCAAAAAGATAGAGCGCCAGCGTAATGATGCCCATGGTTTTCTGCGCGTCGTTGAGTCCATGACTGACAGCCATGAACGCGGCCGAACATATCTGAAAATGATGGAAGAAACTGTTGGTCTTGTGCCGGTTAAAATGCCAGCACACGATCTTGATCAGTTCCATGAGCAGATATCCGGCCAGGAAACCGCACAGCGGAGACATGAACAGTGGAATAAGAATCTTATCTATGATGGACTGCCCATTAAGCGAGGAAAAACCGGCGTGCACCACGGCTGAACCGATAAGTCCCCCAATCAGCGCATGTGAGGAAGAAGAAGGAATTCCCGCATACCAGGTGATGAGATTCCACGCTATGGCCCCGAGCAGCGCCCCCAGCACCAGCAACTGCGATCCGTTCAGCATGTCGGGGTTGACCACTCCCTTGCCCAGGGTGGTGGCGACCTGATCTCCCAGCATGGCTCCGATAAGATTGAGACCTGCGGCCATGAGTACAGCGGTACGCGGGCTGAGAACCTTGGTGGAAACCACTGTGGCAATGGCATTGGCCGAATCGTGCGCGCCGTTGGTAAAATCGAACAACAGCGCCACAGCAACGATGAGAACGAGCAGAAGCGGCAGTTCAGGCATATTTGAGCACCGCTTGTTCAAGGGTATCCGTCAGTTCGGAAAACAGCAGCAGCGTCTGCTCGATGCGCTCGTAGAGCTGTGTCCAGACCATGAGCTGCTTGACCTGTTCAAAGCTGGTCACTTCGGTATCCTGCAGTTCGCCAAGCCCCACACCAAGGAGCATTTCGCAGTTCTCCTTCAACCCGTGAATCCGCGCCACCGGCTCTGCCGGCGGACGCTTTTCTTTCAGACAATCAAGCATTTCCCCCACGGCAAGCGCCATCTGATGCATGTCGTCCACACATTTCTTGGCGGGGAAGCGCACATGAACGAAAGAAAAAAGATAGAAACGCGTCCCCAGACTGTTCAGACTGTCGATGGTGCGTTCCTGCGCGGTACTGATGGCGTAGATGTCTTCCCGGTCGATGGGAGTGATGAAGGTCTGGGAAAGTTCGTGGATGATGGTATGCTGAAGTTCATCCGCTTCGGCTTCCAGGCTGGTGAGGTCGCGGACATTGCTCTCCATTTGTCTGCCCGGCGTCAGCTCGCCGGAAAGCAGAGAAGTCATTTTCTGCAATATGGAATTCTGCCGGGCGAAATACTCGAAATAAGGCGCGGAACGGGGCAAGAGTCTGGCAAACATGCATTCTCCTGAATACTTGGCGGCCTGAGCCGTGCGCTTGGTATCCGGACCCTCCCGGTCCGGACTGATGACTGTACATCCTCCAACATTCCCGGCGGCCTTCTGCGACGCTTTCCCCCGGCACAGCCGGACAGACGTCCGGCCCCCGCGCGGCGTCACGATACCGCCTGCGCTCCCGGCGAAGAAGTCCCCCCGGAAACCTTTCCTTTCATACCAGCCATCGTCCGCCCAGACAAGGGGAGAAGAGCCGAATCTTCCTTCACGATTCGCCCTTGTGACCGGCTTTTTTTCCAGTTATCATGATCTGTGTTCGGTTTATCCGCTTTCGCCCCGCATGAAGGAAACATCTTGTCAATCTGCATTCTGCACGCGAACTGCCAGGGCGGCCCCCTGAGCAGGCTGTTTCTCGCGTCCTCCGAATTTTCCCGGCGCTGGGACATTCTTCATGTTCCCAACTACGATCGCACCCCGATACCCGCTGATGCCCTGGAAAGCTGCGATCTGTTCCTGTACCAGCACCTTGGTCCGCAATGGGGCGAGCTTGCTTCCGCAAGACTGCTTGCCCACCTGCCGGTCAGCGCGCGAAGCATCCGGCTGCCCAATCTTTTCTTCCAGGGGTACTGGCCGCTCTGGACCAGCGACAGCACCATGAACTTCGGCGACATCTACCTTGACTATCTGACCGACAAGGGGCTGACGCCGGCGGAAATCATGCATGTCTATCTGCATGGCAGGCTGGATGCCGTCTATAATCTGGAGGCACGCATTCAGAATTCCAGAAACTACCAGCAGGCAAAAGACGCGGGCGCTCTTGTCTCTCTGGAAGACTATATCGACGCGCACTGGCGTGAAGAGCAACTGTTCAGTACTGTCAACCATCCCGTGCCGAAGATTTCCCTCATGGTGGCGGACGCCGTACTGGCGGAACTCGGACTGTCCCCGCTCCCCCCCTCCATATTGGAGAAGGAAGGCGATGCGCTGGAATGCGACCGACATCTGCATCTGCCCATCCATCCCGCCGTGGGCCGCCGATTCGGTCTGCCCTTTGCGGGGGAGGAACGGCGCTACCGTATTTACGACAACATGCTTACCTTCCGGCAGTACGCCCTCGCCTATGTGGATTGCCGCCGCAAGGGTCTGCCGTTTCTGGTCTATCTGGCGAGCCTGCGCGCCTGAGCCGGAAGAGCGCTTCCGGCCTTATGCCGTTCAGGATCGCCCCGCTTGCCCGGGAAGGAGAATCCATGCTGATCAGACAGGAAAAACAGACGGACTTTGCGGCGGTATACCAGCTTGTCAAAACAGCGTTTGCCGGAGCCGAGCACGCGGACGGAAACGAACAAGATCTGGTCGACGCATTGAGAAAAAGCGAGGCCTTTATTCCCGCACTGTCACTGGTTGCGGAGATCGCCGGTGAAATCGCGGGATATATTCTGTTCACAAAAGCCAGAGCCGGCGGAGAGCCTGTGCTGGTTCTGGCTCCCCTCGCCGTACTGCCCGGATACCGGAAACGCGGCGTCGGCGGAGCCTTGATCCGCGAAGGACACAGAATCGCCGCCATGCTGGGGTATGGATATTCGCTTGTTCTGGGAAGCGTGAACTATTATCAGCGCTTCGGCTATGTTCCGGCCGGGACATTCGGAATCAGGGCTCCTGCGGGCATCCCGGCCGCCAACTTCATGGCCGTCAGACTGATAAGGGACGCGCGCGCCGTCTGTGGAACCGTGCTTTATGCAAAGGAGTTCGGGATATCGGAATAGTGCGTTCTTCCGCAAAGCCCCGGCCAGGAATTTTCACGCCTGGCGCCGCAAGTCGCTTGCGGCAGATCCGGATATGGGAGCATCGCAGCCCCATGGTCGCCCATGTTCGACTCAGGGAACACTTTCAACACAAAAAAACTTCTCAAATGTTCTTTCCTGAACCTGGTCTCGGCGCGATGCTCCGGTCCAGGTTCAGGAAGGAACATCCCTTGTCGGACGAACGCCCTCGTCTTCATGCCCATGACAGGTGCAGTGCGCACATTTTCCGCAGCACCTGTGTTTCGGGCGTTCCGCCGTTTCCGCCGATATTCCGCGCTCATGCGCCTTGCGGGACATGACAATCACTCTGCTGCCGGACGGTGCGACCTGAAATCCTTTCTCTCCCTTAAAAAACAGGGATGCCGGAGACACCCGCGTCCGCCCCAGTCCGGAGTCCAGCACGACGCGGCCGGAAGGATGAATTTCATTCAGCCCGGTGGTATCGACAAAAATTCTTCCCCCGGCCCGGTACTCCTTCATGAACAGGGCCAGCAGCTCACATGCTGAATCGCCATCAAATCCGCCGCTGGCGCGAACATGAAGATTGCCTTCGCTATGTCTGAATTTCATCTTAAAATCCGCGCACATACTTTTCTCCTTCTCAGTTTTTCAGAGTATTCTCCACTTGAACATATCTGCCGGCCAGAGCCATATCCCGCGGACATTTCCAAGAGGAAAGTGCCTGCCGCCGGGCTGCCGCGCAGTCCCGTAACGCATGGGAAAGTTCTATCTTTTATGATTTTGAAAGTCAATTTCATATATTCCTTTTCCAGAATTAAATTCCCGTCCGACGTCCGCCGCTCCCCGCCCCCTTCCGCGGTTCCTTCAGCTTGACAGCGCCGCGCACGGATTTATAAGCTCGTGCGATATGCAGGCCCAGCCCGCGATTCTGTCCTTCCAGATAAAAATGGATTGACAAGACGGTCAGGCCGATGAAATTCTTTTTTCTCCTCCTCCCATGGAGGGACCATCCGCATGACCATCTGCCGGAGACCGCGTCGTCCGGCGGCAGGTTCCGACTGCGGATTGAAACACTCAACGCGAGGGAACGCTCATGAAAGGCATTGTCACGGCGCTGGCGCTGACCGCCGCGCTCATCGTCCCGTCAGCTCCGTCCGCCCTGGCAGACGGAAAAACTCTGGTCGTCGGCACCAACGCGACTTTCCCGCCCATGCAGTTTGTGGACAAAGACAAAAAGATCACGGGCTATGAGATGGATCTGGTACGCGCCGTAGCCAAGGAAGCCGGTTACGACATCACTATCAAGAACGCGGAATTCGACGGGCTTATCAGCGATGTAGCCAGCGGCAACTGTGATCTTATCGCTGCCTGCATGACCATCACGCCAGAACGCCAGAAGGCCGTCCTCTTCTCCGATCCGGTCTACTCCCTGAAGCAGGCCTGCGTGGTGCCTTCCGGATCTGCCATTGCCTCCATGGATGACCTCGCGGGCAAGAAGGTCGGCGCCCAGCTCGGCACTACTGGTTCCTTTGCGGTGAAAAAGCTGGCCCCCAAGGCTCAGCTCCGTAATTACGATGATGTCGGCCTTGCCTTTCAGGATATGAAAAACGGCAATATTGACGCCGTGGTTTGCGATGATCCCGTGGCTGCATATTATGCCAATCATGACGCCGACTATGCCAATACTCTGAAGCTTGCCTTCCTCACCGAGGAAGGGGAAAGCGTCGGCTTTGCCTTCCGCAAGGGCGATACCGAACTGGTCAGCAAGTTTAATGAAGCTCTGGCCCGCGTCCGCGCCAACGGTACGGAACAGGCACTGCTCAAACAGTGGAAAATGGGCAAATAGACAATCTTCCGCTTTCCATCCGTTTCGCCCGGTCTCTTTCGGAGGCCGGGCGTTCAGGGAAACGCTTCAATCAGCGTTTCCCTGAGGTTTTAAACCATAAAGGAATTTTTGATGAAACATCTTGTTTCCGCGCTGGCGCTCGTCGCTGCGCTTGCCTCTCCTGCCTTTGCTTCCGCTGCGGAAAAGACGCTTGTAGTCGCTACCAGCCTCTGGCCCCCCATGACCATGGTGGATGAAAACAAGAATGTCATCGGGTATGAAATGGATGTGGTTTCCGCCGCCGCCAGGGCCGCAGGCTATGACGTCAAACTCGTGAACACATCCTGGGACGGGATATTCTCCCTGCTGGAATCCGGCAACTGTGACATCATCGCCTCCTGTGTCACGATCACCGATGCCCGCAAAAAGAAATATCTCTTTTCTGATCCCTTCTATTCATTCAGGCAGGCCTGCGTCGTCCCCGCCGCATCATCTGTCACCGGTATGGATGATCTGAAAGGCAAGCGCGTGGGCGCGCAAATCGGCACTACAGGGCACATTGTGCTGCAAAAGGCTCTGCCTTCCGAAAACATCGCCGCCTATGACGATGTCGGTCTGGCTTTTGAGGATCTGAAAGTCGGCCGCATTGACGCCGTGATGTGCGACGACCCTGTGGCTGCATATTATGCCAACCGCAAGGAAGGTTATTCTGATCTCATGAAGCTGGCCTTCATCACCACGGAAGGCGAGGATGCCGGCTTTGTCTTCCGCATGAAAGACGCCAGTATGAAAGACGACATCAACAAGGGGCTTGCGGCCATTCGAGCCGACGGTACGGAAAAGGCCATCAAGATGAAGTGGATGGGCAAGGCGGACTAGAGCATTCTGCTATTGCAAGTCTCTCTGTCCGGTGCCGCCGCAATTCACTGGCTGCGACAGGCTCCGCTTTCATGCGTGAAAGCTGCGCGTCAGAATGCGGGGCCTGCAGGTATGTTCAAACATAAGGTTGTGTCAAAGTTCCTGGCTGATGCAGCAATCGGAGGTCGCACCTGCCCGATTTCAGCGGCAGCATTCGCTGCCGTGAAGGCAGCCGCCCTTTGGGCGCGGTGAAAGGCCCCTTCGGCAAGGCCCGGCGAGCTTCGTCCCGCGCGGCTTCGCCGGTCTCGGCCGTGCTTCGAGACATTTGACCGCAATCTCCGGATGACGCCCGACCGGGCTTGCCGATACTCGCTCTCGCTTGCGTTTTGCGCGGAAAACGCGGCGCTCGCACTCTGAGCCTCCCCTCCATGCCGCCTTCCAGGCGAAGGGGGCATGGGAGCATACTTCTCTTTATCAACCGTAAACTTGCACAGAGCCAATCATAAAGCACTCTGCTGAGGCGGCGCGTCTGCGGACGGGCTGCCTTTTCCTGATCCGGAAGCCGGAGTGTTCTGCATTTGAAAATATCTGCCGGCCAGTTCCTGTATTCCGGCTCGCAGGTGTCGCGGCGCCTCTGGCCGTCAGCGCACAGCGCTTGCGGAGCAGAGCATTTCATGAGCGAAATGCTCTAAAACCGCCTGGGGATCGGACTCGCATCCGGCCCACAGGCGGCATATGAAAAACAGCCCCATGCCGGGCAGTAAAACTGTCCGGCAACAGACCACACGACGTTTTCAGCTTCTGATCCGATCGGCCAGAGCCGCCACGGAAGGCAGAACCTTGCCCTCCAGCACCTCCATGAAAGCGCCGCCCCCGGTGGACAGATAATCCATTCTGTCGCCCAGTCCGAAGCTTTCCACAGCGGCGATGGAATCACCGCCGCAGACCAGCGTATAAGCGGGAGAAGCGGCCAGTACCGCGGCCACGCCGCGGCTGCCCTGATCAAAGGGCTTTGTCTCAAACGCGCCCAGCGGCCCGTTCCACACAATGGTGCCGGCATCAGACAGCATGGCGGCATATTCCTGCACGCTGCCTTCTGCGATGTCCAGCACACAGTCGCCCGGCTTCACCTCCCCGGCTTTCTTTACTTCGGCCTTCTCGGGCTGATCCAGGCCGGGGGCGACAACCACGTCCGAAGGCAGGGGAAGCTTCACCCCCCGCGCGGCGGCCAGTTCCATAAGGCGCCTGGCATCGGGAACAAGTTCCTCTTCCACCAGAGAGTTTCCCATATCCATTCCGGAAGCCAGCATGAACGTATTGGCGATGCCGCCGCCCACAATGAGTCCGTCCACGTTTCTGAGCAGATTTTCCAGCACGGTGAGCTTGGTGGATACCTTGGAACCGCCCACAATGGCATACAGGGGACGCTTCGGATGTTCCAGCACCTGTGTGGCTGCCTCCATCTCCGCCAGCAGAAGCGGCCCGGCAACGGCTGTTTTCGCCGCGCGAATCGCACCTTCGGTAGAAGCATGCGCACGATGCGCCGCCCCGAAAGCGTCCATGACATACACATCCCCCAGTCCGGCAAGCTTTGCGGCCAGTTCAGGATTATTCTTCTTCTCACCCTTGAGAAAACGTACATTTTCACACAGCGCCACTTCCCCCGGTCTGATATCCAGCCCGGCAAAGGGATCGGCGACAAAGCGCACGGACATCCCGAGCAGTTCGCCCAGGCGGGCGGCCACAGGCTTCAGGGAAAAAGCCTCATCAAACTCCCCTTCCACAGGCCGTCCGAGATGGGACAGCGCGATAACGCAAGCCCCTCTGTCCAGGGCAAGACGTATGGTGGGCAGCACGGCGCGGATACGTTTATCGCTGCTGATCACCCCATTCTTCATGGGGACATTGAGATCCAGGCGCATGACCACGCGCTTGCCGGCGAGGTCGACATCATTCATGGAAAGAGCTTTCATGGAGTCTCCTGACTGTTGGATGTAGATTCGCGGCGGGTTTTCCCCGCATACGGCGGCTCTTCAGCCCATATACACCATTGCTTCCGGCAAGGGAATCCGTCCGGGCTCCGTTTTCCGGGCTCCCCGGGAGTCACCCGTTCCTGCGGAAAGGAAATGCACTCAGCCGCCTTCCCGCCTATCCTCGACAATCGATATCCTTGCGGCAGGGCAGTTCGAGCTTTCCTCGCTCGACGCCCGACGGCATGCGATCCAGGCGGTAGAGGGCCAGCAGCATCCCCATTGCGCCCAGCGCCAGAAACACCGGCCCGAACAGCCAGAGAACCAGAGGCACCAGAAAATAAAACGCCCGCATGCCAAGATGAAACTGCCGGGCAGCCTGCTCAAGGCAGGCGGCGGAGACGTGTATTCTGCGCTCTTCCTCGCCGGGGGCGGAACAGGTCCCGATCATGAAGCCTGCATGACCGTACAGACGAATGGAAGAGGCAAAGCAGAAAAAGGCGAAAAACAGAACCAGCAGCAGAGCCAGTACCTTGAACACCAGCAGATCCGGAGACGGGGTTCCGAATATGTGCAGCAGCCGCCATGCCCCCGTCCTGTCGCCCGCCGATGCCGCCAGTGAAAGCACTCCCAGCGCCAGTACGGAAGAGGTGGACGCCATGAATGACGCCACCATGGTTGAGTTGCGCAGCGTCTGTACACCCAGGATGCCGTCTCTGCCGCGTACCACGCTCGCCACCCAGTCCTTCCGGGCGGCGCTGGCTACGCCCTGTACAGTGCGCAGAGGACAGAGTTTCCGCCTGCGAGCGATGAACAGGTGATACAACAGGGCTATCCCCCCGGCGAAAAAAAGCGCTGCGGCGTCAGGCAGGCAGGCAGCGGACAGTTCCATCAGCCTTTTGCCCGCGCGGCCAGATTGAGCAGTCCGGTTATGGAATCCGCAAGAGTGGATCTGTCTGCCACATCCTGACACAGATACTCGTTTATCGGCTCACGCATGCGGATGGCCGCATCAATTTCATGATTGGAGCCCTGCGCATAGGCGCCGATATTAATCATGTCCTCTGCCGACTTGTAACTGGCCATGAGGGATGTGATCACCCGCCCGGCTTCCACCACGCTCTTCTCGCAGATGTCATTGCGCAGGCGGCTGATGGAACGGAGCACGTCAATGGCCGGAAAATGTCCCTGGTCGGCAAGCTGCCGGGTCAGCACGATATGACCGTCCAGAATTGAACGCACCGCATCGGCTATGGGTTCGTTGAAGTCATCCCCATCCACCAGTACGGTATAGATGCCTGTAATGCTGCCCTTTTCCACTTTGCCTGCCCGTTCCAGCAGACGGGGAAGCTGGGCGAATACCGACGGCGTGTACCCCTTGGTGGTGGGGGGTTCGCCCGTGGCAAGCCCTACCTCACGCGATGCCATGGCAAAACGCGTCACGGAATCCATCATGAGCAGAACATCCTTGCCCTGATCCCGGAAATACTCCGCCACAGCCGTAGCCGCATAGGCCGCACGCATGCGCACCAGAGAGGACTGATCCGAAGTGCCCACGATGACCACGGAACGGGCCATGCCTTCCGGCCCCAGGTCCTTTTCCATGAACTCCAGAACTTCACGGCCGCGTTCGCCGATCAGCCCCATGACATTGACGTCTGCCTCCGTATAACGGGCCATCATGCCCATGAGCGTGGATTTGCCCACCCCCGAACCGGCCATGATGCCCACGCGTTGCCCCTTGCCCAGGGTCAGCAGGCCATTTACAGCGCGGACTCCCACATCCAGCATTTCGGCAATGCGCGGCCTTTCCAGCGGCGCGGGAGGCTTGGCGTACAGCGGAACCATGTCTTCCGGCGTAATGGGTTCCCTGCGGTCCAGCGGCTTGCCGAAAGCGTCAAATACCCGCCCCAGCAGGCCCGGCCCCACCGGAAACACCGGAGGCAGGCTGGAATTGCGGATCAGGCTGCCCGGGCGCACTCCACGCATTTCCCCGTAGGGCATGAACAGGATATTCCCGTCCCGGAAACCGACTACTTCCGCCGCCACGGGCTCTCCGCCGTCATCGGGCAGAATATGACACACCGCACCGAGAGACGCGCTGATGCCCGAGGCTTCGGCCACCAGCCCCACCACTTTGTTGACCTTGCCGAAGGACTGCATGGGCTGGGCCGAGTGCAGCAGTTCCAGACAGGTACGCGGATCAAAGCCCATAATCTTCCCCAGGCTCAAAGCGCTTCAAGACAGAAGGCAAATGTTTCAATCTACAGTCGCCCCATCCGCCGACTGACTGAGGCAGCAGACGGACAGGGGGCGTGCGCATTGCCCTTCCCTGAAGGGAGGGGGTACGGAAAAGGATTTCATCGGCTTCGCCGTCTTGTCAACTACTCTTTTCCCCCGTGAAGGGGGGAGGTCTCAAACCGCAAAGGAATTTTTGATGAAATTTACGGCTGCACGGCTCCGCACCCCCGAAATGTGCCCCACCCGACCCCGGCATCCTCCTCCGGCAGAGCCTCTCTCCGGAGCCGTCCCCCGGCGTTGTAACGCCTGCCGGGCAGAGCCCGAATCCGATCGCAGACATCTGCAATCATGGAATGCGCTGAAGCCGCACGGTGTCATCCGTTGGAATGCCGCTCTTTTTCCGGGCCGAACCCCATGTCGGCCAGCAGCTCATCCGCCACGATATCGGGCAGAGGGTGGCCATCGGCCCCCGGATCTCCCAGAAAGGCATCCACCAGTTCGCTTGCCTCCGTTCCGGCCAGCTCGCCGTGATCAGGCGCACTCTCCGGGGCGACCGGCGGTGATCCTCCCTTGTCCGTTTCCGCCATGCTTCCGGGCACGGCAGAAGATGCCGCTTCAGATTCCGGTTCATCACGGACGGAAAGTTCCGGCACGGGAAGCGTCTCCTCCCGCACTTCCTCCGTTGCGGAACCGGAAACGGCGGAAGTCTCTGCGGGAGTTTCCCCGGACTCCCCGTTGTCGGCGGCGGAAACAGCGGCCTCGGACGAGGCGGCGGGCAAGGCATCTTCTTCCGGTTCCGGACGTTTTTCCACGGAAGCAACGTCTTCGGAAGAGCTGTCCCGCACGGAGCCTTCCGAAGGCTCCGCGCCTTCTTCCGTCACGTCGACACCCGCGCCGCGCAGGCTGTGAAGCAGCGTTCGAGTTACCGTTTCCGCCGCGTTGTGATCCGCCTTGCTCTCCGGTATCTCCAGATGCGACAGTACCTCATCCACAGCGGAAAAACGCGCCGCACGGCTGTTATCCACCAGGGCGGATTCGCTTTCCACCACCAGACTGCCCGGCTCCAGCGACGGGTCCCTGACTGTTTCCCATACGGATACGCGCGAGTTGACGTGCCGCGCGTCAGACAGAATATCGGCAACAAGATCGGCATCTTCGGGATTGACTCTGACAGAAAAGGAGCGCTTGTCCAGCAGCGCTCTCATGCTCTGATCAAGCAGGGCTGCCAGCACCTCCGCGCGCTCCGCCCTGATCACAAGCCCCGTCCCCTTCTCCGCCACCTCACGCACCAGCGCGGCCAGATCTTTCCGCCAGGCTTCAAAGATTGCGCCGCACTGCTCCTGAATGCTGATAAGCACGGCTCCTGTGGCGTTGCCCAGTTCTTCCCGCGCCTGCGCCAGCTCCTCGCGCGCCTGCGCGCGCCCTTCAGCCAGTCCGGTTTCATGAGCCGTGCTCAGTCTGGTTTCAGCCTGTTGACGGGTACTTTCAGCCTGCCGGAGTTCTTCCGCCGCCCGTTCACGATCCCGGACGGCCTCGGCGCGTATGCCTTCCGCCTCATGCGCAATCCGCTCCGCCCTCTCTCTGGCTTCGGCTTCCAGCGCTTCCCCGCGCCTGCGGGCCTGGAGCAGCAGCTCGCGCACGCGGTCAGTAGCCCGCGCGCGCACACGTTCCATATACTCGTTTTCCGTCTGCCGGTTCCACTGCTCACGCTGGGCCGCATTGTACAGCTTGCCCAGAGTGGTTTCCCGCTCGCTCTCCGGCCCCATGAAAATAGTGCCGTATACCTTGCCGCCGATAACTTCCCGGCCTCCGGACGCATTGCCGGGCACGCCGCCGGAATGGTCTTTGCTAGATAAAGGCATCGCCGCCGCCTCCGCGGTTGATCACAATTTTGTTCGCGCCCTCGAGTCTGCGCACAATCTTGACAATATTCTGCTGCGCGCCTTCCACCTCGGACAGGCGGGCCGGACCCATATATTCCAGTTCCTCGCGGATCATGTTGCCCGCGCGCTCGGACATGTTCTTGAAGAAGCGTTCCTTCAGCTCATCGGACGCGCCGCGCAGAGCCAGAGTGAGGTCGTCGTTGTTGACCTCCTTGAGCAGCTCGCGCATGCCGCGGTCATCAAGCAGCTTGCAGTCTTCAAACACAAACATGAGGTTGCGGATGTCCTCGGCCATCTGGGAAGATTCCTCCTCGATCTCCGAAAGCACTTCCTCTTCCGTGGCGCGATCCACATTGTTGAGAATTTCCGCCACGCTCTGCACGCCGCCGACTTTCTTGCCTTCCTTTCCGCCCATGGCGATGAGCTGACTCTGAAGCACACGGTCCACTTCCATCAGCATATCCTCCGGCACGGACTCCAGCTTGGCCAGACGCATCAGAACTTCCGCCCGAACTCCGGCGGGCAGCATGGACAGCATGGTGGCGGCCTGATCCGGCTTGAGATGGCCGAGGATAAGCGCCAGCGTCTGGGGATGTTCGCTGCGCAGCAACTGAGCCAGCATCCTGGGACTCACTCTCTCCAGTTCCCGGAAAGGCACCGGTCCGGTTTCAAGCTCAAGGGAATCCATGACGTATTTGGCGGTTTCCCCGTCCAGGTTGGCCATAAGCAGACGCTTGGCGGCGTCTTCTCCTCCGGATACCACATCCATGCCCGTGACGAGCGACTGATGGAACTCGCGCAGAACAGCCTCGACCTCCTCACGGGGCACGGGGGGCAAATCCACAATGGCCTTGGAAATGGCGGTAATTTCCTGACGGTCCATGCGCTTGAACACGTCCGCCGTGAACTTGTCGCCCAGGGCGAGCAGAAGAACCGCTATTTTCTGAGAGCCTTTGAGATCCATGCCTGTCACTCCTTAAACTGCATTTCCCGGCGTGGATTTTGCCGGCCGTACCGGGCACGGCGCTGATTGCACGTTCAATCCGTTTTCCACGCGACTCATCGTCAAATTTTCGACGAAAACGCCGCGTATGTTGCCACGGCAAAATATATGCAAATTACTTGCCAAAGGCAAAAAAACAAACGAAGCCACTGCGCGTTTCCGCATGCTCCCCTGCCTGCGTCAAAAATTGTCCGGCCGCTCGCCTCATGCTTGCGGCCGGACAGCCCCATCATTTCCTCTTCTCCCGCGACGTTTCAGCGCAGGTAACGGACGGCGTTCTCAAACAGCGCGGTTCCGGGAAGTTCATATTCGCCGCGGCTCCAGCGGGGGGCATTGGTCGCGTGGTTGAAAGCCTCGGGGTGCGGCATGAGACCCAGCACATGACCGGAAGGGTCCGTCAACCCTGCGACAGCTCTGGGAGAACCGTTGGGATTGGCCGGATACTCCATGGTCGGACGGCCGCTTTGCGGATCGGCATAGGACAGCGTCACCAGATTGCCGGCCTCCAGACGATCCAGCGTGGCATCATCCGGCACGACCAGCCGTCCCTCTCCATGACGCACCGGCATCATCAGATGATTGAGGCCCCTGGTGAATACGCAGGGACTCAGCGGATTCACCGCAAGACGCACCCAGCGATCCTCATAGCGGGCCGATGCATTATGGGTAAGTGAAACCTGGCGCTCAAAACGCTTTCCATCCAGCGCGGGCAGAAGCCCCAGCTTGACCATGAGCTGAAACCCGTTGCAGATGCCGAGCATGAGCTTGCCGTCATCAAGAAACCGGCTCAGATGATCCAGCAGGGGCACGCCGGCCTTGTCCGCAAGATGCAGCCAGCGCTGCGCCGCGGCCTGGGCGGCTCCCAGATCGTCGCCGTCAAGGAAGCCTCCGGGAAATACCAGCATATGATAGTCCTCAAGCCGGGCTTCACCCTCCACAATATCGGAAAAATGCACGATGTCGGCGCGATCCGCGCCCGCGAGCAGCGCCGCATGGGCGCTTTCCGCATGGGAGTTGGTTCCATAGCCGGTGAGCACCAGAACATTGACCTTGGCCATTATGCACTCCGAAGAGGTTGATGGGGTCCGCGTCCGCCGGAAAACTCGCCGGAACGCCGCTCCCCGTTGCGGAAACAATGCCTTCCGCTCAGGTTTGACCGGATACGGACGTCCCCCTTTCTTTTATAAGGGGGATAAAGTATAGTGAACAAAGGCATAACGCGTCAATGGGGTGTCATCTCCGTCATTTCATGCCATATGTGAAAGATCATTGCGCGTTCGTGCCGGAAAGCACTGCTCCGGAGCGCGGCCGCCGGCTGTTCCCTGAGACGCTGAAACCGCCGGGGCTTCGCCGTCCCGTCAAATATCTTCCCCCGGGAAGAAAAAACACAACAAGGAAGTTCTGATGAAGACCAAGTTCATTTTCGTCACCGGCGGCGTTCTCTCCTCCCTCGGCAAGGGCCTTGCGGCGGCGTCCCTGGGCGCGCTGCTCAAGGCGCGCGGGCTTTCCGTCACCATCCAGAAGCTGGACCCGTATATCAATGTCGATCCGGGCACCATGAGCCCTTTTCAGCATGGAGAAGTCTTCGTTACCGACGACGGAGCGGAAACCGATCTCGATCTCGGACACTATGAGCGTTATCTGGGCGTGCCCCTTTCCCAGAAAAACAACACGACTTCCGGGCGCATCTATTTCGATGTGATCACCAAGGAGCGAAGGGGCGACTACCTTGGGGGGACGGTGCAGGTGATCCCGCACATCACCGACGAGATAAAGCGCACCGTACTCAGTCTGGCTCAGGGCGACAATCCCCCTGACGTGGCGCTGATCGAAATCGGCGGCACGGTAGGCGACATCGAAGGTCTGCCTTTCCTCGAAGCCATGCGCCAGCTGCGGACCGAACTCGGCCGGGACAACTGCCTGAACATCCATCTCACTCTCGTGCCCTACCTGCGTTCGGCGGGCGAGCACAAGACCAAGCCCACCCAGCACAGCGTAAAGGAGCTGCTTTCCATCGGCATCCAGCCTGATGTTATTCTCTGCCGCTGTGAAGAGCCCATCCCGGCGGATGTCAGGCGCAAGATAGCCCTTTTCTGCAACGTGGACGAAGACGCCGTCTTTTCCTCCGTTGATGTGAAAAATGTGTATGAAGTTCCTCTCAAGTTCTATGACGAGGGCTTTGATCAGAAAATCGCCATCATGCTCCGCCTGCCCGCGCGCAACGCCGATCTTACGGCCTGGCGTCAGCTCATCTATGATTTCGACCATCCCGCAGGCAAGGTAACCATCGCCATCGTGGGCAAATACGTTGAACTGAAGGAGGCCTACAAAAGCCTGCATGAGGCTCTTACCCATGCAGGTGTGGCCAACCATGTCACCGTGGATCTGCGCTACGTCAATTCCGAGGAAATCTCGGCGGACAATGTAGAAAGAACCTTTGCCGAATGCGACGGCATCCTGGTGCCAGGCGGCTTCGGCTACAGGGGAGTGGAAGGCAAGATTGAAACCATCCGCTATGCCCGTGAGAAAAAGATTCCCTTCTTCGGCATCTGCCTCGGCATGCAGTGCGCGGTCATTGAATATGCCCGTCACGTGGCGGGTATCGCCAAGGCCAATTCCGAGGAATTTGATCCCCTTGGTCCGGACAAGATCATCTATCTGATGACCGAATGGTACGATTTCCGCAAGAAGGCCGTGGAAACCCGTGACGAGGCCAGCGACAAGGGCGGCACCATGCGTCTTGGCGCATACCCCTGCAGGGTTCTGCCCGGCACACACGCATGGGAAGCCTATCAGACCGACGAGATTTCCGAACGCCACCGCCATCGCTACGAGTTCAACAACGCCTACAAGGACGCCATGGCCAGCCACGGGATGATTTTCAGCGGCACATCCCCCGACGGCTCACTGGTGGAGATGGTGGAAGTGCCCGGGCATCCGTGGTTTGTGGGCTGCCAGTTCCATCCCGAATTCAAGTCCAATCCCATGCACGCCCATCCCCTGTTCAAGGCCTTTATCGGCGCGGCTGTGAAACAGCGCAGCGAGTCATAGAGCTTTCCGAACAAAAGCATCTGCCGCCCCCCGGCCCGCCCGCAGGATTCACCGCCCCGCCGGGCCGGGGGGACATTTCGATGCCGAAACCTGCCCTGCCGCGCCCGTACTTTGACGAAGCTCACTTTCACGGCTATTATAAAAAAAGAAAGTTTCAGCGCCGCCACGCGCCGGCTCACCCGAACCCCACCAGAGTGTTTCATGCATCAGCTTCCCCTTTATGATGTTCTCTGCCGCAGCCATTTTGTGCTGGCCGGCCCCTGTGCGCTGGAAGATTTCGGCCTGGCCCTGGATACCGCGCACGGGGTCAGGGCTGCTGCGGAAGCCGCCGGCCTGACCGCTGTATTCAAGAGTTCATGGGACAAGGCAAACCGTACTTCCGGTTCAGGCTTCCGCGGCCCGGGCATGCATGCGGGGCTGGAATGGCTGGCCCGCATCAGGGAAGAAACAGGACTGCCCATCGTCACGGACATCCATCTGCCCGAACAGGCGGCTCCTGTTGCCGAAGTGGCGGATATCCTGCAAATTCCCGCATTTCTTTCACGCCAGACGGATCTTCTTCTGGCCGCCGCCGCCACAGGCCGGATTGTCAATGTCAAAAAGGGGCAATTTCTTGCTCCGTGGGATATGGGTCCGGTAAAAAACAAGATCGAAAGCGCGGGCAACCCGCGCGTTCTCCTGACCGAAAGGGGCGCGAGCTTCGGTTACAACAACCTCGTGGTGGATTACCGTTCCTTCCCCATCATGCAGGAACTCGGCGTTCCGGTGGTGTTTGACGCCACGCACTCGGTACAGCTTCCCGGAGGGCTGGGCACTTCCTCGGGCGGCCAGCGGCAGTTTGTGCCCGTGCTGGCCCGTGCGGCGGCGGCAGCGGGCGTCAACGGCGTATTTCTGGAAACCCACCCCGATCCGGACAAGGCATTGTGCGACGGCCCCAACAGCTGGCCCCTTGCCAGACTGGAAGGCCTGCTGCGGGATCTTGCAGCCATCTGGAGCATTCCCCATGCCCGCTGACGCTGTTTCCGCCGGCCTTTCCCCCTCCTCCCCGCTGAAAGAAGCCGCCGCCGTGCGCATGCTCGTACTCGACGTGGACGGGGTATGTACCGACGGCAAGCTGTATATGGATGGGGACGGACATGCGCTCAAATGCTTTCATGCCCATGACGGCATCGGCATCAGGCTGGCGCTCGGAGCCGGACTGGACATAGCCGTCATTACCGGACGCGACGATCCCGGCGTGCGCGCCCGCATGACAAGACTCGGCGTCCGGCATTACTTTCCGGGTTTTGAGGTCAAAATGCCTGCGCTGCGGCGCCTGTCCCGGGAATGCGGCATTGATTTTTCCCATATGGCCTATCTTGGTGACGATTTTATCGATCTCGAGCCGATGGAGGCCGTGGGAATGCCCATGGCCGTAGCCAACGCGCGCCCCGAGGCGCTGCGCGCCGCCCGTTACGTCACTGCCCTCAGGGGAGGGGAAGGCGCTGTGCGCGAGGCTGTGGAATGGCTGCTCCATGCCAGAGGACTGAATGATCTTGCGGCCCTCTGGCGCAAGGGCGTCCAAAGCTGACATTTTTGCCAACGGTAGCATATGCCATGACCAGCCGAATCCGCCTGCTGCTCGCTCCCGCACTGCTCGCCGCCTGCATGGGCGGCGCATATCTCGGCTGGCAGGCATGGCAGAGCGGGCGGGCGCTGAACGCTCTTTCCGAAGTGGTGCAGTCCATGGATATGGAAGCCATTCTGCGGGGAAAGGTGGATGCCCTCCCCGGAGGAAAGAAGGAAGGAGGCGACACGGTGGATCTTGCCCTGCGCGGCATCAGTCTCAGCGAGGGCGAAAACGGCTTTGAACTGTGGCGTCTCAGGGCCGCATGGGCAACGCTGCGGCAGGAAGCGGACAAGGTGGATTTAAGTTCGCCCCATGTGCAGTACAGGATGGGAGACGGTGAAGCCGCCCCGGATGATCCGGCCGCGTACCTCGACGTTACGGCTCTCGGCGGACTGATTGAGGAAGGAAATTCGCGCGTGACGCTGCGCGGAGATGTCCGGGCAGTCCATGACGGTAATGTTCTTACCGGCCCGGAAGCCGTATTTCTCAACAATACGCGGGTGCTGACCTTTCCGGAGGGGGCGGCGCTTGATGGCCCGACGTTGAGCGGCACAGCGAAACTCCTGCGCTGGAATGTCTCCACCAATATTCTCGAAGGCGATGGAGGCGTCAGTATGCTCTGGACGCCGCGAAGCGGCGAATCCTCCCCCGCCGGGGCTCTCTCCTCCCCGCAGGACGGCACACGACAAGATTCCGCGGCTGACAGTTCCGCGCACGCAAAGGATCGGACACAGTGAAAACATTTCTCGGCTTCTGTTTTCTTGCCGTCGTCCTGACGGCGATGCTTCCCCCGGCATTTGCGGCCTCTTCACCTCTGGGCGGGAATGATTCGAAATCTCCGATCCGGGTGACGGCGGACAACATGATCTACGAGCCGGACAAGAACACCGTGGTATTTTCCGGCAATGTGGAAGTCGTGCGTGATGACTTCCGCATGTGGTCCGCCAGACTCACCATGTATATGAAAGAACGGAAAGACGCGGCCGGAGAGAAAAATGCAGGAAATGCGCAAAACGGCGCATCGGGCGGCCTCGACGCCATGAAAGCCGGAGATCTTGACCGTATCGTGGCGGAAAAAAACGTGCGTTTCCGGATGGACACGAAATCGGGAACGGCCCAGAAAGCCACATGGCTGGCCGATAAGGAGGAACTGGTTCTGGAAGGCAATCCCGTGCTGCTGGACGGTCAGAATTCCGTAACCGGCAAACGCATCCGCTATTTCGTCAGGGAAAACCGCAGTCAGGTGGAAGGAGGATCGGGCAAGCGCGTGGAAGCGGTATTCTCCTCCAACGGGAAGGGCAGGTAAATGGGTTCAATACTGGCCGGCAAATCGCTGCGCAAGGTGTTCGGCAACAAGGAAGTCGTGCATGACGTCACCCTGTCCATGGAACAGGGGGAAATCGTGGGGCTGCTTGGTCCCAACGGAGCAGGCAAGACCACCTCTTTCTACATGCTTACAGGCATTCTCAAGCCATCCGGCGGACAGGTTCTGCTGGACGGACGCGACATCGGTTCCTGGCCGCTGTACCGCAGGGCAAGAGTGGGGCTGAGCTATCTGCCGCAGGAGAGTTCCATTTTCCGTCGTCTTACCGTACGCCAGAACCTTCAGATCATTCTGGAACACGCGGGCCTTTCCCGCGCGGCGCAGAAGGAACGCGCGGATCGTCTGCTGGAAGAATTCGGCCTGACCAGACTGGAAAAATCACTGGCATCCTATCTTTCCGGCGGGGAGCGCCGCCGTCTGGAAATCGCGCGCTGCCTGATCCGCGATCCGCTTTTTGTTCTGCTTGACGAACCCTTCGCCGGAATCGACCCTCTGGCCGTGGGCGATATCCAGCAGTTAATCCGGGGGCTCAAGGAGCGGGGCATCGGCGTGCTCATTTCCGATCACAACGTGCGCGAAACCCTGACCATCTGCGATCGGGCGTCACTCATGTTTCAGGGAAACCTCATTCTTTCCGGCACGCCGGAAGAGATCGTCGCCAACGAACAGGCGCGGCACGTCTATCTGGGCGACGACTTCCGTCTCCTTTAGGGCAGTTCACTTGACCTTGAAACTGCTTTCGAAGTCATGCGGAGCGAGACTTCGCCGCAAAGCCGGAAGCCGCAGACACATGGCGGAATTTCCGGCAGCGCGTCGGATTCGCTCGGCTTCGACGCCGCTTCATGCGCCGAAAAACACGGAAGTATGAGCTGACTCCGTTTTTTCCGGGGAAAACGCTTTCGCACGGTTTGCCAAACGCGGAGGCATGTCTTACTCTCTGGACTTCAACGATCTTACTACGGAGAACCCCATGTTCGGTTACCTGATGGGAAAAATATTCGGCACGCGCAATCAGCGCTATCTCAAGTCTCTTCGCCCCCTGCTGCGAAAAATCAACGCCCTGGAGCCCGAAATGCAGGCTCTGGCCGACGAGGAGCTGGCCCCTCGTCTCGCGGAATACCGCCGCCAGGCCCAGGAGGAAGGGCGCAGTCTCGACGAACTGCTGCCCGAAGTCTTTGCTCTTGTGCGGGAAGCCTCGCGCCGCATCCTCGGCATGCGTCATTATGACGTGCAGCTTGTGGGCGGCATCGTGCTGCACCAGGGCAAGATAGCGGAAATGAAGACAGGTGAAGGCAAGACTCTGGTTGCCACCCTGCCTGTGGTGCTCAATGCCATCTCCGGCAGAGGCGTGCATGTGGTCACGGTAAACGACTACCTCGCCCGCCGCGACGCCGAATGGATGGGACAGCTGTACAAGGGGCTCGGCCTCTCCGTGGGAATCATCGTACACGGCCTCTCCGACGAGGAACGCAAGGCCGCATACAATGCCGACATCACTTACGGCACGAACAACGAATTCGGCTTCGACTACCTGCGTGACAACATGAAGTTCTACAAGGAACAGCTGGTGCAGCGCGGGCACAATTTCGCCATCGTGGACGAAGTGGACTCCATCCTCATCGACGAGGCACGCACCCCGCTGATCATCTCCGGCGCGGGGGACGAGTCCACCGGCCTGTACCGGCAGATGGACGAGGTCGTGCGCCGTCTGAAGCCCGAAGAGCATTTCACCGTGGATGAAAAGGCCCGCACTGCCCTGCTCACCGAGGAGGGCGTGGCTCAGTGCGAGCGCATCCTGTCCATCGAAAACCTGTTCGACCCGCAGAACATCATGCTCCAGCACCATATCCAGCAGTCGCTGCGTGCCCACCATGCCTACAAGCGCGACGTGGACTACATCGTCAGCGAGGAAGGCAAGGTGGTCATCGTGGACGAGTTCACCGGCCGCCTCATGGAAGGGCGCCGTTTCGGCGATGGACTGCATCAGGCTCTGGAAGCCAAGGAACGGGTGAACATCGAGGCGGAAAATCAGACGCTGGCCAGCATTACGTTCCAGAACTACTTCCGCATGTACGACAAGCTTTCGGGCATGACCGGCACAGCCCAGACCGAAGCTGTGGAATTCAGCCAGATCTACGGACTGGAAACCATCACCATTCCCACCAACAAGCCCATGATCCGCGAAGATCGCCCGGATCTCATCTATCGCACCCAGCGGGAAAAATTCATTGCCATTGTCCAGGCCATCAAGGAACTGCACGAAAAGGGACAGCCCGTGCTGGTGGGCACCATTTCCATCGAGACATCGGAACTGCTTTCCTCCATGCTCAGAAAGGAAGGCATTCCCCATAACGTGCTGAACGCCAAACAGCATGCCCGTGAAGCAGAAATCGTCGCGCAGGCGGGGCAGGCAGGTCATGTGACCATTGCCACCAACATGGCCGGACGCGGCACCGACATCAGGCTGGGTGAAGGCGTCACCGAACTGGGCGGTCTGCATATTCTCGGAACCGAACGCCATGAGAGCCGCCGCATCGACAACCAGCTTCGCGGGCGTTCCGGGCGTCAGGGCGATCCGGGTTCCTCCCGTTTCTATCTCTCCCTTGAGGACAATCTCATGCGCATTTTCGGCTCCGAGCGCATTTCCGGCCTCATGGAAAAGCTGGGCATGGAGGAAGGCGAACCTATCGAGAACCGCATGGTGTCCAAAGCCATCGAAAACGCCCAAAAGCGCGTGGAAGGGCATAACTTTGAAATCCGCAAAACGCTGCTCGACTATGACAATGTCATGAACCAGCAGCGCGAGGTCATCTATGATCTGCGCCGGGATCTCATGATGGAGGAAGACGTGGAGTCCGTGGCGCTGGATTTCCTCGACGAAGTGCTTGACGATATCTACGCCCCGCTGGAGGGACATCATCAGGCCCCGGATGCGGAAACCAGCACCGCCATAGTCAACCGGCTGCTCGACGTCTGCACCATCAATCGCGCCCTGCCCGAACTGACGCCCGGCGCCGGCGTCACTCCTCCCCCCGCCCCCTCGAAGGAAGCCGCGCGCAATGCGGTGCTCTCCATACTGAGTCAGCTCAAGGAGGAATCCGGGGAAATCTATCGTGACATCCTGCGTTTCTTCATGCTGGAAGAACTGGACCGCTGCTGGAAGGATCATCTCCGGTCCATGGACTACCTGCGCGAGGGCATCGGTCTGCGCGGCTATGGCCAGCGTGATCCCAAGCTGGAGTATAAACGGGAAGGCTTCAACATGTTCCAGCAGATGCTGTACCGCATCCATGAAGGAGCTGTCCGCTCTCTCACCCGTGTCCGTGTCCAGCCGAGAGAGGAATCTGCCGATTCCCGGCCTGGCGGCGCGGACCCGGATTCGGATGCCCCGGCTTCTCCCGCCCCCGAAGCGGCCGAGGCTCCCGGGACTCCGGCTCCCGGAAGAGCGTCCGCCGACGGAACCGGCTCCGAAACGTCCGCCGCATTCCGGCACAAGGAATCTCCGGCCGCCGCCGCACCTGTCGGTCCCTCTTCAGTCAGGGGAGATTCCCATACCATCAGCCAGGAACACCCCAGGGTCGGCCGCAATGATCCGTGCCCCTGCGGCAGCGGCAAAAAATACAAGAAATGCTGCGGCGCCGGGAAATAGAGCATTCCGGAATGAACGGAAAAGGCTGCGGAAAGGATTTCACCGGCTTTGCCGTCTCGTCAGGAACGCCTTTCCCCGACGCTGCTGCAGAATTGTGCTGATGACGCTGTACATGGCGTGCTGTTCTGCTCCGGCACGGGCGGCGGCATATGTTGCCGCAAAGGCAGTCCGCGTTTCATACGGGCGAGCGGCTTTTCCTCTTCGCATCTCCGCTCCCGACGCCGTTGCTCGCGGTGTGCCCGCTGCCGGACACAGCCCCTGCGGGCCTTCTGGTCGCCCTCCTCTGTGCCGCATTGCCATGCGGAGGGGGGAAAGTTCCCTGTTCGTTACGCCCGCGCCTCCGGCGGTCAGGAAAATTTTCAGCGCAATTCTGCAGAGAGCTTCCTCCTGAAGGGAGGAAGTTTCAAACCATAAGGGAACCTTTGATGAAACAGTGCATGGATGCCAGCAATCTGCACCGCAGACTGAAAAAAATCGCAGGCCAGATTAACGCCATTGACGCCATGGTGGACAGGGATATCCCGTGTGAGGATATGCTGATCCAGATTAATGCGGCCAAAAATGCCCTGCACAAAGTCGGACAAATCGTCCTGGAAGGACATCTTAATCACTGCGTGCGGGACGGCATAGCGCATGGCGATGCTGATGCGACCATCCGTAATTTTACCCGGGCTATTGAACATTTTTCCCGTATGAGCTGACTTCCCGGACAGCCGGGGCTTGACAGGGTCTCCCGTGAAAATATACCTATACCCCTATAAGTATATTTTTTGCGGAGGATCTCCTTTATGCCGTTTTCACCTGACGCACTGAAGGTTCCCCTGAGGGATGTTCTTCTTCTCATTCCCGGCGGGCTGGGCCTGCTCTTCAGTTTTTTGGGTGCAAGCCCGTCAACAGCGCAACTTGCCGTCGATCCCGCCTGGCTGCCGGTCATTTTCTGTGGCGTTCCCATTCTGAAAGATGCGGCGGCAGGGCTGTTCACCCGCTTTGACATCAAGGCTGATGTACTGGTGTCCATTGCGCTGATCGCAGCAGTTCTTGCAGGTGAAATTTTCGCCGCCGGCGAGGTGGCCTTCATCATGCGGCTCGGTTCTCTGCTGGAAGAGCTGGCTGTCGGCAAGGCCCGTGCAGGCATCGAAAAGCTGGTGAAACTCTCTCCTGTAACCGGCCGCGTCCTGCGCAGCGGAGGCACGGACATTGTCCCGGCGGACGAACTGCGGAAAGGGGATATTCTGCGCGTGCTCCCCGGAGAAACCATCCCCGCCGACGGAGTGATCATCTCCGGGGAGAGTTCCGTCAATCAATCCGTCATGACGGGCGAATCCATGCCTGTGGACAAAGGCCCGGGTGACACAGTGACGAGCGGTACGCTTAACATGTTCGGCACGTTCGATATGAGGGCCACCGGAGTGGGAGCGGAAAGCGCCATCCAGCGCATGATCCGCCTGGTGCAATCCGCTGATGCGGGCAAGGCGCGCATCGTCCGCCTGGCGGATCGCTGGGCCACATGGATCGTGGCTGCCGCGCTGGCCTGCGCGGCTCTCACCTGGGCCGTCACCGGTGAAATCATCCGGGCTGTCACCGTTCTTGTCGTATTTTGTCCCTGCGCTCTGGTACTTGCCACCCCCACGGCAATCATGGCTGCCATTGGAAACGCCTCCAGACATGGCTTCCTGGTTCGTGAGGGCGACGCGCTGGAACGTCTTGCTTCCGTCCGCCGCGTAGCCCTTGATAAAACCGGCACGCTGACCGAAGGAATTCCGGAGGTAGTCGCTGTGCGAAGTTTTGCAAGGGACATTTCAGATCTCGAGCTTTACCGTCTTGCCGCCTCGGCTGAATCCCGCTCCGAACATCCGCTGGGAAAAGCCGTACTGCGCTGCGCAACGGTCATGCTCCCTGATCTGGCTGAACGCCCGCTGGCTGCGCCGCTGGATTTCCGCATGATCCCGGGGCGCGGCGTCGCAGCGCGCATCGGAAAACACTCCGTCCTTGTCGGGAATGCACGGCTCTTTTCCTCGGAGCAGGCTGTGCGGCGGAATGATGCGCGCCTGTCAGAGACCGTGCGCTCGCTTGAGGAAGAAGGCTGCACTGTCATTCTGATTGCTGTGGATGGAGAGGAATGCGGCTTCATCGCCCTTTCCGATACACTGCGCGCAAACGTCAGGCAAAGCGTCGCAAAATTGAACGAGGTCGGAGTGAACCCTGTGCTCATGACCGGCGACAACATGCAAGCCGCCCTGCGCATGGGAAAAGAAGCGGGCATCGCGGAAGTTCACGCCTCGGTCATGCCGGAAGACAAGCTGGCTCTCATCGAATGGTTTCAGCATACCGGAGAACACGTCTGCATGGTCGGCGACGGCGTCAACGACGCCCCGGCCCTGAAAAAAGCCGCTGTGGGCATCGCCATGGGCGGCGTGGGAAGCGGCATCGCCATGGATGCGGCCGATATAGTTCTGGTCAACGATGAAATCCGTTTCCTTCCCTTTCTGCTGCGCCTTTCCCGCCACATGATGCATGTCATCCGCCTGAATCTCGCCTTTTCCCTGCTGCTGAACTTTGCGGCGGTTCTGCTCGCCGTCCGGGGGACTCTCGGTCCGGCAGCGGGGGCACTGATACACAATGCGGGCTCTGTCGCGGTCATACTCAACTCCGCCCTGCTGCTGTTCTGGATGCCCCGTAAACATGCCGCATCGGAAAGAGACAGGGGCGAACCTCCTTTCGCCTGATCTGTCTGCAGCACAAAACGCCGCACTATCCACACTGACGCAGCTCTGCCCTCCTCCGGATATCCTGCTCCGGAGTGTCGCGCCGCCGACAGTTCGCGCCCGCTCCGTCTCCGTGCGCTTCTGACCGCACAAAGCCGCATGGTGCCGAATATTATCCCAATTTATACAAAATATGCTGTTATAGTTCAATAAAAGACGTATTCCCTCCCCGTTCTGCGCTGAAGGACGGTGCAGCAGGAAAAAACGGTAACCAGGGAAGAGCGTCTCCCCCCCGGGCTGGACAGGGACACAAGACTCAGGAGAGGGCCACGTCCATGATTTCTCCCGGATTACCGGACGGCACGGAGTGTCCTGTCTTCCTGCCGGATAAATTTTTGTTTGCGGATATGTACATTGGATGAGGTATATAGGTGATTGCTTCTGGCGGAAAAGTTCGACGTCAGCAGGAACCTGAAAACAGGCATGCTGACGTCGGACAGAATATTCGCTGTCAGAGCATTCCGCTCATGAAATGCTCTCCTTCAGTCGGGCAAGGCGAGACTGAAGCCCCGATGGAGGCGTGAAACCTGCGGGTCGGAACACAGTGTCCCGTCCGGCAGATATCTTCAATGGCAACACGCTCTGATTATGAGAGATGTCCTTTCATGCCGCCATGTTACCAGACGCCGGCATGTATCTTGTCTTCCATATTGATTACCTTCTGTTTGGGAAGGAAGGCATTTTCGGCAGGATAGCCCATCGTAAACAGGCAGGTGAATTCGTAGCCTTCGGGAACATTCACGATTTCCTTGATCTTTTCCGCCTCGTCACTCACGGGGACATGAAATGCCGTTCCCAGGCCTTCGGCGGTGGCGGCGAGCAGCATGTTCTCCAACGCGCACCATGCCGAGGCGAAATAGTTAAGCGAGCTTTGTTCCACAGGCCTGAGCAAGGGCCATGTCAATTGGCGGAAGAACGGGATGATGAGCAGACCGCTCTGCATCAGCATCTTCTGCTGTTTGGGCAGTGCGTCGGCAAACATCGCCATCTTGTCCCCGTCATCGGATTCATCCACCTCTGCTACCAGTTCCTTGAACGCCGCCATGTTTCTGGCGAGCGGGGCAATCACTTTCGCAATGTTTTCACGCCCACGCACCACGACGAACTCCAACTGGCGCAGGTGGTCGTTCGTCGGAGCTTTGAATGCCGTGTTCAAAACCTTTTTCAAGACCTCATCGCTGACTTCACGATCAGAAAAATCGCGTATGGTACGCCTTTTTTCCAGAACCTCATAAAAATCCATAAACGCATACCTCCCTGTATCTGGCCGACTGGCCATTGCTTTTTCAGGAAGGATACACTATTTTTTGTCGAATACTTGCATTATTGTTAAAAATATTTGTCACGGATTTGCATAACGCGATAAAAACAGCGAAGCGGGGACTGCCGTGGAAGAAACCGTTACCCCATATGAACTCCCCAACAGGACGAACCATTCCTTCTTCTTTGCAGATGCCTGCATCCCTCCTGCCGAGGAAGCGAAGCTGCATCGACATGATGCCTGGGAACTGCTGTATGTCATCCACGGGCGCGGCAACCGGACGGCGGGCGATACAGTTCAGCCCTTCACAGCGGGCGACATAGTCCTGATACCGCCTTCCATGACCCACCAGTGGTCGTTTGCGCCTGATTCGGCTGACGAAAACGGGCGCATCCATTACCTGATGGCGGCCTTCAGTCATACTTTCGTTGAGCAATGCCGGGAACTCTTTCCTGAGCTGCGCAATCGGCTTATCGACGTATCGTTTCCCGTCAATGCTCTGCTCTTTGGTGTGAAAAGCGCCAGCGTGCTCGGCAACAGGCTGATGCGGATGCGCGGGAAGGATGAGCTGAAACGGTTATGCGAAATGCTTCTCCTGCTGCCCGATATGTTCACGACATCTGATCATGCCCTTGCCGGCAGACCGGCGCGCATCGAACGGGACGTACAGCGCATGCAGCAAATCTGCACCTATGTAATGCGCCATTACTCCCACGCCGTTACCCTGAATGACATTGCCGCAGAAGTCGGTATGAACCGCTCCGCATTTTGCACATGGTTCAAACACTTCAACGGCATGACATTTTTACAATTCCTTACGCTGTATCGCCTTAATACTGCTTGTGAACTGCTGAAGGATTCAGCAAAACAGGTTTCAGAAATCTGCTATATGGTTGGATTCAATGATCTACCGCATTTTATTCGTGTATTTAAACATAAAATCGGCGTATCTCCATCACATTATAGAAAAAATATACAATAAAAAAAGATGCGATATAATATATCACCGCAAACCATTTTTATCGATCAGCGCAATCTTGACATATTTCCCCCTGCTTTCTTCATCCATCACAATTATTGTCCGGAGCAATCCAGTAACGCCCGGCAATATCCCATTCGCTTTGGGATAATTGCGTGGGTATTTTTTATAAAAACAGGCCCTATTATAGAATCATGCTGATAACACTGTGCGCGATGTGTATTTTTACTGCGGCACGGGCGGCAACATGCGTTGCCGCAAAGACGGCCCGTGTTCCACACGGATGAAAGGCAGCATGTATCCACGTTCGGCTCGCTTGCGCCTCGTGAAGCTGCGCTTCCCCCGGCTCCGCTCCGCGAACCCTTTCTTCCGCGACCTTCTGATGACGCTCGCTCGGCGTTGCCGATACCCGCTTCCGCTTGCATTTCGCGCGGAAAACGCCGCGCTCGCGCTCCGTGCCCCCCCGCCGCATGGCCATGCGGCGGGGCATCGCCGCTCCATACGCGCTGACGCGTGTGCCTCCGGCAGTCAGGGGTATTATCAGCACCACGCTATAATAGAGCCTGAAAATATTCTTCAAAAGCATGTCAATCAACTCTCTATCAAACTCCCATTGACATGCACGGCGCTTCATTCCCGCGGCATGAAGATGCCGCAATGTAAAACGAGCGATTCCGCGCCTTCCGTCAAGCCGCCTTGCGACCCAGACGGCGCAAATTCCGCTGTTCCTCGGGCAGGCATCAAATTCACCGCCATACGCACTACAGCAGGAGAACAAGCGAACCCGCCGTAATCAGGGCGCCGCCCAGCAGCGTCTTCACACTGGCGGGCTCTCCCAGCAGCAGAATGGAAAGCAGAATGGTGAGAGGAACGCTGAGCTTGTCGACGGGAGCGACCCTGGAAACATCGCCCACCTGCAATGCCTTGAAATAGAACAGCCAGGACAGGCCTGTGGCGGCGGCGGAGATCAGAAGAAATATCAGCGTACGCGGAGCGATATCGCGAATTCCGCGAACCGCGCCCGACGCAAGAGCTATTCCCCATACCAGGACAAGGATGAAGCTCACCCGGATGGCCGTGGCCAGATCAGAGTTGATATCCCGCACTCCGAGCTTGGAAAACAGAGCGGTCAGGGATGCGCAAAAGGCGGAAAGCAGAGCGTAGTACTTCCACATGGGAAAGCTCCTCGGACAAAGCATCCTGCGGCGAAAGAGCACGACCGCAGGGAGGTATGACCAGACTGCCCCTACAGCGCGTTTTGCTATCGGACATATCGCCCAGCCAGGCCCCAGTGTTCCGGATCGCAGGTTTCACGCCTGAAGCCGGAGCCTGACGCCGCACATGCGTTGCGGCTGCTCCGGCGTCGCGGAGGAAGCCCGCCTCGCCCGACTCCGTGGAACACTTCACTTCCGGTATGCGCGGGAGACAGTTTCGTCCTACTCCCCGCGGCACATGGAGGTCAATACTCTCCCGTGTCGGAAAAGATATGTGATTTGCATCTCTTCGCCTGTCCGAACAAATTTCATCATACATGCTGATTGAAATAAAAATACCTGTTCATAATCTGTTGACTTTTTCAAGAAACATATTAGATTTTTTCATCAGTTGTGAATAACGCACAATTTTGGAAGTTTCCGGGTTAATGTTCCTGATTATTTTACCAGGGCATTATTTTTATGGAGTTCGACATGCAAGTTTCTTCTTCGGGTTCTGTCCAGAGTTCCCTGAGTGCCGCACAGGTCAAGCGTTCTCCCGATGCCGTGAAATCGTTTGATCAGGTACTGTCGGATCAGGTTACGCTCTCCGATGGAGCCCAAAAGGCAAGCCCAGCCCCCGGAGCGCCGTCTTCCGTCCTTTCTTCAGCAGAAAAAGACTTTTTCAATGCCCTTTATGAGGAAAGAGTTGTCGGTTCGGGGTCTCCCGAGGAAGCCTATATCGGCTCCAGTGCCGCCACAGTGCTGAATCAGGACGAAAAAAGTTTTTTCCAGAAGACCCTTGCCCCCATCAGCGCGGCGACATACGCCAAGAATGCCTCATATGTAAATGGTTCCGCCATGGGAGCCAGTCTGAACAGACGGGCATGATTTTCCGCATCCGGCATACTCGGAGCGGGCATAAAAATTTCAGGAGTTCTCCTTTTGGAGAACTCCTTTTCTATGCGTTTCCGTCCACAGAGGCATCTTCCGCTGCCTGACCCCGCAGCCGGAAAGAGGGAGCGCAGGGAAATTTTCAACACAATTCTGAAACAGAACATTTCACCCTGACGGGGAAGTTTCAAACAGTAAAGGTCAGATTCCCGTTACTGAAAAGCTCTGCCGAGTCGGGCAGGGCGAGACTCGTCTCTGTCTGTTCGCCCCACCCGTAACGCGCTTTCGCTGACGGCCAGAGACGCCCCCTCTGTCATCCGGTGTCGCCGCAATTCACTTGCGGCGTCAGGCTCCGTTTTCAGGCGTGAAACCTGCGGGCCGGAACACAGGGGGCTGGAGGATGTTTCCACGCCCAAAACGATCCGGTTCCAACACCGCGCTGACGCAGAACAGATATTTTCAACGCCCGCAGGCAAGGAGAAAAACATCCGTCCCGCGCAGTCATCGGAACTCAGGCCCGGTTCAGACGCATGAAGCCTTCTGCAAGATCGGCAATGAGATCATCCGGCTCTTCCAGCCCGATGGAAAATCTCAAAAGAGTTCCCCTTCCCTGCCACGGGAATGCGCTGCGTTCCGGCCGGCTGACCGTCACCAGGCTCTCGAAGCCTCCCCAGCTTGCTCCAATGGCGAAATAGCGATAATTGTCCACCATATCAGCTATGGCCTGTCCGGAACTTTCCTTCACTTCCACTCCAAACAGCGCTCCCGCTCCGTTAAAATCGCGTTTCCACAGCGCATGCCCGGGATCACTTTCCAGCGCCGGATACAGCACGCGCAGAACTTCAGGGCGTCCCTCCAGCCATCTTGCAATCTTCAGGGCGCTTTCCTGCTGCGCGCGCATGCGGACTGCCATACTGCGAAGTCCGCGCAGGGCAAGATAGCAGTCATCCGGAGACGCCGTTTCCCCCAGCGCGATCATGCACTCCTTGAGCCGGACATACAGTTCACGGGTACGGGCAGTGATCACTCCCAGCACAAGATCCGAATGCCCGCCGATATACTTGGTCGCCGCCTGGATAGCGATATCCACCCCATGTTCCAGAGCCCGGAAAAAAAGCGGCGATGCCCAGGTATTATCCATGAGCGTGAGGCAGCCATGCCGCCGTGCGGCCTCGGCCACCGCCGGGATATCCTCCATTTCAAAGGTCAGAGACCCCGGTGCCTCCGCAAAGACAAGTCTGGTTTCGGGTCTGAACAGTCTTTCGATATCCTCCCCCATTCCCGGAGCATAGTAGGTGGTTTCCACGCCGAAACGCCTCAGCACGGTGTCGCAGAAACGACGCGTGGGACCATACACGGAGTCAGTGACCAGAACATGATCACCGGCGGAGACGAAAGGCAGTATGGCCATGGTGCAGGCGGAAAGACCGGACGATGTGATCACCGCTCCCGCGCCTCGCTCCAGTCCGGTCATGGCCTCGGCCAGAGCGTAATAGGTGGTGGTGCCCATGGCTCCGTAGCACATTTCGTCCAGCCCCTTGTCGTGACGCCCCTCATACTCGGCAAGAGAAGACGCCACCACAGTGGACGCACGATACACCGGCATGTTCACCGTGCCGTTGGTTGCAGCGGGATTGCGCCCCGCATGGGAAAGCAGCGTTCTGTCATTCATCAGGACCACCTCATAATTTTCCGGAACCTTTCCCGGCACGGTATGACATTGGATACGTTGCATTCAGTGTTAAAATCACTTCCCCGAAAACATGGCTCCGGCCCGCTCGCGGCGGCTGCGCCGCCGCGCCGGACTTGCGCCTGACGGACACGGAGAGCAGGAATGGTTTTCCGCCCTGCTCGACTCCATAGAGCATTTCATGGGCGAAATGCTCTCAACGCGATGGACTCCGCTCATTCTTCCGGAGGAAGGATCAGCGGGGCGGAAGGCGCCGCGGGCGAAGCGGGAGAGGACGGGGGCATGATCACCGGCCCGGACGCGTCCGGACGCGCGGGTTCTTCCGCGCGGGGAGAGGCGGGCGGTACGGCATCCCGTGCGGGCATGGTCATGCTCTTCATGGACGCGGGCACTTCCATGCCGTGGTTTGACATGAAGCCGGCCCACTCACTCTCACAGAGCGAACCGCTGCCGTCGGAATCCATCATGTCGAACCCCTTGCGCGAAATATTGGGGCTGACGGCGTGAAACTCCTCCCAGCTCACCTGCCCGTCGCCGTTGCCGTCCAAGGCATGGAAGCGATCAAGAACAGGATCGGCCATTGCGGCGGATACGGACGCAAACAACGCTCCGGCACAGGCCAGTGCCGTGAATGCACAAAAACATATGCGCATGGAATATCTCCTCTTGCAGATAATGTATGTCCCTTCCCGGACAGGCGGCAGCACGAATTCCATAATGACGCGGGCGGAGCCGTCATGCAAGCGTTCCTTCGCGGAGGAGACAGATGAAAGATCTCTGTCCGGCTCATCAGGAGGCACTGAGCTTAAGCCCCATGATACCGGCGACAATCAGCCCGACGCAAAACAGGCGCGAAGCGGCGGCAGGCTCTCCGAACACCAGAATGCCAAAAAGAACCGTGCCCACCGTGCCTATTCCCGTCCAGACGGCATATGCCGACCCCAGGGGCAGATGCCGGAGCGCGATCCCCAGAAGAACCACGCTGAGGATCATGGCGGCGGCAGTTCCCACGCTGGGCCACAGGCGCGTAAAACCTTCCGAGTATTTCAGCCCCACAGCCCAGCCCACTTCACACAAGCCGGCCAGTAAAAGAAGAATCCAGCTCATTCCATCCTCCCGAACATGCCCCGCGCCGTTTCACGTCCATAAAAAAAGCCGGGGCCAAAAGCTCCGGCATGAGGACAAACACATCTTTTTCCCCCGGAAGGGGCGGAAGTTCCGATGCAGTCCCTGTCACGCGATATTTGAAAACAAATGACAAATGCGGGCGATACTGTCAACTCCGGGGAAGCTTTCCGTTCCCTTGTGCATATGGCATGCTTCCTGCATATGCATACGCGGATACGGCCGCGCGGCCCGGATGGAATGTCCGCCGCGCGCCGCTCATCCCCGCAAACACAAGCTCCGGGGATGAACGGAGAGCCGCGCGCGCCGTCGGAAGTCCGACGGCGCGCATGATGCAAGGCGGAGAAGGAGTCAGGAAGATGGCAGTCAATATTGCGGCCCCCAAACTGGATTATGCGAGATTCGCCCGCCAGGGCGACGTGATGCTGGGCGCGGGCGTCATCATCATTTTGATGGTCATGCTCATCCCCATGCCCACGTTTTTTCTCGATATCATGCTCTGTTTCAGCATTTCTCTGGCGCTGCTCATTCTGCTGACAAGCATGTTCATGACCTCCCCGCTGGAATTTTCCATCTTTCCTTCCCTGCTGCTGGTCACCACGCTGCTGAGACTGGCGCTCAACGTGGCTTCCACCCGTCTGATTCTGCTCAACGGCGATCAGGGGCCTTCAGCGGCGGGGGAAGTCATCCAGTCCTTCGCGGAGTTCGTGGTCGGCGGCAGCTATGTCGTCGGCGCGGTCATCTTCATGATCCTGTTCATCCTTAATAAGGTTGTCATCACCACAGGCACGACCCGTATCGCCGAAGTGGCGGCCCGCTTCACCCTTGACGCCATGCCCGGCAAGCAGATGGCCATCGAGGCCGACCTCAACGCCGGACTCATTGACGAGGAGGAAGCCACCGCCCGCCGCAACAACCTGCGCCGCGAGGCGGACTTCTACGGCGCAATGGACGGCGCGGGCAAGTTTGTGCAGGGGGACGTCAATGCCGGTCTGTTCATCACGTTCATCAACCTCATCGGCGGCATACTCATCGGCGTCATCCAGAAAGGCATGAGCTGGGAACAGGCGCTGACAACCTTTTCTCTGCTGACCATCGGCGATGGTCTGGTTTCCACCATCCCTTCCATCATCATTTCCGTCGCGGCGGGCATGATCGTTTCCCGCGCCGCAGCCGAAGCCAAGATGGGCGAGGAATTTCTGGCCCAGCTTTCCTACAACTCCCGCGTATTGCGCATGGTGGCCGTGGTGCTGTTCATCTTTGGTCTCGTCCCCGGACTGCCGCTGCTTCCGTTCTGGATTTTCGCGGCGCTCATCTTTGTCGTCTCGCGCAACATGGCCGACAAGGAGAAGAACGCGGAAGACGCGACGGACAAGGCCGCGGCCGGAGCAAAACCCGGTTCCAAAGGCGGCAGGGGCGAAACGGCAAGCGCCGACACGCCGGAAGAAGTGCAGAATCTTCTGCCCCTGGATACTCTGGAACTGGAAGTGGGATATGGTCTTATCCCCCTGGTGGACGAGTCACAGAACGGCAACCTGCTCTCGCGCATCCGTTCCATCAGAAGACAATTCGCTCTGGACATGGGGGTGGTGCTTCCCGCGCTGCATCTTCGGGACAACCTCCAGCTCCGTCCCGGCCAGTATGCCCTGCTGATCAAGGGAAACCCCGTGGCCAGCGCGGAAATTCTGGTGGATCATTTTCTGGCCATGGACCCCGGCAACGTGACGACAAAGATCGAGGGCATCGAAACCCGCGAACCCGCCTTCAATCTGCCCGCGCTGTGGATTCCCGAATCCAGGTGCGAAAATGCCCAGGTGGCTGGCTATACCGTGGTGGATCCCTCCACGGTCATCGCCACGCACCTTACCGAGGTATTCCGCCGTCACCTTGCCGATTTTCTCGGCAGGCAGGAAGTCCAGGCGCTGCTCGACACCCTGGCGAAAACATCGCCCAAGGCTGTGGAAGACCTGGTGCCCAACACCCTGCCGCTGGGTTCCGTGCAGAAAGTGCTGCAGAACCTGGTTCGCGAAAACGTCACCATCCGCGACATGCTCACCATTGTGGAGACGCTGGACGACTACGGCGCCGCCGTCAAAAACCCCGATGTGCTCACCGAGTATGTACGCGAAAAGCTTGCAAGAAGCATCGTCAAGCCGTACATGGATGCGGAGGGAACGCTTGCAATCGTCACCCTGGATCCCCAGGCTGACCGTACCATTCAGGAATCCCTGCGCCAGACGGACGGAGGCTCGTATCTTTCCATGAACCCGCTTTCGGCCCAGCATCTGGTGAACAACATCAACAAGGCCGTGGAAAATGCCGTGATGGCCAGCGGACAGCCCGTGGTGCTTACTTCGCCCGTGGTACGCCCGCATGTGGCTCAGCTTGTGGCGCGTTTCCTGCCCAACGTGCCTGTCATTTCGCAGGCGGAAATTCCCGCGGATGTCCGACTCCAGGCCGTGGGCAATGTAGGAATTGAATAATGCAGGTTAAAACTTTCACCGGTTCCAGCACTCAGGATGTCATGGCTCAGGTCAAGGCCGAACTTGGCCCGGACGCCATTATCCTTGCCAGCCGGGAACTGAACGGGAACGGGCTGCGTCTGTTTGAAATAACGGCCGGAGTCGAGCGTCCGGCCGGAAGCTTCGGCTTTTCCGGAACAGGCCCGGATGCCGCATCCGCTCCTCCCGGCTGGGAGGAATGGCACAAGGAATGGTCGCGCATCAAGGAACATCTCTACGCCCTGATGCAGCCCTGCATCCCCTGGGAAAAGCTCCCCCCCCGTCATCGCATGGTGCTGGAGTACCTCCAGCGCGAAGGAGTGGAAAACGATGTCGTCCTTGAACTGTATCGCGCCCTGACGGAAAGCGTGGCGGGGACATCCATGCTCGCCGCTCTGGCCCATCTTGTGCCGGTACAGGGTTTTACAGAGGAACTGTGGCCCCAGAAGCTGCATTTTGTGGCCGGCCCCTTCGGCGTGGGCAAGACCAGCGCCGCGCTTCGTCTGGGTCTGGCCCTCCGCCATGCCCGTCCGGATATTTCCGTGGCCTACCTGAACGCGGACTGCACACGGGGCAACGGCAGGCTGGTACTTCGTCACTGGGCGGAACTTTCCGACTTCGGCTACTATGAAACGCCGGATGCCGCAACCATGCTGGCCGGAATCAACGCCTGCCGGAATTATGATGTCGTCTTCGTGGATCTTCCCGGCCTCGGCAGAGAGGAAACCTTGCGCGACAGAATGTGCCTGATGGGCCTCTCCGCCTGGCTGGACGGCGGCAAGGCTCCCTGTTCCGCCGCGCTGCATCTTGTCATGCCCCCGCACTATGGAGATCAGCAGATTGCATCATTTCTCCGCCGGTATCAGGTTTCCCTGCCGGGCAGCCTGATCTGGAGCAAGCTTGACGAAGCTCTGAGCTTCGGCACGCTGGTCAATGTCGCCGTGCGGTCAGGGCTGCCCATCTCGGCAGTTTCCTTCGGTCCGGAACTTCAGTCCAGTCTCCTCCCGGCGGAGGAAAGCATCATCTGGCGCCTGTTGCTCAAACGTCAACTTCCCGGCTCCGCTCACTCCGGAGGAGCCGCGTCCCCCCTCTAGAGGAAAGCATATGAACAACCTGCCTCTCGTCCTCTCCGTCACTTCCGGTAAAGGCGGCGTGGGCAAAACCAACCTGTCCGTCAATCTTTCCTGCCGTCTTGCCGCCGAAGGCAAGCGCGTTGTGCTGCTCGACGCGGATCTCGGGCTGGCCAACGTGGACGTTCTGCTCGGGCTTACCCCCCACCTCAACCTTTTCCATCTCTTCCACGAAGGCGCAGCGCTGTCCGATATTCTCTTTGATACCCCCTATGGCTTCCGCATTCTGCCCGCCTCTTCCGGCGTGAGCGAAATGCTCACCCTTTCCACCGGGCAAAAGCTGGAACTGCTGGAAGCCGTGGACGAACTGGAGGAATCTCTGGATTTCCTCATCGTTGATACAGGCGCAGGCATACACGATAATGTGGTATATTTCAATCTTGCCGCACAGGAACGTATTGTGGTACTTACGCCGGAACCCACGTCCCTGACCGACGCCTATGCGCTGATCAAGGTGCTCAAGCTGCGGCACGGGGTGGAGCGTTTCAGAGTTCTGATCAACATGTCGCCGGACGAAAAAAATGCCAAAAGCATATTTGCAAGGCTTCATGCCGCGTGTGATCACTTTCTTGACGGCGTAAGCCTCGGCTATATGGGCTTCATCCCCCGTGACACCATGGTGCGCAAGGCCGTAGTCAGCCAGACTCCGTTCACCGCGGCAAGTCCTGACTGTCCCGCCAGCCAGGCCATGAAGCAAATTGCCGCTTCGGTGCAAAACTGGGAAGCCCCGGAGAATCTCGATGGCAACATCAAGTTTTTCTGGAAGAAACTGCTCTTCCGCTCCTGAGCCCCGCGTGAGTGAACCGCAGGCACCCGATACCGGAACGCCTCCCCTCCCGGCTGAAAGTCTGCTGGAGGCATGGGAAAAACTGGAATCCGGCACACTGCGCTGGAGCGATTTCTCCCTTGCGGACAAGGAAAGCATTACCCGGCATTATGCTCCGAAGATTCGCTTTCTTGCCCTGCGCCTGAAAACAAAGCTGCCGCGCAATGTCGAGCTGTCCGAACTGATCAGCGCAGGTACGCTGGGTCTGCTGGAAGCCCTCGGCAAATTCCAGCCCCAGCTCGGCATACGCTTTGAAACCTATGCGGAAAACCGCATACGTGGCGCGATGCTGGATGAGCTGCGACGGCTGGACTGGTTTCCCCGCAGTCTGCGCCAGCGGGTACGCAGGCTGGACGAAGCGATGTGGCAGTTCGAACATGAAATGGGCCGTCCCCCCACCATGGAAGAAATTCAGGAGCGTACCGGTCTGCCCGCGCGTGAGGTGCACCAGGGTCTGGAAGCCCTGCAAAGCCAGCTTTGCGTTTCCCTCGATACCATTCAGGATTCCCTGGCGGGAGAAGACGAGGCCGGCGGGGAACCCTTCAAGGATACCGCCCATTCCGAAATGGTGGAACGCATCGCGTCACTTATCGACGCATTGACACCAAGAGAGAAGCTGGTATTGTCCCTTTATTATACGGATGAGCTGAACATGCGGGAAACGGCGGAAGTCATGGGCATTACGGAAGGCCGTGTTTCCCAGCTCCATTCTCAGGCGGTTACACGTCTGCGGCGCGAGTTTCGCCAGCAATTCGGCGAAGACGCGCCGTTATAGAATTGTGCGCCGTGCGCCGCTTCCGCGGCAAATTCCGGCGACAATCCGGAAAACCTGTTCAGACATGCCGGTTCGTACACACAGAGGGGTTTTGACATGGCTTACGATCCTAACATGCGCATTCTCATTGTGGATGACTTTTCCACCATGCGCCGTATCATAAAGAACATTCTCCGCCAGCTCGACCTGAACAATGTGGTGGAGGCGGACGACGGCACGACCGCATGGGAGGTGCTGAATAAAGATCATATCGATTTCATCATTTCCGACTGGAACATGCCGCAGATGACAGGCATTGAGCTGTTGCGCAAGGTCCGCGCCAGCGAAGATTTCGGGCATCTTCCCTTTCTCATGGTGACGGCCGAGGCCCAGCAGTCAAATATCATCGAAGCTGCCCAGGCCCGGGTTTCCAATTATATTGTCAAGCCGTTCACCGCGGAAACCATGAAACAAAAAATCGACAAGATTTTCGCGTAGCGGAAAACCGGGGCTGCCGCCCTTGCGACCTCCTGGTCATATCCGCTCAATCCTTGAAGGCGGCAGCGGGTTCGTCCCCCATGGAAGGACAGACTCCCGTTTGAGAACTTTCCTGTTTTTCCGGCAACGCCCGCAGGAAGCTCCTTTCCGCGGGCGCTGCCTCTTTTCGGGACAAGGCCGCAGACCGCGGCAAACGAGGACGCAGTGTCGCAGACCGCAACCACCAAAACAGAATCCGGCAAGGTTATTCCCGACGAAGGCACGCTGGACGGCGACTTCGAATTAACGGCGAACGACAAGGTTCAGCTAGATATTGATGACGCGCCTTTCCTGCTTGATCCGGATGAGGAAGAGGCCCCCCCTCCCGTTCTTTCCGCGGAGCGTTCTCTCATTACCAGGGAAACGACCGAAACAGGAAAGGGCAAAAAAAAGCTGATTGCCGTCATCATCATTCTTGCGCTGGCGACAGCCGGCATCGGAACGGCGATCGGACTCTTTGCGCTGAAGAAAAATACTCCGCCGCCCCTAACGGCAGCAACGGATACGCCGCCGGTCGTCGTGGTGCCCGCCACGCCTGCCGCGCCCCCTCCTCCGGCGGAATACAATCTCAAACTGGCTCCCTTCTGGGTGCCGGTGAAAACCCCGGCAAACGAAGACCGCTTTCTGGTAGCCACGTTTGTGCTGAACACAAAGGATGCCGTCCTGAATACGGAAATGCAGGACAAGCTTACCACACTGCGCGACTCCATCTACTATTATCTGAGCAACAAGGATTATGCCTTCTTGACAGACCCCGCCAGCGCGGAAAGCATCCGCGAGGATCTGATTGAGGCCATTAACCATTACCTGGTGCAGGGGGAGCTGAAAAACCTTTATTTTGACCAGTATATTCTGCAATAGCAATGAACCGAACAGCGCGCGGGAGGCAGCATGGAGCCCACCATCATTCCCATTCTCAATGCCCAGCAACAGGGCATGTCCTCATGGGCACACGGGGTGAATGTCCTGCCGGAGATGGCCCAGGCCAATGCCCAGAATCTGGCTCTCCAGATGCTTAAACAACAGAAGGAGCAGGTACAGGCTCCGGAAGAAAGCGGGCATTCCTCTCAGGTTTCCGACAGAGAGAAGGGAAACGGAGGAACATGGCGGGAACCGCGTCATGGAGAACGGAAAACGCAGCAGAAAGACCTCACGGAAAACGCAGGGGATATCCGTCCCAGCGAAAATCCTCTGGTGGGTAAACTGCTGAATGTGCGTACCTGACAGCCCCCCGGCTTCTCCGGCATTTCCATTGAAAACGCGCCGCCAAACCATAAAAGGAATACTTGATGAATACGGCAGCGATTGTCGCCGTTACAGCCGCAGAACTTGCCCTCATTATTCTGGTGCTGCTCTTTTTCATCAGACTGCGCCGCTCCGAACAGATGCTCTCCGCCCTGCAGTCCAATCAGGACGATCTGATGGAACGGATGCTGCGCAACGCCGAGCTGGAACAGGAAATGGTGGCGAGCTTCGCTCAGCGTCAACAGGAACTCGTCCACCTGAACCGGGTCATGGAAGAACGTATCCTCCGCCTGCGCAAGCTGATCGAGCAGGCGGAGGGCATTACCCGCTCTCCTCATTTTCTGCGCGAGGTTATCCTCAACTGCCACAGGAAAGGTCAGGGCGTGGATGAAATAGTCCGCCGAACCGGCCTGGCCAGGGATGAAATTGAGCTTATTCTTGCCCGTGAGGCCATGCAGGCGGGGGAAAACCGTACTGAAACATCCTGATCCCGGGGCAGGGAAACCCCGCTTCAGCGTCCGGAAAACGCGGAAACTGACCATCTCTGTCTGCCCGGTTCCGCTGTCCGGGTGCCGGTCCGGCGGATTTCATGTCTTCCGGCTTGACTTGCCCGCCTTGTCGTGCTTTTGAATATGAAACCATTACAAACCGCAACGCCCGTCATACGGGAGGCCTTCATGCACAATCTTTCCTTTTTCTCCGGATTGCGGCGCTGTGCCGTCACAGCAGCTCTTGCCCTTGCTTCTGCCTTCATTCTCTCCGCGCCCGCTCAGGCCGGAGTGGAGGGGCTGTACTTTGCGGGCAAGCTCGGCCTCAACTTCCAGTCTCTGCACGGTGCGAACCACGGTCTTTCCGATGATCAGGATCAGACCGTCGGTCTCGGTGCGGCGATCGGTTATGACTTCTACCCTCTTGCCACCATGCCCGTGCGGATGGAGCTGGAACTGATGTACCAGACCGAAGCCAAACATGCCGACTCCGGCAGTTCTCTCAAAGACTCCATAAACACCGTATTTGTAAACGGGTATTACGACTTCCATACCGGCACGATTTTTACCCCCTACCTCGGCCTGGGCATAGGCACGGCATGGGTGGATTCCAAGGGTGACGTCAACGGTCACGGCGCGGGTTCCAACACGGAAACCAATTTTGCCTGGAACGTGGGGGCGGGTGTAGGTATTGAGCTGGATTACAATCTTTCTCTCGATCTCAACTACCGTTACGCCGGTTTCGGCACCGCGCGCACGGGGGTTTCATCCCACGGCGTGGCGGACGGTTCTCTCCGTACCCATCAGGTTCTTGCGGGTGTGCGTTATACTTTCTGACGCCATTTGCAGTAATGTTCCAGTTCCCCCGGTTTCGGTCGGTTCCCTGTCAGGCAGGAGAGTGACCGGAACCGGGGGGACTCTTTTTTTGGCAAGACTCTGTACCGGTCATATTCCGCATCTGACATTCTGCAGACGAAAATCTCTGTGCATCAGCCCCCCATGTTCCGGCTTACGGGGGTCACGCCTCCGCCGGAGTCCCGCTCACGGGGCAGCCTCCCTTCTCACAATCCAGGACGATGACAGATCCGGAGCCTTTCCCGGCCCCCCTGCAGGGGGGTCATGAAGTACATGCCCCTGTCACACTGGTGCCGAATTCATTTACCAAAAAACAAATGCCCCGCACTTCCTGAAGGAAACGCAGGGCACCATGGTGCCGATTTCGAAAAACCTGGAACGTCTTGTTATTGAAAATATCTGCGGGCCAGGACCCTATGTCCCGGCCCGCAGGTTTCACGCCTCCATCGGAGCTGTGCGCCGCAAGTGAATTGCGGCGACACCGGACAGGGAGGCGCCCTGCCCGACTCCACAGAGCATTTCAATGGCGGAAAGCTCTATTCCTTGGCCCCCATCCAGAGGTGGAACTCGGCATCAAAACTGGGCTTGGAGGTACTCCATGCCACCCCGTCGGTAAAGTACTTGTCAAGCTCGGTCAGATTCTCATCCAGTGTACGCAGCAGATGATCCACGTTAAACAGTTCCGTCTCATTGGCAAGCAGCAATGCATCATAGGCTTCCTTCAACTCGGGACGGGAAAAATCCTCTTCCGGCGTATCAGATGCCAGTTCCTGCCCATACAGCTTGCCATAGGCCCGCCGGAGCTTGCCGTGTTCGATTCTGTCGTAGCGCAGGGAGCGGATAAAATTTTCCAGTTCCTTGTGCAAGTCGTAAAACTTGTGTACCACGTTCGCCCCCGCACTGTGCGGAAAAAACGCATCGAAGGAAAGCAGCAGAAAATATTCCTCATACAGAAACTTGCGGATACGAGGAAAAGATTCTCCATTATAAAGAAAACTGTCCCAGTCCGCCACGGGCTTGTCTCCGTCCATGGCGTCGATCAGACGCATCTTGTGCTGGAGCAGTTCGCCATAGGCGCGGGTGCCGCGCCGCTTGAGCCTGGTGATGTCCAGGGACTTGGAATGGAAATACATGATGACGGACGCGCACAGCGCGACCAGAGCCACGGCGAAGACTGCGCTGTTGACATACATGATGATGGGATGTTCGATGCCGAGATCGGTAAACATCACAATGATCCCCAGCGAAAGCACGCACAGGGTGACCAGTGCATAGGTCAGGTTGCGAAAGGTTTTCATGATTGCTGCTCCAAAACAGATGAGAGCGCTTCCGGCGTACAGCCGCCATCGAAAGCGCTCGTGAACGCACGCGCCGTCGTTTCAATCCGGAAACGAAAGAACGGAACATGCCGCATTTCACCGGGACGTGCGATTATTACCTTGTGGAATCCGACTATCCAATGAAACGGCGCAAAGGTCAATCCCGCCATGGCGTCGCCCCTGATTCCATGTTACGGAAGGCACGCCGGATACCTGCATGCCTTGTTTCCCGGCATTTCATTTTTCAGTCATCTGCGCGAAAAAACAACAGCCGGCAAAAGACGGCATGTGCCCCGGCTGACATCACTGCATCCCGTGCGGCTGCGGCGTCCCCGATTCCTCTCTGCAAGCCGTTCAACCGTTCCCTGCCGCCATCATCCGCATTACCGGAAGGACGCGGCGCGGAACGCTTCACGGGCAGGCAGAGCGGAGGTGAACCCTGCTCCGCCCGCCTCCGAAGGCATTTTCAGAGAGAACATGCTCTGCAGAGTATCCCATCCGAACCTTCACCGGGATTATTCTTTTCCGCACATGCCCGTGTCATGCGCGTGCCATTGTCTTCTCCGGCGGCGCGGGGTATAGGTATTTCCTTCCGTAATCCCTCAATTTTTCCACAGGAGTCTCAGGCATGTCCACTTTCCTTCCGGCTTCACGCATGGAGAACGTCACCTCCTTCCTCGTCATGGACGTGCTGGAACGCGCACAGGAATTGGAACGCGCAGGGACAAGCGTCATTCACATGGAAATCGGTGAACCGGACTTCGCCACGCCTTCCTGCATCGTGGACGCGGCAAAACGGGCTTTGGATGAAGGTTGTACCCATTATACACATTCCATGGGCGATCTTGAACTGCGTGAAGCCGTGGCGGAACATTACCGAAACAGATACGGCGCAAGCGTCGCACCCGGAAGAGTGTTCGTCTTTCCCGGCACCTCGCCCGGTATGACCATGCTCTTCCAGGCCCTGCTCGACCCGGGCGACGAGGTCATCCTCTCCAATCCCGGTTACGCCTGTTACTCCAGCCTTGTGCGCATGGCGGGCGGCATTCCCTCCGAGGCCCTGACTCATGAGGACGACGGTTTCCAGTTCCGCCCGGAAGATGTGGCCAGGCTCATTACTCCCCGAACGAAGGCGATTCTGGTCAATTCACCGTGCAACCCCACCGGTATTCTGCTGGAACCGGAACGCATGAAGGCTCTGGCCGAACTTGGACCTCTGGTGATATCCGATGAAATCTATCACGGTCTGACCTACGGCGGAGGACCGGAACACTCCATGCTGGAATTCACGGACAACGCGGTGATTATCAACGGTTTTTCCAAGGCCTTCGCCATGACCGGCTGGCGGCTGGGCTACCTTATCGTGCCGGAACATCTTGTGCGCCCCATGCAGATGATCATGCAGAATTGCTTCATCTCTCCCAATGCGGCGGCGCAGCGGGCGGGTATCGCGGCCCTGCGCCTTGCGGGAGACGAGGTTGCCCGCATGCGCGGCATGTACGACGAACGGCGGCGCTTTGTGCTGAAGGAACTGCGCGGCATGGGGTTCAGTATCCCCGTGGAGCCGAAAGGTGCCTTCTATGCGCTGATCAATGCCCGCCGCCTGAGCGGCGACTCTCTTTCCCTGGCCTTTGACATTCTGGAAAAGGCCCATGTGGGCGTCGCCCCCGGCATTGACTTCGGCTCGCAGGCCGAGGGCTTCCTTCGCCTTTCCTATGCAAATTCACTGGACAATCTTGCCGAGGCCATGCGCCGCCTGCGCAGATATGTTGAAGAAAAGAAACAGGAATGATGCGGGGAGGAGGGACGCTTTTGAGAAAGCGTCCCTCCTCCCCGCATCCTCTCCATCCTGCAACAAGCCTGCCTGTCAAGCGCGCTGTTTCCCAGATAGCGGATAGCGCCCGCATGTAAATTTCGGTCCCTCCGGACAATACCCAAGCCGCTCGCACTTTGCCCCCGCATGACGGAAAAGTTCGGGCAGTACCGCACGGCAGTGTTCAAGCATACTGTTCGCCACCGTCCGGATTTCCCATTGCGCGCGGGTACAGCAGCGGTGTTCAAAAAAATTGAACAGCGCACGACAGTTCATGGTCACCACGATGCTGCTGGCCGCCGCCTGCGGCAGCACAAACCGGGCGTCTTCCTTCGCTCCCGCTCCGGCTCCTTCCTCTTCCAGCATGTTCCTGATATCCCTGTAGACAGCGCCAACCTCTTCCATAAAGCGTTGAAAGCGTTCCCGCGCACCGGGCAACCGGGCTATGGCCGGAGGCATGACGTAATCCATGGCGGACGCATCCACATAACGCTGGCTCTGCTGAGAGTACGACGCGATACGGTGACGCACCAACTGGTGCGTCAGGGCGCGGGAAACTCCCGAAAGCGCGAAGGTGAAGCTGACGTGCTCCGCCGGACTGGCATGGCCGGACGCCAGCACAGAGGCCACAAATTCCGCCTGTCTTTCCCGGCTGATTTCCCCATCCAGCAGCCGGGGCCACATGTCCGCCACGAACCCGGCATGATAACACTGCCGAAAGGCGGCATAAATCAGTGACAAGGGTTCCGGCGTATGCGCCAGCAACTCCACTCTCGGTTCAACTGCGGGCATCCTGCTCTCCTTGTGAAGCGGGTGGGTGAAGGAAAATTTCTGCAGAAATATTCCTTCACCCACCCCCCTTCTTTCAAAAACTCTTTTTATGGGAACGCCCCGTCTCATCCCCATATCAAAAAATTCTGATAAGAGACGGGGCCGGGGGGGAAGACTTTTTCAAAATTCCTCCCCTCCCCCTCAACATCTCTTATCTTAAGCCTATCTTCAAATGCTTGTAGGCCCGCTGCGTGGCGACGCGCCCGCGCGGCGTGCGCTTCAGAAAACCGCACTGGATAAGATACGGCTCGTAGATGTCTTCCAACGTGCGCACTTCTTCCGAGCAGGCCACAGCCAGAGTCTTGACTCCCACCGGGCCGCCGTCGAAATGCTCGATAAGCAGAGTAAGTATCTTGCGATCCATCTCGTCCAGACCGCGCTCATCGACATCCAGACGGGAAAGAGCATTGCGGGCCTGTTCTCCGTCCACCACTCCCTCGCCGTATACTCCCGCAAAGTCGCGCACGCGCCGCAGCAGACGGTTGGCAATGCGGGGCGTTCCGCGCGAGCGGCGGCCGATTTCCAGAGCGCCGTCTTCGGTTACGGGCACGTTGAGAATGCGCGCCGCGCGCATGACCACACGGGCCAGTTCCTCCGGAGTATAGAACTCCAGCCGGTTGACAATGCCGAAACGGTCACGCAGGGGTGAAGACAGCAGACCGAGCCGCGTGGTGGCGCCCACCAGCGTGAAGGGCTCGATATCCAGCTTGACGGTACGGGCGGCCGGTCCCTGCCCGATGACGAGATCAAGCTTGAAGTCCTCCATCGCCGGGTACAGCACTTCCTCCACACTGACGGGCATGCGGTGGATTTCATCCACAAAGAGAATATCGTGCCGGGAAAGGTTGGTCAGAATGGCGGCAAGATCGCCGCTGCGTTCCAGTACCGGGCCGGATGTGGTGACCAGATTCACGCCCAGTTCGGCGGCCATGATCCGTGCCAGAGTGGTTTTGCCCAGACCGGGATTGCCGTAGAACAGCACATGATCCATGGCCTGCCCCCGCTCCCTTGCGGCGTTGAGAAAGACGCGCATGTTGGCGCGCAGCTCCTCCTGCCCGATGAAGTCGTCCAGACGCTGGGGGCGGATGGTTTCATCAAGATTGTCGGAGGAAGAGCGGACAGAGGCTCCCTCCGCGCGGACGCCCTCACCCGTCTTCATTGCCCTGTTCCCGGGCGGAAAAGGAGGAACGAACTCGCTCATGGGCTACCCCTTGGCCAGAGTCTTGAGCGCGGCGCGCAAAGCCCCGCTCACATCCAGATCCGGCTCGCCCGCAAAAATGTCCTTGAGCACCAGCGAAGCCCTGTCTTCCTCATAGCCGAGATTGAGCAGGCCGGTCAGCGCATCGCGGAACACACTGCCCGGACGCTCCATGCCCGGCGGCAGGAGGGCGGGGATTCCGTCCGCCTTGAGCCTGTACTTGAGTTCAAGAAAAATCTGCTGCCCCGTCTTCTTGCCTATGCCGGGCACACGGGTAAGTGAGGCTATGTCATCCTCGGCCACGATGCGCCGCAGGTCATCCGGCCTGAACAATGACAGGATGGCCAGCGCGGTGCGCGCTCCAACCCGGTTGATGCCGATCAGGGTCAGGAAGGTCTGCCGTTCATCCCACGAAGCGAATCCGAACAGTTCCTGCGCATCCTCACGGACGACAAGACTGACGTAAAGACAGAACTGCCCGCCCTTTTCAGGAAGGCGGCTCATGATGTGCGAAGGCAGAAACACCTCGTAGCCCACGCCACCTGCCGTCAGCAGCACACAGCCGTTTTCCGTGACTTCCAGCAATCGCCCTTCCAGATAGGCCAGCATAGCACTCCTTTCCGCCCCTTCCGGGCGCGGGCGTCAGTATATCGCAAGAGAGCCTTCTTGCCAACGTGCAGGCTTTGCTTGCGCCGCGCCGCCGCTTGCGCTATGCCGGGCGCGTGACGCCGTCGTGGCGGCTCCTGTTCAAACAAGGCGGATTGATATGGAAGAACACCCTTTCAGCTTCATCGCCAGCCTGGCGGAACGGCGCATCGCCGAAGCCCGGGAGGCGGGGGCATTCGACAATCTCCCCGGATACGGCAAGCCGCTGACGCTGGAGGACGACAGTCACATTCCGCCGGAGCTGCGCATGAGCTACAGGATTCTGAAAAATGCTGGATATATCCCGCCGGAACTGGCAGAACGCAAGGAAATCGATAGTCTGCTGGACATGCTGGAAAGCGCGGAAGACGAACAGCTCAAAATCCGCCAGATGCGCAGGCTGGAAGTGATGATGCTGCGGGCCGGAACCAGACGCAGGCGTTCCCTTGTTCTGGAACAGGCCGACCCCTACTATGAAAAAGTCCTCCGCCGCATTGCCGTCCTGAAGGGGCGGCGGGGAGAAAGAGAGAAAAAAGGCTGAGCCGTCCGTGCCCCGATCTGCCGGGAACTTCCCCTCCCCTGCATCGACAAGCGCCGCCGCCTGCATTATCTTATCCCCTGCCGCCTCCCCGCGGCCCGGACACCCGAATCCACGGACGTCCGAAACGGGCCACCGGCCCACCCTCCATACGCATGAGCAGAAAAAACGACACGCGGCCGGCGCATGACGAAGCCATCATCATTGAAGGCGCACGGCAGCATAATCTCAAGAACATCGACGTGACCATTCCGCGCAACGAACTGGTGGTGGTGTGCGGCCCCTCCGGATCGGGCAAGTCCACCCTGGCCTTTGACATCGTCTACGCGGAAGGACAGCGCCGCTATGTGGAATCCCTTTCAGCCTACGCCCGCCAGTTCCTTCCCAAGATGGACAAGCCCCTGGTGGACAAAATCGAGGGGCTCTCCCCCGCCATTTCCCTGGAACAGCAGACCACGGGCCGCAATCCCCGCTCCACCGTGGGCACGGTGACGGAAATCTACGACTTTCTGCGCGTGTTCTTCGCCCGGCTCGGCAAAACCTGCTGCATCAAATGCGGGACGCCCATCGAAGCGCGCGCGGCGGATGAGATCATCGCAGACATCATGGCCCTGCCCGAAGGCGAGAGGGTCATCATCATGGCCCCGCTGGTGGAACTGCAGAAAGGCACTCATGCCGATCGCTTCAAGAAGCTTCAGGCCGAAGGCTTCGTGCGCGTGCGCGTCGCCACCCAGGGCGAGGAGCCGCGCATTCTGAACATTGAGGAAGTGCCCCCGCTGGACAAGAACAAGAAGCATACCATCGATCTGGTGGTGGATCGCCTGGTGATCCGCGACGACATGCGCACCCGCCTGGCGGATTCCGTAGAACTGGCGCTGCGCTGGGGCGAGGGACGGATCATCGTCAGCGTGCCCGGCAAGCCGGACGTGATCCACTCCACGGATTCCGCCTGTCCCAAATGTCATCACAGCATGCCCGCGCCTTCCCCCCAGCTTTTCTCCTTCAACGGGCCTCAGGGCGCGTGTCCGCAATGCTCCGGCATCGGTACCGTGGCGACTTTCGACCCGCAGCTTATCGCGCCGGATCAGAACCTGTCCCTGCGGCAGGGGGCCATTGCCCCGCTTTCCCAGCCCTCCACCATGGCCAGACTGGAAAAGGCGCTGATCGCGCTGGGCAAACGGCACAGGTTCACCCTGGACACCCCGCTGAAAGATCTTTCCGAAACGGCCTTCAAGGCGCTTTTCCACGGCGAGCCGGGCGGCATCAACCGCACGGGCAGCCTGCGGCGCAACTTCATGGGCGGAACCTCTCTGAACAACGAGACCATAAGGGAAGCCCGCTTCAGTCAGGAATATGATGTTTCGACGGAACACTGGCCAGGCGTCATGTACCTGCTGGAACGGCGCATGCAGAACAGTGAGGCATGGGGAGAAATCCTCTCCCGCTACAGCTACGCCGTGGAATGCCCCTCCTGCCACGGAGCGCGCCTGCGCCCCGAAGCCCTTTGCGTGCGTGTGGACGGCATGAACATCCAGGAGTTCTGCAGCCTGTCCATTGACAAGGCTCTGACATGGATCCGCGAGCGCACCTTTGCCGGACGCCATGCCGTCGTGGCCGAGCCTCTGCTCAAGGAGCTTGTCCATCGCCTCAGTTTTCTGATCAACGTGGGGCTGGACTACCTTACCCTGGGCCGGGCCATGCTTACGCTGTCCGGCGGCGAGGCGCAGCGCATCCGGCTGGCCTCCCAGCTCGGTTCCGGTCTGGTGGGCGTGACCTATGTGCTGGACGAGCCTTCCATCGGCCTGCACCCGCGGGACAATGAACGCCTGATCAGCACCCTGCGGAGCCTCCAGACGCGCGGCAACACCGTGCTGGTGGTGGAACATGACGAAGCCACCATCCGCGAGGCCGACACCGTGCTTGAGCTCGGCCCCGGCTCGGGATCGCAGGGAGGGGAGCTGGTGTTCTCCGGAAGTGTGGAGGAGCTGTTTGACAACTCCGACAGCCTGACAGCCAAATACCTGCGCGGCGACCTCATGCCGCCCATGCCGGACGAACGCCGCGAACCGGCGGAATATCTCACCCTGCGCGGCGTGACCACCAATAACCTGAAAAATATTGACTGCGCCATTCCCATGGGGCTGCTCACCTGCGTGACCGGGGTGTCCGGTTCGGGCAAGAGTTCGCTGGTGGTGGACACGCTGTACAAGCATGCGGCCATGCACTGCGGCATCAAGGTGGATCAGCCCGGCACCCTGAAAGGCATCGACAATCTGGACAGGATTGAACGCGTAGTGGCCATTGATCAGAGCCCCATCGGCCGCACGCCCCGTTCCAATCCCGCCACCTATACGAAAATCTTTGACGAAATCCGCAAGATTTTCGCCATGACCCCGGACGCAAAAAAGCGCGGCTACACGCCCAGCCGTTTCAGTTTCAACGTCGCGGGCGGCCGCTGCGAGACGTGCAGCGGCGACGGGCAGATCCGGGTGGAAATGCACTTTCTGCCGGATATCTTCGTGACCTGTGACGTCTGCAAGGGCCGCCGCTTCAACCGGGAGACCCTGGAAGTCCGCTACAAGGATCTGAATATTGCCGAAGTGCTTGATCTGCCCGTGCGCGACGCCCGGCAGTTCTTCTCCAGCTATCCCGCGCTGGAACGCCGCCTGGCCGTGCTGGAAGATGTGGGGCTGGACTATATCCGCCTTGGCCAGCCCGCCACCACGCTTTCGGGAGGGGAAGCGCAGCGCATCAAAATCTCCCGTGAACTGGGCAAGCGTTCCCTGCCGGGTACGCTGTACATTCTGGACGAACCCACCACCGGGCTGCACATGCACGAGGTCGGCAAACTGATTACCGTGCTGCACCATCTGGTGGACAAGGGCGCGACCGTGGTGGTCATTGAACATAACACCGATATCATCCTCGCCTCCGACCATGTCATCGATCTCGGCCCCGGCGGGGGCGAAAACGGCGGACGCATTGTTTCAGCGGGCACGCCCGAAGCGATCATGGCCGACTCCGCCTCCGTCACCGGACGCTTTCTCATGGAGGAACGGCGGCAGAGACGACGGCAGAAAATGCTCGGCAAAAAACAGACTCCCCAGCCCGCAGACTGACGGCAATATCCCGCCCGCGGCTTCCGCTTCTCCGGAAGCGCGGACTTTTCTCCGGACATATCCGGTTACACGCAACACTTGAGGAAAACATGCGCACCATCATACAAGCCGCCGCGCGAGGAACCGCTCTGACCGCGGCATGTCTGGCAGGCCTTGCCGCCTCCCCCGCTTTTGCCGTTCCCACGTCCGTCCTGCTGCATCCGGGCGGAGCGCTCATTCACGAGGAATTTTCCATCAAGCCTGAACAGGACGGCCGGACGCTGCGCTTTCTTCTGCCCGCCGACGCGGACCCGCAGAGCATCGACGTCACCGCGGGCAAACACGCCATTTCTTCCTTCAGCCTCCGCGACGCCATCGCCCCGGACGCGGAGCCCGAACTTTCCCTGAAACGGGAACTTGAAGAAGTGCGCGGACATATCCGGGCGCTGGAGATCGTTGGAAAAGACGCCGAAGCTTACCGTGATCTGTGGCGTCATCCTCCGGTCAGTCTCGGCAGCCCGGCAGAGCTTCCGGCTCTGGCAGAACTCACGGCACGCAGGCTCGCCGCGTTTGACGACGGCAGCGAAGCCCGCGCGGCCAAACTGAGCGCCCTGAATGAAAGGGAAAAGCTCCTGACGCAGCGGCTGGCCGAAGCGGGCGGAACGGGCTTTGCCAAAGAGGCTGTACTTACCCTGGAAAAGAACGCTTCCGGCCCGGTGGACGTGCGCTGCGTGTACAGCAGCGCCAACGCCGGATGGCGGCCGCTGTACAGGCTGGAGGCCCGCCCCGACGACGGCGTGGTGGAACTGCGTCTGGACGCGGAAATCTGGCAGCGCAGCGGCCGGAACTGGAAGAACGCCGAACTCCAGCTTGCCACGGCCGATCCCCGCCGGAACATGACTCCGCCCGCCCTGGCCGCATGGATCGCCAGACCCCGCCCCACTCAGCCCGCGGCGCTGGCCCGTTCGGCAGGAAACAGCATGCTCATGGACAGCGCGCCCATTGCGGCGGAAATGGCGCCTCCGTCATCCCTTGCCAAAAGTTCTGCCCCCCACTACATGGATGGAGCAAGCTATGAAGCCTGGAATCTGGGCGCGCGCGATGTGAACGCGGGACCTGCCATGCGTCTTCCCCTGCACAGGGAAGAACTCAAGGCAACCTTTTCCTATGTGGCGCGCCCGTCCCGCACGCGCGACGCATATCTTGCCGCGCGGCTCGATCTCCCCGCCATGAAACACTTCCCTGCCGGAGACGCCATATTCCTTGTGGACGGCGTTCTGGCGGGCAATTCCACATTCAGTCTTGACACGGACGAAGGCGGCTTTGCCGACAACAGCATCTACTTCGGACGCGATCCCCTGGTCACGGCTGAGTTGAAAACTGCCAGCCAGCAGAGCGGACGCGAAGGATTCATCGACCGCAAGCGCACCTATACATGGGACTGGACGATGACCATCACCAACCGCCACAGGCGCCCTGTCGGCGTGCGCGTGGAAGAGCCCGCCCCGCAGAGCCGCGACAAGCAGATTATTCTGGAGATGCACTCCGCTCCCGAAGCTCGGAGGGAAGACAACACCCTGTACTGGGAAGTGACTGTTCCGGAAGGCAAGAGCGTGAACATCAGCCACAAGGTGCAGCTTTCCGCCCCGGCGGACATGCAGGTATGGGAAGGACGCTGAACTGAAGGTATCCGCGAGCCGGAACACAGAGAACCGGCTCGCAGAGTTCACGCTGAAGCCGTCACTTAATGCCGCAAGCGAATTAATTACGGCAGTCCCGCTTTCAGGGGGGGCAATATCACAACCGGCAGAGAACAGCCTTGTCTATGCCGGGCTGCATCAGTGCAAATGCTCTGTGGATATATTAAAACCAAACATACCTGTGGAGGCGGTCCGGACGCTATTCCGGCCTGCCCTTGAGCTCCAGGGTCAGGCCGCAGGCGCAGAACGCCACATTACGGCAGGCGGCGGCGAGAATCTGGTTCGCTTCTCCCTGCAAATCCCGAAAGCGCCTGCCCATGGCTGTGGTCGGCACAAGCCCCATGCCGACCTCTTCGCTTACCAGCACCGTCGGCAACGGCGCCTGTTCCAGGCAGCGCGCAAAACTCCGCACCCTGTCCAGAACAAAGGCATCGTCTTTTTCCAGCAGCCCGGCAAGCCACATGCCCACGCTGTCGAATACGGCCACGCGGCACTCTGCGGCCGCCTGACGCAACGCATCCTCCGCGGCAAGCCGGGGGCCGCGCGTATCCTCACAGGCCAGCAGGGTGTGCCAGTCCGGCCCGCGTTCAGCCTGATGCCGGGCAATGCGGGCATGCATCTCCGGGTCATCCCACTGTTCTTCGGAGGAATCCGGAGAACCGATTCCGACCGGAGGGCGGGCTGTGGCGATATAGGCGCGTGGCCCGGGGCGGCTCAGCGCCCAGCGCATGGCTGCCGCGCTCTTGCCGCTGCGGCAGCCCCCCACGACCAGCAGCGTTTCCATCATCTGACTCCGGCCTCCGCATCAAATCTTTCCGCCATTCTGCCCAGCAGTCCGGCGGCGACGGCGGCGGATTCCGGGCCGGAATCCCTGCGCTCCACCCACTGGGCAAGATACAGCAGTGTGGCGTCGTCCGGGGTCTTCCCCCCCGCCCTGCGCCGGATTTCATCCGTCAGCTCCCGTTCGGCGCGCGTACGCGCCTCCGTCGCCCGCTGTATCCGTCGCGAAGCGTTTTCCATCCGCGCGCGCAAGGCATCCGCACGGCTCGAATCTCCCTGCTCTCGGGCCGCCTCATACGAGCGCACCAGGGAGGCCAGTTCCCTGCGGGCCTGTCCCGTTTCCCGTTCCGCCTCCCGCAACATGCCGACTCCGGCGTCAAGATCGGCCATTCCGGCCACTCCGCGCAGTCCGGCATCCAGCAGACGGAACTGGCCGGCATAGGCGCGAAACATGTCCGCCGTCTGCCCGGCGTCCAGCGCGCCCTTGCTCCGCCGTGCGGCGGCATCCCGCATGGCCTGAACGAAAGAATCATCATACATGCGGTACAGGGCTTCCAGCATGCCCGGCGACCACGCATGATTGAGCACAAATGCCCGCCCGCTGGAGGAATCCCCCCCCATATGGCGCAGCCCGCTCATGCTCTGCCCGAATGTCGCATTGGCTGCGGACACGGAGGCGGACACCCGTCCTCTGCCCCCACTTTTCGCTGACGGCGTATAGTGGTCGGCCAGCCAGCGGGCCAGCCCCCGCACGAAATACGGGGTGATGACGCTGTCACCGTCTTCCGACGCTTCCGCCGCCAGACTCCCGGAGGCATCGTACGCTTCCGGGCTGTCCAGCGCACCGCCCATGCTCATGCCGTAAGAGGGCGCTCCGCCGGTTCCCGTTTCCGACCGATGCCCGCCTTCACGCACGGCCGCTTCCACAGCGGCAATACGGCGATCCCGTTCGGAAGGAGACGCCGACGGGGAAGCCGCGCTTCTGGAAGCGCCTCTTCCGCCGGACGGTTCCGTCACCAGCACCGGGGAACGCACCCCCGCCGGAGGCTCCACGATATTGCCGGAATCGGCCTTGTCCCGTCCGCGCGACGCTCGGACAGTCCGCCCTTCTCCCCTGTCTTCTTCCGCCGGAAGGGCGGAAGCCGCGGAAAGGGGCGTCCCGTTCCTCTCTCCTTCTCCGGAGGCACCGGAAAGCTCTCCGCCGCCGGCCCCGGACATGACGTTTGAGGAAGTCCGCCCGCCGGCGGCCTGCGGCCCGTCTGAAGTTTCTCCCGCCGCGCCGGCCATGCCTGTTCCCGTTCTCCCGGCTGCGTCCCTCTCTCCGGGCGGCAGTCCGCCCGTCCCGGCCGGGGCGTTCCCCGTGAAAGTCCGCCCGCTCACGGAGGAAGAGTCAGCGGAAGGCAGTTCGGAAGGAACAGGGCCGCCCCGCTGTGTGAGCATGTACCAGGCACCTCCGCCGCACAGCGCAAGCAGAACAATGATGATCGTCACCGGCGCGGCGGAAGATTTCTTCCGGGCGCTCATTTCAAGTTTCCGGGGGGGCTGCTGCGTCATATATGAACTCCTTGCCGCGGCGGAACGCGGCGAAACATGCCGTTCTCTCAAAAAACTCCAGACTATTTCTACTCCATTCCCCTTTTCCTGTGAAGCCCCGCAGGAATGAAAATCCCGCCCCCCTCGCCGCCGGTCCGCACTTGCGCGAACGGGCCGGACAGGATAGCAGAAGTTCAGCGTTCCCGCACGGGAGCAAAACCTTCCCCGGAGCAACCCGTATGAAATGCCGCCGCTGCAAAGCCACTGCCGTCGTCGCCCTGCCCAGTCACAACAGCGCCTTCTGCGCGGACTGTTTTCTTGAATTTTTCTCCCGCCAGGTTCAGAAAGGCATTGAATCGCACAGGCTGATGACGCCGGAAGATCGCGTGCTGGTGGCACTTTCCGGCGGAAAGGACTCGCTGGCGCTGATGCTTGTTCTTGGTCAGCTCGGCTACAACGTCACAGGACTGCACATCGATCTCGCCATTCCCGATTCCTCCCCGGCTGCGCGCGGCGTGGTGGAACGTTTTTGCACAATGCACGGCTTTCCCCTGATCATTCGCGACATGGACGCGGAGGGTCTGCCCATTCCGCGCGTCAAGGAGCGTCTGAACCGCCCCATCTGTTCTGCCTGCGGCAAGATCAAGCGTTATTTTTTCAATCAGACCGCGCGGGAAATGGGTTTTAACGT